>NZ_JANLNV010000094.1 GCF_025465935.1 Pseudomonas sp. 7P_10.2_Bac1 | reverse complement strand
TTGGGCCGCCGCGCCCCCCCATATTTTAAAAAAAAAAACCCCCCCCCCCCCACCCCCGCTCCTACAGGGTTTTTGGCTTTTCAGGACAGGTGTATGACCAGCCCTTTACTCAGCATTGATGCGCTGTTGGCCCAACCAGACCACTGGACCGTGCTTGAAGCCAGTGCCAAAGGGCTGCGTGAACCGTATGCGGCGGGCCATCTGCCCGGCGCGCGTTTTGCCGATCTGAGCCAGCAGTTGTCTGATGCGACGGCGGCGTTTCCTTATACCCGCCCCGACGCCCAGGCCTTCGGCGCGGCCATGCGCGCGTTGGGGGTAAGCAATGAGCGCAAGGTGGTGATCTACGACCGTGAAAACGGCATATGGGCTGCACGAGTCTGGTGGTTGCTGAAAAGCTTTGACCACGCCCAGGCCTGTGTGCTGGAAGGCGGCTGGCGTGCGTGGCTGGCTCGCGGTTTGCCGCTGGACACCACGCCCGAACCCGTCAACCCCGGCGACTTTACGGCGGTTTCGCAGCCGGGCTTTTTCGTCGATCGCGCTTACGTGCAACAGGTGATAGCCGGGCAACACAACGCCCAGTTGGTCAACGTATTGCGCCGCCCGGTGTTTCGCGGCGAAGAAAGCAAATATGCGCGCCCCGGCCATATCCCGACCAGCCTCAACCTGCCTTACAAGGAGCTGATCGACCCGCACACCCACACGTTTATCCCCCGCCCTGCGCTGCTGGAAACGTTGCAGCCGTTTATCAACCGTCCCGGCATTGAATGGGTGCTGTATTGCGGCAGCGGCATCACGGCGGCGGGCTTTGCCCTGGCGTTAGCGGTGGCAGGCGTCGACCACGTAAGTGTCTACGACGGCTCACTGTGCGAATGGTCGGCTGATCCGTCACTGCCCATGCACTTGGCAACACACCCGATTTTGAACACTTGAAGCAGGAACACGACTGATGGCAATTAAAGCACTCTGGTACCTCAGCATGGCCGACGGTCATTACCCGTGGATGGAAGACGGCTTCTTCCCGGTGGATTTCGAGCGCTACCGCCGGCTGGCTGAAACCATCGATCAGGGCGGCTTTTACGGCGCGCTGGTGGCCACCTGGCCAAACGACCCGCTGGTGTCCGCCACCTCGGTCGTGGGCTTTACCCAAAAGATGCGCTTTCTGGTCGCCGCCTACGCCGGCATGACGTCGCCCAAGTTGCTGGCTGAACAAGCCCTGACCTTCGAAAAACTCAGCGGCGGGCGTTTGTTGTTCAACCACATCAATGGCCGCGAAGAACGGGCCAAGACTTACAACCTCACGGCCGGTCACGACGACCGCTATAAAAGCGCCGAGCATTACTGGAAAGAGTTCCAGGCGCATTATCTGGCCGGTAACCCGTCACTGTTCCCCAACACCCGCTTCAGCCTGGAGCCCGTGCAGCCGAACGGCGTGCCGCTGTGGGGCACGGGCGAGTCCAAGGCCGGGGTTGAGCATGCGGGCAAAGTGGTCGACGTGTACCTGCTGATGCTGCGCGAAATCGGCCTCATCAAAGAGCGCTTCGACGCCGCCCGCGCTTCGGCCCACAGCCAGGGCCGTGAATTCGCAGACATGGGCGCACTCACCAGCGTGACCGTGCGCAAGACCCGCGCCGAAGCTGAAAAAGCGTTTTATGCACTGTTCGAAACCACCGGCGTCGACCTGTTGCGCAGCAAGCTGGAAGAAGTCGTGGCACGCCGCAGCAAGGGGGAGCAAACCCTGGCCAGCTACCGCGCGCCGGATGCTCAGCGTCAGGAATGGGTGGATTACATCCTCAAGGGCCAACTGCCGCCGCTGGAGTCTTTGCGTCTGGAAAACAGCCTGTTTGCCGGTATGAGTGCGTGGTCTTCGCTGGATATTTTCGGCACCGGGTCATCGGCGGCGTATCTGGTGGGTGACGCAGACGGCATCGCGCAGAACGTCGAGGCGTATCACCAGCAGGCAGGGCTGACGGCGTTGATCATGTCGGGCTGGCCACTGATCGACGAAGCCAGACACGTGGCCGAGTTGCTGATACCGAAGCTGAACGAGATCGGCTGAATCCCCCGCCTTGCCTCGCGATTGTTTGAACGTTCAAAAGATCGCGAGGCAAGCTCCTATAAAGATCTACAGCCGGCAATTGCTTTTTAACGCGAGCACAAAAGATAATGAGATTAGTTACCATTCATTTCAGGTGTTCACGTGCTCAGCTCTGGCGATTCCCGAACCGTCCTGACCGACCTTTACAGCGATCACCATCGCTGGCTGCGTGCGTGGCTCTACCGGCAGTTGAACTGCCCGCATGATGCCGCCGACCTGACGCAAGACACATTCGTGCGTGCCCTGACCTCGCGCCAGCTGACGGCGCTGCAAGAACCCCGGGCCTTTCTCACCACCATCGCCCGCAACCTGCTCAACAATGTGTTTCGTCGGCGGATGCTGGAGCGCGCCTATCAAGACGAACTGGCGGGGTTGGAGCCGGAGTTCATGCCGTCTGAAGAAGACATGGCGCTGGTGCGTGAAGCGCTGGAAATTATTGATCAGTTGCTCGATGGCTTGCCGGTTCGCGCCCGCAGTTGTTTCCTGTTGCATCGCCTGGACGGCCTGACGCAACCGCAGATTGCCGACGCCATGGGGATTTCCCTGGCCACGGTTGAGCGTGATTTGCGTCGAGCCTTCCTGCACTGCCTGAAAACCCCGCACGCATGAACGCTCGCCAGACGGACGCCGTCAATCGCGCAGCGGTGGATTGGTTACTGCGCCTCGAATCCGCGCAGGCGGGCAGTTCACCCCATCAGGCATTCGAGCGCTGGCTAAGCGCCGACCCCGAACATGCCAACGCCTGGCGCCGGGTCAACACGCTGTTGAGCACACCGATGTCGGCCTTGCAGGAAGCCGAACGGCGCAGCCCCGGCCAATTGAAAGTGGCCAGTGACAGCCTGCGTTCGTTGCCTTCGCCTTCACGGCGCCGGGCATTGGGCGGCGGGCTTGCCCTGGTGCTGGGGCTGGTGACGGCAGGTGTCACCCAGCGTATGACGCCTTTGAGCGGCCTGCTTGCCGACCAGCGCACCGCCACGGGCGAGCGCCGCACACTGACCCTGGCCGATGGCAGCCGCCTGAGTCTGGATGCGCGCACGGTGGTGGATATTCTGTTTGATTCACTGCAACGCCGGGTGATCCTGCACGAGGGCGCGGTGCAGGTCGAGGTGGCCCGGGATGCCGCGCGGCCCTTTATCGTCGACTCCGGTGACGGCACGGTTCGCGCGCTGGGCACACAGTTCATGGTGCGCAAGGACGAGGCTGGCAGTCTGGCCTCGGTGCAACAGCACAGTGTGCTGCTCACCAACCATGCGGGTCGCCGGCAAACCATTGAGGCCGGGCAAGTGTTTGCCTTCACCGAACAACGCATCGACCCGCAACCTCCGAGCTGGCGCAGCCGGGTTGACTGGGTGGAAGGCCGGATCGACGTGCGCGATGAGCCGCTGGGGCAATTGATCGATGCCCTGCGCCCTTATCGCGCCGGGCTGTTGCGCATCAGCCCCGAGGCGGCCCGGTTGCGGGTGTATGGGGTCTTCGCGCTGGATGACAGTGACCGCACCTTGCGCACCTTGGCCGAGACGTTGCCGGTGCAAGTGACCCGCCATGGTTTCTGGCTGACCACGGTGGATGTCCGCCCGGCCCACGCGTAAAAAAAAAGTTTAAAAAGTTGAGGGGGTTTTTCAGGTAGCGGGTCTTGGTTACTGAAAACACACTTATCACGAGCCCGCTTACATGCCCAACCTGCAGATTCGTCCTTGCCTGCTTGCCGTCGCGATCGCCATGGCAACTGTCCCGTTTGTGTCCCATGCCCTGGCAGATGGCGACGCCTCTGCGACGGTTGCACAAGCATTCAACATTCCTGCAGGTGACCTTGGCGAAACCTTGAGCACCATCGCCCATCAAACCGGCGAGGTGCTATCGGTCAACCCCTCACTCATTGCCGGCAAACGCGCTCCGGCGGTGCAAGGCCAGATGAGCACCGCGCAAGCCATCAACCAGGCGCTGGCTGGCAGCGGCCTGATGTTCACCACCACCGCCAGTGGCGCCTACACCGTGCTGCCGGGCGGTGCGCATGACTTGCCGGCCACCACCATCAGCGGCGCACAGGCCGGGTTTACCCAAGACAGCATTTCCAGTGACAAAGGCTTTGTCGCGCGCCGTTCCACCACGGCCACCAAGACCGACACCCCGCTGCTGGAAACCCCGCAAGCGATTTCGGTGGTGACCCGTGAGCAAATGGACAACCTGGGCGCGCAGAACCTGAGCTCGGCGTTGCGCTACAGCGCCGGTGTGAGTGCCGGTTTTTACGGCGATGACCCGCGTTACGACTGGCTGACCGTGCGCGGCTTCACTATGTCGCAGTTGGGCATGTTCCGCGATGGCCTGCGTTCGTCCAGCAACAGCATGTTCGGGCGCGCCGACTCGTATGGCCTGGAGCGCGTGGAAATCCTCAAAGGCCCGGCGTCGGTGCTGTATGGCCAAAACGCGCCGGGCGGGATGATCAACATCGTCACCAAACGCCCCAGCGACGAGCCTTTCCATGAGGTGCAACTGGGTTACGGCAGTTACGACAACAAACAGGCGCGCCTGGACCTGAATGACGCGTTGAACGACAGCGGCACCGTGCTGGGCCGCTTGACCCTGAACGTGCGCGACAGCCAGGCGCAAATTGACCATGCGGTCGACGACCATGTGTACGTCGCCCCGGCCATCACCTTCCGCAACGACGACACCAGCCTGACCTTGCTCTCCAGCTATCAGCACGACACCAGCGGCTGGGGCACCTGGCTGCCGGCCAAAGGTTCGCTGGTGAGCGGGCCTACGGGGTATTTGTCGCACCACTTCTTCGGTGGCGACCCGAACTTCAACACGTTCAAGCGCGATCAATACTCCCTGGGCTACCTGTTTGAGCATCGCTTCAACGACACCTGGCTGTACCGCCAAAACGTGCGCGTCGACACCGGTAGCTACGATGCCAAAGCGGTGCGCAGCCTCGGCTGGATCGACCCGGACACATCCGCCGTGTTGTTCCGTGATGCGGGCATCTACAAGTTCAACAGTGACGTCTACAGCTTCGATAACCAGTTGCAGGCGACCTTCGACACCCCCGGCATCGAGCACACCAGCCTGGTCGGTTTCGATTACACCTGGCAGCGCGGCAACAACCGTCAGTTGAGCGGCCCGGCCTCCCCGCTGGACTTGAACAACCCAAGTGCCGTCACCCCGACAGCCAAGCCGACGGTGCCTTACAAACGTGTGATCGATGTGGAGCAGCTCGGCGCCTACGCCCAGCATCAGGTGAAAATCGACGATCACTGGATTGCCCGTGTGGGCGTGCGCCACGACCAGGCCAAGACCGACGTTAACGTGGACAACAACGGCCGCAAGGTCGGCGGTAGCCTGGACCAAGGCGCTACCACCTGGCAGGCGGGCCTGCTGTACCTGTTCGATAACGGTCTGGCGCCATACTACAGCTACGCCGAATCGTTCTTGCCGACCACTGCGAACAGCGCCAACGGCAAACCTTACAAGGCCACCACCGGCACCAGCCACGAAGTGGGTATCAAGTACCAGCCGCCTGGCAGCGACCTGCTGTTGACGGCGGCGGTGTTCGACATCGTGCAGAAAAACATGGTGACCACTGACCCGATCGACACGCGGATCATGATCCAGACCGGCGAAGTGGAATCCAAAGGCCTGGAGCTGGAAGGCAAATACACCCCGACGCCCGGCCTTGACCTGACCGCCAGCTACACCTACCTCGATGCGCGTGTGACCAAAGACAACGTTCCTGGCAAGGAAGGCACCCGCTTCACCGACAGCTGGGGCACCACCAACCCACGGCACAGCGCCTCGGCCTGGGCGGACTACACCCACCAGGACGGCCAGCTCAAAGGCTTGGGCTACGGCGTTGGCGTGCGCTACGTCAGTGGCCGGCCAGACTACAACGACGACTACTCGCAAGTGCGCGAAACGCCCGGCTACACCCTGGTGGACAGCATGATCCACTACCAGCTGGATGCGCACTGGAACCTGCAGCTCAACGTCGACAACGTGACCAACAAGAGCTACATCGCCAACAACTGCTACTTCCTCGACACCTGCTACTACGGCCCGCAACGGACCTTCCTGGCGACGGCGCGTTATCGCTGGTAAGCCTTTGGAGCAAAAGCCCCTCACCCCAACCCTCTCCCGGAGGGAGAGGGAGCTTTACCGAGGTACGGCTTGCGAGCAACACCAGTCGGCCCTCTCCCTCTAGGCGAGGGGGCTTTAACGAGGTATGGCTTGGGAGCGACACCAATCGGCCCCCTCTCCCTCTAGGCGAGGGGGCTTTACCGAGGTACGGCTTGTAAGCGACACCAATCAGCCCCCTCTCCCTCTGGGAGAGGGTTGGGGTGAGGGCGTGACCTTTTCTGAACCGGATCTGTCAAAAGGCAAAGCGATTGAACAGCCCCAGATAAAGGACTAAAGGCCAGCCATGCCATTTGAGAAAAGCCTGAAAACCACCCTGCTCGTGCTACTTGCCGCCTCGCTGGGAGCTTGCCTGCCTTGGCCGCGCGAGCGTTCTGCTTACGCCGACCTGTGCCAGTCCGACTATCAATTCAAAGTGCCGGGAGCCGATGGCCAGAAAACCATCATGCTTGAAACGTACTTATACGATCACGCCGCCCAGTATTCAGATCGCCCGTTCGAGCAAGGCGTGAGCAAGACCTTCCCGGGTGAAACCTATTCGCGCCGATACTTTTACGTGCAACTGATCGCCTACAACAAAGGTCGCCAACGCCCTGCACGCTCAAGCAGCGGCGAACCCGCGGTGCCGATCCTCTACGATAGCCGCCAGGCATACATCACGCTGGATGACGGCTCGCAGGTCAAAGCCCTGCCCGAAGTGTATCTGGGCGATGACGAGACCTACGACTACCCGATGTTCTACGAAAGAACCGCGCGCCCTTCGCCGTATGACATCAACAGCGATGAAGTCCACCGACGCATCCCGCGAATCACTAACAACAGCCATTACGGCTCGGTTTACATCATTTTCCCCACCGAGAAATTCAACGCCAATTCAAAATGGACCATCCATTTGGGGTCGATGGACGTGGGCGGCCACAAGGTCGATATCCCGCCGATGAAGACGTGCTATCAACCGGTCAAGAAATGGATCGGGATTGAACCCTTGATGCGGCCGTAAACGCCCCTTCTGTTAAGAAAAAGCCCCGCCGAGCATTGCCCGGCGGGGCTTTTTAACTTAACGCCCCCAGCACGCGGCCATCCAGCCGCCCATCGGGTGCAGGTGTTGGGACACGGCGGCATATTTGGGGTTCAGCAGCGTTGCCATCGCATAGAGGCCAGAGGCTGACTGCGGGTTCCAGAGACCTGAATAGCCGCTCTCCCCTGCATCACGGCGCTGATAATCGAATTTGACGTGCGAGTGCACGAATTCTTCGTGCGTCAGGTCACCCTTCGCAAAAGGCGCCAGCCAATCCAGAGCGTTCTCCAGACTCGCGCCCGAGGCGCCTTTGAACACCAGCCAGTTTTGCCCGCGCAGACGCGCTGCCATGGCGGCTCGGGTCAAGGGCTCCAGGTCGTAGACCACATAATGAAGCGCGTCACGCTGTTGAAAATCCACCGTCAAACCGCCCGGCTGCAGATTGCGCCCCAATTGGACAATGAACTGCGCCCTCGCCCGCGCGAACATCCCCGGATCGTCCAGCGCCACCGCCGACAGCGTCGCCAGCTTGACCCGGTGCGAGTTCCAGTTATTGATCCAGCGGCCATCGCCCGGCTTGGCGTTGTGCTCCATCTGATTGAGATACCCCTCGCCCAACGCCCGGATAAACCGCGCCGCCACATTACGCACGGGCGGCGGCAAGTCGTCGCGGGTCATGGAATACGCATCGATATAGGCATCCAGTTCCGTCTCGTCGACCGGATTGAAACTCGGCTTGTAGCGAGTGCCCCAATCGTTAAGCAACCGCGAGAGCGCCTGCAAATCGGCCGGCTGATGCTGCTTTTGCCACAACAACGCCAAGTCGCGCATCAGCGGCCAGTCCTTCTTGGCCTCCAGGCTCTGATCCCGGATGCCCTGATGCGGCAGCGTCCCTTCGGTATGCACCCGCGCAACCGCGCGGGACTGCGGCAACAACTGCTGATTCACCTGATTGCGTAACTGCCCAAGCTGCCCGGGGTTGGGGTTGGTGCTCGTGCACCAGGGCGCCGCCATGGCTGGGGCGCTTATCAGGATAGACATTGCCAGTAAGAGCGGGTTAACGAGCGGCCGTTTACTCATCGGTTTTACCTGAAGGATGAAAAAGCAAGACAGTCGAGGTGGATAGACCTTGTAGAGACTTTAGGTGAGACAGGTTGAACGGCGGCTTTCGAGGGGTGAGATTTAATGCTGGGCACAAAGGCGGCGATGTGGGCCGCAGGGTTGCCGTATAGGGCCGCTTGCGCCTTGCCAGTCTGTAACGATATTGCTAGTGTCAATTTATGACTAATCATTGCCTCACCTCGACTACCACCACCACGACCGCTGAAAGCGGAGCGTGAGAAGTGTCGTGAGCAGATAACAGACGAACTTCAAAGGCCCGCCAGCAATGGACAGGGCCTTTTTTATGCCCTTGTGTTGCTGGCTCACACGCAAGGAAATTCACCTCATGCACGCTCTGTTGATTCTCGATATGCAAGTCGGACTGGTTCACGGCCCGGAAAAGCCTTGGCGCGGTGAAGCATTGCTGGAGACCCTGAATAGTCTGATGGACAAGGCCCGCAGCGCAGGCGCGCCGATTTTTCTTGCGCGTCATATCGGGCCGGTGGGTTCACCCATCGAACCCGGCAGTCCGCTGACGATGATCGTGCAGGAACTGAAGCTTCAGGGTGGCGAGGTGGTATTCGAGAAACGCCGCCCCAACGCCTTCGCGATGACCGACCTGGCAGACAACTTACGAGCTCACGGGTCGACGGGTGTAGTAATCACCGGCATGAAAACTCAATACTGCGTTGACAGCACGTGTCGTGCGGCGCGTGATCTTGGCTTTGATGCGGTCCTCATTGCCGATGGTCATACCTGTGCTGATACGCCGGTGATGAATGCTCAGGACATTGTTGCGCATCACAATGCAACGCTCGGCGGACCGTTCTGCCGATTGGTTTGGGCTGAAGAATGGAATTTCTAGGTGAAACCTGAATTAGGAGGATGTACAGGGCGTATGGAGATTCGACTGACAGAAACAAAAGACTGGATGTTGTTGAAGCAGATCCGGCTGGCCGCGCTTTTAGACACGCCCACTGCGTTCGGTGTGAATTACCATACGGCTGCCCACTACACGGATGAACAGTGGAAAGATCGAGCATCGTCAACAGGAACGGCGTTCTGGCTAGCCTTTGACAACGAAAGGCCTATCGGGATGATCGGCGCTGCAGTGAGCAGTACGGGTCGCTATAACTTGATCGGCATGTGGATAGAGCCTGCAGCGAGAGGTTCAGGCATAGCAGCTCGACTGGTTGATCAAGTCAAAGCGCGAGCGACAATCCAAGGCTTTGACGGGGTTTTCCTTGACGTAGCGCCAGAGAACGCAAGAGCTTCAAGATTCTATCTGAAGCAGGGTTTTACTTTCATGGATGAATGGGAACCATTAGAAAGTCATCCGCATATTCTTGTTCAAACCATGTATTGGTCTACCTCTCTGAATAAAGCGCGGCTCTTGTAGTCGGTGACGAGGCACAAAGGCGGCGATGTGGGCCGCCGGGTTGCCGATCAGAGATGTCGTTGAAGAGGGCAAGTCAAGATCAAAAGATCGCGAGGCAAGCTCGCTCCTACCGTTTGCGCCCCGCCCGTTTAGTCGCTGACGAGGTACGAAGGGTTGCTGTGCACACAACCGCGTAGCACTCGTCAAACAAAAACTGGGATATAACACGCCCACTTCAAACATATAGAAATCCAGAAGCCAGCCTACAAACATATGAATTTTTACAAATGTTTGGCTGCTTTATGCTGCGCCCACTCCTCGTAGAAGGAGGCGTTCGTCGGTACGCCTGAGCAAGGCGATCCTAAAAATAATGTGTCTGCCGACCAAGGAATTCTTATGTCTTCACCTCACGCATTTAACCGTGCCGGCCATTGTGCCCACTCTTCTGTCGGAGGCGGGTTATGAACTCTCCTCTGCGCCCTAACGCCGATGAATCGCTGTTGCACAGCCAGGGCTATGCCCAGGAGCTGCATCGCGGTCTGTCGCTGTGGTCTTCTTTTTCGGTCGGTTTCGCGACGGTTTCTCCGGTGGTCGGGATCTATTCGGTGATGTCGCTCGGCGCTATGAATGCCGGGCCGTCCTGGGTCTGGATCGTGCCGCTGTGCCTGGCGTTGCAGTTGCTGGTGGCGTTGGTGTATGCCGAGCTGGCGTCGCAGTATCCGCTCGCAGGCGGCTGTTATCAGTGGGTCAAGCGTCTGGCCGGGGATCGTTGGGCGTGGTTTACGGGGTTTATGTACCTGGCCTCCGCGCTGGCGTCGCTGACCACCGTGTCTTATCTGGGCGGGTTCTGGTTATGGCTGTTTTTCACCGGCGAGCCGCCCTCGGCAAATGCTCAGGTGTTCAGTGGCGCAGTGCTGCTGGTGCTCGGGCTGGGGGTGAATCTGTTCGGCATCAACCCGCTGAAGTATTTCGTGAACGCCGGGATCATTGCTGAAGCGATTGCGTCGATTGGCATCGGGGTGTTGTTGCTGCTGTTTTTCCGCAATCACTCGCTGTCTCTGCTGTTCGAGGGGCTGTCCTCTACGCAAGCATCCGACGGCTCTTACCTCTCCGGTTTTCTGACGGCGATGGCGGTGGGTGGCTGGGCATTTTTGGGGTTCGATGCCTGCTCGCAAGTCTCGGAAGAGACGGCCGACGCCCGCACCTCTACGCCCCGGGCGATTTTGCGCTCGATGATTCTGGTCGGCCTGACCGTGATGCTGACGGCTTTCGCCGTGACGCTGTCATACACCAACACCGCGGCCATGGTCTCGGGCCAGGTCATCGATCCGGTCACACCCGCGGTAGTCGACGCCTTTGGTGCGTGGTCCGAACAGCCGTTTGTGGCCGTGGTGCTGGTGGCGTTTATCGCGTGCATCGTCTCGGTTCAGACGTACATCGGGCGTGCCGTGTTCGGCATGGCGCGGGACAACATGCTGCCCGCTTCGGCCCTGCTACGTAAGGTGGACAAGCGCAAGGTGCCGTTTGCGGCCATGGTGTTTTGCACGCTGTTCGCCAGTTTCGGTCTGGCGCTGGGGCTCAATGCCACGGCGGTAGGGACGCTGATCGCCTTCGGCAGCGGCGGCTTCTTCCTGGTGTTTTTGATTGTGGTCACCTGTGCCCTGCTCGCCCGCCTGAACAACCGCTGGAAAGCCGAACCGGGGACGTTCAGCCTGGGGCGCTGGGGCTTGCCGGTCAATATTGCAGCGTTCTGCTGGCTGGTGTTCGAGAGCATCAACGTCGCCTGGCCGCGTGAGTCGCTGGCGCCACCGGGTGCGCCGTGGTTTCAGGTGTGGGCGGTGGTGCTGGTGTTTTCGGTGCTCGCGGTGCTGGGCCTGATTTATATGTTCCGGGCCAAGCCTTACCTGCGGGCCACCCCTCAATTGCGGCCTGTTTAACGTCTTTGTATGGTGCGAGGCCCCTCAACCCCGGGCCTCGCTGTTTGGAGTGTCAGATGTCTGCTATTCACTATTGGAACTACCCGACAGAGATTTTCTGCGGGCCCGATGCGCTGGCTGTGTTGGCCGAACGCTGCACCTTGTTGGGCATGCGCAACCCGCTGCTGGTCACCGACCCCGGCATGCTGACGCTGGAGCCGATGGCGCTGATCCAGGCGCATTTGCAGCACGCCCAGATCCAGTTCGCGGTGTTCAGCGATATCGCCAGCAACCCGAGCCTGGGCGATGTGGCCAAGGGCGTCGCCGTGTTCAAGGCCGGCCAGCATGACTCGCTGATCGCCCTGGGCGGCGGCAGTGCCATGGACGCGGCCAAGGGCATCAGCCTGGCGGCCGTCGACGCGCAAGGTCTGGAGCGTTACCAGTGGTCTACGGTGATGGAAAACTACCCGACACTGGGCGACTTTCCTCCCCTCGAACTGCCACCGCTGATCGCCTTGCCGACCACTGCGGGCACAGGCTCGGAACTGGGCCGTGAAGCGGTGCTCACCCTCAGCGAGCTGAACATCAAGCGGGTGGTCAGCCACCCTAAAATGCTGCCGGCCAGCGTGATTCTTGATCCTATCCTGACCCGTGGCTTGCCGCCCGCGCTGACCGCTGCCACCGGCATGGACGCGTTGACCCATCACATTGAAGCCTTTTGCTCGCCGCTGTATCACCCGATGTCTTGCGGGGTGGCGGTGGAAGGGGTTCGCCTGATCCAGCAACACTTGTGCAACGCCTATCACGATGGCCAAGACCTGGTGGCCCGCGAAGGCATGCTGGTGGCGTCGGCGATGGCCGCGGTGGCGTTTCAAAAAGGCCTGGGCGGCGTGCACGCCCTCGCCCACCCGCTGGGTGCGCGCTACCACAAACATCACGGACTGCTGAACGCGATCCTGCTGCCTTATGTGCTGGTCGCCAACCGCCCGACAATCAGTGAAGGCATCGCCCGGCTGGCGCGTTACCTGGAACTGGATCAACCCGATTTCGACGGTTTTCTCCACTGGGTGTTGCAGTTGCGCCAACGCCTGGGGATCGCCCATTCGCTCGCAGAAATCGGCCTGGATGACGAGGCCGCCGTGTGGGTGGGTGAGCAGGCACTCGCTGACACGTCCTCTTCGGACACCAACGCCTGCCCGCTCAGTGCAGCCGATTACAGCCAGATTTTCATTAACGCAGTGCACGGCGTCCTGCCGGGAGTCAACGTATGAAACAAGCACAGTACATCAACGCAAACTGGCTCACAGGCGAAGGCGCCGAGCAGATCACCGTGTACGATCCGTCTTTGGGCCAGCCGATTGCCGAGCTGATGAGCGCCAGCGCTGATCAGGTGGATCAAGCTGTCGCGGCAGCGCGTCAGGCCCTGCCCGCGTGGCGGCAGGTTGATGCGGCCACCCGCGCCGGTTACCTGAGGGGGTTCGCTGAACAGCTCCAGCAGCGCCGCGAAGCCTTGATCGCCCTGCAGATGCAGAACAACGGCAAACCCCGCCATGAGGCCGAAGTCGACATTGACGATGCAGTCGCGACCTTCAGCTATTACGCGACTTTGGCCGATAAATTGGCAGAGAACCCCAACCCTGAAGTCCCGCTGGCGGTGCCCGGCTTTACCTCCCACACGCGACTGGAACCGGTGGGCGTGGTCGGCCTGATCGTGCCGTGGAACTTCCCCTTGGTGACCAGCGCCTGGAAGCTGGCCCCGGCTCTGGCGGCAGGCTGCACGGTGGTGCTCAAGCCTTCGGAGGTCACCCCGCTGATCGAGCAGACCTATGGCCAGATTGCCGATGCGTTGGGCTTGCCCGCCGGTGTGTTGAATATCGTCTGCGGCAAGGCCGAGACCGGCATTGCGCTGAGCAATCATGCGGGTCTGGACAAGTTGTCGTTCACCGGCAGCAACGCCGTGGGCACGCAGGTGATGCACAGCGCTGCCGCGCATTGCCGCCCGATCACACTGGAACTGGGCGGCAAGTCGGCCATTGTGGTGTTTGAGGATTGCGACCTCGATCAGGCCGTTGAATGGATCGTGGCCGGGATTTGCTGGAACAGCGGCCAAATGTGCTCGGCCACTTCGCGGCTGCTGGTCCACGAGAGCATTGCCGATGCGCTGACCCAACGCTTGCAGAGCGCATTTGAGACCCTGCGCGTGGGCAACCCGCTGAACGGTGAAGTGGACATGGGCCCACTGACCAGCCAGGCGCAATGGACCAAGGTGAGTGAGTACTTTGCCATCGCCCGCGATGAAGGCTTGCACCTTGCGACTGGCGCCAAGGCCTGGTGCGACCCGGGCTGGTTCGTCAGCCCGACCCTCTACACCGACGTGCCGCTGAACAGCCGCCTGTGGAGCGAAGAAATTTTCGGGCCGGTGCTGTGCAGTCATCGCTTCAGTTCAGAAGAACAGGCCTTGGCCCTGGCCAACGACAGCCGCTTCGGCCTGGTGGCCACGGTGATCAGCGCCGATCTGGAACGCGCCGAGCGCGTGGCGCAGGCACTGGAAGTGGGCCATGTATGGATCAACTCGATCCAGGCGGTGTTCGTGGAAACATCCTGGGGCGGGACCAAGGGCAGCGGCATCGGTCGTGAACTCGGCCCTTGGGGTTTGTCAGCCTACCAGTCGGTCAAACACGTGACCCGCTGCCTGGGCTGAGGCGCGGCTCACAGCCCGTGCTCAAGCAACAGGTCGGCAATAAAGGCACGGACCGCCTCGCTTTGCGGGTGGCCAGCATGGGTGATCATGCTGTGCTGCACGTCATAGCGTAGTGTCGCGGGCTGCAGGGCGCGCATCTGCCCGTTCTGCAGCCAGGCCCGCGCGTAATGCGCTGGCAGATAGCCCAGATGGGTGCCGGCCAGCACGCCATGGGCGACCGCCTCCATGTGATGCGCGGTGGCCGATGCACGATCCGGGGCGATGGGCAGCACCTGATCGACGGGCAAGAAGCCATGGCGGATCCAGTCACAGGCCTGAAGCTGGGCCAGGCTCGGCGTCTCGACCTCGAACAGCGGGTGCGCCTGACCGCAGAAAATGCCGATTTCCTCCGAGTACAGCGGCTGATACGTCAAGGTCGGCAGCGGGCGGCTGAAATAGGAAATGGCGATATCCAGTTGCCCGTCGATCACCGCCCGTTCCAGTTCCGTGGGCGAGTTCACGAAAATGTGCAAATGCATGTCGTGTTCACGCTGATAAAAGCGTGCGATGGCCGCGTCGATGCGGGCCGTTGGCAATGTCGCGATATTGTCCGCCAGCCCCAGATACAGATCCCCCACCAACCGCCCGGCCAGGTCCTGGGCCTCATTGCGAAACGCATCTACCGCACTGAACAACACCGACGACGCCTTGAGAATCCGTTGGCCTTTTTCGGTCACGCGAAACCCGCCCTTGCCGCGCTCGCAAATGCGATAGCCCAGGCGTTTTTCCAGGCCGGAAATATGTGTGCTGATGTTCGACTGGCTCATGTTCAGCTCAGCCTGGGCAGCCGTGAACCCGCCGCATTTGACCACCGTGGCGAAAATGCGCAGCAGCCGCAAATCCATGTCCGTAACGTTTCTGAGCACAGCTTTTCTCGATGAGGGTGGGGGTTTTGCGCTTTTGTGGGCGCGGGCTTGCTCGCGAAGGTCGGTAACGATGATGCGTATTTACTGGGTAAATGAGGCGCTCTGAAGACCGTCGCGAGCAAGCCCGCGCCCCCTGATAAGCAGTGCTGCTCTTAAGTGAACAACACGGCCTTAGTATCGGGGACTGACCAAGGGTGGGGCAATGGCCGAGGTGGAGGGCGGATTTCACATTGACAAACAAACTGTGATCACATATCACTAGCGCTACATTTCTGGGGCAGGCTGTGATGACCCGGGAAGAACGTCCGATACAACAATAAGACAGGTACGAAGCTATGAGCATTGTGAAACGACTCATCCCCTACTCCGGGTTGAAGGTGCTGATATCCGGTGGGGCCGCTGGCATTGGCGAAGTGATTGCTGCGGCTTATCTGGAGACCGGGGCGAAGGTGCACGTGTGTGATGTCAGTGAGCAAGCGGTTGCGGCTTTTCGCGAGCGCTACCCACAAGCGCTCGCAACCCAGGCTGACGTGTCAAATGCCGCCGAGGTCCAGCGTGTGTTCGACCTGCAGCGCGAGTGGGCAAACGGGCTGGATGTGTTGATCAACAATGCCGGGATCGCAGGCCCCACCACCGGGATCGAAAAAATCACCGAGACCGAGTGGGAGCAGTCGATCAACATCAACCTCAATGCGCAGTACCGCTTCGCGCATCATGCGGTGCCCCTGCTGGTTAAGTCGGAACACGCGCACATCATTCACATTTCATCGGTCGCGGGCCGCTTGGGGTATGCCTGGCGGACCCCGTATGCGGCCACCAAATGGGCCATCATCGGGCTGATGAAATCGTTGGCTGCCGAACTGGGTGAGCGGGACATCCGCGTCAATGCGCTGCTGCCGGGCATCATCGAAGGCCCGCGTCAGGACCGGGTGATCCATGACCGCGCCAAACAACTGGGCATCTCCGAACCCGAAATGCTGGAGCAGACGCTGAAAAAAATCTCTCTGCGCCGCATGACGCCCCCTGACGATGTGGCCGCCATGGCGCTGTTTCTCTGCTCGCCCGCCGCGCACAACGTGACCGGGCAGGCCATCAGCATCGACGGCAATGTCGAGTACCTCTGAACCCGACCAGAACGGCTTGCCAGCCGTGCGCTGGCGGGCCGTCTAGCCTATTTTTCAGTCCGTCGGAACACTGCGCGGCCCACAGCCGTGAGCCTTGCGAGTGCCTGAAATGCCTTGTGGGTAGGGGCAAAACCAATCGTCCGACACTCTATAAATTAATCTTGTGATCTGTGATCACAGCGAATACCATGATTTTCATACCACTCGTCAGCGCCGCCGATTGCCCTGCCTCGGCCCGACCCTCGATGTGGATGCGCCAGCCAAAAGCGCAACTCCTGAACATAAATACAAAAATGTGGAGAACATCATGCAAAGCACCGCTACCACCGAACGAGGCCCCGTAGCCATCATTGGCGCCGGTCTGATTGGCAGAGCATGGGCCATCGTGTTTGCCCGCGCGGGCCACCCCGTGCGCCTGCACGACATGGATCGGCACACGATGCAGGCCAGCCATGCCTACATCGAAGCAAGGCTGCATGAGCTCGCGGACTTTGACCTGCTCACAGACGCCCCTCACACCGTGCTGGCGCGCATTACCTGTGTGCCCGATTTGGCCGTTGCATTGCGCGGCGTAGTGCTCGCCCAGGAAAACGTTCGGGAAACGGTCGAAGCCAAAATCGAGATTTTCCAGCGCATGGACACCCTGGCACCCAAGGAGGCGATCCTGGCCAGTTCGACTTCATGGCTGCCGGCCTCCGAGTTCACGAATGACCTGCCGGGGCGGGCCCGCTGCCTGGTAGCACACCCGACCAACCCGCCTTATCTGATCCCGCTGGTAGAGCTGTGCCCTGCCCCCTGGACCGCCGCGGACGTGATGATCCGCGCCCACACGCTCTACTCCGCCGCCGGGCAAAGCCCCGTGGTGTTGTCCCGGGAAATCCACGGTTTTCTACTCAATCGCGTTCAAGCCGCCGTGCTCAACGAATGCTTCAAATTGCATGAAGACGGCCTCGCCAGCGCCGAAGACATCGACCGGGTACTCAAGGATGGGCTCGCCCTGCGCTGGTCGTTCATGGGTCCTTTCGAAACCATTGACCTCAACGCCCCGGCTGGCGTGGCTGACTACGCCGCGCGCTACGGCCAGCAAAATCGCGCAGCGGTCGATTCTGAGCACGCGTTCAGTTGGTCGGAATCGGCCGTCGACCGCGTGCATCAGGAGCGTCGCCGTGCGCTGGAACTTGAAGGCATCGCACTGCGTTCGGCCTGGCGCGACAAGCGCCTGATGGCCCTGGCCGCGCACAAGCGCCAAGCCCCTGATTGTTGAAAACCCTGCTTCATCCTGACCACCAAAAACAAAAGCACCAGGAGATCACCATGGCTCGTAAAGTCATCATTACGTGCGCTGTTACCGGCGCCATCCACACACCGTCCATGTCCCCTTACCTGCCGGTCACTCCCGGCCAAATTGCCGAAGAGGCCATTGGCGCTGCCGAGGCGGGCGCGGCCATTGTCCATTTGCACGCGCGCAACCCGGTGGACGGCAGCCCTTCCCAGGACCCGGCCCTGTTCAAGGAATTTTTGCCGGCTATCAAGGAAGCCAGCGACGTGGTGATCAACTTGACCACTGGCGGCGCACCGACCATGTCGCTAGAAGATCGCCTGCGCCCCGCGCACCAGTTCAAGCCCGAAGTGGCCTCGCTGAACATGGGCACCATGAACATGGGCCTGTACCCCATGCTCAATCGGTTCAAGACATTCAAGCACGCCTGGGAAGAACCTTACCTGGCGGGCAGCCATGACCGTATTTTCAAAAATACCTTCACCGACATTGCCCACATCCTGGAGTCGTGCAGCGAAAACGGCACGCGCTTTGAAATCGAGTGCTATGACATCGGCCATCTCTACACGGCGGCCCACTTTATTGATCGCGGGCTGATCAAGCCGCCGTTTTTGATCCAGTCGGTGTTCGGGATTCTCGGCGGCATCGGCGCTCACCCCGAAGACGTGCTGCACATGCGTCGCACTGCCGACCGTCTGTTCGGGGATGACTATCAGTGGTCGGTGCTGCCAGCCGGCAAGCAACAGATGAGCATTGGCGCGCAGGCAGCGACCTTGGGCGGGCACGTGCGGGTTGGCCTTGAAGACTCGCTGTGGGACGGCCCGGGGCAATTGGCAAAAAGCAATGCGGACCAGGTGCGGCGCATGCGCACGATTCTGGAAGGACTTTCACTGGAAGTGGCGACGCCCGATGACGCGAGACAGATTCTCAAACTCAAGGGTGGCGACAACGTCAACTTCTAAGCACGGGGCCCTGCCCCACTAAAGATTATCCAGAGGATAGATCGAGTACTCACGGGCGCTGTTTTGCGACAGCGGCCCGACGCCCTGTCCTCATGAGGAGAGCTGAACCATGTTCGCAACGACCCATACAAAAACACAAAAGGGACAGTCGCTGAACGCTTTAATGTTTCGCAAGCTAATGCCGATGCTGATCTTTGCCTACGTCATCAGCTTTTTGGACAGGACCAATATTTCCCTGGCCAAAACCCACATGGCTGTCGATTTGGGTATCTCTGCGGCCGCCTATGGATTTGGCGCCGGGCTGTTCTTCCTCACCTACGCGCTGATGGAAGTGCCGAGCAACCTGATCATGCACCGCGTGGGCGCACGCCTGTGGATTACCCGGATCATGATCACCTGGGGCGTGCTGTCGGCGGGCATGGCCTTTATCACCGACGAGACGACTTTTTATATCGCCCGTGCCCTGCTCGGTGCTGCTGAAGCGGGGCTCTTTCCGGGTGTCATGCTGTACCTGACCTATTGGTTCGGCAAGGAGCAAAGGGCGCGCGCCAGCGGCTACTTCCTGATCGGCGTGTGCCTGGCCAACATTATCAGCGGGCCGATTGGCGGGCTGTTGCTGGAAATGGACGGCATCATGGGCTGGCATGGCTGGCAGTGGCTGTTCTTTCTGGAAGGCATCCCGGCGGTGCTGTTCTCGGTGGTGATCTGGAAAAAACTTCCGGACAAACCCTCCAAGGCCAGTTGGCTGACCAAGGAACAAGCCCTTGAAGTCGAACAGACCCTCAAAAAAGAAAATGATGAAGAAATCGCCTCCGGCAACGTCGGCCATTCTTTTAAGGGCGTGTTCAAAATCCCTCAGTTGTGGCTAGCCATTGCGGTGTACTTTCTGCACCAGATCAGTGTGTATTCGGTCATCTTCTTTTTGCCGGGCATCATCGGCACATACGGCGGGCTGACCTCCGTACAAATCGGCCTGTTGAACTCAATCCCCTGGATCGCCGCCGCGTTGGGCGCCGCCTTCCTGCCCAAGTACGCGACCACGCCAAAACTCTCGCGCAAGATCATGTTTGGCGGGCTGGTCCTGATGTCGGCCGGTTTGACCCTGGCCGCCTACACGCCGCCGATGATTGCACTGATCGGATTCACCCTCACCGCCTCGATGTTTTTTGTCGTGCAGCCGGTGGTCTTCCTCTTCGCCAGCTCACGGCTTGCGGGCGCCGGCATGGCCGCCGGCCTGGCGCTGGTCAATACCTGCGGGATTACCGGTGGTTTCTTCGGCCCGTCACTGCTGGGCTTCGTCGAGCAAACAACCGGAAGCACCAAGAACGGGCTGATCATTGTGGCCGCCCTGTTGATGCTCGCCGCGTTCCTCAGCACCCGCCTGCGCCAAGCGCAAGAAAGCACCTCTACAACACGGGACAACATCGTATTGCCCCACGTCACACCGTGCATGACTGAAAACACGAGGATCAAATGAAGACTCTGTCTCTGGTACTAAAACTTCACCCCAGCGATAACGTGGCCATCGCCCGTGCGCCGATCGCAGAAGGCACGGTGATCACCGAGTTCGACGATACCGTGGTGCGCAGTGACGTGCCCGCCGCGCACAAGGTCGCACTGGCCCACGTCGACACGGGTGAACCAGTGTTGCGCTATGGCCAGATTATTGGTTTTGCGACGCAACCCATCGAGCCCGGCGATTATGTGCACACCCACAACCTGGAAATGGCCACGTTTGAGCGTGACTATGCATTCGGCGAAGACGCGCGGATCGCCACGCCACCAGCCGATCCGGTGACCTTCCAGGGGTTTGTGCGCGCGGACGGTCGGGTGGCCACGCGCAATTACATTGGCGTCGTGAGCACCGTGAATTGCTCCGCTACCGTGACCAAAATGGTGGTGGAACACTTCTCGAGAAACGGTGTGCTCGATGCCTATCCGAACGTGGATGGCGTGGTGCCGATCACCCACAGTTTTGGTTGCTGCATCGAGCACAACGGCGAGGGGGTGAACCAACTGCGGCGCACCCTGGGCGGGTTCATCAAGCACGCCAACTTCGCCGGCGTGGTGGTCATCGGCCTGGGCTGCGAGGCCAACCAAATGGGCGCGCTGTTCATGGCGCAAGGCATCGAGACTGGCAAGCTGATCGCGCCGGTGGTCATCCAGGATGCGGGCGGGACGCGCAAGGCTGCCGATGCCGCAATCGCTGCCGTGGAAGCCATGCTGCCGATTGCCAACGCCTGTCGGCGCGAGCCGGTGCCTGCCAGGCATCTCACCGTCGCGTTGCAATGTGGCGGTTCGGACGGCTACTCGGGTATTACCGCCAACCCTGCCCTCGGAGTGGCCGTCGACCTGCTGGTCGCCCAAGGCGGCACCGCCATCCTGAGTGAAACCCCAGAAATTTATGGGGCCGAGCACCTGCTGACGCGCCGTGCGGCCACCCGTGAAGTGGGCCAAGGCATCGTCGACCTCATCAAATGGTGGGAGAACTACGCAGATCGGGAAAAAGGCAGCATCGACAACAACCCCACCCCGGGCAACAAGGCGGGCGGCCTGACCACCATCCTTGAGAAATCCCTCGGCGCCGTGGCAAAAAGCGGCTCCTCGGCGCTGATGGGCGTGTACCGCTACGCCGAGCCGATTACCGCCCGCGGCCTGGTGTTTATGGATGCACCGGGTTACGACCCCATGGGTGCCACTGGCCAGATCGCCAGCGGCGCCAACCTGGTGGCCTTCACCACCGGCCGGGGTTCGTGCTTTGGCGCCAAGCCTGCGCCGTCCATCAAGCTGGCGACCAACACCAAAATGTTCACCCGCATGCAGGATGACATGGACATCAACTGCGGAGACGTTATGGACGGGGACGCCACCCTTGAATCCAAGGGCCGGGAAATCTTCGACATGCTTATTCGTGTCGCGTCGGGCGAGCAATCGAAAAGTGAAGCCCTGGGCGTGGGCAACGAAGAAACCGTGCCCTGGATGATCGGCGCACAGATGTAAGCCGCCAGAGGTCAGCGCCCATAAAAAAACGAGGCGGACTGTTCAGTCCGCCTCGTTTTTTGCCTCTGCTGCCGGGTTAATCCGCGTCGACAGCCTTGATGGCATCCGCCACCACCAGCGCACCGGTATTCAAAATAAATTCTGCGGCACTCTTGATGTCGTTTTGCAAAGACTCACACGCCGCCACCGGATCGCGCGCCCTCAAGGCCTCGACCATTGCCGCATGGTGGCTGGCTTGCACCCGCTGAATCACCCGCTCAGTGCCCGAGCGCAGATCGTAATTGAGGATCGGCCCGATTCTTAGCCAAAGGGACTCAACAATCCGCAGCAGGATGGGCATGTCCGCCTGCTGATAAATAGCGAAATGCAGCTCTTTATTCAGCGCGATGAGTTGGGATTCATCCGGAGCGCTCTTGGCAAACTCCTTGCAAAAAGCCTCATGAATACCCTCTATCTCCTGCAGCGCCTGCGGGCTGACCAACTCCGCCGCCCGCGCCGCTGCCTGGCCTTCCAGATTCAAACGAATACTGGTGACCTCGCGAAACTGGCTGACCGTCAACACCGGCACCCGGATAAAGCGATTGGCCGACATCTCGAGCGCCTGCTCAGCCACCAACCGATGCACCGCCTCACGCACCGGCATCACACTCACGCCCAGCGCATCCGCAATGGACCTGAGCGACAGCTTCTCTCCGGGCATGACCCGGCCACTGATCAACAGATCACGAAGCTGAGAATAAACGTCCGCACTGAGAGTCTGGCGGACCATGGGCGACACGAGTTTGGATAGATTCATGGGCGGGGATTATAGGCGGATTGGGGCGTTGGGGGTAGGTTAAAACGGCATCTGTGATCACAGATTTGGATAGACGCTTGCAGAATACAGGAGTCGCTAGAAAGTCATCCGCAGATTACGGTGCAAACGATGTTCTGGATCAGAAGCTGATCCATGGGTTTTCTTTAGCCGAATTCGGGTTGTCTAAGGCCCTTGGGGACAGGCAGAAATCGGCCACAAGTACCCGGCTCACGCCTGCGCTTATATCCGGTGATGCTCCAGCAAGAAATCCACGAACAATCGTACTCGCGCCGGCATGGCCGCCCCACCGACGAACACCGCATGAATCGGTTCGCGGTCCCCGGGGTTCCAGGCTTCCAGCAGTGCAATCAAGTCGCCGCGCTGCAGGTCCTCGTTCACGCTGAACTCACCGATACGTGCAATGCCGGCACCTACTCGCGCGAATTGTGACAGCGCTTCACCACTGCTGCATTCGATGTTGCCGCTGACCTTTAGGGAGAACTCTTTTCCATCGCGGATAAACGGCCAGTTGGGCTCGGCACGCCGGAAGTTGAAGCGCAGGCAGTTGTGCTGCAACAGGTCTTCCGGCTCTTGGGGGATGCCGTGGCGCTGCAGGTAATCGGGCGATGCCACCACGACCTGGCCGGTGTCGCCGATCCTGCGCGCGGTCAGCGGGCTGTCGGGCAGGTGGCCAAAACGTATCGCGACGTCCGCCTGACCGCCAAGAATGTCGACCACTTCGTCGCCGAGGGTGAGGTCGACGACGATGTTCGGGTAACGGGCGCTGAATGCTGCAACCAAGGGAACGATGGCCAGCCGGCCATGGCCAAGGGCCGCACTGACCCGCAATCGCCCCCTGGGTACGCCTTGATCGGCGATGGCTTCTTCAACTTCATCCATGTCGGCCAGGATACGCCGGGCGCCGCGCAGGAACGCTTCGCCCTCGGCAGTGAAGGTGAGCGCTCGGGTGGTGCGCAACAGCAGGCGGGTGCCAAGGCGTTGCTCGGTACGCGCGATGATCCGACTGACTGCCGAGGGTGTCAGGCCCAGTGCACGCGCGGCGGCCGACAGGCTGCCTTCCTGCGCCACGGTGGTGAACACGCTCATTTCACCAGACCTGCCGTTGAAGTCCACTTGTGCCTCCTGCGCAAAGGTGATTGCCAAAAATGCCATCTACCGCTTGAAAAGACAGGATCGTAGCATTAGCGGCATAGATAAGGAGCCTTTCATGCGTATCAATCCACCCCTTGTAGCACTCGCCATCGGAGCCTTTGGCATCGGCGTCACAGAATTCGCCCCCATGGGCATGTTGCCGGGTATCGCTGCGGATCTGGGCGTTTCCATTCCTGCCGCCGGTTTGCTGGTCAGTGCGTATGCGCTGGGCGTATTGCTCGGCGCACCGCTGATGACCCTGACCACCGGCAAAATTCCCCGGCGCTATCTGCTGATCGGGCTCATGGCGATTTTCACCCTGGGTAATCTGATGTCAGCCCTGGCCACCGATTACTACAGCCTCATGATCGCCAGGGTGGTGACCTCACTCAACCATGGTGCATTTTTTGGTGTTGGCTCCATCGTCGCCGCCAGCGTGGTCGCTCCGGAAAAACGTGCCGGAGCGGTTGCGGCGATGTTCATGGGCCTGACCCTGGCAACCATCGGCGGTGTGCCGCTGGCCACCTGGTTTGGTGAGCTGTTCGGTTGGCGCACCGCGTTCTGGGGCATCACTGGCCTCGGCTTGTTGACCATGGCCGCGCTGTGGTTCGCCCTGCCTAACCTGAAGACGCCGCAAAGCGCCGGTGTCATGGCCGAAATTCGAGTACTGGGGCGCGGCCCGGTGCTGGGCGCCTTGGCCCTGACCGTCGTCGGATCGAGCGCAATGTTTACCGTCTTCACTTACATCGCGCCGATCCTCAGCAGCGAGACCCATGGTTCCACCGCCTACATCACCGCCATGCTGGTACTTTTTGGAGTGGGGTTGACGCTGGGCAATATGTGGGGCGGCAAGGCCGCCGACCGCTCGATAGATCGCACCTTGATCGTCTCGCTAAGCGTGCTGATTCTCGTCTTGCTGGCGTTCACCCTGCTGATGCGTTGGGAGGTGCCTGCTGCACTGGCCATCCTGATATGGGGTATCGCCAGCTTCGCCCTGGTGCCGCCGCTACAGATGCGCGTCATGGAAGCAGCCAAAGACGCGCCCAACCTTGCCTCTGCGGTGAACATTGGCGCCTTCAATTTTGGCAACGCGATAGGCGCAGCGCTGGGCGGAGCGGTGATCAATGCGGGCCTGGGTTATCCGGCGATTTCCCTGGCCGGAGCGGCCATGGCGGGTCTGGGGCTGCTGATGGTGTTGGCTTCTGTCTGGCGTTCCAGGATGGTTGAGGCGGCGGTGGTGTGAGGGGGATGAGGGGGATGAGGGGCGGCAAGTGGTAGAAATGCCGCCCTTGGCAAGTATTCTCGCCTAAAAGAGTGTCCGGTTTCATTAGACCACTACAGTTGTCTACGAGAAAGTTCGTATTGGGTCGACCGCAGCTATCGTGACTGACTGCTTTTGGCCGTTTTCTGCCTGCGGTGAGAGGCTGAAAACTACCCATAGCAGGCGTTCGTACAGGAGATGACAGATCCGCCTCCGCCGGGTGATTGCCCATGGAATCTAAGCGTCAGATTCTTTTTTTGCCAGCCCGATGGCTGTGGTCATATGCGGTACAGCGTAGGCCTTGTACCAATGATTCATTCCTGCAATAGCTTTTTGAGCTGGTGCCGTGTCGGCTGCTCCGACCAATTCCGCACAGGCCTGCGCCATGGAGACAAGAATGCGGGCTGCTTCAGGAACGTAGGGAAGGTTATTTCCAGCTTCATGACGCTCACGAATGATCTGGTAGCGAATGTTTTCCGGGAGCGTCCAAGCACTGATTAAAAACTCCTGAACGGAGTAATTGACGCCTTTGATTTCCACGGTCGCGGAGCGATGTTCTTCATTGAATCCTGCCGTCTCGATCTGCTCACAGCTATCGATGACAGTGTTCATCATTTCTCGTATTTGTTGCCAATCAGTTTTCATTCGAACTCCTTTTCATTGTTTTCTTTTAGCAGGATACGTTGAGAGTGTTTCTGTGGAGCGGTGAAAGACAGCTTCCGACCGATTGCGGCCTACGGTTTGTAACACCTATTTGGCTTGTAACACCCAACGCATGTGATGGATTAGAGGTGTGTAACGGCAATAAAACCCAAGAAATTCAATAGGTTAACGTTACTCGTAACACCTGTAACACCTGTAACACCTGTAACACGTCTTTTCGCACCCCCACACCCCGTGGATGATAACCCCCCAGCGAGCGAAATATTGCTAGGTATCGACTGAAGCAGAATTCGAAGGCAGGGTCGCCGAACGTCAGGATGGTTGAGGCGGCGGTGGTGTGAGGGGGATGTAAGCGATTGCAGCAGGCTGCAATGAAGCAGCCTGCTGCGTTGGGGCTCGTTCGTAGTTGATTGGAAGAACAGATACGCCTAAGCGCTTTCTTCCTCAACCTCAAAGACCTCGATGAGTTTCTGATTGTAGTCATCCAGATAACTCTGAAGCCCAATGCGGTCGATGAGCCTGACGCCTGCCATGTCGGCCAGTTCTTTTGCTGATATTGAGTAGTACGAGTTGGTGACTACCATCGCCTCGTCACATCCGTAGAACGCTTTTGCAGAAATAGCTTGTTGCACCGCCGAGTTACCCACAGTACCGGAATAATTCTTGGCCTGGATGACCATGTTTTTGCCAAACCGGTTGACGAAAAGATCGGCGCCTTGATCACCTGTCTTTTTGGTTTCTTTTACGTCGTAGCCAATGGTTCGGAAGATCTCGACCAGAAAGGCTTCGAATTGAAATCCATCCATAGCATCCACTAGGTACATAGTGATGAATTGGTTCGGATTGAAATGCTCAAGCTGGGAACCCAACCGCTCAACGAGAATGTCGTAATAGATATCCTCGCAGAGTTCCAGACTATTGAGTAAGGCCTGTAAAGGAAGGAGCGGTATACCAGGTGTCGAGGCAGCCTGAGGATTGAATTGGACATTAGGAAAGACAACTTTATTTTCCCAAAGGTAGTAGTAGAACAAGGCCAAGTCAGACCTGAATGTCGTTCCGGCCTCTTCAATCCAGGAGCGCAAAGTATCTGCAAGATTGGCTCGAATATGACGAGACAACTCTCTCGCGAACCCTCGGTAGGTAGAATTAAACGCAGTCGTTTGCAGCAGTTTGTCCAAAAGAGAAGGCAAGCCTTCAAGCTCGTCAAAGCCTTTGCGAACCAACACCTCCCTGAACAGGTCTAGCTGGGTGTATTCGCCCGATTGTTTTGCCTCATCACTCCCTCTCCTTTGACGAGTGGTGTGGATGAAGTTTGTGAAATAGGGCTGCTTCAGCTCCGAGTATTTTCTCAACACATTACTCAGAAGCTCGTTGAGCTGGGCTTGCTCCTTTTTTTTACCGAGAAAGTCTTTTATCAGCCCTTTGGACCGATATTGGAAGTCCGGATAAAACGAAGGATCCAGCGGAGTAAGGTGCCATGCATCAAGCTCTGAAGACGGCGAAACCTCAGAATTCAAGCAACCTGAGCATGAAGTCTCAAAGGTTGTCTTACTGCATCCATTGCATCGGTAAATCATCGCGCCCATCCCTTTGCTGAGTCATCTCATCGCGCGGCCCGCGCTTAATTTTGCAGGCGAAGATAGCTTAGTGCCAGCATGTCGTCCATGAGAGTGCTCAAGGCAGCGGGCAAATCAGGAAAGTCATGGTTGAGCAATACGTACTTCATGATTGCAAACGAGTTGTACTTTACGCACCTCCACCAGCCACTCTCAGCAGCTACAGCAGACGTAAATCCTGCGCGCATTATCTAAATAGCTGCAAACTCAACTCTCCGCCAAAAGTTACATGTACCAACAAGAGTTTTAGCAGCCATGATTCTAATAAGCCAATGACAAGTCTCTTGGGATCGAAAGCTCCATTGGCGGAGGCAGCTTTCAGCTAGTAGCGGCTTGTGTCAATAACCGGTAACTGGTGTAAAGCCAGGTGCGCAGCTTGCGCTTGGAGTATCGGTAAGTCATGATCGATGATGTTATGGCCAAGTACGAAATTGGCGCCCAACCCCAAGCTATCTAGCGCCTCAAGGGCAGAGGATAAATCCTTGTCGACCTTACGCTCAAACTCTTCTTCCGTGTCGGTACGCAAGGCGCCAACCATAAAAATGCGGTCAGGTTGATTGGCTTTGCCGGGGACGACCTCCAGGTCAATGATCAGGCTTTTGGGTTGGGGCGATGAAAGCATCCTAAGAGCATCCTTGCAAAAAAACTACTGGGCTTGAGGCACTTTAACGGCAAATGCCCAGCGCAGATAGGTTAGCGAGAGCGCGGTGAGGTGCTGAGAGGCAAGTAAGCTAATGATATAGAGACCTAGGTGTGGTGATCTGATGCGTATCGGGCCGATGTTTCATGACTAAACCGTATGGAAATTTGCAGCCTGAGTGAGGAAATGTCTAATCCGAGTAGACGACTATTTTGGCCAGAGGCAACCTGCCATATCTGCAACCAACCGGAGAAACTATGAAGCTGTTTGATGATTCAGAAATGGGATATTCAGCTAAACCTTTACATTGAAGGCAAACTCATGATGACCCACGTCACCACACCCCTTCTCATAACTGAGGTGTGAGGGTTACCAACAAAGTACTCATTGTTTATCGGTATTTCCTGGCCATTAAAACGGTTCATCGCTTTGAGCGATGAAAGACTTACTATCCGAATTCGACATAAGATATTCACTGAAAAATCTTACAATCCAATAAATCAAACATACCCCCACACAAAGAATTGGATAGATTACACACTTGGCCATCGTCTAGATTTACTGACATCCAGAACAAAAATATCAAGAAGGCCGCTCAACTGCCGTGGCAAACTCGCTTGGATACTTAACTTTAATTCTTCTGCGGTTGCAACACCTGAATTCTTTCGACCTGCTATTAGCTCGTCACCACCAAACCAAAGAACAATGTAAATCCCCTGCTGCTCCGCATCTGGATGAATTGAGTATCGATCATGAAGTTGATCTTGCGCAGCAGTGTATAGCTCTGCATGCCATTGACCTTTGACCTCAGTAACTAGAAGCTTTCTTTTACCATCAATAATTTTTGCTGCCGTAAAATCACTCCGCTTACTTTCTTTCAATTGATGTTCCTGCGTAATTATCACACCCAGAGATTCAAGTCGAATGCTAAGACGTTCAGCAATCACCTCGGAGCACTTTATTTCACCTAACCGTTTTTCCTTATCATAAAATCGATCTCCCGAATTAAACTCACCACCATTAATTGCACCCTGTAGAACATGAAGCTCATCAATGATAAATTGCCGCAACCCTTCCACAGTAACAATGGAGTCGGTGTCTAGCAGACTTACAATATCCCTAGGGAATGGTGCTTCATAATCTCTGAGTGATTGCCTTCTAAATTGCGCACTATGAATACTACTTAAATCCCTGCGGACCCCTTCATATCTACAATCTGCAAGAAGATCCTGAATAACAGGAATGGCTTCATCTGCCTCCAACGAACTCAAACTCCACACTAACTCCTGTATAAAACGATATGCATTCTCTTCCTTCGGGCTATCGTTCCCCCATTGATTATTCAACTCCACCTCAGGCCAGCTACTGATAAACGCATCAAGAACAGCCTTAACTTTTACAGCAGTTAAGCTTGGCCACGACGAATTACTATTCCGAAGTTTTCCTGAGCGCTCATAAAAAGCAAAAATATTTTCAGCATCAACCTGCAACCAGTCCCACTGAGGCTTCGAGATATCATCATTGAAATAAAAATCAGCAAGAAACCAGAATAAACGTTTCTGTTTTAAATCCTCACAATTCGCCACATCAGAACTTAGCGCTATTAATTCAGAGCATCGTTTCATAATAATAGCTTTCAATGAATCACGATCAGCGTACTGAACAGCGATGTCAAACAAAGCACAATCAGTATCGAGCTTTAATTCTTCAAAACGAGTCAACCACTCAATAGACAGCTTTGAGCGCAACTGGGAAAAAGCTTCATCTCCGCGCAGAAGCCAAACATCTGGATTATTACACCCAGGAATGGCAAGCTGAGTCTCAACATAAGCTCTAATAAAATCTTCCGCACCGCCATCTTCAGCAAAAATAAGTCTATCTATCTCACGCTTAATAGCTTTGTTCTCATCATCGCTCACAGATCTATAGTGAACATTAATACTAGCTCTAACTGACTTTAATAGTCGTAGATCTATACACTCCAGACTTTGTTGCTCCCGCATAATTTCCAGGCAGGCTGCAAACAATATCCGTACAGCGCCTGATCCTTTAGAGGCGCAGGACAGTTCTGCAAGCGTTTGCAGCTCTGGTATGTGCGGCGCTATAAAATCGATACAATTTCTCAATGCATTCAGCGCAATTGTTTTATCGCCAAATTCTTCTTCGACTCCATTCGTTTCCATTAACGTAAGAACGGCTAACCTCTCCAAGCTTCTCCAGTGCGAACCAGATTCAATCAGCTGTCTGTTTTCTCTAACGTATTGCGCATTTTTTTCTCGAATAATTTTTCGCTTATATTTACTCCTATTTATCTTTCTTCTAAGATTAGCTGGCAAACCATTTAACTTATCGAGCTCCGAGGCTGACCTATTAACTTTGACCCACTGGTGCATGAACTCTGGTTTCGCAAGCGCTTGGCCACGTAAGTAGCACCGTAAGTCATCAGGCCCTCGGGCATTACTAGACTGATGCTTCTGGTGTGACGGAATGCAAGTCGACCATAAAATCGGATTCCCTAACTCAAAAGCAAGATCCGCTAAAAACTTTTTATCCTCACGAAACAGCATCAAACCTGAATGAGAGTGAAACTCAAACTTATGTATTTTTGTTTTGAATATTTCCTCTCTATCCGTCAAATTTCCGAATGCGACGGCAATAATCCCTTGTCGCAAATTTATATCTTGCTGTAGAATTTCAACTGCTTTGCTTTGACTTGCAACTATTTGATTGTGATAGTTTAAGTTTTCAACCCACCTCCAAACCCTTACCGGATCATGCGGCGGGGCGACGACATCAAAATAACGATCCAACAAATAGCCCATGATTTTACTTGTACCAATCTTACACTTGCACTCGTAGACTTCTTTCGCACAAGTGCAGACAAGATCTAAACAGAGCTCATCGAGAAGCCACCCAACTACTTCGCACTCTAAACATACAATTAGTTGCTTCACAAAAAAACGAGACTCTATAATACGATCATAACGATTATATTCTTCCGGATAAAGACTCGCACAAGCGCGAAGAAAATCAAAAATTAATGCCCGCTCACTCGCCTTGGAATATGCATACTTCATGAACTCTGCAGCTACTCGCAAGGAAGTATGAGTAGCCTCATCAATCAAAACCATCAAATCGGGTTTGTGATTACGACCAGCAATCGCAATTAAACACTTACTTGCCAGAAACCGTGCGCTCTCAGACTCCCTGGAAGCCAACAGTATACTCACCAACTCACCTTCAAACTCTTTGGTTTCTTTTGAACCAACTAACAACTCTAAAATAAGATCACGAAGATGCCCTTCACCTCCTGATACTAAAATAGATCTAACTTCGTCAACAACATCTCTTGTGAAAAATCCAGCAACGCTGAAACGCCTACCAAAGTCACCTCTTCGAAAATAAGGATCTATTATTTCAATTTCTTTTAGCTTGCGAATCAACAATCTTTTTGAAGATGGTTCCAGCTGTGACGGATCACCGTTTGCCAGCACGGCATATGGATCCAACTGGATTACTGCTGCCTGGACATCTCTAGTGCCCAGCGCAGCCATCCACCCAATAAGGCCGCGCAGTTCATCTCGAACGATAGAGTTAGGTGCAATAACAGGCAGACATTTTGTTAATGTGAGAAAGTCTCTTGAATCCCGAATGCGATTCGTCAAATAGCTTGCAGCGCAGTACTCAACAACCACTTTGTGAACTGGGCGATGTTGATCCGACAAGTCTCCAGGCTTGAATAGTCTCGTTGCTAAAATATCTCCACAGTATTCATACTTACTGGAAAGCGAACCCATAAATGGGTAAATACGGCTCTCACTTGCTTCATTCTTAGTTACGCCATCAGATCCACACAGGAGCAATTTGGCAAATATTTCAGATCCAAAATCCACTCTTTCAACAACAGAGAGTGAATTAGGCTTACTTGCGATCTTAGGATTCACCTCCCTTGATAAGCGCTCTACTGCAAGGGAGAAGATAGATCTTTTATTTTCAAAGTGCCTGCCACTTTCTACGTATGCATCTGCGAAAAGTTTTAGAAATTGAGGATTCGGAAGAAGTGACTCTAGATCAAACCTTGATACTTCATTCCGAAAATTTTTAAAATGTTCACCCGGCACATGCTGATCAAATATAGACTTTTGTTCATTTTTATCGAATTCACATAACCGAACTACGAGAGGACACTGTCTAAAAAAGTCCGTAAACGCCTGAGTCGACGAGGTGCCCCACTCGCTTGATCGGCTCGAAATGACTACATGCTTCGCATGAGACTTTGTCGCGTTGGCAAGTAGCCTATGGATACCGGTCTGATCGATCTTAGCTAGCTCATCAAAAGCATCTATGACTAGAGAGGAATTATTTGTATCGCCCCCCAAGTGGCTGAAAACGTTAGCAGTGACACATGCCACTTCTAGTCGCTGCGCAAGGCTTTCCAGCAATGATGACTTACCTCCACCGGGCTCAGACAGAACGATCACGTAGTCTGAAGCGAGGAGCAGCTCCTCCTCCGTATATGTTCTATTACCATCTGTGAGCTTGCGAGGTAAATAGTAAGCCGGACTCATTTTGGCGGACTCATTCCATTGAAATGCATAATGCGTTCTAGCGACCCGTAGGTGGAGATTCAAAACGCTTTGCCCTGATCATAACCGCGAGATTACGGCATTTTCCAGGATCTATGAGAGATGCAGCGCGATCTGACAGGATATAGCACTCGAAATATGGAGAAGATAAACCCTATTCGTATGGAGTTCCAACATCGACTATGAGTCATTTTCAGCCCGCCAGATCCTGTCGCAACGAATCTATGCCTGCTCGCTTTGCGATTGCCGCTTCTGGCCAACAGCAGGTTTAAGATATTCGATAGTACCAATCCAAGAACCAATTTCATGTAACACCCCCCTCCCCCGTAACACTTCATCCTGAGTACGATCAAGGCTGAGGAAACCAATAAAAATCACTTAAAATCAGATAGTTATAAAATTGAAACACCTGTAACACACGCAACACTGCCTTTCAGAGAGCCCCCCTTAGCCCCCTAGTCGATGGTCCCTCCAGCGATAGAAGCTGGTGCGTCAAACGTGACTGGGCCCCTGGGACTTATTGCTAGGTACGGGGCAGGAAACCCGCACGAAATCGTTAGTGGCTGGATTCCAGAGTTAGTTGACCACACTTGACTGGTTGACCCAGTTGACTCAGCAGCGTGTTGATTACCAGCAATACAGCCCGTAACCACTAAAGGCCCGATTCCCATCACCCTTCAGTCGACACACTTTCACCTTACCGACACACACGCCCCCCTGAGGGTCTAGCAGTTCCAAATCTATAGTGCATATGCACAGGTGAACTGCAGTTAACCCAGTTCACCAGTTCACCAGTTCACTAAGCTGTGACCCCTTTCACTAACGTAATCCCGCGGGTTTCCTGCCCCGTACCTGTTTTAAATCCTCAGGGTCCCCAGCGGATTAATCAGCATCAAATGAAAGACTCACACTCCCCCCAGTAGAACGTGTTAGTCCACAATCAAGGGCTTCGCTGTGGGCGCATTTCGCTCATACCACCAAAAGGCGGATAGCCACTCACTGCCGGTTTGGTACGTTTCACTCAGTATGAAACGATTGATCGTGTAGGCCTATTCCATGGCTAATAGATGCAGTAGTGCTAGGAGCGTGTAACCCGTGAAACAGGTACAAACCAACGCCTAGAGCTCCTGCATTTCAGGGATCTTCAGGTGAACACCCTGTTGTTACCAGTCTATTGATCGGCGGTGTGACGCGAGTTTATGGTGTAGCAAACGAGCTGGCCGCACCCCAGCAGGGAGGGAGCGGAGCGTGCTTAGGCGCTAGCTGCGAGCGCAGTTCTAGCCGTAGGACAGGGGCAAGGGGATAGACGATCTGAGCGAGGAGGATGCCTGAACCATATATCAAAACTACTTTCATGCTCAGCGTCACAAAACTCTCACGCTGGTACGCTGCTGGTACGAGATAAGCGATCACAGGATTGGTGGTCGTAAAGCCTTGAAAAGTATGGTGTCCCAGGGCAGGTTCGAACTGCCAACCTTCCCCTTAGGAGGGGGATGCTCTATCCAATTGAGCTACTGAGACAAACGTTTGCACCACACGCTGATGGCGTGGCGCAGAGGACGGCGTGCATGTTAACGGGCATGCCTTTGTTTGTCATGTCGTCCGTGGGCTTTTTGCGTGTCAGGGCGGGCGCTACAGGTGGGGGGCTTTATCGCGCCAGCGCTGGGCAGGTCAGGCGGTGGGGAGTTTGTCTTCGAATATGCTCAGCAGTTCGGCCAAAAATGCGTTCACGACATCGTGTTGGCGCGTGGAGTGGCGGACGGCGACGTGGAAACCCACTTCGTAGCGCAATTGTTCGGGGTTTAGGGGGTGCAATTGCCCCAGTACTTCATGTTTGGCTGCGTAGTGCTGTGGGAGAAATCCTAGATGTTGGCCCGACAAGATCAGTAATGCGGCGCCGTCCATGCTGTCGGTGAGTGCGGTCAGGCGGTCGATGGAGGTGGGCGCTGGCATTTCCGGTAGCGGGTGGCTGGGCCAGACCCAGTCGTATTCACGCACGTCGTCGCTGCTGAGTGCGCCAACCTGGTCAAACAGTGCGTGGGTGGGGCCGCAATAGGCGATCTGGGTTTCTTGAAACAACGAGAAGTAGTCGATGTTGGGCAGTCGCCGCCAGAAATAGCCGATGGCCAGGTCGAGGTGGCCGTTGATGAGTTTCTCTTCCAAAAACGATGAAGAGAGTTCGGTGAAGTGAAAGTGCAGCCCTTCATGTTCGGAGCGCAATCGGGCGATGGCCAGGGCGATTTTTTTGTTGGCCACCGGGTCGATTTGGCCCAATAGGCCGATGTTGACGTTGCCGGTGATTTTGCGATTGATGTGCTGGACTTCAATGCGAAACCCTTCTGCGGCAGCCATTAGTCGGCGCGCAGCGTCGAGAAACTGTTGGCCTTTGGCCGTGATCGAAAACCCCGCCCGCCCCCGCTCACAAAGGCGAAACCCCAACCGGGCTTCCAGGGTAGCCAATTGCGCACTGATGGTGGGTTGCGTGGTGTTGAGCGCCGTTTGTGCCGCAGAGATGCCGCCCGCCTCGACCACGGCGAGAAACACGCGGATCAGGCGCAGATCCAGTTCCGATACAGTGCCTAGCATAGGGGCTCCCGCCTAATGGGTTACATAGACAACTATCTATGTAAACAGTTGATCTTCGCTATTTAACAGCCCGGGATGGCCCCCTACATTGCAAAGGGCCGGTACTGAGATGCCTTGATGGCGAGCAATGATAGGTCGTGTTTTGGTGCAGTGACCACAACGTTTTCGACGACCTTATCGCCGGCTTTTGGAGCTCCAACTGATTGGGATATCGAGCAAAGAAGCCGTCCACACGTACTGACTGCTTCCCCCATAAAAACAATGATCACCCTCGATTCCATGTCAAAGGAGAATCGTATGTCAAAGTCCAGTAGGCCTGCGCGCGCTGTGGTGGCGAGTGATGGGCTGGCCATCGAAGGCCATTCAATCGATTACATTCCAGAGAACGAACGCCACGCCAAACTCAGCAGCCAGGGCCCGTTCTGGTTTTTGGGCAACTTTCATTTCTTCACTATTTCTATCGGTTTTGTCGGCCCAAGCCTTGGGCTGTCAGCGTTATGGACGATGGTGGCGGGTGCGCTGGGCATTATGCTCGGCACCATTTTCATGGCCTTCCATGGTTCCCAAGGGCCTGAGATGGGCCTGCCGCAAATGATTCAGTCGCGGGCGCAGTTTGGCTACCGTGGGGTAATTTTGGCGTTGGTGGCGACGATGTTCGTGTTCGTCGGTTTCAACGTGGTCAATATTTCGCTGATTATCAACGGCCTCAAGCACGTGTTCGGGCTCAACCCGACCGTAGTAGCCTGCGGGGTCGTGCTGATCGGCGCCCTGCTGTCGATCTTTGGCCATGACCTGATGCACAAGGCGTTCAAGTGGGCGTTATTGGCCACGCTGCCGCTGTATACGCTGGTGACCATCGCGTTGATGATGGGCGTAGGCCACAGTGATGTCGCGGCGACTGCACCCGACCTCGGCTTTAACTGGGTCGCGTTTGCCACGCTGTTTGCCATTGGTGCCAGCTACAACATTTCTTACGCGCCGTATGTGTCTGACTATTCTCGCTACCTGCCAAAAAATACCAGCCGGACCAAACTGATCGCGGCGGTGTTCCTGGGCGCGTCGTTGTCGGGCGGGTGGATGATCGGCCTGGGGGCCTGGTTGTCGCAGCAGTTGCAGGCACACGATGCGCTGGTGGCGCTGAATCAGGTCGGCTCTTCGATGATCCCGGGCCTGGGGCATGTGCTGGTGCTGGTGTCGGTTTTGGGCTTTCTCCCGATCATCGCGCTCAATACCTACAGCGCCATGTTGACGCTGCTGACCGGTATCGACTCGATCAAAAAAATCACGCCGACGCCCAACGCCCGCGTGGTGTCGATTTTCGCCATCAGCCTGATCGTGCTGACGTGTGTGCTGTCGATTAAAGGCGACGGTGTCGCGCTGCTGAACACTTTCCTGGTGGTGCTGCTGTATTTTCTGGTGCCCTGGACGGCGGTCAATCTGGTGGATTACTTCTTTGTGCGAAAAGGCCGCTATGCCATTGCGCATTTCTTTACGCCTAAAGGTATCTACGGCGCCTGGCAATTTCGCGGGATCGTTTCTTACCTGCTGGGGTTCGCCGCCATGGTGCCGTTTTTCTACATCGTTGACGCCACCAGTAATCAAGAGATTTTTGTAGGCCCGCTGGCGAGCCTGTTGAGCGGCGTGGACATTGCCTGGCTCGTGGGCCTGGTGGTTTCTGGCCTGGTGTATTACCTGCTCAGCCGTTCGCTTGATCTTGAGTACGAACGCCGGGTGATTGCGTCGATGACCGAAAGCGACTTCGTTGCAATGTCTCGTGCGCCAACAGACACATGAGCCGTGAAGGTGCGCCAACGCCTGCCCGAGCAAAGGCCAGACAAAAGGAATTCAGTGAATTGAACAGAGCGACCCATGTCGTCGTTGCGTGCTGCCAAGTAGCACCCAAGATCGGCGACCTTGCCTACAACCGCACGCTCACCGAGCGGGCAATCCGCACCGCTGCCTCCCGTGGGGCTCAGGTGGTGGTGCTGCCCGAGTTGGTGCAAAGCGGCTACGTATTCGCCGACCGTGATGAAGCGCTGGCGTTGGCCGAGTCAATCGAGGGGCCGGCCATCACTTTATGGAAAGCCCTGGCCCTGGAGCTGAACCTGGTTATCGTGGCTGGTTTCTGCGAGCGTCTGGACAATGGCGGGCTGGCCAACAGTGCCGCGATGCTGGATGTGCATGGGGTTCGCGCGGTGTATCGCAAGGCGCATCTGTGGGACGAAGAAAACACAATTTTCAGTGCAGGACACTCGCCGCCTCCCGTGGTGGAAACCGCGTTCGGGCGGATCGGCATGATGATCTGTTACGACCTGGAGTTCCCTGAGTGGGTACGGCTGCCCGCATTGGCCGGGGCACAGTTACTCTGCGCGCCGGTCAATTGGCCCGATGGCCCACGACCGGACAAAGAGCGCCCCGCCGAAGTGATACGGGTTCAGGCCAATGCCTCGGTCAATCGTATGTTTGTCGCAGCGTGTGATCGCCATGGCCATGAGCGCGGGGTGGGCTGGGTGCAAGGGTCAGTGATCGTCGATGCCGATGGTTATCCGCTGAGTGGCCCGACGGAGTTGGCAGGCGAGCAGATGTTGCTGGCCACGCTGAACCTTGCGCAAGCTAACAACAAGCGCATCAGCAACCTGAACGATCTGCATGGCGATCGTCGCCCGCGCCTGTATAGCAGCGCAGCGCTTTAGCAGGCTTCGCAAGGGCGTTCGGCACGGGCTGTGCCGAGGGTGGGACGCCGAAAAATCAGCCGTTTCGTACGACGCTTCGCTTTCAATCAGGTGAAACTTCCGAGAAAATCCCATTCGCTTGCGCCAGTCCAGTTCGGGGCATAGTCTCGGCCCATCGCTGTCTTTCAGCGGTCGGGTTTAGTCGCCCGGCTTGCAAACTTGGCGCAAGGCGCCACCTCCGCGAGGCGCTTTTTTACGGCCTGCGTTTTATGGTGGCCGTGCGCAGGGCACTTTCGAGTGCGCCGGTTTCCAAGTTTGCCGGTCGACTAACCTGCGTACGGCTGCCTCCCCCTCGTTTAGTCGCGATTAAGGGCTGCCCCCTAAACTTGGAGTGCCCCATGAAAAAGAGTGTCCCCGATCCCCCCGCCCTTCCCTTGCATGACGCTGCTCAGTGCGATGCAGTATCGTTGGACCGTGCGGCTGCCGAGCGCGCGCTGGATTTTTATCTGCTCGAGCCTAAGCCTCCACGGCACGTGGATCAGGCCACGTATGCCATCCCCGACAGTGTCAATTTAGAAGCGGCTTTGGCCCAGGCGTCAGACTTGTTGCGCTGCGCGGGAGCTTCGGCGAGTGAGGCCGGGAATGGGCTGAGCGGCCATGCACGCAGTTTGGTGTTGTCGAGCATGCACTTGGTGGAGCTGGCCAAGGCGTATGTCGATAAGTCGCTGGATGGTTTGACGACGCACTAGAGCAGTACGTGCCTGGGTGCAAGCAGGCACGTTTTTCAAGATTAAGAGCTCGCGAGGCAAGCTCGCTCCTGCCGTTAAAAAATCGTATACAGGTTGTCACGTAACGGTGCACTCACTGGGTGCAACGTTGAGCAGCGTGCATCAAAAAGTAACAGGCATTTTACTGCGCACACTACCGGCAATTTGATGGCTTTTACGGCATCGCTCCCTTCTGTCTTTACGACACACTAAAAAATAGTCTTATTTTTCAGTTAATTAAATACACAACTCAGATGCAGGCAGCCCATTTGCCGATCCAGTGCTGTTGGCTGGCATGAATCTCGCTATGACCTAAACGACACTTGTATACAAAACCACAAGAAACTAAGTACACGTTGTTTAGTGGCTTGCACCCTAAATGCAGGCATAACGCGGACTTCATCACCAGTGATTCCAACCTGTCCTGACGCAGGCTTGGGGTCAGGAGCTTGCCCAGAATGCGCACAAGACTCTCCAGCACTATCGCTCTGGATTTACCCTCTTCCGTTTCAGCCGCCCAGCCGACCGTGGACAGTGCGTCCTCAAGCTTTGCGCTGAGCCCTCGCTTGCATAACAACGATCTGGCGCCGACCAAGGCCGAAGGCCGCCGTTGGGGCCGCTACAGCATTTTTGCGCTGTGGACCAATGATGTGCACAACATTGCCAATTATTCGTTCGCCATCGGTTTGTATGCACTGGGGCTGAATGGCTGGCAGATTCTGCTCTCGCTGGGTATCGGTGCCGCGCTGGTGTTTATGTTCATGAACCTGTCGGGCTATATGGGCCAGCGCACCGGGGTGCCGTTTCCGGTGATCAGCCGTATCAGTTTCGGTGTGCATGGGGCGCAGATTCCGGCATTGATTCGTGCCGTTATCGCGATTGCCTGGTTCGGGATTCAGACGTATTTGGCGTCGGTGGTGTTACGCGTGTTACTGGTAGCAGTGCATCCCGGTTTCGCCGCGTTTGACCATGATTCGATCCTGGGGCTGTCGAGCCTGGGCTGGGTGTGTTTTGTGGCCATCTGGCTGGTGCAGTTGGTCATTCTGGCGTACGGCATGGAGATGGTCCGCCGTTATGAGGCGTTTGCCGGGCCGGTGATTCTGCTGACGGTGATCAGCCTGGCGGCGTGGATGTACTTTCAGGCCAACGGCACGATTGCCTGGTCCAACCGCGTGCCGCTGAGTACTGCCGAAGTGTGGCGCAATGTGTTTGCCGGCGGGGCACTGTGGCTCGCGATCTACGGCACGCTGATTTTGAATTTCAGCGATTTTTCCCGCTCCTCGCCGTGCTGCAAAACCATCAAGGTCGGTAATTTCTGGGGTTTGCCGGTGAATATTCTGGTGTTCGCCGGGATCACCGTGCTGCTGTGCGGCGCTCAATTTCAAATCAATGGGCAGATTATCGAAAGCCCGACGCAAATCATTGCCTCAATTCCCAACACCTTTTTTCTGGTGATGGGCTGCCTGGCGTTTCTGATTGTGACGGTGGCGGTGAATATCATGGCCAACTTTGTCGCCCCGGCGTTTGTGCTGAGCAACCTGGCACCCAAGCACCTGACCTTCCGCCGCGCCGGGCTGATCAGCGCCACCCTCGCGGTGCTGATATTGCCGTGGAACCTCTATAACAGCCCGCTGGTGATTGTGTATTTCCTGTCAGGCCTGGGCGCCCTGCTCGGCCCGCTGTACGGGGTGATCATGGTGGATTACTGGCTGTTGCGAAAAGGCCAGATCGATGTGCCCGCGCTGTACAGCGAAGACCCACGCGGCGCTTATTTTTACTCGCGCGGGGTCAATATGCGCGCGGTAGCGGCCTTTATTCCCGCGGCGCTGATCGCCATCGTGCTGGCGCTGGTGCCGGGCTTTCATGAGGTGTCGCCGTTCTCCTGGCTGATTGGTGCGGGCATCGCGGCGCTGTTGTACCTGATTTTTGCCAAGCGCCAGGCGCAGTACGCCAGTGTCAGCGGCGAGTCGATTGCGGTTGATAACGTCAGCCATTGATTGTTCTGCGGCCCGCCTATGCCGGGCCGTGTTTTTACTTTTTTGTAGCAGGAGCTTGCATGCGAATTCTCGTGGTCAACGTCAACACGACTGACAGCATCACTCAGGCCATTGCGCGACAAGCGCAGGCGGCCGCGGCGCCCGGGACTGAGATCATCGGGCTGACCCCGGACTTTGGGGCTGATTCGGTAGAGGGCAATTTTGAGAGTTATCTGGCCGCCATTGCGGTGATGGACAAGGTCATGTCTTACGACCAGCCGTTTGATGCAGTGATTCAGGCCGGTTATGGCGAGCATGGGCGCGAAGGTCTGCAGGAGTTGCTCAACGTGCCGGTGGTGGACATCACCGATGCGGCAGCCAGCACGGCGATGTATGTGGGCCGCGCGTATTCGGTGGTGACCACGCTGGACCGCACGGTGCCGCTGATTGAGGATCGCCTGCGCCTGTCGGGCTTGTGGGATCGCTGTGCATCGGTGCGGGCCAGCGGCCTGGCGGTGCTGGAGCTGGAGGAATCACCCGAGCGCGCGCTGGAGGCCATTGTGCGCCAGGCCGAGTTGGCGGTGAGTGAGGACCGTGCCGAGGTGATTTGCCTGGGCTGCGGCGGCATGGCCGGGCTGGATGAGCAGATTCGGCAGCGCACCGGAGTGCCGGTGATTGATGGAGTAAGCGCGGCGGTGACGGTCGCTGAATCGCTGGTACGCCTTGGGTTATCGACGTCCAAGGTGCGTACGTATGCCCAGCCACGGCCGAAAGTGATTTCGGGGTGGGCGGCGAAATTTATGCGGTAGGTTTTTAGAGCAAAAGCCCCTCACCCTAGCCCTCTCCCGCAGGAGAGGGAACTGGTTGGGGGATGTTGCCATTAGATACCTTGCGTTGAATCCAAGAGCGCATGAGCGTTAGGTTTTTAGCCACTCCCCCGCCTGGTTTTCCAGCATCGTGCATTTTGCATTACACCAAAAAGCCATCATTGCAATTTGCAATTGACCGGTCTTTCCGTCACGCATCAAACCATTGATTTATAAGGATTTTTTAATCAAAAAGAGTTGGCATGATGCCTGCTCTAGTCATTGCATATCCCAATTCTAAGAGATGACTGCCATGACCATGAACAGAACCCTTTTCCTGTTGAATGTTCTTGCCTTGGTGGTGCTGACAGGCTTTCATTTCCATTCCAGCCCCGCCACTGCCGATCAAGGCCTGGACGTGGCAGGGACTTACATCAAACCCCATTTGCCACTGCCCCAGCGAGCCGTGATGACGGGCTCCAGTCACGTTACCCCCCACCTGGCGACCGAGCGCTCCACCGCACCTGTTGCATCTGAGAACACTCAGAGCGATCACTGGGTTTTCTAAAAAAGAGTTGTTTAATTTATGTCCAAAATTGCTTTCGGTTTGATGGTGCTCACATTGCTGAGCCTCGCCCTGGGTGTGTTCACGCAGGACGCGTTTGGCGATGCTCCCTTGATTGCGTCTGCCGTGTTTTTTATCGGCTGGCTGCTTGCCCGGGTCCTTGGACGCCGCTTCAAGTTCGACCCGCAGCTTCGCTAAGAGGTCGCGATGGCGGCATCTATCAGCGCGAGCAAGCGCTGAACGCCCACCTGCAGCGCCGCCGAGTTATCCAGCACGTGCACACGGTCTGCCACCAGTGCCTCTGCAGACTCCAGAAACAGTTCATTACGCGCCAACCGGGCATTGATTTGCGTTGGGGCTTCTCGTCCGCGGGCCAACAAGCGCTGACGCAAGACGTTGGTATCAACCCGTAACATAATCGCCAGCAAATCCGGGTAGCGCTCACGGGCCTGCTGCAAGTGCCCTCTTGAGCCGTTGACCAACACATGTCGCCCAGCCTCTAGCCAGTGATCCAGCTGCACGGGTATGCCGTATTGCAGACCATTGGCCTGCCAGTCCAGGGCAAAGGCGCCCTCGGCCTTGAGCGCCCCAAAGGCCTCGGGGGTCACGCCGATTGCCGCTTCACCCACGGCCTCGGCCGAACGGGTAATCACGCGCTGTATCACTTCACAGCCGCGCGCAGCCAGATAAGGCCTTGCGGCGTCGATCAAGCTGTCTTTGCCCGAGCCTGAAGGCCCCATCAAATAGATCAATTTACCTGGCACTCGGTGGATCTCCGGGACGCTGTGCGTAAAGCTGGGCTCATCCGCAAGGGATGACACGGGCAAAAAGATGGGGGCGGCTAAGAAGCATTCAAGTCAGTCAATGATGGCCTTTACACATAATGGTTCCTTTTACTAAACGCGATAGCCTGTAAACTACGTCGGACACCGCACATTTTTGACAACAGGTGCTGGCTTATAGCCTTTATCCCGTTCAATATTTGTCACAGAATTGACGCCAGGGAAGTGGCAGATATGAGGCATGATGCGCGCCTCTTTGCAATTCAGGTTGAACATTTGGCGACAAGCCTGGTCTGAAACCATAGCTTGCGGCCAATTTCCGAGAACCGCTCCCCTGAACTAACCGGTTGACTATAATGCGCCCATTGAAACAGGCAATTTACTCAAGCCGTACGGCTGACAAGTTCGTCGTACGCCTGCCAGACGGAATGCGTGAACGCATTGCCGAAGTGGCTCGCAATCACCACCGCAGCATGAACTCCGAGATCATTGCTCGTCTGGAGCAAAGTCTTATTCAGGAAGGTGCGCTGGGTGAAGAACTCTCCATGCGCCTGGACAGCCCAGAGCTTTCCCTGAACGAGCGCGAATTGCTGCAACGCTTCCGCCAACTGTCACATCGCCAACAAAACGCTTTGGTTTCTCTGATTGCTCACGATGTTGAAGCAACATCCGACGCTTCCTGAGTAACCCGGGCAACAAAAAGCCAGCGCTAAGCTGGCTTTTTTTATGGGCGCTTTTCAGGCACAAGGCATGCCTCGCCACTCCTACAAAAAAGGCCTGATGGGGCAATTGCACCATCAGGCCTTTTCGGTCAGAGCAGGAAGAGCGTTGCCAGCCCCAAGAAGATAAAGAACCCGCCACTGTCAGTCATGGCAGTGATCATGACACTGGCACCCATGGCCGGGTCACGCCCGAACCGGGCCAGCGTCATGGGGATCAGCACGCCCATGAGCGCGGCCAGCAACAGGTTGAGGGTCATGGCGGCGGTCATCACCACGCCCAGCGACCAACTGCCGTACAGCAGGTAGGCGACCACACCGATCACCCCGCCCCACACCACGCCGTTGATCAAGGCCACGGCCAGCTCTTTGCGCATCAGGCGCGAAGTGCTCCCGGTGTTGACTTGGTCCAGCGCCATGGCGCGCACGATCATGGTGATGGTCTGGTTACCGGAGTTGCCACCAATACCCGCCACGATCGGCATCAGGGCCGCCAGAGCCACCAGTTTTTCGATCGAACCTTCAAACAGGCCAATCACCCGCGAGGCCAGGAAAGCAGTGATCAGGTTGATCGCCAGCCAGGCCCAACGGTTACGCAGGGATTTCCACACCGAGGCGAAGATGTCTTCTTCTTCGCGCAGACCGGCCATGTTGAGGACTTCGCTTTCGCTTTCCTCACGGATCAGGTCGACCATTTCATCGATGGTCAGACGGCCAATCAGTTTGCCGTTTTTGTCGACCACTGGCGCCGAGATCAAGTCATAACGCTCAAACGCTTGAGCCGCATCGTAGGCATCTTCGTCCGGATGGAAACTCACCGGATCGCTGGCCATCACTTCGGCCACTTGTTTCTCAGGGTCGTTGACCAGCAAACGCTTAATCGGCAGCACGCCTTTGAGCACACCGTCGTAATCGACCACAAACAGTTTGTCGGTGTGGCCAGGCAGCTCTTTGAGGCGACGCAGGTAACGCAGAACCACTTCAAGGCTGACGTCTTCGCGGATGGTCACCATCTCGAAGTCCATCAGGGCGCCGACCTGGTCCTCGTTATAAGACAACGCGGAGCGAACGCGCTCACGCTGTTGGTTATCGAGGGTTTCCATCAGCTCATGGATGACGTCTCGCGGCAGCTCAGGGGCCAGGTCAGCAAGTTCGTCGGCGTCCATCTCCTTGGCCGCGGCCAGGAGCTCGTGATCGTCCATGTCAGCGATCAGGGTTTCACGGACTGAATCAGACACTTCCAGCAGGATGTCGCCGTCACGGTCGGCCTTGACCAACTGCCAGACGGTCAGACGATCGTCCAGGGGCAAGGCTTCCAGAATGTAGGCAACGTCTGCGGAGTGCAGGTCTTCCAGCTTGCGCTGGAGTTCAACAAGGTTTTGGCGGTGAACCAGGGTCTCGACGCGATCCTGGTGATGCCCCTCCTGACGATGAGTCAGGCCCTCAGCCACACGCTGGCGGTTGAGCAGCTCGATCACTTGAGCGAGGCGGCTTTGCAGGCTGTCTTGCGCTTTCTTTACTTCAACTTCGGTCATAGGCGAACTCCACTCCCAGCAGCAGGGCACGCCGGAAGGATCAATCAGTCAATTCTTGATTGGAAAAGCGGGATGCTGAGTTACTACTGGGTAAGTCCATGGAGGTATTCCACAAGCCCCGGCGGGGCTGACGGGCGCAATCATACACGGCTTAAAAATTAATGACGCTATAAATCTCTGGAGATAACAAACGTTTACGAGGCGCACCAAGGCTTCGTCTGCGCGGCTGAATCTGCGACGCTAAAAGCGCTTGTGAGAGCACACCTTTTTTTACGAATCTTCGTGCTGCCTGGCATTTTTTAGAAGATCAAAAGATCGCGAGATGAGCTCGCTCCTACAAAGAGACCGCGCACGGCTCGGTAAATTCCTGGATGAGGCTTGAGCGGGCTTACGATAAACAGAAGATAAGTCGGGCACGTGACATTTTTTTGCTGCAGGGCGAGGCGATCAAAAATTTCATATAAATCGCAGACAGCAAAAAGCCCGCATTAAATGCGGGCTTCTTGGTGTATGGTGCACTCGACAGGATTCGAACCTGTGACCGCTCGGTTCGTAGCCGAGTACTCTATCCAGCTGAGCTACGAGTGCAAGTTGTGTTTGTTAAACCAGACCACCCTGGTTGAAGCAAAGTTAACTACCGAAGCAACTAACTTATAAATGGTGCACTCGACAGGATTCGAACCTGTGACCGCTCGGTTCGTAGCCGAGTACTCTATCCAGCTGAGCTACGAGTGCAGGGTGTGTTTGTTAAACCAGATCACCTCTGGTTGACGCCAAGTTAACTACCGAAGTAACTAACTCTTAAATGGTGCACTCGACAGGATTCGAACCTGTGACCGCTCGGTTCGTAGCCGAGTACTCTATCCAGCTGAGCTACGAGTGCATTTGAAGCTGCGTATTATAGACCGTTGAATCTCTCTGCCAAGTGTTTTTTTTCAATAAATTCAACAACTTACTGAAGTGGCTAGATTCTAACGTGCTACATGAATAATGGCGGAGAAGGGGGGATTCGAACCCCCGACACCCTTTTGAGGTGTACTCCCTTAGCAGGGGAGCGCCTTCGGCCACTCGGCCACCTCTCCGCAACACGGGGCGTATAATAACCAGCCTTTTCCCCGTATGCAACTAAAAACTTAAATAAAATTAAAGACTTGGTTCTTCATCCTTTTCTTTCTTGATCCGCAGGTAGATTTCCTCGCGGTGCACGGCCACTTCCTTAGGGGCATTCACTCCAATTCGCACTTGGTTTCCTTTGACGCCGAGCACGGTCACAGTAATTTCACCATCGCCTATGATCAGGCTTTCTGCGCACCGGCGAGTCAGAATCAGCATACGTTTCTCCTCACACTTTCATTCAGGGACAACAGTCTGCAAAAAAAAGGGCCAGAGCCTGCCTGCTATATAGCGACAGAACCCTGCGCCCTTAGTATTGACCAACATGGCAAAAGATAAAGCCATTTGCCACATCGTTCAGAAAAACAAAGGGCGCGGTTCAACCGCGCCCTCTGGACAACGCTTTACTCGCCCTGCCGGGCTGGTGCATCCAGATCAAAAGCGGTGTGCAAGGAACGCACAGCCAGCTCCAGGTACTTCTCTTCGATTACCACCGACACTTTGATCTCGGAGGTGGAGATCATCAGGATGTTGATGTTCTCCTTGGCCAGCGATTCGAACATGCGGCTGGCAACGCCTGCGTGCGAGCGCATGCCCACGCCGACAATCGATACCTTGGCAATGTTGGTGTCGCCCACCACTTCACGTGCGCCGATCTCGCGGGAGGTGTTTTCCAGGACGTCATGGGCCGCCTGGTAGTCGTTGCGGTGCACGGTAAAGGTGAAGTCGGTGGTGTTATCGTGCGCAACGTTCTGCACGATCATGTCGACTTCAATGTTGGCCGCGCTGATCGGGCCCAGAATCTTGAACGCAACGCCTGGGGTATCAGGCACGCCACGGATGGTCAGCTTGGCTTCGTCGCGGTTAAAAGCGATGCCAGAAATGATCGGCTGTTCCATGGATTCCTCTTCATCGATAGTAATGAGGGTGCCCGGACCCTCTTTGAAGCTGTGCAATACGCGCAGCGGAACGTTGTACTTGCCGGCGAACTCAACCGCACGGATCTGCAACACCTTGGAGCCCAGGCTGGCCATCTCCAGCATTTCTTCGAAGGTGATCTTTTCCAGGCGCTGAGCTTTTGCCACAACCCGTGGATCGGTGGTGTAGACGCCGTCAACATCGGTGTAGATCTGGCACTCATCAGCCTTGAGGGCTGCTGCCAGGGCCACGCCGGTCGTGTCCGAACCACCCCGACCCAGGGTCGTGATATTGCCGTTCTCATCCACACCCTGGAAACCTGCAACCACCACCACGCGACCTTCTTTGAGGTCGGCGCGAATTTTCTGGTCGTCAATTTTCAAGATGCGCGCTTTGGTGTGCGAACTGTCAGTCAGAATACGCACCTGGCTACCGGTGTAAGACACCGCTGGTACGCCGCGCTTGTTCAGCGCCATGGCCAGCAAGCCAATGGTGACTTGTTCGCCGGTGGAAACAATCACGTCCAGCTCACGCGGCAACGGCTGATCGCTGATCTGTTTGGCCAGATCAATCAAACGGTTGGTCTCGCCGCTCATCGCAGACAGCACAATAACCAGGTCGTTGCCGGCTTCGCGAAACTTCTTAACTTTATCGGCGACCTGCTCGATTCTCTCGACAGTGCCGACCGAGGTGCCTCCAAATTTTTGTACGATCAAAGCCATTTCAAAGCAGCCTCAGCCCATAAAGGGCGCCCATTTATCATTCAAACGACGCGCCGCCACTAGACGACGGCGCGTACTGGACCTCAGATACCCTGCTCGACAAATGGCACAGTCAGGGCCAGTGCGGCGTCCAGGGCTGCGGCATCGACACCGCCGCCTTGCGCCATGTCCGGACGACCACCGCCCTTCCCGCCCACTGCCGCAGCGACCTGCTTCATCAAATCACCGGCTTTGAGTTGGCCAGTCAGGTCTTTGGTCACGCCTGCAACCAGTACGACCTTATCCTCATGAACACTGCCGAGCAGGATCACTGCGCGGCCGAGCTTGTTCTTCAGCTGATCTACCAGCGCCAACAGCGCCTTGCCATCTTGACCGTCCAGGCGAGCGGCCAACACATTCACGCCTTTCACATCGACCGCTGACGATGACAGATCATCGCCCGCAGCGCTTGCGGCCTTGGCCTGCAATTGTTCCAGTTGCTTTTCCAGCTGACGGTTACGCTCCAGCACGGCCGACAGTTTATCGACCAGGTTGTCACGCGAACCTTTTACCAGGCTTGCGGCTTCCTTGAGCTGCTCTTCGGCGGCGTTCAAGTAAGCCAGCGCAGCCGCACCGGTCACCGCTTCAATACGACGAACACCCGACGCTACACCGCCTTCGCTGGTGATTTTCATCAGGCCGATATCACCGGTGCGCTGGGCGTGAATACCGCCACACAGCTCAACCGAGAAATCGCCGCCCATGCTCAGCACGCGCACGTTGTCGCCATACTTCTCGCCGAACAGCGCCATGGCGCCTTTTTGCTTGGCGGTTTCGATGTCGGTTTCTTCAGTCTCAACCGCCGTGTTCTTGCGAATCTCGGCGTTGACGATGTCTTCCAGGGCCTTGATCTGCTCAGGCTTGATGGCTTCAAAGTGGCTGAAGTCAAAACGCATGCGCTGGCTGTCAACCAACGAGCCCTTCTGCTGAACGTGCTCGCCCAGCACTTTGCGCAAGGCGGCGTGCAGCAAGTGAGTGGCCGAGTGGTTCAGCGAGGTGGCGTGACGCACATCGGCATCCACCTGAGCTTCGACGGTTTCGCCGACCTTCAGGCCGCCTGCCGCTACCACGCCGTGGTGCAGGAACGCGCCACCGGTTTTGGTGGTGTCACGTACGTCAAAGCGCGCAGCACCGGCTTGGAGGTAACCGCAATCGCCGACCTGGCCACCGGACTCTGCATAGAAAGGTGTCTGGTCGAGGACCACTACGCCTTCGTCGCCTTCATTCAAGCTGGCAACTGATTGGCCTTCTTTATAGAGGGCAATCACTTTGGCCGAGCTGTGGGTCGCCTGGTAGCCGATGAACTCGGTCGGTACGTCGACTTTAACCAGGGTGTTGTAGTCCAGACCGAACGAGCTGGCAGAACGTGCACGCACACGCTGGGCTTCCATCTCGCGCTCGAAGCCTTCTTCGTCCACGGTCAGGTTGCGCTCGCGGGCGATGTCGGCGGTCAGGTCCATCGGGAAGCCGTAGGTGTCGTACAGCTTGAACACTACGTCGCCCGGCACCACGGTGCCCTTGAGTTCAGCCAGATCCTGCTCGAGGATTTTCAGGCCCTGTTCCAGTGTCTTGGAGAACTGCTCTTCTTCGGCCTTGAGTACGCGCTCGATGTTGGCCTGCTCGCGCACCAGCTCCGGGAAGCTCGCGCCCATCTCGGCCACCAGAGCCGCGACGATCTTGTAGAAGAAGTTACCGGTTGCGCCCAGCTTGTTGCCGTGACGGCAGGCACGACGAATGATGCGGCGCAGCACGTAGCCACGGCCTTCGTTGGAAGGCAGCACGCCATCGGCAATCAGGAAGCTGCAGGAACGGATGTGGTCCGCCACGACCTTGAGCGACGCCTGGCCTTCGTTGGCACAGCCGATTGCTTCGGCGGCAGCTTTCAACAGGCTCTGGAACAAGTCGATGTCGTAGTTGGAGTTCACGTGCTGCATCACCGCACTGATCCGCTCCAGGCCCATGCCGGTGTCTACCGACGGCGCTGGCAACGGATGCAACACGCCATCGGCGGTGCGGTTGAACTGCATGAAAACGTTGTTCCAGATCTCGATGTAACGATCACCGTCTTCATCTGGCGAGCCGGGTGGGCCGCCCCAGATTTCCGGGCCGTGATCGTAGAAAATCTCGGTGCATGGGCCACACGGGCCGGTATCACCCATGGTCCAGAAGTTGTCCGATGCGTACGGGGCGCCTTTGTTGTCGCCAATACGGATCATGCGCTCAACCGGCACGCCCACGTCTTTGGTCCAGATGTCATAGGCTTCGTCATCGCTGGCGTAAACCGTGACCCAGAGTTTTTCTTTAGGCAGCTTCAACACGCCGGTCAAAAAGGTCCAGGCGAAGTTGATCGCGTCTTTCTTGAAATAATCGCCAAAGCTGAAGTTGCCGAGCATTTCAAAGAAGGTGTGGTGACGTGCGGTGTAACCGACGTTTTCCAGGTCGCTGTTCTTGCCACCGGCTCGCACGCACTTCTGGCTGCTTGTCGCACGGGTGTAAGCACGCTTTTCTTGACCCAGGAAGCAGTCCTTGAACTGGTTCATCCCCGCGTTAGTGAACAGCAGGGTCGGGTCGTTATTCGGGACCAAGGAGCTGGAAGGGACACGGGTGTGACCTTGCTCCTCGAAGAAGCGAAGGAAGGCTTCACGGATTTCTGCGCTTTTCATAGGTTCTTCCACGGAGGCTGCGGCCAGAGGCAAGTCATTTCTGTCAATTGATGGCTATTGCTCAGAAGCTGGACGGATCGGAACCCTTCCAGCCCAGGCAAACAATTCTCATCAATTGACAAATGACTCGCAAAGGGCCGCATTATATCGGCCCTTCGCCTTGGGTACAGTGTGTTTATACGATAGCTGCAAGCAATTGGACAGATTGCAAGCTTATTGACGGATAAAGTCGCTGAAAACTTCGATGGTTTGCTCGATTTGGCTGCGGCTGACGTCCATGTGCGTCACCAGACGCAAGCGCGCAGCGGCGCTGAGCTTGATCCCCCTCTGCCCGGCAAAGGCTTTGAGCGCATCGGCCTGCCCACCGATCTGCACATACACCATATTGGTCTGCACCGGCTCAACGGTGTAACCCGCGGCACGCAGGCCTTCGGCCAGCAACTGGGCATTGGCGTGGTCATCGGCCAGGCGCGCCACCTGATGATCCAGCGCATACAAGCCTGCAGCCGCCAGTTGCCCGGCTTGACGCATGCCACCGCCGACCATTTTGCGCAGACGCCGCGCCTTGCCGATCAAATCGGCAGTGCCGCACAACACGGACCCCACCGGCGCCCCCAGCCCCTTGGACAAACACACCGAGACCGAGTCGAAATGCCGGGCAATGTCACTGGCATCCACACCCAGCTTTACGGCCGCGTTGTAGAGCCGCGCGCCATCAAGGTGCAACGCCAGGCCATGCTCACGGGTCAGCCGGCTGGCCTGCGCCAGGTACTCGAGCGGCAGGACTTTACCCTGCATGGTGTTTTCCAGCGCCAACAGGCGGGTCCGTGCGAAATGAAAATCATCGGGCTTGATGGCGGCACTCACCTGCTGCAGATCCAGGCTGCCATCGGCCTGCACTTCTAGCGGTTGTGGCTGAATAGAGCCCAGCACCGCGGCACCGCCGCCTTCATATTTATAGGTATGCGCCTGTTGGCCCACGATGTATTCATCACCACGTGCGCAATGTGCCATCAGCGCCAGCAGGTTACTCATAGTGCCGGTCGGAACAAACAATGCCTGTGAAAAGCCCAGACGCGTGGCCAGTTCGGACTCCAGCTTGTTCACCGTCGGATCTTCACCGTACACATCGTCGCCCAACGGGGCATTCGCCATGGCCTCGCGCATGCCAGCACTGGGTTGGGTCACGGTGTCACTGCGCAGATCGATAACAGTCATGCAAACGTCCTCGGCCATAGGCTCATCAGAGAAATCCTTGTGCCGCAAGAATAGCCGCATACCGACATCAAAAAATACGATGGCTATTAGCTAAAAGCAGCGATGCATCTTTGAAACATTTGTGATACAAAATGCCCGCCGCCCCGAAATACGGGGGGCAACGTTCTCAGGGCGGGGTGTAACTCCCCACCGGCGGTAATTGCGCGCAATGCGTATAGCCCGCGAGCGCTTGGCCCATCAGACAGCTTCAAGGCTGACGATGTGCCAAGGTCAGCAGACCCGGTGTGATTCCGGGGCCGACGGTCATAGTCCGGATGAAGAGAGAACGGGATTGGCGCCAAAGGGCCGTCAATCAGGTGGAAAGGACTGCGGTTAAACCGCGTGTACTCTCGCCTGAACGTACCCTTAAATCCCCTTCGATTCATATGCCCTGTTTTTCACACAAACAGGAGTCAGAACATGCAACCTACAGCCATTCACCACAACGAACGCGTCGCTTTCATCCAGGCCAGCTGGCACAAGGAAATCGTCGATCAGAGCCGTAAGGGCTTCCTCGCCGAAATGCTTGAGCAGGGCTATCAGGAAAGTGACATCGACTTCTTCGAAGTCGGCGGTGCCTTTGAAATCCCGCTGCACGCCAAACTGCTGGCCAAGACCGGCCGTTATGCCGGCATCGTCGGCGCGGCCCTAGTGGTTGACGGCGGCATTTATCGTCACGATTTCGTGGCTCAGTCCGTGGTCAGCGGCTTGATGCAAGTACAGCTGGAAACTGAAGTGCCGGTGTTCTCGGTCAGCCTGACCCCGCACCACTTCCACGCGGGCGAAGAGCATCAGAAATTCTTCTTCGACCACTTCGTGCACAAAGGTCAGGAAGCAGCGAAAACCTGCGTCGATACCCTGCAGAAAATCCGCGCCATCAAGCGTCTGGATACCCAGCAAAAACGCGCGGTGTAACAACCCCAACCGCCTGTAGGAGCTCTTGATCTTTAAAAGCAAAAGATCGCGAGGCAAGCTCGCTCCTACAGCGGGCGTCGATATTCAGGCGAATACTGTTTCGACAAGGCCAGGAAGCTGCGTCTACGCGCGGTGTAACAACCCCGGCCTCCTGTAGGAGCGAGCTTGTCTCGCGAGCTTTTGATCTTTAAAAGCAAAGCTCGCGAGGCAAGCTCGCTCCTACAGCGGGCGTCGATATTTAGGCGAATACTGTTTCGACAAGGCCAGGAAGCTGCGTCTACGCGCGGTGCAACAACCCCAACCTCCTGTAGGAGCGAGCTCGTCTCGCGAGCTTTTGATCTTGAAAGCAAAAGCTCGCTCCTACAGCGGGCGTCGATATTTAGGCGAATGCTGTTGCTTTCACCGGTTCGATGATGATCCCCGCACGCAGGCCGTTCTTGACCTTGGGGTTGGGGAAGATAATCCGCGCGCCCTCTTCTTCTATCACCCAACGGTTTTTGGGCGTGTCTTGCGCCAGTAAATAGCCCTTGGGCAATTCAGAAAAATTCTCGACATCTACCGGCAGGTGCAGCATGAACGCGTCGCTGTGTTTGATGACTTCACGCGCCACGCTGAACAACTGCAAACCGTCCAACGATGCGTCTTGCAGCGACGGCTCGGTGCCTTCGATGATCTGCGTCAGGCGGGTTTCCAGGCGTTCGACGTTGACTCCATCGTTGTGCCCAAATGGCCGGGCCTTGCCCAATTCCAGCGTAAACGCCTCGGCACCCAACTGATCGTAGGTGTAAGCACTGAAGACAATGGAAGGCTTGTTCTGCAGTAACACCGCTTGCATCCCTGCCGCCCGCAAACGAGCCAGTTGCTCGCGGGAATGCTTGCGCCCCTCTTTAAACGGATACAAGGCGAACTGCTCGATCTTGGAACCGCGAATCGCCGTATGCAGGTCGAAATGCAGACGGGTACGCTCAGGCAGACTGAAAAACGTCTCGGCCAGGTGCTCAAGCTCACACGCCCGCAAGGCTTCTGGCCCGCTGCTGTTTTCATGGCGGCCGTTAAACAGGCGATTGAGGTCTTCTTCGACAAAGCGCGCACCGGTGCGCATGGCGCCGGGGTTGCCGAACAGAAACAGAATTCGGGCCCGCGGCTTAATCTCACCGCGAGCGATGGCATGCAACAGGCGATCAAGCAGCTCGATCGGCGCTGTTTCATTACCGTGGATGCCAGCCGACAACAGCAAGTCCATGCCGTTGTCGCGCACATCGGGAGGACGCACTTCAAGCGCGCCCTCGGCCAGCCAGCGCATCCGCACGCCGTCGACAGTCAGTTGAATTTTCTGGGCCGGTTCACGACCAGTCAGGGTCAGTTCAAGCAGTTTGCCGAGAGCGAGCATAGGGCTTCCTTAATCAGTGATTACAGTCCGGGCCGTGCACGTGACCGTCTTCGTCACTCGGATCAGCCGGTTCCATCTCCAGTTGCAGACTAACAAGGTTAGTTGCCAATGGGCGCAGCAGCAGGTTGGCGTATTCAGCATCGCCTTCTTCTACGTCCACACCGATCAGCAATTGGCCACGGCCATCTTGCTGGATCCACAGCTCTTTACCCTGCCACAGGACCGCAACGCGGGTGCAGGACGTTTGCAGTTGCGTGCCGTCTGTGTCTTCAAGGATCAGCTGCAGGGAATCGCTCATAATTGTGCTCTCATTGGAAAATCAGGTAGCGCGTGGGCGCAGGTTCAATTGATCTGAAACGGGTAAACCGAGCCCAGTTTAAGGATTTGCGTCAGTTCATCCAGTGCCGTCCGGCATTCAAGCAACAATTGCGGGTCAGCCAGGTCGCTTTCGCGCAAGGCATCGCGGTAGTGCTTGTTCACCCAGCCGGTCAGCGTGTCGTACAACGGGGCAGTCATGATAACCCCGGGGTTGACCGCCGCCAGCTCTGTCTCATTCAACGCCACACGCAACCGCAGGCACGCCGGGCCACCGCCGTTCTGCATGCTCTGCTTGAGATCAAAGACTTTCACTTCACGGATCGGCCCGCCAGCGCTGGTCAGGCCTTGCAGGTACTGCCAGACACGCGGGTTGCTGCGACACTCTTCGGGCACGATCAGCAGCATTGAACCGTCAGCGCGGCTCAACAATTGGCTGTTGAACAGATAAGAACGCACCGCGTCATCGACCGACACCTGATCACGCGGCACGCTGATGGATTCGAACGCAGCCCCGCGGGCGGCCAGCTTGCGGCGCAATTCATCGAGCATCGACTCGGTATTGAGGAAAGCGTCCTGATGATGGAACAACAACTCGCCATTGCCCACCGCGATGACGTCGTTATGGAACACACCCTGATCGATCACCGACGGATTTTGCTGGGCGAAGACCACGCCCTCCTCGCTCAAACCGTGCAGGCGCGCCACGGCTTGAGACGCTTCGAGGGTCTGACGCGCCGGGTACTTTTGCGGCGCCGGGTAACGACTGTCGAACGCGCTGCGCCCGAAGACAAAAAACTCCACCCCGGCCTCGCCGTAGTCACGGCAAAACCGCGTGTGGTTGGCGGCGCCTTCATCACCAAACTGAGCCACTGCGGGCAGCGCAGCGTGATGGGCAAAGTGTTGCTGATCGGCAAACATCGCGCCCAGCACGCGGCTGGTGGTGGGATGCTCGATGCTGCGGTGAAATTTGCAGTTGAGATTGGCAGCGGTGAAATGCACACGCCCGTCTGCCGTATCGGCGCTCGGGCTGACGGTAGCCGCATTGGCCACCCACATGCTGGAGGCCGAACAAGTGGCGGCCAGCAGCGGCATGGATTCTTTGGCGGCGCGCTCAATCACTTGGGCGTCTGTACCGCTAAAACCCAGGCTGCGCAACGCGCCAACATCCGGGCGCTCCTGGGGAGCCAGCACGCCCTGGACAAAGCCCATGTCCATCAGCGCCTTCATTTTTTCCAGGCCTTGCAGCGCAGCTTCCTTGGGGTTGGAAGCCTGTTGGCTGTTGCTCTGGGACGCGACATTGCCGAAGGACAAACCGCCGTAGTTATGGGTCGGCCCCACTAGACCGTCAAAGTTGACTTCAAAGGATTTCATCGGTGAGGCTCCGGCAAACGGTGGTAATAGACAAGGTAGAGCACTTGACCTGTGGGAGCGGGCTTGCTCGCAATGGCATCATCGCGGCTCAACCGTAAAACCGCGTGGCCTGCATCGCGAGCACGCACGCTCCCACAGTGACGATATGAGGCCTTAAGGCAATCTCACGCCCGGTGTCAATGCAGCGGGCAGCGCAAGGCTCGGGGTTTCCAGCGACGCAACCGGGTACGCGCAATAGTCAGCAGCGTAATACGCACTGGCGCGATGGTTGCCCGATGCGCCTATCCCGCCAAATGGCGCGCTGCTGGCAGCACCGGTGAGTTGTTTGTTCCAGTTCACAATGCCGGCGCGGCTTTCGAGCCAGAACTGCTGGTAACGCGCCTCGGAATCCGACAACAAGCCCGCCGCCAATCCATAGGCGGTGTTGTTGGCTTCAGCTATCGCAGCATCAAAATCGGCGTAGCGAATCACCTGCAACAACGGCCCGAATAATTCTTCGTCTGAGCGCTCGCTCACCGCCGTCACATCGATAATGCCCGGCGTCAGCAACGCCGAGGTCGCATTTGGCTGGCTCATGCGCAGCAGCACTTGAGCGCCGTTATCGATCAACAGCGACTGGGCGGCCAGCAAGTCACGGGCCGCCGACAAGGAAATCACCGAGCCCATGAACGGTGCGGGCTGCTGGTCAAACGCGCCCACGTCGATGCTTTTGCAGACGTCGACCAGACGCTCCAACAGGCTATCGCCCCACGCGCCTTGCGGCACCAGCAAGCGGCGCGCACAGGTGCAACGCTGGCCTGCCGAGATAAAGGCCGACTGGATGATGGTGTACACCGCAGCGTCCAGATCAGCGACCTGATCGACCACCAGCGGGTTGTTGCCGCCCATTTCCAGCGCCAGGATTTTGTCCGGTCGTCCGGCAAACTGCTGATGCAAGCTGTTGCCAGTGCGGCTGGAACCGGTGAAAAACAAACCGTCGATGCCGGCGTGGGCCGCCAACGCGACACCGGTCTTGCGCGCACCTTGCACCAGGTTCAGTACGCCCGCAGGCAAACCGGCTTCGATCCAGCAATTCACGGTCAGCTCGGCAACTTTCGGGGTCAGCTCGCTCGGCTTGAACACCACGCAGTTACCCGCCAGCAAGGCCGGGACGATGTGCCCGTTGGCCAAGTGCCCCGGGAAGTTGTACGGGCCAAACACCGCAACCACGCCGTGTGGCTTGTGTCGCAGCACGGCGGTGGCATCCCCCAATGGGCCGCTTTTTTCACCGGTACGCTCGCGATAGCTTTGCACCGAAATCGCCACCTTGTTGATCATGCTGGTGACTTCGGTGGCCGCCTCCCACAAGGGTTTGCCGGTTTCTTCGCCGATGCTGTGGGCCAGTTCATCCGCGTGTTTTTTCAGGCTCGCCGCAAAGGCTTCAAGCACACCCAGACGCTCCTCGAACGAGCGTCTGGCCCAACTCGGGAATGCTTGGCGCGCAGCCTTGACCGCCTCGCTCACCTGCTCGGCATTGGCTGCATTGCCGGTCCACAGCACTTGCTGGGTCACCGGGTTCAGCGATTCAATGATTTCGCCCTGGCCGTCCTGCCAGGCGCCTGCAATGTACAACGTGCTCATTATTTGGACTCCCGAGAGGCGGCTGGCTGGGCAGACAACGGTACGGCGCGCACCTGGTCACCCGCACTCAATTGCAGACGCTTGGCGGTCAGTTTGTCGACGACCAGCGTGCCTGCGGCCAAGCGCGCCGGAGCGGCAGTGATGCGACACTCTTCGCGCTTGCGGTTGTGAATCAGGTAAGTGGTGGCGTCGTCGCCTGGCGTGCCGATGGCCAGCACCAGGGTTTCGCTGTCACGCACGGCGCGAATCTTGGTGGTTTCGCATTCCACTGCTGGGCCCGCATCGAAAATATCGACGTAGCCCTGATAGCTGAAACCTTCGCTCTTGAGCATGTTCAAGGCAGGCTCAGTGTCGGTGTGAACCTTGCCGATCACCGCACGGGCGCTTTCGGACAGGAAGCAGGTGTACACCGGGAACTTGGGCATCAACTCGGCGATAAAAGCCTTGTTGCCCACGCCGGTGAGGTAGTCAGCCTGGCTGAATTCCATTTTGAAGAAGTGTCGCCCCAGGCTTTCCCAGAAAGGCGAGCGCCCGCTTTCGTCCGACATGCCGCGCATTTCGGCAATGATCTTGTCGCCAAACAGTTCAGGGAACTCGGCAATGAACAGCATGCGCGCCTTGGCCAGCATGCGGCCGTTAAGGCCATTGCGGTGGTCGGCACTGAGGAACAACGAGCACAGCTCAGAGTTGCCCGTCAGGTCGTTGGCCAGGAACAGGGTCGGGATTTCGCGGTAGATGTTCAGCTCCTGGGAGGCGCTGACCGTCAGGCCGACCCGGAAGTTGTACCACGGCTCGCGCAGGCCCACTGCGCCGGCGATGGCAGAAATGCCGACCACTTTGCCGTCGTCATCTTCGAGCACGAACAGGTAGTCGGCATCGGCACGTTCGGCTTCGCCACGAAACGCTTTTTCAGCCCAGCTGACACGGTGTAACAGGCGTTCTTCATTGGCCGGCAGGGTGGTCAGGCCGGTGCCGGTGCTGCGGGCCAGTTCAATCAGGGCCGGTAAATCGCTATTGCGTACAGGACGAACGATCATGCTATCTCCTTAAACAGGGCTCGCTGACGAACCCCGTGACACTCGCTCAAACGCGTTAAACCGCAACCACTCGCACGCTGACGCCTTCGCCAACGCCAAGCGCTTCGGCCGCTTCCAGATCCAGCGTGACCGGTTTGCCCGGCGCCCAATCGAGCTCCAGCAATACGGCTCGGTAGTCCTGCAACTGGGCGTTGGCCACCAAGTACTGGCGACCACCACCGCGAACCGGCTCACCGATCTTGACCGGTACCACACGGCTTTGAGCGATCGAACGAATGCCCGATACCCGCGCATGCAGGGTCGGGCCGCCGTCGAAAATGTCGATGTAATGATCGGTCTCGAAACCTTCGCGCATCAGGATGTCGAAGGTGATTTGCGCACGCGGGTGCACCTGCCCCATGGCTTCCTGGGCGGTGTCGGGCAGCAGCGGCACGTAAATGGGGTAATGCGGCATCAGCTCGGCGAGGAAGGTACGGCTTTTCAGCCCGCACAGACGCTCGGCGGCGGCGTAGTTCAAATCAAAGAAGTTGCGGCCAATGGCATCCCAGAACGGCGAATCGCCCTGCTCATCGCTGTAACCGACGATCTCGGTCACCACCGAGTCGGCAAAGCGCTCCGGGTGGTTGGCCACAAACAGCAGGCGGCCACGGGAGTTGAGTTCGGACCAGGCCGTGCCTACCAGTTCCGGGACTACATAAAAGCTGGTCAGCAGGCTGTTGCCGGTCAGGTCGTGACACTGCGACAACACGTGAATCTTGTTATGGATCTTCAGTTCCCGCGATGCGTGAACGAAGGTCTCGTTACGAAAACTGTAAAAAGGCTCGGAGTACCCGGCCGACGCGACAATCGCCGAACACCCCACCAGCTTGCCGGTTGACGTGTCTTCGAGGACGAAGAAGTAACTTTCTTCGCCATTGAAGCTCACTTCAGCGGCAAACGAGGCTTCGGAGGCGGCAATCTTGTCGCGCAGACGGTCGAGGTCGTCCGGCAATGAAGTGACACCAATCGGGCTGTCCGCAGCCAGACGCTGTACCTCGTTCAGGTCAGCCATTTGCGCGGGGCGCATCACCAGCATGGTGTCACTCCTTAATCCAGAAAATAAAAAATGGGGCCCTGTAGGGGCGAGCATGTCTCACGGTCTTTTAAAAGATTAAAAGATCGCGAGGCGAGCTCGCTCCTACAGGGTATGGCGTGGATCAGGCGGTCAGGTTTTTCACTGCACGCTCAAAACGATCCAGGCCTTCAGTGATGTCTGCTTCTTCTACCACCAGGCTTGGCGCGAAACGCACCACGTCCGGGCCGGCTTGCAGGATCATCAGGTTTTCTTTTTCAGCCGCGTTGAAGATGTCTTTGGCGCGGCCCTTCCAGGCGTCGCTCAAGACGCAACCGATGAGCAGGCCCAGACCGCGCACTTCAGTGAACACGCCGTACTGCTGGCCAATGCTCTGAAGGCGGGTTTTGAACAGTTGATGCTTGGCTTCAACGCCTTGCAACACTTCAGGGGTGTTGATCACGTCGATCACCGCATTGGCCACCGCGCACGCCAGCGGGTTACCGCCGTAAGTGGTGCCATGGGTGCCGACCACAAGGTGTTTGGCCAGGTCTTCGGTGGTCAACATGGCGGCAATCGGAAAACCGCCGCCCAGGCTTTTGGCGCTGGTGAGGATGTCCGGCGTCACGCCGTAGTGCTGGTAGGCAAACAGTTGGCCGGTACGGCCCATGCCGGTTTGCACTTCGTCAAACACCAGCAGCGCGTTGTGTTTGTCGCACAGTTCACGCGCGCCTTGCAGGTAAGCCTTTTCGGCAGGCAACACGCCGCCCTCGCCTTGTACCGGTTCCAGTACCACGGCACAGGTTTTGTCCGAGATCGCCGCCTTCAGGGCGTCGAGATCGTTGAACGGGATGTGCGTGATGCCGGTGATTTTTGGACCGAAACCGTCGGAGTACTTCGACTGCCCGCCCACGTTGACTGTGAACAGCGTGCGGCCGTGGAAGCTGTTGAGAGCCGCGATGATTTCGTATTTCTCGTCACCGAAGCGGTCGAACGCCACACGACGGGCCAGCTTGAAGGCCGCTTCGTTGGCTTCGGCGCCGGAGTTGCAGAAGAACACGCGTTCAGCGAAGGTCGCGTCTACCAGCTTTTTAGCCAGGCGCAGCGCCGGTTCGTTGGTGAACACGTTGGACACGTGCCACAGGTTATTGGCCTGCTCGGTCAAGGCGCCGACCAGCGCCGGGTGAGCGTGGCCCAACACGTTAACCGCAATGCCGCCTGCGAAGTCGATGAGTTCGCGCCCCGACTGGTCCCAGACTCGGGAACCGGCGCCACGCACAGGAATGAAAGCAGCAGGTGCGTAGTTCGGAACCATGACCTGATCGAAATCGGCGCGTTGCACCGGGGCTTGCTCAACGGACATCGGAGTCTCCTGATGAGAAACGCCAGCCTAAAATGGCGAGCGATGGGGGGATTGTAAGGACAGATGGTGATGCGGCCTTGCCGCCAAGCGACAACTTCTTATAGCGCCAAACCCCGGTATGGCCGGGTTTATAGCAATGCGACATATTGCTTCGCAAAGACGCAGTTTAAACGCTGGGCGTGCCGAGAAAAGCCTTTTGTAACGAGAAAAAACACCGACTGCCCATGATCTGTAGGGGCAAGCTTGCTCGCGATCTTTTATAGATCAAAAGATCGCGAGACAAGCTTGCCCCTACGCATGCATCAAGGGCTGGCTCAGCCGCGCTCGGAAGGCACCGACGACAATTCGAACGGGCTGCTGCTGCGGCGCTGGTTGCGGTCTTCGCGCGGCGTGGCACCAAAGAAGTTGCGGTAGGCACTGGAGAAATGCGGCCCCGAGGAGAACCCGCATGACAAGCCGATCTGAATGATCGATTTGCTGGTCTGCATCAGCATTTGACGGGCCTTGTTCAAGCGCAGCTCAAGGTAGTACTGGCTCGGAACCCGGTTGAGGTATTGCTTGAAGATACGCTCCAGCTGGCGACGGGACACGCACACATGCTGCGCGATTTCATCGGTGGTCAGCGGCTCTTCAATGTTGGCTTCCATGAGCAACACGGCCTGGGTGAGTTTCGGATGGCTGGAGCCCAGGCGGTTTTGCAGCGGAATACGCTGACGCTCACCGCCTTCGCGAATCCGCTCGACCACCAGCTCTTCCGACACCGCCCCCGCCAGCTCCGCGCCGTGATCGCGAGCCAGCAAGGCCAGCAACAAGTCCAGCACCGACATGCCGCCACAGGCGCTCAGACGATCACGGTCCCAGTCAAACAAGTGGCTGGTGGCAATCACCTTGGGGAAGCGTTCGGCAAAGTCATCCTGCCAGCGCCAATGCACGGCCGCCCGATAACCATCGAGCAAGCCCAGTTGCGCCAAGGGATACACACCCGCCGACAGACCACCGATCACGCAGCCCGCGCGCACCAGTTGCTTGAGCGCACTGCTGAGCGCCGGGGCGATTGTGGCAGGCGGCTCATCGGCGACCAGAAACAGCTTCTGGCAGCCTTCGAGCTTTCCTGCCCACGGCTCGCCCGGCAATTGCCAGCCCCCTGCCACGACCTCGATCGGGGTTTCTGCACTGAGAAACACCAGTTCGTAAGCCACTTCCGGGTGTACCCGTTGGGCGACCCGCAAGGCCTCCTCGGCCAGCGCAAGCGTCAATGCTTTGGTGCTGGGCCAAATCAGGAAACCTATTCGATGGGCAGTCATGGCATGCAATCCGAAACGTGAACAGTGTTAATGCCGAAGGTGGCAACCACCAAGCTAGATCCGCCACCACGCTATTTATTATGGCGTGCAGCATGCACTAACTTGGTGCAAAAAGCAGTCTCGCGTAACGTTAAATTATTTGAGGCTGCCCGACAGGAACTGCTTCAAGCGCTCGCACTGCGGGTTCACCAGCACTTCACGCGGGTTGCCGCTCTCTTCGACAATCCCTTTGTGCAGGAACACCAGTTGGTTGGACACTTCGCGGGCAAAGCCCATTTCATGGGTCACCACCACCATGGTCCGGCCTTCCTGGGCAAGGTCTTGCATGACCTTCAACACATCACCCACCAATTCTGGGTCGAGGGCCGAGGTCGGCTCGTCAAACAGCATGACTTCCGGCTCCATCGCCAGCGCACGGGCAATCGCCACGCGCTGCTGTTCACCGCCGGACATGTGCCCAGGGTAGGCATCCTTGCGATGGGACACACCCACTTTGCTGAGGTAATGCTCGGCTTTATCCCGCGCTTCGGCCTTGGCCATGCCCAGTACGTGCACGGGCGCTTCCATGATGTTTTCCAGCGCGGTCATGTGTGACCACAGATTGAAATGCTGGAACACCATCGACAGACGCGAACGCATGCGCTGCAACTGCTTGGGATCGGCCGCCACCAGCGCGCCGTCTTTTTTCGCGACCAGCTTCAGCTCTTCGTTGTTGAGCAGGATCTTGCCGGCGTGCGGCTGCTCAAGCAGGTTGATGCAGCGCAAAAAGGTGCTTTTGCCCGAACCGCTGGAACCGATGATGCTGATTACATCACCCGCCTTTGCAGCCAGAGACACGCCTTTGAGCACTTCGTGACTGCCGTAGCGCTTATGCAGGTCTTGGACTTCAAGTTTGTACATGCTGTCGGTTCTCACAAAAACAGTGGGTCAGACGTTGAGCGTCGCTCAACTCTCAGGCCTTGCGCGGGGCCATGTAGCCCAGCCAGCGGCGCTCTGCCATTTTGAACAGGCGCACCAGAATGAAGGTCAGGCACAGGTAGAACGCACCGGCGGTGATGTAGGCTTCAAACGGCAGGTAATACTGCGCGTTGACCGTGCGTGCAGCGCCGGTGATGTCGATCAGGGTCACGATGGACGCCAGACTGGTGGTCTGCAGCATCATGATCACTTCGTTGCTGTATTGCGGCAGCGCGCGACGCATGGCCGACGGCAGCAGAATGCGGCGATACATTTTGCCCGGTGACATGCCCATCGCTTTGGCCGCTTCGATCTCGCCATGGGGCGTGGCCTTGAGGCTGCCCGCGATGATCTCGGCGGTGTAGGCACTGGTGTTGATCGAAAACGCCAGGCAAGCGCAAAAGGTCGCACTGGACAGCAAGGGCCAGAGGAAGCTTTCGCGCACGATGTCGAACTGCGCCAGGCCGTAGTAGATCAAAAACAGCTGCACCAGCATCGGCGTGCCGCGAATCACGTAGGTGTAGAGCCACGCCGGGAAGTTGACCCACGGGCGCTTCGAGACGCGCATCAAGCCCAGCGGCAACGCCACCAGCAAACCAAAGAACAGCGAAATACCCAGCAACTTGAGCGTTTCAACCATTCCACTCAGGTACAGCGGCATGCTGTCCCAAATGACGTTGTAGTCGAAGATCATAGCTCAGCCACCTTTACGCCTACCGAGTAGCGCTTTTCGAGTTGTCGCAACGCCAGCAGCGAAACACTGGTCATCACCAGGTACAGCGCTGCCACGGCAAGGAAGAAGGTAAAAGGTTCGCGGGTGGCATCGGCCGCCTGCTTGGCCTTGAACATCATGTCTTGCAAGCCAACCACCGAAATCAGCGCGGTGGCTTTGGTCAACACCAGCCAGTTATTGGTAAAGCCCGGAATCGCCAGGCGGATCATCTGTGGCACCAATACCCGGAAAAACACCTGCAAACGGCTCATGCCGTAAGCCATACCCGCTTCTGCCTGCCCCTTGGGGATCGCCATGAAGGCGCCACGAAAGGTTTCGGACAGGTACGCACCAAAGATAAAGCCCAGGGTGAACACACCGGCCGAGAAAGGATTGAGGTCGATGTAATCGTCGTAGCCCACCATCGGGGCAACGTTGTTCAGCAAATTCTGCCCGCCGTAAAAAATCAGCAGGATCAGCACCAGATCGGGAATCCCACGGATCACCGTTGAATACAGATCACCCAGCCAGGCCAACCAGCGCACTGGCGACAGGCGCATCGAAACACCAATCAGACCTAGAACAATGGCCAGGGCCATGGACGACAAGGCGAGCTGCAGCGTCAGCCAAGCGCCATCGAGGATGACAGCCCCGTAGCCTTTCAACATGATTCCGGCCCTCGAAAAATTAGCTCGAAAATGAGAATGAAAAATGGCGCAAACTTCAGAAATCCTGTCGCTTGCGCCATTTCAGACTTACAGCAGCGATGATTTACTTGGCTTCTGGGCCGTAAATATCGAAGTTGAAGTACTTGTCCTGAATTGCCTTGTACTTGCCGTTTGCACGGATAGCAGCAATCGCGGCATTGATGCGGTCCAGGTTCTCTTTATCGCCCTTGCGTACGGCGATGCCGATGCCATCACCAAAGTATTTGGCGTCAGTGAACGCAGGACCTACGAAGGCGTAGCCCTTGCCAGCCGGGGTATCCAGGAAACCTTCCTGCAACAGGGTGGCGTCAGCGACAGTGCCGTCCAGACGACCGGCTTCGATGTCCAGGTAGATTTCGTTCTGCGAGCTGTAAGGCACAACGGTCGCGCCTTTAGGAGCAAAGACTTCCTTGGCGAAACGGTCGTGGATCGAACCGCGTTGCACGCCGATCTTCTTGCCCTTGAGTTCATCAAGCGAATCGGAAACCGTTGTGCCTTCCTTCAGTACCAGGCGAGCCGGGGTCAGGTAGTAGCGGTTGGTGAAGTCGACAGACTTCTTGCGGTCGTCGGTGATCGACATCGATGACAGGATGGCGTCGATCTTGCGCACTTTAAGCGCAGGGATCAGGCCGTCGAATTCTTGCTCGACCCAGACGCATTTGACCTGCATCTGCTCGCACAGCGCGTTACCGATGTCATAGTCAAAGCCGACAATGCTGCCATCCGGCGCCTTGGAGGCAAACGGAGGGTAAGCGGCTTCAATGCCAATTTTCAGTGGCTTTGGATCAGCAAAAGCCTGCAAGGACAGCACGGACAGTGCCAGGGCGCCAAGAAGCACGAGTTTCTTCATCTTAGGACTCCATCGGTAAAGGGCAATAAATGCAGAGTGAGCCTAAGCCCAATATGCGGAGGTTAAACCGGGAATGCGGCGCCACGTCCTGCTGGCGTTGAACTGAGGGTCAGCACCACGACGACGAGCGAGTGAGCGGCATTCTAACGACAGGCTTCAAGCCGTTATTTCTTCAATGCGACAACATATTACAAATGCACCGAGAAAGGCGACTCCAGGCATTGACAGCTCTTCAAGTTCGTGCAAGAGCAAAAGATATAGAACCTATATGAGTTGCAAATAGCGGGCCTATTATTCGCAAACCCTTCTATTCCGGCAAGTCTAGCGTTCCATCTTATTTTCCGGGGCTCGCCAGGACGCTCTAAAACGGTGCCTTTGGTGTCACATCTGCCCGTTTTAGGGCGCACGGTTACACATGGGGTAACACCTTTAGAACCAAGATTGAACCTGTAGCCGCTGCAGAGGGCCGCGAAGCGCCGTGCTTTTATCAGTGTGCTTCGGACCATATCGCAGCCTGCGGCAGCGTCTACACAGGTCAAAAAAAGCCCCGCCTGACAAGTTCAGGCGGGGCTTTCTTACATCCAAGGTGCGTTATGCGACCTTCATGCTCTTGTGGGTATCGATCAAGTGTTGCACCACGCCCGGGTCAGCCAGGGTCGAAATATCCCCCAGGCCGTCGTACTCACCCGTGGCAATCTTGCGCAGGATGCGCCGCATGATTTTGCCCGAACGGGTTTTTGGCAAGCCCGGCGCCCACTGGATGACATCAGGCGAGGCAATCGGACCGATCTCCTTGCGTACCCAGTTTTTCAGCTCCTGGCGCAGCGCTTCGGTGGGTTCTTCGCCGCCATTGAGGGTGACGTAGACATAGATGCCCTGCCCCTTGATGTCATGCGGCACGCCGACAACGGCAGCCTCAGCCACCTTGGCATGCGCAACCATCGCGCTTTCGATTTCTGCCGTGCCCATGCGATGCCCGGAGACGTTGAGCACGTCGTCCACGCGACCGGTGATCCAGTAGTAACCGTCTTCATCACGGCGCGCACCGTCGCCCGTGAAGTACATGCCGCGGAAAGTCTTGAAATACGTGTCCACAAAACGATCATGGTCGCCGTACAAGGTACGCGCCTGCCCCGGCCACGAATCGAGAATCACCAAGTTGCCTTCGGCCGCCCCCTCAATGAGGTTGCCCAGGTTGTCCACCAGCGCGGGTACCACGCCAAAGAAAGGACGCGCCGCCGAACCCGGCTTGAGCGCATGGGCGCCCGGCAGCGGAGTCATCATGCAAGCACCGGTTTCGGTCTGCCACCAAGTATCCACAATCGGGCAACGCTCTTTGCCGACCGTGGTGTAGTACCAGTTCCAGGCCTCGGGGTTGATCGGCTCGCCCACCGAACCCAGCAGGCGCAAGCTCGAACCGTCAGCATCTTTAACGGCAGCCTGCCCTTCGGCCATCATGGCGCGAATTGCGGTAGGCGCGGTGTAGAGAATGTTGACCTTGTGCTTGTCGACGATTTTCGACACGCGGGTGATGTCTGGATAGTTCGGCACGCCTTCAAACAGGACGGTGGTCGCACCGTTTGCCAGCGGACCGTAGACGATATAGGTGTGGCCCGTGACCCAACCCACGTCGGCCGTACACCAGTAGACTTCGCCCGGACGGTAATCGAACACGCGTTCATGGGTCAGCGCGGCATACAGCAGGTAGCCGCCGGTGGTGTGCTGCACGCCCTTGGGCTTGCCGGTGGAGCCAGAGGTATAAAGGATGAACAGCGCTTCTTCGGCCCCCATTTCCTTGGGCGCGCAATGGGTGGAGGCGACAGCCATCAGATCGTGGTACCAGATATCACGGTGCTTGTACCAGGCAATGTCGCCGCCCGTACGCTTGAACACGATGATTTTCTGCACGCTGGAGGTGTCAGGGTTAGTCAACGCGATGTCCACGTTAGCTTTCAGCGCAGTGCGTTTGCCGCCACGCACGCCTTCGTCGGCTGTGATCACCACTTTGGATTTGCAGTCGATAATCCGCCCTGCCAATGCCTCCGGCGAGAAGCCGCCGAACACCACCGAGTGAATCGCGCCAATACGGGTACAGGCCAGCATTGCGACAACCGCCTCGGGCACCATGGGCATATAGATAGTGACAACGTCCCCCCGGTGAACGTCCTGACCGCGCAGGGCGTTGGCCAGCTTGCAGACTTCTTCGTGCAGTTCACGGTAGGTAATGTTGCGCTGCTCGGAAGGGTCATCGCCCTCCCAGATGATCGCGACCTGATCGCCCCGCTCGGCGAGGTGACGGTCCAGACAGTTGTAGGAAACGTTAAGAGTGCCGTCGGCAAACCATTTGATATCGACATGGTGATCGTCGAAAGAGGTCTGCTTAACAGTCGTAAACGGCTTGATCCAATCCAGACGCTGGGCTTGCTCGCGCCAGAAACCATCCGGGTTGATGACGGATTGCTGGTACATCGCCTTGTAGGTCGCCTCATCAGTCAGCGTATTGGCTGCAACCTCAGGGCGTACGGGATACAGGGAAGCGGCACTCATGTTTCATACCTCTATATTTGTAGTTGTTGTTTTATGACCCTGTTGTAGCCGGGCCTTGGCGTGAGATCCATTCGACGTTGGTAGTAAGAAACACCCAGAAAAACCATGGTTTTTCTACGCAAGGCTCAAGAACAATGCTTACAGCGCTTCCCCCCTTGTCGTCAGACTTGAAATACCTGAACACACGACCTGTTTTCGACGATTGTTGCAGAATCTGTCAACAGTCTTTATCAAAAGACCCTCTATATGCCTGCAGGGCGGCGGCCTAAAATTCGCCTCGCCAACCAAGGCACCGCGATTAACGCAAGTTACAGCCCCCACGAAGGCATTTTTAATCGCTCTTAATTAATCAAGTTTCACACGCAGCCTCAAAAGGGCCGCGTGACCCAACTCGCCCATCGACAGGTAAATACGAAATGAAAGCGTTGTTAGTTCTGGCCCTCAGCAGTGTGTGTGTTAGCGCTTTTGCTGATGAAGCAAGTACTCAGGTATCGCACCAGCAACCGGTTGTAGAACACTATTCCTACTCTTCTGAACTTGATATCGCCAAAGTAATTTCCATGAGCGAAATTCCTAATGTTTGCGAAGTTGTACCGGCTCAGATGGTTTACGAAGACTCGCAAGGTATAAAACACACCCTCGAATACCGCGTCATGGGCAACGGCTGCTCAAACGGTTAATCCGCACGTCATACACCGAGCGATCAGGCGGCAGGGCTTGCATGTGAACATGCAGCCCGCCGCTGCTTCGCACGCAACTACAAAATTAACGCCCGCGTCCGACCACGCTGTAGTTTTCCAGCCCGCCCCCTAAACGACTGATGATCAATGCCAGTGAGTCCGCATTGGCCAGAATGACGTCTGCACGCTTCAACTCATCATTTATGAAGATGTCTCGAGCTTGATCCAGCGATTGGGCCCCCGTTAATTTCACTATAGAGTCGGCGATCCTGGCATTGACTTCATGATTGTGCGAACTGATTGAACCTTGGACCCTGAACAACTCATCACGCGGCGTTCGTGCCGAGAGCCCCTCTTCTTGCAAGCGCCGAGTAGCGGTTGCGGAATTAGCTGTCGACGGCACAACATCTTGCAAAAACTCTACATACGGCAGTGCAGAGTTTATATAAGCGATGTCTTCGGCACCTGCCACTTGATGACACAACTCATGAATTAACGTGACCGCCCTGAAGTGCCCATTGAAATCAAATGGCGGCACGGTCGGCCTAAGTTCCTCCATCACCCCTGCCTGGCGAGCATCCAGTCGAGTGCGGAAAAAAGTGTCGAATAAATAAATATATTTTCTGCTATCAAGTTTCGTCACAAAGGCAATCAGATTAGGGTCACTGTCCCTGCTACGGCCCACCACATACCGTTTCGAATTCAGAGGGTTCATGGACGGTTTGATCAATCGGCTAAAAATACGCTCCAGTATCGTGTCTAGTTTTTTGGTTTGAAGTGCGGTCAAACGGGAGACACCCAGAAAATGCGTTAACCACGCCGCATGCCGCTGTGAAATCGGGTCATTGTCATAAATGCGTTTAAGCACCTCCCGCCCTTCATTCACATAATTGACGGCATATTGATGGGCTTCCTGGATGACGACTGCCTTGGCTGGATAGAGTTGGCGAATCTGTGCCATGCCTGTGGCTTCAGCAATAAAGCCACGCGTGCCCTGAGCCCCCTGTTGCCTGCTGAATATCGGCCCTCCACCGGGCAGCGGTTCTCGAATGTCGATCTCCCATCGCTGACTGGCCAGGTCACGATGCAGAGCAGGCCCCTCCTGATCATCGCTGAGACGAATACGCCATCGCCCGGCAACCTGGCTTATTTGAAAGACCCTGCCGCGAACAGCCGCATAGGTTTTTTCTGTCAGTGCCTGCCGGTAAATATCAGTCAACGGGTCGTGCTGTAACTCTGATAAAGAAACAGCATGTTCAATGTAGGGTTCTAGCGCTGTTCCATACTTAGCAGTGAAGCTCGCTTGCACGCCCGGCTCACTTGCAAAAGACGTGGTTTCATCAGAAGGCTCGAGGGTTTTTGCCGGCTTGCGTTGGCCACCCTCGGGCTGACGCATCGCCACCAACATCAACAGGCTGGTCACAAACTCGGTCACGGCCTCACCCCAGTGAGCTTGCGCTGCAGCACCGACAGCGGCCTTCAAGGTGTCTCTGGTTTGCCATATCGTCACCGGGAGGGTCAATCGTGCAGGCAAAAACAGGGTCACGGTTTCCATCACCAATGACAGCAACGTCTTGAATGAAGCCCAGTCAGCCTCGCCCCGGGTGATCGACTGTGACTTCGCCATATCCGATAACAAGCTGCAATTATCTTTATACAACCTTGACAACGCATTCCCCGTAAACGGCTGCTGTGAAATGGTCACCGGCGCTGGCGTAGTCATCGCATCAAAACTGAGGAAATCCTGGGCAATATAGGTGATGTGCGGCTCCTTGAACCCCCCATGGGCGTATTTTCTACGCGCCCCCGGGTCCAGGCGAGCCAGTATCTGGGTTTGCAGTTTTTCCCGGTTGAGCACATCCGACATAAAACTGGCTTCATCCGGATACTCTTTAATCGAGTACTCACGGCTGTAAGTGACCAGCAGAACCAATGGGCCTGTCGCGGTCGTCTCCGGGCCGATCAGGTACATCCCCTTGACCGTATCGGGTTCGGCATCAAGGCTGGAAAGCATATTGAGTGGCCGTATGATAATTCGCGTGCCATCAAGCAACTCTCGAGCGATACCGTCCGGCATGTTGAGAAAGCGCTCAATATAGCGATAGGCCTTATCGCTGAGCACGCCGGTCAATTTATAGCGAAATGCGATCTCCAGTAATTGAGGCGGCAGTTGGTCACAAAACAGCTTGAAACGACTACTGGCCTCCTCGGTATTAACGATCAATTTTTCTTCCAGCAGAGTGCGATACCTGACGCCCACATCAAGCTTGCGCACTAACGCCTTGATGTACTGTTCGTTCATCACGCCCGGCAGTAAAACGTTCTGCGACGTTGACAGCGTGAGACGCCCTGTCAATTGGCCGAAGCCGCGCAAGGCATACGCGGTCAACGTCTGGGTTGTACTGGATAACGCACTTCCCATTGAGGCAATTTCTCCTGCCCAGGCAGGCCCGCTGGCTTGTGTGGCGGTGACAGAGAGGGTGTTCGGGTCCAGCGATAGCAGGGGGAAATCTTTAGCCAGTTGTTTTTTCAATGCCTCAGCCGCGTAATCGTGGACATTCTTGATCCCATGCAAATAATCTCGGTCATCGCTCACCGCATTTCGATAACGCTGCAAAATACTTGCGTATTCAAACTTTTCAGCTGTTGTGGCTTGTGCCAGCGTCTCAGGCAGGGCCGTCTCAAACACCTCGGCATCGACTTGAAGCAACAGCGATGGCACCTGAAAACCGGCCTCGATTGCGCCAATATAGCTATCGACACTGCTCTGAAGCCCTTCACTTGAAAGCCCCGACGCCTCCCCTTGATTAAAGGCGCGTAGCGCGTCATCTAAATGGTGTTGCAGACGACTGGATTCCAGGTCGACCAGATAGTCCTGCTCAATAACAGAAAACGAAAACAACTCATGCGCCTCGCTCAACAACGCTTTGTTTTCAAGAAGAGTGGCGCGTTGAACGCTGTTTATCGTATCGGTGAGATCCACATATTCGACGCGATCAAGAATGCGCTGCCTTAAAACAGCCTGACACTGTTCAACGGAATCGAAAGACTCAAACTTTCGGGCCGGCGACCAAAGTACTGCATGCCCGGCACATGCAGACTGAAGCCCGCCGCGCTCCGTAATCAAGAAGCAGTTTTCAAGGCGTGCATTGAAGTTGATGCTTTTCAAGTACACCTCGACACGGTGAACGTCAGGTACAAAGTAGTAACTGGACGGCCGTGCCGATCTGACGCGAAACGTTTGCAATGCCGAAATAAAGTTAACCGCGCGTAGGCCCAGACGCTTTTCATGATTGAAGAAATAATACCCACCGGCCCATAACAACTGAGATTTCAGCTGTACCAGATCATCAAGCAGTGTTGCACCGGATGTTAACTGATCGATAAACACCGACTGCTTGAGGTACTGAGCAAAGTGAACCGCAACATCATGACTGGGTTCACGTAATACGCGATGCAGAACCAGACAGGCCTCCTGAGTCAGCGCCCCCGACGCCCGCTCAAACTGGACCAGCGCGGGTTCGGCCGGTAACGGTGTTTTTGCAGTCAAATGTTCAATAAAGGCATCGATTAACGCCATGGACGACGTTTTTGTAAGCGAGCCATTAGATGCAAAGGCAAATACTTTTACCTTGATCGTTTCGAGATCAAGCAAGGGCTGCCCTTCACGCTCACATTGCTCAGCGATCCTTTGCTTGCAAAACGCATGTAACGTTGGAAACGCCGATAACTTAGTGGTCACATCCCGATCCAGCGCCTCAATAAGCAACCGGATAATATCGAGCGGAATTTTAAGCTGCTCAAGCAGCTCTCCGGTGGTTTCAACAACCGTCTCCTGCAATGAAAAGCGAGTGCTCCAGCGGTAGTTATCAAAGGGGATATCCAGTTCAGGGTTGAGCAATACCCTGATATTAAGGGCATCGTCCAGAACGGCCAGCGTGATGCTCGCATAATCGACGGCTTGGTAAGACTTTGCATACACCGTATTGGTCTTCAACCACTCAGTCACGTACTCCATATCCGAGAGCATTTTTTTATGGAGCTGCGCTTCCAGTGCCGAAAACAGATCGTCATGCAGCAGGATGTACCCCATGCCGAGAGAGGGCGAGGTGCGCCACAAGGCGCGGTCCGCGCGTGCCACATAGCGGCTCAGGTGCGCATCAGGCAAAGGCGGAGCGCTCTCGAGCTCTTTGGGGAGCAAGACGTCAAAACGCGGGGCCGTGACTCGCTGAAAGTGTGACCAGTTATTGAAGACTTCCAGCCCACGGTCGCTCATAACGGCAAACGTGCCCTCAACGCCACCGATAAAAAAACCGTACCAGGCGACCAGTTCAACACGGGTATCCACCGTTTGCCTCAGGTGTATCAACACCCGTTCCACGTGGGGTTGATCAACACCTTGTACACACGCCTGCACCTGCCTGACTTCCAGCGCAGAGAGCATTCCATCGCGCTGTGCCTGAACAAGGCAGCTGAACAGCCGCTCACTCAGGGCATCCTGCACGCAGGCCTTCAAACTGGGGAAAAGCCCTTGTGGCTCATTCCAATAGCGTGAGATCGCCGTGGCATAGTCGCTGAACAGGTGACGGGTTGCCGCATCGAGAAAACTGACAAACTCCAACTCTATTTCAGCACTGCTTTTACTTGGCTCAGCGCCACAGGCCGCGCGGGGGACATAGTTTAATTGCTCGCGTTCCGGCAATGCTTTTTTCAAATAGTATTCAAACGCCCAATCCACTAATGGGCTATCAAGGGTGATGTCATGCCGTATGACACTCTTCTCACAGCCAGCAGGTGTTGAAGCGGCTTTCTCGTCCAGTTTCGACTTCAACCCGTTATAAACAACGGTACGAACGGATGGCATCTGCGACATGACTTCATGGGTGACAAACCGATCCTCTACCAAAGAGCGCTCGACGTTCTCACTGATGCTCTTGAACACAGGCAACTCAAGCGGCGTCAGGGTCACGCGGATTTCGCCTTCGCCCAATAACCCCTGGCGCATGGCCAAGGGGATAAAACGCAACAGCGGCGATCGGTCATCCACGATCAACTGTTCATTGAAAGCCCGAAGCAACTGCGACCAGTTCAAGAACTTATGCAGCCCCGTGGCCAAGCTATAGAGAAAATAACTGTCAGACGCCAACTTCCCGGTGGAAAGGACAAACGCCCCTCGTAAATAGGCTGGCTGAGCACTCGGGTGCGCCAACGTAACGTGGCTCGCATAAAGAGGCGCAATGGCAGGTACACCCCTTGTCGAATAAGGTCCACCGGCCTGTTGCAGCCAACGGCTCTGCGCCTCGGTAATGAGGCCCTCGGCCAACGCGGCATTGACACACCGTTCAAAGTCCGATTTTAGAAAGTGCTCTGAGTAATACGTGAACTGTTCTGGTCCGCTCATGCTGGTGTCCTTGTCATTGAGGCGCAGTCACGTGTCAAACACGCCCACTACCGTTGATGACAAAAACATACCCATCTGGGCGCTTGAATAAGCACTACATAGAGCTATGCGCGTTTAGACGGCCCCCTGCAGCGCTCATTAGCGACTAGAGTGATAAAACCGACCTGGCTTGGCTTGACCGGCAAAGCCGCGCCGGGCCGTTGCGACGCTCATGTCCAGGAAAAACTCAGGACAAAGGGTCGCAGCGGTTGAAAAAAAACTGGCTGAAATACCCGGCACAAACCCCGTATACTGCGGCCGGCAAAAGGGCTTGAAATACCCCTTGTGCGGGCTTTGAACCCACGCTGCTCCGGCCCAGGGCCAGGTTGAGATACAGAAACGTCTGCATCCCCTCTGCGACAGCGGGACAACCCTACGAATACATTCATGTTTTTGCGTGCGCTTACCGCTACTGCAAGCAACATTCCATAGATCCAAGCGGCCAATGGCTGTGTGGCAACTCGACGATCAGTGTTATCACACGGCCATCAGGCCCTCACGCAGGAGACGACACGTCATGCTGAGCTGGGACGAATTCGACAAAGAAGACGAAGCAGAAGTCGCCGTTAAAGGCGCTAATGCAGGCAATGCAGCCGAAGCCAACATGGACCGTCTGGACGCTGCTGGCGGCATTGCTGCCCAGGAAGCACGCGCAGTCACCGCCAACGATTCGGCTGCCATCAAGCGCGCCAAGGCGGCCCTGGACAAACTCGACATCGCCGAAGGTTTGGCAGAACTTGAAGGCGCCAGCGCTCGCGTGGCCGTCGATGAAAAACGCATGATCAACTGCCGTGCCGACTTGAACCAGCTCGTACCGTTCAAGTACGACTGGGCCTGGCAGAAGTATCTGGACGGTTGCGCAAACCACTGGATGCCGCAAGAAGTCAACATGACCGCCGACATCGCCCTCTGGAAAAACCCCGAAGGCCTGACCGACGACGAACGTCGCATCGTAATGCGCAACCTGGGCTTCTTCTCCACCGCTGACTCCCTGGTTGCCAACAACCTGGTGCTGGCCGTGTACCGCCTGATCACCAACCCGGAATGCCGCCAGTACATCCTGCGCCAGGCGTTCGAGGAAGCGATCCACACCCACGCCTACCAGTACTGCATCGAATCGCTGGCGATGGATGAAGGCGAGATTTTCAACATGTACCACGAGATCCCATCGGTCGCCAAAAAGGCCACCTGGGGTCTGAAGTACACCCGCTCGATCTCCGACCCGGAGTTCAAGACCGGCACCGTCGAGACCGACAAGGAACTGCTGCGCAACCTGATCGCCTACTACTGCGTTCTGGAAGGCATCTTCTTCTACTGCGGCTTTACCCAGATCCTGTCGATGGGCCGCCGCAACAAAATGACCGGTGTTGCCGAGCAATTCCAGTACATCCTGCGTGACGAGTCCATGCACCTGAACTTCGGTATCGATGTGATCAACCAGATCAAAATCGAAAACCCGCATCTGTGGGACGCTGAAATGAAGGAAGAAGCGACCCAGATGATCCTGCAGGGCACCCAGCTCGAGATCGAATACGCACGTGACACCATGCCACGCGGCGTACTGGGCATGAACGCGGCCATGATGGAGGACTACCTCAAGTTCATCGCCAACCGCCGCCTGTCGCAAATCGGCCTTAAAGAAGAATACCCGGGCACCACCAACCCATTCCCATGGATGAGCGAAATCATGGACTTGAAGAAAGAGAAAAACTTCTTCGAGACACGGGTTATCGAGTACCAGACTGGCGGCGCGTTGAGCTGGGATTGATTCCGGGCTTGATCTGACTGCTATTAAAAAGGGGCTGCCGCGAGGTGGCCCTTTTTTTGATCTTTAAGAGAGGACAGATCGCCTACCTATCGAAGTTTTCGACCGTTACCTGTCCTACAAACGGGCTTGAATCGCGGCTTCTGCCGACCCTAACCGATTCAAAAAATGAGTTTGATCGACCATGAAAACAACTGTATAAAAACACAGTATATTTTCAAGCATTGACTCAGCCCCGGAGATCCGCCATGTCCAACGCAGCCATGCGCAGCACGTTTGAACGCATCATCATCAACCAATTCACCCCGCTGCACTGTGCCCAAGCGCGTGAAATGCTCGATTGGAGCTGGGAGCGCCTGAGCCAGCAATCCAAGGTCTCAGTACCGGCCATTCAGCGCTTCGAAGCCGGCGGGCCCGTGCGTGATGTGACTCGCCTGGCACTGGCTTATGCGCTTGAAGCAGAAGGGCTGGTGTTCTTCCCCGGCTTTGCACCCGGTCGCGGCAGCAATATCCGGGGCACAACACCCGACCCCATGGATCGGGAAGACTTCGCCCTGATCGAATAAACCACTCGCCCCTCAGAGGTTGGCGTGCCTGGCAGGTGCCTCATCGGTGGCTTGCACGTCCAGCCACCACGCGCGGCCTTTATGGGGATGCATCAGGTTAAAGGCCTCCCCCATGGCAGGTGTCGTGATGAGTACATCACGCTCGGCCGCCAGGGCCACAATGCGATCAAACGGTTCGTACCAGGCATGAAAGGCCAGATCAAAAGTACCGTTATGGATCGGCAGTAACCAGCGGCCTTTCAAATCGATATGGGCCTGCAAGCTGTGTTCAGGTTGCATGTGCACATCAGGCCAGTCGACGTTGTAGGCGCCCGTTTCCATGAGGGTCAGATCAAAGGGGCCAAATTGCTCACCGATTTCTTTGAAACCGTCGAAGTAACCTGAATCGCCACTAAAGAAAATTCGTACATCGTCAATGATCATCACCCATGACACCCACAGTGTCTCGTTGTGATCAAACAGCCCCCGACCGGAAAAGTGCTGGCACGGTGTCGCGATAAAACGAATACCGTCGCGTCGGGTTTCTTGCCACCAATCCAGCTGTTCCACCTTTTGCGCGGGTACGCCCCACTTGATCAGCAGATCGCCCACCCCCAGCGGAGCCAAAAAGTGCTGCGTCTTGGCCGCCAGTTGCAACACGGTTTGTTGATCAAGGTGATCATAGTGGTTATGCGACAAGATCACGGCCTCCAGGGGGGGAAGCTCCTGGAGGCTAATTGGCGGTGCGTGGAAGCGCTTGGGGCCAGCCCATTGAAAAGGCGAAGCACGCTCGGCGTACACCGGATCGGTGAGCCAGAACTTACCCTTGAGCTTGAGCAACAGCGTTGAATGCCCCAGTCGGAAGACACTGAAGTCCGGGGCGTTCTGCAGCGCTTCGCGGGTCAATGGCGTGACTGGAATCGGCGAAGCAGGCCGTGTGTTTGAAGGCTTTTGAAATAGCATCCGCCAGAAAATGCCCAGGGTCTTGCCCAGACTCGCGGCGGGCCTCACACCCTGATTTCGAAACTTCCCTTCATACTGCTCGGCAGGCTTTAGACCGCCCGTTTTAGAGGACTCGATAGGCATGCTTCAACGACTCCAGAACACAAAGTGCAATTATTACGCGGGTTATTTCGACGATAGAAGGTCAATCGTCATTTTCTAACGTCAAAACACAGATCTTTAGGCATACACTGTCAAAAATCAGGCAGAATGCCACTATTGATGATCGACATTAGCTACGCATTAAAACGATAATTCTCCGTTTCTACGGATGTTAGTGGCACACAGTGCCGCAACACCTTGCGCAGATGAATATGGACAATCAACAAGGCAGAGGTTTGTCATTTTCGCAGCGCATTTATGTGCCGCGAACCTTTGGCCTAGGGATTGGCTGCGTCTGCATGATGCCAACGTTTTACCCACTGGACATGCCCGCCTGGGTCTGGATGCTGTTCCTCGCCTCGGGCTTTGCCTGGCCGCACCTGGCCTACCTGCGCTCTTCACGCTCGCGCTACCCTTATCGCGCTGAGCGTCGCAACATACTCTTCGACTCCGTGCTGGGCGGTTTCTGGGCCGCTACCCTGCAGTTCAATCCCCTGCCGGCGGTCATTATTGTGTCGATGATGACCATGAACAATGTGGCGGTGGGCGGCGTAAAAATGCTGCTGCGCGGGCTCGCCGCCCAAGGCCTGGGGGTCGTTGTTTCATGGTTGGTCTTCGGGTTTGCCTTCACCCCTTACACCACGCCCATCCAGATCTATGGGTGCCTGCCCATCCTGGTCATTTATCCATTTGTGGTAGGCATGGTCAGCTATCGGATGGCAGCGACACTGGCTGCCCATAAGCGCACCTTGAGCACCCTCAGCCGTACCGACAGCCTGACCGGGCTGCTCAACCACGGCTCATGGAAAGACCTGTTGCAACTCAGTTTCCATGCCTGCAAGCAAACACAAGGCGACGCCACTCTTGCGCTCATTGATATCGATCATTTCAAACGCATCAATGACACCTACGGGCATATCGTGGGCGACAGCGTGTTGCGCCAGTTCAGCCTTGTGCTCAAGGAAAACCTGCGCGCAGATGACCTGGCCGGACGCTATGGCGGAGATGAGTTCTGCGTAATTCTGCCCAACCGCTCATTGGTACAAACCCAGGAGATCATGGAGCGCCTGCGCAGCCTTTGTTGCGACTTTCGCTACCTCGACGAGCCTGAGCTGCGCTTGAGCCTGAGCATCGGCCTGGCTTCTTGCCAGCCAGCCTTCGATGACGCCTCAATGTGGCTCAACGAGGCTGACAAGGCGCTGTACATCGCCAAGAATACCGGCCGCAATAAAATCAGCGTGGGGTGCGCCGACCTCCTGACAGAAGCTGTCCTGCCTAAGGCTTAGCGCAGGCCGCAACGCTGGTGTCGCCAAGGGTACTTCACCTCCTTGGCAGCAGGTGAAGGGGAAAATTAAGGGTGAGTTAAGTTGTCATGGTTACTCTGATCCCACTTAAGCCGTTCACCCAAGAGGGATTAACCATGAAAGCATTTAACGCAATCTTCGCCGCGGGCGCCCTGACCCTGACAGCTGGCCTGGCACAAGCCGATGTACGTCCTGACCATATTCCGGGCTTGCTCAAATCGGGCGAAGTGGCCGCCTTCGAAAAACTCAACCAGGCCGCATTAGACAAACACCCTGGCGCGACCATTCTGGACACCGAACTGGATCACTCCTACGGCAAGCTGGTGTATGAAGTTGAACTTCGGGACACCAAAGGCGTTAAGTGGGATGTCGACCTGGACGCAAAAACAGCCGAAGTCCTGCAAGACAAACAGGACACCTGAGCCCCCGCAAATGCCTGCCAGGTATGAGCGCGTGGAGCGATCTGTTTAAAGATCGCTCCACGCACTCGTTTCTTTAAAGAATGCTGCGTGATTGTTTACCCGTAGGAGCCGCTCACGCCTGTGACATGACCTTTCATCGAAAAAAACTGCATACACTTTTTATACAAATTTGTATCAATCTTTACCGACTCGCTAGAATCACCTTTTATAACATTTAGCCGAGATGTGCTTTTATGAGACCCAGCGCCGCTGCGGATATCGCAACGATTAACCGGATCAGCGCAGTCCCGGCAATGCTTCAAGTCATTACCGAAATGACCGGCATGCGCTTCGCCGCCGTTGCCCGCGTAACCCAACACACCTGGACAGCCTGCGCCGTGCTGGACAACCTGGGGTTTGGACTCAAACCGGGGGGAGAACTGGATCTGGCAACGACCTTGTGCTTTGAAAGCATGAACTCGAACCTGCCCATTATCATCGATAAAGCCAGTGAAGATCCGCTGTACCAAGATCACCGAACCCCCAAGATCTATCAGTTCGAGAGCTACATTACGATCCCGGTGTACCGGGCCGATGGCGACCTTTTTGGAACGTTGTGTGCGCTGGACCCAGAGCCCGCCGCGCTTAAAAACAGCTCGATCCAAACCACGATGGAGTCATTTGCGCGCCTGCTCACGCTACAGATCGAAACCGAAGAAAACCTTCAACAGGTCGAAACGGAACTCGCGCTGGCACGTGAACATGCAGAGTTGCGCGAACAGTTCATTGCGGTGCTTGGCCATGATCTGCGCAACCCGCTGTTTGCCATGACCACGGCGGCCGAACGCCTGCTGTGCAAACATCCCGACCCTCAGACCAATGATTTGGTGCAACACATCAGGACTTGCGGGCTGCGGGCCTCGCAGTTGGTCGAAGATGTGCTGGACTTCGCCCGTGGCAGACTCGGCAGCGGTATTCCGGTCCATCTGCGCCAGTGCCCGGATCTGGACCAGGTCCTTGAACACGTGGTCTCGGAAGTCCGGCATATTTACCCCGAGCGGCAGATCAATTCGATCATTGGGCCACTGGATGTGATTGAGTGCGACAGCAACCGGCTGGCTCAACTGCTGTCCAATCTGCTCACAAATGCCATTACCCACGGCTCTGCGACAGGGCCGGTGCAGATCCGTTGCGAGACCCACGCGGCGGTGTTTACGCTCAGCGTGACCAATCAGGGCATCCCCATTCCAACGCAGGCGGTCCAGCAACTGTTTCAACCTTACTCGCGTCCTGCCACCGACACACCACAAGCCGGACTTGGCCTGGGCCTGTACATTGCCAGCCAGATCGCCTTGTCCCACAATGGCCGCCTGAGTGTGCTGTCAGACGAACTGCAAGGCACGACATTCACCTTTACTATGCCGCTTTCGCTGCCTCCCGAGCCCTAGGGTCTGATCCCGCTTCATTGCAAGGCGCGTCACTGGCTAAATTTGACACGTGACCCGAAGGGAAGAAGGCGGCGTTGCTTTAAGCTAATTAGAAACAACCAAACCACGCTTCTCGCGCCTTGCCCTGCACCACGTGGGCTTTGGTCGCGGCTGAAATGAAACGGGAACAGCCCCTCGCATGACCACTCGCCTCTGCGCCTATGAAGACCTGAATGCCAAACAGCGCGAGCAGCTGAACAGCCTTGAAGTGTTTCCAGAACAAATACCGTTTTGTGGCGACATTTACTGCGCCTTGTATTCATTGCCTGCACAACGGCATCCGGGGATACAAGGCCTGGTGTTGTTGCACCACGAACACCCCGTCGCCTTCATGCTGCTCAAACGCTTTCCGCTGCTGGCGCACTGGGCCGCGCCCGACAGCGCGACGCTGCATGCCTTGCAGGTCGACAAGCGGGTGCAGGGCCAAGGGCTGGGCAAAATCTGCCTGCGTCTGCTGGCACAGTCTGTCCATCATTACTGGCCCGAGATCAACCAACTGATGCTGTCCGTAAACCCCGCCAACACCTCGGCCGTGGCTTTATATCTGAGCCAAGGCTGGTTCGAGAGTGGCGAGGCCTACCGCGGGGAACGCCGCCTGGTCTTGCCTCTTACCCCCTGGCAGGTGAAGCCCGCGGCTTGACCGGTAGCCAGATCTCCAGCACGCCCGTCAGGGTTTGCACGTCGTAATCCGGGCTATAACGCTCAAACTCAGGTGCATCCACCGCTTCATAGTCGGAGCTTGGCAGCCAGTCGTTCCAGATTGCCTGGAACATCTGCCCCAGATTATCCAGCGAGCCGCGGTGCTCAAAGACGGCGTAGTTTTGCTCTTGCAGCTCTACCCAACGATAGTGCTCCGGCAAATCATCCCGCGTGCTGACCCGGACCCCGGCGATGTATTCAAAACCGCCTTTACCGTCCGGGTTGCAGCAAACGCCGTAAGTTTCATCGCCCTCCCGATTAGGAATATGCTCAATATCTGCTAAGAATTTAGCCCAAAGCGATGGAATGTCTTGGGCAGTGTCTTGGGTAAAGCGCCCTCCCCATCCCGCAACCAATAAAAACGGGCTTTTGGTAAAACGCGGAACCGGCAATTTGTACTTTTTTGATGTGTCCATAGGAGTGCACTCATTAAGTGAGAAGGCAATTTCTCGGTGAAGCATAGGAATAAAACCCAAAAACATCTGGATTTTAAGAAAAAAGTCTCGCCAGACCTCTAGACAGAAGGCCATTTTCGCCCTTATTGTTTCGCCGCAGACCACCGCAGTGGTCAACGTCGCTCGGACGGTTCCGGGCGCTTACGTATCAGAGGCATACATGGCAGACCAAGGTTCGCCGCGCCGCTTTGCGCGCATTGATCGACTCCCCCCTTACGTGTTCAACATCACCGCCGAGCTGAAGATGGCCGCCCGACGCCGTGGCGAAGACATCATCGATTTCAGCATGGGCAACCCTGATGGTGCGACACCGCCGCACATCGTTGAAAAACTCTGCACCGTCGCACAACGTGAGGATACTCACGGCTACTCGACTTCGCGTGGCATTCCGCGTCTGCGCAGGGCTATTTCACGTTGGTACGCCGACCGTTACGACGTTGAGATCGATCCGGAAAACGAAGCCATCGTCACCATTGGTTCCAAGGAAGGCCTGGCACACTTGATGCTGGCTACCCTCGATCAGGGCGACACCGTTCTGGTACCCAACCCCAGTTATCCGATCCACATCTACGGCGCAGTCATTGCCGGCGCGCAGGTACGCTCGGTGCCCCTGATACCGGGCGTGGACTTTTTTGCAGAGCTGGAAAAAGCCATTCGCGGCTCGATTCCCAAGCCCAAGATGATGATTCTGGGCTTTCCCTCGAACCCGACCGCGCAATGTGTCGAGCTGGATTTCTTTGAGCGCGTAGTCGCTTTGGCCAAGCAATATGACGTCCTGGTGGTCCACGACCTGGCCTACGCGGACATTGTCTATGACGGCTGGAAAGCCCCCTCGATCATGCAGGTTCCGGGTGCCAAAGACGTCGCCGTAGAGTTCTTTACCCTGTCCAAAAGCTACAACATGGCCGGATGGCGAATCGGCTTTATGGTCGGTAACCCTGAGCTTGTCAGCGCATTGGCACGAATCAAGAGCTACCACGACTACGGCACCTTCACCCCGCTGCAAGTAGCGGCCATTGCTGCACTCGAAGGTGATCAGCAATGCGTCAAAGACATTGCCGAGCAGTACCGCCAGCGTCGTAACGTATTGGTTAAAGGGCTGCACGAGCTGGGCTGGATGGTCGAAAACCCGAAAGCCTCGATGTACGTCTGGGCCAAGATTCCCAAGGCTTATGCCGACATGGGGTCGCTGGAGTTCGCCAAGAAACTGCTGGCCGATGCCAAGGTGTGTGTCTCGCCGGGTGTCGGTTTTGGCGAGTATGGTGATGACCATGTACGGTTTGCCCTGATTGAAAACCAGGACCGTATCCGCCAGGCCTTGCGTGGTATCCGCGCGATGTTCCGAGCGGACGGGCTGAGCGCCAGTTAAATCAACACCTGTAGCCGCTGTCGCAGGCTGCGATAAGGGCCTTGAAGGCCTTAAGCAAACGGGTCGCTGTGCAACCCTTCGCAGCCCGCGGCAACGACTACAGGTTTTTTAGGCTTAAACCACCAGCGACAGCAGCATGATGAAGATCAACGCCACGATCGACAGGATGGTTTCCATCGCGGTCCAGGTCTTGAAGGTTTCAACCACCGTCATGTTGAAGTACTGCTTCACCAGCCAGAACCCCGCATCGTTCACGTGTGACAGGATCAACGACCCCGCGCCCGTGGCCAGCACCAGCAACTCTCGGTTGACGCCCGGAATCAGATCCACCACCGGCAATACAATCCCCGCGCCGGTAATGGTCGCCACAGTCGCCGAGCCCGTCGCGATACGGATCACCGCCGCCACCAGCCACGCCAGCAGGATCGGCGAGATTTGCGCGTGAACCGCCATGTGCCCGATCACATCCCCCACGCCGCTGGCCACCAGCATCTGCTTGAAACCACCGCCCGCGCCAATGATGAAGACGATAGCTGCCGTTGGAGCCAGACTCGCGTCCAGCAATTTGAGGACGCGTTTGGAGTCGATGCCCTGCCGGGCGCCAAAGGTGTAGAGCGACAGCAATAACGCCAGCAACAGCGCACTGATCGGATGGCCGATCATGTCCATCCAGCCACGGAAGAAGTTGCCGTCCGGCAATGCCACGTCGGCAAATGTCTTGAGCAGCATCAGGAACACGGGCAGCAGCACGGTGACCAGGGTGATGCCAAAGCTCGGCAAGGAGCTGGATTCAGGCTCGCTGGCCAGTTGGTCTACCAGCTCTTTGGACGGGTTGCCTGGAATGTATTTGGAGATGAACGTCCCGTAAATCGGGCCGGCAATGATCGCGGTCGGCAAGGCAACGATCAAACCGTAGAGAATGGTTTTGCCGATATCGGCTCCGAACACCCCGATCGCCAGCAACGGGCCCGGGTGCGGCGGCACCAGGCCATGGACCGCCGACAGACCGGCCAGCAACGGAATGCCGATCTTGATCAATGACACGCCGGTACGACGGGCAACGATAAAGACCAGCGGGATCAGCAAGACAAAACCGATCTCGAAAAACAGCGGGATGCCGACCAGAAACGCCGCGAACATCATCGCCCACTGCACTCGCTCCTTGCCAAAGGCACGGATCAAGGTACGGGCAATCTGATCGGCGCCTCCTGAGTCAGCCATCATTTTGCCGAGCATCGTGCCCAGCGCCAGAATGATCCCGACAAAGCCCAGTACACCGCCAAAACCTTCCTGGAAGGACTTGAGGATCTGGTCGGTGGGCATGCCGGTGGTCAGGCCCAAAAAGGCAGAGGCGATGATCAGGGCAATAAAGGGGTGCAGCTTGAAACGAGTGATCAGTACGATCAGCCCGATGATAGTCACCACTGCGTCAACCAGCAGAAAAGTGTGTTGGGACATGCCTAGCATGGGGCGTCTCCTGCCTTGTTTTTGTTATCAAATACCAATGAACAGCGGGTGTCTGAACAGACAGCGCTGTCTTTTTGAAACAAAATCATGAAGTTGCCAATAAAGAATGTTCGCTCCACCAATCACAGGATCGGTGTGCCAACTCGTCGATATTCAAAGCCCCGGCATTCAGGGTCAGTACCAGTGGCTCCTGGCTCGGTGATTCGAGAGCATCGAACTGGCTGTCAATGAGTGTCTTGGGCATAAAGTGCCCCGGGCGATGTGCGACGCGGTCGGCGGCCACTTGCGGCGTGAGTTCCAGAAACACAAAACCCAAGCCGTCTACAGCCGCACGCAGACGCTCGCGGTAGCGCAATTTAAGCGCCGAACAGGTGAGGACCGGGCGCTGACCACGGGCAATCGCCGTGCGCAGTTCATTGCACAGAGTGTCGAGCCAGCCGGAGCGGTCTTCATCGGTCAGTGGAATACCGGCGCTCATTTTTGCAATGTTGGCCGCTGGGTGAAACGCATCGCCTTCAATCGGCGTTGCACCATTTAGTCGGCACAACGCCTGGCTCACACTGGTTTTACCGCAGCCGGCAACACCCATGATGACCAGGGCAGAGATAGGTTGGTTCATGAAACACCTCAGTCCGTAGACAGCGCTGTCTGAGCAGAGCGTTCATTTCATGAAAGCAAAGCACAAGGACCAGGCTACCGACGTCAATTTCTCATTTTTATGGGGAGACGCCGTGACGCTCTCGACATACAACGATATTGGATGGTCCTACAGACAATTAGGCAATTGCCGACAGACTAGGACAGCGCTACCTTAGTGACTTGTTTTTTGTTTGGCAAGCCGCCCTGATGACCACCTCTAAAAACGATAAAAACCCCCGCACCACGGGACGCCCGACCCTTAATGAGGTGGCCCGATTGGCCGGCGTCAGCCCGATTACCGCCTCCCGAGCCTTGCGTGGCATCAGCAGTGTGGCCACAGATCTGGCCGAAAAAGTGCGCCAGGCGGCCGACGAACTGAACTACGTGGTCAACCCGGCCGCTCGGGCACTGGCGTCGGCGCAAAGCCATTCGGTGGTGGTGCTGGTGCCCTCGCTCTCCAACTTGCTGTTTATCGACACCCTCGAAGCCATCCATGAGGTATTGCGCCCCAAAGGCTTTGAAGTACTGATCGGTAATTATCACTACTCGCGCGATGAAGAAGAAAACCTGCTGCGCAACTACATGGCCTACCAGCCGCGTGGCCTGCTGCTGACCGGCTTTGACCGCACCGAGAGCTCGCGACGCATGATTGAGGCGAGCAACACCCCCTGTGTGTACATGATGGAGCTGGACGCGGGTGCCGGCCTTAACTGCGTCGGTTTTTCGCAATTGAAGGCGGGGGAAACCGCGGCCCAACACTTGATCTCACGCGGGCGTCGACACTTGGCATACATCGGTGCGCAACTTGACCAGCGCACTCTCTTGCGCGGCGAAGGCTATCGTCGCGCCTTGCAGGAGGCCGGGCTGTACAACCCTGACCTTGAAGTGCTGACCCCGCGCCCTTCTTCCGTGGGCCTGGGCGGCGAGCTGTTCCTGCAACTACTGGCCACTCACCCGCAAGTGGACGCGATTTTTTTCGGCAACGACGACCTTGCCCATGGCGCCCTGCTGGAAGCTGCCCGCACCGGGATCAAAATCCCCGAACAAATCTCCATCCTGGGCTTTAACGACCTGCCATCTTCGGAATTTATGGTGCCGCGCCTGAGCAGTATTCGTACACCACGTGAAGCCATAGGCCGTCGTGCTGCCGAACAGATGCTCACCTTGATGGCTGGAAACAAAGTGCCGCAGCCGGTACAGGACATGGGCTTTGAGTTGAGGCTGCGCGAAAGCACCTGAAATCGCCGCCGAGCGGCAATAGTTGACCGCTCCTGCCTCCTCCTAACTTGCCGCCCAGGCTGCAGCCCTCTGAAAACGCGGGGTGCAAACTGGGCACAGTTATTGCCCTACTCATCGGCATCACCTTTCAGAGGGGCACACTCATGTTGATTAACACGCAGCATATTTCTGCAATCCAAAAGAGCCAGCGCACCGACCTGGACCCGGCCAACGCAGCGGCCAGCGCGTTGTACAGCGCCGCACAGCAAAATGCCCAGCAGGTACCGAACATCCAGGCGACCCCGGCTTCTGTGGCAGGTGTGACGCAAGCAGATAACGTCAACGCCGCCTTCGCCAAGACCCGGGTCATGTTGCAGGCCAGCGCATCCAGCACAGCGACAAAGCCCTCGGCCACCGATGAATTCAAGGACTACATGAGCAAGTCGCCTGCACAGCGGATTCGCGAGCAGCTTCTCAAGGAAATGGGCCTGACCGAGGAGGATGTAAACGCCATGCCGCCTGAGAAACAGCAGGCGATCTCAGACCAGATCACCGCGCTCATGCAGCAAAAAGATGCGATCAAGCAGGCAGCCGCCCAGCAGCAGGTTGCTGAAAAACGCTCGGCCGAGTTGGTGTAACCGTACGTTTTGAATCAAAAGCCCGGTGGCTGAAGGGCTTTTTGGGAGCGAGCATTGCTCGCAATGCTGGCGGCGCGGGCTGACCGTTTCTTCGCGCCGACTCAATCGCCGGCAAGCCCGCCCTAACTGATCTGCAGCGTGGAATTGAACTGGCTGATGGCGTCAACCACATGCCTTGAGCCTTGCTGAATCTCCAGAATCGCCTCCCCTGCCTCATTGGCCAGCGACACGCCCAGCCCGGTCCGGCTCAAGCTGGATTGCATGCTGGTCACTGCACTTAACGACAAGTCATGGTTTTTACGCACCACCTCGACGATTTCAACTGTCGCCGCGCTGGTACGCGCCGCGAGGCTCCTGACCTCGTCGGCCACCACCGCAAAACCGCGACCATGCTCACCCGCCCTCGCCGCTTCAATGGCCGCATTGAGCGCTAACAGGTTGGTCTGGTCGGCGATACCGCGAATGGTCTGGACGATCTTGCCGATGATTTCGGATTGTTTACTCACGGCATCGATGCTACTGGCGGCTTCGTTGAGGTCCTTGGAAATGGCCTCTATGGTTTGCACCGTTTGTTGAACCACTTGTGAGCCTTTCTGTGCACAGGCGTCGTTTTGCACAGAGGTCGCATGGGCCGATTCGGCAGCCGTTTGCAGGTTACTGACTTGCGCCGTGATGTCGCTGGCAAACTTCACTACTTTGTACAGCCGCCCCTTGGCATCGAAAATCGGGTTGTACGAAGCCTCCAGATAAACCGTGTGACCATACTTATCAACCCGCTCAAAGCGCCTTGAATGGTACTCGCCGCGATTGAGCGACTCCCAGAACGCTTTGTAGCCCGCAGATTCGGCCTCACTGCGCCGGCAGAACATGCTGTGATGCTGGCCCACGATGTCTGCCAACGAATAATGCAGGGTATTGAGAAAGTTTTGGTTGGCGGTGATGACTCGACCATCAGGTGAAAACTCGATCATGGCCATGGAGCGGCTCAAGGCATTCACAATGCTCTGGTTTTCATGCTCTTTATTGATCCGGTCCGTGATATCGGCAGCCACTTTCAACACGCTACTCACCTGCCCGCTGGCATCAGTAATCGGCATGTAGCTGGCTTCCAGCCAAATCTCGCGCCCGGCCTTGTTGAGCCGAGAAAACGTACCGCTCAGCGGCGCACCGCTGGCCAGGCTTTTCCAGAATTGCGCATATTCAATTGACCGCTGGTAAGCGTCTTCGCAAAAAAGACGGTGATGCTTGCCGCGGATTTCGTCGAGGGTATAGCCCGTCGCTCGGCAAAAATTGTCGTTGGCCTCAAGAATGATCCCTTCAGGGGTGAACTCGATAATGGCCATTGAACGACTGACAGCCATTAGCTTGGCCTTCATCTCCTCCAAAGAACAATTTAGGCGCTGATTCTCGAGCAGGTCGGCTTTGCGACGCGAATTAAACATGACTCAACCCCTGACGGTGCTGTCTTGTGATGACGTTTAGTGTTCAAGGCACAACAAAACCTCGCCTAAGTAACGCTTTATGTCTGTATTACAACTTTTCAGGGGAAACGCCGCTCTATATACGGACCCCTTGGACGCAAAGCATAGACACGCCTAAACAGGGTGCAAGCCAATTGCCAGCAAGGAGCGACGAAACGCATGGCATCAGGTGCCTGGGCAGGCTGAAAACACTGGGTTTCGCGGTTTTGGCATTAACATTTAGTTAAACATCATGATTCAAAACTAAACCCGGAGCGCATTTTTAAAGTCCGGATAAACAGGCAAATCAATACCTGGCGACAGACTTAAATGATTCAGCGCTTTGTATATACTGCGCGCCCGTTATCAACGCCCGTGGACTTCATGACCGCCTTTGTTTATACCCCACTCGAAGCACCGTTGTGGCCATTGATGAACAAGTTTTACCGCGCTCATCAGTCATCGATGAAAGCGAGTAAAGATGCGCAACTGTGGGTGGCACGCGAGGAAGAGATCATCGCTGGGCTGTGCCTGCGCGCAATGGCTCAGGGCTTTTGGTTGACCGGGTTGTTTGTCGCACCTGCGTGGCGAGGGCAAGGCGTCGCCGCGGCCCTGGTGAAGGCTGCTGTGTCCACATGCGAGGGGCCAGTGTGGTTGTTCTGTGATCCGCAGTTGCAAGGGTTCTATGAGCGTCTGGGCTTTTGCCTGGCGGCAGACTTGCCCTATGTGCTGCATGAGCGGCTGGTTCGCTATCAACGCAACAAGGCGATGATAGCGATGAGCCTTGAACCTACTCTTGAGTGCCCGCAGCCAGTTCCGGAAACAGCACTTCAGTAAAGCCGAACTTGTTGAAGTCCTTGATGCGTGACGGGTACAGACGACCGATCAAGTGATCGCATTCGTGCTGCACGACCCGCGCATGAAAACTGTCTGCAACACGCACGATCGGGTCTCCCTTGGGGTCGAAACCTTCGTAGCGGATCTTCTCGAAGCGCTCGACCACCCCCCGTAGCCCAGGCACTGACAAGCAGCCTTCCCAGTCCTCTTCAACCGCCGGGCTCAACGGGGTGATCAGCGGATTGATCAGAATGGTCTGCGGCACAGGCTCAGCATCCGGGTATCGTTCACTGTGTTCGAAACCAAAGATCACCAGTTGCAGGTCAACGCCGATCTGTGGTGCCGCCAGGCCGACACCCCCGGCGTGCTCCATGGTCTGCAGCATGTCGTCGATCAGTTGCCAGAGTTCTGGCGTGTCAAACAGCTCGGGAGGCACTGGCTTGGCTACCCGCAGCAGGCGCTCATCACCCATTTTCAAAATTTCACGAATCATAATCAGGCTTCATCTGAAGTGGATTTAAGGGAGTGGTCGCGCCCAAGCCCGGACACATGCGGTGTGTCTTCGGACTCGTCGAAGGTTTTCTCACCCGGATCTTTGCCTTCAGCTGACATGTGCTCGATAACAGCGTTCATTTCAGCCCCCAACAGCAATACGGCTGACGAAATATAGAAATACAGCAACAGCACGATGATCGCCCCGATGCTGCCATACATCGCGTTGTAATCGGCGAAGGTTTTCACATAAAACGCAAAGCCCAATGACGCCGCGATCCAGACCACCACGGCCAGTACCGAGCCTGGCGTAATAAAGCGAAACTTCTGCTCCACATCGGGCATGACGTAATAAATGACCGCCACGGCCACCATCATCAGCAGGATGATCACCGGCCAGCGCAGGATGGTCCACAGGGTGACCACAAATTCCTCAAGCCCCACCTGCCCCGCCAGCCAGCCCATGACTTGCGGCCCCAGCACCATCAGTGCGGCAGCGGCGAGCAGCATTCCGGCAATGCCGATGGTGTAAAAGATCGACAGCGGGAAACGCTTCCAGACAGGCCGGCCTTCAACCACGTCGTAGGCCGCATTCATGGCACTCATCATCAAGCGCACGCCAGCCGAAGCTGTCCACAGCGCGACGACAATACCAAATGACAGCAAGCCCCCCTTCGATTGCTCCAACTGGTCAATCACCGGGTTTACCTGCTCCAGTGCTTGGGGAGGCAACACTAACTCTGACTGCAAACGCAGCCAGCTGAAAAAGTCGGGCAGATGCAAAAAGCCGATCAATGCAATTAAAAACAGGATGAACGGAAACAGCGAGAAGAGCATTTGGTAGGCCAGGGCCGAGGCGTAGGTGGACATTTCATCGTCGATGAATTCTTTGACCGTACGCACCAACACTTTGCCTAACGGCAGGCCATTCAAGACCGGAAAAATCATAGCGTCTCCTTTCGCCGCTTATAAATTGAGTTCGACACCCCCTTTGTCACGGGGCCAGGCCGGAGGGTTGTACCTCAAAAGTAGTTCAATTGGCGACCGTGGAAACCCTTCTCAAGCGCCACCCCCACAAAAACGGCCACCTCCTGGATGGCCGTATCGGGTCGATGATGAAGAAACAGATCAAGCCTTATCGACGGTTTTCTTCACTGCATCTTTAGCTTTTCCGACAGTCTGCTGCCCTTCGCCCTTCAGCTCTTGGGCTTTACCTTCTGCACGCAGCTTGTCGTTGTCGGTCGCTTTACCCACCGCTTGTTTGACATTACCTACTGCTTCGTTCGCCATGCCTTTGATCTTATCGCCAGTGCTGCTCATGGGATTTCTCCTGATGAAAGTTCGGATGTCAGTTTTGACACATCGGTTGACCCGAGGACTTCATCCAGAGTTTCATTTATTTTCTGTGGCTCATTTCGTCGCGGCATGCAGGTTGAGCTTTATGTTTACTCGCTAACCCCCGAGAATGCGCAACGTATTCAGGGCATGGCGCTGAAGATCCGCAATTGTAGGAAGGTTATGAAACTCGATAAAAAGCAGGCCATCGCCCGCAGAAACCAGGAACTCGGCGGCGCAGTGCTGGGCGTCAATAACAGCCATTTCGCCACATTGAACACCAACAAGAATATTTGGTGGTTCGATATTCCGCTGGCCCGCCTGGCGATCGGCCAATACGAATGGGTCCACTTGTTGCTGCATACCCCGAGCACCGATGAGTTGCTGCACTTGAAGGTCACCACCGCATTCTTGCGTGAGAAACGCGAAGGCATGGTGGTCCGGGCGACGCACAAACGTACGCCGACCATGAGCCTGGAGCTGAGCGCGGACAAAGACTCCTTCCTGCAGGACGTGCGCCCTGCAGGCTCTGGCGTCAATTTTGCGCAGTTTGTGCAGAAGTAATTGAGTTTGCCTCCCCTGTAGAAAAAGCCACCCCGTCTTCGATGCCGCGCTGTCGCGCGGCCAACAGGCCACCGAGCATCTGCCGCTTTACCCAATCGGTCCCCTCTCCTTCGGGAGAGTCCCATGGAGGTGTTCTTGATTTGAGTGAGCAAAAGCCAGATCAAGAGATCGCAAGACAAGCCCACGCCTACAGAGGGGTGTGCAGCCGCTGCAAAAACAACAAAGCCCCGCACTGCGGGGCTTTGTTGTTTCCAGGCCGGTATTACTTTTTAAGACCCAGCTTTTTCAGCTCTTCATCGCGCAATTCGCGACGCAAGATCTTGCCCACGTTGGTGGTCGGCAGGCTCTCGCGGAACTCGATGAGTTTCGGCGCCTTGTAGGCCGTCAGGTTGGCCCGCATGTGCGCCATCACCTGTTCTTTGGTGAGGGTCATGCCTGGCTTGACCACGATAAAGACCTTGATCAGCTCACCGGTTTTCTCATCAGGAATACCAATCGCCGCCGACTGCAACACGCCAGGCAGCGAAGCCATGACGTCTTCCAGCTCATTGGGATACACGTTGAAGCCCGACACCAGGATCATGTCTTTTTTGCGGTCCACGATGCGCATGTAGCCATCAGGCTGAATCAACGCAATGTCACCCGATTTCAACCAGCCTTCGCTGTCAATGATCTCGGCGGTGGCCTCTGGGCGCTCCCAGTATCCTTTCATGACCTGCGGGCCTTTGATGCACAGCTCGCCAATTTCACCGAGCGGCAGTTCTTCTCCGGCATCGTTGATCACTTTGCACAGGGTCGAAGGCATCGGAATACCGATGGTCCCAATCTGGATGTGCTGGATCGGGTTGACCGACGCCACAGGGCTGGTTTCAGTCATGCCATACCCTTCACACACTGGCGAGCCGGTCACGGTCTTCCAGCGTTCGGCCACCGACAACTGCAATGCCATACCGCCCGACAAGGTGACCTTGAGGGCCGAGAAGTCCAGCTTGCGGAAGGCTTCGCTATTGCACAGTGCAATAAACAAGGTATTGAGCCCCACAAAACCGGAGAACTTCCACTTGGACAGTTCCTTGACCATCGCCGGCAGATCACGCGGGTTGCTGATCAAGACGTTGTGGTTGCCCAGCAACATCATCGCCATGCAGTGAAAGGTAAACGCGTAGATGTGATACAGCGGCAAAGGCGTGATCAGGATTTCACAGCCTTCATTGAGGTTTGAGCCCATCAACGCCTTGCACTGCAGCATGTTGGCGATCAAGTTGCGGTGCGTGAGCATCGCGCCCTTGGCCACACCGGTGGTTCCCCCGGTGTATTGAAGCACGGCAACATCGCTGCTCAGCGGGTTGGCTTCCTTGACCGGCTGGCCGTGGCCCTTGCTCATGATGTCGTTGAACTTGATGGCTTTGGGCAAGTGATACGCCGGGACCATTTTCTTCACGTACTTGATCACGCTGTTGATCAGCACACGCTTGAAGGGCGACAGCAAGTCAGCCACTTCTGTGACGATCACATGCTTGACCGAGGTCTTGGGCACGACCTTTTCGGCCAGGTGCGCCATGTTGGCCAGGCACACCAGCGCCTTGGCGCCCGAGTCATTGAATTGGTGTTCCATTTCCCGCGCGGTGTACAGCGGGTTGGTGTTAACCACGATCAAACCGGCGCGGATGGCTCCGAACACAGCGATCGGGTATTGCAACAGGTTGGGCAGTTGTACGGCGATACGATCGCCAGGTTGCAGGTCGGTGTGCTGTTGCAACCAGGCTGCAAAGGCGCCTGAAAGCTCGTAAAGCTCACCGTAGGTGATGGTTTTACCGAGGTTGCTGAACGCCGGCTTGTCGGCGAAACGTTGGCAAGATTGGCGCAATACCGTCTGAATATTTGGGTATTCGTCAGGATTGATTTCAGCAGCAATCCCAGCTGGGTACTTATCCTTCCAAAAGTCTTCAATCATGGAAGCCCACTCCTCAGCGTCGCGAATTCTTCACCGCATTTTATGCGGTTATTATTTGTTTGATTTTTGTAATGGAAATTCTGGCTTTATTACTTGCCGAGAAGTCACAAAGCGCGCCGAGAGTAGCAGCTTTGCCAAAGGCCGCCTAGAGCCAAAAAAGGGGCTTTGCGTCACTTTTCTGACTGTCCTACAATCCTAAGTCATCATTAGAGCCAAAACTCTATTTTCGTCAAAACCTCTCTAAACAAGGGTTTACAGCGCAATAGACACCGTTTTCAAGGCCCTGTTCTATGGTTTCAGCCCCCCAAGAAAAAAAGCCCGCCAGCCGCTGGCGGGCGCCTGTCGCCTGCCTGAACGAATCAGGCGATGTCACGCAACTCTCGCCGCAGGATCTTGCCAACCGGACTCATGGGCAGTGAATCCCGGACCACAATCTGCTTGGGTACTTTGTAGCCAGTGAAATTATCCTTGCAGTACACCTTGAGCTCTTCAACGCTCACTCCGCCTGCACGTGGCACCACGAACAACTTGACGGCTTCGCCTGTACGTTCGTCGGGGACACCGATAACGGCGCAGTTCGCCACCTTGGGATGGGCCATCACAATGTCTTCGATTTCATTGGGGTACACATTGAAACCCGAGACGATGATCAGGTCTTTCTTACGGTCCACGATGCGTACAAAACCATCAGGATCGATCACTGCTACATCGCCGGTCTTGAACCAGCCCTCGGCATCTAGCACTTCGGCCGTGGCCTCTGGGTTTTTCCAGTACCCCTTCATCACTTGCGGGCCTTTGACACACAACTCGCCGCGTTCCCCAAGCCCCAGTTCAACCCCGTCATCGTTGATGACTTTCATGATTGCCCCCGGCACCGGCATGCCCACCGTCCCAAGACGGGCGAGAATGCCGTAGGGGTTGGTGCTGGCCACCGGTGAGGTTTCCGTGAGGCCATAGCCCTCGACGATACGACACCCTGTGAGCCGCTCCCAACGCTCAGCCGTGGCCTTGACCAACGCCGTGCCGCCCGAGTTGGTGAGCTTGAGCGAGGAGAAGTCCAGGGTCTTGAAATCGGGGTGATCCATCAGCGCCACAAACAGGGTATTCAGGCCCAGAAAAGCTGTGAACCGCCAGTTTTTCAGCTCCTTGATGAAGCCTTTGATGTCACGCGGATTGGTGATCAGGATGTTGTGATTACCGGTCACCATCATGCACATGCAATTGGCGGTGAAAGCATAGATATGGTAGAGCGGCAACGGCGCCACCATGATCTCCTGACCTTCCTTGAGCAGTGGCAAACCGTCTTCCGCATGCTGGGACAGGCAGGCGCGGATCTGCTGCATGTTGGCCACCAGATTGCCGTGGGTCAGCATCGCGCCCTTCGGCAAGCCCGTAGTGCCACCGGTGTACTGCAAGACGGCGATGTCATCGAGCCTCACTTGCAAAGGCCGCAGTGCATGCCCCGCGCCCTGCTCCAGGACCTTTTTAAAGGGAATGGCCTGGGGGACTCGGTAAGCCGGCACGAGCTTTTTCACCTTATCGACCACCAGATTGGTGACCCAGCCTTTTACCGCGGGCATCAGGTCACCCATTTTGGCTTCGATCAGGTACTCGATCTGGATGTCCTCAAGCACTTCCTGCACGCGCTTGCCAAACATATTGAGGTAAACCAGCCCGCGAATGCCGGCACTCTTGAACTGATGGCGCATTTCACGCGAGGTATACAACGGGTTGGTGTTGACGACGACCAGCCCCGCGCGCAACGCACCGAAGACGGCAATCGGGTATTGCAGGATATTGGGCATCTGTACAGCAATGCGGTCACCGGGCACCAGCGTGGTGTGCTGCTGCAGATAACCGGCGAAGGCCGCACTGAGACGGTCCAGTTCGCCATAGGTAAGGGTTACGCCCAGGTTGCTGAAGGCGGGCCGGTCTGCAAAGGTCTTGCAGGAGCGCTCGAAGACATCCACCACGGACGCGAAGGCGGTCATATCAATGTCCAGCGGTACGCCAGCAGGACGTTTGTCGTTCCAGAAATCAGGTTGCATTGTTTTTATCCTCTTACCTGAGCACGTCTGGCTGCATGTGAAATGCAGGAAAAGCACAGCATCCGGACGTTAACAGTTATCAAGTAGTAGGCAAATAAAGCGATCTTCGCCATTTACATCTTGAATCTTATTACTGTGATTTCGACGGTGATGCCGTTAATGCGCTATACACTGCTACGACACCGCGTAAAGGAACTGTCATGAACCACGAAACCTTCTGGCTGGATGCGAATGACCGAGCACGGCTTTTCGTCAACCAGTGGCTGCCTGAAGGCAAGCCCAAGGCCATGATTCTGTTGGCGCATGGCATGGCGGAACACAGTGGGCGCTACGCGCGTTTGGGTCAGGCCTTGAGCGCAGCCGGTTTCGGGCTGTACGCCCATGACCAGCGCGGCCATGGCAAGACCGCTGAACAGGGCACGCTGGGCTATTACGCTGACGAAGACGGCTGGTGCACCGTGGTCAGCGACCTTGCCAACCTCAACCGGCACATGGGCCAGGCGTATCCGGGCACGCCTATTTTTGTCCTCGGTCACAGCATGGGCAGTTACATCGCCCAGGCGTACCTGCTTCATCACAGTGCCAGCGTGCAGGGCGCGATCCTCAGTGGCTCGAATTTTCAGAACGTTGCGCTGTACCGCAGCGCCAGCCTGATTGCTCGCTTCGAGCGCTGGCGCCAAGGCCCCAAGGGTCGCAGCGCGTTGATCGAGTGGCTGTCCTTTGGCTCCTTCAATAAAGCCTTCAAACCCAACCGTACACGCTTTGACTGGCTAAGCCGTGACCCGCAAGAAGTCGATGCCTACGCCCGTGATCCCTTGTGCGGATTTCGCTGCACCAATCAGCTGTGGATCGACCTGCTCGGTGGCTTGCAGCAAATCAGCAAAGCGTCCAATCTCAGGCAGATTGACGCTTCTGTGCCTGTGCTGGTGATCGGCGGCACCTGTGACCCCGTCAGTGAAGGCAAGCGTCTCGTAGACCTGAGCACTGCATTACGCAAGGCAGGGCTTCAGGAGGTGCAACTCAACCTCTACCCCCATGCCCGGCACGAGCTTTTTAATGAAACCAACCGCGACGATGTGACAGCGGATGTCATTGAATGGCTGAATCAGGCACTAAGCCGCCCACGCCCGCCAAGAAGCGAATAAACGGGCCACTTTATTTTGTAAAAAGTCTTTAAAATCAGATCTTTAAAACCAATCACCCGTCACAGGACATGCGCTAGATGACACAGGTTACCAACACCCCGTACGAAGACCTCGAAGTCGGCCAGACTGCCAGCTACAGCAAAACCGTCGAAGAGCGCGATATTCAGCTTTTTGCGGCCATGTCTGGCGACCACAACCCGGTGCACCTCGACCCTGAATTTGCTGCGGCCACGATGTTCAAGGAACGCATTGCCCACGGCATGTTCAGCGGTGCACTGATCAGCGCTGCCGTGGCATGCGAACTGCCTGGCCCGGGGACAATCTATGTGGGTCAGCAAATGAGCTTTCAGAAGCCGGTCAAAATCGGGGACACCCTGACCGTGCGCCTGGAAATCCTCGAAAAGCTGCCAAAATTTCGTGTGCGCATTGCTACCCGCGTGTTTAACCAGCGCGAAGAAATCGTGGTCGATGGCGAAGCCGAGATCATTGCGCCCCGCAAGCAACAGACCGTGAACCTGCCGGTACTGCCAGCCATCAGCATTGGCTGATTAAACGCAAAACGCAGAAGCGGGCTTGCCCGCGATGCCAACCTTGCAGTCGTTTTGAGACCGCGTTGAGGCTATCGCGAGCAAGCCCGCTTCTGCAGTAGCTTCAAGTCACTGCATTAAGCGCGAGCACGCGCCTGGTTACGCAGTGCCTTGACCTGATCGTGATTGCGTTGCACGTTCTGAAACTGACGCTCAACCAGATCACGAATGCCTACCAGGTTGTGCTTGTTGATTTTTTCGAGCGCTTCTTTATAAGCCTTCAGTGCATGGTCTTCGCCGCGCTCGGCTTCGTTGAGGACGGCCTCCTCGCCTTTGCCGGTAAAGATCGACTTCACATCGACCCAACGACGGTGCAGGTCCCCGGCCACGCTGGTAGTGGTCTCTGGGTCACCGCCCAATTTGCGCACTTCTGTCTGCAGTTCTGCAGCGGCTGTGCCGCAATCGGCCGAGCGCTTCACGAACAGCGCCTTGAGTTCGGCGTTCTTGATATCTTCGGCGCAGCTCTTGAAACCTTCCTGGCCGTCTTTGCTGGTTTCGATCAAATCGTTCAGGACAGAGATGGCTTCTTTATTAAGGTCAGTCATTTTTCAATTCCTTGCTGAGTTGAGGATCGTGCGTTAGAGGTTGCAGTCCTCGTGCCAGCTTGCGAATTAAAAATAAATCCATACAAAACAACAAATTAAGTTATTTAAAAGAATTCAGCACCGGTCTATTTGCATGATCTGTCATTTGGCCTGCATGCAAAATGCCTGTATTTTTCTTCGTCTGGCTGCACGCATTGAAGGTCGTGGAATGAACCCTGAAAAACTTGAACTGCTGGTCACCCAGCAAATGCCGTTTGGCAAATACAAAGGTCGAGTGATCGCCGACCTGCCCGGCCCCTATTTGAACTGGTTTGCCCGTGAAGGCTTTCCCAAAGGGGAGCTGGGAGGTTTGCTGGCACTGATGCAGGAAATCGATCACAACGGTCTGTCAGACCTGCTGGACCCGTTGCGGGCCAAGCATGGCAAGCCCAAACCGCGCCACTAGGAACACGCCAGAAACTCATCGGCGGTTACAACCACCCCAATTTGCGGGCAAAAAAAAGGTGCGCCGACCAAGCGCACCAAAAACCGTAGAACACACAACAAATTCGTCGTTAATCAGTCCAGCAAGGCCAATGCCTCGGCGGTGCATTCCTGAATACGTGCCCAGTCACCGTTCTTGACCCACTCGCTGTCGAGCATCCAGCTACCGCCCACGCACATCACGTTTTTCAACGCCATGTAGTTGCGGATGTTCGCCGGGCCCACGCCACCGGTCGGGCAGAATTTCACTTCGCCGAAAGGGCCACCCAAGGCTTTGATGGCCGCGACGCCACCGCTGACTTCAGCCGGAAACAGCTTGAAACGGCGGTAACCCAGGCCATAGCCTTCCATGATGCCCGAGGCATTGCTGATACCCGGCAACAGCGGAATATCGCTGGCCACACTGGCTTCAAGCAGGTCACGGGTAATACCCGGGGTGACGATAAACTGCGAACCAGCCGCTTCGGCTGCCGCCAGCATCTGGCGATCCAGAATAGTACCTGCACCCGTCACCAGCTCTGGACGCTGATCACGCAGTACCCGGATAGCCTCCAGGCCAAACTCAGAACGCAAGGTGACTTCCAGGGCCGTCAGGCCACCCGCCGCCAGCGCATCGGCCAACGGCAGAATGTCCTGCTTACGCGCAATGGTAATCACCGGCAGAATGCGCGCCTTGGCGCACAATTCGTCGAGCAGGGCGACTTTATCCGCCATCGAGACGTTGGCAATGCGTGTTGTCATGGCAGCTGATCCTTGGCTCATGGGCACCAGTAAATCTCTAACGTAGGTTGCAGAAAGGCACGAATAGGCAGGGCAGCAATGTCGGTGCCCGCCAACGCATCGTTTAGGGTGTTCAATTTGGACTGCCCGCTAATCGACAGAACCTTGGTTTTCGCACTCGCCAACAGACTGCGGCTCATGCTCAAACGCTGATGCGGGACGGTCGGCGCCAGCATCGGCCAGCAACGACGGGGGTTATCCAGTTGCAACGCTTCAACCAGGTGAGGGCTGTTGGGGAACAACGAAGCGGTGTGACCGTCATCGCCCATGCCCAGAATCAGCACATCGATCGCTGGTAATTCGGCCAGCAAGTCATTCGCTTGATTCGCCGCCTCATCAAGGTTGCTCGCAGCGTTGTACAAGCCCACGAAGCGCGCCTTGGCAGCCGGGCCATGAAGCAAATGTTTTTTCAGCAAGCCGGCATTACTGTCAGCATGCTCCACCGGCACCCAGCGTTCATCAGCCAGGCTGACCACCACCTTCGACCAGTCCAGCGGCTGCTTGATCAAGCTCTGGAAAAAAGCCACAGGGCTGCGGCCACCCGACACAACCAGCGTTGCCACGCCCCGCTGGGCAATGGCTTCGTTCAACTGTTCAGCCACTTTAAGGGCCAGCCCTTCGGCCAGTACCTCCGGGCTCTTGAAGGTGTGCGCCGTGACACCTTGCGGCAGTTTCAAATCAGATATCGCCATACCAAGACCTCCCGTCCCGGGTAATCAGTGCAATGGAGCTCATCGGCCCCCAGGAGCCCGCCGCGTAAGGCTTAGGCACATCGCCCGACTTTTTCCAGCCCGCGATCAACTGGTCGCACCACTTCCAGGCTGCTTCGATTTCATCTTTACGGACAAACAGGTTCTGGTTGCCGCGCATCACTTCAAGCAACAGACGCTCATAAGCATCCGGAATACGCGCGCTGCGATAGGTGTCGGAGAAGTTCAGCTGCAACGGGCCGCTACGCAGGTGCATGCCTTTGTCCAGGCCTTGGTCCTTGGTCATCACGCGCAAGGAGATGCCTTCGTCCGGCTGCAAGCGGATGATCAGTTTGTTGCCGATTTGCAGGCGCTGCTCCGGAGCGAAGATGTAGTGCGACGGCTCCTTGAAGTGGATCACGATCTGCGACAGCTTCTGTGGCATGCGTTTGCCGGTGCGTAGGTAAAACGGCACACCCGCCCACCGCCAGTTGCGAATATCCGCCCGCAGTGCGACAAAAGTTTCGGTGTCGCTCTGGGTGTTGGAGTTTTCTTCTTCAAGGTAACCCGGCACCGACTGGCCTTCGCTGTAACCGGCAATGTACTGGCCGCGTACCACTTGGGTGGTCAGGCCTTCGGCGCTGATGGGCGCCAGCGCCTTGAGCACTTTGACTTTCTCGTCACGAATGCTGTCTGCCGACAGGTCCGCGGGCGGGTCCATGGCGATCAGGCAGAGCAACTGCAACAAGTGGTTCTGGATCATGTCGCGCAGCTGACCAGCCTTGTCGAAGTAGCCCCAGCGCCCCTCAATGCCGACTTTCTCGGCCACGGTAATTTCAACGTGGGAGATGTAGCGCTGGTTCCACTGGGTTTCGAACAGGCTGTTGGCAAAGCGCAGGGCAATCAGGTTTTGAACGGTCTCTTTGCCCAAATAGTGGTCGATGCGGTAGACACGGTTCTCAGGGAAAAACTGCGCCACCGCATCGTTGACCTTGCGCGACGACTCAAGGTCCGAGCCGATGGGTTTTTCCAGCACCACACGGGTGTTGTCAGCCAGCCCGACCTTGGACAGATTCTCGCAAATGGCACCGTACACGGCTGCTGGCGTAGCGAAGTAAGCGATGAGTCGCTGTTCGGTTCCGGCCAGTTCAGCCAGCGGCAGGTAATCTTCTTCCTGGAGGAAATCCACATGCAGATAGCTCAAGCGCGCCAGGAAGCGTGCGAGCGCTTTGTCTTCGATTTCCTTGGCACCGACATACTGGCGCAATTGGCTGTCGATGTGCGCCAGGTGCGTCAACGCATCGCCCGGCTCACGGGCCAGCGCCAGGATGCGCGTGTCGGCATGCAGCAAGCCGGCACGGTCCAGTTGGTATAAGGCAGGGAACAATTTGCGCAAGGCCAGATCGCCCAGGGCGCCGAACAAGGCAAAGGTGCACGGTTCAACCGTAATCGAAGGCATGATGTTTGTTCTTTTATCAAGTTAAGCTACAAATACCTTTTTTCAAGGCATCACTCAAGGAAAAATGTAGTAATAAACACAACATTTTCTCTAAATGCAGATTCCCGCTAGTGGTCATCACAGGCCACCAGTAGGATAGGCCACCTTACGAACCGCTTAGTACGGTTAATGCATCGCTGACCCAAGGAACATAAATGGACCGCGTGCGAAATTTACTCGAACAGATCAAAGGCCGCCTCGAAGAGCTGAACAAGGCTGAGCGCAAGGTAGCCGAAATAATTCTCCAAAACCCACAACAGGCGACTCGTTTCAGTATTGCTGCACTGGCCCAGGCGGCATCGGTCAGCGAGCCTACGGTCAATCGCTTCTGTCGTTCGTTTGGGGTCAGTGGTTATCCGGAGTTGAAACTGCAACTGGCACAGAGCCTGGCCAGTGGTGCAGCTTACGTGAGCCGAGCCGTTGAAGCGGATGATAATCCGGCGGCCTACACACAAAAGATCTTTGGCAGCGCGATCGCGTCGCTGGACACCGCCTGCCAGGCGCTGGACCCGAACCTGATCAGTCGCGCCGTCGACTTGTTGATCCAGGCGCGGCAAATCCACTTCTTCGGGCTAGGTGCTTCGGCCCCGGTGGCGCTGGATGCGCAGCACAAGTTCTTCCGCTTTAATCTCGCGGTCACGGCCCATGCTGACGTGCTGATGCAACGCATGATCGCCTCGGTGGCGCACACTGGGGAATTGTTCGTGATTATTTCCTACACGGGCCGTACCCGCGAGCTGGTCGAAGTCGCACGCATTGCCCGCGCCAACGGAGCATCGGTGCTGGGCCTGACCGCCGAGAATTCACCGCTGGCCAAGGCCAGCACCTTGAGCCTGAACATCCCGTTGCCTGAAGACACGGACATTTACATGCCCATGACCTCGCGCATTATCCAGCTCACCGTGCTGGATGTGCTGGCCACCGGCATGACCTTGCGCCGCGGCGTGGACTTCCAACCGCACCTGCGCAAAATCAAAGAAAGCCTGAACGCCAGCCGTTATCCGGTGGGGGACGAGTTCAACTGATCACTGCCTCGCGGTTTTTTGGAAGATCAAAAGATCGCGAGGCAGTTGGCTCCTACAGTTATTTGGGGTTACGCGTTACACAGCCCCGCCCACGCCTGCAGGCTCAAGTGCGCCTGTTCACCCGGAGCCAGGCTTTGGGTCTGGGCGCGAGCACTGGTTGATTCAACACACACAAACCCCATCACCTCACTCCAGCTCACGCCCAGCAAGGGCCGTTTGCCGGGGTGCCACACCACGGTGCTGGCGTGATCGCCGGTATCAATGCTTAAGGCCCGCTGCCACGCGTGGTCGTTGAGCTGCATTTCACCTTCGTGCTGGAACACACGCTGGCAGCCGCCCGCCACCCGCAATTCGCCTTTTTGCTGGCAAACCTCGCGATTGAGCTGGTCATAACCGTGCACACCGTCAAGTCCGGACAGCGCTACCTCCGCCACGTCGCCAATGCGCCAGTAAGCCCGCAACGCCTGGCTGACCTGGCAGGGTTCATCGTCCTGGTGCTCAGTGCTCAAGCGCAGGTCCATGCTCTCGCCCAACCGGGCATGCAGGTCCACCTGCCAGTCACACAGTTGCAAACGCCAGTGCAACGACACGCCCTCTTCATCCGAACTGCTGTCCAGCAACTTCCAGTCGATCAGCCGCGCCCAGCCATGGGACGGCCAGGCGTTCTCGCTGGGATGGCGCCCGTACCAAGGCCAGAAAATCGGCACACCACCACGGATCGCACCCACCTGAGGCCATTTGGCCGCACACCAGAGCCAAGGCTTTTGCCCGGTCGGTTTGAAGTGCAGCAACTGCGCACCTTGACGGCTGAACACGGCCTGACAGTGTGGGTGGTCGATCACCAATACGTCGCGTTGCTGAAAACGCTCCCACTGGAAAACCGGCTGCTCACGCTTTGATTTGAAAAAACGGTGAAGCGGATGCTCATGCATGTGCCACAGTCCTGAAAATCATGTCGCCCAACCCTTTGGGAGCCGGCGCGTCTGCCACCAGGCCACCCTCCCCCAAAAAAAACCGGATAGCACAGGCTATCCGGAAAATACGCACAACGAAAAGGAGCTTATCGCAACAACCGTTAGAAGACCGACTGAATTTTCAGGCCAGCCACCAGTGCGTTGTCCACTTTGTCCACACCACCCGGATGCGTGATGTACTGCAAGTTGGGACGCACGGTCAGCCAATTGGTCACGTGGATACCGTAGTTAAGTTCATAGTTGTACTCGGTGTTACGCAGTGGCGCGTACAACGGGTTATCAAAGTTGCTCACGTCATTGGCGGCGTTGGCCAATTCGGCGTTTTTACGCACTTGATCGTTGACGTGGATGCGCGCAAAACCGATTCCGATGTCATCTTTTGGACGGGCATCGAACGGTCCCTTGTAGACAAACATCAGCGACTGGTAGTTGTCGACGATGTTGGTGGCCTTGTCATGGAAGGTCGCGTTGGCAGCGACGTTCAGGCCGCGCGACGCATCACCGTTGTGACTGGTGAGTTGCTGCTGCACAACCAGCCAGTAGCCGTGCTTGCTGTCGTGCATGCGGTACGGTTGGCCGGTGCTGGCAGCGTCCTGACCGTTGATGTCTTCACGCAGGTCGGGAGCTGGCGCCGAGCTTTTGTAGTAGCCGATACGGTATTCGCCCGGCAGGTTGTTGACCTTGGGCGACCAGACCAGCTCGACCGGCAAGACTGTCCCCTTGGTACCACTACCGTTGAGCTTGAAGCCGTTGCCGTGCTCCAGTTGCGACGGGTTCTGGTTATAGGCGCCGATCTGCGCGTAGAACTCGGGCGTGATGTTGTATTTCACCCGCAAGGCGGCCTGGCTGACCGGCCAGTTGTACCAGATGTTGGTCGCCCAGTTACCGACCTGCGAGCCACAGAACGCGAGGTTCTGGAAGTCGCACGGGAAGGTGTTGAAGTCTTCGCCTTCGCCAAAGTAACCGGCTTTGACGTCGAGCTTGCCGTCAAGGAACTGATGCTGAATGTAGAGCTGAGTCAAGCGCACCATGTGCCCACGCCCATAGACCTCTTGAGACGAGCTCAAGGTGCCGGCACGCGGATCGCCGACACGGTCATTGGAAATGTTTTCACCGTTACGGTTGGTGAGCTGGATCTTGGCCTGGGTGTTATCCCAACCCCACAGCTTTTGCAGGTCCAGTGCCACGCCCAGGCCGAACTGATCGCTGTATCGCGCCGTTTTGTTGTGGTTGTAGCCGCCAGACAGGTTGGCACCTACTTCCCCCACGTAGTCCGCCTTGATGTCGATCCCCTGATCAATGAGCTTGGTCCGCTCGCCTCCCCAGTCCCCGGTCATCCATTTCGAGTCGGCACTGAAGGCGTCGTCTGCCATCGCATTGGCAGACATAACCAGCACGGCGGCTGCTGACAGCTGGCAGATCAACCGGGTATTGCCGTGTTGCTTTTTCATCCCAAAATCCTCGTCTTTTGTTATTAACTGTTTTTATCTAACGCGGTTTACAACATCTTCAGCTCGAAACAACACGCGTCCTTGAGTGCAGCTTTAGCGTCCTTTGAATTGGGCGACGTTGTCGCCCCGAGTGTTCTGGGCGGGTAATTCGGCGCCAATGCCTAAACGCTCGCCTGTCTGGGCATCAAACAGCAGTACCTTGCTCGGATCGAACTGCAAGTTCAGGCTCTCACCCACTTGCGGTGCGACATCAGGTGCCAGTCGGCAGCAGACCTTGACGTCATTGAGCTGTACAAAAACCAAAGTGTCCGGCCCGGTTGGCTCGGTCACTTTGACTTCAGCACGAATCGTTGGCAGCCCATTGGGCTCTTGTGGTGCCAGCATGATTTGCTCGGCACGGATTCCGACGATGACATCCCGGTCTTCAAGCCCTGCGTCCTGCACCCCCAGCGGCAGTTCACAACGTGCCTGCCCGCTGTCTAGCACGGCCATCAAGCGGCCGTCCTGACGCTTCAAGCGTAGACCAATGAAATTCATTGGCGGTGAACCGATGAAACTGGCGACGAACAGGTTGGCCGGATCGTTGTAGATCTGTTTGGGCGTACCGAACTGCTGAATGATCCCGTCCTTCATGACCGCAACCTTGTCGCCCAGGGTCATGGCTTCAATCTGGTCGTGGGTCACGTAGACCGTGGTGGTCTTCAGCCGCTGGTGCATCAGTTTCATTTCGGTGCGCATCTCGACCCGCAGCTTGGCGTCGAGGTTGGACAGCGGTTCGTCGAACAGATAGATCTTGGGCCGACGGGCCAGCGCGCGGCCCATCGCCACACGCTGCTGCTGCCCACCGGACAACTGGCCGGGCTTGCGATTGAGCAAGTGCTCGATCTGCAATAACTTGGCAACCCGTGCCACTTCTTCATCAATGGCCGACTGCGGCATCTTGCGGATTTTGAGGCCGAACTCGATGTTCTCGCGCACGCTCATGGTCGGGTACAACGCGTAGGACTGAAACACCATGGCGATGTCCCGATCCTTGGGGCTCATGCCACTGACGTCTTGATCATCAATCATGATCGCGCCGCCCGTGATGTTTTCCAGCCCCGCAATGCAGTTCATCAGCGTTGACTTGCCGCAGCCCGAAGGCCCCACCAGGATCAAAAACTCGCCGTCCTTGATCGACAGTTCAATATTCTTGAGGGTGTCTGGCAGGCCAGCACCATACGTTTTGTTTACGTTACGAAGCTCGAGCGTTGCCATGATTACCCCTTGACCGCGCCGGCTGTGAGCCCGCGCACGAAATACTTGCCTGCGACCACATAGACCAGCAGGGTCGGCAGCCCGGCGATCATCGCCGCAGCCATATCAACGTTGTATTCCTTAACCCCGGTACTGGTGTTGACCAGATTGTTCAGCGCCACGGTAATGGGCTGTGAATCGCCACTGGAAAACACCACACCGAACAGGAAGTCGTTCCAGATCTGGGTGAACTGCCAAATCAGGCAGACCATGATGATCGGGGTCGACATCGGCAAAATGATCCGCCGAAAAATGGTGAAGAAACCCGCGCCATCCAGACGTGCGGCCTTCACCAGCGCATCGGGAATGCTGACGTAGTAGTTACGGAAAAACAGCGTGGTAAACGCCAGCCCGTAAACGATGTGAACGATCACCAGGCCCGTGGTGGTACTGGCCAGGCCTATCTTGCCGAGGGTAAACGAGGCCGGTAGCAGCACCGTTTGAAACGGCAGGAAGCAGCCAAACAGCAGCAACCCGAAGAACAGTTGCGAACCGCGAAAACGCCACATCGACAACACGTAGCCGTTCAACGCGCCAATGGCAGTTGAGGCCAGCACCGCCGGAACGGTGATTTTGATCGAATTCCAAAAGTAGCCGTCAACCGTGGCCCAGGCTTTGACCCAGCCTATGCCAGTGATTACGCTCGGCCAGCTCAGCAAGTTACCGGTGCTGATGTCTTCCGGGGTTTTGAAGCTGGTCAACAGCATCACCACCAAGGGCACCAGATAAAGCAGTACCGCAACAATCAGCACCGTATAGATCGCGATGCGGCTCAGGCTGATTGAGCGTTTGCCGACAAGACTAGTCATTTCGTTTAGCCCTCAGCTCGGAATACAGGTAAGGCACGATGATCGCCAGAATCGCCCCCAGCATCAGAATCGCACTGGCCGAGCCCATGCCCATCTGGCCGCGGGTAAAGGTGAAGGAATACATGAACATCGCCGGCAGATCAGACGAATACCCCGGACCGCCGGCGGTCATTGCCGCTACCAGGTCAAAACTCTTGATTGCGATGTGCGCCAGAATCATCACCGCACTGAAGAACACCGGACGCAGGCTTGGCAGCACAACTTTCCAGTAAATACGCGGCAAACTCGCGCCATCAATTTGAGCGGCACGAATGATCGATTGATCAACGCCACGCAGGCCGGCGAGGAACATCGCCATGATAAAACCCGACGCTTGCCAGACGGCCGCGATCACCAGGCAATAGACCACGCGATCAGGGTCGATCAGCCAGTCCAGGCGAAAGCCTTGCCAGCCCCAGTCACGCAGCAGCTTGTCCAGGCCCATACCAGGGTTGAGCAACCACTTCCAGGCTGTACCGGTGACGATCATCGACAGCGCCATCGGGTACAGGTAAATCGTGCGGATGAACCCTTCGCGGCGTATACGCTGATCGAGGAACACCGCCAGCGTGACACCGATCACCAGGGTGATACCGATAAACATGCCACCGAACACCATCAAGTTCTTGCTGGCAACCCACCAACGGTCGTTGTCGAACAAACGCTGGTACTGCGCCAGGCCAGCCCACTTGTAGGTCGGCAGGAAGGTCGAAGTGGTGAACGACAGAACGAACGTCCACAGAATGTAGCCATAGAAGCCCACCAATACGATGATCATGCTGGGCGCCAGTACCAGTTTTGGCAGCCAGCGTTGCAGAACATCGAAGGGAGAGACTTTCCTGAACGCAGCAACAGAACTCATGGAGAAAATCCGTGCGAGGAAAAAGTAGAGACTGCTCCGGGTACAAGGGAGCTTGTCTCGCGATCTTTTAGAACCTCAAAAGATCGCGAGGCGAGCTCGCTCCTACAGGAGGGTTACTTGGCGGACTTGATCGCTGCGCCAAGTTTTTTGGCGGTATCGGCCGGATCCGCTTTAGGGTCGTTGATGTAATTGGTAATTACGTCAAAGAAGGCCCCTTGAACGGCCGGTGAGGTCGCCATGTTGTGCGCCATGCTTGGCAGCAGGCCGCCGGTTTGAGCGTCTGCCAGGAAGTCCTTGGCAGAGGTTTGTGCGCAGGCGTCAAATCCGAGCTTTTCCATGTTGCTCAGCATGTCTTTGCGAACCGGGATCGAACCCTTGTTGATGCTGAACGTTTTCTGGAAGTTTTCACCCAGAGCCACTTTGGCAATGTCCTGCTGACCGGCCTTGGTACCCTCGTCTTTAACCTTGAACACCGCCAAAGAGTCGATGTTGTAGGTGAAAGCCTTGTCGGTACCCGGGAAGGCTACGCATTCGTAGTCTTTACCGGCGATCTTCTTGGAGGCAGTCCATTCACTCTTGGCCCAATCCCCCATGATCTGCATGCCAGCCTTGCCGTTGATGACTTTGGCCGCTTCCAGGTTCCAGTCCTGGCCTTTGCCATCGGCGTCCATGTAGGTCGCGACTTTCTTGAGTTCGGTCAGTGCCTTGACCATTTGCGGGCCGGTCAAAGCATCATTGTCGAGATCAACCAGAGCTTTTTTGTAGCCATCGACGCCCATGACCGAGAGCACAACGGCTTCAAACACCGTGCTGTCCTGCCAAGGCTGGCCACCGTGGGCAAGCGGGATAAAGCCCGCAGCCTTGAGTTTGTCACCGGCGGCGTAGAATTCTTCAAGGGTGGTCGGCGGTTTTTCGATACCGGCTTTCTTGAAGACTTCAGGGTTGATCCACAGCCAGTTCACACGGTGGATGTTCACCGGCACGGCCACGTAATCACCGTCGTACTTCACGGTGTCGGAGACTTTCTTGTCGAGCAGGCTGTCCCACTTTTCGTCTTTGGCGACAGTCTTCAACACGTCAGTGTCGAGCAGGCCGGTAGAAGCCCATTCCTGGATGTCCGGGCCTTTGATCTGCGCCATGCCTGGCGGGTTACCCGCAACAGCACGGCTTTTGAGCACGGTCATCGCAGTGGCGCCGCCACCCCCGGCAACCGCGCCGTCTTTCCAGGTGAAACCGTCTTTCTCAACTTGGGCTTTGAGTACATCTACGGCCGCTTTTTCACCCCCTGAAGTCCACCAATGCACCACTTCGACCGAACCTTTCGAGTCGGCGGCATAGCTGCTCAGGGGGAATAGAGTGGCGAGTGAGATAACGACGGCGAGGCGATTGAATGAATTCATGAGAGGCCCTTTCTTGTTGTTATAGCTGTGCAAGTCTTTGTGCTTGCGCTACGGATGAGTGTATCCACGCTCCAGGCGTCTCAAGTAACGAACAGACGTGTGATTGTCACCATCCAGTGACAATCAACGCGCCGCGTTGAGACGCTTGCGATATTTCAGTATGGGCAACGTGAATCCTCTTATGGGTCAGAGCTTTCGATTTCTTTATGAGATTCAGTTTTTTCCGCGTTGCCTGTAGGACGCATCCCGAAGTCGTTTTCCCACGTTGTACCCGCAAATAACATCAGCGAGTCTCCTACTCATCGTCGTAGAAAATGAACGGATGCCGACCCTCTCAGGAGATATGAGCCATGTCAGAACGTAACTCAAGAACCCGAAACCATTGCTTCATTTACCCCCTGAAAGATAAGGAAGGTCAGCCCTACGCCTGGAAAATCGACATCCAGCGCTCGGGCAAAGCCCACGTGCATTACTTCGATTTTGCCGAATATGGCGGGGAGATTGGCGCCCTTGAAGCCGCCGAAGCCTTGCGCAATCAACTGGTGTTGAAAATGCCGCAGTCCTTCAGCTATGAAGACCGCCAGCGACTAATGCCACATAACACCAGCGGCCACCCTGGGGTGTATCGGGTCCAGTCCAATCAGATTGACTACTGGCGTGCGACCACGCGCATTCATGGCTACAACCTGAGCAAGAGTTTTCGCATTGATAAGTATGGCGATGAGCAAGCCAAGCAAATGGCGCTGGATGAGCGTGAACGGCAATTAACGCTGTGCAGTGACCCGTACGATATCGCCATGGAAAAGCTGCAGCAGCATTTCAGCCAGACCAGCAAGCGGGTGCGCGAAAATCGTATCAAGGCGGCCATGTACAAGCCCCGCGAACAAAAGACCGCGGCTGAAGTGGCTTTAAACTCTCAACAGGAACGAGTGCTGCCTATCAGTGCGGAGCAAGCGAGCCTGTCTATCAGTCGACATTTTGCGGCCAGTCATAAATAAGGCGCCCCACAGTGACCACACCCGACTCTGATTTCAACGCCGTACAAGACTAAACACCGAGCTCTAAACGGCCTCGTAGCTCCCACTCACTCTCAGCCTCTGCCTCATCCCGCGTTATCCCTCTTTTCAGTTCTCAATGAAGCAGGGATCAATCCTGGCAGCTTATCCAGTGACATTTCCCGGTATACGCGATGGATATCGACCGAACGGCGCGCTGCCTGAAGGTCGATTGGATGTTGTGCCAGCGTTGGAGGTTCTTGAGACCGGATCGGTCTTTGACGCCATTACGCCCTCACACTGAGTTTTCGTTAAAAAACACCCCATGCAGCGGCATTGGAGCGCTGAGAGTACTCACTGCGCTTTATCAGTCGCCCATTCGCGGTAAATACAACGTCACCCGCAAGCCGCCCGTGCGCAGGTTTTGCAAACTCACTTCACCGCCATGGCTATGGGCAATGCTCCGTGCGATGCCCAACCCCAAGCCATAGCCCTGCTGTTGCCCGGACAAACGGAAGTGCGGTTCAAATACTTGCTCAAGGCGCTGTTCGGGCACGCCCGGCCCCTCATCGTCCACCGTCAGTACAAATGCCTGTTCGTTGTCTTCTATGCGCAAGTGCGCGTTGGTGCCGTACTTGAGCGCGTTATCAATCAGGTTGCCCATGCAGCGGCGCAAGGCCAGAGGTTTGCCGGGGTAAGGGCTGGCTGCTCGCCCCTGCAAGGTTACGTGGCCATTACCGTGTGGCAGCACATAGGGTTCAATCAGACAATCAAGCAAGGTGTTGACGTCCACCGGCTCGATATTCTCGTGAATGTCAGTGTCTTTCACGCATTGCAATGCGCCCTTGACCAGCATTTCCAGCTCATCCAGGTCGCGGCCAAACTTGTTTTGCAGTTGCTCGTCATCCAGCAGTTCCACGCGCAGGCGCAAACGCGTAATAGGCGTGCGCAAGTCATGGGAGATGGCGCTGAACAATTGACCGCGCTCGGTCAGGTAACGGCTGATGCGTGCGCGCATGGTATTAAACGCGCGCCCCACTTCAACCACTTCGCTACCTCCGCCCACTTCCACGGGCTGGACCTCATCCTCACCCAAAGACATGTCGCGAGCCGCTCTGGCCAAACGCTTGAGCGGACGGCTTTGCCAATGCACCAACAAGCCAATGAACAACAACAAGAAGATGCTGCTCAGCACAATAAACCATAGCTGCAACGCAGGCAGACCTTGCTCCTCCAGGCTGGTGTAAGGCTGTGGCAGCAAGGACGCAATGTACAGCCACTCCCCTGGCGCCATCTGGATTTGCGTCACCAGCACTGGCGGATCGACGGGCTCCAGGGTCAAGGCAAAATGCGCCCAGGAGCGTGGCAGTTCGTCGAGCTTCAGGCCGGCGTTAAAGATGCGTAAGTCCTTGGGGCTCACAAACTTTACCGACAGATCGACATCGGGCCCCAGCGACTGGCGTAGCACCTGGTCCACCGCGTCCAGTACCGCCTGTTTGCGCTGGGATGGGGGAAGCACCTGCATTTCGAGGGGCTTGTCATTGAGGCTCACGACAAATCGCGTGCCGCCCATGCTGCGCATTTGATCCAGTACCAGCGGGCGATACGCCAGCGGCAGGGAGCGCAAGTACGTCACCGTGGCATTCATCGAATGCGCCATGCTATTGGCGCTGTTGACCAGCCCTTCAAGCTGGGTGGTACGCAACTGTGAGAGCCAGATCGCACTGGACAGAGTCTGCGCCAGCAAAATGGCCAGCAGCGTCAGCAGCAACATCCGGCCCAGGAGTGAACGGGGGACATGCAAACGGGATAAAAACTTAATGGCCATTTCCGACGGTGACCTCAGCTGCCAACTGATAACCGCTGCCACGGATCGTACGGATCAGCCTTGGCGGCTTTTCGGTGTCGCGCAGGCGCTGGCGCAACCGGCTGACCGCCATATCGACAATACGATCCAGCGGCATCAAATCACGGCCACGGGTGGCGTTGCCAATCATGTCGCGATCCAGGATCTGCTGCGGGTTATCCAGAAACAGTTTGAGCAAAGCGAAATCAGCCCCGGACAAAATCACCTCTTCGCCATCGGCATGGAACAGCCGATGGGTCACAGTGTTGAGCCGCCATTCGTCGAACATCATGACTTCATGACCGGTGCTCGCACTGGAAAACTGCGCACGGCGCAACAAGGCCTTGATACGCGCTTGAAGCTCACGGGGGCTGAATGGCTTGCCCAGATAATCATCGGCGCCCAGCTCAAGACCGATCACCCGGTCGGCCTCATCGGAGCTGGCGGTGAGCATGATGATCGGGGTTTGTGCAAAACGCGGATGCTGACGCACCCAACGGCACAGGCTGAAACCGTCTTCGTCGGGCAGCATGACGTCCAGGATCAATAAATCGCTGGCCTGCTCATCAAGCGCCCGCCTGAAACCCGCGCCGTCGGCCACGGTACGAACCTGAAAGCCGGCACGGGTGAGATAAATATCAAGGAGCTCGCGAATTTCCTGGTCATCATCGACCAGCAAAATAGATTTGCCGGGTGTGGTCACAGGTGCTGATCCTTATTGTTGTTATGGACGAAAGATCACTGGATAGGAGCGAGCTTGCCTCGCGATCTTTTCAAAGGTCAAAAGATCGCCAGACAAGCTCGCCCCTACAGTCAACCGAACGCTTGTTGCAACGCCACGCCCGCGCCGATCAGCCCCGAATAAGGCGCTGTCACCAGCCACACCGGGATGCCTTTGAGATAGTCGCTCATGCAGCCTTTATCGGCAAAGCTTCGGGCAAAGCCGCTGTTTACAAAAATATCGGCAAAGCGCGGGATCACGCCGCCGACAATGTAAACCCCGCCACGCCCGCCGACCGTCAGCACATTGTTCCCCGCCACACGGCCCAGCCAGCAACTGAAATGCTCCAGCACTTGCAGCGCCACCGGATCGCCCTCCAGGGCCGCGGCTGTGATCGCGCGGTCGCTGTCCAGCACAGGCTCATGCCCATCGACGGCACAGATTGCCCGGTAGACGCGCGGCAAACCGCTGCCGCTCAAGATGCTTTCGGCGCTCACATGGCCTATTTCGTTATAGATGTGCTGCCACAATTTCACCTCACGCGGGTTGCTCATGGGCAGGTCCACATGCCCCCCTTCCCCTGGCAAGGCCATCCATTGTTCGTTGCCCAGGTTGAGCAAGGTGCCCACCCCAAGGCCCGTGCCAGGCCCGATGACCACTGCCGGGCGCGCGGTGTCCGCAATGCCGGGGCATACTTGGCGTACGTCTTCGGGTTGCAGGCGCGTCATGCCCAGCGCCATGGCGCTGAAGTCATTGATCAGCAGCAAGTGATCGACCTGCAAGGTCTCGCAAAACGCTGACCGGCTCAAACGCCAATGGTTGTTAGTAAAGCGAAACTCGTCGCCACTGACGGGGCCAGCGACCGACAGACACACCGAACCGACCGCCCCTGGCGCCAGGTTCAAACTGTTGAGATAAACGCTGATTGCGTCTTCCGGACACGCGTAATCAGCAGTGGCCAACACGCTGACAGAACGCAACTGCTCGTCTTCCCAGAGGGCAAAACGGGCGTTGGTGCCACCAATATCACCGACGAGGGCGAGTTTCATTTCAGGGATTCCAGAGACGAGGTAAAGGTACTCGCGCCCTGCTCGGCCGAACTGAAGGCCTGACGCATAAACGCAAACAACTCGCGCCCGGTCCCGACGGCATTGCTCAAGGTGCCGACAGCCGGGGTGCGTGCGGCGAATTCTGCCTCATCCACCAGCAGTTGCAACGTGCCTTTTACACCATCGACACGAATCATGTCGCCGTCCTGGACCCGCGCCAGCGCACCGCCCACCTCGGCTTCGGGGCTGACATGTATCGCCGCCGGGATCTTGCCCGATGCACCGGACATACGGCCGTCAGTAATCAGTGCCACCTTGAAGCCGCGATCCTGCAACACGCCCAGGAATGGCGTCATTTTGTGCAGCTCAGGCATGCCATTGGAGCGCGGGCCCTGGAAGCGCATCACGGCGACAAAATCGCGCTCCAGTTCACCGGCCTTGAACGCGTCGGCCAGTTGCTGCTGATCCTGGAAAACTCGCGCCGGGGCTTCAACAATCTGGTGCTCAGGCGCAACCGCCGAGACCTTCATGACCCCACGTCCCAAGTTGCCTTCCATCACCCGCAAGCCGCCCTCGGACGAGAACGCGCGAGCTACCGGACGCAAGATCGTCTCATCCAGACTCTCAATCGGACCATCACGCCAGACCAGTTGGCCATCCACCAGGAATGGCTCACGGGTGTAGCGACTCAACCCGAAACCGGCCACGGTATTGACGTTCTCGTGCAACAACCCGGCTTCGAGCAGCTCACGAATCAGGAATGCCATGCCGCCCGCGGCCTGGAAGTGGTTGATGTCGGCTTTGCCGTTTGGATACACATGGGACAGGGTCGGCACCACCTCGGAGAGGTCGGCCATGTCTTGCCAGGTCAACTGAATCCCCGCCGCCATGGCAATCGCCGGCATGTGCAGGGTGTGGTTGGTGGAGCCGCCGGTGGCGTGCAGGGCGACGATGGAATTGACCAGCGAACGCTCGTCCACGATCTCGCCCAGCGGTGTGAAATTACCGCTTTGCTGTGTCAGGCGGGTGACTTGGTGTGCGGCTTCACGGGTCAGCGCATCGCGTAGAGGCGTGTAGGGATTGACAAAGGAGGCGCCGGGCAAGTGCAGCCCCATCACTTCCATCAGCAACTGGTTGGTGTTGGCGGTGCCGTAGAAGGTGCAGGTGCCGGGGCTGTGGTACGACTTCATCTCGGACTCCAGCAGCTCTTCGCGGCTGGCCTTGCCTTCGGCGTAGCGCTGGCGTACGTCGGCCTTTTCCTTGTTGGAAATCCCGGACGGCATCGGCCCACCCGGTACAAAGATGGTCGGCAAGTGGCCGAAACGCAAAGCGCCCATCAGCAGGCCCGGTACGATTTTGTCGCAAATCCCCAGCATCAGCGCCGCGTCGAACATGTTGTGCGACAGCGCAACGGCGGTCGACAGTGCGATCACTTCGCGGCTCAACAGGCTCAGCTCCATCCCCGCTTCGCCCTGGGTCACGCCGTCACACATGGCCGGTGTGCCGCCCGCGAACTGGCCCACCGAGCCCATTTCTCGCAGCGCCTGCTTGATCTGATCAGGGAAATGCTCGTAGGGCTGATGCGCCGACAGCATGTCGTTATATGACGAAACAATTGCGACGTTGGCCGCATTCATCAGCTTGAGGGTGTTTTTGTCTTCTGCGCCACATCCGGCCACGCCATGCGCAAAGTTTGCACATTGCAGCTTGCCGCGTTGCGGTCCGTCACTGGCAGCGTCACGAATAAGCGTCAGGTACGCCTCGCGGGTAGCTCGACTGCGGGCAATAAGACGCTCGGTGACTTCAAGAACGCGGGGATGCATGTGTTGAACTCCAGGCTAACGGATGTGGCGACCTGTGCGTGTCCTATGCTGACTGAGGCCCGCAGACGCGTGCTCAGTCGTTCGGACCCGTTGATTCAGGTCACTCGTTGTAGATAAAACAAAATATTGCCACTTAAATGGCTTGTTTTCTATTTTTATGAGAATAATCTTGTAATTCCAACAACAAATCGATGACAGGTGCTTTCAATGACAGTACGAATCGCAATCAATGGTTTTGGCCGGATCGGCCGTAACGTCCTGCGAGCACTGTATACCCAAGGCTATCGCCAGGACTTGCAGATCGTCGCAATCAACGATCTGGGCGACAGTTCGATCAATGCTCACCTGCTTAAGTACGACACCGTTCACGGCACGTTCGACGCCACAGTGGAGCATGATCAGGAAAGTCTGACGGTCAATGGTGACCGAATTGCGGTAACCGCCATTCGTAATCCGGTTGAACTGCCTTGGGCTGACCTTAATGTAGACGTGGTATTTGAGTGCACAGGGCACTTTACCGAACGCAGTAAAGCAGAGGCGCACCTTACTGCCGGTGCGCGCAAGGTGATTATCTCGGCGCCGGGTAAAAATGCCGATGCGACCGTGGTCTATGGCGTTAACCACGACATTCTTCGCCAATCGCATCAAATTATTTCCAACGCATCGTGCACGACCAACTGTCTGGCACCTGTGGCACAAATCCTCAACCGCGAATTCGGCATTGCCAACGGCTTGATGACCACCATCCATGCCTACACCAATGACCAGAACCTGACTGACGTTTATCACACTGACCCGTACCGCGCGCGTTCGGCCACGCACAACATGATCCCGAGCAAGACCGGCGCCGCCGAAGCGGTAGGCCTGGTATTGCCGGAACTGGCCGGCAAGCTGACCGGCATGGCAGTGCGCGTACCGGTGATCAACGTATCGCTGGTCGACCTGACCGTTGAACTCAAGCGCGAGGTCAGCGCGGAAGAAGTCAACGCGGTGTTTAAGGAGGCCAGCCAGCACTCTAAAGTGCTGGGCTACAACAGCCTGCCGCTGGTATCCAGCGACTTCAATCACAACCCGCTGTCGTCGATTTTCGATGCCAACCACACCAAGGTCAGTGGCAAGCTGCTAAAAGTACTGGCTTGGTACGACAACGAGTGGGGCTTCTCCAACCGCATGCTCGACAACTGCCTGGCGCTGCACAACGCGGAGTGACGCGATGATCGGTATCAGCTTCACCACGGCTACCTTGGCGGCGCGCAAGCGCATCGCCCTGGTAGCGCATGATCACTGCAAGGGCTTTTTGCTGGACTGGGCCGAACGCCACAAGGCAGCGCTCAGCCAGCACGATCTGTGCGCCACCGGCACCACAGGCTTGCTGTTGAGCCAGCGCCTCGGGCTGGCGATTGAAAGCATGATCAGCGGCCCGTTGGGCGGTGACCAGCAAGTGGGGGCGCAGATCGCCGAGCAGAAAATCGACATGCTGGTGTTTTTCTGGGACCCGTTCGAGCCTCAACCGCACGACCCGGACATCAAGGCGCTGCTGCGTGTGGCGGCGGTCTGGAACATTCCGGTGGCGAGCAATGAGTGCACTGCGGACTATTTGCTCAGCAGCCCCCTGATGAACCAGCCGCACGAACACCGCATCCCGGACTACGACGCGTATTTGAAAGGTCGCGTGTGAAACACTCGGTATAGAAGCAACCGCAGGCGATGATCGTTTAAAAGATCAAAAGATCGCAGCCTGCGGCAGCTCCTTCGCCAGCGTTCTCTTAATGTAAACCTCCCCGCCCTCACAGTAGTTATTTGCGCTTATTCAAAACATCACTTGACCAACAGCACAGATGATAAGCATTATCATTCGCTCAAAATCGGTCGGGTAGTACTGTGAGTCAGTCCCAGTTCAATCAAGTCTTCCTCACTCAGCGGATGACCTTGCTACGCACGTTACAGCGGATGGTGCATAACCCCAGCACCGCCGAGGACTTGCTGCAAGAGACTTACCTGCGGGTCACCCGTGCCTTGAACGAGCGTTCGGTCGAACACCTGGAACCGTTTGTTTATCAGACCGCGCGCAATCTGGCGCTCGACCATCTGCGTGCCCGGCGCATCCAGGCGCGAACGGTGGTTGAAGATGTACCGATCGAGGTGATCGAGGGGATTGCCTCGCCCCACAGCACCCCGGAAGAAGCCCATCAAGCGGCGCAATTACTGGAGCGTTTGAGTGTGAGCCTGAGCCAGTTGAGCGCCCGTCAGCAGCGGATTTTTATCCTCAGCCGGCTGCATGGCTGCAGTTATCAAGAGATCGCCCAAGAGCTTGACGTGTCATTGAGTACCGTTCAAAAGGAACTCAAATTGATCATGGCAATCTGCATCGGGGTAGCCGACAGGCTGAATCGGCCTTAACCTTGCCGTCAATGCCACGCCAACGCGCCGAAACTGCCAAGGAATTTCTGTGACGGACACTCACCAATCAGCTGCGCCCGACCCGACGCACGAGGTGCTGAAAAACAGCGCCATGGATCAGGCACTGGACTGGCTGATTACCCTTGAGTGTGCGAGCGAAGAACAGAAAAACGATTTTAACCTCTGGCTCAATGCTGACCCTGCGCATGCCCAGGCGTTTGCCAAGGCCAACGCTATCTGGAACGGGCAACCGGTGCTGGAAGCCGCACAAACGCTGCAAACCCGCCGTACGCCCAGCCTGTTGCGGCGTATCAGCAGACACTGGAAGCACGTGGCCGCTGCCGCGGTACTGATGCTGACGGTAGGGAGTTACAGCAACGTGCCGTTACGCCTGCAGGCCGATCACCTGACAGTGGTGGGCGAGCGCCAGCGTTTGCAGCTAGAGGACGGTTCCAAAGTACTGCTCAATACCAACTCGGCGTTTTCCAGCAAAGTGGTCAATGCCCACTCCAGCGCCCGTCTGCTAAAAGGCGAAGCGTTTTTCGAAATCCCGGCCAACCTTGAATTTCCAATGACGGTGGATGCCGGCCCGGTGCGCGTCAGCGTGCGTGACACTGCGTTTGCAGTGAGCTACCTCAATGGCGAAGCGCAGGTGCGGGTGCAACGCGGCGATGTTGATTTACGGGTCAATACCATCGGCACACAAATGCGTTTGTCCGCCGGCAACAGCGTCAGCATTGGCCCAAACGGCTTCAGCCGCACCGTACCGCTCAACCCTCAGATCGACCTGGCCTGGGTTGAAGGACGATTGGTGTTTGAAAACTGCCCGATGAGCAAAGTCCTGGATGAAGTGCGTCGCTACTACCCAGGCTGGATCGTCAACAACAATGAAAAGCTGGCGAACGTGGCCGTAACTGGCAACTATCGGCTTGATCAACCACTGGACATCGTGCGTTCGCTGGCACACATCACCTCAAGCCGCCTCTCCGAATACCCGTCGCTGGTCATCCTCAATTAATTCAATCTTTTTTTACTCGATAGCCTAAGGTCATTCGTCTCGTTGTGATCAATGCAACTGATTCGCATTTTGAGTCAGCTTCGCAACTACAAGACTTGTCCCCTCGGAGCGCTATCAATGCCCACTCGATCCAACAGTCGGTCTTCTTCCAGTGTTCGCCCTGGCGGCCTGCAGCAATGCACGTTGTCGTTGTTGACCGTCGCCATGCTTCTGGCTGGCGTACAAGCGGCACCCGTCATGGCCGCCACCGATACGCAGCCAGCCAGCCGCACCGTGGGTAATTACAAGTTTGCAATCGCTCAACAGCCACTCGCGTCTGCCTTGAACGACTTCAGCAGCGTGACCGGATGGCAGGTCGGCCTGCCGGCAGAGCTGGCGCAAGATGTCTCCTCGCCCGGCGTGCGCGGCTCCCTGACCCCGGAAAAAGCACTGGATCGCCTGCTCACCGGCACCAACCTGACCTACCGCAAGTTGAGCAACAACAACATCGTGCTGGAAAAGCGCAGCGCCACTTCCGGCACCCTCGCCTTGCAGCAAGTGACCATCAGCGCCACCCGTAACGAGCAGGACGTCAACGCCGTCCCCAGCACCGTGACCGTGCACGACCGCCAGGACCTGGACCGCGACAACGTCAACACCATCAAGGATCTGGTGCGCTATGAACCCGGCGTCTCAGTGGGCGGCGCCGGTCAGCGCGGCGGCATCACCGGCTACAACATTCGCGGTATCGACGGTGACCGCATCCTGACCCAGATTGATGGCGTGGAAATCCCCGATTCGTTCTTCAACGGCCCTTACGCCCAGACCCAACGCAACTACGTTGACCCGGAGATCATCAAAAGCGTCGAAATCCTCCGTGGCCCGGCCTCCGTGCTGTACGGCAGCAACGCTATTGGCGGTGCGGTCAGCTACTTCACCCTGGACCCGGATGACATCATCAAGCCCGGCCAGGATGTAGGTGCACGTTTGAAGTCCGGTTACAGCTCCGCGGATCGTAGCTGGCTCAAGTCCGGCACCGTGGCCGGTCGCTCGGGTGATTTCGATGGTTTGCTGCACTTTAGCCAACGCGATGGTCACGACACTGAATCTTACGGCGATCGTGGCGGAAACGGCCTGGCCCGTACCGCGGCCAACCCGGAAGACGTGCGAACCACCAGCGTATTGGCCAAGGCCGGCTGGAACTACAACGATGACGACCGTCTGGCTTTCACTTACGAGAAGTACAAAAGCCATGACGACGTCAATGTGAAGAGCGCTGTCGGCGGGCCTTTCAACAACGGCCAAGCGCTGGGCATGTACCGCTCGCGTACCGGCACCGACACGGTGAGCCGTGAGCGCTTCGGTCTGGTCAACACCATGACGGTCGACAGCTTGGTGGCTGACCACATCAAGACCAGCCTGAACTACCAAATCGCCAAAACCGACGAGACCACGCTGGAAGACTACTTCCCGTTCACTCGCCATGTGATGCGCTCGCGTGACACCACCTACCAAGAGAAGCAGTGGGTGCTCGACGCACAGGCGGACAAGGCATTCAGCATTGGTGAGACCGATCATTTGCTGACCTATGGCGCCACCCTGAAAAACCAGAAAGTCACCAGCTCGCGCAGCGGCTCGGGTGTCTGCCTGGAAGTGGGCAGAGGCTGCACGGCCGTCGGTGCCGACAGCCCGTCTGATTACCTGGTCAAGTCCAGCGACTTCCCGAACCCGACCATCAACACCTACAGCCTGTTCGCCCAGGACCAGATCAGCTGGAACGACTGGACGTTTTCGCCGAGCTTGCGTTACGACTACACCCGCCTGACGCCGCACATTACTCAAGAGTTCCTCAACACGATCCCGGTGGATGAACGCGCCAACGTTAGCGACGAGAGAAAAATCTGGCACCGCGTATCGCCAAAATTCGGCCTGACCTATGCCCTGACCGAGCAATACACCTGGTACGGCCAGTACGCTGAAGGTTTCCGCACACCCACCGCCAAGGCGCTGTACGGCACCTTTGAAAACCTCGCGGCGGGTTATAAAGTGGCGGCCAACCCGAACCTGGAACCGGAAAAAAGCAAAAGCTTCGAAACCGGTCTGCGCGGCAAGTTTGATGCAGGCTCATTCGATCTGGCAGTGTTCTACAACAAATACCGCGACTTCATCAACGAAGATGCCATCACCCCTGGCTATAGCGAAACCACCTTCCAGAGCAACAACATCAAGCACGCCACCATCAAGGGTGCCGAGGTTAAAGGTCAGTTGAACCTGGATGCGTTCGGTGCGCCAAAAGGCCTGTACACACGCGGTTCGGTGGCGTATGCCCACGGCAAAAACGACGACAACGGCGAGCCGATCAACAGCGTGAACCCACTCAAAGCCGTAGTGGGCCTGGGCTACGACCAAGAAACCTACGGTGCTCTGGTCAGCTGGACTCTGGTAAAGCGTAAAGATCAGGTGGACAACACCACTTTCTTCGCACCCGATGGCACCAGCAAACAATTCAAGTCGCCTGGCTACGGCGTGATCGACCTGACCGGTTTCTACAAAGTCACCAAGGACGTCACCGTCAACGCTGGCCTGTACAACCTGACCGACAAGAAATACTGGAACTGGGATGACGTGCGCGGTTACGACAGCGTGGGCGAAGCCGGCGTACTCAACCCTGCCAACATGGACCGCCTGACTGCCCCTGGCCGCAACTTCTCGGTCAACCTGGTCTGGGACATCTGATAAGGACACCTCACTACGAAGTCTTTTTTATCTTCGTAGTGAGGAATTTTTACTGTGATGCGTCTTCTTGATCGTCTAGTTACAAAGCGCATCTCATTCTCAAGGATATTTGCATGACCACTCCTGAAACCGCACAGCGTCCAGCCTTGCGTTCTCAACGCCTGAACCAGATCACCAACGAGCCGCATCAAAAGCTCGACGCTCTGGTCAAAGCGCACAAGCCATTCGAAACCCGTGAAAACTTCGCCCGTTTTGTAGTGGCTCAATACCTGTTCCAATCGGAACTGCAATCGCTGTACACCGATGCCGCCTTGAAAGAAATCGTCCCGGACTTGCCTGAACGTTGCCGTGCAGAACAAGCCAAGGCAGACCTGGCTGACCTGCAAACGCCGGTCCCAGCTCCGGTGGCGGGTGCAATCCACGCGCCGAGCAAAGCTGAAGCCTTGGGCTGGATCTTTGTGTCGGAAGGCTCCAAGCTTGGCGCCGCCTTCCTGATCAAGCGTGCAGTTGCGCTGGAACTGAGCGAAACTTTCGGCGCTCGCCACTTGGGCGAACCGGCCGGTGGCCGCGCTGAAGGCTGGAAGAGCTTCGTTAAAACCCTCGACGGCCTGGAACTGAGCGCCGAAGAAGAAGCCGATCTGGACAAAGGCGCCGTTGCCGCCTTTGAACGTTTCACCGTTTTACTGGAACATGCTTACGCTGCTGAGCCAGAACTGGCCTAAGCAGGATCTGCTCGGTCAGCGAGCGCTGACCGAGTATCTTTTTCTGCGCCTTGAGCCTATGACACACCCAACGCAATCCTCATCCAAAATCGCCCGCTTCCTGTTTGGCGTGCTGGCATACGTCAGTCTGGGCATTGGCCTGATCGCTATCGTGATCCCTGGCTTACCCACCACCGAATTCATTTTGCTCGCCGCCTGGGCCGCGACCAAAAGCTCCCCGCGCCTGAGTGCCTGGCTCGAAAACCACCGGTTGTTCGGGCCCATTTTGTTTAACTGGCGCAATGGCAAAATCATCCAGCGCAAAGCCAAAGTCAGCGCCACCATCAGCATGCTGCTATGTGCAGGGTTGATGCTGTATGTGCTGGATCACGACTGGCCGGTGTTCCTGGCCATTGCCGGCATGAGCATGGGCAACCTGTGGATCTGGTCACGCCCAGAACGCTTGCCGATGGCGAGCGAGTGACGGCCTACCCGCCTTCGACACCCTGCTGCCGCGCAGCCAACAGTTATCTTCAGCATCCCCCAATCGGTTCCCTCTCCTTCGGGAGAGGGGCTTTTCAGATCAAAAACCAGATCAAGATCAAAAGATCGCGAGGCAAGCTCGCTCCTACAGGTTCTAGAGTGTCAGCGCCCCGCTGTAAAGCCCATACGCCGCTCCCAGCGCGGTAATCACCACCGCGCCGAAGATCAGCGGCTCAATGCCCTTGAACAACACTTCACCCTGCTCGCGCTTGGCCTTGGCGAACAAGAAAATCCCCGGTGCATACAGCAACGCTGACAACAGCAGATACTTGGGACCCGCGGCATACAACAGCCACATCGCGTAGATCAGCGCGATGGCACCAATAAGAAGATCCTTGACCCGGCTGCGGCTGGCCTGTGAGTAGGTGTCGCCACGCACACACAACAACACCGCATACGCCGCCGACCAGAAGTACGGCACCAGGATCATCGACGAAGCCAGGTAAATCAGCGTGGTGTAGGTGCCCGACGACACCAGAGTGATCACCAGGAACAGTTGAATCATCACGTTGGTCAGCCATAGGGCATTGACCGGCACGTGGTTGGCGTTTTCCTTTTTAAGGAACGCCGGCATGGTTTTGTCCCGAGAAGTCGCAAACAGGATCTCGGCGCACAACAACGCCCACGACAGCAACGCGCCCAGTAATGAAACCGCCAGGCCGATACTGATCAGAATCGCCCCCCAATCCCCAACCACATGCTTGAGCACCCCAGCCATGGACGGGTTTTGCAATTGCGCCAGTTCGGGCTGGGTCATGATGCCCATCGACAACACGTTCACCAGCACCAGCAACGCCAAAACCCCCAAGAACCCGATGACAGTGGCCTTGCCCACGTCCGAGCGTTTTTCTGCGCGCCCCGAGTACACACTCGCACCCTCGATGCCAATGAACACGAACACCGTGACCAGCATCATGTTGCGCACCTGATCCATGACACTGCCCACGCTGGGCATTTCAGTGCCCCACAGATCGCGAGTAAAGATGTCGGCTTTAAACGCAACGGCAGCCAGCACGATAAACATCACGATCGGGACGATTTTCGCGACCGTGGTCAATTGGTTGATGAACGCGGCCTCTTTGATGCCGCGCATCACCAGAAAATGCACGCCCCACAGCAACAGCGAAGCACAACCAATAGCAATCGGTGTGTTGCCTTGGCCAAACGCCGGAACGAAAAAGCCCAATGTGCTGAACAGCAACACGAAGTAACCGACATTGCCCATCCAGGCGCTGATCCAGTAACCCCAGGCAGACGAAAACCCCATATAGTCGCCAAACCCGGCCTTGGCGTAGGCATATACCCCCGAATCCAGCTCAGGCTTGCGGTTGGCCAGGGTCTGGAACACAAAAGCCAGCGCCAACATCCCTACGGCAGTGATTCCCCATCCCATCAATACCGCAGCGCCCGCCGCACGTTCAGCAATATTTTGTGGCAATGAAAAAATACCACCGCCAATCATTGAACCGACCACCAATGCAATCAAGGCATTGAGCCGAAGCTTCTGGGTCTGTTGCGACATCGTCACCTCTTTGTTCCAGTCGGTTAATAAGTGCGACTTATCGGACTACCGGTATTTACAGGTTAAATAAATGCTGAGTCTGTTCGTAAGCAGAGTTAAGCGATAAGCCCACTTTTTTTAACAACGAGACTGTCTATTAAAGACCAAAAAATAATGCACACACGGATGAACTTTTCATTTCACGGGCAGATTAACGAAACATCCAAAGCACATTTGCAAATTCCCAAATAGTGTCTAGCTTCAATCTCCACGATAGATCAGTCAAAGCCGCTGTATTACCTGAAAGCCTTATGGAGCTGGGTTTTCGGCGCGCGTCATAAAAATGCGCATTAGCGACCTCCTCGCTCTACTGACAATGGAATGTAGTCATGACCTGACCTAAGTCAACAGGATAAGCAAACAACAGAATAACCTCGTGGACATCACTTCTCATGGATTGGAGTCGCTCTAAATGTCTGACACTCCTGGAAAACTTCGACTGGGTGCATTGGTTGCGCTGGTAGTCGGTTCAATGATTGGCGGCGGGATCTTTTCTCTGCCACAAAACATGGCCGCAAGTGCCGATGTAGGGGCCATTTTAATAGGCTGGGCAATCACCGCCGTGGGGATGTTGACCCTCGCCTTTGTGTTCCAGACGTTGGCCAACCGAAAACCGGATCTGGACGGCGGTGTTTACGCTTATGCCAAAGCCGGGTTTGGCGACTACATGGGTTTCTCGTCTGCCTGGGGCTACTGGATCAGTGCCTGGCTGGGCAACGTGGGTTACTTCGTATTGCTGTTCAGCACATTGGGCTATTTCTTCCCGGTGTTCGGTGAGGGCAACACGGTTGCGGCCATCATCGGTGCGTCTGTGTTGCTCTGGGCGGTGCATTTTTTGGTGCTGCGCGGCATCAAAGAAGCCGCGTTCATCAACCTGGTGACCACCGTTGCCAAGGTTGTGCCGCTGGTTCTGTTTATTCTGATTGCCCTTTTCGCCTTCAAACTGGACATCTTCACCAGTGACATCTGGGGCCTGAAAAACCCGTCGCTGGGCAGTGTGATGGACCAGGTGCGCAACATGATGCTGGTCACCGTCTGGGTGTTCATCGGTATCGAAGGCGCAAGCATTTTCTCGTCCCGTGCCGAAAAACGTTCTGACGTGGGTCGTGCCACCGTATTGGGCTTTATCACTGTGCTGCTGTTGCTGGTCCTGGTGAACGTCTTGTCGCTGGGCATCATGACTCAGCCGGAACTGGCGAAACTGCAAAACCCGTCGATGGCCGCCGTGCTGGAGCACGTGGTGGGTCACTGGGGTGCGGTGCTGATCAGCGTGGGCTTGATCGTGTCGCTGCTGGGTGCCCTGCTGTCGTGGGTACTGCTGTGTGCCGAGATCATGTTTGCGGCCGCCAAAGACCACACCATGCCGGCCTTCCTCAAGAAGGAAAACGCCAACCATGTACCGGTCAACGCCCTGTGGCTGACCAACGCCATGGTGCAAATCTTCCTGATCATCACCCTGTTCTCGGAAAGCACCTACCTGTCGCTGATCTACCTGGCGACGTCGATGATCTTGATTCCTTACCTGTGGTCGGCGGCCTACGGCCTGCTGTTGGCCGTACGCGGCGAGACGTATCAAAACGCCCTGGCGGAACGCAAGAAAGACCTGGTTATCGGCGCCATCGCCCTGCTCTACGCGGTCTGGCTGCTGTATGCGGGCGGTCTGAAATACCTGCTGCTTTCGGCCCTGTTGTACGCACCTGGCGCCATTCTGTTTGCCAAGGCCAAGCGTGAAAGCGGTCAACAGATTTTCACCCACATCGAGAAAGTCATTTTTGCCGCAGTGGTGATCGGTGCCCTCGTGGCAGCGTATGGCCTCTACGACGGCTTTCTAACCCTGTAACACCCTGTTTATGTACTTTGGAGGATGACTGTAATGACCAAGGAAAAAGTGAAATACGGCGTACATTCCGAAGCCGGTAAGCTGCATAAGGTTATGGTTTGCTCACCCGGTCTGGCACACCAGCGCCTGACCCCCAACAACTGCGATGAGCTGTTGTTCGATGACGTGCTCTGGGTCAACCAGGCCAAGCGTGACCACTTTGATTTCGTCACCAAAATGCGTGAACGCGGGATCGATGTGCTGGAAATGCACAACCTGCTGACCGACATCGTGGCCATCCCGGAGGCCTTCGACTGGATCCTCGATCACAAAGTCACGCCTAATCAGGTGGGCGTCGGCCTGGTCAATGAAGTCAAGGCCTGGCTCAAGAGCCTGGAGCCACGCCACGCCGCCGAGTACCTCATTGGTGGCGTGTCGGCCGACGATCTGCCGAACAGCTTCGGCGGTAAAACCATCCAGATGTTCCGCGATTTCCTGGGTCACACCAGCTTTATCCTGCCGCCCCTGCCGAACACTCAGTTCACCCGTGATACCACCTGCTGGATCTACGGCGGCGTCACGTTGAACCCGATGTACTGGCCGGCCCGTCGTCAGGAAACCTTGCTGACCACCGCCATTTACAAGTTCCACCCCGAATTCACCCACGCAGACTTCAAGGTCTGGTACGGCGACCCGACCATTGACCACGGCAATGCCAGCCTGGAAGGCGGCGACGTCATGCCGATCGGTAAAGGCGTGGTGTTGATCGGTATGGGCGAGCGTTCGTCGCGCCAGGCCATCGGCCAACTGGCACAGAACCTGTTCAAGAACAAAGCGGTTGAGCGCGTGATCGTGGCAGGCCTGCCAAAATCTCGCGCCGCAATGCACCTGGACACCGTGTTCAGCTTCTGCGACCGCGACCTGGTCACTATCTTCCCCGAAGTCGTGAACCAGATCGTTGCCTTCTCGCTGTATCCGGATGAAAGCAAGGCCGGTGGCATCGATGTGCGCCGCGAAGAAGCCAGCTTCCTCGATGTGGTGGCCAAGGCCCTGGGCCTCAAAGCCCTGCGCGTCGTCGAAACCGGCGGCAACAGCTTCGCCGCCGAACGCGAGCAGTGGGACGACGGCAACAACGTAGTGGCTCTGGAGCCAGGCGTGGTCATCGGCTACGACCGCAACACCTACACCAACACCCTGCTGCGCAAGGCCGGTGTAGAAGTGATCACCATCAGCGCCTCTGAACTGGGACGCGGCCGTGGCGGCGGCCACTGCATGACCTGCCCGATCGTGCGCGATCCAATCGACTACTAAGTCACCCGACTACCCCTTTGATTGCTTGCGCTGACCCCACAAGGGGCGGCGCAAGCCGGTTAACCAGAAACCCAGGAGATCCCCATGGCGTTTAACATGAAAAACCGCAGCTTGCTGAGCCTCGTGCACCACACTCCACGTGAGCTGCACTTCTTGCTGGATCTGTCTCGTGATCTCAAGCGCGCCAAGTACACCGGTACTGAAGAGCCGCACTTGAAAGGCAAGAACATCGCGCTGATCTTCGAAAAAACCTCGACCCGTACCCGTTGCGCGTTTGAAGTGGCTGCCCACGATCAGGGCGCGCACGTGACCTACATCGACCCGGTGTCTTCGCAAATCGGTCACAAAGAAAGCATGAAAGACACCGCCCGCGTTCTGGGCCGTATGTTCGACGCCATCGAATACCGTGGCTTTGAGCAAGTGGTCGTGGAAGAACTAGCCAAGTACGCTGGCGTACCGGTGTTCAACGGCCTGACCGCTGAGTTCCACCCGACGCAAATGATCGCTGACGTGCTGACCATGCGCGAACACAGCGACAAGCCGCTGCACAACATCAGCTACGCCTACCTGGGCGATGCACGCAACAACATGGGCAACTCGCTGCTGCTCATTGGCGCAAAACTGGGCATGGACGTGCGCATCGCCGCACCAAAAAGCCTGTGGCCAGAAGAAGCGTTCGTTAAACAATGCCAGGAATTCGCCAAGGAAAGCGGCGCCAAAATCACCCTGACCGAAGACCCGAAAGCTGCGGTCAAAGGCGTGGATTTCATCCACACCGACGTTTGGGTATCGATGGGCGAGCCGGTTGAAACCTGGAACGAACGCATCAAGCTGCTGCTGCCTTACCAGGTCAACACGGACATCATCAAGGCCGCCGAAAACCCGCGCGTGAAGTTCATGCACTGCCTGCCGGCATTCCACAACAGCGAAACCAAAGTCGGCAAGGACGTCGCGGAGCATCACCCGAACCTGAAAAACGGTATTGAAGTGACCGAGGAAGTGTTTGAGTCGCCGGTCAACATTGCCTTTGAGCAGGCCGAAAACCGCATGCACACCATCAAGGCCATTCTGGTGGCGGCACTGGCTGATATCTAAGCCATAGCGCCCATTCTGCAGGAGCGAGCTTGCCTCGCGATCTTTCAAATGATCAAAAGATCGCGTGTCAGGCTCGCGCCTACGGCTCCGGACTTCCCAGCTTAATAAGGACATTTTCTATGCGTATCGTCGTTGCACTGGGCGGTAACGCCCTTCTTCGTCGCGGCCAGCCCATGACCGCTGACAACCAACGAGAAAACATCCGCACCGCCACCGCCCAAATCGCCCGTGTTGCCCCCGGCAACGAGCTGGTCGTAGCTCACGGTAACGGCCCGCAAGTAGGTCTGCTGTCGCTGCAAGCCGCCGCCTACACAGACGTCGCGCCCTACCCGCTGGACGTGCTCGGGGCCGAAACCGAGGGCATGATCGGTTACATGATCGAGCAAGAACTGGGCAACCTGCTGCCCAAGGACGTGCCTTTCGCCACTTTGCTGACCCAGGTGGAAGTCGACCCCAAAGATCCGGCCTTCAAGAACCCGACCAAACCGATTGGCCCGGTATACAGCGAAGCCGACGCCAAGCGCCTAGCTGCTGAAAAAGGCTGGGACATTGCCCCGGACGGCGACAAATTCCGCCGCGTGGTGCCTAGCCCCAAGCCCAAACATATCTTTGAAATCCGCCCGATCAAATGGCTGCTGGAAAAAGGCACCGTGGTGATCTGCGCGGGTGGTGGCGGCATTCCCACCATGTACGGCGAAGACGGCAACCTCAAGGGCATCGAAGCGGTCATCGACAAAGACCTCGCTTCTTCGCTGCTGGCGCAACAGCTCAACAGTGACGTGCTGGTGATTGCCACAGACGTTAACGCGGCTTTCATCAACTGGGGCAAGCCAGACCAGAAAGGCATTGCTCACGCCCACCCGGATGAGCTGGAAAAACTCGGTTTCGCTGCAGGCTCCATGGGCCCGAAAGTCGAAGCCGCCTGCGAGTTTGCACGTAAAACCGGCAAGACGGCCGTGATCGGCGCACTGGCAGATATTGAAGCAATCGTTCAAGGTAAGGCAGGGACTCGAGTGAGCACCGAGAAACCCGGTATTACCTACTTTTGAACCCGGGGGCAGACCGTGAGGTCTGCCCTTGACCTACAGCCTCAAGGAGTAGCCTATGGCCTCGTTCGAACCCGGTCACCTGCATATCCATCGTGAACCGCTGCAGCCTGGCGACTTTGGGTATGACATCAAAATCGATTACCAGGTCGTTCAAGATCCCAAGGAAGGCAGGTCGATGCAGTTCGACATGCACGGCCAGATCAACAAAAAGGATTTTAAAGACACCTTCACATTGCCCAAGGACATGGCGTTCGACTTCGCCCGCGTGGCCTTCAAGATCGCAGTGAAAAACGGGATTCCGAGCAATGCGAACATCCTGTCGATGCACAAATACTACGACTTGATGTTCAAGGACGTGCGAGAGCAACTCAACGTCAAACCGGGCGACCCGGTAAAACCCGAGCACCTGGAATAACTCCATCCCCTGTGGGAGCGAGCTTGTCTCGCGATCGTTTAAACGATCAAAAGATCGCGAGACAAGCTCGCTCCTTCAGAGCCGATGTGCGGCTCAAATTTCACCTATCCTCCCTGCCAAGGCATACTGGCCATCCCCTGGCTTAAGTTTTCTCGTTCCCATGCGTATCCATGTCAGTTTTATCGACCGTGTCGGCATTACCCAGGAAGTACTGGCATTGCTGGGCGGGCGTAATCTCAACCTGGATGCGGTGGAGATGGTTCCACCCAACGTTTACATCGACGCGCCGACCCTCAGCCCACAAGTGCTCGACGAGCTGCGCGAGGCGCTGTTTCGAGTCAACGGTGTGCAGTCGGTACGGGTGGTCGATATCCTGCCCGGCCAGCGTCGCCACCTGCAGCTCGACGCCCTGCTCGCGGCCATGACCGACCCGGTCCTGGCACTGGACAGTGCCGGTCATGTGCTGCTGGCCAACCCGGCGCTGGTCACGCTATACGGTCGCGACCCGACCGGCGAAAGCATCGGCGAGTTGTTCAGCGATCCCGGCCTGCTTGATGTGCTGCTGGAAAACGGCTTTCGCCTGCCACTGCGTGAGGTGACGCTCAACGGGCAACCGCTGATGCTGGACGCCACGCCCATCACCGATGCCGGCGCCTTGCTCACCTTGTACCAGCCAAGCCGTATAGGCGAGCGTCTGGCCGCGCTGCATCACGACCACGCAGAGGGTTTTGACGCGCTACTTGGCGATTCTCCGGCGATCCGCACCTTGAAAGCCCGTGCCCAGCGCGTTGCCGCATTGGATGCACCGCTGCTGATTCAGGGGGAGACCGGCACCGGCAAAGAACTGGTGGCCCGTGCCTGCCATGCAATCAGCGCTCGTTTTGCGGCACCGTTTTTAGCCTTGAACTGCGCGGCGTTGCCAGAGAATCTGGCCGAAAGCGAACTGTTCGGCTATGCCCCCGGCGCCTTCACTGGCGCTCAGCGTGGCGGCAAACCGGGGCTGATGGAGTTGGCCAACCATGGCACGGTGTTTCTGGATGAAATCGCCGAAATGTCACCCTACCTGCAAGCCAAGCTGCTGCGTTTTTTAAATGACGGCAGCTTCCGCCGCGTGGGCGGTGAGCGGGAGGTCAAGGTCAATGTGCGTATCCTCAGCGCGACCCATCGCAATCTGGAAAAAATGGTCAACGAAGGGACGTTTCGCGAAGACCTGTTCTATCGCCTGAACGTGCTCAATCTAGAAGTGCCGCCGCTACGCGAACGCGGCCAGGATATTTTGCTGCTGGCGCGCGCCTTCATGCAGCAGGCCTGTACGCAGATCCAGCGCCCAGTTTGCCGTCTGGCGCCGGGCACCTACCCGGCGCTGTTGGGCAACCGCTGGCCGGGTAACGTGCGGCAATTGCAGAACGTGATCTTCCGCGCGGCGGCCATCTGCGAAAGTACGCTGGTGGATATCGGCGACCTGGACATCGCCGGTACGTCGGTTGCGCGGCAAAGTGATGGCGAGATAGAAACCCTGGAACAGGCGGTCGAGACCTTCGAGAAAGCGCTGCTGGAAAAGCTCTACGTCAGCTACCCCTCGACCCGCCAATTGGCCAGCCGCCTGCAAACCTCGCACACCGCAATTGCGCACCGGCTGCGCAAATACGGCATCCCCGGCAAAAATTAATCCATCGTAGGAGCGAGCTTGCCTCGCGATCTTTTGATCTTTTAAAAGATCGCGAGGCAAGTTGGCTCCTACAAAGCCACATTATCCGTATTGAATTCATTCCAGTGTAACGATTTCAATACAGTCACGCCAATCCTCAGTTCTCCAAGGCTTTGATCCTCTTGGATTTTTTAATTGCGCCAGCGCTGTAGCGATTTCGCTACAGAGCTGGCATACGGCTCCTGCAAAAAATCACTTAAATCATTGATAAATATAGTTTTTTATAAACTGGCAACCATCTTGCAATGCTCCCTGTAATCAGCTCGCCCCGCACGAGCATTACACCTGTGACCACCAGACATGTCTGGCCCTGAGGAGTTTCGATGAGCGAATTGCGTTTTACTGAAGACCACGAATGGCTACGCGCTGAAGCCGATGGCAGCGTGACCGTGGGCATTACTGCTTTTGCGCAAAACGCTTTGGGCGATGTGGTGTTCGTTCAGTTACCAGAATTACAGGCTTACGAAAAAGGCGCAGAAGCCGCCACTGTCGAGTCGGTCAAGGCCGCGAGCGGTGTGTACATGCCACTGGACGGTGAAGTCCTCGAGCTGAACGCTAAACTCCAGGACAGTCCAGAACTGGTCAACGAAGATCCGTTGGGTGAAGGCTGGTTTTTCCGCTTCAAACCCGCTGATCACGAGGCTGTCGGCAAGTTGCTGACTCAAGACGCCTACGACCGTTTGATCAAAGCACAAGACGACAACTGAGGAGCCGGCCATGACGATCAATCTCAGCACCGCCAATGAATTCATCGCGCGCCATATCGGCCCGCGCCAGGCCGACGAACAAGCGATGCTCACCACCCTGGGCTTTGACTCGCTGCAAGCGCTCAGCGCCAGCGTCATCCCGGAAGGCATCAAGGGCACCAGCGTTCTGAACCTGCCAGCCGGCCAAAGCGAAGCCGACGCCCTGGCCTCGATCAAAGCCATCGCAGCGAAAAACCAGCTGCACAAAACCTACATTGGCCAAGGCTATTACAACTGTCACACGCCTTCGCCGATCTTGCGCAACCTGCTGGAAAACCCAGCCTGGTACACCGCATACACGCCGTATCAACCTGAAATTTCCCAGGGTCGCCTGGAAGCGTTGCTGAACTTCCAGACGCTGATCAGCGACCTCACCGGCCTGCCGATTGCCAACGCCTCGCTGCTTGACGAAGCCACGGCGGCTGCCGAAGCCATGACCTTCTGCAAACGCCTGAGCAAGAACAAATCCAGCAACCGCTTCTTTGCCTCCCGCCACTGCCACCCGCAAACCCTCGACGTGCTGCGTACCCGTGCCGAGCCGCTGGGCATTGAAGTGGTGGTCGGTGATGAGCGTGAAGTGAGCGACGTCTCGGCCTTCTTCGGCGCCTTGCTGCAATACCCTGCGAGCAACGGTGATGTGTTCGACTATCGCGATCTGGTCGAGCGCTTCCATACGGCTAATGCGCTGGTCGCTGTGGCCGCCGACTTGCTGGCGCTTACCCTGCTGACCCCGCCAGGCGAGTTTGGCGCCGATGTGGCCATCGGCAGCGCCCAGCGCTTTGGCGTGCCACTGGGTTTCGGTGGCCCGCATGCCGCGTACTTCTCGACCCGCGACGCGTTCAAGCGCGACATGCCGGGGCGTCTGGTCGGCATGTCGGTGGATCGTCACGGTAAACCCGCGCTGCGCCTGGCGATGCAAACCCGCGAGCAACATATCCGCCGCGAGAAGGCCACCAGTAACATCTGTACCGCCCAAGTATTGCTCGCCAACATTGCCAGCATGTACGCCGTGTATCACGGCCCTAAAGGCCTTACCCAGATCGCTCAGCGTATTCATCAATTGACCGCGATTCTGGCTCACGGCCTGAACGCATTGGGGCTGAACGTTGAGCAACACGCGTTTTTCGATACCTTGACCCTGCACACTGGCAGCCGCACGAGTGCCCTGCATGCCAAGGCCAAGGCCCGTCACATCAATCTGCGCGTGGTCGATGAGCAACGCCTGGGGCTGTCGCTGGACGAAACCAGCAGCCAGTCCGATGTGCAGGCGCTATGGGACCTGCTCGCCGTTGATGGCCAGACACTGCCAGACTTCGACACGCTGGCCAGCACCGTCAAAGGCACTCTACCTGCGGCCTTGCAGCGCCAGTCGTCTATTCTGAGCCACCCGGTGTTCAACCGTTATCACTCCGAAACCGAGCTGATGCGTTATCTGCGTCGCCTGGCGGACAAAGACCTGGCGCTGGACCGCACCATGATCCCGCTGGGTTCGTGCACCATGAAGCTCAACGCTGCCAGCGAAATGATCCCGGTGACCTGGGCCGAGTTCGGCAACCTGCATCCCTTTGCCCCCGCCGAGCAAAGCCAGGGTTACCAGCAACTGACCCGTGAACTGGAAACCATGCTCTGCGAGGCCACCGGTTACGACGCTGTCTCACTGCAGCCCAACGCCGGTTCGCAAGGCGAATACGCCGGTTTGCTGGCCATTCGTGCCTATCACCAGAGCCGTGGCGAAGAGCGCCGTGACATCTGCCTGATCCCGTCTTCTGCCCACGGCACCAACCCGGCAACCGCTCACATGGCGGGGATGCGCGTGGTGGTGACCGCCTGCGATGCTCGCGGCAACGTCGACATTGAAGACCTGCGCGCCAAGGCCATCGAGCACCGCGACAACCTCGCAGCCCTGATGATCACCTACCCATCGACCCACGGCGTGTTCGAGGAAGGCATCCGCGAAATCTGCGGCATCATTCATGACAACGGCGGCCAGGTGTATATCGACGGCGCCAACATGAACGCAATGGTGGGCCTGTGCGCACCGGGCAAGTTTGGCGGCGATGTATCGCACCTCAACCTGCATAAGACCTTCTGCATTCCGCACGGCGGTGGCGGCCCGGGCGTTGGCCCGATTGGCGTGAAGTCGCACCTGATCCCGTTCCTGCCGGGCCACAGCGCTCTGGAGCGCAAGGAAGGCGCGGTGTGCGCGGCCCCGTTTGGCAGCGCGAGCATTCTGCCGATCACCTGGATGTACATCCGCATGATGGGCGGCGAAGGCCTCAAGCGCGCCTCGCAACTGGCCATTCTGAACGCCAACTACATTGCCCGCCGTCTCGAAGAGCATTACCCGATCCTGTACTCGGGCACCCACGGCCTGGTGGCCCACGAATGCATCCTGGACCTGCGCCCACTCAAGGACAGCAGCGGCATCAGCGTTGATGACGTGGCCAAGCGCCTGATCGACTTTGGTTTCCATGCCCCGACCATGTCGTTCCCGGTGGCGGGCACGCTGATGATCGAGCCGACCGAAAGTGAATCCAAGCAAGAGCTGGACCGCTTCTGCGACGCCATGATCCGCATCCGCGAAGAGATTCGTGCGGTCGAAAACGGCAGCCTCGACAAAGAAGACAACCCGCTGAAAAACGCTCCCCACACCGCAGCGGAGATCGTGGGCGAGTGGACGCACCCGTATAGCCGTGAACAAGCCGTGTACCCGGTCGCGTCCTTGATCGAAGGCAAATACTGGCCACCGGTGGGTCGCGTCGACAACGTCTTCGGCGACCGCAACCTGGTCTGCGCGTGCCCGTCGATCGAGAGCTATCAGGAGGCTTGATCCCCATCTCTAGGAGCGCTTGCCTCGCGATCTTTTGATTTTTTCAAAGATCGCGGGACGAGCTCGCGCCTACACGTATTGCTTGCCAATTCATCAATAAGAAACCGGAGAACCCTATGTCGTTAAGCGTGTTCGACCTGTTCAAGATTGGCATTGGTCCTTCCAGTTCCCACACTGTTGGCCCCATGCGGGCGGCCTCTCGTTTTGTCGAGGGCTTGGCTCGCGATGAACTGTTGCTCGACACAGCCTGCGTGAAAGTCGAGCTGTATGGCTCGCTGGGCGCCACCGGCAAAGGTCACGGCAGCGACAAAGCCGTGTTACTCGGGCTTGAAGGCGAACACCCAGACACCGTCGACACTGACACCGTGGCTGAACGCCTGGCGATGATTCGCAGCAGCGGGCGCTTGAACCTGTTGGGCGAACACTCCATCGAATTCAACGAAAAATTGCACTTGGCAATGATTCGCAAACCCCTGCCTTTTCACCCCAATGGCATGGTTTTCCGTGCCCTGGATGCCGCCGGCATTCAGATCCGCAGCCGCGAGTATTACTCGGTCGGCGGCGGTTTTGTGGTGGATGAAGGCGCTGCCGGTGCCGATCGCATCGTCGAAGACAGCACGCCCTTGAAGTACCCGTTCAAAACAGCCAAGGAGCTGCTGGGCCATTGCATCACCCACAACCTGTCGATCAGCCAAGTGATGCTGGCCAATGAAAGTGCCTGGCGCCCCGAAGCCGAAACCCGTATTGGCCTGCTGAACATCTGGCAAGTGATGCAGGACTGCGTGAGCGCGGGCTGTCGCAATGAAGGCGTTTTGCCCGGCGGCCTGAAGGTAAAACGCCGTGCTGCGGCTTTACACCGCCAGTTATGCACCCACCCCGAGGCGGCCCTGCGCGATGCGCTGTCTGTGCTCGACTGGGTCAACCTTTATGCACTGGCCGTGAATGAAGAAAACGCCAATGGCGGGCGCGTGGTCACCGCACCCACCAACGGCGCGGCCGGGATTATTCCGGCAGTGTTGCATTACTACATGCGCTTTATCGGCGGCGCCAATGAAGACGGCGTGGTGCGGTTTCTGCTGACGGCCGCCGCCATCGGCATCTTATACAAGGAAAACGCCTCGATCTCGGGCGCCGAAGTCGGCTGCCAGGGCGAGGTCGGCGTGGCCTGTTCCATGGCTGCTGGCGCGTTGTGTGAAGTCTTGGGCGGCAGCGTGCAACAAGTCGAAAACGCCGCCGAAATCGGTATGGAACACAACCTGGGGCTGACCTGCGACCCGATTGGCGGGCTGGTACAAGTGCCGTGTATCGAGCGCAATGCCATGGGCTCGGTCAAGGCGATCAACGCCGTGCGCATGGCCCTGCGCGGCGATGGCCAGCACTTCGTGTCGCTCGACAAGGTGATCCGCACCATGCGCCAGACCGGCGCCGACATGAAAAGCAAATACAAAGAGACCGCCCGCGGCGGTCTGGCTGTCAACATTATTGAGTGCTGATTTTCAAGGAGTCACGAATGTCCACCGAACACCTGCTCATCACCCCGCTGCACACTTTGCACCTTGAGCTCGGCGCCCGCATGGTGCCTTTTGCCGGCTATGACATGCCCGTGCAATACCCGCTGGGCGTGATGAAAGAACACCAGCACACCCGTGAACAGGCCGGGTTGTTCGACGTGTCGCACATGGGCCAGATCCTGCTGACCGGCGCAGGTGCTGCCAAAGCTCTGGAAGCCCTGGTGCCTGTCGATATCATCGACCTGCCGGTAGGCATGCAGCGTTACGCCATGTTCACCAACGGGCAAGGCGGCATCCTCGATGACCTGATGGTTGCCAACCTGGGTAACGATCAACTGTTTCTGGTGGTCAACGCGGCCTGTAAGGAGCAAGACCTGGCGCATCTACGCAAGCACCTGAGCTCGCACTGCGAAATCCAGCCACTCTTTGAAGAGCGTGCTCTGCTGGCTTTGCAAGGCCCGGCTGCGGTGGAGGTGCTGCAGCGTCTGGCACCTGGAGTCGAAAAAATGACCTTCATGCAGTTTGCGCCGGTGAAGGTACTGGGCCTGGACTGCTACGTCAGTCGTTCGGGGTACACCGGTGAGGACGGCTTCGAAATTTCGGTGCCGGCGGCCCATGCTGAAACCCTGGCCCGCGCCCTGCTGGCAGAACCCGAAGTCGAGGCTATCGGCTTGGGCGCGCGCGACTCGCTGCGCCTTGAGGCAGGTTTGTGTCTGTACGGGCACGATATGAACGAAAAAACCACGCCGATTGAAGCCAGCCTGCTGTGGGCGATCTCCAAGGCACGTCGCATCGATGGCCCGCGGGCAGGTGGCTTCCCTGGTGCCGAAGTGATTTATGCCCAACAGCAAAATGGCGTTGCACGAAAAAGGGTCGGTCTGCTGCCCCAAGAACGCACACCGGTACGTGAAGGCGCCGAGGTGGTGGATGCACAGGGCAATATCATCGGTAACGTTTGTAGCGGCGGCTTTGGACCGACACTTGGCGCACCGCTGGCAATGGCCTATTTAGACACCGCCTTTACGCCGATAGACACCGAGGTATGGGCGATTGTTCGGGGCAAACGTGTTCCGATGAAAGTGTCAAAAATGCCGTTTGTTACGCAACGTTATTACAGGGGCTAAGTTTCTGGCTACAAGCTACAAGCTAGAGCCAATCCGCTTTTAACTTGCAGCTTCAAACTTGCAGCTTGTAGCTTGCCTCCTGAAACGCTCTAAAACCGTGCGAAACTTCGATAGTGAAAAAAGCACTTAAAACATGAAAACAATTGAACATCTCTATGACCAACAGCCCTTTAAAACTGCACTAAGCAGGTAAAAAACTGAACTATAAAGGGTTTATTTAAGGGGCTTGTTTTTTCAATCCTAGTTTCGTAGAGTTTGACCACTGTGTTTGCATGGGTCGCTGGAATCGTGACCTGGGCAGTAGCTTTATGTTTGCTACAACCCGTTCTGCGTCTCTTACTTTCCTGCAACCCAGCACCAGTCCTCTTTCAACGCAAGGAGGCTGCCATTAATTGTTAGCGTCAAGGAATTAAGAAATGTCTCAACGTCAGAGCGGCACCGTCAAGTGGTTTAACGACGAGAAAGGTTTTGGTTTCATCACTCCGGAAAGCGGTCCGGATCTGTTCGTACACTTCCGTGCCATTCAAGGCAACGGTTTCAAGAGCTTGAAAGAAGGCCAGAAAGTAACCTTCATCGCTGTTCAAGGCCAAAAAGGCATGCAGGCTGACGAAGTTATCGCCGAAGCCTAAGCCTCGGTTACACAAAAGCCTCTGATGGTGACATCAGAGGCTTTTTTATGGGCGCAATTTCGTAAGATGCGTCTTTCCTTCACGAGAGCCTGCCATGCCAAAACCACCACTTAACCCTCAAGGCGACTTTCCCGCCGTGGGTCTGGGGCGCCGTCTGGCAGCCATGTTCTATGATTTGCTGCTGTGCGTCGCACTGCTGATCGTGACCACCTTCATCTACAAGTTGATCATGATGGCCTTTATCGGCGAAGCCAAAATGCGTGAACTGTCCGAGTCTGGCGCGCTGGACGGCGACCCGTTGCTTTCAACCCTTCTGTTTTTTGTGCTGTTCGCGTTCTTTGCCAAGTTCTGGACCCACAACGGCCAGACCCTGGGCATGCAGGTATGGGGTGTACGCGTACAGAACGCCGATGGTACGGCGATCAGTCTCTGGCAAGCGCTGTTGCGGTTTATCGTGTCGATTGGTTCATGGCTGTGTTTCGGCCTGGGGTTTATCTGGTCGGTGTTCGATAAACGCAAACGTACCTGGCACGACATGTACTCCGACAGTCAGTTGGTGCGTATCCCCAAGCAAAAAAAATAAAAAAAGCCCGTATCTCTCGATACGGGCTTTTTATTCTTGCTGGGTTCCACCTGTAGCCACCGCTTGAGCAAAGGGTTGCCAAGCAACCCTTCGCAACCTTCAGCAGCATCTACCCGGATGGGTTACTCCGCCAGCTTGAAGGTGATGAAGCTTGCACGCCCTTGGCGCAGAACTCGCATCGACACCGAACGATTTTTCGGCAATGCCTTGGCAATTTCAGTGAATTGCTTGGCATCGGTAATCGCCTGATTATTCAAATGAGTAATCACGTCACCCGGCTGCAGACCAATCAACGCGGCAGGACCGTCCTGAACGTCCTTGATGATCACACCACCCTTGATATCGTTGGCTTTTTTCTGCTCATCGCTCAGGTCTGCTACCGCCACGCCCAAACGGTTGCTGCTTTGCTCGGCACCGGTCAGGCCCGCCATTTCCTTGCCTTCATCCGGGATCGCGCCCACGGTCAGGTCCAGGGTTTTGCGCTTACCGTCACGAACCACTTCCAAGGTTGCCTTGCTGCCGGCTTTCAGTGCGCCGACCAGGTGTGGCAGGTCGGCCGACATGACAATCGGCTGGCCGTTCATGCTCAGAATCACGTCACCTACTTGCAGGCCGCCCTTGGCAGCCGGGCCGTCATCCAGCACCTGAGCAACCAATGCACCGGCAGGTTTTTCAAGGCCGAAGGATTCAGCCAGGTCTTTGTTGACCTCTTGAATCACTACGCCCAACCAGCCACGGCTGACTTTGCCACCGGCCTTGAGTTGATTGGAAACGTCCATGGCCACGTCGATAGGGATCGCGAACGACACGCCCATGAAGCCGCCGGAACGGGTGTAGATCTGTGAGTTGATGCCCACCACTTCGCCCGCCAGGTTGAACAGCGGGCCGCCCGAGTTGCCCGGGTTGATCGGCACGTCAGTCTGAATGAACGGTACGTAGCTTTCATTCGGCAGGCTACGGCCAATGGCGCTGATAATGCCTTGTGTCACAGTATGGTCAAAGCCGAACGGCGAGCCGATCGCGACCACCCACTGGCCGGCCTTGAGGTCCTGGGATTTGCCCAGCTTGAGCACCGGCAGGTTCTTGCCATCGATTTTCAACAGGGCCACGTCGGAGCGCGGATCTGTGCCGATCAACTTGGCTTTCATCTCGCTGCGGTCAGACAGGCGCACGACGATTTCATCGGCGTCAGCCACCACGTGGTTGTTGGTCAGAATGTAGCCATCCGGGGAGATGATAAAGCCCGATCCCAGCGATTGAGCCTCGCGCTGACGTCCACCTTGGCCACCGCCAATGCCCGGCGGCATGCTGCGCTCAAAGAAATCGCGCAGGCCAGGCGGCAAGCCTTCCAGATCAGGCATGTTCGACACTTTGCGATCCGGCAGTTTTTGCGTCGTGCTGATGTTGACGACGGCTGGCGACGCCTGCTCGACCAACTGCGTGAAATCAGGCAGTTGCGCTTCGGCCAGGGCGGGGACTGCCTGGCCGAGCATCAGCACCGCAGCAAAAATGGGTAAGTAAGACTTCAATCGAGGCATTGATTTACAGCTCCCGTTAATAGCAAGCAGGGTTGTGCAACGTGTCCCAAAAAACTAAAGCCAGCATAGACCGGTTTTTGGGGGACCGGAAACAAACAAGGTCAGGGCCTATTAGGCCCTGACCTATATAAAAAGATAAAAAAATTTTGATTTGAAATGTTCACCACTCATTTCAGCGTTCCACTAGGGTTGGGTTGCCGCCGCTGGTTCTGCCTGCCCTGCCCGCATAGACAAGGCTATACGTTCTGCAGTCCCCATCGGGACCTCGCCGACTACGGTCGCGAGGATCTCGGCATCTGGGGTCGATAGATGCCTTGAGACTGCCACGGTTGGGCCAAGCTGCAAGCGCATATCGGGAACAGCGTCACCTTTGAGGGGCTCAAGGAACACCGAAAAACGGGTCAAACCGTCGTCATACATGAGGCTGGTGACCTCAGACTTGGTCTTGGGATCACGACGAACAGAACTGCTCATCAGCTCAAAGCCCGGCGGCAACCAGTCGGAGTGCCAAGCATGTACAGGTTTGCTCATTACCGGCACGGAGTCTGAGGTTACAACTGCCTGGCAATGGCTGCTCGGCGCGAGATGGCTGTCATCAGGCGGCGTTGTATCAAGGTGAGTGAACTGGAAACGTTCCAGCAACTGGCCCTTGTCATTGACTAGCAATGACTTCAACGGCAGGCCGGTTTCACGATCCAGATACAACTCGACGCCATAACGGTGCTGGTCACGCGGCGTGAGGGAAATCACGGCCACCGGCCGCCCGGCAACCCGGGAGTCTCCCGTCCGGGTCACGGCATACCAGTTATCAAGGCGTTGCAGATCGAATTGTCGCGTCGTGGTATCTGCGACATCTCCAAGGCCAGTGATAAATTTGCCCGTGACGCACTCGGTCCGCCCATCAGCACGGACCACCTCGTAAGGAACCCCATCAAGCTGGACCAACCGTTCACGAACCTTTCCATCCTGCACACGGTGCCAGATGCTATGGGTCGAAAAACTCCCATTGCGCTCGTAAACAAAGGTCCCTTGATAGCTTTGCTGTTGCTCGGCCTCCCCTAAGCGTTTCAGCCAGTTTTGGGCGTCATCGGCCTGGGCAGGTACAACAAAAAAACCACTGAGCAGAAGCGGTAACAGAGGTAGGACGCGCATGATGGCCCTTAACGGTTTTCCAGGCTTGCAGCTCGTGCGTACGGCAGAGGGCTTTCAGTCCCTTTCAAGGCCGCTTGTTCGGCGTGCTGGCGCAGATAACCCGGCAAACGCTGGTTCTGCCAACCGGCTTGACCTTGCAGAACACCGTTTGCCATCGGCCCGGTGCCCTGATCAGAACTTTCGCTATAGTTAGCCAGAACTGCCGGTCCCTTGACCATTGGCGCACTCAGGCTAGGCTGATTATCTTGTTGGGCCAGTTGTGCACCCACGATGTCATCCTGGTTGTACAGTCTGACACCCGCCAGAACAGCCACCGTCACCGAAGCAGCCACTGCCAGGCGGCCAATGCTGCGCCAGTGACCGCGCGTTGCCTTGGCAGGGGTTTGTTCTTCAGCCAGTGCGGCCGATACTGCAGATGCGATGTCCAGGCGTGGAATCAGCAGATCTTTATGCATGACCGCACGGGCTACCTGGTAGCGATTCCAGGTGGCGCGTGTTTGTGCATCGTCAAAGGCATTCAATACCCGACGTAATTCCAGTTCGTCCGCTTCGTTATCCATCACTGCGGACAGCGATTCCTGCAGGGCTTCACGACTCATGGCGGTTCCTCTCTTGGCTGTCGCCGCTGTCTCAGTTTTCCTGCAACAACGGCTGCAGGGCTTTATCGATGGCTTCCCGAGCCCGGAAGATCCGGGAGCGCACGGTGCCTACCGGACATTGCATGACGCTCGCAATATCTTCGTAACTCAGACCATCAAACTCACGTAAAGTTAAGGCTGTACGTAAATCTTCTGGCAGTAGCTGAATGGTGCGGTGAACCGTGCCTTCGATCTCGTCGCGAAGCAAAGAACGCTCCGGCGATTCCAGATCTTTCAGACCGTGGTCACCATCGTAAAACTCAGCATCTTCAGAACTCACATCACTATCGGGCGGACGACGACCGCGTGACACCAGATAGTTTTTCGCCGTGTTAATGGCGATACGGTACAGCCACGTATAAAAGGCGCTGTCTCCGCGAAAATTGCCAAGTGCTCGGTAAGCCTTGATAAAGGCTTCTTGCGCCACATCCTGGGCTTCATGGGTGTCGTGCACAAACCGCACGATCAACCCGAGAATTTTGTGCTGGTATTTCAGCACTAGCAGATCGAATGCACGCTTGTCGCCGCGCTGTACGCGCTCGACCAGCTGCTGATCCTCTTCCTGGGTTAGCATGAATACTCCTCATAAGACCGGGAGGAAGAGTGCTTTGCTAATTGATCAGGCTTGCAAACATAGACTCGGGCTTTACGCAAAAGTTCTCTCCCCCCTGGCAAGTTTCCTGCGCACTCGGATTTGGCACGCACGAAAACGCAGCTCGGGCCTGGCCGGCTGCGTCGATAATCTTGTCGTCAAACTCACCTGCGGAGGTCGCAAAATCAACCCACGCTTAGAATTGACGCGACGCCTCTTTATGATGGGCAACCCACTATTGAACCCAAAGTCGCACGAAAAGTTCCGAAATCGGCTTCAGCTTTGGTGCCCACCGCATTACTCAATACGGATCTTGCCTTGCTTGCGCGTTGAGCGCAGCCCCTGATTTACCGATTTATTGTGCAAATCGGCATGCAGATCGTTCAAGTCTGAGGCACACTTCTCGCCCGCTGTAATTTCCCGATGCCACAAAGGCCCGGCTATTGTGCCGATCCCCCCCTCTATATACTAGAGGGCGCTTTTTTTGCGGACATAAGAAGAATGAGCCAACATTTTCAACACGATGTGCTGGTGATTGGCAGCGGTGCTGCCGGTTTGAGCCTGGCGCTGACGCTGCCCAGCCATCTGCGCATTGCCGTTTTGAGCAAGGGCGATCTGGCCAACGGGTCGACGTTCTGGGCACAAGGTGGTGTGGCCGCCGTGCTGGACGACACCGACACCGTACAGTCCCACGTCGAAGACACGCTCAATGCCGGAGGCGGCCTGTGCCATGAAGACGCCGTGCGCTTCACCGTCGAGCACAGCCGCGAAGCCATTCAGTGGCTCATCGATCAAGGCGTTCCCTTCACCCGCGACGAGCCTGCCGACCCAGAACACCCCGGTTTTGAATTTCACCTCACCCGCGAGGGCGGCCACAGCCATCGCCGCATCATTCACGCCGCCGATGCCACCGGGGCGGCCATTTTCAAGACGTTGCTCGAACAAGCCCGCCAGCGCCCCAATATCGAATTGCTCGAACAACGGGTTGCCGTTGATCTGATTACCGAACGTCGCCTGGGCCTGGAAGGCGATCGCTGCCTCGGCGCCTACGTGCTTAACCGTGCCAGCGGAGAAGTCGACACCTATGGATCGCGCTTCACCATTCTGGCTTCGGGCGGCGCGGCCAAAGTGTATCTCTACACCAGTAACCCCGATGGCGCATGCGGTGACGGCATTGCCATGGCCTGGCGTTCTGGCTGTCGGGTCGCGAATCTGGAGTTCAACCAGTTTCACCCCACCTGCCTGTATCACCCACAAGCCAAGAGCTTCCTTATCACCGAAGCTCTGCGCGGCGAAGGCGCACACCTCAAGCTGCCGAATGGCGAGCGCTTCATGCATCGTTTCGACCCGCGTGGCGAACTGGCCCCGCGAGACATCGTGGCCCGCGCCATCGACCACGAAATGAAACGCCTGGGCATCGACTGCGTGTACCTGGACATCAGCCATGAGTCCGACACGTTCATCAAGACCCATTTCCCGACAGTCTATGAACGCTGCCTGGAGTTCTCCATCGACATCACCAAGCAGGCGATTCCGGTGGTTCCAGCGGCGCACTACACCTGCGGCGGAGTCATGGTCGATGGCCATGGCCGCACCGACGTCCCCGGCCTGTATGCCATTGGCGAAACCAGTTTTACCGGCTTGCACGGAGCCAATCGCATGGCCAGCAACTCATTGCTGGAATGTTTCGTATATGCCCGCTCGGCCGCTGCCGACATTCTCACGCAACTGGAACACATCAACATTCCAGACGCCCTGCCAAGCTGGGACGCCAGCCAGGTGACCGACTCGGACGAGGACGTGATCATCGCCCACAACTGGGATGAATTGCGGCGTTTCATGTGGGACTACGTCGGCATCGTGCGCACCAACAAGCGCCTGCAACGCGCCGAACACCGCGTGCGGTTGCTGCTGGATGAAATCGACGAGTTCTACAGTAACTACAAAGTCAGCCGCGACCTGATTGAATTGCGCAACCTGGCGCAAGTGGCCGAACTGATGATCCGCAGCGCGATGGCGAGAAAGGAGTCGCGGGGCTTGCACTACACCCTCGACTACCCCGACATGCTGCCTGAAGCGCTGGACACTATTCTGGTGCCAGCCACCTACGCCGACTGAACTTGAGTCGCACGCGCAAGCGCCGGTGCTGATCCGGCGCAAGCGCGTCACGCGGGATGCACACCGCCCTGATCCGTCGCTCACCCGGCAACCTGAATCGCAACAACACCATCAGTGGCAATGCCAGGCTGTCGCGGTGCAACTGCACCGCCTGCCAGCCCTTGGCACGGTTCCATAACTGCCAGCCCTCAGGGGTACGGCGAAAACCGGTAAAGGCACTCGCATGGGTGAGGCGAATATGCCGCGGCACCACCCAGGCACCATGTGCCAGGCACAGCAACAGCCCCAGCAGGCACGCCCACACGGGTATCGACAGAAGGCAGATTGAGATCAGCGCCAGCGATTGGGCTGCAAGGTACGCCGCCAGCAATTGCCCGGAGGCCTGCCAGCGGCATTCGAAAAAATCACTTGGGCTGGACACGGTCCAGAATCATACGGACCATGCGCTGCAGCTCCGGGTCTTCAGACTCGGCGCGCTCCATGAACCAGCCGAACATGTCCTGGTCTTCGCACTCGAGCAGCTTGCGATAGACTTCGCGATCAACGTCATTGAGGTGCGGGTAGACCTCCTTGACGAACGGCACCAACAGTACGTCCAGCTCTAGCATGCCGCGGCGGCTGTGCCAGTAGAGACGATTGAGTTCAACATCTTCGACCATGGAGCGCTCCTCAAATAGAGCGCAAGTATACAGACCGATCAGGCATAGAACAGTCGGCTTTGGTCGGTTGCGCGGTTCCTCTGCGAACTACCCATTTACAGGTCACCCCTCTATGATGTGTCCCAGACTTTACAACCTGCGATGACTCATGGCCGACTCTGCTTTTTTCTGCACCTTGTCTCACGAAGGCGTTCTTGCCGTTATTGGCAACGACGCCAGCAAGTTCCTGCAGGGACAATTGACCTGCAACCTCAATTACCTGAGCGAAACGCGCTCGAGCCTGGGTGCGCGCTGCACACAGAAAGGCCGGATGCAGTCTAGCTTTCGTATCCTCCTCGAACCTCAGGGCTGTTATCTGGCCATGGCGCGTGAGCTGGTCGAGCCACAGCTGGCCGACTTGAAAAAGTACGCGGTGTTTTCCAAGTCGAAACTGACCGATGACAGCCACAACTGGGTACGTTTTGGCTTGAACCAGGGTGACGCGGCGCTGCAAAGCCTGGGCCTCGACCTGCCGGCCGACCCCGACAGCGTAGCGCGGGCCAACGGGCTTATCGCAATTCGCGTCTCCGAAGGCCGAGCCGAACTGTGGGCACCGGCTGAACAGGCCGACACCCTGCACCAGCAACTGCAGGCGCTGCTGCCGCAAGCTGATATCAACCAGTGGATACTCGGCCAGATCCGTGCCGGCATTGGCCAAGTCATGCCGCAGACATACGAGCTGTTCATCCCGCAAATGCTCAACCTGCAAGCCGTGGGCGGTGTGAGTTTCAAAAAAGGTTGCTACACCGGGCAGGAAATCGTGGCGCGCATGCAATATCTCGGCAAGCTCAAACGCCGCCTATACCGCCTGTCGCTTGAGGCAGGCCACGTGCAGCCAGAGCCGGGAACCCCTCTGTTTTCACCGACTCATACCAGTGCAGTGGGTGAAGTTGTGATTGCCGCACACACCCAGGACTGCATTGAACTGCTGGCTGTCCTGACAGCTGAAGCGGTCGAGGCCGGGGAGCTCCATGTGGGTGACTTACAGGGGCCCAAGCTTTCGCTGCTTGATCTGCCCTATCAGCTAGACCGTGATCGTGAGATACAGCGTTAATTCTAGAGAATAGAAATGAGCATGCTGGCGAGCAAAGTCCAAATGGACTTGGTAAAGGCCATCGTTCGAGATGACCTGGTGTTGCCCACGCTACCGGAAGTGGCGTTAAACATTCGCAAGGCAGCGGAAAACCCGGAAATCAGCGTCAGCAATCTCAGCAAAGTCATCGCTCGCGATACCGCGCTGGCAGCTCGGCTGATTAAAGTCGTCAACAGCCCGCTTTTACGCGCGTTGTACGAAGTGACCGACTTGCACACGGCTATCACCCGGCTGGGGGTCAATTACAGCAGTAACCTGGCCATCGGTTTGGTCATGGAACAGATCTTCCACGCCCGCTCGCCTGTCGTCGAAAGCAAAATGCGCGACGTCTGGCGACAAAGCCTGGAAGTGGCCGGTGTTTGCTATTCCTTGTGCCGTCGCTACACCTCGCTAAAGCCCGACCAGGCCGCACTGGGCGGGTTAGTTCACCAAATTGGCGTGCTACCGATCCTGACCTACGCCGAAGATCACAACGAGTTGCTCTCGGATCCGGTGTCCCTCAACCACGTGATCGAGCGGATTCACCCCGTGATTGGCGATAAATTGCTCAAGGTCTGGGAGTTTCCGGAAATGCTGCTCAAGCTTCCCAGTCAATATCAGGACTTTGCCCGCCAATCCAAGGCCATCGACTACATCGATCTGGTACAAATCGCGACACTGTTTTGCGAGCAGCGCGATGGGCCGACGCTCAGCCAGCAACTTAATCAATTGCACGCCTTCAAACGGCTGGGGCTTGATGCTGACAGCGAGAAGTTTCAACAAGAACTGAACGACGCTCGTGGACTGTTCATGTAATGGCGTCGCAGGATTTTCGATAGGCGCTGCCAAGGCTCGAAAGCTGCGATCGGTTAACCCTTAACCGCAAAGATCGCGACCTGCTGCAGCGCCATCAAAGCGCAGCCCTCATGCTACATCGAGCGATTGTCACTTGCGGGTACAAAGCTGACCCGCACCTTCAAGCCGCATTCGGCGCCGTCATGCAAGCTGATGTGCGCCAGATGCGCGCGGCAAATTTCGCCAACAATCGCCAACCCCAAGCCGGTGCCTGCCACTTGCTGGTTGCGCCGATAGAATCGCTCGAATACTCGCTCCCGGTCTTCGTACGGAATCCCCGGGCCGTCGTCCTCAACCTCCAGCACCGCTGGCAAGGACACCCGCAAGACCACGTTGCCCCCCGCACAGGTATGCGCCAGTGCGTTGTCGATCAAGTTGCTCAAAAGCTCATTGAGCAACGTCGGCTCTCCGCGCAGCCACACCGGTTGATCGGCTTCCAGCGCCAGAGCCACACCTCGAGAGTGCGCCAAGGGCGCCATGGCCATGCCCAGCTCACGGGCCAGTTGGCTGAGATCGAGCAATTGCGCTCCGCCTTCCGCAATCGCCCGAGCCCCGTTTTCGATGCGCGCCAGCGACAGGAGCTGGTTCGCCAGATGCGTCAGCCGGTCGGTGTCTTTAACCGTTTGTTCCAACGTATGACGCAAAGCTTGTGGATCTTGCGTGCGCAGGCCCAGCTCAAGTCGGGCCTTAAGCACTGCCAGCGGCGTGCGTAATTCATGGGCCGCGTCGGCAATAAACTGCGCCTGGCGCTCAAACTGCCAGCGCAGACGCTCGGTAAAGTGGTTCAAGGTTTGCACCAAGGGCCTTAGTTCGCGTTGCACCGGCACCAGCGGCAACGGCCGTAGATCATCCGGCTCACGCTCTTCAACGGCGGTGCGCAAACGTTCCAACGGCCGCAATGCGGCACTCACGGTAAACCAGACGACCAATAACGCCCCCAATCCCAACATCCCCAAACGCAACACGGTGTCGGCCATAAGACTGCGAGCCATGGCCACGCGTGCCTCGTCGGTCTCGGCTACACGAATCTCGGCCATGCCATTCATATTTGGCTCGCTCACGGCCTTGAGCAAGCTCACCACGCGAACCGTCTGCCCCCGGTACTCGGCGTTATAAAAGCGTGCCAACGCCGGGTAATCATCCGTGCGCGGCGTACCGGGTGGCGGCGCCGGTAAATGTTCATAACCGGAAATCAACCGCTGTTGAATGTCGTAAACCTGATAATAAATGCGCCCGGCGCTGTCGTAGGCAAACGTATCGAGTGCGACATAAGGCACCTCGGCGCTCAAGCTGCCATCACGTTGTGACAAGCCTGCGGCGATGGTACGGGCAGACGCCAGCAACGTTCGGTCGTAAGCCGTATCGGCGGCTTCGCGGCCATTTAAATAGGCACTCAAACTGCTGGCCAGCATCAGTACCACCAGCAGTAACGTCAGGGTCCAGAGCAACCGCCAACGCAGGCTGTCGAACTTAAACATCACGGCCTTCCAACAAGTAACCCAGCCCCCGGAATGTCACGATCGCCACCGCATGACCATCGAGTTTCTTGCGCAAGCGGTGCACGTAAATTTCAATCGCGTCCGGGCTCGCTTCTTCGTCCAGACCAAACACTTGAGCCGCCAGTTGCTCCTTGCTCATGACCCGGCCGGGCCGTGCGATCAGCGCTTCCAGTACGGCTTGCTCGCGCGAGGTCAGGGTCAGCAACTCCTCCTTGAGCGTAAAGCGCCGTGTCTCAAGGTCATAGACCAAAGTGCCACAGCGCTGCTGTCGTTCCCCACCCAACACACTGCGACGTAGCAAGGCTTTAACCCGAGCCTCCAGTTCAGTCAGTTCAAAGGGTTTGGCCAAGTAATCATCAGCCCCCAGATTGAGCCCATGCACGCGGTCCTTGACGTCACTGCGCGCGGTCAACATCAACACCGGCAGGGTTTTCCCGCGCCCGCGCAAACGTGCCAGCACCTCAAACCCATCCATACGCGGCAGCCCCACATCCAGAATGGCCATCGCATAATCTTCACTGCTCAACGCCAGGTCAGCGGTCACGCCATCGTGCAGGACATCCACGGTCAGGCCGGTACTTTTCAAGGCTTGAGCCACACTCTCGGCCAACTGCAACTGATCCTCGACCAAAAGAACACGCATCGGGTTTACCTCATTATTTTTGTTCAGACCTTGGGTCTGTTTGCGCGGAGTGTACAGACGCAAAGCCTACTGTGAACCCCAAAAAGTACTGAAAGAAAACTGAAAGGTTCATGAAAGGTTGGCGGATTAGGATTCGCTAACAAACAGTCACACCTGTTGCGCAAATGATTCATCGCGCTGCGCAAAACACCTCGAAGTGTTTTCGCCAAATAAGAACAATAACGGAGCACACCGTATGCTGAATCCTCAGCTTATTGCCCCTTGCCTTCCTGGTTCCCCTGTATTCGCTCACGGCCTCAATGGCCTGCGAACGACATTCTGTTGCCCCTCGCTTTACCCATGACGCTGACGATGCACGGCACTTGCCCGGCGTAAACGTTGGCGATGGCCACGGCTGACAACAGCACTTTTCTGCTCATTTAAAACAATAACTCCTGCGGAGACATTATGAATTTCTCACTGCGCTCTTTGGCTCTTGCTGCCGGCTGCATGCTATTCGCTGGCCAACTGATGGCCGAACCTAAACGTCCTGAATGTATCGCCCCAGCCTCCCCCGGCGGCGGCTTTGACCTAACCTGCAAGCTGGTGCAAAGCGCACTGGTGAACGAAAAGCTGCTCAGCAAACCAATGCGTGTGACCTACATGCCTGGCGGCGTTGGCGCGGTTGCGTACAACGCTGTGGTCGCGCAGCGCCCGGCAGATGCCGGTACGCTGGTGGCCTGGTCCAGCGGTTCTCTGCTGAACCTGGCACAAGGCAAGTTTGGCCGCTTCGATGAAAGCAATGTGCGCTGGCTGTCTGCCGTTGGGACCAGCTACGGCGCTCTTGCCGTGAAAAAAGACTCGCCCTACAAGACTCTTGACGATCTCGTACAAGCACTGAAAAAAGATCCGGGCAGCGTGGTGATCGGCTCTGGCGGTACGGTCGGCAGCCAGGACTGGATGCAGACCGCCCTGGTCGCCAAGGCAGCCGGTATCAACCCACGTGACCTGCGTTACGTGGCATTGGAAGGCGGCGGCGAAATCGCCACGGCGTTGCTGGGCGGCCACATTCAGGTAGGCAGCACTGACATTTCCGACTCCATGCCGCACATCCAGAGCGGTGACATGCGCCTGCTGGCCGTGTTTGCCGATGAGCGTCTCGACGACCCGCAGATGAAAGACATCCCGACTGCCAAAGAGCAGGGTTACGACATCGTCTGGCCGGTGGTGCGCGGCTTCTACCTGGGGCCAAAAGTCAGCGATGCCGACTATGCCTGGTGGAAAGACACCTTCGACAAACTGCTGGTATCCGAAGACTTCGCCACCTTGCGTGATCAGCGCGAACTGTTCCCTTTCTCCATGACCGGTCCTGAGCTGGACGCCTACGTGAAGAAACAGGTCGCCGAGTACAAAATCCTGGCCCAGGAATTTGGCCTCGTTCAGTAACCGTCGCTGATCGCTGACTGTGCCCTTGGACATGAGGGCACAGCCCTGGAGTGAACCATGCTCGTACAACGCATTTTTGCCTCGGCGCTGCTCATCGTCTGCCTGTGCCTGGCGGCGATGGCCTGGCCTTATCAGGCGTCTTTCTCCTACGAGCCGGTAGGCCCGCGCGCCTTCCCGCTATTGATGCTCGGCCTGATGAGCCTGGGCTTGATCTACATGATCTTTCGTCCATCGCCGGTGGTGCACAATGAGGACGACCCGCAACTGGATCGTGAAACCCTGATCAAGATCGGCCTGTGTGTCGTGCTGTTGCTGATTTTCGCCGGCACCTTCGAAACCCTCGGTTTTGTCCTCAGCGCCATGTTGGTCGGCATCCCGCTGGCACGCTTGTATGGCGGCCGCTGGTTACCAAGCATTGTGATCATCAGCCTGATGAGCGTCGGTCTTTATCTGCTGTTTGATAAGGCGATGGACGTTCCGCTGCCGCTCGGCCTGCTCGAAGTTCTGGAGAACTGATATGGATACTTTTAGCTATTTGGGCCAGGGCTTCGGCGTCGCGCTCAGCCCTTACAACCTGGTTACTGCACTGTGCGGCACCTTGATCGGCACCGTGGTCGGCCTGCTCCCCGGCCTCGGCCCGATCAACGGCGTGGCCCTGCTGATCCCGATTGCCTTCGCCCTCGGTCTGCCGCCTGAATCGGCGCTTATCTTGCTGGCTGCGGTGTACCTGGGCTGCGAATACGGCGGGCGTATCAGCTCTATTTTGCTGAACATCCCCGGCGAAGCATCGACTGTCATGACAACCCTGGACGGCTACCCAATGGCCCGTAAAGGCCTGGCCGGCGTGGCGTTGTCGCTCTCGGCCTGGAGCTCGTTCATCGGTGCATTCATTGCCACCTGCGGCATGGTGCTGTTTGCTCCGCTGCTGGCCAAATGGGCGATTGCCTTCGGCCCGGCCGAATACTTTGTGCTAATGGTGTTCGCAATTGTCTGCCTCGGCGGCATGGCTGGCGATCGACCGCTCAAGACCTTTATTGCCGCTCTGATCGGCCTGTTTCTGTCGAGCGTCGGGATCGATGCCAACAGCGGTGTGTACCGTTTCACTGGCGATAACATCCACCTGACTGACGGCATCCAGTTTGTCGTGTTGGTGCTCGGGCTGTTTTCCATCAGCGAGATTCTGCTGTTGCTGGAAAAAACCCATCGCGGCCAGGAAGCCGTGAAAGCCACTGGCCGTATGCTGTTCAACTTTAAAGAAGCCTCCGCCGTGTTCGTGGTGAACATCCGCTGCGGCTTGCTGGGCTTCATCATGGGCGTGCTGCCAGGTGCCGGTGCAACATTGGCCAGTGCAGTGGCCTACATGACGGAGAAACGTCTGGCCGGTGCCTCAGGCACATTCGGTCAAGGTGACTCGCGTGGCCTGGCAGCCCCGGAAACCGCTATCGGCGCATCCGCTTGCGGCGCACTGGTACCGATGCTGACACTCGGCGTACCGGGTTCCGGCACCACGGCAGTGATGATCGGCGCGCTGTCGCTGTACAACATCACCCCCGGCCCATTGCTGTTTGAACAGCAGCCGGACATCGTCTGGGGTCTGATCGCTTCGTTGTTCATCGCCAACATCATGCTGGTGATCCTCAACATCCCGATGATCCGCATCTTCACCCGTATTCTGGCCGTGCCGAACTGGGCGCTGGTGCCGGTGATTGCCATCATCACTGCGATTGGCGTGTATGCCGTTCACGCAACCACCTTTGACTTGTTCCTGATGATCGCCATCGGCATCTTCGGTTACATCCTGCGCAAGCTCGACTTCCCACTGTCGCCGGTGCTGCTGGGCTTTATCCTGGGTGGCTTGATGGAACAGAACCTGCGTCGTGCGCTGTCGATTTCCAACGGTGCACTGGAAATCCTGTGGGCCAGCCCGATCACCATGAGTGTCTGGGGCCTGACTGCCGTGATGCTGATGTTCCCTATCGTGCGCATCTGGCGCAAGCGCAGCGCCAAACGTCACACCGCAGCCAATGCCTGAATCAGGCATTAAAGGTTGCGAGAAACACCGCCAGTCGCCCTGACTGGCGGTTGCCTTTATGGCAACCAAGTACAACGCCTGACGGGCGCCCTGTTCGTCAGGCAACCGGCTGACCACCCACTCGTGCGTAATCAGCTTAAACACCTTTTCCAGCCAATATTTAAAACCCACACAACCACGTAGGAAAATTCCATTACTGTCATGGACATTCCTACAACCTTGCCACGTTGTTGAGTCGTTATAAGACCGATTATTTTTAGCACCTCAAGAATAATTTTCTGGTCCGGCACACGCCTCAATGCAAGGGCAACATATGAATAAGCGCAGTTTTCCCAAGCGACCTCTGTCGCTGGATACACCGTCAACATCGCCTGATTTCATACCCTCTTTAACGCCAAAGGAACATGAAGTCCTCAGTTGGTGTGCCCAAGGAAAAACCAGTGCCGAGGTAGCGCTCATACTGAACAGATCAGAAACAACGATCAATTTTCATATCGCCAATGTACGAATGAAATTCGGCGTCACGTCGCGTCACGCCGCCATCATCAAAGCCTTTAAGCTCGGTATGCCGCTGCTGCCTTAGCGGGCAATAAAAAGGCTTGCCAAGGACTATAATCATGAGCCTATCAACAGCCTCTCTCTCACTCACAGACCGCACCAGCGATGATGCGTTTTGGCCCCCCATTAACTTGACATCGCTCAGGAAGGCCCTGTCCCTGAGCTCAAGTATCAGTGACGGGCAACTTAAAACAGCAGCGCATGGAGCAACTGCCACCGTCAATAAAGCACTGATCGTGTGGCAGCAGCATGTTCAGCAACAAGGTTATGGGTATTTAGAAGAAGTCCCCGCCCCCACTATCAATAATTGTTCCGTGTTGGTGGCTCACTACCTTTGCGCTATTGAAGCCGCCGCAGCCATTGAGCTTTATCAGTATTTTAAAATTGCAAAGTGCGGACGCCGCTGTTCTCTGGATGAGCCGCCTGCCCTCCATTTGTTCACGCATGAGTACCGACATCATGACGAATGAAATGATTAGTTCGGCTTTGTACCGGTATCTGGAAATAGGGCTTCCGATTATCGCGATGATCGACCGTGATGCACTATTTGGGGCCTCTCTCGGGGCGTGGGTGGTCACCAGTACACGCAGGTCTCTCAAAGGCTGGCAACACGTAGGCTCCTTTCTGCTGAGCGCCTGCGTCGGTTATTTATTCACCCCTGTTGCCCTGCCATATTTAAACGGTTTATCCGTGGGCGTCACGGCATTTATTTGCGCACTGGTGGTCATACCTATCAGCATAAAACTCATGATTTGGGTCAACACTGTAGATATTGCCGATGTCCTGCGACGTTTCAAAGGGCCCAAATAAACTAATGGCGAGCGGCATCATACTCAAGACGGGCTGACAGCTCTTCAACTTGACGAAGCAACAGATAAAGCTGTTGTTTTTCTTCGGCCACTTTATACACAACGCGTTGATCGGAGCGTTTTAATGCTCGAAACATCAATACCATTTTTCGCTCATGTTCCGACAGCCTGCCCACGGATTCAACCACCGTCGCCGGCGACTGCAATAACATTGGACCCAGACCACCAAATAGCCAGTCAAGCGAGACACCATGTGCGCTGGCAAGTTCCATACATACCGAGTAAGGAATGCGATCACGGCCTTTCCAGCTACTGAGTGTTTGCGGGCTTACTCCCAGCACCTCAGAAAGCCCGGAGTCTGTTTTAACGCGGGTTATTTTTTTCAACCGTCCAAGTATTTCAATCGATTTACTGCTACTCAATTTGAATTTTTCCAATTTGACATTGTTGTGTTTTTTGGCAGAATTTACGCGCATTGAGTATTTTTTAGTTATAGATATGTAACATTTCTCATCAAAATAAAAGACTATTTAAACAGCCAACCAGGAAAAAACAAACACATAAAGAAAACCAGAAAAAAAGATTACTTATCCGGAGTCATCATTCTTACAAGAACAGTTAAAAAGGATTACTCATCATCAAAAAACTGACTAACCCAGACATATGGTGTCAGCCTGCATGATCAACGGATTGATCTTTCTTTGAAATTAACGTGCTTATTCAAACGAGCACACAACAATAGTTCAATTGGAGTCAGTCATGAGCACCTATAAAATGGTTTGTCCGCATTGCTTAAGCAGAATGCGTATTCGCACCAGCGAAGGTCGACATATCTTCTTACGCGTCGCTTATTTGCAATGCACAACCGAAGCCTGCGGCTGGTCAGTCAGGGCAGAATTTGAAATGACCCATGAGCTGTCTCCCAGTGGCATGCCGAACCCGGACGTGCGCCTGCCGGGTGTCAATCAGGAGTTGCGCCAAGCGGCGCTACCCTCCGAAAAAAATACTGCCGAGGGCGCCCGCGCATGACTCTTATTTATTCGCAAATCGAAGATCCCCCCTACCTTCAGCAAGCTGCGCTGGTGTTCTTGCAACGTTATCAGGCTCAGCACCCCGGTAACGATCAGGTGCTTTTTTGCAAGGCCGTTCGGTATTTGGTCACGACGTTTGAATTAAGCACAGCGCTTGCGGAAAAGCTGGTCAGTCATGCCTATGGCGATTTAAAAACCATTCATGAACGACGACGTCTGGACGTCAGTGCCAGCAGCGATACGCTCGCTGTGATTACCGACCCAGCCAACGGCATGACCTGGGCTGTGCCTGTCGCAGCAATAGTCGGCAGAGTGATTGAAGCGCCCGATAACTGTCGCTTGCGCCTGGTCTGATCCAAGTTCGGCTCAGGTCATTGCGCCTCAGCACACCAGGCGCATGACCTGGTGTGCCAACGGCGTGTGAGCCCAGATCAAACAGGCGGTAATTTCCAGTCGATCGGGGTCAGGCCATTCTGCTCAAGAAACTTGTTGGCCCGACTGAAGTGCCCATTGCCGATAAAACCCCGATAAGCCGACAGCGGCGACGGGTGTACGGAGGTCAGCACCAGGTGCTTGGTCGCATCGATCAACTTTTGCTTGCTCTGCGCATGGGCGCCCCAGAGCAAAAACACCAGTTTGGGGTTCTGCTCGCTGACCACTTGAATAATGCGATCGGTGAAACGCTCCCACCCTTTTTTGGCATGCGAGGCGGCAATCCCTCGCTCAACGGTCATCGTCGTATTGAGCAGCAACACGCCCTGATCTGCCCAGGACTGCAAACAGCCGTGAGACGCGATATCAATATTCAAATCACGCTTGAGTTCTTTATAGATATTGACCAGCGAAGGTGGCACAGCGATACCCGGCTGAACGGAGAAGCACAAACCGTGCGCCTGGCCAGGTCCGTGATACGGATCTTGCCCGAGGATGACCACTTTGATTTTGTTCAGCGGGGTTGAGTTCAGCGCATTGAAGATCAGTGGCCCGGGCGGGTAGATCTCCTTGCCTGCGGCATGCTCCTGGCGCAAAAACTCGCGCAGCTCATCCATGTAGGGTTCATCGAACTCCTCACGTAAAGCCTGCTTCCAGACAGCCTCAAGTTTTATACGATCATCCGACGTCATGGCTACACCCTTAAAAACAATGCCGCGGACACTAAGAAAGCGCGCCTCCATTGTCAATTGATCAATATCCTGCAGCCCAGGCCGACGACGCGCACGCCAGCCTGGGCTGCAGGAGTTCGTACACTTATTCACTCAGTGGTTTATCGGCCTCCCCACCCTCGGCCATACCCTCCTCCATAGCCATAGTGATACCCATACGAAGGCCCCCAGTAGTGGGGCGCCGGAACATAGTAGGGATGCGGATAAACATAATAAGGGTGGTAAACGCCGTAGTAATAAGGCGTTGGCACCGTATACACCTCAGAGCGATAAACGCTGTAGCCCGAGTTGTACGGAACACATGCAGACACAGCCAAACCCAATACAACAATAGAGAGTAGACGTCGGAACATGGCGGCCTCCTGGACCGCGAAAGGGCACGCTCCAGCGGCGCTGGACGGCGGCAGACAGCAAGGCTGCCTGACCCTTTCTATGACCGCGAAAAGCAGATTCAGTGCCCTGAAGAAATAACCGCCTGACCAGCGGACAAGCCCTGCACAAGGCATACAATAGGCCCCGACGCCAGCGACCCCACGGACATCCCGACATGACAGCCCCCGACCTCTGCCCTGCCTGTGGTGCACGCAATGACTGCTCCCTGGCCAGTGCGCAAACCGAGCATCAGCCCTGCTGGTGTTACAGCATCAGCATTGCGCCTGAGATCCTCCAGGCCTTGCCCCTCGAACAACGCAACAGCGCCTGCCTGTGCCCGCGCTGCGCCGATGTGCTCAGCCAATTGCCTCCAGCGCCCCCTGAACACCTCGCGTAAGATGCACGCCTGTACTTCCTGTGATTATTCGTTATGCGCGTAGACCGTTTTCTGAGCAACCATCCCCAGTTCAACCGCCAGCAGGCACGCCTGTTGCTGATTGAAAGACGTGTGCGGGTGGATGGCCAGACCGTGTCTGACCCGCACCATGACGTTCGAGAATTCAGCCGGGTTGAAGTGGATGACCAGCTGTTGCAGGCCGGCAAGCCTGCACGCTACTTCATGCTGCACAAGCCGCCCGGCTGCGTCAGCGCCACTCAGGACCCGGAGCACCCGACGGTGCTGGATCTGCTCGACGAGGCTGACAAACACGACCTGCATATCGCCGGTCGACTGGACTTCAACACCAGTGGCTTGATGCTCATCACCAATGATGGCCACTGGTCTCGCCACCTGACGCAACCACAGACCAAGCTGCCCAAGGTGTACTACGTCGAGACTGAACAAGAAATCACGGACGACTACATCACCCGGTTCGAACAGGGCGTGTACTTCGCCTACGAGGACCTGACCACCCTGCCCGCCACGCTTGAACTGCTCGGCCCACGCTCGGCGCGTTTAAGCATTGTGGAAGGCCGCTATCACCAGGTTAAACGCATGTTTGGCTACTTCGACAATAAGGTCGTACGCCTGCACCGTGAACGCATTGGTCCATTGCTGCTGGACAGCCAACTCGCCCCCGGTGAATACCGCGCGCTGACAGCCCGGGAAGTTGCCTGTTTCAAGCCCGGACCAGCGGTTTAAAGGCCACGCCTGCTTGTCACAATCACAGCGCATTATCAGTCTGACAGACGCTCGATTCACTGGAGTCAGACGCCATGATGAAGCCCGAAATCGCTGTGCTCGACCTTCAGGGGCAATATCGAATTCACACCGAGTTCTATCGCTCTGATACCGCGCAAAACACCATCATTCTGGTCAACGGCTCGATGGCCACCACGGCATCGTTCGCTCAAACCGTCAAAAACCTTCATCCGCACCTCAATGTCGTCCTTTACGATCAGCCCTATGCAGGTCAGTCAAAACCCCACAACCAGCACCAGAAATTTCTGACAAAAGAACTGGAAGCCCAGGTGCTGCTGGAATTGGTTGCGCATTTTGACGCGCAATATGTGCTGTCATTTTCGTGGGGTGGGACCGCTGCATTGACCGCCTTGGCGGGTTCACCGCAGCGCATCAAAAAAGCCGTCATCAGCTCTTTTTCTCCGCTCATCAATCCGCCCATGCGCAACTACCTGGAGCGCGGCCGCCGATGCCTGGCAGACCGCAACCGCCCCCAGGTCGGCAACCTGGTCAACGACACCTTGGGCAAACACCTGCCCTCACTCTTCAAGCGCTTCAACTATCGGCACGTCAGCACCCTGGCCGAACACGAGTACGCGCAGATGCACTTCCATATTGACCAAGTACTGACCGGCGACCCCGAGTGCTACCTCAAGGCCACCCAACGCATCGATATACCGGTACTGTTCATCAACGGCGAGTGGGACGAATACACCGCAGCCAGCGACGCACGGCAATTCGCCTGCGCGATCCGCGACAGCCAATTTGTTTGTTTGGAAAACACCGGGCACTTTCTGGACATGGAACACAAACAGGCCAGCCACATCAGCAAGATTGCCTTGCTCGACTTCCTGACCTCGCCAGCGCCTCTCCCTACAAGCCCCGCACAGCACACATCAATGGCGCTGTAACGCCGGCAAAAACAAGAAAAGAGTTTTAAAAACGCCTGAACATGCGCTTTTGAAGAATAAAAACTTCTCATCAGGGCCAAGTTCTGGTACAAAGTTAGCCGCTTTGAGCGGGTATAGTTTAGTGGTAAAACGAAAGCTTCCCAAGCTTTAGTTGAGGGTTCGATTCCCTCTACCCGCTCCAGATTCCCCCCACGTTCTCAGGCTCCCCGGCCACTCTCTCGCACTCTTTCCTCTTCTTCGCAGCAACCCAATAATTTTGCATCCAATTCAGCTTCCATAGACGCATGATGGTTCGCCTTGACTGACTAGAGCCCCCATCTGCGGGAGCAGGCATACCGAGTTGTTTGCACCACAAAACCGCTCTTTCCTAGCGTTGATTGTTCGCCGCCCCCCCCAAAACTCCACCGTTTATCCCACGCGCTATAGTGTTAAGCACATCGCGCTGGAGCCCCCCGCACCTTGTGTTTCTCCAGCCACACCAGAATAAAAACAAGGAATGCCCGGCCATGCTTTTACGCCAATTGACCTACCTGGTAACGCTTTCTCAGGAGCAGCATTTCGGCCGTGCGGCTGAGAAGTGCAACGTGTCGCAGCCCACGCTTTCTGAGGCGATTCGCACGTTGGAGCAAGACTTGGGGATTTCGGTGATGCAGCGCAGTCGCCGCTTTGAGGGGTTTACCGCTGACGGTGAGAAAGTTCTGGTCTGGGCCCGGCGCATTCTGGCGGACTGTGGCGCCTTGCGGCAGGAGGCCAGTAACCGGGAGCGGGACCCGGCCGGATCATTGCGCCTGGGGGCGATCCCCACGGTGCTATCCATGGTGCCGCTGATGACCGACTCGTGCCTGAGCACTTACCCGCGCATGGCCCACGAAATCTACACGCTGTCCACGTCAGACATTTTGCAAGGCATCAGTAATTTCGAGCTGGATATCGGCATGACGTATCTGTCCGATGGCAGATTGCAGGCATTTGATACCTATCCATTGTTCACCGAGCGTTATGTGCTGGTGGCGCGTGATGACACCGGTCTGCGTGGTAAAGCGGCGCTCACCTGGCGCGAGGTCAGCGAGTTGCCACTGTGCTTGCTGACTCGCAACATGCAATGCCGTCAAGGCGTGGATGAGGCGTTTGCCAAGGCCGGTGTGCACATCACGCCACGGGTGGAGACGGACTCGATGATGGTGCTGTATGGCCACGTGCGCTGTTCGGGCCTTTACAGTGTGGTGCCCCACAGTGTGTTGGCGCTGTCTGAAATGCGCCAGGAAATCACCGCAATCCCTATTGTCCCGCAGTTACAAAGAGAGATCGGCCTGGTTATGTTGCAGCGCGACCCTCAGCCCTTGCTGCTGGCGTCGGCGCTGAGCATGTTTACCTCCCTCGACCTACAAAGCCGTGTAGATGCCTTCCTGACCTGTTGATCGGTTTATCTGATTTATAGATCGGAACAAGCGATTGGCCTTTGAAAGCCCCTTCCCTGAGGATCCTTATCGAGCAGCAAGAACTGCTCGGGCGGGGGCTCAGAAAAGGCGCTCGTCAATTCCAATAACAGGAGGCTCCAATGGCGAAGATCATTTGCGTACTTTACGACGACCCTGTCACCGGCCAACCCAAGACCTACGCCCGCGATGGACTGCCACATCTGGACCGTTACCCCGACGGTCAAACCCTGCCCACCCCCAAAGCCATCGATTTTGTACCCGGCACGCTACTGGGCAGTGTTTCCGGCGAGCTCGGGCTGCGTAAGTACCTGGAGTCCAATGGCCACGAACTGATCGTGACCTCCAGTAAAGATGGCGCCGACAGCGTGCTCGATCGCGAGCTGCACGATGCGCAAATCGTGATTTCCCAACCGTTCTGGCCGGCCTACATGACTGCCGAGCGCATGGACAAAGCGCCCAAGCTGAAAATGATCGTGACTGCCGGGATCGGCTCGGACCACACCGACCTGCAGGCCGCGATGGACCGCAACATTACCGTGGCAGAAGTCACCTATTGCAACAGCAACAGCGTGGCCGAGCACGTGGTCATGACCACCCTCGCCCTTGTGCGCAACTACCTGCCGTCCCACGAGTGGGTGCTCAAAGGCGGCTGGAACATCGCTGACTGCGTAGAACGCTCCTACGATGTCGAAGGCATGCACGTAGGCACCGTCGCTGCTGGCCGTATTGGTCTTCGCGTGTTGCGCCTGCTCAAGCCGTTCGACATGCACCTGCACTACATGGATCGCCATCGCCTGCCTGAAGCGGTCGAAAAAGAGCTGAACCTGACGTACCACTCCAACCTGGAAAGCCTCACCAAAGTCTGCGATGTGGTGACGCTGAACTGCCCGCTGCACCCTGAAACCGAGCACATGATCAACGCCGAATCGCTGAAAAAATTCAAGCGCGGCGCGTATTTGATCAACACCGCTCGGGGCAAGCTGTGTGATCGTGATGCAGTGGCAGAAGCCTTGCGCAGCGGCCAACTGGCGGGCTATGGCGGCGACGTGTGGTTCCCGCAACCGGCGCCTGCCGACCATCCATGGCGCAGCATGCCGCACCAGGGGATGACGCCGCATATCTCCGGCACCAGCCTGTCGGCGCAAGCGCGCTATGCCGCGGGCACCCGTGAAATTCTGGAGTGCTACTTCGAAAACCGCCCGATCCGCGACGAATACCTGATCGTTAAAGGCGGCAAACTGGCGGGCGTAGGAGCTCACTCCTACAGCGCAGGTAACGCGACCAAGGGTTCGGAAGAAGCCGAACGCTTCAAGAAGTGAACCTGCGATGAGTCAAACTCCGCCAGGCACCTCATCCAACGTGACACCCCCTGTGCGGGCTCGGGCCGGTCAGCTGTTGCTGGCCGGTTTCGGCGCGTTTCTGGCACTGAGCCTTGTCGGCCTGCTGGCTGAACACAGCGAAGCTCCGTGGATCATCGGCTCATTCGGTGCCAGTTGCGTGCTGTTGTTCGGGTTCCCCAAAGGGCCATTCTCGAAAGCACGCAATGTGATTGGAGGCCATCTGCTGTGCTCATGCACAGGGCTGATGTGTCTGTACGTGCTGGGGCCTGGCGCCTTCCCCATGGCATTGGCCTGCTCACTGGCGCTCGTGCTGATGACCCTCAGCGGCACGATTCACCCGCCGGCGGGCGGTAACCCCATCATCGTTTTCATGGTTGATCCGGGCTGGACATTTGCCCTGATGCCTACGCTGGCCGGCGCTGTCCTGTTGACCCTCGTTGCATGGCTCTACTGGAAGGCGATCGAGGCGTTAAGCAAGGCATGGTTGTAACGAGATTGGCAACATAAAACAGTAGGAGCGAGCTTGCCTCGCGATCTTTTTAACATCAAAAGATCGCGAGGCAAGCTCGCTCGTGCAAATCGGCTTTACCGCAAGTTTTCACGCAGTTGCGGGAAGACTTTCGAGACTTTGTTCAGCAGGTAGTCGCCGTACTCACCGTGGAAGGCGTGAACATTGGCCTGGTCCCAGCGTTGGGCGCTGTCGTCCTGTTGCTCGACCGCGGGCAAGCCTTCAATCGGCTGGACTCGGGCGCGGAAGTTGGGGTCGAAGAACAGCGGGAATGATAACCGGTCCGAGCCCGAGGTGTTGCGCGCAACGCGGTGCGGCGTCGAACGGTATAGCCCGCCGGTCATGCGGTCGAGCATGTCGCCGATGTTGCACAGAAACGCGCCGGGGATCGGTGTCGCGTCGATCCAGCCTTGCGGGGTGCGCACTTGCAGGCCGCCAATGCTGTCCTGATGCAGGATGGTCAGCAGCCCGTAATCGGTGTGCTCGCCCACGCCCCACTGCACATCCAGCCCTTGCGGCACAGGCTGCGAGGGGTAGTTGAAAAGGCGGAAGAGAATCAATGGATCGGCGGTGTAGCGGTCATGAAAATACTGCGCGTCGAGCCCCAGGCTCAGGGCCACGCCTTCCATCAAGCGATGCCCCAATTGGGTGACCGCCTCCATGTAAGCGAGGATGGTTTCGCGAAAATCGACGACATCTGGGAACAGGTTCGCGCCATGAACCGGGGTCTTGGCCACGACTTCTGGTGCGGCCTCGTCCAGTTCCGTGCCCAGGTACAGCCCTTCTTTCCAGTCGGGGCGGTTTGAGGTCAGTTCCCCGCCCAGCGGGAAGTAACCGCGCCAGGCGCGCCCGCCCAACTCCATACGCCAGCGCAGTTTGGTGGCTTCGTCGAGTGCAAAGAACTCATGGCTCAGGGTTTCAAGGCGCTGAACCAGTGCCGGGTCGATGCCATGCCCGACAACATAGAAAAAGCCCTGCTCGCGGCAGGCGCGGCTGATCTGCGCAGCGACGTCATCACGCCCGCTTTCAGCCAACAAGGGCGCCACATCAATGATGGGCAGTTCCCGGATCGAATCAGTCATGGCAACTCGCCCTCAAACGGCAGAAGAGAAAGGTGTGCGGATATCCGCCAAAAATTTCTGTGTGCGCGGATGTTCCGGGTTCTGGAAAAACGCTGCAGCGGGCGCCCGTTCCAGTACCCGACCCTGATCCATAAACAGCACCCGGTCAGCCACTTCGCGGGCGAAGCCCATTTCGTGGGTCACCACGACCATGGTCATGCCGTCGCGGGCCAAGTCGCGCATCACCAGCAACACCTCCCCGACCATCTCCGGATCGAGCGCACTGGTGGGCTCGTCAAACAGCATGAGCGGCGGGCGCATTGCCAGCGCCCGGGCGATGGCGACGCGTTGCTGCTGGCCACCGGACAAATTGATCGGAAATGCGCTCGCCTTATGCGCCAGCCCCACACGGTCGAGCAACGCCATGGCTTCTTTTTCAGCGTCTGCACGGCTCAGGCCGCGCAGACGAATCGGCGCCAACGTGCAGTTTTCCAGCACGGTGAGGTGGGGAAAAAGGTTGAACTGCTGAAACACAAAGCCGATGTGTGAACGGAATTGGTTCAGGTCCAGGTCCTTGGCATGAATGTCCTGGCCATCAATCAGAATGCGTCCGGACTTGATCGGTTCCAGGCGATTGAGGGTGCGGATCAACGTCGATTTACCCGACCCTGAAGGCCCGCAAATCACCACCACTTCGCCCTTGGCAATGTGCTCATCAACATCCACCAGCGCCTGATAGGTGCCGTACCACTTGTTAACTTTTTCCAGCCGAATCATCAGGTCACCTTGCTGTTGTCAGTTAAGGAAACACGTTGCGTCTGACGCCGCTCCAGCCAAAAGGCGAAACGTGACAGGCCAAAGCACAACACAAAATACGAGAGCCCCAGAATCAGGTAGACCTGAGCCGGCATGGTGAACACTTGGGTATTGATCTGCGAGGCGATAAAAGAAACTTCCGTCAGGCCAATGATGTAGCCCAATGAGGTTTCCTTGATGGTCGACACAAACTGGTTGACCAGCGAAGGCAGCATCGTGCGCAGCGCCTGTGGCAGGATCACCCAGCGCATCGTGCGCCAGTAGCCAAAGCCCAACGAACGCGAGGCTTCAACCTGCCCGCGATCAAGCCCCAGTATCCCGGCGCGAACGATTTCTGAGAGGTACGCCGCATCGAAGATCACCAACGCAATCAACATGGTGGTGAATTGGTCGGTCTTGAAGCCGGTGAGGCTCGGCAGGAAAAAGTACGCCCAGAAAATCACCATCAATAACGGCGTGCCGCGCACCACAAACACCAGTGCCGTGACCGGCCATCGCAGCCAGCGCCACGGGCTGAGCCGCGCCAGGCCGAACAGCACGCCCAGCGGCATGGCCAATACCAGCGCAGCCGATGCCAGGATCAAGGTCAGCGCCAACCCTCCGAGCGGCCCGTTGGGGTATTGACCGACCAGGAAGTACACCCAGTACGAATCGATCAACTCTAAGGTGGTCATCGCGATTTCACCTGCACATAGCGGTGTTGATACCACGCCGCGACGCCGGTAATCAGCAGCGACACGCTGAGATAAGCCGTTGTGGCAAAGGCAAAGGATTCAAGGCTGCGGAAGGTTGCGGTTTCCACCTGACCGGCCTGGTACATCAACTCGGCGACACCGACCACCGTGGCGATGCTGGTGTTTTTCCACAAGTTGAGGGTCTGCGAAATCAGCGGTGCAACGGTCACCCGCAAGGCTTGCGGCAAAACCACCAGGCGCATGCTTTCAAGGTAACCAAAACCCAGGGCGCGCCCGGCTTCGAGCTGCACAGTGGGGATCGCACGAATGCCGCTGCGAATGTCTTCGCTCATAAAGGCTGCGGTGTACAGCGTCAGCGCGACGATGGCACTGATGGCCTCGATGTTGCCGGCGTAGAGCCACTCGCGCAAGGATTCGGGCAGGAACTCGGGCGCCGCGAAATACCAGAACAGCATGTGGGCCAGCAGCGGAATATTACGGATCGACTCGACGTAGGCAAACCCCAGCCATTGCAGCGGGCGCACAGGTGACAGGCGCAGCAAAGCGATGAACAAGGCCAGCGGCAGTGCGCACACCAACGTGACACAGGCGAGCTTGATGGACAGCATCAAGCCACTGAGCAGCATGTCGTGGTATTGACCGCTCAGGAGTAACGAATAATCAAAATCCAGCATCTCACGCAAAACTCTTGGAGACCGGCTGGCCATTCATTGGCGTTGCCTGGCGTTACCAGACCAGCAATGTCACGACCAGCCCGCCTAATGGCAGCGGTTACTCAACCTGATCGGAGTCGATCTTGAAATGGCGCTCGGCCTGGTTGGATTTGGTGCCTGGGCCGTACCATTTCAGGTAGAGCTTCTCGGCCTCACCCGAGCTTTCAAGACGCGCGAGCGTCTTGTCGACCGCCGCTTTCAAGTCGCTGTCTTTGGGCAACGCCAGTGCCAGCGCTTCGGTGCTGAGGTTCTCCGGCAGGATTGCGTAGCCCGCGGATGCTGCGCCAATCTTCGCGAAATCGTTGGTCAGGGCCGACTCATCATCGACAAAGGCCTTGCCTTTACCTTGTTGCAAAGCCAGTAGCGCTTGTTGCGAGGTATCGAACGTCACGACTTTAGCGCTAGGCAATGCCTTGAGAATGTTGGGTTCCTGAGTGCCGCCTTTCACGGTCAGAATTTTTTCACCGGCCAATTGATCAAGCGCGGTCACACCGCTGGACTTCTTCACCATGGCTTTCTGGCCAGTGATCAACACCGAATACGAGAAATCGACCAGCGCCTCACGTTCTTTGTTGTGCGTCAGCGAAGCGGCCAACAGGTCTACTCGCCCCTGCTGCAATTCAGGAATACGCGCCGCTACAGCGATCTGTTTGTAGACCGGCTTGACGCCCAGGTCCTTGGCAATTTCATTGCCCAGGTCGATTTCATAACCAATGATCTGGCGAGTCTTGGGGTCAACGAAACTGTTGGGCTCGTCGGTACCCAACGTACCGATCACAATCTCGCCCTTGTTCTTGATGGCAGCGACATCGGCAAATGCACCCACGCTCACAATAGACAGTGCGAGCGCAACGGCCGAACTCAGAAGGCTAATTCTCATCTCAGGATCTCAAAAGAAAAACTCAAGAACGCGACCCAGCCACCGATCGGCAGTGCAGGCCATTCGCCGCGGATACTACCAACCCGCAAGAATGGTGATAAAAGAACTATTTAATATATCCATATCGCATTAATGATTGTTGCGCAGGTTTGACGAGCGCCATCCACCTGTGGAAGCGGGCTTGCTCGCGATGCAGACGACTCGGACTATCTGTTAGACCTTGTCGATGCAATCGCGAGCGAGCCCGCTCCCACACAGTGCAAACGTTTTAATTGCCTTTCATGGCCGTCGTCAGTTTGTCGACGTTGTAGCGGAACATCTGCGCGTAGGTTGGCGCCGGGCCATCAGCTGGCGACAGCGATTCGACGTACAACTCGCCACCTGGCTGGGCACCGCTGGCATCGGCAATTTGCTTGACCAGACGCGGATCGCTGGAGTTTTCGAAGAAGTAAGTGCTGACGTGTTCTTGCTTGATCTGGCGGATCAAGGCGCCAACGTCTGCGGCCGAAGCTTCAGTCTCGGTCGAAAAGCCCAGCGGCGACAGGAAGGTCACGCCGTAAGCATCGCCGAAGTAACCAAACGCATCGTGGGAGGTCAGCACTTTGCGCTTGTCAGCAGGGATCGCCTGTACTTGGGCGCGGGCATACGCGTCCAGTTGCTCCAGTTGCTTGATGTACTGCTCGCCCTTGGCCTGGTAGTCGCGGGCATTGGCCGGGTCGGCTTTCTGCAAGGCGCTGATGATATTGCGCACATACACTACGCCGTTCGCGGCACTGTTCCAGGCATGCGGATCGGTGATCTGCTTGCCGTCTTCTTCCATGCTGCGGGTCTTGATGCCATTGGACAACACCACCGGCTGGCCCTGATAGCCCGAGGCTTTGATCAAGCGATCAAGCCAGCCTTCCAGGTGCAGGCCACTGACAAACACCAGGTCGGCACCCTTCAACGCTTTCGCGTCGTTAGGCGTTGGTTCGTAGGCATGCGGGTCGCCATTAGGCCCGATCAGCGAGGTCACATGCACGTGATCACCGCCAACGTTGTGCACCATGTCAGCAATGACAGTGAATGAAGCCACCGCTTCGATAGGTTTTGCCTGGGCAAGACCGGCCATACTCGACAGTGCAAAAACAGCAGCCAGCAGCATTTTTGGCTTCATTCGAATCCCCTCGTTGTGAGTGTCTGAAATCAGTGGTTGAGATGTGTTTTAGGGAGCAAGCGACGGACCATTCCACTGCGGCCAAACAGCAGCGAAAGGACATAAAAAGCACTGGCGGTCAGCACAATCGCCGGGCCGGAAGCGACACCGGCATGATAAGAAACGATCAAGCCAATAAATCCCGAGAGCGTGGCGACCACGGTTGAAATGATCATCAGCGCGCTCAACGAGGTGGCCCAGAACCGCGAGACGGTGGCCGGGATGATCATCATGCCCACCGCCATCAACGTCCCCAGTGCCTGGAAGCCCGCCACCAGATTGAGCACCACCAGCAACAGGAACAGCACGTGATACAACGAGCCCTTCCCGCCCACGGCGCGCAGGAAGCCGGGGTCGAAACACTCGAGGATCAGCGGCCGATAAATCAGCGCCAGCACGATCAAAGTGAACGAAGCAATGCCGCCGACCATGAAAATAGCCTGGTTATCGATGGCCAGAATCGTTCCGAAGAGCACGTGCAGCAAGTCGACGCTGGAGCCGTGCAGCGACACAATCAGCACGCCTGCGGCCAGCGAGGTCAGGTAAAAACTGGCAAAGCTGGCGTCTTCACGCAGGGTCGTGAAGCGACTGACCAACCCGGCCAGCAACGCCACTAAAAGCCCGGCGATCAAACCGCCAAACCCCATGGCGGGCAATGACAGACCGGCGAACAAAAAACCCACCGCCGCGCCGGGTAAAACCGCATGGCTCATCGCATCGCCAACCAGGCTCATGCGACGCAACATCAGCAGCACGCCGACAGGACCGGAGCCGATGCCCAGTGCCAGACAGGCAATCAGCGCGCGGCGCATAAAGCCGAACTCCACGAACGGCTCCACCACCATCTGATAGAGGATCATGACGACTGCTCCTCGTTCATCTCACACGGCGCGGCATCGTCACTCCAGTATTCGGCCATGTTGCGGGCCCGGCGCAGGTTGTCGGCGTGCAAAACGGTCGCGGTATCGCCCCAGGCAATCGCTTCGCGGGCCATCAACAAAGTGTTTGGAAAGTGTTTGCGAACTTGTTCGATATCGTGCAGCACGGCAATTACCGTGCGCCCCTGACCGTGCCAGTCGCGGATCAGTTTGAGCAGGTCTTGGGTGGTGCGGGCATCAATGGCGGTGAACGGTTCGTCCAGCAAAATCACCGAAGCGTTCTGCATCAATAAACGGGCAAAGAGCACCCGTTGAAACTGCCCTGACGACAGCGAGCCGACACTTCGCGCTTCAAACCCCTCAAGCCCGACGGCGATCAGCGCCTCTTGTGCCTGCCGGGCCTGCTCGCGACTGACGCCACGAAAAGCCCCGATGCTGCGCCAGGCACCCATCAATACCGTATCGGCCACGTTCAACGGAAAGCTGCGATCAATCTCCGCTGCCTGGGGCAAATACCCCAGATTGCGCAAGGCCAGATTGCCGCGATCCACCCGCCCGGCCGCCGGTTTAAGCGTACCGGCAATGGTTTTGATCAGCGTCGATTTGCCGGCACCGTTTGGGCCGACAATCGCGGTCAGGCTGCCCGCGTCAAAGCAGCCGCTGATGTGGTGCACCGCGGGGCGGCGCTCATACGTGACGGTCAAGTCATCCAGGCTGATGCTTATCGCACTCATGGAATGGCCACCGCCCAGGCGATGCCCAGCCATAACACAACCAGAACGGCCGCAGAGGTCAGCAGTCGCTTACCCGCAGATTGCGCCAGCGCAGAGCTGACAATGCCTGCAACAAGGGGGGAACGGGGAGTCTTCACGCGGGTCGCTCGAAATATAATGTAATGATATTACATCCCTGAAATCTGTTCTGCCAAATGAATACCTTTTAATGACCTTCGAAAACTGCAGCGCCTGCTCGTGCCCGCCATAGAAACTGACCGCGTATCAGCCATTTGCCGTCGACGCGCGCCATTTTGCCGCACCTCTCTTGAGCGCTTGATCGGCGCGGGGTGGCGCCGCGCAAGGCTCGCGCCTCAGCACACATCACTGGGAGCCGCGCAAAAGCGATGGTAGATTGCCGCCCCATGATGTTTGCCCGTCACCACCGATCGCTCATTGCCTGGATGCTGTTTGCTTTCATCCTGTTCAACGGGCTCGCCTGCAGTATTTGCCACGGGCAAATGCTGGGCGCATTTTCGATGACGCCAGCCAACATCGACTGCGGCATGAGCCACGGCGCCCCGCACGAGATGAAGGGCATGTCGAAAATCAGCGACCTGTCGCCCACGTCCATGAAAGCCATGGACGACACCTGTTCATTTGCCGCCTCGGTGGCGCAGGCACTGATCTTCTTTATCGCGTTGGGATGGCTGATTCGCCGAGTACGCCCTGCCCGCGCCCAGCCCCGCGGCCAACTCAAGCCACCGCCCCGCTACCTGATCCCCAGGCTTCAACCACAAGCCCCATAACCTGCCGTTGGTTCACGACGCGCTCTTGCGTCGCTCACTGATTCGACAACGTTATGACCGCGCCCCTTGCGTGCGCGCGGCTTTGTGGTGAAAACATGTCTGAACACAACGTAAAAATGGCGCCTCTGGCGTCAGGGCGTTTACGCGCCCTGATGAAACGTATCGGCTTGCCGGTTAACCCTTTGCTGCTGGCGAGCGCCAGCTTTTTGCACCTCCCGGTGGCCTTGGCCGACACCGGCTCAACCGTGGTCCTGGACGCATTGCAGGTCACCGGTACGGCCCTCTCCCCTGTCCAGGATCCGTTGCACCTGGATGACAAAAACAGCACCGGCAGCCGCCTGGGTCTCACCGCCCGGGAAACCCCGGCCACGGTCGAGGTCAAGACCCAGCAAGACATGCAGGTCAAAGGCCTGCGTACCACCAAAGAAGTGTTTTCCGATATCAACGGCGCCACGGTCGGCAACGTCCCTGGCAACCCCGCGGTGCTGACGATGCGCGGCTTCAGCGGCAGTGCCATTAACGTGCTGCAGGACGGGGTACGGGTAGCGGCCTCGACGTTCATCACCCGCGACGTCGACACCTGGAACTACGACCGCGTCGAGGTGCTCAAGGGCCCGGCGTCGGTGCTGTATGGCGAAGGTGCGCTGGGCGGCGCGGTGAACATGATTACGCGCAAGGCCAGTCTGGATGGCCAGCACGTGGACGGCATGTTCAGCGCTGGCAGTTTCAATACCCGGCGCGCCGCCATCGGTGTCAACCAGCCACTTTCCGATACCGTGGCCGTGCGCGCGGACATCAGTTCGTTGCGCTCCGATAGTCTCTACAACATTGACCATCAGAACACCACGGCCCTGGGCCTGACTGGCAGCTTGCTCTATACGCCCAACGACGACCTGTCGATGCTGTTCGCGGTCGATCATTTTGATGACGAGTACGACTCCACCTACCAAGGCGCCCCGCTGGTCGGCGCCTCGGCGGCTGGCCACGCCAGCGGCATTGTGAAAAATCCCTACGGGCTGGTCATCGACAAATCGGCCCGCTACCGCAACTACAACCCTGACGGCGCTCACTCCGGGGCCCGCAGCACCGCATTGCGCTGGACCACGGACTACCGCATCAACGACGACTGGTCACTCAACAACCTGCTCAGCTATTACACCGCACGCCGTGAGTTCTTCCTCTCGGGCGATCAGGTCTATAACAACAGTACTGGGCAACTGGACCGCACGGTTCAGCGTATCAGCCACGACCATCAGTTCTGGAGCGAACGCTTGAGCGCCACCAACGACACCCTGCTGGGCGGTTTTCGTAACCGCTTCACGGTCGGCGGCGAATTCAACTACACGCGCTTCACCAACCCCCGACAAAACGGCACGACCACCTCGGTGGATCCGCAGAACCCGGAGGTCGGTAGCTTCCCGTCCAGCGCTGCCGGCAACTGGCCAGGGGCCGGCAAAAACCTGATTTACCAAACCAACATGGACACCACCGCGCTGTTTACCGAAGACGCGTTCAACCTCACACCTGACTGGTTATTGATCGGCGGTTTGCGCTACGAAGACATCGACGTGCGCCGCTCGGTCAGCGACCTCTATCTGGGGACCCGCCAAGCGTTCAGCCCCAACTACACATCGCTTTCCTGGCGCCTGGGCACGGTCTATAACCTGACGCCCGACGTACAGCTGTATGCGCAGTACTCCACGGCGGTGATGCCAGTGTCGTCTTTGCTGCTGATCTCCACCGCCAACGGCGATTTTGACCTGTCCAAAGGGCGCTCGGTGGAAGTCGGTTTCAAGGCCAGCGCCTTTGACGGACGGACCTCGGTGCTCGGCTCGCTGTACTGGATCCGCCTGAATGACATTCTGACCCGCGACCCTAACGACTCGACATTGACGGTTCAGGGCGGCAGCCAAGTCTCCAGGGGCATGGAGCTGACCACGTCGACCCAACTGACCTCGCAACTTGAAGTCGATCTGGGCGTGTCACTGGTCGATGCGCGTTACGACCAACTGATCGAGGCAGGCGGCGCGGACCGCTCCGGCAACCATCCGGTCAACGTTCCGCACACCACCGCCAACGCCGCCGTGCTGTACCGTTTGAACACCCTGCCGGTGACACTTGGCGCGTTCGTCAAACACGCCAGCGGGTTCTATACCGACACGGCCAACACTTACTTTGTACAAGGCCACACCACGCTGGATGCGTCGATCAGTTATGAGCTGAAAAACGCCACTGTCACCCTGCGCGGGCGCAACCTCACCAATGCGTTTTATGGGGAGTATTCCGGTTACTCGGCGACTCAGATTTTTCTCGGTGCCCCGCGCAGCGCCGAATTGGGGGTGACGTTCAAGTTCTAACCAGGAGCGACCTGTGAGCGTCACCGGCGCTCACAGGTCGACACCCGCCCATCAGTTGCCCCGGGCTTCGTCCTTGATCCACTCAATGAACTGGCGGGTCATCTCACTGACGCCTTTTTGCCGTTGGGTCAGCAGGTAGTAAGCCAGCTTGTGGCGCATGCTCAGGTGAGGAAACGGGATCACCAGTTCCCCGTTGCGCACTGCCCGCTCACACAGTTCTATGGCGCATAACGCCACGCCGTGCCCCTCAATCGCCAGTTGCGCCAGCACGTTGGAATCGGTCACCACGTGCCCGGTACGCACATGCAAATCCGCCTGCGGGTAGAGCGCCAACCAGCTCTCCCAATCGTGATAATGCCGATCATGCAGCAAAGGCTGATTTGCCAGATCGGTAGGCGTGTGAATGGCCTGCGCCAGCTCGGGCGAGCACACGGGTACGTAATTCAACCCCATCAAGTACTCCACCTCAAAACCGGGCCAATCGGCGGTGCCCCATTTGATCGCCAGTTCGACTTCGTCCGGAAACTCCACCCGCTGGGTGCTGAGCAACTGTTGAATGTGCAACGCCGGAAAACGCCGGGTGAAGTGCTTGAGGCGCGGGGTCAGCCAGAACGCACTCATCACCGGTTCCGCCTCGATGTACAACACCGGTGGTGCCGCCTGCCGGGCGCACTTTTCAAAGGCGCCGACCAATTGTTCAAAAGGCCCGCGAATATCACCCAAGAGTGTCGCCCCTGCCTTGGTCAGCGTGACCGTGCGCGTGGAACGCACGAACAAAGGCACACCCAACACTTCTTCGAGCTTCACCACCTGCTGGCTGACCGCCGACTGCGACAAATGCAGCAGGTTTGCCGCACGCGTGAAGCTGCCCTGCTCGGCCACCGTTTTAAAGGCCAGCAGCAATGTGAGATGGGGCAACCGCTCGGTGAACTTATTCATAAGAGGTCGTTATCAGTCCATTACTAAATCGCGATTCTCTCGGCGCGAGAGCCTGCCTACATTAGTCCCAGACCCCGCAAATAAAGGGGGCCTATCCAATAATTACAATAGTTGGGACTCAATATGCTGCAAAACACGCAGAAAGACCTAACCCTGATTTTCACCAGTATCGTGGTGATTTCGCTCACGGTTATCGGGCTGATGATGTTTCCCGATCAGGCCAAGGTGGTGGCCGATCACTTATTCACGTCTGCGACCATGACCTTCGGCACCCTGGTGCAAGTGCTGGGCTTTGCTTGTGTGATTCTGGTAATCGGCCTGGGCTTGAGCAAATACGGCAACATCCGCTTGGGCGAAGGCAAGCCGCAATACAAAAACACCAGTTGGATCTTCATGTTCATTTGCGCGGGCCTGGGCTCGGCGACCATGTATTGGGCTTTCATGGAGTGGGCGTATTACTACCTCACGCCGGGCCTGGACATTGCCGCCGCCAGTAAGCAAGCGCTGGAAATGAGCATCGCTTATTCGTTCTTTCACTGGGGCATCACGCCGTGGGCAATCTACGGTATTGCCTCGCTGGCGATGGCCTATCACTTCCACGTCCGCAAGAACAAAGGCTTGAGCCTGGCGGGCATTATTGAAGCGATTACCGGCTTCAAGGCCCACGGCGCGGTCGGGCGGATCATCGATCTGATTTTCCTGTTTGCCACTTTCGGCGGGCTGGTGCTGACCACCACCCTGACCGCTTCGACGGTCGCCAAAGGGCTGTCGGATCTTACCGGCCTGACTGACGGATTCACGCTCAAGGCGTCCCTGGTCATTTTGGTAACGGTGGTGTTCTCGCTCAGTTCGTACATCGGCATCAGCTCCGGCATGCAGCGCCTGGCCAAGCTGGCCTGTGGCATGACCTTGCTGTTTGCCCTGGTGGTGCTGGTGCTGGGTCCCACCCTGTTCAGCATCAACAACACCGCCAACGCCATTGGCCTGACGCTGCAAAACTTCATCCACATGAGCCTGGCCACCGACCCAACCGGCAACGGCGAATTCGCACGCGGCTGGACCGTGTTCTATTGGCTGTACTGGATCACTTACGCGCCCGGCGTGGCGATCTTTGTGACCCGCGTGTCCAAGGGCCGCAAGATCAAGGAAGTGGTCATGGCCATGATCCTGGGGGGGTGTGGCGGGTGCTGGTTCTTCTTCGGCAGTCTGCAGAGTTTCGCCATTCACCAGTTCATCACCGACGTGGTCAACGCCCCGGCGATGCTCAGTGGCGCCGGCGGTGAAGCTGCGGTCTCGTTGCTGCTGAACAGCTTGCCATTCGGCAAAGTGCTGTCGGTGATCTACTTCGTATTGATGCTGGTCTTCCTGGCCTCGCACCTCGACGCCGTGGCTTATACCGTAGCCGCCACCAGCACCCGCAACCTGCGTGAAGGCCAGGACCCCTCGCCTTCCCTGCGCTTGTTCTGGTGCCTGATGCTGGCCGCGCTGCCACTGGCAATGCTGTACATCAACGCCTCGCTCAACACGTTGAAAACGGCGGTGATCCTGACCGCCATTCCGTTCATTTTTATCTTGTTCGTGAAAATCTGGGGCCTGCTGAAATGGCTGCGTGAAGACTATGCCGCCATGCCCGCCAACCTGATTGAAGAACAGAGCCAACACCTGGCCACGATGGATGCCGCGCAAGCCCGCATCGCCCGTAACAACCTGCGCCACGGTACTGCGACGACTCTGGAAACACAGCCATGAAAATCATTGATGTAGAAGCCATCTGGTTGCGCGTGCCCGCGCTCGATCACGCCTGCGAATGGGGCGAAGATGCCTTGATTGTGCGCATTCATACAGACACCGGGCTGATCGGCATTGGAGAAACCGACAGCTCTCCGGCAGTGATCAAAGCCTTGATCGACACCCCGGCTTCCCATGAGACCTGCCAGGGCTTGCGCGGCATTCTCTTGGGTGAAAACCCGCTGGAAATCGACCGCTTATGGAAAAAGATGTACCGCCAATCCGAGTACATGGGCCGTCGCGGAGCTGCGATTCATGCGATCAGTGCGCTGGACATCGCACTCTGGGACCTGGCTGGCCAGCATTACGGTGTGCCGGTGCATACGTTGCTGGGCGGCAAATACCGCGAGCACATCAACGCCTACGGCACCTTTATCCCTCGACCGGACGAAGCCGGCAACCGCGAGCTGGTGCGCGGCTTGATGGCCCAAGGGCTGCGCAGTATCAAATTGGGCGGTGGCGGGTTTGGCGAAAACTTGCGTAAAGACCAGGCCCTGCTGCGCGCCATTCGCGAGGAGATCGGTGACGAGGTACAGCTGCAAATCGATCTGGTCGGCCGCTGGCGTAACTACCCGCACGCGCTGGCGCAATGTGAGGCATTGCGTGAATTCAATCTGAACTGGATCGAAGAGCCGCTGCCCTCAGATGACACGCGCGGGCTGGCGTATCTGGCCGAACGCTCGGGCCTGCGTATTTCCGGAGGCGAAGGCTTGGCTACACGGCATGAGTTCCGGCACTTCCTCGAGGCGTCACGGCCCGCGATCATTCAGCCAGACATCACCCGCTGTGGCGGGATCAGCGAGATGCGTCACATCTACGAACTGGCCCAACTGCATGGCGCGCAATTAGTGCCGCACGGGTTCAGCACCGGGATTCTGCTGGCGGCCACGGTGCACTTTCTTGCAGCCAGCGAGTTCGGTGAGCTGATCGAGTATTCGCAAAGTGACAGCCCGCTGTTCCGTGGCCTGGTGAAAAACCTGCTGCCTCTGCAAAACGGTCAAGTCCCGGTGCCAGACACGCCGGGCCTGGGTGTCGTGCTCGACGAGGCGATGATTGAACGCTATCGCGTCCATCCATAAACCCAGGAGGTAGCACGTGAACAATCTGATCATTGAGCGCGCCGAAGTTTTTGCCTGTACGCCACCGATTCGCGGCTCAACCTGGACCCCTGAACAGCCCGAGCCGTGCACCACCCATACGTTTATTCGTCTCACCACCCGTGACGGCGTGGTGGGCTGTGCCGCGACCGACTCATACACGTCGCATCATCGCGATGCGGTGCTGGCGCAAACCCTGCGCGACATGATCCCGGATCTGATCGGTCGCTCGGCACTGGAGCGGGAGAAGCTGTGGCAGCACTTTCAGCCCAAGGCCTATGCCCGCTCGGCACAGGCTCAGGCGCTGATTGACGTGGCGTTATGGGACATCGCCGCGCAGGCAGCCGAACAGCCGTTGTTCAAACTGCTCGGCGGGTTTCGCGAACGTATCGACGCCTACGCCAGCACCCCGGTGCTGGCGACACCGAGCGCCTATGTCGAGACCGTGCAGGAACTGGTGGAAAAGGGTTATCGCGCGATCAAGTTTCACTGTTGGTGCGACCCGGCACGCGACCTGGAATTGATTTCACAAGTGCAGCGTGCCCATGGCGGGAAAAACCTGGCGCTGATGCTCGATGTCGAACAACGCTATGACCTGCAAGCGGCGCTGACAGTGGGCAGGGTATTGGGCGAATGGGATTACGCCTGGTTCGAAGCGCCACTGGATGATTACGACCTTGCGGGGTATCGGCAATTGACCGCACGGCTGGACGTGCCGGTGCTCCCCGCCGGCAATGCCATCACCGACTATCGGTTGGTTGCATTTGCCGCGCAGCAGCACTGTTGGAGCCGGATACGGGTCGACGTCATGACCTGCGGCGGGATTACCCCAGCGCTTAAAATCATCAATAACGCGGCAGCCAACGGCATAGCAGTGGAACTGCAAAGCTGGGGGCACTCGCTGGCACAAGCCGCCAACTTGCACCTGATGCTGGGGCAGCCCACCAGCCGCTATTTTGAGCAGGCGATGGAATATGAACTGTTCGAATTTGCCACGGCCAATCCGATCCGCACCAATGCACAGGGGCAAGTCGCTGCGCCCGGCAATACGGGTCTAGGGCTTGAAATCGATTGGGACAAGATCAGGCACTGTGCAGACATTCAGCTCAGCGCAGGTCGCTAACACGCTGTGAGGGACGGGCTTGGCTTGCGATCTTTTTAACCTCAAAGGATCACCGGGCAAGCTCGTGCCTCCAGGTATATAGCGGATCACATACCGAACGAACGATGACAGGCGCGGTGTCAGCGCGCGCCCTTTTTCATGGAGTACATGGCAGTGTCGGCTTTGAGCAGCAGTTGTTGGGCGTTTTCTCCGTGTTCGGGGTAAAGGGCTATACCGATGCTGCAAAGGATGTTGAGCATATGGCCGTCAATCAAGATGGGCCGACTCAGTTCAAAGCGGACTTTCTCGGCCACAATCACTCCGTCTTCAGCGAGGTTGAGGTTCTCCAGCACCAGGACAAACTCGTCACCACTCATTCGCGCAACCGTGTCGCTCTCGCGCACACACGCCTTCAAGCGCGTTGCGACCTGTTGCAGCAACTGGTCGCCAACCCCATGGCCGTAGCTGTCATTGATGAGTTTGAAGCCATCCAGGTCGACAAACAGCACCGCCAGGTTTTGCTGCTCACGTTTGGCGCGGGCCAAGGCGCTGTTCAAGCGCTCGTAGAGAAATTCGCGATTGGGCAAGCGAGTCAACGCATCGTGTTGCGCCAGAAACTGCAGGCGAGCATGCAGTTTTTTCCGTTCAATCGCCGCTGCCACCTGGGCAGATACGAACTGCAACAGCTCTTTGTGCGACTCGGTATAGAGTTCGCAGCCCAACGGACTCTCGACCAGCAGCACCCCAATAATGCCGTTTTGAGTAACCAGCGGAACACCCAGCCACGACGGGGCATCCGGGGCGTTCTGCAGCAGCGGCTGACCACTGTGAATGACCTCTTCACTCAGCCGCGAGACCTCGTTTATCGACCAGTCACCGTGCTGTGAAACGAGATAAGGAAAGCTCAACTCGCCTTCAGGCTGATCGCACAGGGCTACGGAGAAGTTCAACGCCGGCAGCCATTGCCCGACGAGTTCATGAACGCGCTTGAACAGCTCCAGCAAATCACCAGCAGCATGGGCCGCCTCGGAGATGGCGAACAGTGCCAGTTGACGCGACTCGGCCAGCTTGCGCTCGGTGATGTCTCGGGCCACTGCTATGTGCAATCGATAGTCATCCGACCAGCGTGCCGACCATAAAATATGGATGACACTCCCGTCCTTGCGCAGATAACGGTTCTCGAAATTGAACTGCGGATCGCCCTCCCTGACACCGTCGGCGGCCTGTACGGTGCGTTCACGGTCAGCCGGAACCACTAGATCAATGATGCAAAGCCCGATCAGCTCGTCCTGCTCATAGCCAAAAATGCGCTCGCAGGCCGCGCTGACATAAACGATATGGTACTTGCGGTCCACGACACAGACCGCGTCCATCAACTGATCAATGAAACTGGCTTGAGACAGGTAACGTTTGATGTCCATAAGGCACCCGATGCCTGGAAGTTAAACGTGAACATCCATCCCTATCCCTGTATCGCTCCCTGACTACATCCTTTGCAGCCAATTTTATCTGTTATGACCCAACAGCCCCGGTAAGGCATGCGCCAGAGCGCTGATGGCAAAACCAATAAACATCACGCCACACAGACGGGTGATCAGCAACTGGTGACGTTGATACAGCGCACGGACATGGCTTGCACCCACTATGCCAATCAAGATCACATACGCCAGCGCGCCCCCCAAAAAACTCAAGGCGATCAACCAGGGCAGCATATTCCAGGTCAGCAGTTCTGCACGTCCGGAGAGCAATGCGGTGAAGGTGGCCACGGCGACCGGATAGGCTTTGGGGTTGGTCAGGCCGAAGAAAATGCCATGGGCAAACGGCTTGCGGGCCGGGCCTTGCTCAGCCACGCTGCTGCGTTTGACACGCACGGCGCGCAGGCCCAGCCAGAACAGATAAAGACCGCTGATCAGCCCCAGTACGTTGAAAGCGGTGCTGCCAAATTCGCGTGCACCCACAATGGCAATCAATGCCGTACTGCACCAAATCACATCACCCAGCAAATGCCCGCACAAAAAACCGGCACCCGCGCGGCGACCACGGGCCGCGCCAATCCCGAAAACAGCCAGCACACCCGGGCCCGGCGTAATGCCATAGATAAAGCCCGAAGCCAGTACTGCCAACCACAATGAAGATGTCATGCAAAACGCTCCAAAAGATTCAGACTTCACGCTCTCCAGCCGCCCGTGAAGCCGTTCGATTTTGCACGTTCCGTTCAGTTATGTAACCGCTTGTGAAGCAAAATGCCATGCTTTATTTAAAGGCATCGCGAATTTGTCTGGAAGCCCCTAGGGGCGACGCCCCAGCATGTTGACCACCACCCTGTCCACCCAGCCCCATATCCGCTGTTTAACTCGGCCCCACAATGGCCGTGACTGCCAAGCCTGCAGACTGATCGGCAGGCTTTGCGCAAAGTCCGTCATAAAACTGGCCGCTACCGCCTGGGTCAATGTCGGGTCGAGGGCCTCAAGGTTGGCTTCGAGGTTGAAGCGCAGGTTCCAGTGGTCGAAGTTGCAGGAACCTATGCTGACCCATTCGTCGACCAACACCATTTTGAGGTGCATGAAACACGGCTGGTATTCAAAAATCTGCACCCCGGACTTGAGCAACCGAGGGTAGTAACGATGCCCGGCATAGCGCACGGACGGGTGATCGGTGCGTGGGCCGGTGAGTAACAAGCGCACATCCACTCCGCGACCGGCCGCACGACGCAATGAACGCCGGACACTCCAGGTTGGCAGAAAATACGGCGTAGCCAGCCAGATGCTGTGTTGGGCGCTGTTAATGGCTCGTACCAGCGATTGCAGAATGTCGCGATGCTGATGGGCATCGGCATAGGCCACCCGCCCCATGCCGATACCCTTAGCAGGCGCCATGGGCAACTGTGGGAGGCCAAAGTGGGTGGCGGGTTTCCAGGCTTTGCGGCTGATGTTGGCGCGCCATTGACGCTCAAACAGCATCTGCCAGTCTTGAACCAACGGGCCCTGGATCTGCACCATGACTTCATGCCAGTCATAGGTATTTTCAGCGGGCTGCCAGAATTCATCAGTCACGCCCGTGCCGCCGACCATGGCACATTGCTGATCCACCAACAGCAGCTTGCGGTGATCACGGTACAGATTGTTCAACCCCCGACGCCAACTCAGCGGATTGTAAAACCGCAGCTCAACCCCGGCTGAGGTCAGCCGATGCCGTAACGCCACGGTAAACGCCAGGCTGCCATAAGCGTCGAACAGACAGCGCACACGCACCTCGCGCCGGGCCGCTTGTTCCAGCGCCTGGACGAGGGTTTCAGCACACTGCCCGGCCTTCACCAAGTAGAACTCCAGATCAATATGATCCCGAGCCTGCTCGATGGCCGTCAGCATCAGCGGAAAAAATGCCGGGCCATCAATCAATAACTTGAATTGGTTGGCGCTGTGCCAGGGGAACACGGCGCCGGCCATCTTAGCGGGCCGTGAAAATCAGCACCGCATTTACCGGTACTGAAAAACTGATAGCCGACAATCCGGCACCTTTACGCAAGGTCTCGAGCTCTGGCTGTAAACCAAAATCCTCGGCTTGCAGCATCAGTGGTTCGAGGGTCACGACCTGAAAGCGATGTTCATCCAGCCGGGTTGCCAGCAACTCCGCCTCATAGGTGTGCTGCTTGTCCCGCAGAGTGACCGTGACCGGCAGGCGCAACTCTACTTGCGCACCCGGTGCCAGTTCGTTGATGGGTTGCAGATTGATTTGCGCGGTAATTTGCGCCTCGGGGAAATGCTTGAAATCGAACAGTTGGTCGCGCATGCGTTCATCACGCAATGGCACTGCGCTGTTGACCGAGTCCATTTCGATGCGCAATTGCGCGTGCCCCTTGCGGTCCACTTTGCCGTGCAAGACCAGAAAACGGTGTTTGTTGGCAACATTGGCATTTTGCGTAGTGATAAATGAAAGCCGTGATGACTCACCGTCCAGGTACCAACTGGCCTGCGCAGACAGGCTCACGCCCAAGGTGAGCAGCAGCGCGCAAGCGGCGGATAAAAACGTCTTAGACATAAAAACTCATCGACAAGTAAACAGGCGCTAGTGTGCGTGCTTGTGCGCCATCTGGGCATATTTTTTTACTGCGGGTTAGAGCACGCCTGTGCATCGCCAGTTCCATGCCGGGGGCTGTCATACAAGCATCACTCAATTGTCATGGTCATGACATTGCCGCTCCTTAGCCTGACGTTGCACACCTCAGTCGACAAGGCAGGCTCGATGCCTGCACGGAGATTCGCAATGTCCCAGATCGCCCGTATCCGCGACACCGCTCAAGAACGCCGACTGCAGGCTGAACGCTTGCTTGGCCCAGAGGCCTTGCGTGAGGCTCAAGCCCTGCGCTTCCGTGTTTTCAGCGGCGAATTGAACGCCAAGCTGAAAAGCGCAGACCGGGAATTGGACATTGACGACTACGACGCACATTGCGAACACATCGGGGTTCGCGACCTCAACACCGGTTTGCTGGTGGCGACCACTCGCTTGCTGAACCACAGCGCAGCGCTAAACATCGGGCATTTTTACAGCGAAGAAGAATTCAGCCTTCACGGCTTGGCGCACCTGCAAGGCCCTATACTTGAAATCGGCCGCACCTGTGTCGACCCGGCCTATCGCAATGGCGGCACCATCGCCGTGCTGTGGGGCGAGCTGGCTGAAGTGCTCAACCAGGGCGATTATCACTACTTGATGGGCTGCGCGAGTATCCCGATGCAAGACGGCGGTATTCAGGCCCAGGCCATCATGCAGCGTTTGCGCGAGCGTTACCTGTGCACGGAATACTTGCGCGCCGAGCCTAAAAAACCGCTGCCAGCGCTGGACGTTCCAGCGAACGTCATCGCCGAAATGCCCCCATTGCTCAAAGCCTACATGCGCCTGGGTGCGAAGATTTGCGGCGAACCCTGCTGGGACGAAGACTTCCAGGTAGCGGACGTGTTTATCCTGCTCAAGCGCGATGAGCTGTGCCCGCGCTATGCCCGCCACTTCAAGGCTGCCATGTAATGCGTCGCCTGCGCCTGTGTGCGCGAGTAGTGCGTGTGCTGGCGGTGGTCAGCCTGGGGCTGGGCATGGCCAGTATTTTCGCCCTGCTTGAACGCTTACACCTCAACAGCGCCATGGACCGGCGACAGCGCTGGACGCAGTTCTTCATGAAGCGGCTGAGCAATGCCCTGCCGTTTCAAGTCACGGTTTTCGGTGATCGACCTGCCACGCCAATGCTGTGGGTGAGTAACCATGTGTCCTGGACCGACATTGCTCTGCTCGGGCAACTGACGCCGCTTTCATTTCTGTCCAAGGCCGAAGTGCGCCACTGGCCCGTGGCGGGCTGGCTGGCGGACAAGGCCGGAAGCCTGTTTATCCGCCGGGGCGCGGGGGACAGCCAAAGCATCCGTGAGCAGATGGGCCGTCATCTGCAGCAACAGCACCCGTTATTGATGTTTCCGGAAGGCACGACCACCGACGGGCGCTCAGTACGCACCTTCCATGGCCGCTTGTTGTCAGCGGCCATAGACACTGACGTGCCGTTGCAACCGGTGGCCATTCGTTATGTCCGCAATGGCAAAAGCGATCCAATCGCACCGTTTATTGGCGATGACGATTTGCTCTCGCATTTGCTGCGCTTGCTGGCTCACGATCAGGGACAGGTTGAAATTCATTTGCTGGAGCCGATTGCGTGTCAGCAGCAAGAACGCGCGATGCTGGCGTTCAGAGCGCAGGAAGCGATTCGCCAGGTGATCTGCGGAGCCCCTGAAGCCCATCCGCAACCTGAGTGCGAGCCGGTGGCGGCGGTTTAATCGTGATGTAGGCCTGAGGAGCAAAGCGGCAGGGCTTTTTGAAAGGATCGCGAGGCAAGCTCCCTTCTACAGGTTTGGCGGTGTCTGCAGGGCAGCCGCCAGGCTGAGTTTTTCACGGGCAGCAAACGCCTGCAGTTGCGGGTAGAAGGCACTGAAGTCCTCGCTCAGTGGCCCGTAGAGCGCGCGCAGATCGTGCATCGCGCCAGCCAATTCTTCTGGCTGTGAAAGGCGTCGGGCAATGCCCTGAAAAACTTGCTCCAGCACCCCAAAGTCTTGATATGAACCCAACCAGTCGTGGGCCGCCATGTGCGGCGCAATGCTGGCCAGACGCTTGGGCAGGTGGCGCTGTGTCACCAGCAGCGCATAGAACGTTGAGGTGAAACGCTCCAGCGGGCCGTCAGCGTATTGCGACCAATCTCGCGCCAGGCAATGGTCGAAGAAGACGTCCAGCACGATGCCCGCATAACGCCGCCGTGTGCGGGTGAAGCGCGACAGCGATTGATCAACCAACGGGTGGCTATCCGTAAATACGTCAATGCTGCGGTGTAACTGGATTGCAGACTCTATCGTCGGGCTGTACTGGCCCTGCAGGCGCCCTTTTACGAAGTCACCATACAGACTGCCCAGCAATTCTTCAGGCCGCTGGCCGCCAAGGTGCAAATGTGCGAGATAATTCATGTCGCGCAGTTTAGCACTCCGCTATTCCGCACGACCTACAAATATCGTTATAACCCGATATACCGATTTGAGCTGATCTCAGATCAAATACATATTTGTATATCGCGATATTACGATTTAAAGTTCGCCTCATCGCGATATAACGCTACATCTTATTGAGCACCCCACTATGCCGATCGACCTCGACGAAATAATAAAAGCGCTGGCACACCCAGTACGCCGAGAAATCATTCGCCTGTTGAAAGACCCGCAGGTCGAGTTCCCTGACCAGCACCACAGCACTGAGCATGGTGTGTGTGCAGGCCAGTTCGACCAACGCTTCGGGTTGTCGCAATCCACCGTCTCCGCCCACCTCGCCACTTTGCAGCGCGCTGGCTTGATCAGCAGCCAAAAAGTCGGCCAGTGGCACTTCTTCAAACGCAATGAGGAGACCGTCCAGGCCTTCCTCGCAACACTGAGCCAAGAGCTTTAACAAGGAATTACATGCCTCTCTCGCTACTTATCCTGGCGCTTAGCGCCTTCGCCATCGGGACCACCGAGTTTGTGATCATGGGCTTGCTGCCCGATGTCGCGGCCGATCTGGGCGTCTCTATCCCGGGCGCTGGCTGGCTAGTGACCGGTTACGCGTTGGGTGTGGCCATTGGTGCGCCGTTCATGGCGCTGGCCACCGCCAAGCTGCCCCGCAAGGCCGCCCTGGTGGCGCTGATGGGCATATTCATTATTGGCAACCTGCTCTGCGCAGTGGCCAGTGACTACAACGTGCTGATGCTGGCACGGGTCATTACCGCCCTGTGCCACGGCGCCTTCTTCGGTATCGGCTCCGTAGTGGCTGCAGGCCTGGTGCCGGCCAACAAGCGGGCTTCGGCGGTCGCGCTGATGTTCACCGGGCTGACCCTGGCCAACGTCCTGGGCGTACCGCTGGGCACGGCCTTGGGCCAGGCAACAGGCTGGCGCTCGACCTTCTTTGCCGTGACGGTCATTGGTGTGGTGGCGTTGATCGGCCTGATCCGCTTCCTGCCCGCCAAGCGGGATGAAGAAAAACTCGACATGCGCGCTGAGCTGGCCGCGCTCAAAGGCGCCGGAATCTGGTTGTCGCTGAGCATGACAGCACTGTTTTCAGCGTCGATGTTCACCCTCTTTACCTATGTCGCCCCGTTGCTGGGTGACGTGACCGGCGTTTCCCCTACTGGCGTGACCTGGACCTTGCTGCTGATCGGCCTGGGCTTGACTGTCGGCAACATTATCGGCGGCAAGCTGGCGGACAAGCGTTTGGGTGCGACGCTGATCGGCGTCTTTATCGCGATGGCTGTGGTATCGACCGTGCTGACCTGGACCAGCGTGGCGCTGATTCCAACCGAGATCACGCTGTTCTTGTGGGCCACGGCTTCGTTTGCCGCAGTGCCGGCCTTGCAAGTCAACGTCGTGACCTTCGGCAAAGCGGCACCGAACCTGGTGTCCACCCTGAACATTGGCGCGTTCAACGTCGGTAACGCTCTGGGTGCCTGGGTCGGCGGCAGTGTGATTGCCCACGGCTTCGGCCTCACCAGCGTGCCTCTGGCCGCTGCTGCGCTAGCGGTGCTGGCCCTGCTGGTCACCCTGATTACTTTTCGCCAGAGCGGTAATGCCGATCTGGTAACTGCCACACATTGATCCCTGAGAGGGCTACAAAGATGACCACGATTTTTGATCCGATCAAACTGGGCGATATCGAGCTGCCTAACCGCATCATCATGGCACCGCTCACCCGCTGCCGTGCCGAAGAAGGCCGCGTTCCAGGAGCACTGATCGCTGAATACTACGTTCAACGTGCCTCGGCAGGGTTGATCCTGAGCGAAGCCACGTCGGTAACACCGATGGGCGTTGGCTACCCGGACACCCCCGGCATCTGGTCCAACGATCAGGTCCGTGGCTGGAAAAACGTCACCCAGGCAGTCCATGCCGCTGGTGGGCGGATCTTCCTGCAACTGTGGCACGTGGGGCGCATTTCCCACTCGCAGTACCTGAACGGTGAAAAGCCGGTTGCCCCTAGCGCCATCGCAGCCGAAGGCCATGTCAGCCTGGTACGTCCAAAGGCCGCCTTCGAAGTGCCACGCGCCCTGGAAACAGCCGAGATCGCAGACATTATCGAGGCCTACCGCACTGGTGCCGAGAACGCCAAAGCTGCGGGCTTTGACGGCGTTGAGATTCACGGCGCCAACGGCTACCTGCTCGATCAGTTCCTGCAAAGCAGCACCAACCAGCGTACCGACCAATACGGTGGCTCGCTGGAGAACCGTGCTCGCCTGATGCTTGAAGTGACCGATGCTGTCGTCGAAGTCTGGGGGGCTGGCCGAGTTGGCATGCACCTGTCGCCACGCGCAGATTTGCATAGCATGGGCGATGACAACCGCGCAGAAACCTTCGGCTACGTGGCCAAAGAGCTGGGTAAGCGCGGTATCGCGTTCATCTGCGCCCGTGAGCACGAAGCAGCAGATAGCCTGGGCCCGCAGCTCAAGGCAGCGTTTGGCGGCCCTTACATCGTCAACGAGCGCTTCACCAAAGAAAGTGCCAATGCCTGGATCGAAGCTGGCAAAGCGGATGCTGTCGCGTTTGGCGTACCTTTTATCGCCAACCCTGACCTGCCAGCACGCTTGAAGGCCGATGCGCCGCTCAACGAAGCGCACCCGGAAACCTTCTACTCCCAAGGGCCAGTCGGCTTCATTGACTACCCGACGCTGTAAACCGGCGCTTGAACACCGGCTTGCTTGCGGCCGGTGCTTAACCCCACAAAACAAAACGCCCAAGGCCATTAAAGCCTTGGGCGTTTTGTTTTGAATGCAGGTTAAGGTCAGGACCTTTAAGGGGTCTGCCTGAACACTTTTTGCCAGGTAAAAAAAGGGGCGGTTTGACCCGCCCACATTTTTTCCCTAATCCCTTTTGTTCCTTCTCATCATCCTGATGAATTGCATCCTGCAATGTCCTTAACGCTCTTCCTTGAACGCCGTGTCTATCCGTCGACACAGTTAAGATACTAGAGGCTTCTAAAATTGCTGCAACCGCAGCAGTTATAGATATTTATTACAGAAAACAGCCCCAAAAAAACATAAATCTCTTAAATATCAGCCAGTTAAAAAACTTCAAGAGTAAGAAAAAGCCATTTAAACCGGGGCATTTCGCTATTGGCTTACAGAAAACGTAAGTAAAGGCTTACATCTAATCGCAGATAAAGCTCAATTTCGTACAGGGCATACCATTTACCACCCACATCTTTTAAAGAGCGAACCTAAATTGACTTGGGATAAAAAATAACTTCCATAAAAAAACCCCGATGGCTCGGGGTTTTGGTCAGCAAACGATGTTTACTGAAACAGTGATTCGCTCGACAAACCGTTGCGTTCAAGAATCTCACGCAAGCGCTTGAGACCTTCAACCTGGATCTGACGTACACGCTCACGGGTCAGGCCAATTTCCAGGCCGACATCTTCAAGGGTGCTGCTCTCATGCCCACGCAGCCCAAAGCGGCGAATCACCACCTCACGCTGTTTGTCAGTCAGCTCCGACAACCACTCATCGATGCTCTGCGACAAATCATCGTCCTGCAGCAGTTCACAAGGATCTGTAGGGCGATCATCAGTCAGGGTATCCAGCAACGTTTTGTCGGAGTCCGGGCCCAAGGACACGTCTACCGAAGACACACGCTCATTGAGCCCAAGCATGCGCTTGACCTCCGAGACGGGTTTTTCGAGCAGATTGGCGATTTCTTCGGGGGAGGGTTCGTGATCGAGCTTTTGCGTCAGTTCGCGCGCGGCTCGCAGGTAGACATTGAGTTCTTTTACAACGTGGATCGGTAAGCGGATGGTACGGGTTTGGTTCATGATTGCCCGTTCAATCGTCTGGCGGATCCACCAGGTGGCATAGGTCGAGAAGCGGAACCCGCGTTCCGGGTCAAACTTCTCGACTGCCCGAATCAGTCCCAGGTTGCCCTCTTCAATCAGGTCCAGCAGCGATAGCCCACGATTGACATAGCGGCGGGCGATTTTCACCACCAGTCGCAAGTTGCTTTCAATCATGCGTTTGCGGCCGGCCGGATCACCACTTTGCGACAAGCGCGCAAAATGGACTTCTTCTGCGGGTGAGAGCAACGGGGAGAAGCCAATTTCATTGAGGTACAACTGGGTCGCATCAAGCGCCCGGGTGTAATCAATGTACTTGTGCTGTTTTGAAGCAGTACCTTTTTTCGACTTGGTGCGAGCTGTAGGGGGTAAATCGTTTTCTTCTGACATCAAGTCACTATCGATGCTAGCGTCCATAAGGAGCACCTCATCGTCGATGTCAAACCCCGGCGCTTCTTTACTGAGAGCCATTGTTCTAGTCCTTTGGTGAGTTCGACCTCAAGCTCAAGCATCGCCTTTATCCTTGGCAACGCTGGAGCCTGTTCCTTTCATCTACATCAGGAACAGGCTGGTAACCGATCAACGGCGTGGAAGGAATTGCAGTGGATCTACAGGCTTACCTTGGCGGCGAATTTCAAAGTGAAGTTTCACCCGGTCTGTACCAGTTGACCCCATTTCGGCAATTTTCTGCCCGACCTTGACCTGCTGCCCCTCCCGAACCAAAAGCCTGCGGTTATGACCGTAGGCACTGACATAGGTATCGCTGTGTTTGATGATGACCAATTCGCCGTAGCCCCTCAATCCACTTCCGGCGTAAACAACAGCCCCATCAGACGCAGCTAAAACAGGCTGTCCCAAATCTCCGGCAATATCAATACCTTTATTCAAACTACCGTTTGAAGAAAATTTGCCGATCAAAATACCGTCTGCAGGCCATCCCCAGCCTTTGGGTGCTGGGCCTGCCGGTAATGGCGCAGTCGTCACCGGTGTGGCCGTGGTGGCTACAGGACGTTTGGTCACGGTGGTTTTACTGCCCGATGAAGACGAAACCACAGTCGTTGTTGTGCCTCCCGAAGGCACTGTCCCGGCACGTCCATCAAACCGGATCGCTTGGCCCGGCACGATCGTGTACGGCGCAGCAATGTTGTTTTTTGCCGCCAGCGCCTTCCAGTCCCATCCATAGCGAAAGGCAATCGAGAACAGGGTGTCGCCACGCTTGACCACGTACTGACCAGTGGTCACTGCCGGCCGCTGGGCAACCCCATTACGGTCAACGACACTTGCACCACTCTTGGATGCGCTGGAACACGCCGCCAACATCGCCAGGGAGGCACTTAACACCAGACCCGCCACTACTCTTTGATAGCTTATGGTCCCCATACGCTGCGTAATGACTGTGAGACTCACCCGCCGCTCCCTTTGAAGATGGCTAAAAATTAGAACGCCAGTCGTGGCCCCCATTGGGCGCAAGTATAACTGGCTGTAAAGCTTTGCAGACGGCAAAGCCACTGGGTACACATATTGTTTAAAGCTTAAACAGTGGCAGGACACGGCCTGCCCACTGCGCTGTATGACCTGTACCCGGCTTTATAATTCAGCCGGGCGGCGCTAAAGAATCAGGCCAGCGGCCCATTAAGCAGCGGTACAAAGCGCACATTGCCAATGACACGCCGGGCAAAACCATGCTCCTCGCGTACGATCAGCATCAGTTGCTGGACATCACCAGCACCGACCGGGATCACCAGGCGGCCGCCCGGTGCCAATTGATCGAGCAAGGCTTGCGGTACATCTGTGGCCACGGCTGTGACGATAATGCCATTGTACGGAGCCAGCGCCGGCCACCCTTCCCAGCCATCACCCCAGCGAAACACCACGTTGCGCAAGTTAAGCTCGAGCAAGCGTTCTTTGGCGCGATCCTGCAACACCTTGATACGCTCGACCGAAAAGATGCGCTCCACCAACTGCGATAGCACTGCGGTCTGGTAACCCGAACCGGTACCAATCTCCATGACCTTGTCCAGCGGGCCGTCCTCCAGCAGCAGCTCGCTCATGCGCGCCACCATATAAGGCTGGGAGATGGTCTGGTTGTTGCCGATGGGCAGCGCCGTGTCTTCATAGGCACGGTGGGCCAGGGCTTCATCGACAAACAGATGACGGGGGATGCGCCGAATGACTTCAAGCACATTCTGGTTAACGATGCCCTCTTCACGCAGGCGCTGGATCAGCCGCTCACGTGTACGCTCCGAGGTCATGCCAATGCCGCGATGCATCATCAGGCCATCCTGCTCACGCGCCATCAGCCCAAGCCCTCCAGCCAGCCATCGAGGCTTTTGAAGGCGTCACCAAAAGTGCGGTCCAGTTGCAGCGGCGTTATCGACACATAGCCCTGCATCACGGCATGAAAGTCGGTGCCGGGGCCGCCGTCTTCAGCATTGCCTGCCGCGGCAATCCAGTAACCAGCCTTACCCCGCGGATCGACCATGCGCACTGGCGCAGCCGCGCGCGCGCGATGGCCCAAGCGGGTCAACTGGATACCGCGGATTTTATCCAGCGGCAGATTGGGGATATTGACGTTGAGCACCGTACGCGGTGGCAGGTCCAGTTGGCCATGAGCGTCCACCAGCTTGCGTGCAAAATAAGCAGCCGTCGGCAAATTATCGACCTGGCGCGAGACCAGCGAAAACGCAAACGAAGGACGCTCCAGGAAGCGCCCTTCAAGTGCCGCAGCCACGGTGCCTGAATACAGCACGTCATCGCCCAGGTTGGCACCCAGGTTGATCCCTGACACCACCATGTCCGGCTGTTGCTCCAACAGACCATTGAGGCCAAGGTGGACACAGTCGGTTGGCGTGCCATTGATGCTGATAAAGCCATTGCTCAAGGTGTGCGGATGCAACGGGCGGTCCAGCGTCAGCGAGCTGCTCGCGCCACTTTTGTCTTGATCGGGGGCAATCACCACACACTCGCAATAATCAGCCAAGGCCTCATGGAGCGCGGCTATCCCCGGGGCGCTGACCCCATCATCATTAGAAATCAGAATACGCATAGGCTGTCCGTTTGCCCCAAAGACACCAGATCAACAAGTTCACGCACCAGGACAGTGGCGAAGCATCCGGCCGGCAGTACAAATTCCAGTTGCAAAATATCTGGTTGCGGATAATGCCACGTCAATCGACCAATGGGCAGCCGCAGAATACGTCGCTCGTGGCTCATTCCTGCCCGAACCAGCCAGTCGCGTAAATCAGCTTCACGCTCGGCAATGGTTTGCTCCAGCACTTGGGTTGCACCCGCGGTCGGTGACTCACCCTCGCCCCACTGCGGGCCGGTCGGATGCAGATCAAGAATAGCCAATCGTGGATCATTGCACTCGGCTTCGCCTGCCGGAAAAAAACTCCGGCTGTCGGTAAACGCCAACAGATCTCCCACTTGGGCACGCTGCCAGCTGCCATCGGCCACCCGGGCAGCCAACACCTGGTTGAACAGGTAACTGCGCGCGGTAGACAGCAGCCGTGAACGGACGTTGCGCTGCTCCGGCAAGGCCTTGCGCGCTGCATAATCGCGCGCCTCGCCCACATTGCCGCCTTCCCAGCCAAAACGCTGGGTACCGAAATAGTTCGGTACACCCTGCCGGGCGATCAATTCCAAACGTTGCTGCAAGGCATCCTTGTCGGCGTCCAGTTGCGTCAGGCGCAACGTGAAGCCGTTCGCCGCGTGGGCGCCGCGCTGCAATTTGCGTTTGTGTCGAGAGGTCTTGAGGATTTTCAGCGTGTCATTTTCGGCGCCCGACAGATCAGGGTCGGCCTTGCCTGGCAATTGCACGCTGAACCACTGGCGGGTCAGCGCCTGACGATCCTTCAAACCGGCGTAACTGACGGTACGCAAAGGCACGCCTGCGGCCTTGGCAATCCGCCGCGCGGCTTCCTCGGTATTCAGACCGCGCTTCTCAACCCACAACCACAGGTGCTCGCCGTCGCCAGACAACGGGATATCCAGCACTTCATCGACCTGAAAGTCCTCAGCCGTGGCTTTGAGCACCGCCGTGCCCAACGGCGCGCCGTAAGCTGTCGGCCCCAGCAGATCAAACTCGTTCATGCGCGAACCAACAAAGCGATGGAGTGCACGGCGATACCTTCTTCACGGCCCACAAAACCGAGTTTTTCGGTGGTGGTGGCTTTTACGTTTACCTGGTCCAAGTCAACCTCAAGATCCGCGGCAATCTGCGCACGCATGGTTTCAATGTGCGGTGCCATTTTCGGCGCCTGAGCAATGATGGTGTTGTCGACATTACCGACTTTCCAGCCTTTGGCATGGATCAACCCCACCACATGGCGCAACAGGACGCGGCTGTCCGCTCCCTTGAACTGCGGGTCGGTATCCGGAAAGTGCTTGCCGATGTCACCTAGCGCCGCCGCCCCCAGCAATGCATCGCTGAGCGCGTGCAGCAGCACGTCGCCATCAGAGTGGGCCAGCAGCCCGAATTTATGAGCAATTCGCACGCCGCCCAGGGTTATAAAGTCGCCTTCAGCAAAACAGTGCACATCATAGCCGTGGCCAATACGCATAAAAAAACGCCCCGATTAAGTCAGGGCGTGATTCTACCTACTTTGGTCGACATTAGGCGCTTAGTGCACGCGCGTGATGACGCAAGTGGTCGTCAATAAAGCTGGCGATAAAGAAATAGCTGTGGTCGTAACCCGGCTGCAGGCGCAACGTCAGCGGATGATCGGCCAATCTGGCGGCCTGTTGCAGTGCTTCGGGCTTGAGCTGGACCGCTAAAAAGTCGTCTCGATCACCTTGATCCACCAGCAACGGCAGCTTCTCAGTGGCCTCGCTGATCAGCACACAGGCGTCCCATTCACGCCAGCGCGCACGCTCGTCGCCCAAGTAGTTGCTGAAAGCCTTTTGACCCCAGGGGCAATCCATTGGATTGCTGATCGGCGCAAATGCCGACACCGATAGATAACGCCCCGGATTGCGCAACGCGCACACCAGAGCCCCGTGTCCGCCCATCGAGTGCCCGCTGATGCTGCGTTTTTGCGATGCCGGGAAATGTGCCTCAACCAGTTCAGGCAATTCATGCACCACGTAGTCATGCATTCGGTAGTGTTGCGCCCACGGTTGCTGGGTGGCATTCACATAAAAGCCCGCCCCCAGGCCGAAATCCCACGCACCGTCTGGATCGTCCGGCACACCCTCGCCGCGCGGGCTGGTGTCCGGGCACACGATAATCAGGCCCAACTCGGCGGCCATCTTCAAGGCGCCAGCCTTGTGCATGAAGTTCTCGTCGGTGCAGGTCAGCCCCGACAACCAATACAGCACGGGCAACTTGGCGCCCTGCTCCGCTTGCGGGGGCAGGTACACCGCAAACACCATGTCGCAGCCCAGCACGTGCGAACGGTGCTGATAACGCTTGTGCCAGCCGCCGAAGCTTTTCTGGCAGGAAATGTTTGTTAAGGACATAGAAGCAGCTCCAAGCTTTTAGCGGCAAAGCGCACGATAAGCCCACCCTAGGAGTGAGCTTGTCTCGCGGTCTTTTGATCGTTAAAAAGATCGCGAGGCAAGCTCGCCCCTACAGATTCAGCGAGTGGGCTACCCCGGCTTGCTGCTATTGGTCAGAATTTAATTACGGTCCGAATGCTTTTGCCTTCGTGCATCAGGTCGAATGCCTTGTTGATGTCTTCCAGGCCCATGGTGTGGGTGATGAAGGTGTCCAGCGGGATTTCGCCGGTTTGTGCCATGTCGACATAGCTTGGCAACTCGGTACGGCCGCGCACGCCACCGAACGCCGAACCGCGCCAAACGCGGCCCGTCACCAATTGGAATGGACGGGTCGAGATTTCCTGGCCTGCACCGGCAACGCCAATGATCACCGACTCGCCCCAACCTTTGTGGCAGCATTCCAGCGCCGCACGCATCAGTTGCACGTTGCCGATGCACTCAAAGGAGAAGTCAACGCCGCCGTCAGTCATGTCGACGATCACTTCCTGGATTGGGCGATCAAAGTCTTTCGGGTTGACGCAATCGGTCGCACCCAGTTGCTTGGCAATCTCGAACTTAGCCGGGTTGATGTCGATGGCAATGATCCGCGAAGCCTTGGCTTTGACCGCGCCAATCACCGCCGACAGACCGATGCCGCCCAAGCCGAAGATAGCCACGGTGTCGCCCGGCTTGACCTTGGCGGTGTTGAGCACTGCGCCAATGCCGGTGGTCACGCCGCAACCCAGCAGGCAGACTTTTTCCAATGGGGCGTCTTTCTGGATTTTGGCCACGGAAATTTCCGGGAGCACGGTGTACTCGGAAAACGTCGACGTGCCCATGTAATGGAAAATCGGCTGCCCCTTGTACGAGAAGCGCGTGGTGCCGTCTGGCATCAGGCCTTTGCCTTGGGTCGAACGAATCGACTGACACAGGTTGGTCTTGCCTGACAGGCAGAATTTACATTGACGGCATTCCGGGGTGTACAGCGGGATGACGTGATCACCAACGGCCACTGAGGTTACGCCCTCACCGATGGCTTCAACGATTGCACCGCCTTCATGGCCCAGAATCGACGGAAAGATACCTTCCGGGTCCGCGCCCGACAGGGTGTAAGCATCGGTGTGGCAAACACCCGTCGCCACAACGCGCAAGAGCACTTCGCCAGCCTTGGGCATGGCGACATCCACTTCTACGATTTCCAGTGGCTTTTTGGCCTCGAACGCTACGGCAGCACGTGACTTGATCATCCATCGTCTCCAGCAAAGTAAAAACAAGATGCCGAGTGTAAATCAGCACTGAGTGATTAATAATCCGGTCAAAAGCAAAACATTATTGCCTCACAGGGATAATCAACCGTGAATGAGAACCGCTGGGAAGGTATAGACGAATTTGTGGCAGTGGCCGAATGCAGCCAATTTACGGCAGCGGCAGAACGCCTGGGCGTGTCGTCTTCACATATCAGTCGTCAAGTGGCCCGCCTTGAAGAGCGCTTGCAGACCCGCCTGTTCTATCGCAGTACTCGCCGGGTCACGCTGACAGAAGCCGGACAAACCTTTTTACAACACTGTCAGCGCCTGCAAGATGGCCGTGAAGAGGCATTGCGTGCCGTTGGTGACTTGACCAGCGAACCCAAAGGCATGCTGCGCATGACCTGCGCGGTCGCCTACGGAGAACGTTTTATCGTGCCGCTGGTGACCCGCTTCATGGGCTTGTACCCGCAATTGCGGGTCGACATTGAACTGACCAACCGCCCCCTGGACCTGGTGCACGAAAGCCTCGACCTGGCGATTCGGCTAGGCCGACTGCACGACTCAAGCCTGGTCGCGACCCGCCTGGCGCCAAGACGCATGTACATGTGTACGTCGCCGTCTTATCTGGAGCGCTACGGCCGCCCGCACAGCTTGTCGGAATTGAGCCGGCATAACTGCCTGATCGGTAGTTCAGACATATGGCAACTGGAACAGGACGGGCGAGAGTATTCGCAACGGGTGCAAGGCAACTGGCGCTGTAACAGTGGGCAAGCGGTATTGGACGCTGCATTACTAGGCGTTGGTCTGTGTCAGCTACCGGACTATTACGTGCTGGAGCATTTGAAGACCGGCGCGTTGATCTCCTTGCTGGATGTACATCAGCCACCCAACACGGCCGTTTGGGCGATGTATCCGCAGCAGCGACACCTGTCGCCCAAAGTCAGAAAACTGGTGGACTACCTTAAGGAAGGCTTGGCCAAGCGCGAAGAGTATTCGGTGTCCTGAAACCTGCAGTGGGGATCAGCGTTTGGCCCAACGCAGCCGCAACCACTCCAGATCTTCCGGGCGGGTGACTTTGATGTTGTCTGAACGCCCTTCGATCAGGCGTGGCGCCTGTCCAGCCCATTCCATTGCGGAAGATTCGTCGGTGATGGTCGCATCCGCCACCAGGCTGTCAGCCAAGGCGCGATGCAGTGCCCCCAGGCGAAACATCTGCGGCGTGTAGGCCTGCCAGATCAAGCTGCGGTCAACGGTTTCGACAACGCGGCCATTTTTGTCCACGCGTTTTAGCGTGTCCCGGGCCGGGACTGCGAGCAAACCACCGACCGGATCATCGGCCAACTCATAGAGCAGTTTGTCCAGGTCGTCACGTGACAAGTTGGGCCGTGCCGCATCGTGTACCAACACCCAGTCATCATCACTGGCGCCCTGCTCATGCAAGTACAACAAGGCATTGAGCACTGAATCAGCTCGTTCGCGACCACCTTCAACCCTCGCGATACGCGGGTCTGCCGCACACTGCAAGGACGGCCAGAACGGATCATCCAGCGCCAGGCTGACCACCAGGCCTTTAAGGCCAGGATGATCAAGGAAACAGCCAAGGCTGTGTTCAAGAATACTGCGCCCGCCCAGTTGCAAATATTGCTTGGGACGGTCCGCGGCCATACGGGCACCAACGCCCGCGGCAGGAATCACGGCCCAGAAGGCCGGTGAGGCGATTCTCATTGGGCCAACTGGTAGAGGGTTTCGCCCTCTTTAACCATGCCCAACTCATGGCGAGCCCGTTCTTCAACGGTCTCCATACCTTTTTTCAACTCAAGGACTTCCGCATCCAGCACGCGGTTACGCTCCAACAGCACTTCGTTTTCAGCATGCTGATCAGCAATTTGCTGCGTCAGGTCAGTCACCTGCGCCAAGCTCCCATTCCCCACCCACAGGCGATACTGCAGGCCAGCCAGAAGCAAGAGCAAAATGAGGAACAACCAATTGGGACTGCGCATCGAATATCAGGTATCCAGTGAAAAGACAGCCATGCCGACAAACGTAAACAACCAACAATACAAAGCCTGGAAGAACCAGGCTTGTACGTGATAAGCATCAGATTAGTGTCAAAACACCCACAAAGGCGAGCTTTCTGACACAACCTGTTGTCTTTTTACCACCAACTGCTTAGCCGCGGAACTCGCCACGACCGTTGTACTTGGCTTTAGTACCCAGTTGCTCTTCGATACGCAGCAATTGGTTGTACTTGGAAACGCGGTCTGAACGGCACAGAGAACCGGTCTTGATCTGGCCAGCCGAAGTACCTACTGCCAGGTCGGCAATGGTTGCGTCTTCGGTTTCACCCGAACGGTGCGAAATCACCGCGGTGTAACCGGCAGCCTTGGCCATTTGAATGGCTTCCAGAGTTTCGGTCAGGGTACCGATCTGGTTGAACTTGATCAGGATCGAGTTGGCGATCTTTTTATCGATGCCTTCTTTCAGGATCTTGGTGTTGGTTACGAACAGATCGTCACCGACCAGCTGGGTTTTCTCGCCGATTTTGTCGGTCAGGATTTTCCAGCCATCCCAGTCGGATTCGTCCAGGCCATCTTCGATGGAGATGATCGGGTAGCGCTGGGTCAGACCTTTCAGGTACTCGGCGAAACCTTCGGAGCTGAACACCTGACCTTCGCCGGACAGGTTGTACTTGCCGTCTTCGTAGAATTCGCTGGCCGCGCAGTCCAGTGCCAGGGTCACGTCGGTGCCCAGGGTGTAACCGGCGTTGGCAATGGCTTCAGAGATCACTTTCAGTGCATCTTCGTTGGACGCCAGGTTAGGTGCGAAACCACCTTCGTCACCCACTGCAGTGTTCAGGCCACGGGCCTTCAGTACAGCCTTGAGGTGATGGAAAATTTCGGTGCCCATGCGCAGCGCGTCGGAGAAAGTCTTGGCGCCAACCGGCTGAACCATGAACTCCTGGATATCGACGTTGTTATCGGCGTGTTCACCGCCGTTGATGATGTTCATCATCGGCACTGGCATCGAGTAAACACCCGGCGTGCCATTGAGGTTGGCGATGTGCGCGTACAGCGGCAGGTCCTGGTCCTGAGCCGCAGCCTTGGCAGCCGCCAGAGACACCGCCAGGATTGCGTTGGCACCCAGCGAGCCTTTGTTTTCAGTACCGTCCAGCGCGATCATCGCGTGGTCCAGCGCTTTTTGATCAACTGGGTCTTTACCCAGCAGCAAGTCGCGGATCGGGCCGTTGATGTTGGCAACCGCTTTCAGAACGCCTTTGCCCAGGTAACGGCTCTTGTCGCCATCACGCAGCTCCAACGCTTCGCGCGAGCCGGTGGAAGCACCGGAAGGCGCGCAAGCACTGCCGATGATGCCGTTGTCGAGAAGCACGTCGGCTTCCACAGTGGGATTGCCACGGGAGTCGAGAACTTCACGACCTTTGATGTCGACGATTTTTGCCATTGTTGTAACCACTCCAAAGTTGACGAAAACGACGCAGCTGAGGGAAATATTGCCACCGTCGGCAAGGATCGAATAACGGGCAGCCTTACGGACGATGAAACTCGGGCCACAAGGGCCCGAAAATCGTGCGGTACTTTACCGGAGAACGGCCGATCAGGCCGTTTCTATTGTCGGAAAACTTTTAACCAACTCATCCAGCGACTTCAGCTGGGCCAGGAATGGCTCCAGCTTGTCCAGACGCAAGGCACAAGGGCCATCGCATTTGGCGTTGTCAGGATCCGGGTGCGCCTCGAGGAACAACCCCGCCAGGCCTTGGCTGATGCCGGCCTTGGCGAGATCAGTGACCTGAGCACGACGACCACCGGCGGAATCGGCACGACCACCCGGCATTTGCAGCGCGTGGGTCACGTCGAAAAACACCGGGTACTCAAATTGTTTCATGATGCCGAAGCCCAGCATGTCGACCACAAGGTTGTTGTAGCCAAAGCTGGAGCCACGCTCACAGAGGATCAGTTGATCATTGCCCGCTTCTTCGCACTTGCTCAGGATGTGTTTCATTTCCTGTGGCGCGAGGAATTGGGCTTTTTTGATGTTGATCACGGCACCGGTCTTGGCCATGGCCACGACCAGGTCAGTCTGGCGCGACAGGAAAGCCGGCAACTGGATGATGTCGCAGACCTCGGCGACCACGGCTGCTTGCGCAGGCTCGTGGACGTCGGTGATCACCGGCACACCAAACGCTTGCTTGATGTCCTGGAATATCCGCATGCCCTCTTCGAGGCCGGGGCCTCGATACGAGTTGATCGATGAACGGTTAGCCTTGTCGAAACTGGCCTTGAAGACGTAAGGAATACCGAGCTTTTCGGTAACACGTACGTACTCTTCGCACACCTGCATGGCCATATCACGGCTTTCCAGCACGTTCATGCCACCGAACAAGACCATTGGCTTGTCGTTGGCAATGTCGATATTGCCTACGCGGATAATTTTTTGCGCCATGCTGATTAAGCCTTCTTCTCGTGTTGCGCCAATGCTGCTTTAACGAAACCGCTGAACAGAGGGTGGCCATCACGCGGAGTCGAGGTGAACTCAGGGTGGAACTGGCAAGCGACGAACCAAGGATGATCCGGTGCTTCAACCACTTCTACCAACGCGCCGTCACCGGAACGGCCGGTCACTTTGAGGCCTGCTTCGATCAGTTGTGGCAGCAGGTTGTTGTTCACTTCGTAGCGATGACGGTGACGCTCAACAATCACGTCCTTGGCATAGCATTCATGCACCAGGGAACCGGCTTCCAGCTGGCAATCCTGTGCGCCCAGACGCATGGTGCCGCCCAGATCAGAGGCTTCGGTGCGGGTTTCGACTGCACCAGTGGCGTCTTCCCACTCAGTGATCAGACCCACAACCGGATGGCCGCTGCTGCGATCGAATTCGGTGGAGTTGGCATCTTTCCAGCCCAGCACGTTACGTGCGAACTCGATGACCGCCACTTGCATGCCCAGGCAGATACCCAGGTATGGCACCTTGTTTTCACGCGCATATTGAACCGCGGTGATCTTGCCTTCTACGCCGCGCAGACCGAAGCCACCCGGAACCAGAATGGCGTCAGCGCCTTCGAGCAGTTCAGTGCCTTTGTTTTCGATGTCTTCAGAATCGATATAGCGCAGGTTGACCTTGGTACGGTTGGAAATACCGGCGTGGCTCATCGCTTCGATCAGCGACTTGTACGCATCCAGCAGCTCCATGTACTTGCCCACCATGGCGATGGTGACTTCACGCTCTGGATTGAGCTTGGCGTCGACCACCTTGTCCCACTCGGACAGATCAGCGGTGTTGCATTGCAGGCCAAAACGCTCAACGACGAAATCATCCAGGCCCTGGGCGTGCAACATGCCAGGGATCTTGTAGATGGTATCGGCGTCTTCCAGCGAGATGACTGCACGCTCTTCAACGTTGGTGAACAGCGCGATCTTGCGACGCGAGGACACATCAACGTGGTGGTCGGAACGGCAGATCAGAACGTCTGGCTGCAGGCCGATGGAGCGCAATTCTTTAACCGAGTGTTGCGTTGGCTTGGTTTTCGTTTCGCCAGCGGTGGCGATGTACGGAACCAGGGTCAGGTGCATCAGCATGGCGCGCTTGGCGCCCACTTCGATGCGCAACTGACGGATAGCCTCGAGGAACGGTTGAGACTCAATGTCACCCACAGTGCCGCCAATCTCGACCATCGCTACGTCGGCATCGCCGGCGCCCTTGATGATCCGACGCTTGATTTCGTCGGTGATGTGCGGAATCACCTGGATGGTTGCCCCCAGGTAATCACCACGGCGCTCCTTGCGCAGGACGTGTTCGTAAACGCGGCCCGTGGTGAAGTTGTTGTTCTGGGTCATGGTCGTGCGGATGAACCGCTCGTAGTGGCCCAAGTCCAGGTCAGTCTCGGCGCCGTCATGGGTGACGAACACTTCACCGTGCTGGAACGGACTCATGGTGCCCGGATCAACGTTGATGTAGGGGTCCAGCTTCAGCATGGTGACCTTAAGTCCCCGCGCCTCCAGGATGGCTGCCAATGAAGCCGAGGCAATGCCTTTCCCCAATGAAGAAACAACACCGCCCGTGACGAAGATGTAGCGCGTCATGAAAAACCCTAGAAGTCTGCGTTAAAGCGGTCAGAGCCGCCGGGGAGAGCGAAGGAAGGCCGAAGCCCCCAATCACCAGCATTAGTCACAGTGCACCTTTCGAAAAACTGCTGCGTTGAAACAGACCGAAGGAAACCGACGGTTCGATACAAGCCACACATTTTTTTAAAATCGCCCAGCAAAGACTGCTTGGTAATCGGCAACATCTGCAATTCTGGTGAATCTACAGAAGTTGTATCAAGAAGGGAGCGTAGTCTACCGGAAAGCCCCTTTCAGCTCAAACCTTGATCGCTCGAAGTTGGCAACCACTGCAATTGCCAATGCCCACAAGGGCCGAACGCCAATCCGTTGAGGTTTGCCACCGCCAATAACTGATCATTGCGGTACAACAGCGGCAATCTGCCCCGGACAAATCCAGGCACGCCCTGCTCATTGAGCAAGCGCTTGAGATCTCGATGCCCGCGCTGCGCCAGCGCCATCACCTCCCCTCCTTGACGATAGCTCACGTGCAAGGGGCCAGCGGGAATGTCACCGAGCAAACGCAATTGACCATTACCCGGCAGCGACACCGGGACTTCGGGGTTGTGCCAGAGAATTGGCCCACAGGGTTGGCGCAGCCAGTCACCGGCCAGCCACCAGACGTGCCCGCTGGCACGATGCAGTTGGCCATCGGCCAATTTCCAGATCGGATGTGCATCCTCACGGGCATCGCGCAGGGCTTCCCAGCCAGCCCAATGATCCGTGTCCGGCAGTTGAGTGAACCCGGCCAGCCAATAGCGCAATACATTGCGCTGGCGGGCTGCTGACAGTGCGGCAATCGGCGCCAGCGCCAGAGATGGCAGACCAAGCCAGGCGAACTCGGTATGGGGAGTGTTGGCGGCGGCAAGATCCTGTTGCGCCAACTCATCGAGCAACCCTTGCGCCTCGGCACAATGAGCAGCCGTGCGCGCCATGCTTGCAGTTGCTTGTGGCCAGCGCTTGGTAAGCGCTGGGATGACTTCATGACGCAAATAATTACGCGAGAACGCTGTCTGGGTATTTGAAGGATCTTCCACCCAGTTCAAGGCGTGCGAGCGTGCGTAGGCTTCCAGTTCAGCGCGAGAAACATCCAGCAAGGGTCGGCACATGCGCCCCAGTCCGAGCGCCCGTTCATGGGGCATCGACGACAGTCCGCTCACCCCGGCCCCACGCAATAGGCGAAACAGGAGCGTTTCCGCCTGATCGTCCCGGTGCTGACCGGTCAGTAACACTTCGTCCGCCTGGGTAACAGCTTCAAAGGCCCGATAGCGTGCCTCTCGTGCAGCGCGTTCAAGGCTGGCCCCAGGACGGACCTGAACATGAAACACCTGCAACGGCACGCCCAGCGAATCGCACAGCGCCTGACAATGTGCCGGCCAGGCATCAGCGGCCGCCTGCAAGCCATGGTGAACATGGACGGCAGTCAGAGCAGGAAGCGCATGGGTTTGACGCAGTTGTGCGAGGAGGTGAAGCAAGACTGTTGAATCAAGCCCGCCGGAAAGCGCGACGTGCCAGGCCTTGGCGTTGCGCCAGGGTTTTAAGGTTTGAAGCAGCTGGATTGAGAGGTTGGACATATCAAGCACCGCCTGGATCAAAAGCCCCTCACCCTAGCCCTCTCCCGGAGGGAGAGGGAACTGACCGGCTGCGCGCTCTGGAAAATCGCTAATCAGTCCCTATCCCGGAAGAAGGGGAACTGACCGGCTGCGCGCTCTGGAAAATCGCTAATCAGCTCCTCTCCCGGAAGGAGGGGAACTGACCGGCTGCGCGCTCTAAAACACCGCTAATCAGCTCCCTCTCCCCCCGGGAGAGGGTTGGGGTGAGGGCCAGCTATGATCAGAGACCGTAGCTCATCAGGCGATCATAACGACGCTTGAGCAAGGTTTCGGTGTCGAGCTTTTTGAGCATGTCCAGTTGCGAGATCAGCTCGCCACGGATGGTGGCAGAAGCCGCCGCCGGATCACGATGCGCGCCGCCCAACGGCTCGATGATGACCTTGTCAACGATGCCCAGGCCTTTCAGGCGCTCAGCAGTGATACCCATGGCTTCTGCTGCGTCCGGCGCCTTTTCGGCGGTCTTCCACAGAATCGATGCACAGCCTTCCGGCGAGATCACCGCGTAAGTCGAATACTGCAGCATGTTCAATTGGTCGCAGACGCCAATCGCCAATGCACCGCCCGAACCACCCTCACCGATTACAGTGGAGATGATCGGGGTTTTCAGGCGAGCCATGACACGCAGGTTCCAGGCAATCGCTTCGCTCTGGTTACGCTCTTCGGCGTCAATCCCCGGGTAAGCACCCGGCGTGTCGATGAAGGTCAGGATCGGCATTTTGAAACGTTCGGCCATTTCCATCAGTCGGCAGGCTTTACGGTAGCCTTCCGGACGCGGCATGCCGAAGTTGCGGCGAACCTTCTCACGCACTTCACGGCCTTTCTGGTGACCGATCACCATGACTGGCTGGCCATCCAGACGCGCAATACCACCGACGATGGCAGCGTCATCGGAGAAGTGACGGTCGCCGTGTAGCTCATCGAATTCGGTGAAGATGTGATCAATGTAGTCCAAGGTGTAAGGACGACGCGGATGACGGGCCAGACGAGCAATTTGCCAGCTGGTCAGCTTGCCGAAAATATCTTCAGTCAGCGTTTTGCTTTTGTCTTGCAGGCGAGAGATTTCATCGCTGATGTTCAGCGAATTGTCATTACCGACCAAGCGCAACTCTTCGATTTTGGCTTGCAGGTCAGCAATCGGCTGTTCGAAATCAAGAAAATTCGGGTTCATAAGCATCCGTCTTGGGTCGGCGGCAAAGCATGCCAGCGGGCGTGAAACCCAGCATTTGCTGGTGAGTCCAACCCGACTGGGGCAGCCGGTTGATCTGTATCGCGCCTACCTTAAGGGAGAGGCGCTCTCAGGTCGAGATTAAAAATTCAGGTCGAGATCAGGGCGCGTGATTCGCCCCTGACCGTCAACGGTATTGGAGGAAGACGTTGTCTCGCCCAAACTGGTCACGCAACGCTTGAATCAAGCTGTCTGCCGGATCAATCCGCCAGGTTTCGCCAAACTGCAGCAAAGCCTTGGCGTCTGCGCCGGTGTAGTCCATGGTGATCGGGCACGCCCCGCGATGTTTTTTGAACAATTCGCCCAGAAAGCGTAATTGGTCCCCTTTCAGCGCCGCTTGCGTCACTTTGAGACGCAGGCTTTCAGCCAGGCTGGTGCGCGCTTCTTCCATGCTCATCACCCGCTTGACCCGCAAACGCAGGCCACCGGAAAAGTCATCATTGCTGACCTCGCCTTCGACCACCACCATTGCGTCAGTCTGCAACAACGATTGCGCCGAATGGAAGGCCTCGGCGAACAAGGAGGCTTCGATACGCCCTGAACGGTCGTCCAGAGTGATAAAGCCCATCTTGTCACCTTTCTTGTTCTTCATCACCCGCAGGGCAATGATCATACCGGCGACAGTCTGTGTGTCGCGTGCCGGTTTCAGATCAATAATGCGCTGACGGGCAAAGCGGCGGATTTCGCCTTCGTATTCATCAATCGGGTGACCGGTCAGATACAGCCCAAGGGTATCTTTCTCACCCTTGAGACGCTCTTTGAGGGTCAGTTCCTTCGCCTTGCGATGGTTGCCATACACATCCGCGTCTTCTTCGACAAACAATCCGCCAAACAAATCCGCATGCCCGCTGTCGTGAGTCCGCGCGGTTTGTTCAGCGGCCTTGATCGCCTCTTCCATCGCCGCCAGCAACACGGCGCGGTTTTGATCGATGTGAGCTTGATACGCTTTTGGCTCATCGTGGAAGTAAGGTCCCAGACGGTCCAGAGCGCCGCTGCGGATCAAACCGTCCAGGGTGCGTTTGTTAATACGCTTGAGGTCAACACGCGCGCAGAAATCGAACAGGTCAGTAAACGGACCGTCCTTGCGCGCTTCGGTAATGGCCTCCACCGGCCCCTCACCCACGCCCTTTATCGCACCCAGGCCGTAAATAATTCGGCCTTCGTCGTTAACCGTGAACTTGAACTCCGAAGCATTCACATCCGGTGCGTCGAGACGCAGCTTCATGGTGCGAATTTCTTCGATCAAGGTCACAACCTTGTCGGTGTTGTGCATATCCGCCGACAGTACCGCAGCCATGAACGGCGCCGGGTAATGCGTTTTCAGCCAGGCCGTCTGGTAAGACACCAGGCCGTAGGCCGCGGAGTGGGATTTGTTGAAGCCATAACCGGCAAATTTCTCTACCAGGTCGAAAATGTTACCGGCAAGGTCCGCATCAATATTGTTCTTGCCACAGCCTTCAATGAAACCACCGCGCTGCTTGGCCATTTCTTCGGGTTTTTTCTTACCCATGGCTCGACGCAACATGTCCGCGCCGCCAAGGGTGTAACCGGCCATGACCTGAGCAATCTGCATCACCTGCTCCTGGTACAGGATGATGCCGTAGGTTGGCGCCAATACTGGCTTGAGGCCTTCATATTGATAATCGGAATGCGGATACGCCAGTTCGGCGCGACCGTGCTTACGGTTGATAAAGTCATCAACCATGCCCGATTGCAGCGGCCCCGGACGGAACAGGGCCACCAGTGCGATCAAGTCTTCAAGACAGTCGGGCTTGAGCTTTTTAATCAGCTCTTTCATGCCGCGTGATTCAAGCTGGAACACCGCTGTGGTCTCAGCCTTCTGCAGCAACTGATACGTCGGCTTGTCATCAAGCGGAATGAAGGCGATGTCCAGCGGCTCTTCATTGAGCTTGGCGCGATCACGGTTGATGGTTTTCAGCGCCCAGTCGATCACCGTCAGGGTCCGCAGCCCCAGGAAGTCGAACTTCACCAGGCCTGCCGACTCAACGTCGTCCTTGTCGAACTGGGTTACCAGACCGTCACCCTCTTCATCGCAGTAAATCGGCGAGAAGTCTGTCAACTTGGTCGGTGCGATAACCACACCACCGGCGTGTTTACCGACGTTACGCACAACGCCTTCGAGCTTGCGCGCCATTTCCCAGATTTCTGCGGCCTCTTCATCCACCTTGATGAAGTCACGCAGCACTTCTTCCTGTTCGTAGGCTTTTTCGAGGGTCATTCCCACTTCGAACGGAATCATCTTAGACAGACGATCCGCCAGGCCATAGGACTTGCCCTGAACCCGCGCCACATCGCGAATAACCGCTTTCGCCGCCATCGAACCAAAGGTGATGATCTGGCTTACTGCGTTGCGGCCGTACTTTTCAGCCACATATTCAATCACCCGGTCGCGACCATCCATGCAGAAGTCAACGTCGAAGTCGGGCATCGATACCCGTTCCGGGTTAAGGAATCGCTCGAACAGCAGGTCATATTCCAGCGGATCAAGGTCGGTGATTTTCTGCACATAGGCCACCAGCGACCCAGCACCCGACCCCCGTCCCGGGCCGACCGGCACGCCGTTGTTTTTCGCCCACTGGATGAAGTCCATAACGATCAGGAAGTAACCGGGGAACCCCATCTGGATGATGATATCCAGCTCGAAATTCAGCCGATCGACATACACCTGACGTCGGGCGTCGTAATCTTCAGTGGTGTCTTTGGGCAGCAGAACGCTCAAGCGCTCTTCAAGGCCTTCAAACGATACTTTGCGGAAGTACTCATCGATGGTCATGCCATCGGGAATCGGGAAGTTGGGCAGGAAGTGAGTCCCCAGCTTCACCTCAATGTTGCAGCGCTTGGCGATTTCCACCGAGTTGGCCAGCGCCTCGGGCAGGTCACTGAACAGCTCGGCCATTTCCTCGGCGCTTTTCAGGTACTGCTGATCGCTGTAGTTCTTGGAGCGGCGCGGGTCGTCCAGCGCCCGGCCCTCACCAATGCAAACGCGGGTTTCGTGAGCCTCGAAGTCTTCTGGCTTGATGAAGCGCACATCGTTGGTGGCCACCAGCGGCGCACCGATGGCATCGGCCAGCGCAACGGCAGCATGCAGATGCTCTTCGTCATTGGGACGATTGGTACGCTGAACTTCCAGATAAAAACGCTCCGGGAACACCGCCATCCATTCAAGCGCCAGGGTGTGCGCTTCTTCAGTGTTACCGCTGAGCAGCGCCAGGCCGATCTCGCCTTCTTTGGCAGCCGACAGCATGATCAAGCCTTCGGCAGCTTGCGCCACCCACTCGCGCTCAATGATGACCTGGCCGTTGCGCTGGCCATCGATAAAGCCCCGAGAAATCAGCTCAGTCAGGTTGCGATAGCCCACGGCATTCATCGCCAACAGGCTGATACGGCTCAGCGGGCTATCCGGATCTTTGTTCGACAGCCACAGGTCAGCCCCACAAATCGGCTTGATACCACCGCCCATGGCTGTTTTATAGAATTTGACGAGGGAACACATGTTGTTCTGATCCGTCACCGCGACAGCGGGCATATTCATGCTCGCCAGGGTTTTGATCAGCGGTTTGATCCGCACCAGGCCATCGACCAGGGAGTATTCAGTGTGCAGGCGCAGGTGAACGAATGAAGCCGGCATGGTGATCCTGTCTATCAGCTTTGGGAAACAACAAGGCCCGGATTGTACCGGGCCTTGGCAAAAACATCAGCCTTGCAACTAAACCTTGGCAAGGCCTTCGCGCATTTCGTAAGCACGCCGCACCGGGCCAAACGAGCGACGATGAATAGGCGTCGGGCCCAAACGCTCCAGCGCTTCCAGATGAACGGACGTCGGGTAGCCCTTGTGCCCGCCAATGCCATACCCAGGGTATTGCAGCTCAAAGGCAGCCATTTCACGATCACGGCTAACCTTGGCCAAAATCGAGGCCGCAGCAATGGCCGGGACCTTGCTATCGCCCTTGACCACCGCCTCGGCCGGCATCGCCAGCTTGGGGCAGCGGTTGCCGTCGATCATCGCCAGCTTGGGGGTGATACTCAGGCCTTCCACTGCTCGCTGCATGGCCAGCATGGTGGCGTGCAGAATGTTCAGTTCGTCGATTTCTTCAACTTCCGCTCGTGCGATGCACCAGCTCAGGGCTTTTTCACAAATTTCATCGAAGAGCTTTTCACGACGTGCTTCGGTGAGTTTTTTCGAGTCGTTAAGGCCCGCAATGGGCCGCATCGGGTCAAGAATGACCGCTGCCGTGACCACGGCACCGCACAGCGGTCCACGACCGACTTCATCAACGCCGGCCACCAGGTCTTCGACCTGATTGACCAGGTTGAAGTCCAATCCGATTTGCATAGTCACTGTACTCATTAAGATTTTGCGATCAGGCCCAGCACCGCATCAGCGGCCTGATTGGATGCATCGAGGCGCAAAGTGCGATGGATTTCGTCGAAACCACGCGTTTGCTCCTGGCCGCCATCGACCAGCGGCAACAAGGTGTTTGCCAGCGCTTGAGGCGTCGCCGCATCCTGCAACAACTCTGGGACCAAAAGCCGTTGGGCCAACAGATTGGGCAATGACACGTAGGGGCTTTTGACCAGCCGCTTGAGAATCCAGAAAGTCAGCGATGACAAGCGATAAGCAACCACCATGGGACGCTTGTACAGCAACGCTTCAAGGGTCGCTGTACCGGACGCGATCAACACCGCATCACAGCCAGCCAGCGCCAGGTGCGACTGCCCATCGAGCAAGGTCAAGGGCAAGTCACGCCCGACCAGCAGTTGCTCAAGCTGAATGCGCCGAGCGTTGTTGGCACAGGGCAGGACAAAACGCACGTCAGGTCGCGTCTTGTGAATCATCTGAGCAGCGTCCAGGAACAAGCCGCCCAGCTTGCCGACTTCACCGCCACGACTGCCCGGCATCAATGCAACCAGCGGCCCATCCGGCAACCCCAACTCGGCGCGCGCAGCAGCTCGGTCGGCTTCAAGCGGGATGGCATCGGCCAATGGGTGACCGACAAAACGCACCGGCACACCCTTCTCTTCGTAGAATTTGGCCTCGAACGGGAACAGCGTCAGCATCAAATCGCAGCCTTCGCGGATTTTAAGCACCCGCTTCTGCCGCCACGCCCACACAGACGGGCTGACATAGTGCACGGTCTTGATTCCGGCACGGCGCAATTGCAGCTCAATATTGAGAGTAAAGTCCGGGGCGTCGATACCGATAAACACATCCGGCTTTTCGGCAATCAGCGTTTGAACCAGGTCTTTGCGACGTTTGAGCAATTCACGCAAGCGACCCAGAACTTCTACCAGCCCCATCACTGACAGGCGCTCCATGGGGAAGTAAGAGGTCATGCCCTCGGCTTCCATCAAGGGGCCACCGACGCCGATGAATTCGATGTCTGCATGACGGGCCTTCAGCGCTCGCATCAGCCCGGAGCCGAGAATGTCGCCGGAAGCCTCGCCTGCCACCAGCGCAATACGCAACATGGCCATGGCTAGCGCGTAATGCCGCGGGTGGAGGAACGAATGGAGTCGACAAACATCGCCACTTCAGGGAACTGCACAGCAGGTTCCGCGAGCTCAGCCAGTGCCTGCTCTACCGTAAGGCCTTGTCGATACACCACTTTGTAAGCACGGCGCAGGGCATGAATGGCTTCATCACTGAAACCACGACGGCGCATGCCTTCAAAATTCATGCTGCGCGCTTCGGCCGGGCTGCCAAATACCGTCACGAATGCCGGAACATCTTTACCAATGGCCGTGCCCATGCCCGAAAAACTGTGCGCGCCAATGTGGCAGAACTGGTGAACCAAAGTGAAGCCAGACAGGATCGCCCAGTCTCCCATGTGCACATGGCCCGCCAGGGCGGCGTTATTCACCAGGATGCAATGATTGCCAATCACGCTGTCATGCCCGATATGGGCATAGGCCATGATCAGATTGTGATCACCCAGCGTTGTTTCGGCACGGTCCTGCACAGTGCCACGATGAATGGTGACGCCTTCGCGAATAACGTTGTGGTCACCAATCACCAGGCGTGTCTCTTCGCCCTTGTACTTCAGATCAGGTGTGTCCTCGCCTACCGATGAAAACTGGTAGATGCGATTGTGTTTACCGATCCTGGTTGGGCCCTTGAGAATCACATGCGGCCCAATCACAGTCCCCTCGCCGATTTCCACACCTGCGCCGATGATCGACCAAGGGCCGACCTCGACGTCGTCGGCCAGTACGGCCGTCGGATCGATGATTGCGCGAGGGTCAATCAAACTCATAGTTTGCGTTCCGCACAGATGATTTCAGCTGAGCAGACTGGCTTGCCGTCAACCGAAGCCTGGCACTCGAACTTCCAGATAGAGCGCTTGCAGCTCAGGAACTTGGCTTCGAGGATCAGTTGGTCACCTGGCAGCACTGGCTGACGGAAACGCAGTTTGTCAGAGCCTACGAAATAATAGAGTGTGCCGTCGGCCGGTTTAACATCCAGCATTTTGAAACCCAGAATGCCAGCTGCCTGAGCCATGGCTTCAATGATCAATACGCCGGGCATGATCGGGTGCGCCGGGAAGTGACCGTTGAAAAAAGGTTCGTTGATGCTGACATTCTTGTAGGCACGAATGCGCTTGTTCTCGACATCCAGATCCACCACTCGGTCCACCAGCAGGAACGGGTAACGGTGGGGCAGATATTCGCGAATCTCGTTGATGTCCATCATTTCGTGGGGAAGCCTGTAATAAAGATTGGGCGCGCGCGACTAAGGCGCGCTCCTCTAGCAAATCAAGGAAGCAAACCAGTGGCTATGCACTCTTGATATGGAAATTGTATTAGCCTTCTGAAGAAGCTTTACCGCTTGGGGTCACTTCCCCAACGCGCTTTTCCAGATGTTTTAGCCGTCGTGCAATGTCATCCAGCTGACGTATACGCGCCGCACTTTTGCGCCACTCCGCAGCCGGCTGCATGGCAGTACCGGAAGAATAGGCTCCTGGCTCGGTGATCGAATGAGTCACCATCGTCATGCCAGTCAAGAACACGTTGTCACAAATTTCAATGTGACCGACCAAACCAACACCGCCTGCAAGCATGCAGTGCTTACCGATTTTAGTACTTCCGGAAATGCCCACACAGGCGGCCATCGCCGTATGGTCACCCACTTGAACGTTGTGAGCGATTTGAATCTGGTTATCCAGCTTGACGCCATTGCCGATCAACGTATCGGCCAAAGCGCCACGATCAATGGCGGTATTGACGCCAATCTCGACATCATCACCAAGGGTGACACCGCCAATCTGGGCGATTTTCTGCCACACGCCCTTTTCGTTGGCGAAACCAAAACCTTCACCCCCCAGCACGGCGCCTGACTGAATCACTACCCGCTTGCCGATGTGAACATCGTGATAAAGGGTAACGCGAGGAGCCAGCCAGCCATCTTCGCCAATGGTGCAACGAGCACCGATAAAGCAATGAGCGCCAATGGTGACACCTGCGCCAATGCGCGCTCCGCTCTCGATCACGGCGAACGCACCGATACTCGCCATCGGGTCGACCACCGCATCGTCAGCAATCACGGCCGTAGGGTGAATACCGGCAGTGGCTTTGGGTTTGGGATCGAATAAATGCGAGATGCGGGCATAAGCCAGGTAAGGATCGGGCACAACCAGCGCGTCACCCGCGTACTCCTCGGCATCCGCGGCCTTGAGCAATACAGCCCCAGCGTGGCAGTCAACCAGGTATTTACGGTATTGGGGGTTTGCCAGAAAGCTCAACTGAGCTGGGCCGGCCTCTTGTAAAGTGGCCAGCCCAGTAATTTCTTTCTCCGCAGAGCCACGCAAGGTGGCTCCGAGGAACTCGGCCAATCGGCCGAGCTTAATAGTCGCGGTCATAATTACTTCAGCTGATTCATGCGCTCGATAACTTGGCGAGTGATGTCGTACTGAGGTTTCACATCAATCACAGCACCACGCTCGAACACCAGGTCATAGGCGCCTTTCTTGATGACTTCTTCAACAGCGCTGTCCAGTTTTGGCTTCAGCTGTTTCAGCATTTCACGGTCAGCAACTGCCTTGGCTTCGTTCAGCTCCTTGGACTGGAACTGGAAGTCACGAGCCTTTTGCTTGAATTCGAGCTCCAGACGCTCACGCTCGCCTTGCTGCATCTTGTCGCCGCCACTGACCAGACGGTCCTGGATGCCCTTGGCACTGCTTTCCAGGTTTTTCAGCTTGGTCAGTTGCGGACCGAACTTTTTCTCGGCATCCACTGCATAACGCTTGGCAGCGTCGGATTCAAGCAGTGCCATTTGATAGTTCAGCACTGCAATTTTCATGTCGGCAAAAGCCGGGCCAGCTGCCAAGAGCGAAGCCAGGAGAACCAATTGAGTCAACTTACGCACGATGCACTCCTAAAAAATCCGTTGTCTGTATCTAAAGTCAGGCTTTTAGAAAGTCTGGCCGAGGGAGAATTGGAACACTTGAGTATCTGCGTCATCCGGTTTCTTGATCGGCATGGCCAAGCTGAAACTCAGCGGGCCAAGTGCAGTTACCCAGGTCACACCAACACCCACAGAACTGGCCATATTGCTAAAGCTGATATCGCAATTCTTGGTTTCGCCCTTGCAGTTGGTGTCAAACACGTTACCCACATCCCAGAATACGGAAGTGCGCAGGGAACGCTGATCTTTCACAAACGGCATCGGGAACAGAACTTCTACACCACCCTGGATCAGCACGTTACCACCGAATGGCAGCGGGTCTTGGTCCGGGTCGGCAATCGTGCCCGGGTTTTTACCCGTACTTGGCGTACTGCGTGGGCCCAGAGCACTGTCTTTGAAACCACGTACCGAGTTGAAACCACCTGCGTAGTAGTTCTCGTAGAACGGCAAGCCTTCAGTCGAACCGTAACCATCACCATAGCCCAGTTCAGTGTGCAGGCGTGCAGTGAAGGTATCGGTCAGCGGCTGGAACAGCTGTGCACGATAGTCCAGTTTGTAGAACTGCAGATCACTGCCAGGAATTGTTGTTTCCAGCACCAGGCTCTGCGAGGTACCGCGGGTTGGCAATACACCTTTGTTCAGTGTCGATTCGGACCAGCCAATCGACGCCTTGAAGTTGAGGTACTTGTCACCTTCACGGTTCACGAAGTCGAAGATCTCGTCAACGGTATAGCGACCAGTACTGATTTCATCCTGCTGAACGGTCAGGCCGTAGGTCAGGCGAGAGGTATCGCTGATCGGGTAGCCCATGGTGACACCAGCACCCAGGCTGTCCACCGAGTAGTTGGCAACGTCGACGTCCAGCTCTTTGTAGTCAGTGGTACGGTAGAACACGTTGTAGCCCAGGCTCACACCGTCCGGCGTCCAGTACGGGTCAACGTAGCTGAAGTTGTAACGGCTCTGGTATTCGCTGCGGGTCAGGCCGATGCTGACCTTGTTACCCGTACCCAGGAAGTTGTTCTGGGTAATCGAGCCACCCAGGATCAGACCGGCGCTTTGGGCAAAACCAACGCTGGCAGTGATCGAGCCCGACGCTTGCTCTTCTACGGCGTAGTTCACGTCAACCATGTCGTCAGTGCCTGGCACTGCTGGTGTTTCGACGTTAACTTCCTTGAAGAAGCCTAGACGCTCAAGGCGAACCTTGGACTGGTCGATCAGGTAAGTGGACGCCCAACCGCCTTCCATCTGTCGCATCTCACGACGCAGCACTTCGTCTTCCGACTTGGTGTTGCCGCGGTAGTTGATACGGTTTACATAAGCACGCTTGCCCGGATCGACCACAAAGGTGATGGCAACGGTATGGTTTTCCGGGTCTGGCTGAGGAACACCGTTGACGTTGGCGAAGGTGTAGCCTTCGTTGCCCAGACGACGGGTGATCAGCTCAGAGGTCGTGGTCATCAGCTTGCGCGAGAACACCTGGCCCGGTTGAACCAGCAGCAACGACTTGATCTGGTCTTCAGGGACTTTGAGGTCGCCGCTCAGTTTGACCGAGCCGACATTGTATTTTTCGCCTTCGTTCACGTTGACCGTGATGTAGACGTGCTTCTTGTCAGGAGTGATCGATACCTGGGTCGAGGCAATATCCATGTTGATATAGCCGCGATCGAGGTAGTAAGAGCGCAGACGCTCCAGGTCACCCGACAGTTTCTCACGCGCATACTTGTCATCGTTCTTGAAGAACGACAACCAGTTGGTGGTTTTCAGCTCGAACAGATCAACCAGATCAGATTCCGGGAAGACCGTGTTCCCCACCACGTTGATGTGCTGGATGGAAGCAACGGTGCCCTCATTGATGTTGACCTTCAGCGCAACGCGGTTGCGCGGCTCAGGCACGACTTCGGTGTCGACCGTGGCCGAGTAGCGGCCCTGGGCAACATATTGGCGTTGCAGTTCGTTACGAACACCTTCGAGGGTCGCACGCTGGAAGATTTCACCTTCAGCCAGACCTGATTGCTTCAGGCCTTTCATCAGGTCATCAGTGGAGATCGCCTTGTTACCGTCAATGGTGATGCTGGAGACGGAAGGACGTTCGACAACCGTAATGACGAGCACATTGCCATCACGACCCAGTTGGATATCCTGAAAGAAACCGGTTTTGAACAACGCACGAGTGGATTCCACCAAACGGCGGTCATCCGCTACCTCACCCACGTTCAGCGGTAACGCGCCAAACACGCTGCCGGCGGAAACCCGCTGGAGCCCGTTGACACGGATATCAGAGATAGTGAAGGACTCGGCGTGAACTTCGGCGATCATCAGTACGGCGAGAACCGCAGTTAGCAGCAGACGTTTCATGAAGTCCTTTCTTATTCCAACTGGCAATAAACAAACTGCCGCAAAATGCGGCAGATTCGCAATTCAGCGAAGTGTTTACAGTCGTCCCAGATCGTTGACCAGAGCAAGCAACATCACTCCAACCACCAAACTGATACCGATCTGCATCCCCCAACCCTGCACCCGATCCGACAAGGGACGACCACGCGCCCACTCGATCAGATAAAACAACAAGTGCCCACCGTCCAGTACGGGGATAGGCAACAAGTTAAGAACCCCCAGGCTGATACTTAAATAAGCCAGGAAATTCAAGAAATCAGCAACGCCCGACTGGGCAGAAGCGCCCGCCACTTTAGCAATGGTTATCGGTCCACTCAAGTTTTTTACCGAGAGCTCGCCGAACAACATTTTCTTCAGTGAATCCAGCGTCAGGACGCTCATGGTCCATGTACGCTTGACCCCTTCGCCAATTGCGGCGAACGGGCCATAACTGACTTCGCGAATCATCGCAGGTGGCCAGTCAACGCCTTTGACCCCGGCTCCCAGGTAACCGGTTGCAGAATCACCCTCGCCGCGAGCCGCCAGCACCACAGGCACTTGGAGCGCAACACCGTCGCGCTCGACACTTAACTCGACACGAGCTGCGGGTCGCAGACGTACCCAGTCCACCACTTGTTGCCAGTCTTTGATGGGCTGGCCGTTCATGGACAGCAACGTGTCGCCAGTCTTGAGGCCCGCAGCCTGGGCCGGCCCCTTGGGGTCAAGCTCTGCCAGAACAGCCGGCAGCTCGGGACGCCATGGGCGAATACCCAACGACTTGATCGGGTCCGGCTCATCAGCCCCTTTGAGCCAGTCATGCAGAACCAACTGATGGGAGGTTTCGACGTCGGAATCCGGACCGCGTACCGCAACCTGGATGGACCCGCTCTCACCGAGACGCCGAACCAGTTGCAGGTTGACGTTCGACCACCCCACCGTCTGCTTGCCATCAATTGAAACAATTTCCTGGCCAGCAACCAGACCGGCTTTCGCCGCCAGGCTGCCACTTTCGACGGCACCGATGACCGGGCGCACCTGCTGGCTGCCCATCATTGCCAAGACCCAGAAGAACGCAATTGCCAACATAAAGTTGGCAATCGGCCCGGCGGCCACAATGGCGATGCGCTGCCCTACAGTTTTGCGATTGAACGATTGATCAAGCTGATCGACCGGCACATCACCTTCGCGCTCGTCGAGCATTTTGACGTAGCCGCCCAGCGGAATCGCTGCGACAACAAATTCGGTTCCCTGACGGTCATGCCAGCGAAACAGAGGCGTACCGAAGCCCACAGAAAAGCGCAGAACCTTGACGCCACACCGGCGCGCCACCCAAAAGTGACCGAATTCATGAAATGTGACCAGCACCCCCAATGCCACCAGGGTGCCAACAATCATATAGAGCGCACTCATCTACTTTCTCCGCGATTCTGTCCGACTCCGACATCGACCACTTGTCAGTTGTTACGGCTCAACCACTGCTCCGCTCGCAGCCGCGCTTGGCTATCTACCGCAAATACAGCATCCAGCTCATTGACTGCAATGACAGGCTCATTGCTCAGCACATCTTCAATGAGATGTGCGATTTGAGGATAACGGATTCTGCCATCAAGAAACGCCGCCACCGCCACCTCATTCGCCGCATTGAGCGTCGCCGGCGCGCTATTACCCGCCTCGGCAGCCTCTCGACACAGACGCAAACACGGGAAGCGTTGCTCATCCGGGCGCTCGAAGTCCAGTCGCGCAACGGCAAACAGATCTAGCGGGGCAACGCCCGAGTCGATTCGCTCAGGCCACGCCAACGCATTGGCAATGGGTGTGCGCATGTCCGGATTGCCGAGCTGCGCCAATACCGAACCGTCCACGTAATCGACCAGCGAGTGAATCACGCTTTGCGGATGGATCACCACCTCAACCTGGCGTGGCTTTGCATCGAACAACCAGCAAGCCTCGATCAACTCCAGGCCCTTGTTCATCATGCTCGCCGAATCGACGGAAATCTTGCGCCCCATCGACCAGTTGGGATGTGCGCACGCCTGCTCCGGCGTGACATGCTGCAACAGTTCTAGCGGTGTTTCACGGAAAGGTCCGCCAGACGCAGTCAGCAATATCCGACGCACACCGACCGCACCCAACCCGCGAGCATAGTCCTGAGGCAAACACTGGAAAATCGCGTTGTGCTCACTGTCGATCGGCAGCAACACCGAACCACTGCGATGCACGGCCTGCATAAAGAGGTCGCCAGTCATGACCAGCGCTTCTTTGTTGGCCAAGAGAATCTTCTTGCCAGCCTGCACTGCCGCCAATGTAGGGCGCAAACCGGCTGCACCCACGATTGCCGCCATGACTGCATCAACTTCTGGCGCAGAGGCCATCTGACACAGACCTTGCTCACCCACCCACACTTCTGTATCGAGCCCAGCTGTCTGCAAATCGACCTGCAACTGAGCGGCTGCGCGCTCATCAGGCACTACCGCCACCCGCGGCCTGTGCTTGATGCACAAGGCCAACAACTCAGGAAGACGGCTAAAACCGCTCATGCCAAAGACTTGATAGCGATCGGGGTGGCGCGCAATCACGTCCAATGTGCTCAGGCCAATGGAGCCTGTGGCCCCGAGCACCGCAATCTGTTGAGGTCGACTCATGATCCGGCTATCCAAAGCAGTACAGCAAACAATGGAACCGCCGCAGTCAGGCTGTCGATGCGATCCAGAATCCCGCCATGGCCCGGCAGCAAGTTACTGCTGTCCTTGATTCCAGCCTGGCGCTTGAACATGCTCTCGGTGAGGTCGCCCACCACCGACACCAGCACAATCATCGCCGCGCCCAACAGAGCCGCGATGATTTCGCCAACGCTCCAGCCACGCACCAGACCAACAACCGCCGTGATCAGCAAGCTCAGGATCAAGCCACCATAAACACCTTCCCAGCTTTTGCCCGGGCTGACTTTAGGGGCCAGCTTGCGCTTGCCGAATTTGCGTCCAGAGAAGTAAGCGCCGATATCGGCCCCCCACACCAGCACCATGACGGCCATGATCAGCCAGTTGCCCAGTGCCATGGCCTTGATCAGCACCAAGCCTTGCCAGGCCGGCAGCAAAATCAACAGCCCGATGACCAGCTTGGTCAATGTTGCCGACCAACGCTCGGACGATTCTGGAAAGGTCAGCACCAGCCAGGTTGCAGCGCCCCACCAAATGACGGCCGCACCCAGCACCCACGGTGCCAGATCAGGAAAAACGTACAGCCCAAACAGCAGCAGAGCCACTAATACTGCAAAAGCTACCCGCGCCGGCTGAGCCTCAAAGCCCGCCAAACGGGCCCATTCCCAGGCGCCCAGAGTTACAACCAGGCCGATGAACAGTGCAAATCCGGACCCTTCGAGCAGGAAGAACCCGCACAAAGCGATAGGTAGCAATATCAGTGCAGTAATGATGCGTTGCTTAAGCATTAAACCCGGGCTCCAGCTTCGACCTGCTCGCTCGTTTTACCGAAACGACGCTGGCGAGAAGCGAAATCAGCCAGCGCATTACGCATGGCTTCGTGTTTGAAGTCCGGCCAGAACAGGTCGGAAAAATACAACTCGGCATACGCCAGCTGCCACAGCAGGAAATTGCTGATGCGATGCTCGCCGCCCGTGCGGATACACAGATCAGGCAGCGGCAGATCACCCGTCACCAGACAGTTCTGCAGCAGGCCAGGCGTGATGTCCTCAGGCTGCAGGTGCCCTGCTTGCACTTCACGCGCCAGCCGCTGTGCCGCCTGCGCAATATCCCACTGGCCGCCGTAGTTAGCGGCGACCTGCAGTACAAAGCGACCAGGCCCTGCCGTCATTTGCTCCGCTTCACGCATTGCCGCCTGCAGTTCAGGATGGAAGCGCGAGCGATCACCAATGATCCGCAAGCTGATGTTGTTGTCGTTCAGGCGCCGGGCCTCACGCCGCAGCGCTTTGAAGAACAAGTCCATCAAGGCACTGACTTCTGCGGCGGGGCGTTGCCAGTTTTCACTGGAGAACGCGAATAGTGTGAGCACCTCGACCTTGGCCTCGACGCACACTTCAATCACTGCGCGAACTGCATCCACTCCCGCTTTATGCCCGGCAACACCCGGCATAAAGCGTTTTTTCGCCCAGCGATTATTACCATCCATGATGATCGCGACGTGTCGCGGCACCGATGAAGGCTCTGTCTGCTTGGTCTTTTCCATAAAACGCCCAGACCCTTATACGGCCATCAGGTCCGCTTCTTTCGCCTTGGTAGCCGCATCAATGTCTGCCTCGGCCTTGTCGGTCAACTTCTGAATATCAGCCGCTGCGCGACGCTCTTCGTCTTCGCTGATTTCTTTGTCTTTAACCAGTTTTTTCAGATCGCTCAACGCATCGCGACGGATGTTTCGTACCGCAATACGGGCATCTTCAGCTGCACTACGCGCTTGCTTGGTGAAACCTTTACGGGTTTCTTCAGTCAAGGCCGGCATGGAGATCAGCAGCAACTCACCCAGGTTGGTCGGGTTGAGGTTCAGACCAGCGCTCTGGATAGCTTTGTCGACTGCTGCCAGCATGTTGCGCTCAAAGGCGACAACCTGCAGGGTACGCGAATCTTTTACCGTCACGTTGGCAACGCTGCTCAACGGGGTGTCAGCGCCGTAGTAAGGCACCATCACGCTACCCAGGATGCTCGGGTGCGCCTTGCCGGTACGGATCTGGCCAAATGCGTGGGCCAAGGATTCCAGCGACTTCTGCATGCGCTCTTGAGCGTCTTTTTTGATTTCATTGATCATTGTTGAACTTCCTCGATCAGAGTCCCTTCAGCGCCGCCATGGACAATATTCAGCAAGGCGCCGGGCTTGTTCATATTAAATACACGCAATGGCATTTTATGGTCACGGCACAGACAAATGGCCGTAAGGTCCATAACACCCAGTTTGCGATCCAGTACTTCATCGTAAGTCAGATGATCGAACTTCTCGGCATGCGGGTCTTTAAATGGATCTGCGGTGTACACGCCGTCAACCTTGGTCGCTTTAAGCACCACGTCAGCGTCAATTTCAATAGCACGCAGGCAAGCAGCCGAATCCGTTGTGAAGAACGGATTGCCGGTACCCGCAGCAAAAATCACCACATCTTTTGCGTTCAAGTGACGCATGGCCTTGCGACGATCGTAATGATCAGTCACACCAACCATCGAAATAGCCGACATTACGATGGCGGAGATATTCGCACGTTCCAGCGCATCGCGCATGGCCAAGGCGTTCATCACGGTTGCCAACATCCCCATATGGTCGCCAGTGACGCGATCCATACCGGCTGCACTTAGCGCAGCACCGCGGAACAGGTTGCCACCACCAATCACCAAACCTACTTGAACGCCGATGCCGACCAGTTGGCCCACTTCCAGCGCCATGCGGTCGAGCACTTTGGGATCGATCCCGAACTCTTCAGAGCCCATCAGGGCTTCACCGCTTAGCTTGAGTAGGATGCGTTTATAGCGAGTTTGATAACCAGCGCCCTGCTGAGCCATTGCGAATCTCTCCTGCCGCGTTTTAAAAAATCTGTGCGAAGCCACTTTCAGCCCGCGCTTACTCTAGCGTGGCGCTGCACAGCAGCACCATCGGAACACGACTTCTGCAATCGGTTCCGCAAGAAAAGGGAAAACCCTCTCCCATTTGAAAAGAGGCTGCGCGCGTGAGCGGGCAGCCTCTTCGGGTCGACAGTGTAAAACCGTCTTATTGCTTGGCTGCAGCCAGCTGAGCAGCAACTTCTTCAGCGAAGTTGTCGACTGGCTTCTCGATGCCTTCGCCTACCTTGAAGTAAGTGAAGGATACGATTTCAGCGCCCGCTTTCTTGGCCAGATCGCCAACCTTGATTTCAGGGTTTTTAACGAAAGCTTGCTCAACCAGGCTAGCTTCAGCCAGGAACTTGCTGATACGGCCTTTAACCATGTTCTCAACGATGTTCTCAGGCTTGCCTTTGATTTTTTCTTCGTTGAGGGTCAGGAACACGTTCTTTTCGCGTTCGATCGCTTCAGCAGATACTTCGCTTGGCAGCAGGAACTCTGGGTTGCTGGCCGCTACGTGCATGGCGATGTCTTTAGCCAGTTCAGCGTTGCCGCCTTTCAGGGCTACCACAACACCGATTTTGTTGCCGTGCAGGTAAGCGTCAACAACGTCACCTTCAACACGTACCAGACGACGAATGTTTACGTTCTCGCCTACTTTGGCAACCAGTGCTTCACGTGCTGGCTCTTGAGCAGCGATCAGCGGAGCGGCGTCGGACAGCTTGTCAGCGAACGCTTTTTCGATGCTGGCAGTCACGAAGTTCTTGAAGTCGTCCTGCAGAGCCAGGAAGTCGGTTTGCGAGTTGACTTCAAGGATAACGGCAGACTTGTTATCGTCAGCAACTTTAACCGCGATAGCGCCTTCAGCAGCAACGTTGCCTGCTTTTTTGGCTGCCTTGATGGCGCCCGAAGCACGCATGTCATCAATGGCTTTTTCGATGTCGCCGCCAGCCTTGGTCAAGGCTTTCTTGCAATCCATCATGCCTTCGCCAGTACGCTCACGCAGTTCTTTAACCAACGCTGCAGTAATCTCTGCCATTTCAAAATTCCTCTTGGATAGGTTTTCAACCATTCCACCCGACCGAACGGGCGTTCAATTCGTGTGAAGCCTGCCTCGAGGCCCCCTGCCAGCCGCAATCTGATACAGCAATGACGGGAACATGTCCAACAAATGGATTTCGAGGTGGCAAAAAGGGGGCCAAGCCCCCTTTTTGCGCACTGAGTAAACGCTAGGCGTTAGTTTCTCAGCCTTCAACTACCGCTGCAGCTGGAGCTTCTTCGACGAAAACGTCGGTGCCGCCAGCAACGTGGTTGCGACCACGGATAACAGCATCAGCCATCGCACCCATGTACAGCTGGATAGCGCGGATTGCGTCATCGTTGCCTGGGATGATGTAGTCAACGCCTTCTGGGCTGCTGTTGGTATCGACAACGCCGATAACCGGGATGCCCAACTTGTTAGCTTCGGTGATCGCGATGCGCTCGTGGTCAACGTCGATAACAAACAGAGCGTCTGGCAGACCGCCCATGTCCTTGATACCACCCAGGCTACGATCCAGCTTTTCCAGATCGCGAGTGCGCATCAGCGCCTCTTTCTTGGTCAGCTTGGCGAAAGTGCCGTCTTCTGCTTGAACTTCAAGGTCGCGCAGACGCTTGATGGAAGCACGGATAGTTTTGAAGTTGGTGAGCATACCGCCCAACCAGCGGTGATCCACGTACGGCGAACCGCAACGTGCTGCTTCTTCAGCAACGATCTTGCCAGCGGAACGCTTGGTGCCGACGAACAGAATCTTGTTTTTGCCCTGGGCCAGACGCTCTACGAAAGTCAGAGCTTCGTTGAACATTGGCAGGGTTTTTTCAAGGTTGATGATGTGAATCTTGTTACGCGCGCCAAAGATGTATTTACCCATCTTCGGGTTCCAGTAACGGGTTTGGTGACCGAAGTGCACACCGGCCTTCAGCATATCGCGCATGTTGACTTGGGACATGATAGTTCCTTAATAAGTCGGGTTAGGCCTCCACGCATCCCAACGACCAACCACCAGCTTAGCGCTGAAGGCACCCAGGTCATCGTGTCGATACGTGTGTGGGTTTGTGCTTGACGGGCTATACCCGCAAAGCGGCGCATTTTATATCACAAGCGACATAAAAAACGAAGCGCGAATTCAGACTTTATTGCTAAGCCGTTGTCGTGCAAAGGATTGCCTCCTGCCACGCGACTCAAATCCACTGGCTGCGCCAAGGCTTTTTTACGGGACTGGCCCTTACGTCGGAGCACTTTTGTCAAACAGCCACCACCCACAAAATGAACTTGCCCCGGCGTACGGCGCTGACTGCGCCATGGTGCCCTTTATGCAGCATTACTGCGCAGGCGTGAGCAGATCAAAAGCAGGCCCTTCCTTTTGCTAGAGCCTTGGAATAGCGCCAGAATGCCCCACTCTATTAATAGAAGCGATGGCGCAAGGCTCATGCTTACAGCCGACCGTCTGTTAGAATCGCGTTTTTATGGCGGTGCGTGACTGAAATACCGCGTCACACACCCGCAACTCCGTTGATGAGCGCTTACGCGCGAAGAGAGCCTGTATGACCGTCACCCTCAAAACACCCGAGGACATCGCAAAAATGCGTATCGCCGGCCAACTGGCCGCCGACGTACTGGAAATGATCGCTGAACACGTAAAACCCGGTGTCACCACTGAAGAGCTGGACCGCATTTGCCATGACTATATCGTCAATGTGCAAAAGGCCATTCCTGCCCCGCTCAACTACAAAGGCTTCCCCAAGTCGATCTGCACCTCGATCAACCATGTGGTCTGCCACGGCATCCCAGGTGACAAGGCACTCAAGGACGGCGACACCCTGAACATCGACGTCACCGTCATCAAAGACGGTTACCACGGCGACACCAGCCGCATGTTCCACGTCGGTAAAGTACCGGTGTGGGCCGAGCGCCTGTCGCAAGTAACCCAGGAATGCATGTACAAAGCTATTGAGCTGGTCAAGCCGGGCTGCCGCCTGGGCGATATTGGCGAAGTGATCCAGAAGCACGCCGAAAAGAACGGCTTCTCGGTGGTTCGCGAGTTCTGCGGGCATGGCATCGGCAAGGTGTTCCACGAAGAACCACAAATTCTGCACTACGGCCGCGCAGGCACCGGCATGGAACTCAAGGCTGGCATGACCTTCACCATCGAGCCGATGATCAACCAGGGCAAAGCCGACACTAAAGTGCTGGGCGATGGCTGGACGGCAATCACCAAGGACCGCAAGCTGTCTGCACAGTGGGAACACACCCTGCTGGTGACCGATACCGGCTACGAAATCTTCACCCTGCGCAGTGATGACACCATCGCGCGGGTTTCGGCCTGATAGTAACCTCCCTATATCCCACGACAGGAAAGCCAATCGATGCCGCAGGTGGATCCCGAACTTTTTGACCGCGGCCAGTTCAAGGCCGAATTGGCGTTAAAGGCTAGCCCGATTGCCGCTTTCAAAAAGGCGATCCGCCAGGCACATCAGGTGCTCGACGAACGCTTTCGTAAAGGCCGCGATATTCGTCGCCTGATCGAGGACCGTGCCTGGTTCATCGACAACATCCTGCAACAAGCGTGGGACCAGTTCAGTTGGAGCGATCAGGCCGATATCGCCCTGGTCGCTGTAGGCGGCTACGGCCGGGGCGAATTGCACCCCTACTCCGACATCGACTTGCTGATCCTGCTCGATAACGATGATCACGAGATCTTTCGCGACTCCATCGAGCGGTTTCTGACGTTGCTCTGGGATATCGGCCTGGAGGTCGGCCAGAGCGTGCGCTCAGTCCAGGAGTGTGCCGAACAAGCTCGCGCCGACCTGACCGTCATCACCAACCTGATCGAAAGCCGCACCATTGCCGGCCCTGAGCGTTTGCGCCAGCGCATGCTCGAGGTCACCAGCACCGAACACATGTGGCCCAGCAAGGAATTCTTTCTGGCCAAGCGTGCCGAGCAAAAGGCCCGGCACCACAAGTACAACGACACCGAATACAACCTGGAACCCAACGTCAAAGGCTCGCCCGGTGGCCTGCGCGACATTCAGACCATCCTGTGGGTAGCCCGTCGCCAGTACGGCACGCTGAATTTGCGCGCCCTGGCAGGTGAAGGGTTCCTCGTCGAGAGTGAGCACGACCTGCTGTCCTCCTCCCAGGAGTTCCTGTGGAAGGTGCGTTATGCCCTGCACATGCTGGCTGGCCGCGCAGAAGACCGCCTGCTGTTTGACCACCAGCGCAGCATCGCCGAACTGCTCGGTTTTACCGGCGAAGACACCAAGCAGTCGATCGAAAACTTCATGCAGCAGTACTACCGGGTGGTCATGAGCATTGCCCAGCTCAGCGACCTGATCATCCAGCATTTTGAAGAAGTGATCCTGGCGCCCGAAGACGAAGCGCCACCGACGCCGATCAACTCACGCTTTCAATTGCATGACGGCTATATAGAAGCCACCAGCCCCAACGTGTTCAAACGCACACCGTTTGCCATGCTCGAAATCTTCCTGCTGATGGCACAGCACCCCGAAATCAAGGGCGTGCGGGCGGACACCATTCGCTTGCTGCGCGAGCATCGCCACCTGATCAACGACGACTTCCGTAACGACATCCGCAACACCAGCCTGTTTATCGAGCTGTTCAAATGCAAAATCGGCATCCATCGCAACCTGCGCCGGATGAACCGCTACGGCATTCTCGGACGTTACCTACCCGAATTCGGTTTTATCGTCGGGCAAATGCAGCACGACCTGTTCCACATCTATACGGTCGACGCGCACACCCTGAACCTGATCAAACATCTGCGTAAGTTGCAGTACACCCAGGTGTCAGAGAAATTTCCGCTGGCCAGCAAGCTCATGGCCAAACTGCCCAAACCGGAACTCATCTACCTGGCCGGCCTGTACCACGACATTGGCAAGGGCCGCCACGGCGACCATTCGGAAATTGGCGCAGTGGACGCAGAAGCGTTCTGCATCCGCCATCACCTGCCTGTCTGGGACACACAACTGATCGTGTGGCTGGTGCAAAACCACCTGGTCATGTCCACCACCGCCCAGCGTAAAGACCTGTCCGACCCGCAAGTCATCCATGACTTTGCCCAGACCGTGGTCGATGAGACCCATCTCGACTATCTGTATGTACTCACCGTGGCTGATATCAACGCCACCAACCCGACGCTGTGGAACTCATGGCGTGCCAGCCTGTTGCGCCAGCTTTACACCGAAACCAAGCGAGCCTTGCGTCGCGGCCTGGAAAACCCGGTCGACCGTGAAGAGCAAATTCGCCAGACGCAAAGTGCGGCGCTGGACACCCTGGTGCGCAATGGCAACGACCAGGACGATGTCGAACAGCTCTGGTCGCAGTTGGGCGACGACTATTTCCTGCGTCACACCTCTGCCGATGTGGCCTGGCACACCGAAGCCATCCTGCAACAACCGGCTGATGGCGGCCCACTGGTATTGATCAAGGAAACCACCCAGCGCGAGTCCGAGGGCGGCACCCAGATCTTCATCTACGCTCCCGATCAGCACGACTTCTTTGCTGTGACCGTGGCGGCCATGGACCAGCTCAACCTCAACATCCATGACGCGCGCATCATCACCTCCAGCAGCCAGTTCACCCTCGACACCTATATCGTGCTCGATAACGACGGCGGCTCGATCGGCAACAAACCGGAGCGCATCGAAAAAATACGCAAAGGCCTGACCGAAGCCCTGCGCAACCCGGACGATTACCCGAACATCATCCAGCGCCGAGTACCTCGTCAACTCAAGCACTTTGCCTTCCCGCCGCAAGTGACGATCCATAACGATGCCCAGCGCCCGGTCACCGTACTGGAACTCAGCGCCCCGGACCGCCCCGGCTTGCTGGCACGTATTGGCATGATCTTCCTGGAGTTCGACCTGTCGTTGCAAAACGCCAAGATCGCTACCTTGGGCGAGCGCGTCGAAGACGTCTTCTTCATTACCGACGAAAACAATCAGCCATTGTCTGACCCACAACTGTGCATACGTTTGCAGGAAGCCATCGTGGAGCAACTAACGGTCAACAAAGACTCAACCCCAGAAACCTGGCGCCTGAGCATCTAGCCGCCGAGTGAGACCCGCACCCAATGAACAACGCTCTAAACCAGTTGCAGCCCTACCCGTTCGAAAAACTGCGTGCCCTGCTGGGTAGCGTGCAGCCCACTGCTGACAAGCGCCCGATTGCCTTGTCGATCGGCGAACCGAAACACCGCTCCCCCGACTTCGTGGCCAAGGCCCTCGCGGACAACCTGGATCAGATGGCGGTCTACCCGACCACTCTCGGCCTGCCGGCCCTGCGCGAAGCAATTGCTGGCTGGGCCGAGCGTCGCTTCAACATCCCGGCGGGCTGGCTGGACCCTGCGCGCAACATCCTGCCCGTCAACGGCACCCGTGAAGCGCTGTTCGCCTTCACCCAAACCGTGGTCAATCGCAGCGACGACGGCTTGGTGATCAGCCCGAACCCGTTCTACCAGATCTATGAAGGTGCCGCGTTTTTAGCCGGTGCCAAGCCTCACTACCTGCCTTGCCTGGCTGAACAGGGCTTCAACCCGGACTTCGACGCAGTGTCGGTCGACACCTGGAAGCGCTGCCAGATCCTGTTCCTGTGCTCGCCAGGCAACCCGACCGGCGCCCTGATCCCACTGCAAACCCTGAAAAAGCTGATCGCGCTGGCGGACGAACATGACTTCGTCATCGCCGCCGACGAGTGCTACAGCGAACTGTACTTCGACGAGCAGACCCCGCCAGAAGGCTTGCTCAGCGCCTGCGTCGCCTTGGGCCGCCAGGACTTCAAGCGCTGCGTGGTGTTCCACAGCCTGTCAAAGCGCTCCAACCTGCCAGGGTTGCGCTCGGGTTTTGTGGCCGGTGATGCCGAGATTCTCAAGGCGTTCCTGCTCTATCGCACCTACCACGGCTGCGCCATGCCAGTGCAAACCCAATTGGCCAGCATTGCCGCCTGGAACGACGAAGACCACGTGCGCGCCAACCGCGACCTTTACCGCGCCAAGTTCGATGCCGTGCTCGACGTCCTGACACCGGTACTGGACGTACAGCGCCCGGATGGTGGTTTTTATCTGTGGGCAAACGTCGCTGGTGATGACACTGAATTCTCCCGCGACCTGTTCGCCGAAGAACACGTGACCGTAGTACCAGGTTCCTACTTATCGCGCGAAGTAGACGGCTTTAACCCAGGCGCCGGGCGAGTGCGCATGGCACTGGTCGCCCCGTTGGCCGAATGCGTAGAAGCTGCCGAGCGGATCCGCGACTTCATCCAGCGCCGCCGCTAAACCAAGCCTGTAGGAGCGAGCTTGCCTCGCGATCTTTTGATCGTTCAAAAGCTCGCTCCTACAGGGAATCGGTGTATGACCCGCCCTACTTCACCGTCCCAAGATTCGCTTCGCTCAAATCCAGGTCACGCAGAATCTCACTGAGCACGTCATCGCCGATCTCATGGTGACGACGCAAGCTGTACAGCTCCAGACGCTGCGCCCTGAGCGCCTTAAGCCGCAATCGGCTTTCCAGCAGGTCCATCTGCGAGGCCAGCGCCTGCGCCTCAGCCGAGTCATTGAAGACTTCGAGCTGATGACGATACTCAGACATGATCCGCGCCTTCAACTCAGCCGCCAGTGCCGCTTGAGCCGCATCTTGCGGGCTATCGGTGGGCTCCACCACATCTTCGGCTTCCAGCGCATGAATCGCGGCCTCAGCGGTACGCCGCCAGGCCTCACGCACTTCTCTACGCATGGCGTCATCCGGACTTTTGGGAATGCCGCGCAGCAACAAGGGCAAAGCGATACAGGCGGCCACCAACGACAGCAGAATCACCCCGGCGGCAATAAAGATCAGCAGGTCACGCTCCGGAAAATCAACGCCCGCGCTGATCAACAGCGGGACCGACATCACGCCCGCCAACGTCACCGCACCGCGCACCCCACCGACCGTCAGCAACCAGCACGAACGGGCCGTCGGCACCATGGTCAGCTCGCCCTTGCCACGCCAGCGACGCAATAGCCCAAACAAGCGCCAGATGCTTTGCACCCAGATGAAACGCAACGCGACCAGCACCAGGAAAATCGCGATCACATCCAGGCAGCGATAAAACAAAGTTGGCCACAGGGTGGTTTCGTGGCTGACCACCGCCTTGATGATGTCTGGCAGTTGCAAGCCCAATAGCAGAAAGATCAGGCCATTGAATGCAAACTCCAACAGCCCCCACACACTGCGGTTAAGCAGCCGGGTGCTGGTTTGCCGCGGCAACAGATCAAGCCAGCTTTGCATCATCCCCGCCGCCACGGCCGACAAAATGCCCGAGGCGCCCAGGCGTTCGGCCAGCACATAAGCCGCAAATGGCAATAACAGCATGAAGACTACATGGGTCGCCGGGTCATCCCAGCCGCGACCGATCATCCAGGCCCGCAGGCGCCCGACCAGCCAGCTCAAGGCCACGCCGATGGCCAAACCGCCGCAGGCCACCAACACAAATGTCACGCTGGCATTGGTCAGCGAGAACACCCCGGTAATCGCCGCGACCAGGGCAAATTTAAAGGTCACCAGGCCCGACGCATCGTTCATCAAGGCTTCGCCCTGAAGCATATGCATCAACGGGCCAGGCAAGCGGTTCTGGGAAATGGCCGACACGGCCACGGCATCGGTGGGTGACAGCACGGCAGCCAGGGCGAACGCCACCGGCAAGGGAATGGTCGGCAAGAGCCAGTGAATGAAATAGCCCGCGCCCACCACGGTGAACAACACCAAGCCCACGGCCAAGGTCAGGATAGGCCCCCGCAAACGCCAGAATTCACGCTTGGGCATGCGCCAGCCATCGGAGAACAGCAAAGGCGGCAAGAACAGAAAGAGAAACAGCTCAGGGTCCAGTGCAACGTGCAAACCCAAGGTAGGCCAGGCCAATACGGCACCCGCAGCAATTTGCACCAAGGGTAGAGGTAGAGGGATCACACGCCCCAGTAAACGCGAGACTCCTACCAGCATCAGCAGGATGAGTACGGTATAGGCGGTTTGCATATCTACAGAATTCCCGAACGATCAGCTTTGACTAAACAGCTTTTAATCAAACATAACTAGAAATGAATTTAGATTCAGCCCCATAGTAGCTTCAAATGTACGAAGTCGAGCTTGAACATAAGTCTCAATACGCTCACATGTCACAAGAACCTGCCAAGGTTGCAGTCAGCCTGCGCCCCAAGCGCCTCGCCCATGGCATAATCTGCCACCGCGTATTTCCATGCATCTCCAAAGGAAGGGCAATTCAGTGACCGATTCGAGCAAGACGTTGCACCTTTTCGGCATCAAGGCCTGCGACACCATGAAAAAGGCTCGCACCTGGCTGGATGAACATGACGTGCGTTATGACTTCCATGATTACAAAAGCAGTGGTATCGACCGTGAGCACCTGACCCAATGGTGCGACGAACACGGCTGGCAAGTAGTGCTCAACCGCGCCGGCACAACCTTTCGCAAACTCGAAGACGAACAGAAAGCCGATCTCGACCAAGCGAAAGCCATTGAGCTGATGCTCGCCCAACCCTCGATGATCAAGCGCCCGGTGCTCGATCTCGGTAACAAAACCCTGATTGGCTTCAAACCTGATCTTTATGCGGCGGCCCTTCTCTAAGCCCGATGGCCAGAGCCCGCCCATTCATTTTTGTAAGAGGTAATTGCATGTCTACTACCCTATTCAGCGCGGCCTTCGGTGTCGGCACTCAAAACCGTCAAGGCGCATGGCTGGAAGTGTTCTACGCACAGCCCCTGATCAACCCATCGGCCGAACTGATCGCGGCAATCGCACCGGTCCTGGGCTACACCGGCGGCAATCAGGCAATCACCTTCACCACCGCTCAGGCCGCTCAACTGGCAGAAGCCGTCAAGCCGGTCGACGCTGCCCAGGCCGCGCTGCTGACCCGCCTGGCCGAAAGCCACAAGCCGCTGGTTGCCACCCTGCTGGCCGAAGACACCGCATTGACCTCCACCCCAGAGGCATACCTGAAGCTGCACCTGCTGTCCCATCGTCTGGTCAAGCCGCACGGCCTGAGCCTGGCGGGCGTATTCCCGCTGCTGCCGAACGTGGCCTGGACCAACCAGGGCGCCATCGACCTGGGCGAGTTGGCTGAACGTCAACTCGAAGCCCGCCTGCGTGGCGACCTGCTGGAAGTCTTCTCGGTGGACAAGTTCCCGAAAATGACCGACTACGTGGTCCCTGCTGGCGTGCGTATCGCTGACAGCGCGCGGATCCGTCTGGGCGCCTACATCGGCGAAGGCACCACCGTGATGCACGAAGGCTTCGTCAACTTCAACGCCGGCACCGAAGGCCCGGGCATGATCGAAGGCCGTGTATCGGCTGGCGTGTTCGTGGGTAAAGGTTCGGACCTGGGCGGCGGTTGCTCGACCATGGGCACCCTGTCGGGCGGCGGCAACATTGTGATCAAAGTCGGCGAAGGCTGCCTGATCGGCGCCAACGCCGGTATCGGCATTCCGTTGGGCGACCGCAACACCGTTGAGTCGGGCCTGTACGTGACCGCCGGTACCAAAGTCGCGCTGCTGGATGAAAACAACCAACTGGTCAAAGTGGTCAAAGCCCGTGATCTGGCTGGCCAACCTGACCTGTTGTTCCGTCGCAACTCAGAAACCGGCGCTGTGGAATGCAAAACCCACAAGTCGGCCATCGAACTGAACGAAGCGCTGCACGCTCACAACTAAGCGTTTGTCTGCCACTGACGAGGCTGGCTGGTTGCAGCCTCGTCAACAGAGCCTTGAACACCATGCTTTTGCCCTCTCCCTGGCGCGCTGACTTTCCTGCCATCGCCGCCTTGCAACGTCAGGACCAGACCTATCTGGACAACGCTGCGACCACGCAAAAACCTCAAGCCCTGCTCGACGCCCTGACGCACTACTACGCCAGTGGCGCCGCCAATGTGCACCGGGCCCAGCACTTACCGGGCGCCCATGCCACCCAGGCATTCGAGGACACCCGCTGCAAAGTCGCCCAATGGCTCAACGCGGCCGACAGCGGGCAGATCATCTTCACTCACGGTGCCACCTCGGCACTCAATCTTCTGGCTTACGGGCTGGAACACCTCTTCAATCCGGGCGATGAGATTGTTATCAGCGCCCTGGAACACCATGCCAACCTGTTGCCGTGGCAGCAACTTGCCCAGCGTCAACAACTGAGCCTGGTAGTTTTGCCGCTGGATGCCGACGGCGTGATCGATCTCGATGCCGCCGCCCGCCTGATCACCCCGCGCACCCGCCTGCTGGCTGTCAGCCAGTTGTCCAACGTGCTGGGCGTGTGGCAACCGTTGCCCCAATTACTGGCACTGGCCAAGGCGCAGAACGCGCTGACCGTCGTCGATGGCGCGCAGGGCGTTGTTCACGGCCGGCAAGACGTGGAGGCACTGGGCTGCGACTTCTATGTGTTTTCCAGCCACAAACTGTATGGCCCGGACGGATTGGGCGTAGTGTTTGGTCGGCATGCCGCACTGGCCAGCCTGAAACATTGGCAGTTTGGCGGCGAAATGGTGCAAGACGCTGATTACCACCACGCCACCTTCCGTCCTGCGCCGCTGGGTTTTGAAGCGGGCACGCCGCCGATTGCCAGCGTAATTGGCCTGGGCGCGACCCTGAACTACCTGAGCAGCCTCGACCAGACTGCCATCGACGCCCACGAATCGGCGTTACACGCACTACTGGTTGAAGGATTGCAAGAGCGCCCGGGCATTCGCGTGCTGGGTTCGCCGCAACTGGCGCTGGTGAGCTTTGTGGTAGAGGGCGTGCATAACGCCGACCTTGCCCACCTGCTGACCGAGCAAGGCATAGCCGTGCGCGCCGGCCATCACTGCGCCATGCCGTTGCTGAAAAGCCTGGGGTTGGCGGGAGCGATTCGCGTGTCGTTGGCGCTGTACAACGACTCTGAAGATCTTGAGCGCTTTTTCGACGCGCTCGACCAGGCCCTGGAGCTACTGCAATGACCTTGCCTGCTGACGCACTGGCCGCCCTGGACAGCTTTGAACACTGCGCCAGCTGGGAACAGCGCGCCCGCCTGTTGATGCAATGGGGCCAGCGTCTGCCGGAACTGGCGGATGCCGACAAGACCGACGCCAACCGTGTGCATGGCTGTGAAAGTCAGGTGTGGTTGACAGGCGCGCTGAAAGACGGCCACTGGCAATTTGCCGCCAGCAGCGATGCCCGTCTGATTCGCGGGCTGGTGGCATTGCTACTGGCGCGGGTCAATGGCTTGTCCAGCGAAGCGCTGCAACAGGTCGATTTGCCCGACTGGTTTAACCAATTGGGCCTGAGCCGCCAACTGTCACCGTCGCGCAGCAACGGGCTGAATGCCGTCTTGCAACGCATGAAAGAATTGGCAGGCTGAAAGCGCCCTCACCCTAACCCTCTCCCGGAGGGAGAAGGAACTGATCGGGGGGATGCTGCAGATTTACGAACCGTTGATGTCACTGCATTGAACCCATAGTCGACGCGCTTTTCGGGGTGATGATTATTGCCGAACAACGCGGTCGGTCCCCTCTCCCTCCGGGAGAGGAAACTGATCGGGGGATGCTGCAGATTTACGAACCGTTGAAGTCACTGCATTGAACCCATAGTCGACACGCTTTTCGGGGTGATGATTATTGCCGAACAACGCGGTCGGTCCCCTCTCCCTCCGGGAGAGGAAACTGATCGGGGGATGCTGCAGATTTACGAACAGTTGATGTCACTGCATTGGACCCATAGTCGACGCGCTTTTCGGGGTGATGATTATTGCCGAACAACGCGGTCGGTCCCCTCTCCCTCCGGGAGAGGAAACTGATCGGGGGATGCTGCAGATTTACGAACCGTTGAAGTCACTGCATTGAACCCATAGTCGACGCGCTTTTCGGGGTGATGATTATTGCCGAACAACGCGGTCGGTCCCCTCTCCCTCCGGGAGAGGGTTAGGGTGAGGGCTTTGCCTTGATCTTTTCAGAAGGCCGACGCACACCCGCCACAATCTTGTCCACGGCCTTGGTCGCCGCCACCATGCCAAACGTGGCCGTAACCATCATCACGGCGCCAAAACCACCGGCACAGTCGAGCTTCACCCCGTCACCAACAAAACTCTTTTGCAAACAAATGCTGCCATCAGGCTTGGGATAGCGCAGTTGCTCGGTCGAAAACACACACGGCACGCTGTAATGACGGGTCACAGTGCGCGAAAAACCATAATCGCGGCGCAAGGTCGAACGCACTTTCGAGGCCAAAGGGTCGTTGTAGGTACGGTTCAGGTCACACACTTGGATCAATGTCGGGTCAATTTGCCCCCCCGCACCGCCGGTGGTGATGATCTGGATCTTGCGCCGCTTGCACCAGGCGATCAGCGCCGCCTTGGCATTGACGCTGTCGATGCAGTCAATCACGCAGTCAATGTTCGGGGTGATGTACTGCGCCATGGTTTCGCGGGTCACGAAATCTGCCACCGCGTGCACGGTGCAGTCCGGGTTGATCTGGCGCAGACGCTCGGCCATCACCTCGACCTTGTCCCGACCGATGGTCGAGCTCAACGCGTGCAACTGGCGGTTACTGTTGCTGACGCACACGTCATCGAGGTCGAACAACGAGATTTCTCCGACGCCGCAGCGGGCAATGGCCTCGGCCGCCCACGACCCTACGCCGCCCACACCAACGATCGCCACATGCGCTGCACGCAGTCGCTCCAAGCCTTCCAGCCCATATAACCGGGCTACACCGGCAAACCGCGGATCTTCTGTACTCATCGCCAACACCCCAAAAACCGGCGCGCATTATAGGGGCCATGCGCGCCGTTGAGTATCTTTCCCGCACTCTGGGCGACTAAGCCTGCTTTAATTACACATTAGGTAACACGACAAGCATTACACGAAAAAAAGAAAGAACTTAAGTCGGCTGCCACTGCCCAACGCCCGACCTGTTTCCGTGCGCTGTACGGTGAGTCAAAGCGCAGTGTAGGATGCGCGCCGTTTGGCACCTGCCGATCGATCTTCGTTCCACTCCCTTTGGAACCCGTAAACGTTATGTCATCGCGTAAATTTGGACTCAACCTGGTGGTCGTGCTGGCCATCGCTGCCCTGTTCACAGGCTTCTGGGCGCTGATCAACCGCCCGGTTTCGGCCCCCAACTGGCCTGATCAAATCTCCGGTTTTTCGTACTCGCCGTTTCAGCAAGGCCAGTACCCGCAGAAAGACCAATACCCGACCGACGATGAAATGCGTCGCGATCTGGAGATCATCAGCAAGCAGACCGACAACATCCGGACCTACTCGGTCGACGAAACATTGGGGGACATTCCCAAGTTGGCGGAGGAGTTCGGGCTGCGGGTGACCCTCGGTATCTGGATCAGCCCCGATAAAGAGCGCAACGAGCGCGAAATTCAAAAAGCCATCGAACTGGCCAATAACTCGCGCAGCGTCGTGCGCGTGGTGGTCGGCAACGAAGCTCTGTTCCGCGAAGAGATCACCCCTGAGGAGTTGATCGTGTTGCTGGACCGGGTGCGTGCCGCGGTGAAAGTACCCGTTACCACGTCCGAGCAATGGCACATCTGGGAGAAAAACCCGCAACTGGCCAAGCACGTAGACCTGATCGCCGCGCACATTCTGCCGTACTGGGAATTTATCCCGGTCGACAAGGCGGGCCAGTTTGTTCTGGACCGCGCCCGCGATCTGAAAAAAATGTTCCCGAAAAAGCCGCTGCTGCTGTCTGAGGTGGGCTGGCCGAGCAACGGCCGCATGCGTGGTGGTGCCGACGCTTCACCGGCTGACCAGGCGATTTACCTGCGCACGCTGGTCAACAACCTGAACCGTCGCGGTTACAACTATTTCGTCATTGAGGCGTTCGACCAGCCCTGGAAAGCCAGCGATGAAGGCTCGGTAGGCGCTTATTGGGGCGTTTACAACGCAGCGCGCCAACAAAAATTCAACTTTGAAGGCCCTGTGGTTGCCATCCCGCAATGGCGCGTGCTGGCCATCGGGTCGGTGGTGATGGGCTTGCTGTCCCTGGCCTTGCTGCTGATCGACGGCTCGGCCCTGCGTCAACGTGGCCGTACCTTCCTGACTTTCACCGCGTTCCTGTGCGGTTCGGCGCTGGTATGGATCGGCTACGACTACAGCCAGCAATACAGCACCTGGTTCAGCCTGACCGTGGGCTTCCTGCTCGGGTTGGGCGCACTCGGGGTGTTTATTGTGTTGCTCACCGAGGCCCATGAACTGGCCGAAGCGGTTTGGATTCGCAAACGTCGCCGCGAGTTTTTACCGGTCGAAAGCGACAATGCCTACCGACCGAAAGTCTCGATTCATGTGCCGTGCTACAACGAGCCGCCAGAGATGGTCAAACAGACCCTCAATGCCCTGGCCAACCTCGACTACCCGGACTTTGAAGTGTTGCTGATCGACAACAACACCAAGGACCCGGCCGTCTGGGAGCCGGTACGCGACTACTGCGCCACCCTCGGCCCGCGCTTCAAGTTCTTCCATGTGGCACCGCTGGCCGGCTTCAAGGGCGGCGCACTGAACTACCTGATCCCGCACACTGCACCCGATGCCGAAGTGATCGCCGTCATCGACTCCGATTACTGTGTCGACCCTAACTGGCTCAAGCACATGGTGCCGCACTTTGCCGATCCTAAAATCGCCATCGTGCAGTCGCCTCAGGACTACCGCGACCAGGCCGAAAGCACCTTTAAAAAGCTCTGCTATTCGGAATACAAGGGCTTCTTCCACATCGGCATGGTGACCCGCAACGACCGTGACGCGATCATTCAGCACGGCACCATGACCATGACCCGTCGCTCGGTGCTCGAAGAGCTGGGCTGGGCGGACTGGTGCATCTGTGAAGATGCCGAACTGGGCCTGCGGGTATTCGAGAAAGGTTATTCCGCAGCCTATTCCCACAACAGCTACGGCAAAGGGCTGATGCCCGATACCTTTATCGACTTTAAGAAACAGCGATTCCGCTGGGCCTATGGTGCGATTCAGATTATCAAGCGTCACGCTTCCAGCCTGCTGTTGGGCAAAAATACCGAGCTGACTCGCGGCCAGCGCTATCACTTCCTGGCGGGCTGGTTGCCGTGGGTGGCAGACGGCATGAACATCTTCTTCACCGTCGGCGCCCTGCTGTGGTCGGCGGCGATGATTATTGTGCCGACGCGGGTCGATCCGCCGCTGCTGATCTTTGCTATCCCACCGTTGGCGCTGTTTGCGTTCAAGGTCGGCAAGATCATCTTCCTGTACCGCCGCGCCGTGGGGGTCAACCTCAAGGATGCGTTTGCTGCAGCACTGGCCGGTCTGGCGTTGTCGCACACCATTGCCAAAGCGGTGCTGTACGGTTTCTTCACCACCAGCATTCCGTTCTTTCGCACCCCTAAAAACGCCGACAACCACGGCTTTTGGGTGGCCATTTCGGAAGCCCGTGAAGAGCTGTTCATCATGCTCTTGCTGTGGGGCGCCGCCTTGGGGATCTACTGTGTCCAGGGCCTGCCCAGCAACGACATGCGCTTCTGGGTGGTGATGCTGCTGGTGCAATCGCTGCCCTATCTGGCAGCGCTGATCATGGCCTTCGCCTCGTCTCTGCCCAAACCGGCAGAGGCCAGCGAAGAACAACCCGCAGCCTAAATTGCGCATCACGACTAAACGGCGGCCTCTGGCCGCCGTTTTGCTTTAAGATAACCGCCCTTTTGTGCCGTGCCGCCCGCACTTGTCCCGCTTCGGAGTCCCTATCATGACGGCCCATGCCGACCTTTCGCCGACCCTGCAACTTGCCTGCGATCTGATCCGTCGCCCTTCCGTGACGCCGATCGACGCCGACTGCCAGAAGCTGATGATGCAGCGCCTGGGTGATGCCGGCTTCAAGCTGGAACCCATGCGCATCGAAGACGTCGACAACTTCTGGGCCACCCATGGCAAACACGAAGGCCCGGTGCTGTGCTTCGCCGGCCACACCGACGTGGTGCCCACCGGCCCGGTGCAAGCCTGGCAAAACGACCCGTTTGATGCGTTGATCGACGAGCACGGCATGCTCTGCGGCCGCGGTGCTGCCGACATGAAAGGCAGCCTGGCGTCCATGGTGGTTGCCGCTGAACGCTTTGTGGCCGACTACCCGGACCACAAGGGTTCGGTCGCATTTCTGATCACCAGCGACGAAGAAGGCCCGGCCCACCACGGCACCAAAGCCGTGGTCGAGCGCTTCGCAGCACGTAACGAGCGTCTGGACTGGTGCATCGTGGGCGAGCCTTCGAGCACCACACTGGTCGGTGACGTGGTCAAAAATGGCCGCCGCGGTTCGTTGGGCGCCAAGCTCACTGTTCGCGGTGTTCAGGGCCACGTTGCCTACCCGCATCTGGCAAAGAATCCGATCCACTTGGCCGCGCCTGCGCTGGCCGAATTGGCTGCCGAACATTGGGACGACGGCAACGCGTTCTTCCCGCCGACCAGCTTCCAGATCTCCAACATCAACTCCGGTACCGGCGCGACCAACGTAATCCCTGGTGATCTGTTTGCAGTCTTCAACTTCCGTTTCTCGACCGAATCCACCGTCGAAGGGTTGCAACAGCGTGTGGCCGACATCCTCGACAAACACGGCCTGGACTGGCACGTCGAGTGGGCACTGTCTGGCCTGCCGTTCCTGACCGAGCCGGGCGCCCTGCTGGACGCCGTCTCGTCGAGCATCAAACAAGTGACAGGCCGCGAAACCAAAGCCTCCACCAGCGGTGGCACCTCGGATGGTCGCTTCATTGCCACCCTGGGCACGCAAGTGGTTGAACTGGGGCCGGTCAACGCGACCATTCACCAGGTCAATGAGCGGGTGCTGGCCAGCGATCTCGACGTGCTGACCGAGATCTACTACCAAACCCTGATCAAGTTGCTCGCCTGATGCTCGCGTGCCCTATTTGCTCAGAACCGCTCACCGCGGTCGACAATGGCGTGGTCTGCCCGGCAGGCCATCGCTTTGACCGCGCTCGCCAGGGCTATTTGAACCTGTTGCCGGTACAGCACAAAAACAGCCGCGACCCAGGCGATAACCAGGCCATGGTTGAAGCCCGCCGCGACTTTCTCAACGCAGGCCACTATGCCCCCGTCGCCAAGCGCCTGGCCGAACTGGCCGCTGAACGCGCGCCGCAACGCTGGCTCGACATCGGCTGCGGAGAGGGCTATTACACCGCCCAAATCGCTGAAGCCTTGCCTGAGGCTGACGGCTACGCACTGGACATCTCCCGCGAGGCAGTCAAGCGCGCCTGCAAGCGTGACCCGAGCGTGACCTGGCTGGTCGCCAGCATGGCCCGCGTACCGCTGGCCGATGCCAGTTGCCAATTTCTGGCGAGCGTTTTCAGCCCGCTGGACTGGCTCGAAGCCAAGCGCCTGCTCAGCCCCGGTGGCGGTTTGATGAGGGTCGGCCCTACCCGCGGCCACCTGATGGAGCTGCGTGAACGGCTGTACGACGAAGTGCGCGACTACACCGATGACAAGCATTTGGCGTTGGTGCCTGAAGGCATGCAGTTGCAACACAGCGAAACCCTGGAATTCACGCTGAGCTTGAGTAAACCTCAAGACCGCGCGAACTTGCTGGCCATGACCCCCCACGGCTGGCGCGCCAGTGCCGAGCGTCGGGCGCAGGTCATCGAGCACCCTGAGCCTTTAAAGGTGACGGTGTCCATGCGTTACGATTACTTCGTGCTTCAATAACCCACTTTACGGCCTGCTGCGACTGCGGCAGGCCCGACTAATCCGCGAATGGATTTTTCAGACACGCAGTGAGGACCATCCATGCGCCAGCCCGATATCGAGATTTACCTGAAGGAAGCGGTCACTTACAAAGAAGTCGCCGAGTGGCTGTCCACCGCTCTGGGCACCTGCTCGCAGTGGAAACAAAAAGGCCAGGTATGGAAATGCAGAGCCGGTAATGTCCCGGTGACCTGGATGCCAAAAGCCGTGGGCAAATGGAACAGCCTGTACCTGGAAAGCGATCAAACACCGTGGGACGACGACATTGCCTGCGCCCGAGACGCTTTCAAGGCGCTGAACGTAGAAGTCCGTTGCGCACCCGGCACGTGGGAAGAGGAGCAAGGTGAAGACGACGCCGACCGCTGGATCCGCGTCAGCGCAGAGGGCGAAGAAGAAATCACCTGGCGTACGTCCTGATCCATACAGCAACACCCTGCAGGAGCGGGGGTTGGGCGCGGGCGTTTTTATTTA
>NZ_JANLNV010000071.1 GCF_025465935.1 Pseudomonas sp. 7P_10.2_Bac1 | reverse complement strand
GCGGTGTGCCCCCCGGCCGCCCCCCGAAAATTAAAAAAAAAAAACCCCCCCCCCCCCCCCCCCGCTCCTACTCCGGATCGGACGTTTCTGGCTCACGTCCCGACAGTATCAACCTCTCCAACCCCAATAAATCCGGGATCTTGGCCACGCACTCCCCCACTTGCACTGCTGCACGCTCGAACGGGCTGAGGGGCACGTCGACGAAGCTCAATTGGCTGTCCAGCCGGTAAGAGCGCGGGATGCCTTGTACCACCAGGCCGATGAATTTAAGACGCGGATCGCCACTCAGGGTGTTGAGGATGACGATGCGCGCACGCTCGCCGATGACCAGCGGCCCGCCGCACGCCGCCTCGAAGCTGATAAGCGGCAGTTCGCGGTCGCGCCAGTCGATTTGCCGCACATGCCAGGGCGGCGAATCGCTGCTGGGCTCGCCACGCTGCCAGTCGATCAATTCGGCAATGGCGACGTTGGGCAGGAGCAGGTAGCGGTCGGCCAGCGGCAACAGTAAACAGGTCAGGCTACCGACGCGGTGATCAAGCATGGAAGGTGCTCCAGTAAGCAATGCGCTCCAGCAACACCGACTCTTGATACGGCTTGCCCAGATAATCGTTGACGCCAATCGCCATCGCGCGATTTTGGTGTTTCTGCCCTGTACGGGAGGTGATCATGATGATCGGCAGGTCTTTGAGGCGCGGGTTGTTGCGCACGTGGGTGGCCACTTCGAAACCGTCCATGCGCGGCATTTCGATGTCGAGCAACAGCAAGTCCGGGGTATGGTCTTCAAGCACGCTCATGGCGTCTACCCCGTCCTTGGCGGTAATGACGTTCATGCCGTTGCGCTCCAGCAAACGGCTAGTCACCTTGCGCACGGTCACTGAATCGTCGACCACCAGCACCAGCGGCGGACGCACCGCCGGGGTGAATTCCAGCAGGCCGTTGGCTTCGTTGATCGCCCGCTGTAAGGGCTGACGGGCCTGATGCGCACGCAGGTAGGCCAGCAGGTCGAGGATCAGCACCACGCGACCGTCGCCCAGAATGGTCGCCCCCGACACCCCTTGCACCCCGGTAAATTGCGGACCAAGGCTTTTGACCACGATCTCCCGCGAGCCGACCAGCGCATCCACGTGCAAGGCCACACGCTGGTCATTGCAATGCACCAGCAACACCGGCAGCGAATGGCTCTGCCCGATCAGTTGCGGCTTACCCACGGTTTGCAGCAACTCGCCCAGGTAACGCAGCTCGTAATCCAGGCCCGCGTAGTGATACATGGGCGGGTCGAGCTGGTAATAATCTTCAAGTTCGTTGGGCATCACCCGCACAATGCCTTCGACGGTGTTGAGCGCGATAGCGTATTGCTCATCGCCGCACTGCACCATCAAGGCACGGTTGAGCGACACGCTGAACGGCAGGCGGATTTGAAAATGCACCCCCTGGCCCGGCATCGAGTCGATGGTCATGTTGCCGCCCAGTTGGCGCACTTCTTCATGGACCACGTCCATGCCAACACCACGACCGGAAATCTGAGTGATCTTTTCAGCGGTGGAAAAGCCCGGCTGCAAGATGAACTGCAGCACGTCGCGGTCGCTGATACTGGCCTGCGGGTCCAGCAAGCCACGCAAGATGGCCTTGCGCCGTACCGCTTCCAGGGGCACCCCGGCGCCATCATCGCGAATATCAAACACCACGTCGCCGCCTTCATTGGACAGCTCCAGGGTGATCAGGCCCTGCTCGGGCTTACCACTGGCCAGGCGCACGTCCGAGGGCTCCATGCCGTGGTCGACGGCGTTACGCAACATGTGTTCAAGCGGCGCCACCATGCGCTCCAATACGTTGCGGTCGATTTCCGCTTCGGCATTGATCACGCTGAACTCAACCTGCTTGTTCAGCTCAGTGGCCACTTGCCGCACCACACGTTTGAGACGCGGCAACACCCGCTCAAATGGCACCATGCGGGTGCCCATCAGGCCTTCCTGCAATTGGGTGTGCACCCGCCCCTGCTTCTGCAACAGGCTGTAGGCATCCTGATTACGTGCCGCCAGCGTAGCCTTGAGGTCGAGCAAGTCGGAGGCCGACTCAAACAGTGCCCGCGACAGTTGCTGCAACTGCGAATGGCGATCCATTTCCAGCGGGTCAAATTCGTCGTACGCCACGCCATCGACTTCGGCGTATTGACGGCTGTGGATACGGCTCTGGGTCTCGGTGTCGAGCCGACGCAACTGATCGTGCATCCGCTCGAGCGTGGTCTGCATCTCGTTGAGGGCGATCTTGCCGTCGTTCACCTGCTGCTCCAGGCGCCCGCGGATCATCGACGTTTCGCCCGCCAGGTTGACTAGGTCTTCGAGCAACTCAGCCGGCACCTTGAGCATGTCCAGGCCGGTGCGTTCAGCTTCGGGCAACAAGCCGGCTGCTGGCTCTGGCTTGTTGGCCACCGGGCTCTGGATGGCTTGGCGCACACTGCGCTCAACCTGCTGAATGTGCCCGATCAAGACCTGTGGCGAAGGCACAGGCTGGCCGCTGCGCAAGGCATCGAGCATTTGGGCCAATTGGTCATGGCTGCGCTGCAACAAGGTGAACAATTCGGCGCTGGCAGACAGAAACCCAAGCGAAATGTCTTCGACGAGGGTTTCCAGCTCGTGGGCAAAATCACCGATGGCGGTGATTTCGACCATGCGCGCCCCACCTTTGAGGGTATGCAGGTCGCGCAGCAGGTTTTCGTCTTCAATCGTGCTCTGCGGTTCCGCTTGCCATCGCACCAAGGCCGCACCGGAGCTTTCGAGCAGGTCGAAGGCTTCTTCCAGAAAAATATCCAGCAGCTCAGGGTCGATCCCGTTGTGTGCCCCAGTTGTAGATGCCGGCAACGTCGGGCTGATCGGTTCGACCGCCGCCGGGGGGCCGAGGCGGACGCTGCGAATGGCTTCGACCAGCTCAATCGGGTCGTCCAGTGGTTGCTGGTGCTGCAATTGTTCGAGCAACAACACCAACTGCGCGTGGCTGAGCTCCAGCAGGCGCGCCAGAGTCGGGCTCTCACTCAGGCGCCGGTCTAGCAGCCCTTCGTACAAATGCTCCAACTCATGGGCCAGATCAGCAATCGGCACGATACCGGCCATACGCGCGCCACCCTTGAGCGTATGCAGATCACGTTGCAACGAAGACAACGGCGCCGGGTTTTCGGGCTCACTGATCCAGCGCCGCAATGCGTGGCCCGTGCTCTCGAGAATATCCACGGCTTCTTCGATGAAGAGGGCGACGATCTCGTCGCCCTCGGCCTCATGGGGGTTTGCGCCAAGTTGCGCAGTGGCGGCACCCAGTTCCGTGATGTCCAGCGCCTGGTTGCCCTCACGGCGAATCAAGCCCGTAGCGTCCGGCGCCAGGCCTTCATGCAACAACGCCTGCAAGGCATCAATGCGCTGCGGCTGTGGCGTGATCTCTTGCCCGGCCGCCAATTGGTCGAGCATGTCGATCAACGCTTCCTGGGCGGCATCGGCCTCCTGGAAGAACCGCTCGCTGACCACCAGACTGCTTTCTTCTACCGCGCCATACAGGTCAAGCAGGGCTTCGCACAGGGCATCGACAGGCTGCAGGTCGAGCAAAAAGGCTGACTCACCCAAGGCGGTCAGTTGCTCGAGCAGCATTTCAAGGCCGCCGCGCTCATGGGGGTTCTGACGCCAGTACTGCAACAGCGTCTCGGCCTCGAACAAGATGTCCATGCTCTGGGTCAGAAACTCGCTAATGCGCTGCGGGTCACGCGGGGCCACCAATGTGCCCGAGGGCGCATTCAAAGCCATGTCCAGACGCTTGCTGACGCAGGCCTTGGTGCGCTCGATCAAGGCGCGAGCGCCCCGGATCTCGGCCAAAGGGTCGATATCCAACTGTTTGAGGCCGCGATGCAACAAGCTGTCGGCCTCAAGCAACAGGTCGATTTCATCCATATCCAGTTCAAGGTGGTGAGCCTTAAACTCACGCACCAGGTAATCCAGCGGCGCCGCCAGCTCGGCCATGCGCAGCACGCCCGCCATATACGCGCTGCCTTTGAGGGTGTGCATCGCGAGTTGTAAATCGTCCGTGGCGTACAGCGGCAGTTGCTCGCTGGCCAGATCAAGAAAATGGTTGAGGCTGCCGAGGTGGGTTTGCGCTTCCTGGCGGAAGATATCCAGCAATTGCGGATCAAAGCCGCTGTTCTGCTGCTCGATCTGCAGCGGCTGCGGTTGGCCTCTGGACAGGTTGTGCGCACGCGCGGCGAGTTGGTCGACGTCGTCATGCTGACGCTGGCTGCGATCGGCGAACTCCTGGATCAATTGCGGCAGGATCACCAACACCTCTTCCAGCAATTGATAAATCGCCGGAGCCGCAGCGACCTTGCGCTCGATCACGCGATTAAGCAGGCTCTCGACGGCCCATGCCAACTCACCCAGCACCAGCGCCCGAACCATGCGCCCGCTGCCTTTGAGCGTATGAAAGGCACGCCGCAGTTCCGCCAGCGCGGCGCTGTCGGCTGGGTTGGCGACCCATTGCGGCAAGGCATCGTGCAGGGCAATCAGGACTTCGTCTGTTTCCTCCAGAAAGACTTCCAGCAACTCCTCGTCTACCGGCTCTTCGCCCACCGGCGGCGGCAACAGGCTCTGCGGAACGTGCTTGGCCGCCGGGTTCAGCGACAGCGGGCCAGCCAGCACCTCGGCCAGACTTTGCTTGGGCACACCCGCGCGGGGCACGTCTTGCCCGGCCTTGGGCTGATTAGCACCGTGTGCATCATCAAGCACCAGCACATGGCGCTTGGCTGGCGTGTAACCCAACGCAACCAGGCTCTTTTCTGCACGTTCCAGCACCTTTTCGCTCGCGGCGCCAGGGTCCAGTGCCAAACGCTCCAAATAGTATTCGATGCTGATCAGCGCATCCGCCAGGTGATCCAGTTGCGCAGTGAGAGGCAACGGGCCGACCAACAGATGTTCGGCGACAAAATCGTGGCAACTGTTCAGCAAACCCGCGACGCGGTTCAGCGGGATCATCGCCAGGGCGCCGCGGATCTGCGTCAGCAACGCCAGCAGCGGTTGCAGATGCTGACGGTCATGGCCGTCGGTCAGGTAATCGGCAATCAGGTCTTTGGCTTCTTCAAGACCGGTGCGCGCCTCCTTGATCACCAACTGATGGATCTGAATCAGGTCCGTGGTCGGCAGGCGGCTTTCTTCCCGTGCAGACGGCTCGACACTGCCGACCATCCCGGCCAGCGTGGCTTCGACATACAACAAGGCGGCGGCCACATCCATCAACACCGCGTCGGTTGGTTCTCGCTGCCCTTGGGCGATACCTTGCACCACCGCCAATTGGTCGATGATGACCTTGCGCGGCTGCCCAAAACCCAGCACCGCCAGGGTGTCGGCGATTTGACGCAACGGCGCCATGAGGCTGCTCAGTTCTGACACATGCAAGCGATCGCTGCGCACAAACAGGTCAAGTCGCTCTTTGACCCGCACCAGTTCTTCGCATAACGCCGACACCACAGAACGCATAGCGTCGCGGTCAGGCCCCGCCAGACGCGCCCGCTCTTCATCGACCATGGCCGCATCGGGCATGGCTTCGTCCAGTTCGTAGCGGTTTTTCAGGGCGAGCATTTTGCTGGTCGGCTGCTCGGCCTTGGCGATGTAAAACAGCAAGCTGGTGAGCAGTTCATCCGGCGCCGGCTGGTTGACCCCGTGAATGCCCTGCTCCAGCAAGCGATGGAGCTCTTTATCTGACTCTTTCAGCAGACTGCGCAAAGCCGGGCTATTGGCCACACGGCCACGCAACATGCCTTCCACCAGCGCGGAGGCGATTTTCCACAGTGCATTGATTGGCGCGCCCTGGCACAGGCTTTCAAGCTGGCTGAAGACGTTGGCCAGACGCTCCAGGTTGCCGCGCAGGTCTTCCTCGCCCTGCACACCCTGTAACGCGGCCTGCAAGGCGTGGCGCAGCGTCATGATCTGGCGGGGCCATTCAGCGGGGCTCAAATGGGCCAGCGCGGTTTGATCCAGCGTGGGCAGTGTGTGCAAATCAGGGCTGAACAGGCTGGTTTCCGACAGCAAACTTTCGCCACGAGCCGTACGCAAGTCGTTGATCAACGGCAACACCACCAGCGGCCAGTCGCGCCGGGCGCTGTGGACGCGGTCCAGGTACAGCGGCAATTGCAGGAGCGCCTGCATCAGCACCTGCAGTGCTTCTTCGGTCTGGCTGACGCGCCCTTGCTGCAGGGCGAGCACTAATTGCTCGGTTTCTTCAGCCAGCAAGGCGGCGCCATAGAACTCCACCATTTGCAGGCTGCCATGCACCTGATGGATCGCGTCCAGGCACTGTTCCAGCGCCTCGGCACCCGGCTGCAGAACGTAGTCCTCCAGCGCCGTCCGCGCCTGTTTCAGGGTGTCGGCAATCTCGTCTTTAACCCATTCGAGGGCTACGTAGTCGCGCCGGTCAACCATAAAAACTCCAGTCTGAATGTCGCACTACTGCGGCTCACGGGGCGTTGGTGAAGCGGGCAAGGTGAAGCCGGACACCGAGCGCCGCAGTTGGCTAGCCATTTTGGCCAGGTTGCCGATGCTGTCTGCGGTGGCAGTCGAGCCGGACGAAGTCTGGTTAGTGATTTGTTGAATCACATTCATGGTCAGGGAGATCTGCGCTGCCGAGCTGGTTTGCTCTTGCGCTGCGTTGGAAATGCGCTGAATCAAGTCCGCCAGGTTCTGCGACACCCCTTCAATCTCTTCCAGCGCCACCCCGGCGTCGTGCGCCAAACGCGCCCCTCGGACCACTTCGGTGGTGGTCTGCTCCATGGAAATCACTGCTTCATTGGTGTCGGCCTGAATCGCCCGCACCAGCGTCTCGATTTGCCGGGTCGCCGCCGACGAACGCTCGGCCAGGCGCTGTACTTCGTCTGCCACCACGGCAAAACCGCGCCCGGCGTCACCGGCCATGGACGCCTGAATGGCCGCGTTGAGCGCCAGAATGTTGGTTTGATCAGCAATGTCGTCGATCAGGCTGACAATGTCGCCGATCTCTTGGGATGATTCGCCCAAGCGCTTGATCCGCTTGGCCGTGTCCTGAATCTGATCGCGAATGTTATCCATGCCGCGGATGGTGTTGTGCACCACCTCGTTGCCTTTGTTGGCAATGGCCACCGAACGTTCCGCCACCGCCGAAGACTCAGACGCGTTAGCCGACACCTGATCAATTGACTGGGCCATGTGCCGCACCGACCCCGAAGCTTCGGCGATCTGCTGGGCCTGGTGCTCCGAAGACTCGGCCAGTTGCATGGCCGAGGCCTGGGTTTCCTGCACAGCGGCGGCTACCTGGCCCGCCGTCAGGTTGATGGTGGCCACCAGTTCGCGCAGTTGGTCGATGGAATAGTTGATGGAGTCGGCAATCGCCCCGGTAAAGTCTTCGGTGACCGAAGCGGTAACGGTCAGGTCGCCGTCGGCCAGGTCTTCAATTTCGTCGAGCAGACGCATGATCGCGTTCTGATTGCGCTCGTTCTTTTCAGCGGTTTCGCGCAGTTGGCGATTGGTCTCGCGCACCATCACCAGCCCGATCAGGATGATCGACGCCAACGCCAGCAGGCCCAGCACGTAGCCGCCAATGATGTCCAGCGAGCGGCCATTGGCCAGGTTTTCAAAACCGTTAGCCAGGGATGAGGCTTCGTCGAGCATGGTTTGCGACAGGTTGAAAATATTGTTGGTCGCCTCACGCACATGGAACAGTTGCGGCGAGGTTTCGAGAATTTCATCCACCGAGCCCGACACGAACTGGAACAGCTCCGAGATTTCCAACAGGCGGGCGCGCGCATCTTTGTCTTCTACCTTCGGGATGCGCAGCCCTTCATTGCCCTCAAGCATGCCGTTGAGCACCTGCCCGAAGCGGTTGGCGTCACGACCAAAAGCATCTGCCGCCTGCGCCGCTGTCTCATCGCCGGCCAGCACTGTATTGACCGCGCCCAGGATGCGCTCGGCCAGCAACGACTGGCGCTGGGCCAGGACCACCTGGCTGGCCGGGGCGCCGCGCTGCAATAGAATTTCGACGACTTTTTCGTACTCGACCTGCAACTGCGGCACGGTTTCGGCCAGGGTGGCGGCCACTTGGTGCAGCGACAGCACCGTTTGCTCGCTGGCCAGGATCGAGTTGGTGTTGTCCAGCAACTGCTCCCAATCGCGTTGAACCGACTGCATTTCCTTGTTTACAGCCACCGGTGCAGGCGGCAAGCCCGTGCTCGGGTCACCTTTTTGCAAGTACTCCCAACGCTGGCTGAAGTCGTTGCGCGCGTCGCTCAGCAACTTGAACGCAGCGGACTTACCGGCGGCCGCCTCGGTGGCATTTTTGGCGATGCGTTGGGACAACACGCGCAACTCGCCCGCGTGGCTGATGTATTGCTTGTCGTAGTTGGACTGGGTGTTGAGGTAAGCAAAGTTGGCGAACAACAGCATGATGAACACGATCAGCGCGATAAACAGCACGATAATCTGCGAACGACTGCGCGACCCTTCCAGTGGTTTAGCGGTATTGGCTGTGGTCATCAATCAGGCCCTGGCATCCTGTAGTAAAGCGAAAGGTAAAACGCGTGCCCCACTCACACGGCAACCGCCCAGAACTGGGGGGCCTGAGCCAGCACAAACGGGCTGAACACCCAGCAGTCCGGCTGGCCAGCAAAGCGTCCCTGGATAAAGGGAGCCAACAGCGGGTGGGGTAGCGCCTGCGCAGAGGTGTCCAGTTCAGCCTGATCAAAGTGCTGCATGCCCAGCACTTCATCCACCTGCAAGCCGACAAACACGTCCTTGTATTCCAGCACCATCACCCGCCGCTGCTTGCGCAGAGGCGACAGTTCAATCCCGAAAAAACTGCACAGATCCATGATCGGCAACAATTGCCCGCGCAGATTGGCCACCCCTTTGACCCACGGTTTGACCCCCGGCAGCAAGGTGAAACGAGGCTCGTGGAGGATTTCGGCAATTTCACCCATGGGCGCCACAAAGCGATGCTCGCCCATGCGAAAGCCGATCCCGCTCCAGCTCCCGGCCTGTGCCTGAATCGGCGCCAGACCGGCCGCCAGCGCACGGCAGCGTTGGTCTATCTCAAACAGCAGTTCGAAGGCGGTCTGTGAGTCAGGCATCAGAAAGCCGTCATTTGGTGGCGACTTTCGCCAACACGTTCTTGAGCGTCAGGATCAGCTTTTGTTCGTCGACCGGCTTGGTGATGTAATCCTTGGCCCCCTGACGAGCGGCCCAGACCATGTCGGTTTCCTGATCTTTGGTGGTCACGATGATCACCGGGATATGGCTGGTTTCTGCGTCTTTGGTCAATTGGCGCGTAGCCTGAAAACCATTAAGGCCCGGCATGACGATGTCCATCAGCACCGCATCCGGCTTTTCCTGACGGGCCAACGCCACGCCATCAGCGCCGTTTTCTGCCTTCAGTACTTCATGACCGTGCTTTTCCAGCATGCCGGTCAGTTTGAACATTTCGGTCGGCGAGTCATCGACGATCAGAATGCGAGCCATGGTGTTCCCCATCTAAAAAGTAATCGGCCCAGGAGCCGAGAGCGTCATTGAACGTTTGGAACGATATTAAAACCCGGCACATGCGCCTTGATGGCACTCAACAGCTCATCTCGGCTGAAAGGCTTGGTCAAAAATTGATCAGAACCGACGATTCGCCCCTTGGCCTTGTCAAACAAACCGTCCTTGGAGGACAGCATAATCACCGGGGTAATCTTGAAGGCCCGGTTGTTCTTGATCAGGGCGCACGTCTGATAGCCATCCAGGCGCGGCATCATGATGTCGACAAAAATGATATGTGGGTGGTGGTCAACAATCTTGGCCAATGCATCAAAACCGTCGATGGCCGTAATGACCTCGCAGCCCACGTTTTTCAGCAAGGTTTCAGCGGTCCGGCGAATGGTTTTCGAGTCGTCGATCACCATCACCTTCAAGGCGCTGGAATGCTTGTCCATATGTGCCCTACCGTCGCCACGGCGACCCGTTTTGTTGCAACTGTGATGCCTGAAGCCGCAAATCCTTGATGGACAAGGGCTGTAAGCACTGTGCGAGTCTTTTTAGCACAGTCACGACTTGCAATCTATCGAACGGTTTTTCCTTGACCATCCACCGCAGTCAGCGCCACTCTTGCGCCAATTTCATGAGTCAGCAGATGACCTGTAGGAGCGAGCTGCCTCGCGATCTTGTGATCTTTTTAAAGATCGCGAGCCAAGCTCGCTCCTACTGTTAATCGCATTTCGCCTTTTGCCCACTATTTAATCGAGGAATTTGCCATGAGCGTTCGAGTCGGGATTGTCATGGACCCCATTGCGGACATCTCCTATAAAAAGGACAGCTCGCTGGCCATGTTGCTGGCCGCCCAGGCGCGCGGCTGGACCCTGTTTTATATGGAGCAACAAGACCTTTACCTGACCGAAGGCAAGGCCCGCGCGCGCATGAAGCCGCTCAACGTGTTCGCCAACCCTGAAAAGTGGTTTGAGCTGGGCGCCGAAGCCGACACTGCGCTGAGCGATCTGGACGTGATCCTGATGCGCAAGGACCCGCCCTTCGACATGGAGTTTGTGTACTCCACCTATTTGCTGGAACAGGCCGAACGTGACGGCGTGCTGATCGTCAACAAGCCGCAGAGCCTGCGCGACTGCAACGAAAAGCTGTTCGCCACCCAGTTCACCCAGTGCACCCCGCCGACCGTGGTCAGCCGCCGCGCCGACGTCCTGCGTGAGTTCGCCGCCCAACACGGTGACGTGATTCTCAAGCCGTTGGACGGCATGGGCGGCACCTCGATCTTCCGCCACCGGGTCGGCGACCCCAATCTGTCGGTGATCCTCGAAACCCTGACCGCCAACGGCACCCAGCAAATCATGGCGCAAGGCTACCTGCCAGCCATCAAGGACGGCGACAAACGCATCCTGATGATCGACGGCGAGCCTGTTCCGTACTGCCTGGCACGTATCCCGGCGCAAGGCGAAACCCGTGGCAACCTGGCCGCCGGTGGCCGTGGCGAAGCCCGCCCGCTGAGCGAAAAAGATCGTTGGATTGCAGCCCAAGTAGGCCCAACCCTGCGTGAAAAGGGCCTGTTGTTTGTAGGTCTTGATGTTATCGGTGAGCACCTGACCGAAATCAACGTCACCAGCCCGACCTGCATCCGGGAAATCGACAACGCCTTCGGCACCAACATCGGTGCACTGTTGATGGATGCGATTGAGCGCAAACTCGCCGCACGCTGATCTGCGGCCTCCAGAAAAAGACCAACATTGCGCTATCATGCGCAGCCTGTGAAACCTGCGATGTTGGTCTTTTTGCCATGACACTCCCCAGCGACCTGCCCCCTGAACTGCGCCACACCGGCGTGCGCGCAGCTGATCGCCTGGGTTTTGCCCTGTTTATCGCGGCGCTGCTGCATATTGCGGTGATTGTGGGTGTGGGTTTCAGCACCAGCGAACCCAAGCAAATCAGTAAAACCCTGGAAATTACCCTTTCTACCTTCAAGAGCGAAAAAGCCCCGGACAAAGCCGACTTTCTGGCTCAGGACAATCAGCAAGGCAGCGGTACGCTGGACAAGAAAGCCGTGCCCAAGACCACCGAGGTGGCGCCGTTCCAGGACAACACGGTTAAAAAGGTCACCCCGCCCCCGGCCGCCAAACCCGAGCAACCAAAGGCCGCGCCAAAAGCTACCGTGACCACGGTGGCACCCAAGCCGAAAAAAGCCCCGAGCGAGCCGCAAAAGACCAAAACCGAGGCAGCGCCCAAGGCCAATATTCCAACGTTCGACAGCTCACAGCTGTCCAGCGAGATTTCCAGCCTCGAAGCCGAACTGGCCAACGAGCAACAGCTATATGCCAAACGCCCGAAGATCTACCGCATGAGCGCGGCCTCGACCATGCGTGACAAAGGCGCCTGGTACAAAGAAGACTGGCGCAAGAAGATCGAGCGCGTGGGCAACCTGAACTACCCCGAGCAGGCCCGCCGCGAAAAAATCTACGGCAAGCTGCGCCTGCTGGTGTCGATCAACCGCGATGGCTCACTGCACGAGGTGCTGGTGCTTGAGTCCTCCGGGCAACCGCTATTGGATCAGGCCGCACAGCGCATCGTGCGGCTGGCCGCGCCATTTGCGCCGTTTACCGGCGATCTGGCCGACATTGACCGCCTGGAGATCATCCGCACCTGGCGCTTCGGGCCGGGGGACCAGTTGTCGAGCAATTAAGCGGCAATCTTCATACCGCCAACTTGTCAGTTGCCCTTGACAGCGCCACACTTAGGCTCATGAAAAAACACACGCCAACGTACCTCAAGCACCAATTCCTGATGGCCATGCCACATATGGCTGACCCGAACTTTGCCCACACGCTGACGTACATCGTCGAGCACACGGCCAATGGGGCCATGGGACTGGTGATCAACCGCCCGATGGATTTGAGTCTGGCGGACATTCTTGAGCAGTTGCGCCCCGACACGCCTTCGTCGCCCCTGTGCCAGCACATCCCGGTGTATGGCGGCGGCCCGGTGATGGTGGACCGCGGTTTTGTCCTGCACCCCGCCACAATGAACTTCGACGCCACGGTCGAGTTGCAGGACGGGCTGGCCCTGACCACCTCGGTCGATATCCTGTTCAGCATTGCTAACGGTCGCGGCCCGCAGCGCAGCCTGATTTGCCTGGGCTACGCCGGGTGGGACGCCGGCCAACTGGAAGCCGAACTGGCCGATAACGCCTGGCTGACCTGCCCGTACTCAAGTGACATCCTGTTTGCAACTTCCAGCGAACTGCGCCTCGACGCGGCCGCCAAGCACCTCGGAGTGGACCTCAATTTGTTAACCAGTCAAGCAGGCCATTCCTGATGGCCGAACTGCGCTTACTGCTGGGTTTCGACTATGGCACCCGCTCCATCGGTGTCGCCGTCGGCCAGATGATCACCGGCCAAGCCCGCGAGCTGTGTAACCTGAAAGCCGAAAACGGCATCCCCAAGTGGGAAGAAATCGAAAAGCTGATCAAGGAATGGCAACCCGACGCCATGGTGGTCGGCATGCCGCTGAACATGGACGGCACCCCGAGCGAGTTCTGCGCCCGGGCGCAAAAATTTGCCAATCGCCTCAATGGCCGCTTCAATTTGCCCGTTTTTACCCATGATGAACGCCTGACGACCTTCGAAGCCAAGGGCGAACGCCGCTCCCAGGGTGGCCAGCGTGGCAGTTATCGTGACAACCCCGTCGACGCCATCGCCGCCAAACTGGTGCTGCAAGGCTGGCTCGACGAACACCCGGCACCACCTCAAGCCTGACGCTGCGTTTGTCTCACTGACGCGCCCCATTGTTTGCGCCCGCCGCCGCACGCTTTGCCACGCGGGCCTGTTAAGGAGCCACCATGATCTTGCCTGTCCCCGCTGAACTGATCGCCCAGATGGCCGTTGATCTCAAGGCCCACCTGGAACGTCGCGGCATCACCGAGCCGCGCTTCATCGGCATTCGCACGGGCGGCATCTGGGTTGCTCAGGCGCTGCTGCGCGCGCTGGGCAGTGACTCGCCGCTGGGCACGCTGGACGTGTCGTTCTATCGCGACGACTTCAGCCAGAACGGCCTGCACCCGCAAGTGCGCCCCTCGGACCTGCCTTTCGAGATCGAAGGCCAGCACCTGGTGCTGATCGATGACGTGCTGATGAGCGGCCGCACCATCCGCGCCGCACTCAACGAACTGTTCGACTACGGCCGCCCGGCCAGCGTGACCCTGGTCTGCCTGCTGGACCTGAACGCTGCCGAGTTGCCGATCCGCCCGAACGTGGTCGGCGCCACCTTGTCACTCAAGCCCACCGAGCGGGTGAAATTGTCCGGCCCGGCGCCGTTGACCCTCGAACTTCAAGATTCCTCTCTAGAACCCGCCCTTTAAGAGACCCTTGCGATGACGCCTCCAGACGCCAAGCGCCCGCTACAGCTCAATGATCAGGGCCAGTTGCGCCACTTCCTGTCGCTCGACGGGTTGAGCCGCGAGCTGCTGACTGAAATCCTCGACACCGCCGACTCGTTCCTGGAAGTCGGCGCCCGAGCGGTTAAAAAAGTCCCGCTGCTGCGCGGCAAGACGGTGTGCAACGTGTTCTTCGAGAACTCGACCCGCACCCGCACCACGTTCGAAATGGCCGCCCAGCGCCTGTCTGCCGACGTGATCACACTCAACGTGTCGACCTCATCGGCCAGCAAGGGCGAAACCCTGCTCGACACCTTGCGCAATCTGGAAGCCATGGCCGCCGACATGTTCGTGGTGCGCCACGGTGACTCCGGCGCCGCGCACTTTATTGCCGAGCACGTGTGCCCGCAGGTCGCGATCATCAACGGCGGTGACGGGCGCCACGCGCATCCGACCCAGGGCATGCTCGACATGCTCACCATTCGTCGGCACAAAGGCGGCTTCGAAAACCTCTCGGTGGCCATCGTCGGCGACATTCTGCACTCACGGGTGGCGCGCTCGAACATGATCGCGCTGAAAACCCTGGGCTGTCAGGACATCCGCGTGATCGCGCCGAAAACCCTGTTGCCGATCGGAATCGAGCAATACGGCGTGAAGGTTTACACCGACATGAACGAAGGCCTGAAAGACGTCGACGTGGTGATCATGCTGCGCTTGCAGCGTGAGCGCATGTCGGGTGGCCTGCTGCCGAGCGAGGGCGAGTTCTACCGCCTGTTCGGCCTCACCACTGCACGCCTGGCGGGCGCCAAGCCGGACGCCATCGTGATGCACCCTGGCCCGATCAACCGGGGCGTGGAGATTGAGTCGGCAGTGGCCGACGGTCCGCACTCAGTGATTCTCAACCAGGTGACCTATGGCATCGCCGTGCGCATGGCGGTGCTGTCCATGACCATGAGCGGGCAAACGGCCCAGCGCCAAATCGAACAGGAGAAGGCCCAGTGAAACTCAGCATTCTCGGCGCCCGCGTCATCGATCCCGCTAGCCAGCTGGATCAAGTCACCGACCTGCACCTGGAAGCGGGCAAAATCGTCGCCATTGGCGCGGCACCTGCCGGCTTCACACCTGGCCAGACCCTCGACGCCAGCGGCCTGGTGGCCGCGCCAGGTCTGGTTGACCTCAACGTTGCCCTGCGTGAGCCGGGCTACAGCCGCAAAGGCACCATTGCGACCGAAACCCGCGCAGCGGCAGCTGGCGGCGTAACCAGCCTGTGCTGCCCGCCGCAGACCAAGCCGGTACTCGACACCTCGGCGGTGGCTGAACTGATCCTCGACCGCGCCCGCGAAGCCGGCAACTGCAAAGTGTTCCCGATCGGCGCCCTGAGCAAAGGCCTGGACGGCGAGCAACTGGCCGAGCTGATTGCCCTGCGTGACGCCGGTTGCGTGGCCTTCGGCAACGGCCTCAACAGCTTCGCCAACACCCGCACCCTGTGCCGGGCGCTGGAATACGCGGCGACCTTCGACCTGACGGTGATTTTCCACTCGCAAGACCGTGACCTGGCCGAAGGTGGCATCGCCCACGATGGCCCGATGGCGGCTTTCCGGGGTCTGCCGGGTATCCCGGAGACCGCCGAAACCGTGGCCCTGGCCCGTGACCTGTTGCTGGTTGAGCAAAGCGGCGTGCGCGCGCACTTCAGCCAGCTGACCAGCGCACGCGGCGTGGCGCTGATCGCTCAGGCTCAGGCCCGCGGCTTGAAGGTCACTGCTGATGTGGCGCTGTACCAATTGATTTTGACCGATGAAGCACTGGTGGATTTCTCCAGCGTGTATCACGTGCAACCGCCGCTGCGCACCCGCGCAGACCGTGACGGCTTGCGTGAAGCCGTGAAATCGGGCGTGGTGCAGGCGATTTCCAGCCATCACCAGCCTCACGAGCGCGATGCCAAACTGGCACCGTTCGGCGCGACCGAGCCAGGCATGAGCAGTGTTGAGTTGCTATTGCCCTTGGCGATGACATTGGTGGAAGACGGCCTGCTGGACTTGCCGACCTTGCTGGCACGCCTCAGCGCGGGCCCGGCCCAGGCCTTGCGCCTGCCTGTCGGTCGCCTGGCGGTGGGTTCGGCTGCGGACCTGGTACTGTTCGACCCGACGGCGTCGACCGTGGCCGGTGAGAAGTGGTATTCCAAGGGCGACAACTGCGCGTTCCTCGGCCATTGCCTGCCGGGCGCCGTGCGTTACACGCTGGTGGATGGGCGAATTAGTTACGAAGCCTAAGACCTTCTGTAGGAGCGAGCTCGTTTCGCGATCTTTTGATCGTTAAAAGATCGCGAGGCAAGCTCGCTCCTACAGGTTTTGGCGTTGGCTTACCGACGATCAGCGTTCTTGATCGATATCTGGTCATTCAAGGTCCAGAAGTCATACAGCACGCCAATCAGGAAAAACCCGCCTGTGAACAGGTAGATGATCCCGGTGATCCATTTCCCCATGTACATGCGGTGTACGCCGAGCACACCCAAGAACGTCAGCAGAATCCAGGCCACGTTGTAATCGGTGCTCCCGGCGGTAAAACGCAGGTCGGCCTCACGGTCCATGCTGGGGATCAGGAACAGGTCGATCAGCCAGCCAATACCGAACAAGCCGAAGGTGAAAAACCAGAGGGTCCCGGTCACCGGCTTGCCGTAATAGAAGCGATGCGCTCCCAGAAAACCAAAAATCCAGAGCAAATAACCCAGCACCTTGCTGTGGGTATCGCGCTGTGTGTCGTCTCGATAGCCGCTCATAAATGCCCTCTTTGCCACTGATAGAAAAAATTTCTGATTTTTTTTGTGACTTTTTTACTGTCTCGCAACAGGTAAAAGTGTCTTACAAAAAATGGCTCAAAGCCTTGTACTACCTGACTTGCACCGTTTTCCTGTGACAATTTGTCACTGCCCTACACCTTTTCCACCCTTAAATCGAGTCGACAAACGGCCTGAGAAAGGACAAAAAAGCTGTTATAAAGTTTCGCGCTAATAACCAACGAGCCCTGCCGAATGCGTCCTTTATTCAAGACATGGCTAACCATTTGCCTATTAATGCCACTGGCCGCCCACGCCACCAACCGTGAGCAACATCTTCCGTCCGGCTTCACTGGCTACACCGCAAAGTCATCTGCGAGTGCGCCTTATGTAGCCTCTAACAGCAAAACCACTACCAAGGCCGTCTCACGCCCAACAGCGAGTAAAGCCCACCGCAAAGCTCCAAGTAAAATTGCAACAGCTTCGTTGGCGGCTGCCAACAAGCAAAGCAGCGCCGTACTGAGCCGTGCGGTCAATGTGTTGGGTACTCCTTATCGTTGGGGCGGCAGCAGCCCAAGTAAAGGGTTTGATTGCAGTGGACTGGTTAAATATGCGTTTAACGACGTAAAAGCCGTGAATTTGCCCCGCAGCTCCAGCGAAATGGCCAGCGGCCATGGGCAGAAAGTTGACCGCAAAGACCTGAAGCCAGGCGACTTGCTGTTTTTCAACATCAAGAGCCGCACGGTCAACCACGTCGCGATCTATCTGGGCAACGACCGGTTTATCCACGCGCCGCGTCGCGGCAAGTCTGTGACCATCGATACCCTGAAAAAGCCTTACTGGCAGAGCCACTACGTGGTTGCCAAGCGCGTGCTGCCTAAAGAGAACCTTCGGGTCGCTCAGCGCTAAACCCTGTGGGAGCGGGCTTGCTCGCGAATGAATCAACGCTGTTTTCAAACAAGCCGCGCTGTTTTAATCGCCAGCAAGCCCGCTCTACAAGGATTGACGCTAATCAATCAAGCCGTTTTCCTTCAGCCCCTTCAGGCTCATCTCCAGTGTCTGCATGCCCACCGCCCCGCCGGTCTGGATTGCCGAGACCATTTGCGACACCTTGTTTTCCCGGATCAAATGACGAATCGCCGGCGTTGCCAGCATGATTTCGTGAGCCGCGACCCGGCCTCCCCCCACCCGCTTGACCAGCGTCTGAGCAACCACCCCCTGCAGTGATTCAGACAGCATCGTGCGGACCATGGCCTTTTCGTCTGCCGGGAACACATCGATGATACGATCCACAGTCTTGGCGGCAGATGCGGTGTGCAGGGTCGCCAGCACCAGATGCCCGGTTTCGGCCGCCGTCAGCGCCAGGCGAATGGTCTCCAGGTCACGCATTTCACCGAGCATGATGACGTCCGGGTCCTCTCGCAGCGCCGCACGTAACGCCGCGGCCATGCTGCGGGTGTCGCGGTGCACTTCACGCTGGCTGATCAAACACTGACGGGATTCGTGCAGGAACTCGATGGGGTCCTCAAGCGTGAGGATGTGCTGCCGACGAGTACTGTTGATGTGATCGACCATCGCGGCCAGGGTGGTGCTCTTGCCCGAGCCGGTGGCGCCCGTCACCAGCACAAGCCCCTGTGGCACGCTACAGAGCCCTTTAAACACCTCACCCAGCCCCAACCCGGCCAGACTCGGCACTTGCGCTGCAATGCTGCGAAAAACCGCTCCAGCACCGCGCTGCTGCTCGAAGGCATTGACCCGGAACCGACCAGTGCCCGGTAACGCGTATGAAAAGTCGGCGTCGTGCGCTGCCTCAAAGGCGATGCGCTGTGGGTCGGTCATTACGCTGTAGATCAATTCCCGCACCGTTTGCGGCGCCAGCACCGGCAGGTCGCAACGCTGCATTTGCCCATCCACCCGCAACATGGGCACCACGCCCGCTGACAGGTGCAAGTCCGAAGCCCCATGCTTGACGCTGAACGCCAAGAGGTCGGCGATATCCATACCCCCTCCCAATTCCAGTAGAATGCCGCAGACTTTTACAACGGCGGGCTTAAATGAATGTCCACGATAGCAGGCAACATTGCTCAGGTTGAGGCTCGTATCCGTGCAGCGGCAGAGGCTGTGCAACGTGATGTAACGAGCATCCACTTACTCGCGGTCAGCAAGACCAAACCCGCATCCGCCTTGCGCGAGGCATACGCCGCCGGCATACGCGACTTTGGCGAAAACTATCTGCAAGAAGCCCGCGCCAAACAGGCGCAATTAACCGACCTGCCCTTGAGTTGGCACTTCATCGGCCCCATTCAATCGAACAAGACACGTGAGATCGCTGAGCATTTTGCGTGGGTGCATTCGGTTGATCGCTTGAAGATTGCCCAACGTCTGTCGGAGCAACGCCCGGCCGACTTGCCGCCACTCAACATCTGCATTCAGGTCAACGTCAGCGGTGAGGCCAGTAAATCAGGCTGTACACCCGAGGACTTGCCCGCCCTGGCGGCGGCGATCCAGGCGTTGCCACGCTTGACGTTGCGCGGTTTGATGGCCATACCGGAACCCACCGAGGTCCGCGCCGAGCAAGACGCCGCATTTGCCAAGGTACGGTCATTGCAAGACAGCCTGAACATGGGGCTCGATACACTTTCCATGGGCATGAGCCACGACCTGGAGTCGGCCATTGCCCAAGGCGCCACGTGGGTGCGCATCGGCACCGCACTTTTTGGCGCCCGCGATTACGGCCAGGCTTGAGACACTCGCCTCACTTTTTTAAAAGGATCGGTTATGAGCAAAACGCGTATTGCCTTTATCGGGGCCGGCAACATGGCTTCCAGCCTGATCGGTGGCTTGCGGGCCAAAGGCCTGGAGGCCACACAGATCCGCGCCAGCGATCCCGGCGCCGAGACCCGTGACAAGGTAAAGGCCGAGCACGGTATTGAAGTCTTCGCTGACAACGCACAGGCCGTGAAAGACGCAGACGTGATTGTCATTGCGGTCAAACCGCAAGCCATGAAAGCCGTGTGCCTGGACCTGCGCCCACACCTCAAGCCGCATCAGCTGTTGGTGTCGGTCGCGGCGGGCATCACCAGTGCCAGCCTGCTGAACTGGGTCGGCCCGCAACCTCTGGTGCGCTGCATGCCCAACACCCCGGCCCTGCTGGGCAAAGGCGTGAGCGGCCTGTTCGCCACCGCGTCGGTGACCGCCGAACAGCGCAAGCAAGCTGACGAACTGCTGTCGGCCGTGGGCATCGTGTTGTGGGTGGACACCGAAGCGCAGATCGACGCCGTCACGGCGGTTTCAGGCAGTGGCCCGGCGTATTTCTTCCTGCTGATCGAAGCCATGACCGCCGCCGGCGTCAAACTCGGCCTGCCGCGTGAAGTGGCCGAGCAACTGGCGCAACACACCTCACTGGGCGCAGCCCACATGGCCGTCTCCAGCGGGCTCGACGCTGCCGAGCTGCGCCGCCGCGTGACCTCACCGGCTGGCACCACAGAAGCCGCGATCAAGTCCTTCCAGGCGGACGGCTTTGAAGCCATCGTCGAAAAAGCATTGAGTGCCGCCGCGCACCGCTCGGCCGAAATGGCCGAACAATTGGGTCAATAAGGAGCACATGATGTCCGGACTTAATGGCGCTGCCATTTTTGTGATTCAAACCCTGGGTAGCCTCTACCTGCTGATCGTACTGCTGCGCTTCATCCTGCAACTGGTGCGGGCGAACTTCTACAACCCGCTGTGCCAGTTCACCGTGCGGGCCACGCAACCCCTGCTCAAGCCTATGCGCCGCGTGATTCCGAGCCTGTTTGGGCTGGACATGTCGTCTCTGGTGCTGGCCGTGCTGGTGCAGATGGTGATATTCGCGGTGGTGCTGACGCTGAGCTACATGTCGTTCAACGTGCTGGGCCTGCTGGCCTGGGCCCTGATCGGCGTGTTCACGCTGTTCCTGAAGGTGTTCTTCTTTGCCATCATCATCAGCGTGATCCTCTCCTGGGTTGCTCCAAACAGCGCCAGCCCGGCCGCTGAGCTGGTCAACCAGATCACCGAGCCTGCACTGGCACCGTTCCGCCGCATGTTGCCAAGCATGGGCGGCCTGGACATCTCGCCGATTCTGGCGTTCATGGTGATTCAGTTGCTGCAAAGCTACGTCATCCCGCCGCTGGCGATGTATGTCGGCATGCCGGTCGTGCTGTTCGGCCTGATCTAACGAAAAAACCTGCAGGAACGAGCTCGGCTCGCGATCTTTTTAAACATCAAAAGATCGCAAGACAAGCCCGCTCCTGCACAGGTTTGAGCATTGCTTGCCGCTCTGCCCCCCGCTCATTAGACTTACGCCTCATTTGAATGAGAGCAGGGTCAATGCCAGCTGCCTTTCCCCCCGATTCCGTTGGTCTGGTGGTGCCGCAAATCGCGCACTTCAGCGAACCGCTGGCGTTAGCCTGTGGCCGTTCACTGCCCGCCTATGACCTGATTTACGAAACCTATGGCCAGCTCAATGCCACGGCCAGCAATGCCGTGCTGATCTGCCATGCACTTTCCGGGCATCACCATGCCGCCGGTTTCCACAGTGTCGACGAGCGCAAGCCGGGCTGGTGGGACAGCTGCATCGGCCCCGGCAAGCCGATTGATACCAACAAGTTCTACGTGGTCAGCCTCAACAACCTCGGCGGCTGCAATGGCTCTACCGGCCCGAGCAGCCTCAACCCTGAAACCGGTCGCCCGTTCGGCGCCGATTTCCCGGTACTGACCGTTGAAGACTGGGTGCACAGCCAGGCGCGTCTGGCCGACCGCCTGGGGATCAACCAGTGGGCCGCCGTGATCGGTGGCAGCCTGGGCGGCATGCAGGCATTGCAGTGGAGCATCAGTTACCCGGATCGCCTGCGTCATTGTCTAGCGATTGCCTCGGCGCCTAAATTGTCCGCACAGAACATCGCGTTCAACGAAGTCGCGCGCCAGGCCATCCTCACCGACCCCGAGTTCCACGGCGGTTCGTTCCAGGAACAAGGCGTGATCCCCAAGCGGGGCCTGATGCTGGCACGCATGGTCGGGCACATCACTTACCTGTCCGACGACTCCATGGGCGAGAAATTCGGCCGGGGCCTGAAAAACGAAAACCTCAACTACGACTTCCATAGCGTCGAGTTCCAGGTGGAAAGCTACCTGCGCTATCAGGGCGAGGAGTTTTCTGGGCGTTTCGACGCCAATACCTACCTGTTGATGACCAAGGCCCTGGACTACTTCGACCCGGCGGCCAACTTCAACGATGACCTGGCCAAGACCTTTGCTGGCGCCAAGGCCCGCTTCTGCGTGATGTCGTTTACCACCGACTGGCGCTTCTCGCCCGCTCGCTCGCGTGAACTGGTGGACGCGCTGATGGCCGCCAAGAAAGACGTCTGCTACCTCGAGATCGACGCTCCGCAAGGCCACGACGCCTTCCTGATCCCGATCCCGCGCTACCTGCAAGCCTTCCGCAATTACATGAACCGAATAGAACTGTGAGAACGCCATGAGAGCCGACCTGGAAATCATCCAAGACTGGATCCCCGCTGGCAGCCGCGTGCTCGACCTCGGTTGTGGTAATGGCGAACTGCTGAGCTGGTTGCGCGACAACAAACAAGTGACCGGCTACGGCCTGGAGAACGACCCGGACAACATCGCCGAATGCGTGGCCAAGGGCATCAACGTGATCGAGCAAGACCTGGACAAGGGGCTGGGCAACTTTGCCAGCAACAGCTTCGACATCGTGGTCATGACCCAGGCGCTGCAAGCCGTGCACTACCCCGACCGCATTCTCGATGAAATGCTGCGCGTCGGACGCCAGTGCATCATCACCTTCCCCAACTTCGGCCACTGGCGTTGCCGCTGGTACCTGGCCAGCAAGGGCCGCATGCCAGTCTCCGAGTTCATGCCTTACACCTGGTACAACACGCCGAACATTCACTTCTGCACGTTCGAAGACTTCGAAGCGCTGTGCCGTGAGCGCGAAGCCCGTGTGATCAATCGCCTTGCCGTGGATCAACAACACCGACACGGCTGGGCGAGTAAGTTATGGCCTAACCTGTTGGGTGAGATTGGCATTTACCGTGTCAGCAGTCCTGGCCTGCAGGAGCACCAAATCGCGGTTTAAATCAGGGTCACAAGGAGAAAGGTCATGGGTCGGATCGCATTAATCCTGCTGTCGATGTGCTTCGCTGTTCAGGCGATCGCTGCCGGCACCACACAGGTGGGTGACACGGTGGTCAACTACAACGCTTTCATGACCAACTTCCTGAGCCCTGACATCACCACCCGGTACGGCCTGCAGCGCAGCGATCAACTCGGCGCCCTGAACGTCAACCTGTCCAGGGCTGATCAAAAAATCGCCAGCACCATCAAGGGCACTTACCACCTCAACGGTGAGAAAAAACCCCGGCCGTTGACCTTCAGGCAAGTGATCAATGACCAAGGGGCGATTGATTACTTCGCCCAGTTCCCGGTCCAGCCCGCTAAAGTCTATGTGTTCAACATTGAGCTCAAAATCAATGGCGAAAGCAAAGCCATCGAATTCTCCCAAGAGGTCGCTTCACTCCAATGATTAACCTTACGCAACTGGTCCTGGCTAGCCACAACGCCGGCAAACTCAAAGAACTCCAGGCCATGCTCGGCGACTCGGTGCAGTTGCGCTCGATTGGAGAGTTCAGCAGCGTTGAGCCTGAAGAAACCGGCTTGTCGTTCGTCGAAAACGCGATTCTCAAGGCTCGCAACGCCGCCCGTCTCTCGGGTTTGCCGGCACTGGCAGACGACTCAGGGCTAGCGGTGGACTTTCTTGGCGGCGCGCCGGGTATCTACTCGGCCCGTTACGCCGACGGCAAGGGCGATGCCGCGAACAACGCCAAACTGCTGGACGCCCTCAAAGACGTGCCTGAAGCCGAACGCGGCGCGCAATTCGTGTGCGTACTGGCGCTGGTTCGTCACGCCGACGATCCGCTGCCGATCATCTGTGAAGGCCTGTGGCACGGGCGCATTCTGCCAGCGGCGAGCGGCGAACACGGCTTTGGCTACGATCCACTGTTTTGGGTGCCGGAGCGCGACTGCTCCAGCGCAGACCTCAGCCCAGCCGAGAAAAACCAGTTGAGCCACCGTGCCCGCGCCATGGACTTGCTGCGCCAGCGTTTGGGCTTGAAATGACCCACGACACCCCTTCACAGCCGCTCTATCTGGGCGCGGCTGGCTTTACTCAGCAGGCGCCGCGCGCGCCGCTGACGCAACTGCCACCCTTGTCGCTGTACATCCATATTCCGTGGTGCGTGCGTAAATGTCCGTATTGCGACTTCAACTCGCACACCGCAAGCCCGGTACTGCCCGAAGAAGAATACGTCGACGCGTTGCTGGCCGACCTGGACCAGGACCTGCACGCCGTGTATGGCCGCGAACTGAGTTCGATCTTCTTTGGCGGTGGCACGCCGAGCCTGTTCAGTGCTCAGGCGCTGGGGCGGCTGCTCAAGGGCGTCGAGGCGCGTATCCCGTTTGCCCGCGACATTGAAATCACCCTGGAAGCCAACCCCGGCACCTTTGAGCAAGAAAAGTTTGTGGCCTACCGCAAGCTGGGCATCAATCGCCTGTCCATTGGCATCCAGAGCTTTCAGCAAGAAAAACTCCAGGCCCTGGGACGTATCCACAATGGCGACGAAGCCGTACGGGCCGCCGACATGGCGCGCCAAGCCGGCTTTGACAACTTCAATCTGGACCTGATGCACGGCTTGCCCGATCAGAGCCTGGAGGACGCCCTGAGTGATCTGCGCCAGGCCATTGCCCTCAAACCGACACATCTGTCGTGGTATCAATTGACGCTGGAACCCAACACGGTGTTCTGGAACAAGCCGCCCGAGCTGCCCGAGGACGACACCTTGTGGGACATCCAGGAAGCGGGTCAGGCTTTGCTCGCCGAACATGGCTACGCCCAGTACGAAGTGTCGGCGTATGCCCAGCCGGGCAGACCGGCGCGGCACAACCTGAACTACTGGAGCTTCGGTGACTTTATCGGTATTGGAGCAGGCGCCCACGGCAAATTGAGCCATCCTGATGGGCGAATCGTACGCACCTGGAAGACTCGTCTACCAAAGGACTACCTGAATCCAGCCAAAAACTTTCAAGCAGGCGAGAAAACTCTGACAGCGGAAGAGCTGCCTTTTGAGTTTCTAATGAACGCCCTGCGCCTCACGGACGGCGTCGACTCAGCCCTCTATCCGCAGCGCACTGGCTTGCCACTTGAGAGTTTGCAGTCAGGACGTGAGGCGGCAGAACAAAGCGGCTTATTGCAGGTCGAACCGACACGATTGGCGGCGACCGCCCGGGGGCAGTTGTTTCTCAACGACTTGTTACAGCATTTTCTGATCTAAGGAACTCGAATGGACTTGGTACTTGACCTGCTTGCCACCGTTTCGCGTTGGAGCCGCAGCCACCTCTCCGAGATATCCCTGGCGCTGATCGGCTGCTTGCTGGTGCTGTTTGGAGCGGACTTTAAAGGTTGGGTCGAACAGCGTCTGGGCAACATCGCCGGTGCCTTGCGCGTTCCGATGATGGCGCTGCTATGCCTGATCGGCAGTGGCGCGGCCTTGATTTACGCTACCCCATGGGTTGAGCGCGGCCTGAGCCAATTCAACAACTACAGCCTGGCGCCGGTGTTGTTGGTGGTGTTGATATTGATTGGGGTCGTGGCGGATCGCCGCGGATAACCCCGCCCCCCCTGTAGGGGGGGGGGGGGGGGGGGGGGGGTTTTTTTTTTTTTTTTATTCGCT
>NZ_JANLNV010000029.1 GCF_025465935.1 Pseudomonas sp. 7P_10.2_Bac1 | reverse complement strand
TCAAAACACCCCCCCCCCCCACCCCCGCTCCTACAGATCGTGTTTACAGCGCTGACGCCTCAAACCGGGCCTTGGCGCGGATCAGGTCAGCATCCACGGCATTCAGGCCGTCGATAAAAGCGGTGGCAAACGAGCCGGGGCCTTTGGCCGTGGTTTCGGCCAACTCGGCCGCCAGGGCAAAGTGCACATGGGCGCTCACCAGCGCGGTCAGGTAATCGCTGGCCACGGCGGTGTAGGCCGCCACCAGCGCGCCCAGCGAGCAACCCGAAGCGGTCACCTTGGGCAACCAGGCACTGCCGCCGGCAATTTTGATCAGCCACGGGCGCGGCGGCTCTTGCGCGTCGCCCACCCAGCCCACCACATGGTCAATCGCACCCGAGGCCGATACGGCGGCGGTGTGCTCCAGCAACTGCACGGCGGCGGGCACCGCTTGTGCCGGGTCGTTGGAGGTATCAAAACCGCGAGCATTGCTGCCCAAACCAGCCAAGCCGATGATCTCGGAGGCATTGCCACGAATTACCGCAGGTTTGAACGCCAGCAGTTGCGCCGCCACCGAGCCGCGCCAGGCCAGCCCGCCTGCGCCAATCGGGTCCAGCACCCAGGGCCGTCCAGCCTCATGGGCGGCGGCCACGGCCAGGCGCATGCCTTCGACCTGAGCCGAGTTCGGGGTGCCCAGGTTGATCAGCACGGCACCGGCGATGCGCGCAAAGTCGGCGGCTTCTTCCGGGTTGTCGACCATCGCTGGCGCCGCCCCGGCGCTGAGCAGCACGTTGGCCATAAAGTTGGCCGACACCACATTGGTCAGGCACTGCACCAGCGGCGTGTTGGCCCGTAGCGCGGCGTGTGTGGCGATCACAGATTCAAGTGTCGGGACGGCAAGGGCAGGGGAGTGGTAGCTCATATACACCTTCGTTGATAAATAAAAATGACTGACACAACCTTCTGTAGGAGTGAGCTTGCCTCGCGATCTTTTGATCTTTAAAAGCTCGCTCCCACAGAGGATGTCTATTTCTTTTTAAAACACGTGAGCCAAACGCAGATTCAGCTGATAGTCGCGCTCAAAGCCGCCGCGAACGTTCAAATCCTTGGCCAATGTCACTTCCACTTGATCCTTGGCGGTGATCTGGGTGGCGTATAGCGCGCGCCACTGATCAACCCGCGTGCGGGTGCCGTTGTCGACGCCGTCCAGTTGTTGCGCACCGCCCCAGGTGTGGGAATAACCCACCGACACCCGTGAAGTGTCCGTCGGGTGATAGCTCAACCAGTTGATCACCTGGTAGGACTTATCCTGTTTTAGCGTCTGATCACCGCCGCCTGCCTCCGTGTTTTTGCCGTACCAGGTCATGTCGCCGATTAAGTCCCAGCTCCAGTATTGCCCGAAGCCTTGTACAAAACCGCCCTGCAAGATGCCCTTCCAGCGGTTTTCACCCAGGTTGAAGCTTTCGTGCTTATCGTAAGTACCGGTCGGGGCGACGATAAACGGCGAAATACCAAACCAGCGGCGTGCTTGCGGGTTGTTGACCAACCATACGGTCGAGGTGAGCTGCACGTCCCCGATCCCGCTGTTGCCGTCAATTCGCTGGCCGCCGATTTTCGCGTCATGCAACTGCCCGAACGGCAACACCACCTGCGGGTCAATCGTGTAGCCGAACACTTGCATAAAGTGCACGTAGCGCAAAATGCCGATGTCTGAGCGAAAGCGATTGTTGCCCTCGACTTTCTTGCCCGACGCATCGCGGTACGTGTCGGCAGACGAATGTTGGTAATACAACAACCCCAGATCCGTACCCGGCGGTGCTGCAATGTAATCACCTGGATCGGCTTCAGCCGCCAGTGACTGCTGGGTGACGGACAGTAGGCTTAACAGCGTTAATGGCAAGGCGAAATTGTTTGTCTTCATGGGTTTATTGAAACGTCAGTCGTCATGTTTACGGGGATATGGAAATCCGCAAGGGCGACGGTTGTTTCCTGTGACGAGAAGCCTACTCAGGCCGTGCTTATAATCAAAATCACATTTATCACTAACGATAGTGATATAAAAAAGCTCTCCATATGCACTTCGGTAATAAGCTTATATGCATTTAAATAAGCCGCGCATTGCGTTGACAGTTGCGAAACAAGCTCATTAGGCTTCGCCGAAATGCCAGTGCGGCGTGCCCAGTATTCAGTGCAGAGGAAGCCCCCGTGGCCTTGAAAGTCTTATGGTATTTGAGCTTTGCCGACGGCTCTTATCCGTGGTGCCCGGGCGGGTTATATCCGATGGAGTTCGAGCGTTATCGCGCGCTGGCGCAAACCATTGAAGAGGGTGGGTTTTATGGGGCACACGTTGCAACCTGGCCCAATGACCCTTTTATATCGGCCTCATTTGCCGCCAGTTATACCCGGCGCATCAAGTTTCTGATTTCTTTTTATTCACGCATGGCCCCGGCCAAGTTGTTGGCACAACAGGCACTGACTTTTGATCAATTCACTCAAGGTCGATTGTTGGTCAACCTGGTCAATGGCCGCGACAACATCATGCAGGGCTATGGCATTACCACCTCCCATGCCGACCGCTACACACTGGGTATTGATTACTGGCGCAAGTTTGCATTTTCGTATGCGCAGGGCAGTAAAACCTACTTCCCGAATACCCCGCTGGAAATCCACCCGCAGCAAAAAGACGGCGTGCAACTGTGGGGCACCGGGGATTCGAGTGCGGGCGTGGCGCACGCGGGCGAGTTGGTCAACGTGTACATGACCATGCTTCGAGAAGTGGATGTGGTCACTGAAAAATTTGCCAAAGCCCGGCAGGCTGCACACGCGGCAAAGCGCGCATTCAATGGCTTGGGCGCCCTGGCCAGCGTGGTGGTGCGGCCGACTGACGCCGAGGCGCTGGCGCATTTTTATTCAATGTTTGAAGCCACCGGCGTTGAAGTCCTGCGGGAAAAAATAAATGAATCCATCGTCCGGCGCACGGGCGGCAAGTTCAACTTCACCAACTTCGTGGCCCCGGACGCCAAGCGCGCAACATGGCTTGAGCGGTTGCGTCAGCGACAACTGCCAACCCTTGAAGAGTTGCGTCTGGAAAATAACGTTTATGCCGGAATTACCGCGTGGTCGACGCTCGATGTATTCGGCACCGGCTCTTCATCTGCTTATATTGTTGGATCGCCCGACAGTATCGTTAGTACGCTGGGTATTTATCAGCAAAAGGCCGGGCTGACGGTAATAAGCCTGTCTGCCTGGCCCCTGCAAGAAGAGGCCGAGTACGTGGCCAAGTTGCTGTTGCCACGGTTGGCTGAATAGCGTGATATCGATATAAGAAGCTACGAAAAATATATAAACATTTGTTTACATGTGTTTGGTTTTCAACACGTGTTCGGCAGTAGTGCAGTAAGCGAACAGTCGCGTTGACAACATTTATTTTATAAACACCCGTAAATAAAGCACTTGGCCAGTTGGCACGTTCGCTGCAATAGCGTTGTCATCGTGAGATTGACTATTCCAATAGAAACTCGCCTATTTTTTATTTCAGGTGGGGAAAGAAATTGAAACGCGTGCATTTGGCTACTTCTGCTGCTTTACGACATTCATCCATATTAGCTGTTAGCAGCGCCTTATTAACCCTTGCGCCTTTTGCCCTGGCCGATGACGCGAGCCCCAATGGCGAGCGACGCCTGGGCACGGTCACCGTGCAGGCGGCGCAACAAAGCGAGGTGCAAGCGGCAAAAGCCAAACTTGACGAAGTAGCAGGCGGGACCAGCCTGGTCACCCAGGCGGAAGTGGAAAAGGGCCGCTCGGCCACCCTGGAAGACACCTTGGCCTACCAGCCGGGGGTGTACGCCCAGGCGGCAGGCGGTAACGATGCAATCAAGATTTCCATTCGCGGCTCTGGGGCCAACACCTCGCCGGGGTATTTCCGTGAAGGCACCAAGTTTCTCTTCGACGGCCTGGCGCTGACCGGTGCGGGCGGCACGCCGTATGAGCTGCTGGATACCCAGGGCCTGAACTACACCGAAGTCTTGCGCGGCGCCAACGCCTTTGAATACGGCGCCTTGTCGCTGGGCGGCGCCATCAACTTTGTCACCAACACCGGTCGCACGGCGCCGGGTACGCGCATCAAGGTCGAAGGCGGCAGTTTTGGCTGGGAAAAAGAAACCCTCAGCACCGGCGGCGTGGTGGGCGATGCCGATTACTTTGTCAGTGTCGACAACTCCAGCCGCGACGGTTTCCAGGATTTCACCTACACCAAGGCCAAAGGCATTGTCAGCAACTTCGGGTACCGCTTCAGCCCCAAACTGGAGACCCGCGTGTACCTGCGTTATCGCGAGGAATACCACGAGAACTCGGGCCAGCTGACCCTGGCGCAGTTGAAGAAAAAACCGTCGCAAACCAACATCGCCACCCGTGATTCACGTGCCGATTCCACCAAACTGGGCTCGACCTGGATCGGCAGTAAAACCACCTATACCTTTGACGATGACGCCAAGCTCGAAGCCGGGCTGGTGTACCACGACTACCCGCAGATCCTCAGCCGCAAAAGCTCCGTTAACCCTAACTACTGGGATTGGCGCGACATCAACTACTCGCTCAATTACACCCGTAACGACCATGTCTTCGGCCTGTCCAGCACCACCACCGCAGGCTGGACTAGCACCCAGCATTTGCAGGCTGGTGCGCGCACCTACAAAGGCAGCAAAGACCTCGGCATCTTGCAGAAAGACGTCAAGTACGACGGCTCGTTCGACCATGTATTCAGCCTGGGCAACGACCTGGGGCTGACCGACAACCTGTACCTGGCCACCGGCGTATCGGCGATCCAGATCAAGCGTAACGTCAAGGTCACGTTCAGCGACCGCCCCAACACCAGCGGCCTGCCGAGCCAGTACCTCTACGATGAATGGCGTTTCGCGCCGCGCATCGGTCTGCGCTATTACATCGCGCCCGATGTGCAACTGTTCGGTAACGTCAGCCGCACCATCGACCCGCCAAGCTCCTGGTCTATTTCCGGCTCCGGGGTCACCAGCAACTACACCAAGCCGCTGGTGCCCCAAACCGCTAACACCGTGGAATTCGGCATCAAGGGCAAGTACGGCATCTTCGACGGCAGCCTGGCGTTCTATAAATCCTGGATTCACAACGAACTGCTGAACGTTCAGGTACTCCCAGCGACCGCCACCACGGCGGCGGTGGTGTCCACCTCCAATGCCACGCCCACCATTCACCAAGGCATTGAGGCGGGCTTGAGCACCCGGCTGTGGGAAGGCGACAACGGCGACACTCTGACCTGGCGTCAGGCGTACACCCTCAACGACTTCCACTACAAAAACGATCCGCTGTTCAAAAAGAACGAACTGCCCGGCTTGCCCAAGCACATCTACCAGGCTGAGTTGCAGTACCAGTTCGCCAACGGCCTGTACGCCGGGGTCAACGTGCGCACCGCCTCGAACACCGCCGTGGACTACGCCAACACCTTCTACGCCCCGTCCTACACCTTGTGGGGCGCACGGTTCGGTTTCGACGATCCGGGCAAAACCTGGCAGGTGTATGTGGACCTCAAGAACCTCACCAACAAGGCCTACGTAACTGCCGTGGCACCGTCCTACGACGTGCAAGGCAAAGACACGGCGGTGCTGTACCCAGGTGACGGTTTCGGCGCCTTTACCGGTGTGACTTACAACTTCTAAGCCAGCGCAGCCGGTGTCGCGCATGTTCGCGGCACCGGTGGAGGAAGCACATGACCCTGATCACAAGGCTTGCTCGTGTGGCGCTGGTTGCCAGCGTCGTGGTGCTGGGCGCTTGCAAACCGGCCAGCGAAGCACCGCGCGCCATCGTCGTCAATGCCGATGCCAGCGCCAGCCAGCCCGATGACTACCGCGAAAGCAGCCCCGGAAAACCGGGCGGCACGCTGCGCCTGTCGACCTCATCTGACACCACCACGCTCGATTTGCATTCGATTTCCCACGGCAATACGCAATGGCTGGGGCGCATCCTGTTTGACTGCCTGGTCTACCAGGACGAGCAGGGCAATATCAGCCCTTGGCTGGCCAAGTCCTGGGATATTTCGCCAGACGGCAAGACCTATACCTTTCACCTTCGCGACGACGTGACCTACAGCGACGGCGAGAAATTCAATGCCCGTGCCGTGCAGCTCAACCTTGAGCACATGCGCGACCCCAAGACCAAATCACCGCTGGCGGCGGCCTACATCGCCCCGTACGTGGACGGTCGCATCATTGATGAGTACACCTTTGAAGCGCACCTGCGCGAACCCTATTCGCCGTTCCTCGACGTGCTGGCGCAGTCGTATCTGAGCATGCTGTCGCCGCGCCAGATCGTCGAGGCACCCAAATCCATCGCTGAACACCCCATCGGCACCGGGCCGTTTGTGCTCGAAAGCTATACCCGCGACCAAGGCCTGAACTTCGTCAAGCGCAAGGGTTACCACTGGGCACCCGAGGTCACTGGGCATCAGGGCGAGGCCTACCTCGACCGCCTGGAAGTGAGCATCGTGCCCGAGGCAATGATCCGCTTCAGTTCGCTGGAGTCGGGCCAGTCTGACTTTACCGTCGATGCGCCAACGCAAAACGCCAAGGCCATCCGGCAAAACCCCGATTTGCACTTCCGTAGCCTGATCCGCAAGGGCAATCCGTTTCGCAGCATGCAATTCAACACCGAGAAGTTCCCGTTTCAGGACGTTGTGGTGCGTCGTGCGGTGACCAAAGCGGTTGATCGCGATGGCATTGCCTGGATCGCCGGTTTTGGCGAGTACCAGCCTAAAAGCGATTTTCTGGCCAGCAACACGCGCTTCTACGACCCGGCCTACAAAGACGTGCTCAAGTACGACGTGGCCGAAGCTAACCGCCTGCTCGACAGCGCCGGTTGGGAGCAGCGCGACGCCGAAGGTTACCGGGTTAAAAATGGTCGGCGCCTGGCGGCCGAGTTGCTGACTTTCGAAACTGGCGCCTACCCCAGCAGCATTGCCGTGGCGATTCAGGCTGACCTGAAAAAGGTCGGCTTCCAATTGACCATCGACATCGCGCCGCTGCCGCAAATTCTCGAAAAGCGCTATGCCGGCAACTTCCAGGTCATCGCCGCGGGCTACTGGCACACCAACACCCCGGACGGCCTGTACATCCTCTACCACAGCAAATCCATCAGCACGCCGAGCTTTATCGGCCAGAACATCGGCAGTTTTCGCGACGAGCCACTGGACGCCGCCTTGAGCGCTGCACGGCAGACCACCGACCCGGTTGAATTACAAAAGCTCTACAGCATCGCCCAGCAACGCCTCACCGAAAACGTCCCGGCGGCGCCGGTGTACGAGAGCCACGTATTGGTGGCCTACCGCAACGCGGTCAAGGGCTTGATCTTCGACACCTCGCACAACACCCCGATCTTCACCACGGTCTGGCTCGACCAGGAGGCCAAATGAACCCGCTGCGCCTGATACTTCGTCGACTGTTGTCTGGCATTGGCGTGCTGTGGGGCGCGGCAACCCTGACCTTTCTGGCCATCAACCTGAGTGCGGGCGACCCGGCGATGGCCATTCTCGGCGGACCGGGGGCCAACCCCAGCGCCGAGCTGATTGCTCAAGTGCGCGCTGAATACGGCCTCGACCAACCCTTGATCGTGCAATACGGCCAGTACCTGGGACGCCTGGCCCAGGGTGATTTGGGCGACTCGTACAACTTGCGCCGACCGGTGGGGCAGGTTATCAGCGGGCAACTCGGCGCCACCGTGCAGTTGTCGTTAAGTGCGGCGGCCCTGGCAGTGTTGCTGGCCGTGCTGGTGGCGGTGCTGAGCGCCAACCGCGCGCCTTGGGTGCGTTCGCTGGTGTCGGGCACGGAGTTGGTGCTGTCTTCGGCGCCCTCGTTCGTGATCGGCCTGGGGCTGCTGCTGGTGTTCGCGTTCGGCTGGCACCTGTTGCCGCCGTCCGGCTCCAACAGTTGGCAAGCGTTGATCCTGCCCAGCGTCGCCTTGGCGTTGCCAGTGGCGGCGGTGCTCAGCCAAGTGCTGCGCCAGGAACTTGAAGACATCCTTGAACAACCCTTTATCGCCATGGCCCGCGCCCGTGGCCTGTCTGAAACCGGCGTGCGCCTCAAACATGCGTTGCGCCACGCGCTGGTGCCGTTGGTGACCTTGTCAGGTTTTGTCTTCGCCAGCCTGCTGGGTGGGGCGGTGGTAATCGAGTTGCTGTTCTCCCGCCAGGGCATCGGCCGCCTGATGCTCGACGCCGCCGTTACCAAGGACGTACCGCTGCTGCTGGGGATCACCCTGCTGGCGGCAGCGATTTATGTGGTCGTGAACTTTCTCGTCGACCTGATCAATCACCTGGTGGACCCGCGTGCGAAAGCCGTGTGACGCCATCTTTTCGCAAGGACTTGCCATGACCGACACCACTTCCTACCGCGCATTGAAGGCGCGTTTCCAACCGCTGTTCGACCAGATCGGTGCGGGCGCCATCGACCGCGAGCAGCACCGCGAACTGGCCTTTGAGGCGGTCAACCTGCTGCGTGAATCGGGCTTTAGCGCACTGCGCGTACCCCAGGCCCACGGCGGCGCGGGCGTCAGCTTGCCGGTGCTGTTCCGGTTGTTGATTGATCTGGCCGAAGCCGATTCCAACCTCCCGCAAATCGTGCGGGCGCACTTCGGCTTTGTCGAAGGGCGTTTGTCCAGCCGCGATGCCGCCTCGCAGGATTACTGGTTCGCCAAAGTGGTGGCCGGGCAGTTGTGGGGCGCGGCCATGGCCGAGCGCAGCGACAGCAGCACCAACTCGGTGTCGTTGGCGCCCACAGACCCGCACAACGAAGCGGCAGGCTGGGTACTCGACGGCGAAAAATATTACTGCACCGGCACCCTCTACGCCGATTGGGTGGCGGCCGTGGCGATGCATGACAAAGACTTTTTCAGCGTGGTGGTGGCCGTCGATGCGCCGGGCGTGACCCGTGAAGACGACTGGGACGGTTTCGGCCAACGCCTGAGCGGCAGCGGCACCACCCGTTTTGATCAGGTGGCGGTGGCGCCAGAGCACGTGCTGCGCCGCTTCAAGCCCGGCGAGTTGCGCGCCGAGTCTTACATCTCCTCGTTCTACCAACTGTTCCACCTCGCCACCCTGGCCGGGATTGCACGTGCCGCTCTGCGTGATGCCACCGCGTTTGTGCAAGGGCGCACCCGCGCATTTGGTGTGCCGGGCCAATCCAGCCCTAAAGAAGACCCGCTGGTGCAGCGGGTGATCGGGCGCCTGTCGAGCCTGGCCTACGCCAGCGAAACCCTGGTGCTGGCCACCGCCGAAGTGCTGGAAGGCGTGCATCAGGCAGAACTGACTGACAGCGCGCAGGAAGCTGATTACGTCAACGCCGACATTCGTACCTTCCAGGCCCAGCAAGTGGTGCTGGAACAAGTGCTCGAAGCCACCACGCTGCTGTTTGAAGTCGGCGGCGCCTCGGCCACCAGCCAGGCCCGACGCCTGGACCGACACTGGCGCAACGCTCGCACCCTGGCCTCGCACAACCCGGCCATCTACCGCGAGCGGGCGCTGGGCAATTACTACCTCAACGGCATCAGCCCCGGCGCTGCGTGGCGCGCCCTGCACGAGCAGGACAGCGCCCACGGCGCTACCCGCGATGAAGCCAGCGCGGTCTAGGCCACAGATCAGGAGCTGCACCCATGAGTCAGTCCATCCCACAAGGCGGCTTGATCCAGGCCGAATCATTGTTCGCCGCTCAATCGTATAGTGCGCGGCGTTGGGCGATACGGCCCGGTCTTCTGCTGGCCGGGTTGTTTGTCTTACTGCTGCTGGTGGCGGCCATCCAGCCGGGGTGGCTGGTGTCGGGCGATCCACTTGATGCCAACTCGCGCCTGGCGTTTAGCGCCCCCGACAGCCTGTTCTGGCTGGGCGCCGACGAAAACGGTCGCGACATCCTCACCCGGCTGGTCTACGCCGTGCGCCCGTCGTTGGTGCTGGGCGTGGCCGCCACCGCCGTGGGCTTGCTGCTGGGCACTTTGTTGGGCCTGACAGCCGGGCTAGGCCCGCGCTGGCTGGATGGCGCGGTGATGCGCGTGATTGACGTGTTGCTGGCGTTCCCCGACCTGTTGCTGGCGCTGGTGATCATCACCTTCTTCGGGCAGGGCCAGCTCAACATCATCCTCGCCATCGGCATTGCCAACGTGCCGCGTTACGCACGTTTGGTACGCGCACAAACCCTGGTGGTGCGCGGCGCCGGCTATGTCGAGGCGGCGACCACGTTGGGGTTGCCCCGGCACTCGGTGATCTGGCGGCACGTGCTGCCCAATGCGATCAAACCGATTCTGATCCTGGCCACCATCGGCATTGGCGGCAACATCGTCAACGGCGCGGCCCTGAGCTTTCTGGGCTTTGGCGCACCGCCACCCGCGCCAGAGTGGGGCGGGATGCTCGCCGTGGGCCGCAACTACCTGGCCAATGCCTGGTGGCTGGTGGCATGGCCCGCATTGGCAATCACATTGACCGTGGTCTCGATCAGCGCGATCGGCCGCGAACTGTTGCGTCGCAGCGAAGGTAAACGGGCATGAACACAGAACCCCTGATCGATGTGCAAAACCTGCAAGTACGTTTCGGCACCCATGCAGTACCGACCCTCAAGGGCGTGAGTTTCCAGCTGCACCGTGGCGAGTGCCTGGCGCTGGTGGGCGAGTCGGGCTCGGGCAAAAGCGTGACCTCGCGCACCCTTGCCGGGCTTACCGGCGCGCGGGCGCACGTGCAGGCCAGCAAGCTGGCCTTTGCCGGGCAAGACCTGCGCCAGTTCGATGAGCGCACCTGGCGCAAAATACGCGGCGCGCAGATCGGTTTTGTGATGCAGGACGCGCTGGGTTCACTCGATCCGTTACGCCTGGTGGGCAAGGAAATTGCCGAACCGCTGCAACTGCATACCGATCTGAGCCGGGCACAGCGTGACGCCAAAGTCATCGAGCTGCTGCGCTCAGTGGGCGTGCCAGAACCCGAGTTGCGCGCGCGGCAGTACCCGTATCAGTTGTCGGGCGGCTTGCGCCAACGGGCGTTGATCGCCTCGGCCATTGCCTGCAACCCGCGCTTGCTGATCGCCGACGAACCGACCACCGCCCTCGACACCACCGTGCAGGCGCAGGTGTTGGCGCTGCTCGAATCCCTGCGTGGCGAGAACACCGCGATGTTGATCGTCAGCCATGATTTGGCCGTGGTTTCGCGGCTGGCCAACCGCGTGGCGGTGATGCACAACGGCATCATCGTCGAGCAAGGCAGTGTCGACGAAGTGCTGCACGACCCGCAGCATCCCTACACCCAATACCTGTTGCGCACGGGCAGGGCGGTGCACTTTCGCCGCAACCATGGCGCGGCGCGCGCACCGCTGAGCATCGTGCCGCCCAAGACCGACCAGCCTCCTGCGCTGTTGCAAGTCAACGGGTTGAGCAAATCGTTCAAGGGGCCGGACGGCAAACAGCGCACTGTGGTCAACCAGGTATCGTTGCAACTGCGCCGGGGTAAAACCCTGGGCATCGTCGGCGAATCCGGCTCGGGCAAAACCACCTTGACCCGCATGATCCTCGGCCTGGAAACCCCGGACAGCGGTGACATCCACATCAAGGGCAAGCCCTGGCTGAAGCTCTCAGCCGAGGAAAAACGCCAACTGCGACGCAGCATCCAGGTGGTGTTTCAGGACCCGCTCAGCTCCTTCGACCCGCGCTATAGCGTGCGCCGCGTACTCAACGAAGCGCTGGAAGTGGCCGGGCATAAGCGCAGCGAATGGCCCCACCGGGCGGCAGAACTGTTGGCGTTGGTGAAACTCGATGCGGCCTTGCTGGAGCGGCGCCCGATTGAACTGTCGGGCGGCCAGCGTCAGCGCATCGCCATCGCCCGTGCACTGGCGGCGCAGCCGCAAATACTGGTGTGCGACGAACCGGTGTCGGCTTTGGATGTGTCGGTGCAAGCGCAAATACTTGAGCTGCTGGATGACCTCAAACAACGCCTGGGCCTGGCCTGCCTGTTCATCTCCCACGACCTGGGCGTGATCAACCACGTCAGCGATGACGTGCTGGTGATGAAAGACGGCGTGGTCGTCGAAAGCGGCCGCGTGCGCGACGTCTTCGACCACCCTCAGCACCCGTATACCCAAGCCCTGCTGGACGCCATCCCGCACCTGGAAAGCGGTCGCCGCATGGCCTTCGACTTCCTGAAATTGGCCATCTAACCCCGTTCTACGCCCTGTAGGAGCAAGCTTGCCTAGCGATCTTTTGATCTGGCCTGTGCGATGCCGAAAGGGCTAAACCGTGCAAAACGTATCCTCACCGAGAACCTTTGAGTGACCATCGCCCAAACCCTCCCGCAGACTCGTCCGCTATCGCGACGAGTGCCGATGATCATTGGCTGTGCACTGTGCATGGAACTCATCGACTCCACGGTCGTGATGACCGCCTTGCCGCAAATGGCCAGCGACTTCGGCGTGCCGAGCATCCGCATGAACCTGGTGGTCTCGCTCTACATGCTCGGGGCTGCGCTGTGTGTGCCGGTCAGCGGCTGGGTGGCTGACCGCTACGGGCCGCGTCGACTGTTCGTGATCGCCATCTCGCTGTTTATCGCCTCATCACTGGCCTGCGCCGCGTCCAACTCACTGCTGCAACTGTGCCTGGCGCGCATGCTCCAGGGTGCGGCGGGGGCGATGATGGTGCCCGTGGGGCAGTTGATCCTGCTGCGCTGGTCGCCACGCGAAGACTTGCTGCGCAACCTGTCTTACCTGACCATTCCGGCGCTGATCGGCCCCATGCTTGGCCCACCGTTGGGCGGCCTGATGGTCACCTATTGGTCGTGGCACTGGATCTTCCTGATCAATGTGCCCATCGGTTTGGTCGGTATCGTGCTGGTGCTGCGCCATGTGCCGTACTACCCAGGTGTGCATGAACAGCGGCTGGATGTGCGCGGGCTGGTGCTCAGCGCAATAGCCATGGCGGCGTTGGTGTTCAGCTTTGAAGCGTTGGGCCACGGGCTGTTGCCGCGTCCTTGGGTGGTGCTGATGATCGCCGTCGGCGTGCTTTGCGGCGCGTTGTACATTCGCCATGCACAACGCTGCGCCGAGCCGTTGCTGGACCTTAAACTGCTGCGCATCCCCAGCTACGGCATCAGCTTTTGGGGCGGCAACCTGCTGCGCCTGGGCACTTCGTCCTTGCCGTTTTTGCTGGTGCTGATGTTCCAGTTGTGTTTTGGCTTGAGCCCCTTGCACGCCGGGCTGCTGACATTGGCCGGGGGCGCCGGGGCCTTTGCAATGAAACTGCTGGCCGTGCGTGTGGTGCGCCGTTACGGCATCCGCCGCACGTTAGTCATTAATGCCGTGCTCACCGGACTGACCCTGGCCTCATGCGCGAGTTTTACCGACGCCACACCCTACAGCGTGATCGTGTTGATGCTGTTTGGCAGTGGGGTCATTCGCTCATTGCAATACAGCACCCTTGGCGCGCTGACCTACGCCGATGTACCTGCCGCATTGAGCAGCCGAGCCAGCAGCCTGTCGGCCATGACCGTGCAACTGAGCATGAGTGTTTCGGTAGGCCTGATGGCCTCACTGCTGGGCGTGTTGATGAACCTGCGCGGGCACAGCGTGCCGCAGACCAGCGACGTTGCCGCCATGCTGGTGCTGTGTGGCCTCGCTTGCATGGCTTCGGCGCTAATATTCCGCCGCCTCGCCGCCGGTGCGGGCGAAGCAGTTTACTGATCCACATCCCCTGTAGGAGCGAGCTTGCCTCGCGATCTGTTGATCTTGATCTAAGAGCCCCCTCACCCTAGCCCTCTCCCGAAGGAGAGGGAACCGATTGGGGGATGCTGAAGATACTCGGTGGCCTGTTTGCTGCGCGACAGCGCGGCGTCGAAGACGGCGCGGCCCCTCCTACACGTTTTGTGTCGTGCATCAAATCCCTCAATAGAAATTCCTCAAGCCTACATGCACTGCCGACCTGCCTGATTTCTAGCGCATATTCATGCCTATACCGTGCGGCGCTCTCCTACAGGAAGGCGTCTTATGAGCAACAAGCAAGCCTGTATCTGCATGCGCTTGTGCGTAGAGCAGCAAACGAGGTCGGCCTTTAGACGAATTTAATCCAGAAACGGGTGAGCAAACTAAACCTGCTGATAAGACACGGAAAATTGAGCCATGAACTTTTTAATCATGGGGTTCGAGAAAGGCAACGATGAACTTGTTTATGAACACGAAGTAAATCTGCCTGTTCAAGATTTAATGCTCGTTATGAGCTGGGCTGACAGCACAGATTGTATTGGTGCAGATTTTCTTATGTCACCCGCTCAAGCCGAGGAAATATCGAATCTGGCGTTAGTTCGCTTTCCTACCGGCCTGAATCTATATCTAAGTAGTTGTGAGTAACTCAGAGGCTGTCATCCCAAGCTCCGGGCGCCAGCGCCCGGACAGGTCGGCCGGATCGTGGCTGATCGGGTTCATTGAGCTTTTGCCGTTGAGCTACGTATCCGTCTTGCCCTTCAATCCGCAAGGTCACTTCTCAGTTGCGTACATCGTCGAGGCTGAAATGCTCCTCGAACAGGCGGATAAACGGCCAAAGAAATAGAAATATCAATACTACCTGTGAGGTTTGCGATGGGCTTGAAAGTTAGATTGGCTTGGTATAGCAAACGTACAGAGCTGGGGGAAGGGAAAGAGTTGTCTTCAGACTTTGGGGATGATGTCGCTATTCTGGTACAACTAAACTTATCAGCTGAGCAGGATGTAAATAATGGGGAGTTTGATGTCAAAGATGACTGGCTCATTATTTTGCAACCTTTGTTTGTACATTGCGTCAATCTGGATGCTTTCGACTATCAAGTGTCATTTAACTATAAAAAATAATGCCTGGATGGAGCGCTGCCAATAGGGAACTCTCGAGAGGTTAAATAAGCGTGCTCCCCCTAAATAAATCAGCGATGACAATGAAATTACGACTAACAGGCTTTCTCCCCGTACCGACGGATGATGATCGGGTGAAGTTTAAATTTTTTATCAACGAATCTCTTGAGAGTTCCGCACTCACCTTAATGGGGTGGACACATTTAGACGATGCCCTAGGCGGTGAGCAGGAACTTACACCCGTTCAAGCTGCAGCGTTCGCAGGGCTGTTGGAAGAGCCACAAATTATCGATCTGACGCTATTTATTGGCTGTGTTTCTTAAGCAATCTGGAGCGATTGAGCCATGATGCATACAATTTCGGCTTTCGATAAAACGACCGAACTTATGGTTTTTGAAATTGAGATTCCGCAAAAGAATCTCCCAGAGCTCAAATTCATCATGGCGTGGACAGAGCCTGAAGATGAAATATTTGGATATGACTTGAGTTCTGAGCAGCTACAGAAGCTTGAAGAACTCCTTGGTCAAAAAATTTATGACCAACGCTATGACTTTCAGCTAAGTAGCTATGCCTAGTTATTGGGGGCAGGCGCTACAAACCCAGCGCCTGCCACTGCGCAACGCCTTACCCCAACAACCCGCGCCCCGCCAGATTCTTCATCAAATCCCCCACGCCGAACGTCCAGCGCGGGGCCTGGTCGCTGGTGGTGACGCGGTTGTGCAGGGCGCCGAGGGTGGTGGAGGCAATGCTCACCACATCACCCTTTTTGTGGGTAAAGCCCTGGCCGGGATGGTCGCGGTCGTCGGTGGGGGCAAACAGGGTGCCGAGGAACAGCACAAAGCCGTCCGGGTATTGGTGGTTTTCGTTGAGGGTCTGTTCGGCCAGGTCGGCCGGGTCGCGGCTGATCTGGTTCATTGAGCTTTTGCCGTTAAGCACGTAGCCGTCTTGCCCTTCAACCCGCAAGGTCACTTCGCAGTTGCGCACGTCGTCGAGGCTGAAGTGTTCGTCGAACAGGCGGATAAACGGCCCCAGGGCGCACGAGGCGTTGTTGTCTTTGGCCTTGCTCAGCAGCAGCGCGCTGCGGCCTTCGAAGTCGCGCAGGTTTACGTCGTTACCCAGCGTTGCACCGTGGATGCGCCCGTGGCTGTCGACGGCCAGTACCACTTCGGGTTCGGGGTTGTTCCAGCTGGAGCCCGGGTGGATGCCAATCGCGTTGCCGCTGCCCACGGCGGCCAGAATCGGCGCCTTGGTGAAAATTTCGGCGTCCGGGCCGATGCCGACTTCCAGGTACTGCGACCACATTTTTTGCTCGATCAAGACCTGCTTCAGGCGCATGGCCTCTGGGGAGCCAGGTTTGAGATCGCGCAGGTTGTCGCCAATGGCGGCCTGCACCAGGGCGCGGATTTCTTCGGCACGCAGGGCATCACCACCGGCTTTTTCTTCGATGACCCGTTCGATCATGCTGGAGGCAAACGTCACGCCTGCGGCCTTGATCACTTGCAGGTCGGTTGGGGCCAGCAAGTAAGGTTTTGCCGGGTCGCGCTGTTCGCCGCTGTTGGCCAGCAGGTCCTGAACCGAACCCAGTGAAGTGCCGTTGATGTCACGTACGCGGTGCAACGGCTGGTCGGTGTCCAGCAACAGGCTCAGGGTCGGGAAGTGCGCGCTGCAGTCGATCACTTCGCCGTCACGAATCACCACAACGGCCGGGCCACCTTGCTCGCCCGGGAGCCATACACGGCCCACCAGGGTTGCGCGTTGCCAGTCATCTGGCAGGGAATTTTCAACGGTTAATTGCAGCGTGTTCATGAGAGCAATCCTCAAATTTTGGGCGAACGTGTCCTGTAGGAGCGAGCTTGCCTCGCGATCTTTCAAGATCAAAAGATCGCGAGACGAGCTCGCTCCTACACAGGGAACTGAGCGTTAATGAGAGTGGCGGGGCGGGCCGTTTTCCGGGATCACGCGCCAGTACAGGGTCGCCGGCTCCAGGCATCCGCCGGTGGACAATTGGCCGACCAGTTGGCGGTACAGTTCCTGCCACGGGGTTTGCGACGGGGCCAGCGGTGGCAACGGTTCTTTGCGGCGTTCGTCGAGTTCGGCTTCGTCCACCAGCAGGTTGACGCTGCGGGCGTTGAGGTCCACACGCAGGCGGTCACCTGTGCGCAGCAACGCCAGACCACCGCCCACCGCCGATTCCGGCGACATGTTGAGGATCGACGGGCTGGCCGAGGTGCCGCTCTGGCGACCGTCGCCCATGCACGGCAAGGAGTCGATACCGGCCTTGATCATGGCGGATGGCGGGGTCATGTTGACCACCTCGCCGCTACCCGGGAAGCCCACGGTGCCACAGCCGCGAATCACCAGGATGCAGCGCTCGTCGATGTCCAGCGACGGGTCGTTGATGCGCGCCTGGTAGTCCTCCGGGCCTTCAAACACGATGGCCCGCGCCTCAAAGCTGTTGGGCCGTTCCGGGTCGCTGAGGTAGGTGCTGCGAAAGGCCTCGCCCACCACCGACATCTTCATGATGGCGCTGTCGAAGAAGTTGCCGCTGAGCACGATAAAGCCCGCGCGGTGCATCAGCGGGTCTTCGTAGGAGCGGATCACGTCGCGGTCGCCGGTCACGCAATCAGCGACCACCTCACCCATCTTGCGGCCGCTGACGGTCAGGCAATCGCGGTGCAGACGGCCGACTTTGTCCAGTTCATGCATCACCGCCGGAACGCCGCCCGCGCGGTGGAAGCTCTCGCCCAGGTATTCACCGGCCGGCATGCAGTTGACCAGCAACGGCACGTCTTCGCCGACGCGCTGCCAGTCGTCCAGTGAAAGGTCGATGCCGCTGTGGCGGGCGATGGCGATCAGGTGCGGCGGGCAGTTGGTGGATGCACCCAGGGCCGAGGCCACGGCGATGGCGTTTTCAAAGGCGGCGTGGGTCATGATTTGCGACGGGCGCACGTCTTCGCGCACCAGATCAACAATGCGCATGCCGGTGGCATAGGCCATTTGCCCGCGCTCACGGTACGGCGCAGGGATGCTCGCGCAACCCGGCAGCGACATGCCCAGAGCCTCGGCCAAAGCGTTCATCGACAGCGCGGTGCCCATGGTGTTGCAGTGGCCCACCGACGGCGACGAGGCCGTGGTCAGGGTCATGAACCCTTCGTAATCAATCTCGCCGGCGCTGAGCAAATTGCGCGCATGCCACAGCACGGTGCCGGAGCCGATGCGCTGGCCTTTGTGCCAGCCGTCGAGCATCGGCCCGCCGGACAGCACGATAGACGGCAAGTCGGTGGTGGCCGCGGCCATCAGGCAGGCCGGGGTGGTTTTGTCGCAGCCGGTGGTCAGCACCACGCCATCCAGCGGGTAACCGTGCAGCACTTCGACCAGGCCCAGATAGGCCAGGTTACGGTCCAGCGCGGCGGTGGGGCGACGCGATTGCTCGGCAATCGGGTGCACCGGGAATTCCATCGGGATCCCGCCCGCATCGCGGATGCCGTCCTTGACCCGCTTGGCCAGTTCGATGTGATGCCGGTTACACGGCGTCAGGTCGCTGCCGGTCTGGGCGATGCCGATAATCGGCCGCCCGGATTGCAGTTCTGCGCGGGTCAGCCCTTGGTTCATGTAGCGCTCGACGTACAGCGCAGTGAGGTCCGCATGGCTGGGATCATCGAACCATAACTGGCTGCGCAGGCGGCGTGGGGTTGAATCGGTCATGGCAGGCTCCAGCAAATTATTGTTATTCAGGCAATGTGTTGTTACGGCGTAATTGACGGATCAGGCCGGCGTGGTCGAGTTCGCCATCTCCGGCCTCGACCATCGCCGCGAACAGGCTGTCGACCAGGCTGCCCACCGGCAGCGACAAGCCCAGCGTGTGCGCCTGGGCGAGGGCGGTGCGGGTGTCCTTGAGTTGCCACTTGGCCGGGCCGCCGGGGGTGAAGTCGTTGCTCAGCATGCGCTGGCCGTGTTGGCGCCAGATCGGTGAGTCGACAAACCCGCCCATCAGGGCTTCATGCACTTTGGCCGGGTCGGCACCGCCGCGCTCGGCCAGCAGCAGGCCTTCGGCGACGGTGGCAATGGTGCTGGCGACGATCAATTGGTTGACCAGCTTTGACAGCTCGCCAGTACCCGCCGGGCCGACGTGCACCGGACGACCCATGGCCGCGAGTACCGCGCGGCCTTGTTCGAAGGCGGCTGTTTGGCCGCCGACCATGATTGCCAGGCTGGCTTCACGGGCCCCGCGCTCGCCACCGGACACCGGCGCATCGAGGTAACGCAGCCCAAGTTCAGCACTCAACCGGGCTTGCTCGACGGCTGTGTCGACCGGGATCGAACTCATCACCACCACCAGCGAGCCAGGTGCCAGGGCCTTGGCGGCGCCGTTTTCACCAAACAGCACCTCGTCACAGGTCGGCCCATCGCTGAGCATGCAGATCAGCACATGGGCGCCTTCGGCGGCCTGGGCCGGGGTGTCAAACACTTCGGCGCCTTGTGCGGCCAACTCCTGGGCCTTGGTCGCCGAGCGGTTCCACGCCCGCACCGGGTAACCGGCGTGCAACAGGTTGCGGGCCATGGGCTTGCCCATGATCCCGGTGCCAATAAACGCTACAGTTTGCAGGCTCATGCCTTGCCTCCTACGGTGGCTGTGGCCGGGCCGCTCGAGCTGCCCAGCGACACTTTGTTACGCGGCATCAGCACCATGCCCAGACCACCGGCGCCGACCAGTGCGGCGATCACCAGGAAGCCTGGGGTGTAGCTGCCGGTGACGTTGTACAGATAACCGGTCAGGTAAGGGCCGATGAAGCCGCTGAGGTTGCCGATGGAGTTGATCAGGCCGATCCCCGCCGCCGCGCCGAGGCCGGTCAGCACTTGCCCCGGTACGGCCCAGAACACATTGATCGCGCTGTACACGCCCATCGCCAACAGGATGAAGCCAATCACGATGATCCACGGCTGGTTCAGCCACAGCGCTACGGCAATCGAAACAGCCGCCAGCATTGCTGCGCCGCCCGCGTGCCAGTGACGTTCTTGCAGGCGGTCGGAACGACGGCTCCACCAGATCATTGCCACGGCGGCCAGAGCATATGGAATGGCAGTGATCAGACCGTTTTGCATCAAGCCGATCTCTAGCCCGAACGAGCCGCGGAACGACGCCAGTACGGTCGGCATGAAGAAGTTCATGGCGTTGGAGCCGGAGGTAATGCCGAAGTACACCAGTGCCAGCAACCAGACCTGACGGCTGGACAGGGCCTTGCGGATCATCTGCCATTTGCTGGGCTGGACGCCCACCACCAGCGGTTTGTTGCGCTCTTCGTGTTCCAGGGTGTTGATCAGCCAGTTGCGTTGCGCATCGGTCAGCCAATGGGCCTGGGTGGGGTGGTCAGTGAGGTAGAAGTAGCAGACTACGCCAAGAATCACTGCCGGTACGGCCTCGACGATGTACATCAGGCGCCAGCCGACGAAGCCCAGCGCGTCGCCCATTTCCATGAGGCCCACCGACAGCGGTGCGCCGATGACTTGGGCGATGGGTACGCCGAGGTAGAAGGTGGCGATCATGCGGGCGCGATAGCGGCTCGGGAACCACAGCGACAGCAGGTAAATCACCCCCGGAAAGAACCCGGCTTCAGCGATGCCCAGCAGAAAACGCAGCGAGACAAAATGCACCGGCGTCTGCAAAAAGCCCATGGCCCCGGCGATGATGCCCCAGGTCACCATGATCCGGGCGATCCACACGCGGGCGCCGTAGCGGTGCAGCAACACGTTGCTCGGCACTTCGAACATGAAGTAACCGAGGAAGAAAATCCCCGCGCCCAGGCCATACAAAGTCTGACTGATACCGATGTCATCGTTCATGCGCAGGGCGGCGAAGCCGACGTTGTTACGGTCCAGAAAGGCGACCACAAACAGCAGGATCAAAAAGGGAATCATGCGCTTGGTGACGCGCTTGATCGTCTGTTGCTCGATGTCAGTGACATCCGGAAGTGGGGTGGTCATGTCGCACGGCCTCAGTTTTTTATTGTTGTTTTTTCTATCGGAGCGAGCTTGCCGCGCGATCTGTTAAACGATCAAAAGATCGCGAGGCAAGCTCGCACCTACAGGGGTGTTTAGTGTGCAGTGTCCTCTATGTGCGCACGCACGATGGCATCAAAGTCCGGGTCGGCGGTAAAGCCCAGTGCGCGGGCACGCGGGGCCTCGACCTTGCTCGGCCAGCTTTCGACAATGCGCTGGATGGTCGCGTCCGGTTCCCAGCGAATCAGTTGGGTCGCTTCATCACCGGCCACCCGTTGCAGCGCCGCGACCATGTCGGCCACGGTGGTGGTCACCCCCGGCAGCGGGATGATGCGTTCGCCACCCAAGGTCTGTGGCGACAGGGTCATGCCCAGCAACATCGACTCGACAATGCGTCGTGGCGAGGTCAGGTACACGCGGGTGTCCGGACGCACCGGGCACACGGCGGGCAGGCCTACCAGTGGCTCGCGGATGATCGAACTGAAGAAGGTCGACGCGGCCTTGTTCGGTTTGCCGGGGCGCACCGCTACGGTCGGCAGGCGCAACACGCGACCGTCGACAAAACCTTTGCGGGCATAGTCAGCCACCAGCAATTCGCCCACGGCTTTCTGCATGCCGTAGGACGATTGCGGGGTGAGTACGGTGTCGTCATCCACCACCTCTGGCAGCTTGCCGCCGAACACCGCGAAGCCGCTGGTGTACACCAGGCGCGGCGCAGTGCCTTGCTTGCGCAGGGTTTCGAGCAGCAGCATCAGACCGTGCAGGTTGACCTGCATACCCAAGTCAAAATCTGCCTCGGCGGCCGAGCTGACCACCGCCGCCAGATGCCATACCAGGTCCACACCATCGGTGACACGGGCGATGACTTCAGGGTCGGCGACATCGCCAGTGACCACCTCGATACGCGGGTCGTTGGGTACGTCTTCACCGGCAAAGGCGTCGAACAGTACGATGCGTTCAATGGTGCGCGGCGCTTCGCCTTCCAGCGTCAGGGTGTTCAGATCTGCCAGGCGTTGAGCCAGTTGCTTGCCGATAAAACCGGTACCGCCAGTGATGAGGATGCGCATGTATAGCTCCTGTTTCTTATAGTTGTTTGAGCGGTGTAATCAGTCGGCTTGCACCGTGCGTTGCTGCTGTTCGCCAAGCCCTTCGATGCCCAGGCGCATGCGTTGGCCTGCGCGCAGGAACACCGGTTCAGGCTTGACCCCAAGGCCCACGCCCGGCGGTGTGCCGGTGGAAATCACATCGCCCGGTTGCAGTGACATGCAGCGGCTCAGGTAGGCAATCAGCGCCGGAATCTGGAACACCATGGTGTTGGTGTTGCCGTTCTGGTAGCGCTGTCCGTCGACCTCAAGCCACAGGCTGAGTTGGTGCGGGTCGCGCACTTCATCGCGGGTCACCAGCCACGGGCCGATCGGGCCGAAGGTGTCAAAGCCCTTGCCCTTGTCCCAGGTGCCGCCGCGTTCCAGTTGCCATTCACGTTCGGACACATCGTTGATCACGCAGTACCCGGCGACGTGGTCCAGGGCGTTGCTTTCGTCGATGTAGCGGCCGCCTTTGCCGATCACCACGCCCAGCTCGACTTCCCAGTCGGTCTTGACCGAGCCGCGAGGGATTTCGACGTCATCATTGGGGCCGCAAATGGCGCTGGTCCACTTGTTGAACACCACCGGCTCCGACGGCACCGCCAGCCCGGATTCAGCGGCGTGGTCGGCGTAGTTAAGGCCGATGCAGATAAACTTGCCGACCTGGCCGACGCACGCACCGATGCGCGGCGAACCGCTGACCAGCGGCAGGCTGGCCGGATCGATTTTACTCAGGGCTTCCAGGCTTGCAGGCTCCAGCGCCTTGCCGGCGACATCGGCGATATGCGCCGACAAATCACGGATATTGCCTTGGGCATCCAGCAGACCGGGTTTTTCCTGACCTTTTTCGCCGTAGCGCAGCAGTTTCATAAAAGCTCCTGTATCGAATTAAAAACCTGACCTTGCGTAGGAGCGAGCTTGCCTCGCGATCTTTGAGAAGATCAAAAGATCGCGAGGCAAGCTCGCTCCTACAGTGGGAATTAGTTGCTCATCCCGCCATCAATAATCTGCGTGGTGCCGGTGGTGTAGCTGCTGGCATCGCTGGCCAGGTACAGCACCAACTGGGCGATTTCTTCGGCGCTGCCGATGCGGCCCATGGGCTGACGAGCCACGAACGCTTGATACACCTCGGCCTCCGAACGCCCTTGCTCACGGGCCTGCTCGGCGATGCGTTGGCGCAGCGAAGGCGAATCAACAGTGCCTGGGCATATCGCGTTACACCGAATGCCTTGACTGATGTAATCGGTCGCTACCGATTTGGTCAAGCCGATCACCGCCGCTTTGCTGGCGGTGTAGGCAAAACGGTTCGGTACACCCATCACGCTGGACGCCACCGAAGCCATGTTGATGATCGAGCCGCCACCGTTGTTCAACATGCCGGGCAAAAAGGCGCGGATCATCCGATACATGGCAGTCACGTTGAGGTCGAAAGAGAATTGCCAGGCGCGCTCGTCGCACTCCAGCAAGGCCCCGCTGTGCACATAACCGGCGCAGTTGAACAGCACATCGACAGGGCCGACTTGCTGGCTGATGGCTTCGATGGCAGAGGGCTGGGTGACGTCCAGCGGCAACGCCTGAATCCCGGGGATGTCGTGCAATGCATCGACGTTCAGGTCAGTGGCGATAACCGTGGCGCCGGCATCGCGCAAGGCCAGTACCGAGGCGCGACCAATACCGTTGGCCGCCGCAGTGATCAAAACGCGTTTGTTGGCGAGGTTCATGAGTGCTGATCCATTGTTCTTATGGGCCTCACACTAATGTTGCGCTGCGATAATCGCCAATGAGATATTCTCAAGCCTCAATAACGGGAGGTTATCGAATGGTCGATGTCGCATTTAATCAACTGTGCAACTGGTTACGGTTCCGCCATCTGGTGTTGATCGACACCCTGGCGCGCACGCAAAACATGCATGCCACGGCCCAGGAAATGAACATCAGCCAGCCGGCGGTGAGCAAGATGCTGCGCGAGATCGAGCACCAATTGGGCTTTGATGTGTTCCAGCGTTTGCCGCGCAGCATGACCCTCACCGACCTGGGCAACCACGTGGCACGCTTCGCGCAAATCGCCCTGAATGACACGCAACAGTTTGTCGGCCAGATCAACCATCTGCGTCAGGGCGGGCATGGTTTTTTGAAAATCGGCACCATCTATGCGGCCACGGCGGTGGCCATTCCGGCGGCCATTGTCGAGGTCAAAAAAAGCTGGCCGCTGCTGACGATCGAAGTGCTGGAGGGCACCAGCGCGAACATGCTGACCATGCTCGAACACAAGAATCTGGACCTGGTGGTGGCGCGCTTCACGTTGGACCGTCACCGCGAACTGTTTGACTTCCAGTCCTTGGCCCCTGAGCCGCTGTGCCTGGTCACGGGCAGCCATCACCCGTTGGCCGGGGCCAGTGAAACACCCTTGAGCGAGCTCGGCAGTTGGCCGTGGGTGGTGTACCCCACCGGCACGCCCATGCGCGCGCGGCTGGAGCGGGCGTTTGTCGAGGCGGGCATGCAAACCCCGGAAAACACTGTCGAAACCGTCTCGTTGCAGACCACCCTGCAACTGCTGCAAACCGCGCCGGTGATCTCGATGCTGGCCGAGTCCATGGTCGAGCCGGAGGTCCAGGCCAGGCGCCTGATTCGTCTGGCGTTGCCGTTTCCGCTGGTGCTGGCCGACTACGGCATCATCACCCGGCGCAACGAGCCGCCGAGTTGGTCGATGCAAGCCTTTATCGATGCCTTGTTGAACGACCCGAATGCCCTGCAGGGTGCCTGGCAGACGCCTTGATAACGCGGGGTTATTGACCGATGGAATCTTGTGATTGGGCAGTGGCACGGTGGGCATCTACAGTGCGGTTTGCCCACCCGCAAATGTGTGTGCTTGCGAGGAGGGCGCCAACGCTCACTAGAGGCGCATATGAAAACAATAAAAAGCTTCAAGACGCTGACTATTTTTTTCCTGTTCATGATTGGAGTCGTCAACTACCTCGATCGCAGTGCACTCTCCATCGCCAATACCACCATACAGAAAGACCTCGCCATCAGCCCCATGCAAATGGGTGTCATGCTCTCAGCCTTTTCCATCGCCTACGCCTTTTCGCAATTACCCCTTGGCGCCCTGATCGACAAACTCGGCAGCAAACTGGCGCTCGGTGGTTCGTTGGTGGTGTGGTCGGTGGCCCAGGCGGCCTTTGGGCTGTTCAGCAGCTACGGACATCTGGTCGGCCTGCGGGTGTTACTGGGGATCGGTGAAGCACCCGTATTCCCGTCGGCGGCCAAGGCCTTGTCCGAGTGGTTCGACACCCAGGAACGCGGCACGGCCACTGGTTGGGTGTGGTCCTCGACCTGTATCGGCCCGTGCCTGGCGCCGCCTTTGCTGACGTTGTTCATGGTCCATCTGGGCTGGCGCGGGATGTTTATCCTCACGGGCGTGATCGGTTTGGTCCTGGCGCTGTGCTGGTTCAAGTTCTACAAAAGCAAAGCCGAATACATGGCTGCAACCGGGCGTGCCGAGCCGGTGGCAGTGCAACAGAAAGCGGCGCCTAAACTGCGCTGGACCTCGCTCTTCAAAGAACGCAACACCTGGGGCGCGTTTCTCGGTTTTATGGGCGTGATCTACATGATCTGGCTCAACCTGACCTGGTTGCCGGGCTACTTCGAGCGTGAACACGGCCTGGACCTGTACCGTACTGCTTGGGTGGTGTCGCTGGCCTACTTGTTTGGCGCCTTGGGCACCATCGTCGCCGGGCGCTGCTGCGACAAACTGGTGGCGCGTGGCATGCGCGTGTTGGCCAGTCGCAAACTCATGGTGATTTTGGGGCTGCTTGGCGGGGCGCTGTTTACCCTGATCGTGGCCTTCACCACCAACGTCGTCGCGTGCGTGGTGCTGCTGTGCCTGACCATGTTCTTCATCAACATCTCCAGCGCCACCGCGTGGATGATCGTCAACACTATCGTGCCGTCGGAGCGTGTGGCTTCGTTTGGTTCGATCCAGAACTTTGGTGGCTACCTGGCGGGTTCCATCGCACCGATCCTGACCGGTTTCAGCGTGCAACAGAGCGGCTCGTTTTCTTCGGCGTTCGTCATCAGTGCGGTGGTCGCGATCTGCTCGGCGTTTGCGTACTTTGCGCTGCTTAAAGAGCCTTCGGCGCCGGTATCGCGGATGGGGGGTGTGCCTGCAACGGCATGATTTGATGTGTTTCGGTGTACATATTCATTGGATGCTCAACGGTGATCTACGGGGGGGCGCCCTTACGGCGGGGCACTTTTTGCGGCAGCGGCGTAAGGGCGTAACCCCAGGTGGCCGTTACCTATCGAATGGATATGTACCCAATTATTCAGTCGTTATCCCCGTGTACATATCCATTGGATGCGCAACGCCGATCTACGGGTTTCGCCCTTACGGCGAGGCACTTTTGTCAAACA
>NZ_JANLNV010000087.1 GCF_025465935.1 Pseudomonas sp. 7P_10.2_Bac1 | reverse complement strand
CCCCGCTCCTACAGAGGTAACCCTCACGCCTTACCGGTGATCTTCCGGTATTTTTCCATCAACTGTTCTTCGGTTTCCGGGCGGGCTTCATCCAGCGGGATGCAGTCGACCGGGCACACTTGCTGGCATTGCGGTTCGTCGTAATGGCCTACGCACTGGGTGCACAGGTCAGGGTCGATCACGTAGATCTCTTCACCCTGGGAAATGGCAGCGTTCGGACACTCGGGTTCGCAGACGTCGCAGTTAATGCAATCGTCGGTGATGATCAGGGACATGGGTACTCCGGCCGGGGCTGTTTGCCCGGGCAACTGAAATCGAATGCGGCAATTGTGCCGCATTGGCGCCCGCAGTGCACGCGGGCGCCGCTTCAGCGGTTACTTCTTGCGAAACCGCTCGGTCAGCGCATCGGCCACGGCCGGGTGCACAAACTTGCTGATATCACCGCCCAATGCCGCGATTTCACGGACCAATGTCGACGATATAAACGAATAATGCTCTGAAGGCGTCAGGAACAGGCTCTCGACATCGGGCGCCAATTGACGGTTCATGTTCGCCAGTTGGAACTCGTACTCGAAGTCCGACACGGCACGCAGGCCACGCAGGAAGACATTGACATGCTGCTCCTTGGCGAAGTGGGCCAGCAGTGTCGAGAAGCCGACTACCTCGACATTGGGCAGGTGCTTGGTCACTTCACGCGCCAGCTCAACCCGCTGTTCCAGAGGGAATAGCGGGTTTTTCTTGGGGCTGGCCGCGACGGCAATAATCACGTGATCGAACAGGCGGGAGGCGCGCTCGACCAGATCGCCATGGCCCTTGGTAATAGGGTCAAATGTACCTGGGTACAACACTCGGTTCATCGCGTCGTCCTGGCGGGAATCCGTTGGGGAGTCGGATGGTATCGCAGCATTCCCGGTCGGCCAAGTCGCCATTCGCAGAAGAAAGCACTATAGACGCGGCGCGTTATCTCCTTTTTCACGGATTTTTAAGCCGTTGGCCCAGCTGCGTCGCGAGTTTCGCCGTGAGTCCGTACACCGACAATTGTGGGTTGGCGCCGATGCTGGTGGGGAACAACGAGCCATCATGGATCGACAGGTTACGTAAGTGATGATGGCGTCCAAGGCTGTCGGTGACCGCCAATTGCGGGTTTTCTCCCATCGCACAGCCGCCCATGACGTGGGCGCTGGCCAGGCGTGTGCGGTATAGCTCAAGGCTCAGGCTGTCGATGTGCTTGCGGGTCTCGGCCAGGGTTTTCATGTACCGCGCATCGCTGTGCAACGGCATCACGGCGCTGGCTCCGGCCGCGAACTGGATGTCGGCCATGCTGTGGAACGCTCGCTTGAGCCCCTCCCAGGCATAGGGCGTGACGGTGTAATCGAGCACGGGGCTGTCGTCGCTGCGCAATTCGACGTTGCCGCCGGGGCTGTCCGGGTGAAAGCCGTCGCGCATCAGGGCCAGCATCATGTGTGTCTTGGGCAGTCGCCCCATGTGTTCGGCATTGGTTTCGCCATACCCGCCAAACAGGGTAGCGGCCAGGGCCGGGTGCAGCGGCGGGACTTCAAGTTTGTAACCCATCGGGCCTGTGGTGCCGTCTTTCCACTGAAAATGGTCCGAGTAAATCGACTGCGGAGCGCCATAAAACGGATTGATCTCCGTAGGAAACTGGGCGGCCGAGAAGTTGACCACGTGCAGGAATGTTCGTTTGCCCACTCGCTTGTAAGGGTCCGGCGCCGCTGAACGCAACAGCAAGCCGGGCGTGTTGATGCCGCCACCTGCCAGCACGTAATGCCGGGCCTTGACCGTGATGGTGCGCTCAGTGGGCGCGACGCAGCGGCTGTCCATGCCTTGGCACTGCAGACCGGTCACTTGGTCGCCTGAGATCAACAAGCGCTGGGCGCGGGCCAGGTACAGCAGTTCGCCGCCGTTTTCGAGAGTGGCCGGGATGGTTGTCACCAGCATCGACTGTTTGGCATTGGTCGGGCAGCCCATGCCGCAATAGCCCAGGTTCCAGCAGCCCCGCACATTGCGCGGGATCACATGCCAGCTATAGCCGAGTTTTTCACAGCCCTTGCGGATCACGTCGTTGTTTGCGTTGGGCGGGATCAGCCACGGTGCGACGCCGAGGCGTTGTTCCATTTGGTCAAACCACGGCGCCATGGCTTCTACGCTGTGGCCGACGACTGCGTGCTCGCGCGCCCAGTGTTCCAGCGTGGGGGCCGGGGTGCGAAAACTTGAGGCCCAATTGACCAGGGTAGTCCCGCCCACCGCGCGGCCTTGCAGGATGCTGATGGCGCCGTCTTTGCTCATGCGCCCGACGCCTTCCTGATAAAGAGTGGTGTAGGCCTCGCCTTCGAGCAGCTTGAAATCGCTGCTGGTCTTGAGCGGGCCTTCCTCAATCAGCAGCACTTTATAGCCCGCGTTGCTGAGGATTTCTGCCGTTGTTCCGCCGCCTGCGCCGCTGCCAACGATGGCAATGTCGGCTTCGAGTGTCAGATCTTGGTCGAGTGTCGAGCCATCATAGGTTTTCCATCCTCGCGCGAGGCCTTCTCGGAACAGGTCGGGTACAGGCATAAGGAGGGCTCATGGCTGGAGTTGATAGGGGGCAGTCAAATGCTGGGCGGGCCGGGATAGCCGCAATGGGGCCAGAGCTCGGTTGTTTGGTAGCCGCTCATCATCACCAGTTGCAGCAGCGAGGCATGGCCCATGCGCAACAGGTTCAGGCTGCTGTTTTGCCAACGCTGGAGGAAATAGCGGATTTGATCGGGGCTGACTTTTTCCCAGCGTTCCCAAATACCCGTCAGTGGGCCACGCGTGACCGGCATGGCCAGCACGTCGAACAATTGCAGGGTCATTTTGAGCAGCTCGGGCGAGAGGTGAGCCAGGTTGCTGTCCAGTGCGTGCAAGGTGGCGTCTGTCGCACTGGGCAGTGAGGCGCGTGAAATGCTGCCCGCCAGCATGACCGGCACCAGTGCCTGCAGAAACACCAGATCACTGCTGCGCAGCACTCTGAAGCCTCGGGCGTTGGTGCTGGCCGAGCACCCGCTGAGGCTGGCGCCCAGCCCGGCCGTGGCGAGAAAAGCAGAGGCGCAGAGCCCGATTTTTAAAACGCCGCGGCGGGAAAGGAGCGTCGTTTCATCCAGAAATTCCGGCATGGCTTAGTCTCGCCGTCTGAGGCTAACGGATAAACAGCTTTTGAATCAGGCGCACGAGCGATCTGCCATAGGGCGGATAAATCGCCAGCGAACTGTTCCAGCGCTGTTTGCTCAACACTCCTTTGGCGTGGCTGAACGTCAGGAAACCTTCGTGGCCGTGGTAACGGCCCATGCCGGAATGCCCGATGCCGCCAAACGGCAGGTCGTCGATGGCCACCTGCAGCAGCGTCTCGTTGATGCTGACACCGCCTGAGTGGGTGGATTCGATCACCCGCTCTTGTTCCGCCTTGTTGTAGCCGAAATAGTAGAGCGCGAGTGGGCGTGGCCTTGAGTTGATGTAGGCAAGCGCCTCATCGAGCGTGCGGTACGCCACAACAGGTAGCAGCGGGCCGAAGATTTCGTCCTGCATGACCTGCATGTCGTCGTTTACCTCCAGCAGCAATGCGTGCGGCATGCGCCTGCCCTGCCCGTTTGCATAGAGCGTGATCAGCCGGGCGCCTTTCTCGGTGGCGTCTGTTTGCAAGTGTTCGAGCCGTGCCAGCTGGCGCTCGCTGATGATGGCGGTGTAGTCGGGGTTGTCGGCCAGCGTGGGGTAAAAACCCAGTACGGCCTGGCGATAAGCGTCCACAAACCCGTCGACTCGGTCTTGGGGCACCAACACATAGTCGGGGGCGATACAGGTTTGCCCGGCGTTCAGGGTTTTACCCCAGGCAATACGCTGGGCGGCGTCCTTGAGGGGCACATCAGCCGACACGATCGCGGGTGATTTGCCACCCAGCTCCAGGGTCACCGGGGTGAGGTTGTCTGCGGCGGCCCGCATGACCTGCCTGCCGACATGGGTCGAGCCGGTGAACAGCAGGTGGTCGAAAGGCAGCCGGGAAAACGCCACGGCCACTTCGGTATCACCCAAGACAACGGCGACCATGTCCTCGGGGAAGATGCGCCCCAGCAGGTCCTTGAGCAAGCGCCCTGTGGCAGGCGTGTATTCACTGAGTTTGAGCATCACCCGGTTACCGGCCGCCAATGCCCCGATCAGCGGGCCCATGGCCAAATACAGCGGGTAGTTCCATGGCACGATCACACCGACCACGCCCAAAGGCTGATACACCACCTTGGCGCTGGCTGGCTGAAACATCACACCCACGTGGCGCGACGAGGGTTTGGTCCAGCGCTTCAAGTGTTTGAGGGTGTAGTCAAGGCTGTGCAAACTGGGCATCAGCTCGGCAAACAAGGTTTCATCGGGGCTGCGGTGGCTGAAGTCCTGGCTGATCGCGTCGATCAGAACGTCGCGCTCACGGCTCAACAAGAGGCGAAGACTCTTTAACCACTGATGCCGCTGTGCTACTACTGGGGCCGGATGGTTTGCGTAGGCCTTTTGCTGCAGGGCAAAAAGACTGTGCAGGTCATCAGGAGAGATGGAGGAACTGTGGCGGTGGGCACTGTCGGTAGACATTGTTCGCTCCATGCGGATTTTTGAGGGTTCTCGTAAGAGCCTGAAATGTTTTTAGAGCCTGCACTCTATATTGTCAATTGGGGAGCTTGCCATCGGGGTGTTCAAGCAACGGTGGTCGGGCTTTAAGTTTTTTCGATGCTTATCGAAGATCAAGCCATGTCCGCACGATTAAAAACCAGCCAGCGCATCATCAATAGCAGTCTGGAGTTGTTTAACCAGTTGGGTGAACGCAGTGTCAGTACCAATCACATTGCGGCTCACATGGAAATTTCTCCGGGCAATCTGTATTACCACTTCCCTAACAAGCAGGCGATCATCTCGGTGTTGTTTGACGAGTACGAGGCCCTGGTGCTGGGTTTTCTGCGCCCGCCCGAAGGCCGTTTGCCAGACGGCAACGACAAGCGTGACTACTTGAAGCATCTGCTCAACGCGATGTGGCGTTACCGCTTTTTGTACCGTGATATCGAACACTTGCTGCGCAGTGATCCAGAACTGGCCCGGCGCTATCGGCGCTTTTACGCGCAATGCATGGTTCAGGGGCAAGCTATCTATTCGGGGTTCGTACAGGCCGGCATTCTGGACATGACACCTCAGCAGATCGAATCGCTGACGCTCAATGCCTGGATCATCGTGACGTCCTGGGTGAGCTTCTTGTGCACCACCCGCGAGAACGCCAACCTTCTTTGCGAGCAGGCACTTAAACGCGGGATCTACCAGCTCGTGGTGCTGGAGTCTGGCTATGTCACGGCTGAGTACCGTGAGGTGATCGCTGATCTGCTCAAGGAGTATTACGTTCCATTGCAAAAGACATTGGACGTACAGTAGCGGTATTCCCACCCCGCAGGAGTTCGCCATGCCCGTTGCGCAACTGATCAGCCCCCACGCCCTGAATGAACGCCTGGGCCAGCCAGGCCTGGTTATTCTGGATTGCCGTTTTGCCCTAGAAGACCCGGAGTACGGCCATAGCAGTTATGTCGAAGGCCATATTGCCGGCGCGTGGTTTGCCGACCTTGAGCGCGACTTGAGCGGCCCGGTGACCAAAGGCGTCACGGGGCGGCATCCATTGCCCGAGGCGCAGGCCTTGCTTGAACGGTTGCGAGCCTGGGGCATCAACCAGGACAGCGAAGTGGTGCTGTATGACGATGGCCCGGGCGCTTTTGCGGCGCGCGCGTGGTGGTTGCTGGCGTGGCTGGGCAAACGCGATGGTGTGTTTATCCTCGATGGCGGGCTCAAGGCCTGGCATGCGGCAGGTTTCAAGCTGACCACGGACGAGTCCGTTGCCGTGTCTGGCACCTTTGATGGCCAGCCGGATGACCACTTGGTATTGAGTGCTGAGCAGTTGCAAGCGCGTTTGGGCCAGCCGCAGTTGACCTTGATAGACGCCCGCGCCAAACCGCGCTTTCGCGGCGAGGTCGAGCCGATCGACCCGATTGCCGGGCACATCCCCGGGGCGAAATGTGCGGCCTTCAATGAAAACCTCGACAGCACCGGGCGCTTCTTGCCTGCCGAACAACTCAAACAGCGATTTACCGAACTACTGCATGGGCGTTCGCCGGATGAGCTGGTGGCCTATTGCGGCTCCGGCGTCACGGCGTGCCATAACCTGTTCGCATTGGGATTGGCGGGTTACCCGCTGGGCACACTGTATGCGGGCTCGTGGAGCGAATGGATCAATGACCCGGCCCGAGGTGTTGCGACGGGGGAGTGACCCGCAGGTTTCTAACACTCCATCTCCAGGCCACTCTTTTGGGCGAACGCTGACTATTGGCGCCACCGCGCAATGGCAGCGTTTGGTAAACCGTGCGAATAAGCCGGCCATTTTGTGGGCACTAAAATCCGTAGGAGCGAGCTTGCCTCGCGATCTTTTGATCTTGAAAACTCGCGAGACAAGCTCGCTCCTACACGGTTTTGATGCAGCGCCGTCTACAAGCCTTGCGTGTGCTGGGCACTGGCCGCACGGTAGGCGGCCGGGCCGACGCCGTAGACTTTTTTGAACTGGCGGCTCAAATGGCTTTGGTCGGCAAAGCCCAATTGCGTGGCGACTTGCAGCGGTAAGCAGCCTTGTTGCAACAAGCCGCGGGCATGGGCAATGCGTTGTTGCATCAGCCAGGTGTGCGGCGGCATGCCGGTGGCGCGCTGGAACACGCGGGCAAAATGAAACGGCGACAAATTGACCGCCGCTGCCAGTTCTTCCAGCGACGGCGGCTCGGCCAGCCGCGATTGCAGCAGCTCTTTGGCCTGGCGCACCGCCCGGTGTTCCACGCCGGGTTTGCCGGGCATTGGCAGGCGCGCATGGCGATTGAGCAGGGCCAGCATCATTTGCCGCCAGAGGGTTTGCTGGTGCAGCGCCGATTCTGGGCCTTCCAGCAAATGATGCAGGCTCTGCAACCCGTGAAACAGCTCTGGGTCGTGCAGCAGGGTGTCATTGAACGTTGGCAGATGGGTCACAGGCAGGTGCAACTCTTCCAGCAGGCTTTGGATCTGCTCGTTGTCCGGGTAGAACGCACGGTAGCGCCAACCCGCATCATGGCCTTTGTGGCCGTTATGCACTTCGTCGGGGTTGATCAACACCAGTGTGCCGGTACCGGCCAGGTGCTCTGCACCGCGATAGCGATAGCGCTGGGCGCCATCTATGATCATGCCGATCACAAAACCATCATGCACATGGGGCACAAAGCGGTGTTCGATGTAGCGGGCGGTGAGCAACTCGACGCCGGTCAGCGGTGCCGTTTGCCAAAAATGGATTGACTCACCCTGCTCCAGATTCATTACGCCGACTCAGGGCCGAGGCTGGCCAGCCACTGCGGAATGCGCCGTTCAAGGTAGTAGCGCGGGTTCCTCAGCGAGCCTTCGACGAAACCCACATGTCCGCCTTGAGTGTGCAACTCCAGCTCGGTGCAGGCTGACAGTTCGCTGGCTTCGGGGATGCTGTGCTTGAACACGAACGGATCGTCCTCGGACTGAATGATCAGCGTGGGCGTTTCAATGGCCCCCAGAAAGTAGCGGCTGGACGCACGACGGTAATAGTCGTCGACGCTCTGGTAACCATTGAGCGGCGCGGTGACCCGGTCGTCGAACTCCCAGAAGGTGCGCAGCTTGCTCAGCGACTTGAGGGTGCCGAGCTTGGCAAGTGTGGCCAGCCCTTCGTGCTTGGCATCGTGCTGAAACTGGCGATGTTTGGTTTTGACGTACGCCACCATCTCGCGCATGAAGTGCGCCTGGTACACCTTCGAGAAGCCCATGCCGATACGGTCGGCGCATTGGTCGAGGCGGAACGGCACCGAGACCGCGACGGCGCCTTGCAGGCCGCTGGCGCTGCCCGATTCGCCGAGGTATTTGAGCAGAACGTTGCCGCCCAACGAGTAGCCCACGGCATAGATCGGGGCCAGCGGGTAACGCGCCCGCAGGTGGGCAACGGTGGCGGCGAGGTCTTCACTGGCGCCGGAATGGTAGCTGCGCGCCAGCAGGTTGGGCTCGCCAGAGCAGCCGCGCCAGTTCAGGGCCACGCTGGCCCAGCCCTGTTTCGCCAGGGCGCTTTGCTGCCCTGCGATGTAGTGCGACCCCGAAGATCCGGTCAGACCATGCAACACCAGCACCAGCGGGGCATAGGCCGAGGGCGTGCCGTGCCAGTCCAGATCGAGAAAGTCGCCATCTTCGAGCCACAGGCGCTCACGTTGATGTTCAACCACCGGTTTGGTGCGCCACAGCGGCCCCCACAGCGTTTGCAAATGAGGGTTGCCAAGGCCTGAAGCGGGAGTGAACAGTTCCACGGGTAACGCAGGGGAAGCGAGGGCGCGCACTTATGATCTCGGTCGGTGACAGGTGTGGGAAAGTGCCTAAGTTGCCACAACACGGCCCGGTGCCCAAGCAATGAGTGCTGCGCGGTGTGTGTTCAATTGGTCGAATTGCACACCGGGCGGCTGTTGTCTTCACCTCGGATGATGTCGGGCAGCGGCTGCTGGGCAACGCGGGGGCCCAGGGTTACCGTGACCCAGTTGTTGGCGTTCATGTGTCGATTCATGGCCGCTTTGATCTGTGCCGGGGTTATTTTCTGGATATCGGCGGTTTTTCGGGTGAGGTCTTGCGTTTGGCTAAAACGGTTGATGATCGCCAGTTCGTTGAGCACGTTTTTGTTGGTCGCCATCAGTTGTGGCAGCGCCTGGCGGGTATATTTTTTGATGCTGTCCAACTGCTCCTCGGTGGGGCCGTCCTTGAGGAACTGGGCAAAAAGCGCGTTGACCTGCTCCAGGGCTTTTTGGCTGTACTGGGGCGGCGTGTTGAAGTGGATGATCCAGGCCGATGTGCCCAGAGCGTGTTCGATATCGGACTCAACGCCATAGGTGACGCTGTGTTTTTCCCGTAGCTGGTCATTCAGCACATGGTTGAACACCACATGGGCAACGCGGATGGCCATGGCGTCCGGGTGTGTATTGGGCAAGGCGTTCTGCGCCATCATCAGCAACGTCTGGTTTGTCGAGTCTTCAATGTGCAGGGTTTTGCCGGTGTTGGCTGTTGTGACGAAGGTCTGTGGCGGTGGTAGCGCCGGACCTTGCGGCAAAGCGTCGGCCAGGGTTTGGGTCAGTGTGCGGGCCTGCTCAGGGGTGAGGTCGCCCACGATCACGATCTGTGCGTTGGCTGCGGTGTAGGCACGCTGATAAAAAGCGCGGACCTGCGTGGCATCCATCTGTTGAAGGCTGTCATGCGTCCCGTTGGATGAGCGCGATAGCGGTTGGCCGGGGTAGAGCTCTGCCCGAATCTTCGCCAGTGCTCGTGCCTGGGCGATGATGTCTTCTAGTTTGAGGTCGGCGTGCAGGGTTCGCTTGATGCGCGCCAGGTTTTCCTGGCTGAAGCTCGGTTGGCTGAGGGTTTCGGTCAACAAACTCATCACCGGGGCCAGGCTCTGGGGAGCGCTCAGGCTTCTGAGGGTGAAGTAGCTCTGTTCGGCGTTCATCCCATAGGTGATGGTCACGCCGTAGCGATCAAAGCCCCGGTCGATTTCGTCGGCTTGTTTGAGCGCTGAATCCACAGTGAAAAGGCCCTGGGTCATGGCCGCCAGCCCCGGTGTTTCGCCATCGTAGTAACTGCCGGCCGCAAAGCTGATTTTCAGGTCGACCATGGGCAGGTTGTGATTCTCCACAAACAGCACGCGGCTACCTTGCTTGAGTGTCCAGGACTGGATCGGGGGCGCAAGGGTGGCATCTGCGGGGGCTGCGAGTTCGCGCAGCGATTGCAACGACGCCGTGGGGCTTGGGTATTCAGAGGCGCGCACATAACAGCCCACAGACAGAAAAACTCCCAGCAGGGCAATCAGGCCGATGAGGGTGCAGCGTGCGACGAGGCTGGCATTACTCATGAGGTGTCTCCTCAGGCAGCGCGTAGCTGGTGGTTAACCGGTCAGCGACCAGATAGGTTTGCGCCGTACGTTGAATGTCTTGCGCGGTGATGGCCTTGAAGGTGTCGAGCCGTGCCTGCTCGGTGCGCCAGGACAGCCCGGCTATTTCCAGCACACCGATCTGCACCAGGCGGTTCTCCAGTACGTCCTGATCGAACACGCGGCGCGCCATGATCCGGGTGCGTGCACGTTCCAGGTCTTCAAGGTTCGGCGGGGTTGTCTTCAGCGATTCGATAAGGGCCAGGAGCCGCGTTTTGACTGTTTCAATCGAGTCGGCTTTTTCCGGATCAAGCAGTGCGCTGATGTTGAACAACTCATCACCGGGGCTGGCGGCCTGGTAATGCACGGTGATGGTGTTCGCCAACTGCTCTTTGCGCACCAGTTGGGCCTTGAGCAGGGAGCTGTTTGTACCGCCCAGCATTTCGGCGATCAGTTCCAGGGCGGGTGCTGTGCGTGGGTCGGTTTGCGTCTTGAGGCTTGGCACGTTATAGGCCAGATACAGCAGGGGGATTTGCTGAGGGAGGTACTGGACGATGCTGCGCTCGCCCGGCATATCCAGTTCGATCGGTGACGGGCTGTAGGGTAGCGGGCGGCGTGCGACAGGGCCGAAGTAACGTTCGGCCAACTGCTTGACCTGCTGGGGAGCAATATCCCCGGCCACGATCAGCACTGCGTTGTTGGGGGCATACCAACGGCGATACCAGTGTTTCAAATCTGCTGTTTGCAAGCGGTCCAGATCATGCCGCCAGCCAATCACCGGGTTACCCGCAGCGCTGGCCGGAAGGGCCAGGCGCCGGGGGACTTCCAGTGCTCGCTGAAGGGGGTGATGGTCTGAAGACTCGCTGCGTTCACTCTTGACCACTTCACGCTCGCCGCGCCAATCGGCCTCAGCCAGGTGCGCCGTGTTCATCTGGTCGGCGAGCACTTCAAAACTGACACCCAGTGCGTGTGGCGGCACGGTGTGGAAATACAGCGTGGCGTCGTTCTGGGTTGTCGCATTCTGGCTCCCGCCCAGGTTTTGCAGAATCTGGTTGGCCTCGTTTGAGCAGAGCTTGCTGCTGCCATTGAACAGCATATGTTCCAGTGCATGGGACACGCCCGAGTGCCCGGGCATCTCCTGGTTGGAGCCGACCCGATACCACAAGTGGGTATGGACCAGGCTGGCGCGGTGGTCTTCGTAGACAATGACCTTGAGCCCGTTGTCGAGCGTGAACTCGTGGATGGGCGGTGGCTCGCTGGCCAACGCCAGCAGCGGTTGCAGCATGACGCCGAGGATCAGCCCGGCGATAAGTCGTTTCATGGTGAGTGTCCTGACGGTTGTTCGTCAGGACAGGTTGAGACAAACGCCTGCGATGAGTGCGTTACATAAGTACGCGCTCGACGGGGGCCGGGGTTCAGGGCTGTGCGGGCGGCAAGGGGCGTTGTTCGGTGATGGGGCCCAGGCTCGCGACTGTCCAGTGATCGGCCCGCAAGTAACGGTTCATGGCGTCTGTGATGTCGTGCCGCGTCAGTGTCTGGGCCTGCATGGCCAAGGCATCGAAATTTCTGGGGAGGCCGTGGGCGCCCATGATCAACACTTGTTGAACCATTTGTGCGTTGCTGGCGCTGGTCAAAGGCAGGTTGCCCGCCAGTCGTCGTTTGACACCCGCCAGTTCTTGTTCGGTGGGGCCCTCACGCAACCACTCGCTAAACAGGTCTTTGACCAACGCTATCGTGGCCTCTTGTTGCTCGGGCGCGGTCTGCACACTGATTGTCCACGGTCCGCCCGCCAACCACAGTGGCATGTAGGCCTTGGCGGCGTAAGTCAGCCCGCGCTTGTGGCGCAGTTCGCTGTTCAAACGGCTGCTGCCGGAACCGCCGAATATCAGGTTGGCCACTTGTAACGCAACGTAGTCCGGGTGGTTCGCCGGCAGGCCTGGTTGCGCCAGCATGATGAAGGTCTGGCTGGTTGAGGCTTGAACATGGGTCTGGGTTGGCGGCAACGTCAGGTCCATCGCCGGTGCAATGGGCGCGAGCGCGGGCCCCTGGGGCAAGGCCTGGCTGAGCGCGATGCTCAGGTTGGTTGCTTCGTCGCCCGAGAGATCCCCCACAATGACCAGCAGCGCGTTGGCGGCGGTGTAGGTTTTTTGATGAAAATCCCGGATCTTTTCAGCGTCTATCAATGCCAGGCTTTCGGCGTTGCCCTCGGTGGCACGGGCGTAGGGGTGATTGCCATACAACTGTGCATGCAAGGCCTGTTGTACACGGGCTGCGGGCTGGTGTTGCTGCAGCTTTAAGGCATTGAGCGCCGCGGCTCTGTTGCGCTCGACCGCCGCCGTGGCAAATGTGGGTTTCGCGACCAGACGGGTCAAGACCGCCAGGGCCGCCGTACGCGTATCGCGGTCACTGAGTGTGCGCAGGTTCAAGCGTGCTTCGTCTTTGTCCACAGCGCTCGTCAGTTGCGCACCCAGTTGGTCAAGGGTTTGGGCGATGGCCGTGGCATCCAGGCCGTCGGCCCCCTGACTTAAAAGCTTCAAAGTCATGCTGGCCAGCCCTGGCAAGGCGTCGTCCCGACTGCTGCCCGCGGAGAAACGTACGCTGACATCGACGATGGGCAGGGCGCGGGTTTCAATGAAAATGACTCGGGCGCCTTCATGGGTCGACCAGGCACGAATGTTCAGCGGGCGAGCGGCGATCTGGCTGTCGTCCAGGGTTTTCAGTGTTTGCAAACCCGAGGTCGGTTTTTCGTTGGCCCGTGCCGGATCGTTCGCGCAAAGGCTGAGCAACAGGGTGGCAATAAACGCCAATGGCACAGCATGGCGCTGGGTGGTCTCAAGCAGATCAGTCATGTTTTTTCTCCGGGCCCGGTATGTAAACGCTGCTCAAGCGGTTTTCGGTGAGGTAGGTGTTGGCCAGCCGCTGAATGTCAGCGGCCGTCAGGGCTTGCAGAGCGCTCGCCTGCGTGTCGAGGGTTGACCAGGGCAGGCCGACGCTTTCCAGCTCGCCTATTTCGCTGGCTTGTTTCTCGATCTGATCGTGGTCGTAGAGGCGCTGGGCGGTGAGCCTGCGCTTGGCGCGTTCCAGCGTCTGCGCACTGACGGGCAGGGTTTTCAAGGCGTTGAGCTGCGCCCAGATCAGCTTCTCGACAGCCTCCGGGGTTTCGCTGCGCGAGGGGCTGATGTCGGCCCAGATCCTGAGCAGGCCATCGCCGCGGCTCAGCAGGTCGTAATGCGAGTACATCCCGGCCAGCAAACCTTGTTGATGCATCAGGCGGGCCTTGATGGGAGCGCAGTCGCTGCGGCTCAGCAGTTCGTTGAGCAGTAACAGGCCAAAGGCGGTTTGCGGGTCTTTGGCGGTGTTCAAACTGGGCACGTTGAAGGCCATCGCCAGTTTTGCATTGGGGCTGGGCAAGCGCAGGTGCAGCGTGCGGCGGCCGGGATTCGCCAGTTCAATCGGCGGCCTGGCCGGGGGCAGCGGGCGTGCAGCCAGTGCGCCGAACTGCTCTGTCACCAGCGTTTTGACCTGTTCCCGTGTCACGTCCCCCACGATGACCAAGACGGCATTGTTGGGCACATACCCGTCTTGATACCACTGCGTGATCGCCGTGTTGTCCAGCCGGTTGATGTCATGCATCCAGCCCAGCACCGGGTTCTTGTAGGTGCTTGCCACATGGGCAATGGTTTTGAGCCGTTCGTTGAGCAGGTGCCACAGATTGATATCGACCGTGGTCCGACGCTCTCGCTGGATGATCACGCGTTCGGCGTGTAACTGGGCTTGGCTCCAATGGGCGCTGGCCATTTGGTCAGCGAGGATTTCCAGAGACACCGCCAGCCGGTTGCTGGCCTGCAACTGGGTGTAAAACGTTGCATCGGGGCGCGTGGTGGCGTTGGCGCTGACGCCTAGCGATTCGAGCACGGTCAATGCTTCACCCGCTTGTAATTTGCTACTGCCTTTGAACAGCAGATGTTCCAGGGCATGGGACACGCCGGTTTGCCCTTCTTGCTCATAACTGGCGCCGACCTTGTACCAGAGTTGCGAGGCCACCACGGGAGCGCGGTGATCTTCGCGAACAATGACTTTAAGGCCGTTTTCGAGGGTAAAAACGTGGGTGGTAGGGGGAGTGTTGGCGTAGACGGTCGCTGGTAACCACAAGGTGATTAACCAGCGAACCCAAACAGGGAGTTTCATCCGGAAGGATCCTTATTGTTCTGTGAATGGTTCAGAACAGGTTGGATCAAACCGGGTGCAGCAAGGCGGTATATAGGTAGCGCGCCTGGTTAATCGGCCATCAGGCTTCGCGCGGCAGGATATGCGCCACGCTCAGGCGTTCCGGGCACAAGTAGGTGTTGGCCACACGCAGGATGTCATCCGCTGTTACGTTCAGGATCTGTTCGACCTCGCTGTCGATCAGCGCCAAAGGCTGCTCGATGGCGGCGAGGTTGCCAAGGGTCGAGGCCTGTATTGCCAGGGTGTCCTGCGCGGCCAGGTAGGCGAGTACCTGACGCTGGCCGTACTTCACCGTGTCGGCATCCAGGGCGCGGTTTTTGAGTGATTCCAGGAGCTGTTTGATCTCCTCTTCAACCTCGCGCACCGACAGCGCGCTGTCTTCACCCAGGGTGGCGCCTATCAAAAAGAGGTCATCTGGGCGGCGAAAGGCCGGCAGCCGGCAGATCACGCTGGCCAGGGTGTCTTTCCCCGCAGAGAGCTGGTGCGTCAGCCATGCCTGCGGGCCCTCGGACAGCACTGCGCTAATGACTTGCAGGGCGCGAACATCTTGCGTGGCGCCAGGCGTGGCGAGGCTTGGCGTATTGAAGGCCATCTGCAGACGAGGCAGCGGGGTATCCAGGTGTTGAACAAGCCGGCGTTCTTCCCCCTCGTAATGATTGGCGGGTTGCTCTGCGGGTGTAAAACCGATGAACGGGGCGAAATCGCCAAACAGGTGCTGAACCAAGGGCTGGATGTCATCAAGTGTCGTATCGCCCACGATGACCAGAATCGAATTGTTGGGGGCGTAACCTTCCTCATGCCAGCGCAGCACATCGGCCACCGTGATGCGTGCCAAGTCGTCGACATCGCCGAATTTGTGCGCGGTGCCGCCCAGAGGGAAGATCAGTTGCTCGTAGTCGGGGGAAATCCAGAAGTCGGACGTGAAGTACGGATCGGCCTGTTCGAGTGCTTGAGTGTGCTTGATGCCCTTGTCGAGCCGTTCTTGCGTGAGCGCTTGCGGCGCCATTCTGGCCGCGAGCAACTTCAGCACGCAAGGCAGCTCGCTGCTGGCGGCTTCAAGGCTGTAGGTGCTGATATGGTAATCAAGCCAGCCAGAGGCCACGGCGCCGATAGTTCTCTCTTGCGCCTTGTCCTTGAAGGTTGCGCGGCCTGTCAGGTACGCCAGCCCGCGCTGGTTGGCGCGCTCGTTGTCGGTGCCCACCTTGTGTAACAGCGAGGCGCAAATGTCCTGGGTGCGGTGGTCCTGGCGCATGATGACGCGCAGGCCGTTAGCCAGTGTGTATTCGTGCGAGGTTTTTGTGGTTGTGGAGGTCATGGTCAACATTCCGTTGTTCTTGGAACACGCCAGGCGGTGCGGGTGTGCACGCGGGGCGAGTGATCAGTAGGAACAAGCAGAATGCGATGTGGCGGGAGGCAGGGTGCGGTAGATAGTTAAGGCGAATGGCCCAAGGGTATGTGCAATCGTTGCCGCAACGCGCGGCAGCGATTGCACAGGGGTCAGCGATTACTGCTCAGCAGCACTCGCCGCAACCGCTTCACGCTGCCACAGGGCGTAGTGCACGCCCCCGGCTTTTTGCTCACGGTGCAAACGCCAGTTGGCCGGCAAGCCCAGCTCCGAGGGGCGCGACTCGCTTTCGGTGTAGACCCAGGCTTCATCTGTCAGCCAGCCGTGTTGCTCGAGCAGGTCGCAGGCAGGCTTGAGCAGTTCCTTGTTAAACGGTGGATCAAGGAACACCACGTCAAAGATGTCGCTCGGGGTCGCATCCAGGTAACGCAGGGCGTCAGTCTGCTGCACCTGACCAGTGGTGCAGCGCAAGATGCCCATGTTTTCGCGAATGTTGGAAATCGCCTCGCGGTTGCTGTCCAGGGCCAGGCCCTTGGCAGCGCCGCGGGACAGGGCTTCCAGAAACAGCGCGCCGCTGCCGGCAAACACGTCCAGTACCTTGGCGCCCTGAATGTACGGGGCGAGCCAGTTGAACAGTGTTTCACGGACGCGGTCAGGCGTTGGGCGCAGACCTTCTACATGGGGGAAGTCGAGTTTGCGACTGCGCCATTCCCCGGCAATGATGCGTAATTGACCTGCACCTGAGTGCGATGTGTTTTTTGGCTTTGCCATTAATGCTCCGGAACCCCAAGAGGTTGCTCTGAAGGTTTGTCGGTAGGAGGTGGCAGTGGTTGTTGCGGCACGGTGGGGCCGGCGGTCACTACGACCATTTTGTCGGCGCTCAAGTGCTTGCTCATGGCGTCCTTGACCTGCTCGGTGGTCAGATTCTGGGACTGCTCGCGGAGTTTTTCCAGATAGTCCAACGGCAGGTCATAGAAGCCGATGGCGCCTAGTTGGCCGACGATGGCCGAGTTGCTGGCAGTCGACAGCGGGAAGCTGCCGGCAAACTCACGCTTGGCATCGTCGAGTTCTTTTTGCGTCGGACCGTTTTTCAGGTAGTCAGCCAAAATGCTTTCAACCAGTTTGAGGGTGTTTTCGCTCAACTCGGCGCGGGTTTGCAGACTGATCTGAAACGGCCCGCGAACTTCCATCGGGTTAAAGCTGGAATACACGCCGTAGGTCAGGCCGCGTTTTTCACGCACTTCGGTCATCAGGCGCGTACCAAAGCCACCGCCGCCCAGCACGTTGTTGCCCAGCAGCAGCGCGGGGTAGTCCGGATCGTTGCGGTCAATACCCAGTTGGGCCAGCAGCAGTTGGGTCTGCTTGGACGGGAATTCGATGTGGGTTTCGCCTGCCTTGGGCTCGACCGGCTCGGCAATTTTGGCCACAGCCGGGCCTTTTGGCAGCGCTGCCGACACCTGGGACGCCATGGCCTCGGCTTGCGCACGGGACAGATCGCCCACGATCGCAATCACCGCATTACCTGCGGTGTAGGTCTTTTTGTGGAAGGCCTTGATTTGATCCAGGGTGATGGCGGAGATGCTTTGTGCAGAACCGTCGCTTGGGTGAGCGTACGGGTGGTTGCCATACAGGCGGCTGAACAGCTCGTTGCTGGCCAGCTTGCCGGGGTTCTGTTTCTGGATCTCGAAACCGGCCAGCATCTGGTTTTTGATGCGGGCTAGAGAGTCGGCCGGGAACGTGGGTTTGCCGACCACTTCGGCAAACAGGTTGAGCGCCGGGGTGCGTTTGTCTGCGTCACTTAGGCTGCGCAAAGAGGTAATGGCCATGTCGCGGTAAGCGCCATTGCCAAACGCTGCGCCGAGGCCTTCAAAGCCTTGGGCGATGGCGGTGACATCCTTGCCGGCCACGCCTTCGTTGAGCATGGCGTTGGTCAATACGGCAATACCCGGTGTGCTGGCATCCTGGCTGCTACCGGCAGCGAACGTCAGGCTCAGGTCGAACATCGGCAATTCCCGCGCCTCGACGAACAGCACTTTGGAGCCTTCGGCGGTTTTCCAGGTCTGGATGTTCAGCTTGCGATTGACGGGCGCCTTGCCGTCGAGTTCGGCCAGGGACTCCAGCTTGCGCTCGGACTTGGCTTGATCCGTGGCTTGGCCAGCCACGCTGAGGCTTGGGCTGACAAAGCAGTAGCCGAGTGCGCCGACCAGAACTGCCGTGGTCAGGGCCAAGCGCGGGGCTTTACGCTCACTCATTGGTTTTCTCCTCGGGCAGTACGTGTGCAACGCTCAGGCGGTCGCGAGTGAAATAGGTCCGTGCGGCTTGCTGAATATCGGCCGGGGTGACTTTTTGCAGGTCAGCCAACTCGCTGTCCAAGAGTTTCCAGGACAGACCGACGGTTTCCAGCTGGCCAATCGATGTGGCCTGGAAGGTGATCGAGTCGCGCTGGTAGACCAGGTCGGCTATCACCTGGGCGCGCACGCGCTCCAGTTCTTCGGCTGACGGCGGGGTCTTTTTCAGGTCATCGAGCAAGCGCCAGACACCGGCTTCGGTCTGGGCCAGGGTGACTTTTTTCTGGCTGTTGGGCATTGCCGAAATCAGGAACAGGCTGTCACCACGGGTGAAGGCGTTGTAGCTGGACGAGGCGCCCGACACCAGTTCTTCCTTGCGCTCAAGTTGCGTGGACATGCGTGCGCTGTAGCCGCCGTCCAGCAGTGCCGAAATCAGGCGCAGCGCGTTGGCGGTGCTCGGGTCTTTGGCGGTGGCGATACTCGGCACGTTGAAGCCCATCATCAGGCTTGGCAACTGTGTCTGAACGTGGATCTTGAGCAGACGCTCGCCGGGCGTGGCCAGTTCGAGCGGGACCTTGGCTGTCGGGATGTCACGCTTGGGCACCACGCCAAAGTAGCGCTGGGCCAGTTTTTTGACTTCGTCCGGGGTCACGTCACCGACCACCACCAGCGTGGCGTTGTTGGGTGCGTACCATTCTTCGTACCAGGCACGCAGCTCGGCCACGTTCATGCGCTCCAGGTCAACCATCCAGCCGATGGTTGGGGTGTGGTAACCGCTGGACGGGTAGGCCATGGCGCTGAAAATCTCGTACGCCTTGCTCATGGGCTGGTCGTCGGTGCGCAGGCGACGTTCTTCTTTAATCACCTCGATTTCGCGCTTGAACTCTTCCGGCGGCAAGCGAAGGCTGGCCATGCGGTCGGCTTCCAGCTCAAAGGCAACGCCCAGGCGGTCGCGGGCCAGCACCTGGTAATACGCGGTGTAATCATCGCTGGTGAAGGCGTTTTCCTGGGCACCGAGATCGCGCAGGATCAGCGAGGCTTCACCGGGGCCAACCTTATTGCTGCCCTTGAACATCATGTGCTCAAGGGCATGGGACAGGCCGGTCTTGCCGGGCGTCTCGTAGCTGGAACCGACCTTGTACCAGACCTGGGAGACCACGACTGGCGCGCGATGGTCTTCACGCACGATGACCTTCAGGCCATTGTCCAGACGAAACTCATGGGTGGGTTGCGCATCGGCTGCAAAGGCCGATAGCGGGAGCAAAACGGTGCTGAGCAACAGGCCAGCAGCGTAGCGGGCGAGATGATTCATTCGTTTTTAAACCTGTTGGGCTGCCCGCTTGGCCTTAGCGTCTGCGGGGGAGGAGGTGCTAGGATACTGATCCGTTTTACTGGCGGCCACGCCTATCAAGCCAACCACGGTCAGAGAACCTGTGATCGGGCAGTATAGGAGCCGACTTGGAAGTGTGGATGTATCTCGGTAAATTTCCTTTTTTTGCCGCTTTTCCTGTTTCAGTTCTGAGGTAAGACGAAGTTATAGGGGTGTTTCTTTACACCCTGAATAAGCTGTGTGCGAACGAGCTGACAAAAAAACAGTCTTTTTCACACCGAATATTATTTGCCGGGGCGCCACAGTGGCGCGTCGCTACGATGAGATAGCCGTCCTCCATGTTTGGTTCCAACGACGACAAGAAGAACCCAGCTGCGGCTGGCGAGAAGAAAGGCCTGTTCGGATGGCTGCGCAGAAAACCGCAGGAAGCCGTCGTTGAACAGCCCGCGCCTGCCCCTGAAATCACCCCCGAGCCGTTGATCGAAGCCGCCCCGGTGGCCGTCGAACCAGTGCCAGAAGCAGTGGCTGCCCCTGTGGTTGAGTCGCCAGCAGCAGTTCCGTCTGCGCCGTGGCCACCCTTGCCGGTTCCAGAAGAGCCGGTGGCTCTGGTCGAAGACGTTGAGGCGCCGCATGTCGTGCCGCCGATTCCGGCAGTCGAGCCCGCGGTTGAAGTCGTTGAAACCATCGCCGAGCCTGTTGCTCCAGCTCCAGCTCCAGCTCCTGTGGCTGAAAACAAGGTCGGCTTCTTTGCCCGTCTGAAACAAGGCTTGTCCAAAACCAGCGCCAGCATTGGTGAAGGCATGGCCAGCCTGTTCCTGGGCAAGAAGGCCATTGATGACGACCTGCTGGATGAAATCGAAACCCGTTTGCTGACCGCCGACGTGGGTGTTGAAGCAACTTCGGTGATCATCAAGAACCTGACGCAGAAAGTCGCGCGCAAACAACTGACCGACGCCGATGCCTTGTACAAATCGTTGCAGGATGAGTTGGCAGCCATGCTCAAGCCGGTCGAGCAGCCACTGAAAATCGAATCCCAAAACAAACCGTTTGTCATCCTGGTGGTCGGCGTGAACGGTGCGGGTAAAACCACCACCATCGGCAAACTGGCCAAAAAGCTGCAACTCGAAGGCAAGAAAGTCATGCTCGCGGCGGGTGATACCTTCCGTGCGGCGGCGGTCGAACAGTTGCAGGTCTGGGGTGAGCGCAACCATATCCCGGTGATCGCCCAGCACACAGGCGCCGACTCAGCTTCGGTGATCTTTGACGCGGTGCAGGCCGCCAAGGCGCGTGGCATCGACGTGTTGATCGCCGACACCGCGGGCCGTCTGCACACCAAAGACAACCTGATGGAAGAGCTGAAAAAAGTTCGCCGGGTGATCGGCAAGCTCGACGAAGACGCGCCGCACGAAGTGCTGCTGGTACTCGACGCCGGTACTGGTCAAAACGCCATCAGCCAGGCCAAACAGTTCCACCAGACCGTCGACCTGACCGGCCTGGCGCTGACCAAGCTCGACGGCACGGCCAAAGGCGGTGTGATCTTCGCCCTGGCCAAGCAGTTCAATATCCCGATCCGGTTTATCGGCGTCGGTGAAGGCATCGATGATTTGCGTACCTTTGAGTCCGAACCTTTTGTTCAGGCTCTGTTTGCGGAGCGGGAGCGTCCATGATTCGTTTCGAGCAGGTCGGTAAACGCTATCCAAATGGACACGTGGGCCTGCACGAGCTGAGCTTTCGGGTCCGACGCGGCGAGTTTCTGTTTGTCACCGGCCACTCCGGCGCGGGCAAAAGTACGCTGTTGCGGCTGTTACTGGCGATGGAGCGCCCCACCAGCGGCAAGTTGCTGTTGGCGGGTCAGGACCTGAGCCAGATCAGCAACGCGCAGATTCCTTTTTTGCGTCGCCAGATCGGCGTGGTGTTCCAGAACCACCAACTGCTGTTTGATCGCACGGTGTTCAACAACGTCGCGCTGCCGTTGCAGATTCTGGGCTTGTCCAAGCCTGAAATCGCCAAACGTGTGGACTCAGCGCTGGAGCGCGTGTCGCTGTCGGACAAAGCCGAGTTGTACCCCGGCGATTTGTCCACCGGCCAGCAACAACGTGTCGGCATTGCCCGAGCCATCGTCCATCGCCCAGCCTTGCTGCTGGCAGATGAACCCACCGGCAACCTCGACCCGCGTCTGGCGGCGGAAATTATGGGCGTATTTGAAGATATCAACCGTTTAGGCACCAGCGTACTGATTGCCAGCCACGACCTGGCGCTGATCGCGCGTATGCGCCACCGCATGCTGACCTTGCAGCGTGGCCGATTGATTGGCGACGGGGAGGCCGGGCAATGAGTGCAACTCGCAGTCCCAAGGTGTCCGAGCGCGTGGCACCCAAGGCCGCTGATCCACAGCCGCCAAAAAAGAAAAAACACGACGAAGACGATGGTCCCAGCTTCGGGATGCTGTTCCACGCCTGGGTCGAATCGCACCGGGCCAGCTTGCTCGACAGCTTGCGCCGGTTGGGCAAACAGCCGATTGGCAGCTTTTTTACCTGTCTGGTGATGGCCGTAGCCCTGAGCTTGCCGATGGGCTTGTCGTTGTTGCTGAGCAACGTCGAGCGTCTGGGAGGCTCCTGGCAGCGCGCCGCGCAGATTTCGCTGTATTTGCAGATGGATGCCAGCAACGACCAGGGTGAACAATTAAGCAATCAGATAAAAGGTATGCCGGGGGTCGCAGACGCTGAATTCATCAGCCGTGAAAAGGCACTGGATGAGTTCCAGCAGCAGTCTGGCTTGGGCGAAGCGCTTAAAGAACTGCCCGACAACCCCCTGCCGGGCGTGGTGCTGGTGACCCCGAATGAGGTCGATAAACCGACCCTCGAAGCCCTGCGCGAGCGACTTTCTGAACTGCCGAAAGTGCAACAGGCACAACTTGATCTAGTCTGGGTCGAACGCTTGGCGGCAATCCTGAAACTGGGTGACCGTTTTGTCTTCGGTCTGACGGTGTTGCTGGTGTCGGCGTTGCTGCTGGTGATCGGTAACACCATCCGCTTGCACATCGAGAACCGGCGGATCGAAATTGAAGTGATCAAGCTGGTCGGTGGTACTGACAGCTATGTGCGTAGGCCGTTTCTATACATGGGCGCGCTTTACGGATTTGGCGCCGGGATTCTTTCCTGGGGTGTGTTGGCATTCGGTTTGAACTGGCTCAACGACGCAGTGGTTGGGCTGGCTGGATTGTATGGCAGCGATTTTGCGCTGGCCGGCGTGCCGGTTGCCGATGGTCTGTCGCTATTGCTTGGCGCGGTGCTGTTAGGGTATATCGGTGCATGGATTGCAGTCGCGCGTCACTTACGTGAGCTTTCGCCCAAGTAGTTGCTATTTACATGTTGACCTTTTCAGCTTTTTTCGGAACTTTTTTAACAGTTTCCGGTCAACTTTCGCAGTGCTGAACTGCACGAGTTATGTGAGACGGAGGTTTTTTCGTATGACCACTTCTTTGCAACCTGCGTATGCGTTGGTCCCCGGTGCGAACCTCGAGGCCTATGTCAACACGGTGAACAGCATTCCACTGCTGACACCCGAGCAGGAGCGTGAACTGGCCGAGAGTCTCTACTATGAGCAGGATTTGGGGGCGGCTCGGCAGATGGTGCTCGCCCACCTGCGTTTTGTTGTACACATTGCCCGCAGTTACTCGGGCTATGGCCTGGCTCAGGCAGACCTGATCCAGGAAGGTAACGTCGGCCTGATGAAGGCGGTCAAACGCTTCAACCCCGAAATGGGCGTGCGTTTGGTGTCGTTCGCCGTTCACTGGATCAAGGCAGAGATCCACGAGTTCATCCTGCGTAACTGGCGGATCGTGAAAGTCGCGACCACCAAGGCCCAGCGCAAACTGTTCTTCAACCTGCGCAGCCAGAAAAAACGTTTGGCCTGGCTGAACAACGAAGAAGTTCATCGTGTGGCGGAAAGCCTGGGCGTGGAGCCTCGCGAAGTCCGCGAAATGGAAAGCCGCCTGACCGGTCAGGACATGGCCTTCGACCCGGCAGCAGAAGCTGACGACGACAGTGCATTCCAGTCGCCAGCCAACTACCTGGAAGACCACCGGTACGATCCGGCCCGTCAACTGGAAGATGCGGACTGGACCGACAACTCCAACACCAACCTGCACGAAGCGCTGGAAGTGTTGGACGACCGTAGCCGTGACATTCTCTATCAGCGCTGGTTGGCTGAAGAGAAAGCTACGCTGCATGACCTGGCTCAAAAGTACAACGTGTCTGCAGAGCGTATTCGTCAGCTGGAAAAAAGCGCGATGAACAAGCTCAAACTCTCGATCGCCGCTTAACGCGACTGTCAAAAAACGCCCCGATCTGATCGGGGCGTTTTTGTTTGTGGGGCAAATACCCTGTAGGAGCGAGCTTGCCTCGCGATCTGTTGATCTTGATCTAAGAGCCCCTAACCCTCTCCTGAAGGAGATGAAGATATTCGGTGGCCTGTTTGCTGCGCGACAGCGCGGCGTCGAAGACGGTGCGGCAGTTCCAGTTGTGATTACTCCGCCCAGGGCTTGTCGCTGCGGGAGGTGTTCAGGGTGGTGAGGTAGTTGTCCCCGCCCAACTGGCGCATTTGCTGGCGAATCCACGCTGCACGACCGGCCACGTAAGGCGTCGGGCGGCTGGCGCTCCAGTTACGCGGGTTGGGCAGCACGGCGGCAAGTTGGCTGGCCTGCTGAGGCGAAAGGTCTTTGGCGTTTACCCCAAAGTGATGCTCAGCCGCCGCTTGTGCGCCAAACACCCCTTCATCCCATTCGGCGCTGTTGAGGTACACCTCAAGGATACGTTCCTTGGTCCACAACAGCTCAATCAGCCCGGTAAACCAGGCTTCCAGCCCTTTGCGCAGCCAACTGCGGCCCGACCACAAAAACAGGTTCTTCGACACCTGCTGGCTCAACGTGCTGGCGCCGCGAACAGTGCCGCCCTTTTCGTTGTGCACGAAGGCTGCCCTGATGGCATTGAAGTCAAACCCCCAGTGCTCAGCGAATTTCTGATCTTCGCCGGCAATCACCGCGACTTTCAGATTGTTGGAGATTTCATTCCAGGGCCGCCAACTGCGTTGCAGGTCAATGGGCTGGCCGTTGACCCACGAGTCGATCTTGCGCTCGACCATCAGTGCGGTACCTGGTGGCGGCACCCAACGGAAAATCAGCACCAGCAACGCACTGCCCGCGGCGAACCACAGCAGAGCCTTAAGTACACGATGTATGAAAATCCGCAGCATAGATGGGTTGGCCGAACCTGTTGAGCGCGCCATTATACAGACCCTGCGTCATTCGATGATCCTGACGGGAGTTATGCATGTTGCGCATGTTTCTGATGTTAGCCGCGTTTTTCGGCTTTACCGGTGTCGCGCTGGGCGCTTTCGCGGCTCATGGTCTGAAAGATCGCTTGAGCGAGCAGTATCTGGCTATTTTTCATACAGGGGTGACCTATCAACTGGTCCATGCCCTGGCCTTGTTCGGCGTCGCGTTGCTGGCCACGCAACTGCAAAACCGCCTGGTGACCTGGGCCGGGGTGTGTTTCGCGCTGGGTATCGTGCTGTTCTCCGGTAGCTTGTATGTGCTGACCCTTACGGGCATCAGCAAGCTGGGCATCATTACGCCGATTGGAGGGCTCGGATTTTTGGCCGGTTGGCTTTGTCTGGGCCTTGCCGCCTGGCGCATCAGCTAGATGAATGGCTTGGGTCAGCCTGACTGATCGGGCTAGAATGCTGGCCCCTAAAAATGATGGCAGCGTCGCGCATGCACATTCAGTTGAACGGTGAATCCTTTGAACTGCCTGACGGCGAAACCGTCGCGCACTTGTTGGTCAGGCTGGAGCTCACGGGCCGTCGTGTCGCCGTGGAGCTTAACCTGGACATCGTGCCGCGCAGCCAGCATGGCGAAACGGTGCTCAAAGAAGGCGATCAGGTCGAAGTGGTTCATGCCATCGGTGGCGGCTAGTCACCTGGCCCCGCTTTACACCTGTCCACAGTGCACACAATCAGAAGAGGATTCCCGATGAGCAATGTTCGCAGCGACAAGCCTTTTGTATTGGCCGGCCGTACCTACCAATCGCGTTTGCTGGTAGGCACCGGCAAGTACCGTGACCTGGAAGAAACCCGTCTGGCCATCGAAGCCTCGGGCGCAGAAATCGTCACCGTCGCTGTGCGTCGCACCAACCTCGGTCAAAACCCGGGCGAGCCGAACCTGCTCGACGTGTTGCCGCCCGATCGCTACACCATTCTGCCGAACACTGCCGGTTGCTACGACGCGGTTGAAGCCGTGCGTACCTGCCGACTGGCCCGAGAGCTGCTCGATGGCCATAACCTGGTCAAACTCGAAGTGCTGGCCGACCAGAAAACCCTGTTCCCGAACGTCATCGAAACCCTCAAGGCCGCCGAAGTGCTGGTCAAGGACGGTTTTGACGTGATGGTGTACACCAGTGATGACCCGATCATCGCCCGCGAACTCGAAGCCATGGGCTGCATCGCGGTAATGCCGCTGGCCGGCCTGATCGGCACGGGGCTGGGGATCTGCAACCCGTACAACCTGCGGATCATTCTGGAAGAAGCGAAAATTCCGGTGCTGGTGGATGCGGGTGTAGGCACTGCCTCCGACGCCACCATTGCCATGGAAATGGGCTGCGAAGCGGTGCTGATGAACTCGGCCATCGCCAACGCCCAGCATCCGATCATCATGGCTGAAGCCATGAAGCACGCCATTGTGGCGGGCCGTCTGGCGTATCTGGCCGGGCGCATGCCGAAAAAACTCTATGCCAGCGCCTCTTCGCCGCTGGATGGTCTGATCAAGTAAGAGCCACTGATGACTGAATCACTCGACACCCCAACCCTGGAAGAAGGCGACGATCGCCAGCACCGCCGCATCAAGAGCTTCGTGATGCGCGCCGGGCGCATGACCGAAGGCCAGCAACGTGGCCTGGATCAAGGCGCCCCGCTGTACGTACTGCCGCTGGCGGATGCACCGGTCGACTACGACCAAGTGTTCGGTCGCTCGGCACCGCGCACGCTGGAGATCGGTTTCGGCATGGGCCACTCCCTGCTGGAAATGGCAGCGGCTTCGCCTGAGCAAGACTTCATTGGGGTCGAGGTTCACCGTCCGGGCGTGGGCGCGCTGCTCAATGGCGTGCTGACCCAGGGTCTGACCAACCTGCGTGTTTACGACTGCGACGCGATCGAAGTCCTGACCCGCTGCGTGGCTGACAACAGCCTGGACCGCCTGCTGTTGTTCTTCCCGGACCCATGGCACAAGAGCCGTCACCACAAGCGCCGCATCGTCCAGGCATCGTTTGCCGAGCTGGTGCGTTCCAAGCTGAAAGTGGGTGGCGTGCTGCACATGGCCACCGACTGGGAACCGTATGCCGAATACATGCTGGAAGTGATGAACGTCGCGCCGGGCTACCGCAATCTGGCCGAAGATGGCCTGTGCGTGCCGCGCCCGGCTGAGCGCCCGGTGACCAAGTTCGAACGCCGTGGCGAACGTCTTGGGCATGGCGTGTGGGATCTGAAGTTCGAGAAGCTGGCCTAAAAAACGCAATCCCTGTAGGAGCGGGGGTGGGGGGGGGTGTTTTTTAAGATTAAAATATAG
>NZ_JANLNV010000077.1 GCF_025465935.1 Pseudomonas sp. 7P_10.2_Bac1 | reverse complement strand
AAATACCTAGAGTTGTCGGGAAGCGGAATCTGGATAGCGCTGCACAAGGAAACGCTGGTACAGGTAATGGATGGCCTCGCACCCACAGAGTTGCGGCGCCTGACCCATGAGTACATCAATACGCCGGACGATGCACAACGGCACGGGCGTCTCAGTAAAATGCAGCAGACCCTGAACAACCAGGTCGAGACGCTGAGCACCACCACCTACGACTATGACATCACGCCCAACATCCGTGCCGGTGTAATGGCCATGCGCACCGTAAGCACCATGATTGGCTTTGATGACATACCTGACGACCCAGAAAACCTGGTTGCCCCCAGTACGCAGGTACGCAAAGTCATCACCGAAGAGCACTCAACTCTTGACGGTGCCAAGCTTTCAAGCCGTGATGACAACGACGCACATGCCATCTACCAGTACGACCTTCTGGGGCGCGTAATCCAGGAAACAGCAGCGCCTGACACCCAATACCAAGCCATACGCACCTATCGCTATGCACTGACCAATGGAACACCTGGCCAACAGGCAGTGCAATACACGACCGACATTCACGGCGTTGAAACCCGAACCTGGCTGGACGGGTTTAATCGAGTGCTTAAAGAAGAACGCCAGGACGCCGATGCGCTGGGTGGCGACCCCGAGTTGTTCCGCAGCACCTATAGCGCTGTCTACAACCACTTGGGGCAATTGATCCGCGAAACGACTATTGACTGGGAAGCTGATAAAAACGTTTCCTTGTCCAGCTCTTACGAGTACGACGCTTGGGGCGAGCAATTCAAGGTCGTAGGCCCTGATGGCGTGGCTCAAATTACCGAAAACAATCAGGCCCAACACACCTTAACCCGCTGGACTCAGAGCGCCGGAGCAGAACCCAAAATCATTGGCAAAAGCCGCGTCACGCTTAACCTGTTCGATAAAGAAGACAAAATCGAGACACTGGACGCCAATGGTAAAACCATCAGCACACGTGAGTTCAGGTATGACGGTCTGGGTAACTGCGTCGAACAAGTCGACGACATGGGCGAAATCACACGCTTTGTCTACGATCCGTTCTCTCGGCTACAGACAACCGTCTTGCCCGATGACACCGAAATTCACCGCGCCTATGCCTCCCACAGCACCCAGGAATTACCCGTCAGCCTTGAGGTGGTGGCTGACCAAAAAACTCAACTCATCGGCACTCAGACATTTGATGGCCTGGACCGCAAAAAAACCGTAAAGGTCGGTCCTCGCTTTCAGGAGTACTTTTATGAAGGTGGCCAAACTCAGGTGAGCAACATGCTCACCGCTGGCAAAAATATCCTCACTTATACATACGAGCCGGGTCTGGTAGACACACCGACAATCATCACAGCAGGTGGCGAGGAGTCGCGCTTTGACTACGATAGACGAAGTGCGCAATTAACCTCGTCAACAAACGTTGCGGGTCTGCATGAGTTTGCTTACAACAACAATGGCCAAGTGCTCTCTGAGCGTTGGACCGAACAAGGTACAAGCAAACAGTGGGAAACTCAGTACACCCAATCCCTGAACGGACGACCGTTGACCCGCGTTCAAATCAACGGTTTGGACTGTACCTACACCTATGACGACAAAGCTCGTATCGAAGGCGTTGAGCAAGGCGATATTCTCACAACTATTGGCTATGACGAATTAGGTCAGGTGTGCACGGTCAGCGCCCAGAATAAAGCCAACCAGCAGACATTATTAACCGAACTGACTTACGACGACCAAGGCCGGGAAACAATCAGAAAGATGACCTTGGGCGCAGGCCACCCCACACAAACCATCACCCAGGCATATCGAGCCGATAGCAAACTGCAAAGCCGTCACTTGCAACTCAATGACCAAACCGAGCTGCTGGAAACCTTCACCTACGATAAACGCGGACGCATGGTGCAATACAACTGCGAAGGCACAAACCTGCCTAAAGATCGCTACGGCAATGCGATTTGCGAACAAGTATTTGGCTTCGACGCGCTGGACAATGTCACTGCGGTGTACACAACATTTGCAGACGGCAGTTACGATGATGCCGAAAGCACTTTTGCCGCGAATGATCCGTGCCAATTGGTCAGCATTACCCACAGCCACCCTGCCTACCCACCTGTCTGCAACCTGGATTACGACGCAGACGGTAACCTGTTGCACGACGAAAACGGCCAAAGCTTGCATTACGATACCCAGGGCCGGCTGCTCAGCGTCAACGACGCTGACGGCAATCTGGTGAGCCAGTACCGCTATGACGCACACAACCACTTATTGGGCGTCACACGTGGCACGCAAACCGAAACCCTGCGCTTTTATGAGGACGATCGCCTGTGCAGAACAGAGCAAGGGACTACCAAAACCCACTATCTTTACTTCAACGACCAGCCATTGGGCCAGCAAGAGCAAGGCAGCTCTGAACACACACTGCTATTACTGAGCGATAGTAAAAACAGCGTGATGGCCGAAAGCGGCCAGAACCAACTACGTAAAGCCATTTATGGTGCCTATGGTGAACGCTGCCCGGATGATGACCTGCAGTGCCTGCTCGGTTTCAACGGTGAAGTGCGAGACGAACAAAGTGGCTGGTATCTGCTGGGTCTGGGGTATCGGGCGTACAACCCGACACTGATGCGCTTTCATAGCCCGGACTCGCTCAGCCCGTTTGGCGCGGGTGGGGTAAACCCCTATGTATATTGCGCTGGAGACCCCATCAACTATGTTGACCCGACAGGCCATGCCAATCGCAAAACCAACACCATGGGGTTGCTCGGGGGAATACTCTCAGCCATCGGTATTGCTCTGTCAGTAGCGGCGGTTGTCATTGCCCCCCCCGTGGGTATTGCAGCCATAACAAGCACATTCGTCTTCACAGGCGTAGGTATTGGTTTAGGTACCTACGGGATCTATGAGGGCGTTATGGCGACGCAAGCAACTCAACTCAGAAAACGAGAATCACACGCGACCAGCTCTCTTATCTCCGGCGGCCTGGATGTGGTGTTTGCTGCTTTCGGTATTTTTAGCGTTATCAAAACCGCTGCCAAGCTCAAGGCAAAAGCGGCTGCAAAAACAGGTTATCTGACAGCCATCGAGCGCTCCGCTAAAAACATCAGCAACATGATGGGAGGAACAACAAAAGTGGGCCGCAACTCTAGAGGCGGGGCTGTTAAGACGAGCGATGACATTGCACACTCCATAACTGGTGCCTCACCACCGACTTCGGTAAGTTTAATCCCGCCAGCGCCGACTTTGCCAAGGAACTCAGTACCGCATATTGAAACACTTCAACCCACAGTTGCTGCCCCGAGTAAACCCACGAGTAATTTAAAATTTACATTTAAGGAGTTTCAGGCACAGCAAAACAGTAAAGTGGCGACTACTTTTGATGGTGAGACACGTAGTGTTACTCAAATAGTTACAGATGGAGAGTTTCCAGCTAGGAGCGTCGGAGAAATCAGAACGAATTTAGGCTACCGCATACCGATGCAACTTGCTGCAGGGCAATAACAATCCGGGCTCCTTTTCCAATGGGGAGCCCGCTTTTTTCACACATTTATGTGCCATACACTTCGCACCCTCGCCAAATAAATGAGAGTTCTCTCATATCCCTCCTGTTTATCCCCCATTATTATCCCAGCGCTTTCATAAATTGGCACTAGCGTGAACACCCACACCCGTGCACTTCCACATCATTACCTTTTAATAAAGGCACTCATAAAATGAAAACATCTTTATTTGCACTTCCGCTCGGACTGGCATTGAGCCTGGCAGCCACTTCAGCATTCGCCTTTGACGGCACCATCAACTTTTCCGGAAAGATCAGTAGTGCGACCTGCCCTATTGAAATCGTCAACCCTGAAAGTGGTGCAGTGAGTAACCTTGTAACGCTCGGTTCAGTCGATACAGGAGATTTCAACGGTAAAGGCAGTGAAGGCGGCGGTCGAGGCTTTCAAATGCGTATTACACCCGGCAGCAGCTGCGTGCTTGATCCTGCCAAACTCAATGCAAAGGTAACCTTCCGCTCGGTACAAGGCGGAGGCGGTGACTACTATGGCATCAAACCCGTAGCAGGAGCGGCGACTGGCGTGGCCGTAGCGATCAAGGACAATACCGGCACCTTGCTGAAAAGTGGGGACGCCTCGGCAATCTATCCACTGAGTGAAACCGACCCAACACTGATGTACTTCACCGCAGTTTATATCGCCACCGCAGGCGCAGTAACTGCGGGCCCTGCTGATGCCGACGCCGAATTCCGCGTTGATGTCAACTGACACCCGCCTCTGAACTAAACAACGGGCTTAATCGCCCGTTGTTTAACGCCCTCTTTTTATTCAAGAGACTCGCTATGCTCAGCTTTCCTAAGACCCGTACACGGTTCTCAAACCGTGCACTGACCTGCGCGTTGCTGGGGGTTATTATCGTTTGGCTCCCCAACAGCTACGGCGCGCTGACCGTCAACAGCACCCGCGTAATATTCGACAGCGACAAGCGCAATGTGTCGGTCAGAGTATCCAACCCAAGCAGTAAACCCTTCGCGGTACAAACCTGGATCAATACGGCTGCCGATGATCAAATAACGCCTGTTCCCTTTATTACCTCCCCCCCCCTGTTTCGCTTGAATGCAGGTAAAGAACAACATGTACAAATAAACGGGTTGCCCAACACATTACCCAGCGATCGCGAATCGTTGTTTTATTTCAACGTTCAAGAAATTCCGCAACGAGAAGCCAGCGATAATAACCAATTAAATATTGCATTGCGTACGCGAATAAAAGTGTTCTACCGACCTGCCGAGCTAAACAATACGCTTTTGGACAGCCTGCAACATTTGCAATGGTCTATCCGTAAAATTGACGGCCATGCACACCTGATCGTTAACAATCCTAGCCCTTTCCATGTGTCTTTTGTCCGTATTGAACTCAGTGCACACGAACAGACCGTCAGTTTAAAAGACACCTCAATGGCACTCCCCTTAACCACTCAGACGTATGAGCTGGACGGGTTCAAACCGGGTCAGGACATGAAAGTACAATTTTCAGTGATCACTGACTTTGGAGGTTATACCCCCCCCATGACGCTGCCCGTCGCCCTTGATCTTTAACGTTGCGCGGACTTACTTCATGCCTTTTTTAACGTACGGTCGCTCGACCCCGGTTAATCGCTTGCTTCATTGTTGTTTGCTGACCGGCGCCAGTGTTGTCGCAGGGAGGGCTGATTTAGCACAGGCCGCCACAGACGTGGAGTTTCAGTCTTCATTCATGCGTCAATCGGACACTCACAGCAGCGATGCCGGTGAACTGGCCTTGCTCGCATTGTCCACTAGCCAGCATCTGATACCCGGGCGCTACCTGGTCAGTATTCATGCCAACCAGAACGTCTTCGACACTCGGGAAATCGAGTTCACCGCAAATGATCAAAACGACGAGCTAACGCCGTGTCTGTCACCCCAATTGCTTAATGATATCGGCGTAAAACTAGACAGCCTGGAGCAACCTGAAGCCACGCTGGGTGCTTGTGTCGATCTGCAACGCCTTATTCCCGGCGCGACCGCGCAACTGGATGACAGCACGCTTAAGTTGTCCATTTCAATCCCGCAAATAGCCATGCGTCGTGACGTCGCCGGTTATGTCGACCCACAACGCTGGGATTACGGTATCAACTCAGCGTTCGTGAGCTATCAAGTATCCGCGCAACAAAGCAACAGCGACCAGATCGGCCAAAACAACAGTCACGACTTGTACTTGAACAGCGGCGTGAACCTGGGCGCCTGGCGCTTGCGCAGCAACAATACGTTTCGCAGCGATGCACAAGGGGAGCGCACATGGTCACGTGCCTACACCTACCTGCAACGAGACCTACCCGGCACGCACTCGCAACTGACCCTGGGTGAAACCTTTACTCCGGGCGATGTATTCAGAAGCATCCCGATCAGGGGTGTCCAGATCGCATCAGACATGAGCATGCTGCCTGACTCACAGCAAAACTATGCCCCGATCGTGCGTGGCGTGGCACTCACTCCCTCCAGACTCGAGATCCGTCAAAACGGCTTCCCTATCTACTCAACCTATGTCAGTGCAGGCCCCTACGAGATCAACGACCTCACCACAGGCGCAGGCAGCGGTGAGCTGGAAATCATCCTGACCGGGGTCGATGGCCAGGTACGCCGCTTTACTCAGCCCTACGCCACGCTTAATAACCTTTTGCGCGAAGGCGTCTGGCGCTACAGCACCAGTATGGGTCGCTACAACGCACCGTCTTTTTCAGAGGATGATGCATTGATATTGCAAGGGACGCTGGCGACAGGGATCGGGTGGAACGCCACACTCTACGGCGGTTTGATGGGCAACGATTTCTATAAGGCCGGCACACTGGGGCTCAGTAAAAACCTGGGCGCAATCGGTGCCTTGTCATTTGATGTGACACGCTCTGACGCTCAGATTGATCGCAATAACAGCGGCAGTACCGTTCAGGGGCTGAGCTATGCGGTCAAATACGGTAAATCGTTTGAAACCCGGACAAATCTGCGCTTTGCAGGTTATCGCTACTCCACCGCAGGTTATCGAGACTTTAGCGAAACTGTGCGTGAGCGCAGCGCCGATCAGCGTTTTCGTGGAAGCCGACGCAGCCTGCTGGAAGCCTCGATCTTTCAGGACGTGGGGCGCTACAGTTCACTGAGTCTGACCTTATCCCAAGAGAACTACTGGCAGTCGGAAGACCAGCAACGTCAATTTCAGTTGAATTTCAGTTCCCGCTATAAATCGATCAACTACAGCCTCTACGCTTCGCAGTCGTTAAACGACGACCAGTTCAATGAACGCCAACTCGGTGTCAGTATCTCGATGCCTCTGAGTGTCGGGCGTTCAACAACGGCGACTTACGATATACGCGAAAGCGCTGGGCAGTTCAGTCAGCGTGCCTCTTTGGCAGGCCGTACCGACCAAGACCGGCTCAATTATCGGGCCTCTCTGGCCAGTGATGAAAACCAGCAAAAAAGCACTGAACTGTCTCTGGGCTATCAGGCCTCTTTTGCCAGCGTGGGTGCAGGCCTTGCTCAAGGCGCCGACTATACCAATCTTTCGCTTAACGCCAGCGGCACACTTTTGCTGCATGCCGACGGGCTGCAAGCAGGCCCTTATCTGGGTGAAACCAGCGGTCTGATTCATGTTCCGGATATCGCCGGAGTCGGTCTGCTCAATGCTTCCACTGCCAAGACCAATCAGCACGGCTATGCACTTATCCCTTCGTTACAACCCTACCGGATTAACCGCGTCATTCTCGATACCGACCAGTTGGATCCAGATGTCGAAATTGATAACGGTGTGGCTCAAGTAGTACCTCGCCGCGGAGCTGTGATCAAGGCGAGCTTTGCTGCACGCAGAGTCCAGCGAGTGGTGCTCAACACACGCGACATCCACGGTGCGAACTTGCCCTTTGGCGCTCAGGTCAGCAATGCCACGGGCGAAGTACTCGCCATTGTCGGCCAGGCCGGTCAAGTCATGCTGAGCACTGTTCAAGATCAGCAAACTGTCTTCGTCCGCTGGGGCAATAACGGCGCACAGCACTGCCAGTTACTCATAGATGTCCAGAGCATTCCTCTGATACAGGGCTATCGAGTTCAAGACCTGACATGCCGCTAATTCACTATTCGTTCAATCATACGCCAGGCAGCTTGCAGTGCCTGGCGTTGCTTTAACCAGGATCAAACACCGTATGTCGCTCAAATCATTTCCAGGCGTAGTATTCGTGCTGGCAGCCAGCGCGCTCATAGCCACAGGCCCAGCCTATGCGGCCAGCAATACGTGTTTTTGGGGAGTTGGAACGGGGCCAGTTCGATACACAGCCAATGTGAATGCCTTATATGTACCCAGAGATGCCCAGATAGGTGACCCGATAGGCCCGATTGAGCAACCTTTTTTTGCCAGTGGCGGTGGCAACAACATTTTCTGCGAAAACGACGGCACTGCCCGTCTGACATTCAACGCTTCCAATAGCGTGCCCGCTGTACCCGGCCCCCTACTGCGCAGGAACGGCGTGACAACCCGAGGTGACATATTGCCGACCAACATTGCCGGAGTCGGGGCCCAAATCACATTCGGCAGCCCGTATGACGGATTAACACCTAACTTTTGGAAACTAAGCGGCCCTGACAGTTCGGTGCCATTTGATGCCTACATCGACTTCAACATCCCTTTCGCCCTTCAACACGCAATCTTGCAGGGCACTGTAACCTTGATCAAAACCGGACCTATCAGCCCGGGCTTGCAACCGCTGGACGCTGGCAGGGAGTTGGTCAAAGGTTCCTTCAGCGGTCTTCCCAATGCTTTCGGCGTCACCTTGAGCGGTTCTGTCACTCAAGCGGAGTGCACGTTGTCAAACAATCCTGTCAGCGCCGACCCCGTCAAACTGGAGGATTGGCCAACCTCAGCGTTTACCGGCGAAGGGCATACCACCGATGCAGTCACTTTCACTATCGCGCTGAACTCTTGTGTATCCGACCCATTACCCGGGGGCACGGTGACAAACGCTTATATACGCCTGGATCCCACGGCCGGATCCACCACCATTGATGCATCTCAGGGTCTGTTCAGCCTCGCAGGCCCCTCCGCCGCGAAAGGGGTTGGTATTCAAGTACTGGGGCGCGACGCCATTACCCCGGTTCCCCTGGAGACTGACGTGCTGCAGGCCGCTATCCCAGCCACGGGCGGCATGCTGCTGGAGTTCAACGCACGCTATTACCAGACCGCCCCCAGTGCTGATGTCGAAGGAGGCTCGGCAGATGGCGCATTAGGATTCACCATTACCTACAAATAAATCGGCCCGACCGATCAGCCCTGCCGGGCAACACGGGCTCATAACCTAGGCAATGATTTTCAACGCTTCGGTTTTAAACGCAAAGTACTGCTTGCCTTCGTCAAAACTGATGCTGGCATGCAGCGTCATAATGGCGTTTAAGGGCAGAGAATCAACGTAGCTTTTGGGCAAAAATGTCTCGAACGTGCCATCAGCACCTTGCGCTACGGCGTCCAGAAAATAGGATTCATTGCCTGAAGTAACCGCCCATACCTTAATCAGTTGGTCCGGGGCCTGGTACGCCCATTTCCTGATTTCCAGGTTTGCGCCTGCTGAAGGGACATCTTTTTTGGCCAGCGTCGCCGGCGAGCCGACTTGTGCTTGCCTGCAATGGATACTGCCAAGCACGCCTGCAGCAAAAGCATTAATGGTCAATGTATAAACCTGCGAGGGGTAAGCATCCTGGCCGACCCAATAACGCACCTCTACCGCATTACCAAGCCCACTCACAGGAATGTTTGCCGCGACCACAGAGGGAGGGATGGCGAACTCAAGCCCTCCTGCCGTGGTGGGTTTCACGCCGCTCACAGAGCCAGGCCCTGCCGCGCCGATAAAGTCCACCAGCACCTCCTCGCCGGGGTCAACCTCTGTCACCGCCACCACAACGGTCACGCCATCAGCCCCCTGAAAAGGCGCAAGCACGCCATGCTCATTACTGCTCGAGGCCTCCTTGACGGTTGGGTATTTGCGCGGGGTGGGGGGGCGAATATTGACCTTTAATAGCTGCGGATTGGCTAACACATCGTCGCCATTACCTGCACGGTCACGCACTCGGTACGAGGCGTAGAAGTCACCATTAGCCCTACGCAGCAAATCCCCTGGGTATGCCACCTGCAGCGGCAGACTCAGGTCTGCCAGCACCAGCGTCTTGGTATCGACAACTTGCTGACCGCTGGGCGACGTATCCCAGTACCAGGTAATAACATCCCCCACCTTTTTATCGGTGTAGTCAGGCAGCGTGGCTACAACTTGATTATTGTTGGCTGGGTCATCCAGATAAGCAGCGCTGATGCTGTTAGGAGGGCTAATTTCGGAGGGAAAAATAAGGGTGCTGGGAGTTGCCAGTTGGGGGGGAGATTTATCAATGGTGATAGTGAAAGATTCAGAACTTTGAGTCGTTTGACTCCAGATGGTGACTAAATAATTAAGTTTGTGCTCCCCATTCTGTAATTTATCAGCCTCAATGGCCACAAAAAGATCATTTGTATCGATAGGCTCCGTCCATACCTTTTTACCAATTTCAAGCGTCCCTAGAAAAATCTGAATTTGTTCAGGATCGTCCTCTGACGGTTTAGAGTTTTCCCAAGGTTCGAACTTCACCTTAAGGGGATTGAGGGGATCGCTCCAGGCAGCTCGGGCTAGAAGGTTAGTTTCACCCCCATCTATATTGGCTAATGGCGCAGGATCTGTTGTAGGTTGTGGCAGTAGGGCGACCGCAGGAATTAATGGCATTAACGTTTACCCTTTCTGAGTTTTAGAACTAAGGGGCTCAGTGGATGAATGTACTCGCCACCTTGCTTTGAACATTAAACACCACTTGACGCCTGCCGAACACTGATAGAAATAGCAGTATTCGGCATTAATCAACCAGGCTTACCAGCTATAACGCACACCCACATTTGCGCCCCATGGCTGCTCAATTTTGTCGCCATTGCTGTAATCAAAATCAGCGTGCACGGATACTGTATCAGTCAGCGTCACCGCTACACCGGCGCCCAACTCGCCACGCGAGCCCGAAAGATCATTATTGAAGAGGTTGTTGTTAACCTCAACCTTATTGTTATTGGCAAACTCATGAACATAGGCAGCTCGAACATACGGTTGCACCACTTTACCTTCGCCCAGGTTAAAGTTACGCCCCGCCGTTGCACCCACCTTAGCCAAAAGCGAATGTGTATTTTCACCTTCAGCAGACAAATCGTTATCAAGGTGGTAGTCCTTACCGCCCACAACCAAGCCTGACAATTGAGTGAACGGCTCAACAAAGTACTCATTGGCCAGCGCAATATGTCGACCAAACTCCAGGGACGCACCCACACCATTGTTGTCATAGCGGCCCTTGGTTTGGGTGCCATCACTGAGCTGAACTTTTGATTCATTTTGGAAACGGTTGAACTTGAGCACACCGTCAAAGTAGTAACCGCTTTGTGGATCCATCCAGGTCGTGTAAGCGCCCAGATAATAACTATTGACCGTGCCCGAAGTTCCACCGCTCAAGTCCAGATCAGACTTGCTGTAACCACCCAGCAACCCCACAAGCCATTGCCCATCACCCAAGGGTAAAGGGGCATCCGCACCAAACGATAAACCTTGCTGATTTTGTTGATAACTCACACCGGAACTGGCGCTGACATCGAACTTATTGCCGTAAGCGCGCATCCACCCACCTGCCTGACCTTGGTCCATGCGTATATCGCCCATGCGGCTGCGCAAGGTGCTGAGTTCGCCGTACCACACCGTGGGTGCCGCATTGAACAGCGCCATCACCGATTGTGTACCGGGGCTGATAACACGGGATGTTGTGTCCAGATACCAATCGTTATTGCCGTGCTTGATCAAGTCATAATCAAACGCCCCCAGGCTGACCCTGCCACCTGCCAGAGCAAAGGAAGCGTCGCCTGCGCCTATATGCACAACAGGCGTCGACCCTGCTGCCACAGGCTCTGTACCACTACTTTCCAGGGCTACCAGATGGTTACCGCTAGCATTACCGGTAACCGTCAGGGTACTGATCTCACCCGTTGTGAAGTTGTTGTACATGTAGAACGTACCACCGGTACCCGACAGATTAGCTACAGACAGCGAATAGAAATCACCCGGCTTGCCAAACTGCACACCGCCCCCGCTCAGTGAGAGATTTTCGACAGCGGCGTTACCGTCCATAATCCAGCGGGCATTACTGTTAACCGCAAGGCTTTGAACGTTCTCCAGTTTGCCCGTCAACGTGGCCAGGTTCTGCAACGTGACATTGGCGGTGCTAGTACCGTCAGCCACGATATTGCCAATCAAGTTGCTGTTATCTACCGTCAAATTGCCTTCGGCACCGGTGGTGACTTCCATCAACGTGCCATTGCTACCGGTCAGGGTTGATTGATTACGCACAGTAATATCAGCCGCTGAAGTGCTAGAACTTGACCCTGCGACAAGAATGGCTGACCCGTTCAGGCCTACCACATGCGTTTCGTCACTCAGATCTAAAGTATTGCGCCCCTCAACACTGGGATCGAAGTTAATCCGAATGCCGTTTTTAGCCCCAGTGATGGTGCTATCGCTGGCCTTGGCTGTGCCATCTAGCAAACGAAGGCCTGCCGCATTGCTACCTGTGCCCTCCAATGAACTGCCAACCAGCGTTAATACGCTCAGCCCATTGACTGTTGCGCCATATTGCACACCCGTAACAGTGGCTCCGGTCACACTGGCTGTGGCTCCTACCAGACCAGCCGAGTCGTGACTCAAAACCAGACCTACTCTATCGCTGCTAATACGGGTGCCGACAATAGTCGCTGTACCCGCTTGCAAAGAGACACCATTCGCCAGCGTGCCTTGCACCTGTCCCCCTGTGAGGTTAAGGGTTGAACCTGTCACCGTAATGTCTTCGGTCAAGGCCCCAATACCATTTAAGGTAGCACCGTTAATAAGTTGGTAGTTATCCAATGCAGTTAACGCATCGATATCTAACTCTGTGCCATTAACCACACGAGCCATGCTTTGTTCGCTGAGCATTAAAAAGGGAGCTATCGATACGATTTTTACAGCGAGGCTGATTGGGCTCAATCTGGAAAATTGAAAAAGACTCATGACGCACTCCATAGGGGGGGGAATTAACGCAATGTCATCCTTGCTGAAAATGACGACGGCCTTACGCAAAGGCGCGAATCCTATCCAGAAGCCTCTTATCAATATGTAAGGAAAAACCCATCTACATGTAAGTTTTTTCCGAAAAAGTAGCTTAGCCTCGATATTGATAAATATGGTTGCGAGAACCTTTCAGCCTTCGCAACCGATTTTTAATATCATGGAGTAGGGGTCAAATCGCAGGTCCCCGTACCGGCCGATACGACAACTTGTGTATCGGACGGCAAGGAGCTAACCGGATCTCCACCCACGACGAGTGTATAAATCACCTCCCCCTTACCTGTTTGGTTATTTCTTCCTCCCCAGGTTGGAAGAAGATGAGTGTCAAAAGGCTCAATAAGCCACAATACCCCGTTGGTTTCCTCTTGTTTAGAAATCGGTCCTAATGTCATTTTTTTGCCCGCTGCGGGAACTTCTACTGGAGAATTGTAGGTGGTATAAGCCTTCCACTCGACATCGACCGTCATGCCTTCTCTCAAGTAGTCGCTTGGTGGAATCAAATATTTGAAACCAACTTTCCCATCTTCAAAAAACAATGAATTGCAGGCCAATCTCTTAGTGACAGTACCGACAACTTTTTGCGGTTCCGCAATTGGCAAGGTAATTGTCAGGAATTCAATCTTAACCTTACTGCGACCTGACTCTTGATCATTATGAGGAAAACCCGGGTTACTCAGATTGAAATGCACGGGCATCACGGGACTATTACCCTCAGCCCTGATGACATCCCAATCGAGAGGAATCTCAATAGTATCGCCAACACTGTCATTAGTCGTATCAATGACATAAGGCGCACCAATAGGCCGGCCATTCCATAAGACCTGATAAGCGTCACCATCAGCCAAGGGTGCAACCAATGTTATACGCGCATTAATCGGCTCATTTTCATCGGTATCAACGAGCTCATTTTTCACGCCCGATTTACCGTATACGTCAGGGAAAAGTAGCGTCGGGTTTACGGGATTAGGCCAATCCGGATTCGTCGGGCCAGTCATAGAGAAATCAACTGGAACCTCAGTCTTGCCGGATGCAAACGCTACAGATCCGCGATAGACCGTGTATAAAACATCCGTCATCACTTCTCCCGTACTTGCACCGTACTCCTGTTTCATACGGACTGCGGGTACGGGAAGACTGAACGTAGCAGGATTGGGCCCCACACTCGTTCTGTATCCTAAAGGCTTAGTACCCCAGGTAATCTCTATTTCGTCAGTTTCTTTGCCGTTAGTGATATGTGGAAACTCAACATGCACCCCTGCAATGGCATCTGCACGGTTAATGGTGCCATCTGAAGCCTCCGGCACTGTGGGGGTAGCGAGCGGCGTAACCGGTAAATCTCCCAACGCAACGGGTATGAGGTCGTATAACGAGACGGCACTGCGGTTACCTGCCTTGTCCCAAATAGTGTAACCACCGCAATACCGGCCATCCGGCAAGGCCTTTATAACATCGACTGGAATTCTGACCTTGCCATCCGTCCCCGGCACAACATCAATTGGCACAATGTCGTTTGGATCATCTGGCAATTTGTCTACGACCCAAGTGAATGCTATTTGGTCACCCTCTGCCGCCCCGGTCCAGGTCGGGATTGTGCCCTCAATCTCCGTCAACCCATCCAGCGTCGTGTCATAGATTGGGCCAATGCCAAAATCAAACGTCATTGGTCCGGGTGCATTTGGAAAGTTCGGTGGGATTTTGTCGATAACGATAGGGACCGAAGAGGATCGAACTATTGTTTGTGTCCAATTCTCATGCTCATAACGGATTGCAAATGGCCCTTCATTCGAAGCATCCAGCAAAAAATCGGCTGGCAGGGTAATGTAAAGAGGAAAGGTAGATGTACCGTGGGTATAGATGGCCTCACCAACCTGCTTCCACTCTGCACTATCGGAACGCGCAATTTGCAGCCTGACGAACTCCAGCTCATCATCACCTTCAGGTAACTGGCTCCACTCCGGAATTTCAATTGTGATACCACTATCGAGCGACGCCCTCGCGAGCAAGCCGGGCGGATTGCCAGGCATAGTTAGAGAACTCAGGTCAGGGGCGGGGAAATCCGCATGAGTATTTCGCCCTGATACTCGATGAGCCCATGCTGGCTGCGATGCTTGTTTTTTGTCTTTACGTGCCATAAATCGCTCTCCCTTAAACACCGTTTAGCTATTGAGAAATCAATCGCGGTTAACTTTATGGGCAGGTCAAGACAAGGATTCTCGCGACTATTCCTACACCGGCACGACCTGTAAGACCCTGCGTGGATTAAGCGCGCTTTTTTAACGTCGCGAAACTGTCAGAGTTGACAGGTGTTTATGCATACAGCCCACTCCCGTCAGGCCGCGTAAATCAGCCATTTCGTACGAAGCATCGCTTTCAATCATACGAATTTTCCGAGAAAATCCCGCTCGCTTGCGCCAGCCCTATTCGGGGGCTAGTCTCGGCCCATCGCTGCACATTCAGCGATCGGGTTTAGTCGCCCGGTTAGTCATCTGGCGCATGAGCGCCACCTTTTGCGAGGCGCTTTTTTTCGGCCTCAGCTTTTTGGTGGCCGTGCGCAGGGCGCCTTCGGGCGCGCCGGTTTTTCCAGATGCACCGGTCGACTAACCTGCGTACGGCTGCCACCTATTCGTTTAGTCGCGACCCGTGGCAGCTCCTTTGAAGGCATCTGGAGTTGACCATGAAAAAAATAGTCCCCGACCCACCCGCCCTACCCTTGCACGACGCTGCACAGGGCGATGAACAGTTGTTGGACCGTGCCGCCGCCAATCGCGCCCTCGACTTTTACCTGCACGACCCTAAGCCTGCTCGCCCCGTGGCTCCGGTCACGTACGAGATCCCCGACAGCGTCAATTTAGAAGTGGCTTTGGCCCAAGCGTCAGACTTGTTGCGTTGCGCGGGGGCTTCGGCAAGTGAGGTGGGCAACGGCATGCAGGGCGACGCCCGCGACCTGGTGTTGTCCATAGGGCATTTAGTGACGATGGCCAGGGCCTATGTCGACAAATCGCTGGACGATCTGGCAACGCACTGACGCCGCACGCGCCTGAGTGCAAGCAGGCGCGTTTAACCCTACCCCTGGAGGAGCGAGCTTGCCTGACGATCTTTTGAGTTTGGCCTCTACAACGTAGCCTCGCGCTGCTCGTCAACGACTACAAGGTTGGGCCTCAAACCCCAAAAACCTCGCCAGCGCCGCACGCTGGGCCAATGCATCCTTGCGCCCCAATTCAATCAGCTCGCTGCAATACCCCGCCTCGAACAACAAATAACTCAACACACCCGCACCGCTGGTTTTGGTCGCACCCGGCCCGCGCAAAAACAGGCGCAGGGCAGCGGGCAGTTCGTGGCGATGGCGGGCGGCGATCTCATCAATGGGCTGGCTAGGGGCGATGACCAAAACGTCAACCGGCGCCAAGCCCAGGTTGTCGGGCTGGTCAGGCAATAAACGGCTGAAGTGGTTCAGGCGCTCCAGCAGTTCGATATCGCTCTCAAGGCTGTCAATAAAAGTGCTGTTGAGCATGTGCCCGCCAATTTGCGCCAAGGTCGGTTGTGGGGCGTTGTATTGGCGCGCTTGCCCGCCCTGCTGATCCGGCCCGCGCGGGTTGCCGCTGACGCCCACCACCAGCACACGATTGGCACCCAAATGCAACGCCGGGCTGATGGGCGCGGACTGGCGCACGGCGCCATCGCCAAAATACTCTTCGCCGATTTTGACCGGGGCAAACAACAGCGGGATGGCCGAGCTGGCCAGCAAGTGCTCGACGGTCAATGCCGTCGGCAGGCCAATGCGCCGATGACGCAACCAGCCTTCAATGGCACCTTCACTTTGATAAAACGTCACGGCCTGGCCCGATGAGTAGCCAAAGGCCGTGAGCGCCACGGCGCGCAAGTGCTGCCCGGCAATGGCTTGGTCGATGCCGGCAAAGTTGATTTTGTCATTGAGCAATTCGCGTAACGGCGAACTATTGAGCAGCGCCACCGGCACATGGCTGCCAAGGCCCAACAGGCTGTGGCCCAGAAAGCGGCTGGCCTGGTGGATCACCCCAGGCCAGTCGCTGCGCAACACGCGATGGCTTTCAAAGTGTTGCCAGAAGGCCGTCAAGTGCTCGACCGCCTGGGTGAAGTTCATCGCGCCACTGGCCAGGCTGACCGCATTGATCGCCCCGGCCGAGGTGCCGACAATCACCGGAAACGGGTTGGGCGCACCCGCAGGCAACAGCTCCGCGATGGCTGCCAGAACCCCCACTTGATACGCCGCCCTGGCGCCGCCGCCCGACAGAATCAACCCGGTGACCGACGCCCGCCCGTTCATACCCAGGCGCCCTTGAAGCGCAGGTTACTTGCGGCGTTTTTCGTAGAGTTTCGGCTCGCCCGGCGGCCGGGTCTTGAAGCGCCGGTGTGCCCACAGGTATTGCTCTGGACATTCACGTATCGCACGCTCGACCCATTGGTTGATACGCAGGCAGTCGGCCTCATCGCTTTCTCCGGGAAAGTCGCTCAATGGCGGATGAATCACCAACTGATAACCACTGCCATCCGCCAGTCGTTGTTGAGTAAAGGGTACAACTTGCGCTTTGCCCAGCTTGGCGAACTTGCTGGTGGCGGTCACCGTGGCGGCCTCGATGCCAAACAATGGCACGAAAATACTTTGCTTGGCGCCGTAGTCCTGATCGGGTGCGTACCAGATCGCTCGCCCGGCGCGCAGCAACTTGAGCATACCGCGCACGTCATCGCGCTCCACCGCCAGCGAGTCCAGGTTGTGGCGCTCGCGGCCACGGCGCTGGATAAAGTCGAACAGCGGGTTTTTGTGCTCGCGGTACATGCCATCAATGGTGTGCTGCTGCCCGAGCAAGGCGGCACCGATTTCCAGCGTGGTGAAGTGGAACGCCATCAGGATGACGCCCTGGCCTTCACGCTGGGCCTGCTGCAGATGCTCCAGCCCTTGGACATGCGCCAACTTGGCCAACCGTGGCTTGGCCCACCACCAGCTCATGGCCATTTCAAAAAAGGCGATACCGGTTGACGCAAAGTTTTCCTTGAGCAGCCGTTTGCGCTCGGCGGCGGTTTTCTCGGGGAAACACAGCTCCAGATTGCGCGCGGCAATCCGCCGCCGCTCACCGGCCACCCGATACATCGATGCACCCAGAAAACGGCCAATAGCCAACTGCCCTTTATAAGGCAATTGCACCACCAGCCACAGCACGCCCAGCCCTAACCACAGCAGCCAGAAACGCGGATGAAAAAAAGCAGCACGAAAACGCGGACGATCCATTAATGATTCCGGACAGACACAAGGGCCGTGCATTCTACATCGTTAGACCCGGCTTGCGGCTTGCGGGCGTTCTCGTTATAAGTCTCTGCACTTTAAGTGACAAGCCGCATTAAGCCGACCATGAGCCAAACCGAATCGCAAGACCAAGCCCCCGTGTTTCAGCTTAAGGGCAGTATGCTCGCCATTACGGTGCTGGAACTGGCCCAGAACAACCTTGAAGCCCTTGATCGCCAACTGGCCGCCAAAGTTGCCCAGGCGCCCAATTTTTTCAGTAACACCCCGCTGGTGCTGGCCCTCGACAAACTGCCCGCCGGTGCCGGTGCTGTCGACTTGCCCGGGCTGATGCGGGTGTGTCGCCAACATGGCCTGCGCACTCTGGCCATCCGCGCCAGCCGCATTGAAGACATCGCCGCCGCCATCGCCATCGACCTGCCAGTTCTGCCACCTTCGGGTGCGCGGGAGCGACCGATCGAGCCGCCTGTGGAGGTGATCATCGCGCCGAAAAAACCCGAAAAACCGCCAGAGCCAACCCTCAAACCGACCCGCATCATTACCACGCCAGTACGCGGTGGCCAAACGGTGTATGCCGAAGGTTGCGACCTGGTGGTGATCTCGTCCGTCAGCCCCGGGGCGGAACTTATGGCCGATGGCAACATCCATGTGTACGGGCCAATGCGTGGTCGGGCACTGGCCGGGCATAAAGGCAACACCAAGGCGCGGATTTTCTGCCAGCAACTGAGCGCCGAGCTGGTGTCCATTGCCGGCATGTACAAAGTATCTGAAGACCTGCGACGCGATCCTTTGTGGGGCGCCGGGGTTCAAATCAGTCTGTCAAGTGACGTGTTGAACATCACCCGTCTTTAACGGATACTCACGCCATTTTCCAACCATCTCAAATACGTAGAGAAAACAGACTAGTCTTTGTAGGCAATCAGCAGTTAGCCAGGGTTCAAGTCGCTTGAACCGGGTTCGGAGGATGTCCACACACTGTTTATCTGCTGTCGTTTATTTAGAGATGTTATTCAGGGACTAAAAAGTCCTTTTTCCTTAGGGGTGAAGCACCTTGGCCAAGATTCTAGTGGTTACATCCGGCAAGGGTGGTGTGGGTAAGACCACCACCAGCGCCGCTATCGGTACAGGCCTTGCACTGCGCGGCCACAAAACCGTCATCGTCGACTTCGACGTTGGCCTGCGTAACCTCGACCTGATCATGGGGTGCGAGCGTCGCGTGGTGTATGACTTCGTTAACGTGGTCAACGGCGAAGCCAACCTGCAACAAGCCCTGATCAAAGACAAGCGTCTGGAAAACCTGTACGTGCTGGCTGCCAGCCAGACGCGTGACAAAGACGCCCTGACCAAAGAAGGCGTCGAAAAAGTTCTGATGGAACTCAAAGAGACCTTCGACTACGTGGTCTGCGATTCTCCGGCAGGCATCGAAACCGGCGCCCACCTGGCCATGTACTTCGCCGATGAAGCGATTGTCGTGACCAACCCGGAAGTGTCCTCGGTGCGTGACTCGGACCGCATGCTGGGCCTGTTGGCCAGCAAGTCGCGTCGCGCAGAGCTGGGCGAAGACCCGATCAAGGAACACCTGCTGCTGACCCGCTACAACCCGGATCGCGTCAGCAAGGGTGAAATGCTCGGCGTTGAAGACGTCAAGGAAATCCTGGCCGTTGCACTGCTGGGTGTGATCCCCGAATCCCAGGCGGTGCTCAAGGCATCCAACCAGGGTGTACCGGTGATCCTTGATGACCAGAGCGACGCCGGTCAGGCCTACAGCGATGCGGTTGATCGCCTGCTGGGCAAAACAGTGGAGCATCGATTCCTCGATGTACAGAAGAAGGGATTCTTCGAGCGCCTGTTTGGAGGCAATTAAACAATGAACATTTTTGACTTCTTTCGTACCCGCAAAACGCCCACCACCGCGTCGGTCGCGAAAGAGCGTCTACAGATCATCGTGGCGCACGAACGCGGCCAACGCAGTACCCCGGACTACCTGCCAGCCCTGCAAAAAGAGCTGGTCGAGGTGATCCGCAAATACGTCAACATTGGCGACGATCAAGTACAGATCGCCCTTGAAAACGAGGGTAGCTGCTCGATTCTGGAACTCAACATCACCCTGCCAGATCGTTAATCGATCTAGCAGTGACCACGGCGGCTTGGAGGTTTCTCTGCTCAGGGGAACCTCCAAGCCGCCGTTGGCGTTTGTTAAGAGGCTGTTTTAATGCCGTTGTCGAACATTCACATCATCCATCAGGACGCGGGCGTTCTGGTGGTCAATAAGCCGACCTTGCTGCTGTCGGTGCCGGGCCGCGCTGAAGACAACAAAGACTGCCTGATCACCCGCCTGCAAGAAAACGGCTACCCCGAAGCCCGCATCGTGCACCGCCTGGACTGGGAAACCTCAGGGATCATTCTGCTGGCCCGCGATGCCGACACGCACCGCGAGTTGTCGCGCCAATTCCATGATCGCGAAACAGAAAAAGCCTACACCGCACTGGCCTGGGGCCAACCGGAACTGGACAGCGGCAGCATCGACCTGCCCCTGCGCTACGACCCGCCGACCAAGCCACGGCATGTGGTCGATCACGAGTTTGGCAAAAACGCCCTGACCTTCTGGAAAGTGCTGGAGCGTTGCGCCGATTACTGCCGCGTCGAGCTGACGCCGATTACTGGGCGTTCGCATCAATTGCGTGTACACATGTTGTCGATTGGCCACCCGCTGCTGGGTGACGGCCTGTATGCACATCCGCAAGCGTTGGCGGCGCACCCACGTTTGTGCCTGCACGCCAGCATGCTCAGCTTCACCCACCCGCAGACCGGCGAACGCCTGCGCTTCGAGTGCCCGGCGCCGTTTTAACAGCTACACACCCTGTAGGAGCGAGCTTGCCTCGCGATCTTTTAAACCCTCAAAAGATCGCGAGGCAAGCTCGCTCCTACGGGAGATCCAGTTGAGGGATCATTTTTTGTAATCAATGCGCTAAACTCGCGGCCTTGCTGTCTGGAGTAACTTATGCGCGAAGAGTTGAACCAAGGCCTGATCGACTTTCTCAAGGCCTCCCCTACCCCGTTCCATGCCACCGCCAGCCTTGTTCAACGCCTGGAAGCCGCCGGTTACCAGCGCCTCGACGAGCGCGACACGTGGTACACCGAAGCCAACGGCCGCTATTACGTCACCCGTAATGACTCCTCCATCGTGGCCTTCAAGCTGGGCCGTCACTCGCCCCTGCAGGGCGGCATCCGCATGGTCGGCGCTCACACAGACAGCCCCTGCCTGCGGGTCAAGCCTCAACCCGAATTGCAACGCCAGGGTTTTTGGCAGTTGGGTGTCGAAGTCTACGGCGGTGCCTTGCTGGCCCCTTGGTTCGACCGCGACTTGTCATTGGCCGGGCGCGTGACGTTCCGCCGCGACGGCAAGGTCGAGAGCCAGTTGATCGACTTTCGCGCACCGATTGCGACCATCCCCAATCTGGCGATCCACCTTAACCGCACAGCCAACGAAGGCTGGGCGATTAACCCGCAGACCGAACTGCCGCCGATTCTGGCCCAGGTTGCCGGCGATGAACGCGTGGATTTCCGCGCCCTGCTCACCGACCAACTGGCCCGCGAGCACGGTCTGAACGCAGACGTGGTACTCGACTATGAGTTGAGCTTCTACGACACACAAAGTGCCGCGGTCATTGGCCTCAACGCCGATTTCATTGCCGGCGCGCGCCTCGACAACTTGCTGTCGTGCTATGCCGGCCTGCAAGCGCTGTTGAACACCGACACCGACGAAACGTGCCTGTTTGTGGCCAATGACCACGAAGAAGTCGGTTCCTGCTCGGCGTGCGGCGCGGACGGCCCGATGCTGGAGCAGATCCTGCAGCGCGTGCTGCCTGAGGGTGACGAGTTTGTGCGCACCATTCAGAAGTCGCTGCTGGTCTCGGCCGACAATGCCCACGGCGTGCACCCCAACTACGCCGAGAAGCACGATGCCAACCACGGCCCCAAACTCAATGCCGGGCCGGTGATCAAGGTCAACAGCAATCAGCGTTACGCCACCAACAGCGAAACGGCGGGGTTTTTCCGTCATCTGTGCATGGCGGTAGAAGTACCGGTGCAAAGTTTTGTGGTGCGCAGCGACATGGGCTGTGGCTCGACCATCGGCCCGATCACCGCCAGCCACCTGGGTGTGCGCACCGTCGACATTGGCCTGCCGACCTTTGCCATGCACTCCATTCGTGAACTGGCCGGCAGCCATGACCTGGCGCATCTGGTCAAAGTATTGAGCGCCTTCTACGCCAGTAACGAACTCCCGTAATACACCCAACCTGTGTAGGAGCGAGCTTGCCTCGCGATCTTTGATCTTAAAAAAGATCGCGAGGCAAGCTCGCTCCTACACAGGTGAAAAGTGCCGGGCGATTGATTTTTGATACACATCACCCCATATCCGCCTAAAGCGACCTAGACTTGGAGCATCCACTTCTTCAGGTTTAGAACATGCCCGAAATATCCGCCTTTAACTCCATGTTGATCCCCATCGTGATCGGTATGTTGCTGCTCACCATTGGCTTCAACTTTCGCGACAGCAAACCCGGTGTCCTGTCGATCTGGTTTGGGATGCTGCTGATTTTCGGCACCATCGTTTTCAAGATCCTCGCCAAACTGAATCAATAAACGGCACCGCGCCCGCGATCACTTATTTATGTATGACAAAAAATGAATGATCGCGGGGCCTAGCGTACACTCGACCAATCCGTAATATTCAAGGTTGATCGCCTAGTGTTTCTTCGTCTCCTTACCCGGCCTCATTGGCTACTGATTTGCTTGCTGACCCTGCTGCCGCTTGCGTCAGCCCAGGCAGTCGGTATCACCAGCCTGCTCCCCAGTGCAGAAAAAACCCAGGCGCAACCCACCGAACCCTTGGGCCAGTCGCTGGATGAGGTGATTAACAACCTTGAAAACGACCAGCAACGCAGCAAATTGCTGGCCGACCTTAAAAAGCTCCGCGATGCGACCAAAAAAGCCCAGCCCGAAGCCGAAATCGGTGTACTGGGCCTGATCGGCAGCACCCTCGCCGACCTCGAAAAACAGTTCTCGGGCAACGACAGCCCCACCTCGCGCTGGACCGAAGAAATCGAACAAGCCAAGGATGAGCTGGTGGCGTTGATGCTACCGGCCCACGAGTGGGTGCCGATCATCTTTGCCTTTGCGCTCATCATCCTGATCTGGAGCCTGCTGGCCTCGCTGCTGATCTGGGTCAGCCACCGGGTGCGGGTGCGCTTTGGCCTGAGCGAAGAGTTGCCGCAGCACCCCAAGGCCGTCGACATGCTGCGCTTTGCCTTGCGCAAACTCGGCCCGTGGATGGTGGCGCTGGTGATCACGGTGTACATGAGTTACGCCCTGCCCTCTTCCCTGGGCAAGGACCTGGCCATGGCGCTGGCTTACGCCCTGGTGATCGGTACCTGCTTCTCGGCTACCTGCGTGATTCTGTTTTCGCTGCTCGACGGCCCGCACCGCCATCGCGCCTTGCACATCCTGCGGCATCAGGCGTTTCGCCCGCTGTGGTGGATAGGCAGTTTTGCTGCCTTCGGAGAAGCGCTCAGCGATCCACGCATGGTCGCCTCCTTGGGCGTGCATTTGGCGCACACCGTGGCCACCTTCGCCAACGTCATGGCGGCACTGTCGACCGGGCTGTTTATCATCCGCTTCCGCCGGCCCATCGCGCACCTGATCCGCAACCAGCCGCTGTCGCGCCGCCTCACCCGCCGCGCCCTGAGCGACAGCATCGAGACGCTCGGTACTTACTGGTACCTTGCGGCGCTGATTCTGGTCGGGGTCTCTCTGTTCGCCACCTTTCTTTCGGCGGGCGATACCAGCACCGCACTGCGCCAGTCACTGATCTGCGCCGTGCTGGTGGTGTTGTGCATGGTGATCAACGGGCTGGTACGCCGCCACGCGCAAAAGCCGCAACGCGGGCCAAAGCGCTATGCGTTTTATTCGGAACGGCTAAAGAGCTTTGTCTACACACTGGCGCATCTGATTGTGTGGCTGGTGTTCATCGAACTGGGGCTGCGGGTCTGGGGCCTGTCGTTGATCGGTTTCACCGAAGGTGAAGGCCATGAAATCAGTGTCAAAGTGTTCGGGCTGGCCGGCACATTACTGTTTGCCTGGCTGATCTGGATTCTCGCTGACACGGCCATCCATCACGCCTTGACCCGCTCGCGCAAAGGCCTGGCCAACGCCCGCGCACAAACCATGATGCCGCTGATCCGCAACATACTGTTTGCAGCCATTTTCATCATCGCGCTGATCGTCGCGTTGGCGAACATGGGCATGAACGTCACGCCGCTGCTGGCCGGTGCCGGTGTGATCGGTCTGGCGATCGGTTTTGGTGCGCAGTCGCTGGTTGCCGACTTGATTACCGGCTTGTTCATCATCATCGAAGACTCGCTGGCCATTGATGACTACGTGGATGTGGGCGGCCACCTGGGCACGGTCGAAGGCCTGACGATTCGCACCGTGCGCCTGCGGGACATTGACGGCATCGTGCACACCATTCCGTTCAGTGAAATCAAAAGTATCAAAAACTATTCACGCGAATTCGGCTACGCGATTTTCCGCGTGGCGATCCCGTACAACATGGAAATCGACGACGCCATCAAGCTGATGCGCGAGGTGGGGCAAAAGATGCGCACCGACCCGCTGCAGCGTCGCAACATCTGGTCGCCACTGGAGATTCAAGGGGTCGAAAGCTTCGAGTCGGGCAGCGCGATTTTGCGTGCACGCTTTAAAACCGCGCCGATCAAGCAATGGGAAGTTTCACGGGCGTTCAACCTGTCGCTCAAGCGCCACTTGGATGAAGCCGGCCTTGACCTCGCGACACCGCGCCTGAGTGTGCAGGTAGTGACCGCCAGCAGCGGGAACTTACAAAAGGAATAACCCGCCTGTAGGAGCGAGCTCGCCTCGCGATCTTTTGATCTTTTAAAAAGATCGCGAGGCAAGGCTCAGGCTTAACGCTCCAGCACATCCACGCCGACATGAATCGCGTCATGTCGCCAATACTCGATGTCACAGTCGATCAGCCGTCCATGCTGGTCATAGTTGATCCGCTCGATTCTCAACCCGGGGCTGCCCGTCGATACCTTGAGCGAGGCCGCAGCTTCCGCTGGCAAGGCAGTCGGTACGATCTCAAAACGTACCCGCCCGTAATGCAAGTCATAGTGCCGCGCATACAACTCAGTGATTGACTGCGTGAGGTCAAAATCCAGAATGTGCGGGAAGTATTGCGGGTTCAGGTAATGCTCGACGTACAGCACTAAACGCCTATCAATGCGTCGCGCCCGGCAAATCTGAATCACGCTGGACAGCGCGGGCAGTTGCAGGCGCGCGCACACCGCCGCAGAGGCAGGTAGTAATCGCGCGCTAATCACCTCGGTGGTCGGCACACGCCCTTGGGCGCTGACCATTGCATGGAAGTGGCTGCGCTGCATGAGGTTATAGGCCAGACGCGGTGGCGATATAAACCAGCCGCGCCGTTCCTCGCGATACACCACCCCTTGCGCTTCAAGTTGCAACAACGCTTCACGCACCGTGATGCGGGTAGTCGCGAACAGTTCGCTGAGTTTTCGCTCAGACGGTAATTGGCTGCCACAGGTCAGCAAGCCATGTCCGATCTGTTCTTGCAGGGCCAGGCCAATGGCTGTCACCGCTTTGGGTGCACCTTCACGCATCAACGTTACCTATCTGGACTAGTCCAGCACCAAATGTGGGCAGGCTCGGCCTGCAAAAACACTCAACTCTTGAGGGTGTCAGCCTAGGCAGTACAGATGACTGTTCGATGACACAGACACCTGTTTTAACCCTCAAGCCCATACCCACCGGGCCTTTGACCATGGTCTACGCTTAGCTCACGGCACTTGGCGGGCCTGTAAAAGTGCTTGCACAACCTATGCCGACATTAAAGTGTCATGCAGCCCCCTTAAATTGGCTCAGGTATTGCTGACCTAGACCAACTCACTGCAAAAACTCTAAAAAAACCAGCGTGTAAAACCAAAGGAGCTTCAGATGAAACAGTTTTTTCTGGCATCACTGTTAGGCACCAGCATCGCCCTATGCACCTCGGCCATGGCCGCCGATGTCGATTTAAAAGCGCTCGAAACCGCCGCCAAGGCCGAGGGTGCCGTGAACAGTGTCGGCATGCCCGATGACTGGGCCAACTGGAAAGGCACGTGGGAAGACCTGAACAAACTGCATGGCCTCAAGCATGTTGATACCGACATGAGCTCGGCCCAGGAAGTGGCCAAGTTTGCCGCCGAAAAAGACAACGCCAGTGCTGATATCGGTGACGTGGGCGCAGCCTTCGGCCCTATCGCCGTGGCCAAGGGCGTAACCCAGCCGTACAAGCCGACCACCTGGGAACAGATCCCGGACTGGGCCAAGGACAAAGACGGTAACTGGGCACTGGCCTACACCGGCACCATCGCGTTTATCGTGAATAAAAAGCTGCTGCACGGCTCCGAAGTGCCGACCAAATGGTCCGACCTCAAATCCGGTAAATACAAGGTCTCGATCGGTGATGTAAGCACCGCCGCGCAAGCCTCCAACGGCGTCCTGGCTGCGGCCTTTGCCAACCACGGCGATGAAAAGAATATCCAGCCTGCCCTGCTGATGTTTGCTGACATTGCCAAGCAAGGCCGCCTGTCACTGGCCAACCCGACCATCTCTACGCTGGAAAAAGGCGAAGTGGAAGTGGGCGTGGTCTGGGATTTCAACGGCCTGAGTTACAAGGCCAAAATGGCCAACCCGGACGACTACGTGGTGCTGATCCCGTCTGACGGATCGGTGATTTCGGGTTACACCACCCTCATCAACAAATACGCCAAACACCCTAACGCGGCCAAACTGACTCGCGAATTCATCTTCAGTGATGCCGGCCAGACCAATCTGGCGCGCGGCAACGCCCGTCCGATCCGTGCCGAGCACCTCAAGCTGCCTGAAGATGTACAGGCCAAGCTGCTGCCCAATGAGCAGTACAAGAACGTAACGCCAATCAAAGATGCCGAAGCGTGGGAAAAAACCTCGAAGTCCTTGCCGCAGAAATGGCAAGAAGAAGTCATCATCAACATGCAGTAAAGAGCT
>NZ_JANLNV010000048.1 GCF_025465935.1 Pseudomonas sp. 7P_10.2_Bac1 | reverse complement strand
GCCCTCGGCGGCATAACCCCTAAACAGAAATTGGCCCTGGTGGCCTGACCTCTATTTTTGACGAGTATTAAAAATGGGGGGATTACCGGGAATTGTGAAACCTGACTAAGCACTGTTGGGCATCGATTGCAGTGGGTGCCCCCATAAATGCTTGATCTGTAAGGGTTTTGACTGTAGTGGAAAGGCTATTTGGCTCTGGTACATTAAATCCCAAAGTGGGAGGACGAGATGATCTGGAAGCGGTGCAAGGTGGTGATTCTGTATATCGGTGCTGTCCTCATGTTCGTGCAGGCCGGAAGGCATTTATCCGATGGCGTGACTAAGCTCGATAATGTGGGCGCAGCGATCATTGCTTTGGGAATCAGTTACTACTTGGTCAAGCGCGCAAGGTCATGCGCTGGATAGTGTGGTCGCAATTTGGTTAGGGGGCTGCGGGTGACCGGCATGGAGCCGGATCCAGTAGAGGCCTTGTGAGCCATGGTTTTGAAGATGATGGATAAAGTCATTCAGTTGCCAAAATATTTTTATTCCGGCTGAGTAAGAACAGTACGTAACCATTGATACGAATGAAAGCGATGTACATCGCGGTTTTCTACGAATCAACGCCTCCAGAGTTTTTGGAGGCCGCTGGCGTCAACGCTGGCGATCTGTCGGTTGAGATATCGGTAAACGCATTCGATGAAGAAAATAATTAGCCTGATTCTATGATCTTGTCATCAGGGTCATTGTGGATGGCGAGTAGGCTTTTATGTCTGAATTTCCACGCCACGTTTGCAATATCTGGATCAATTGGCGCGGAGGATTAAGCATCGGTTGGCAGTTCGCTGAATCCATCGCATACAGATGATAAATCGTCAAGGTCATCGCCTCGCCTTGCACAGTAATAGCTGACTACTCCATCAAATCGGCCAGTACTTGGCGAGTACTTGGGCGAACTTGCAACCTTGGCTCTTCCTCGGCCACCGTCTCAAGGATCCGCGCTGCGTGCTGCTCATCCATCGATTTTACTTCCGGTATGGCGATCCAGCCAGAAGCCACCATCCGGCTTAGGCTCGGCGAATCGCTTGGTTCCTTGTAGCAATGTTCGATCATTTACTCGAGGTGAATGCGCGTCTTGAGGTTGTGAGGTTTTCGTTTGGCTTTGCTCATAGTGAATCCGCCATTTTACGAAGCGTCCGGCGCTCAGCCAGTGATAACCCTTTGGGCTTTCGCTTGAGCGCCGTTTCGGGGCGATTCTGTTTGAGCGGGAATCGGGAGAGGGTTGCGCGGCGGGCTTTTGAGTAGGGCGATCTGCTTGCCGCTATGAACTGGGCTACCTGATCAGATAAGGCCCCAGCGCCCAGACGTTGCTTGCGATCTCATGTAGAAAGCAAGAAAGAGAGTGTAAAGATCGGTTGAATATACTATTGGTGGGTCGCAGCGACCCCACAGATCTTCGGCAGAAGGCCTGCCCTGTATTCGATAAAAATAATCTTCCACTTGGACGGAATACTGGCGCCCTTAAATTGTGCGATTTAGCCGCAATTATCGACGTTAACACGCGCTCGTACGCGGTTACCTCATCGAATGTGAATACGTAAATTTTTTTGATATCCCGTATTTGTTAGTTGGTTTTGCTTTTCCGTTGATGAAGGCTTCGCTTGGTGATGGGCCGTTGGTTCTCGAACATTTTACCTATCCCTTTTTTGACTCTGTCTGGTGCAGGTTGAATCATTATGGTGCGCTGGAAAAAATGATCGGTTACGAGACTAAAAAATGCGGAGCGACAGAAAAATGCCGTAAAACTTAGATTCCTATAGGGAAATTAAAATTATCCTTGGGAATTTTATTTTTGGCATAGTCGATGCAAAGTCTACCTCCTGAAAGCGAAAGACGCAGGCGGGTCAAGCAGGTTGAACTCAACTTGCAACTGACCTTATTGATCTAAGACCACGACGGGGTAGGTGACACGGCATGGGCATTACACGACGCACTTTCATTCGCAATGTATCACTCGCTTCGGCAGCGGCAGTTGCTGCTCCCTCTCTCTTGTTGCCTAGTTCGCGTGAAGCTTGGGGGGCAACGCTGAATAAAGGGCAACCAATAAAAGTTGGGGTGCTTTTCTCGCTTACTGGCGGCCTGGCAGTGCCTGAGGAAGACTCTGCTCTGGTACTGCAATACGCGTTCGATGAGATCAACGCAACTGGTGGCATTAACGGATCAATGATCCAGCCGGTAATCATCGACGCCAAGTCGGATATGAATGTCTATTCAGAAAAAATGCGAGAGCTCATTCTACGTGAGAAGGTCATTTCAGTATTCGGATGCTATACCTCCGCGAGCCGTAAGGCCGTGCTACCCACGGTCATGAGCCAGAATAATCTGCTTTTTTATCCGACATGTTACGAAGGTGCTGAGTGCTCCCAGAACATTATCTGCACGGGGCCACTGGCTAATCAGCACTCCAAAGATTTGATTCCTTTCATGGTCAAGAATTTCGGTAAGAAAGTATTCTTCGTTGGGTCAAATTACGTCTGGCCGAAAGAATCAAATAAAAACGCGAAATTATGGTTGGAGGAGGTCGGCGGTGAACTGCTCGGCGAGGAATATATTCCTCTAGGAAGTTCAGAGTTTGGGCCCGTCCTGAACAAGATTCGAGCCACTAAGCCGGATTTCATTTTTTCCACTGTAGTCGGTTCATCCGACATCGCGTTTCATAGACAATTTAAACAGGAGGGTTTTAGCGCCGACAAAATGCCGATTGCCTCGCTCACGTCGGGGGAGATTGAAACTCGTGCTATGGGAAATGAGTTTGGCGCAGGACATTTCTTGTCTGCCCCTTATTTTCAAGCCCTGGATAACCCGACGAATCATCGCTTTGTCGAGAGTTTTCTCGGTAGTAAATATGGCAAGAACGGCACGACGCACTACAACATGGAGGAGACCTATACCTCTGCTTATATTTTCAAAGCCGCACTGGAAAAGGCTATTGGGCAACATGGAATCGAGGAAGTCACACCGGCAACGATCCGTGCTGCAGCTGCCGGCATACGCCTGGAGGAGAACGTTTCGCCAGAGGGCACGATTTGGGTAGATGAGAACAATTTCAATACGTGGCTCGTCCCAAAAATTGGCCAATGCCAAGGAGACGGCAGCTTCAAAATCGTCAACCAGGCTGACGAGCATGTGGCACCCGATCCATATTCTATCTACCCCGACTCTGGGATCTGTACCGCCGAAGGGCTCAAAGCGCCAAATGGTTCCATTCGCAAGAGCGTCATTTAACGAGATAAGCGTAGCCTGCCTGCAAATAAATTGAATCGAACGTTTACTGCAAGGAAAGAACTATGGACTTCTCGTGGGTGAATTTTATTAACTCACTGGTGCTAGGGCTGAGTATAGGTAGTATTTGGTTGATTGCAGCTTTGGGGCTGACCATTATATATGGCACCGCCGGTGTAATTAACATGGCTCATGGCGAGCTAATTATGCTAGGTGCGTATAGCGCTTACTGTTTGCAAGCCTATTTTGGTGTTTCGTTTTTGCTATGTATTCCATTGTCTTTTGTGATAGTGGCCGTAATTGGGCTGGTCATTGAGCGAGTGCTCATCCGTTATCTTTATAGTCGTCCTTTGGACACTCTATTGGCCACTTGGGGCGTGTCGCTTGTATTGATGCAGGGCGTGCGGATGATTTTTGGCAGTGATCCAAAATATATCAACATGCCTGCTTTTCTATCTAGCAATATTGAAATGGGGGTTGTCAGTCTCTCGGCGTTTCGGTTGTTGATAATTGCCATGACTGTTGCTCTGGTTGTGGGGTTTTGGTGGATTTTCTACAGAACGAATTTTGGTATAAAAATTCGCGCTGTCACACAGAACAAAGAAATGGCCGCGTCATTCGGCATCGATGCTGACCGAGTTTATATGTACACGTTTGCACTTGGAGCGGGCCTTGCAGGCCTGGCAGGTTCCCTGTTCGCAGCACTTAGCATCGTGTTGCCAAGCATGGGGAGCGGCTACATTGTGCAGTCCTTTCTGGTGGTCGTCACAGGTGGTGGGAGCTTGATTGGCAGCGTTGCTGCAAGTGCGTTGACAGGACAGATACAGTCCATTTTTGCCTACCTATTCAACGACACATTCGCGCGATTCTTATTGTTCGTCCTGATCGTTATCTTTTTAAGATTTCGGCCACAAGGGCTGTTTACATCCGGAGCAGTAAGGCGGTGAAACGGAGTGCAATCCCTAATTCATGTGTGGCGACGAGGAGATACTCTAATGTTGAATAACCTATATCACGACAGAAGATACCAATGGTCGATCTATCTGCTGTTCTTTGCCTTATTAGCAGTTATTCCTTTGTATGTTACTGATGCTTTTGTACTTAATCAGTTTGCACTTTATGGCGTATTTGGATTATTAGCCGTATCGATCAGCCTCTGCTGGGGGACAGGCGGGATTCTTAACTTAGGCCAAGGGGTAATGTTTGGACTCAGCGCATACGGCATGGCAATGACCATGCAAATGCAGTCGCAGGATCCTGTGAATAATCCGATACCGCCCTTTATGCTCAATAATGGCCTGGATCATCTACCTTGGTTTTGGACATTTTTTGACAATACGGGCGGCGGTATTTTTCTCTCCCTCGCTCTACCCACACTTTTTTGCCTGTTATTTGGCGGGCTGATGTTTCAGGCACGGGTCTCAGGACCGTTCTTCGCAATTATTTCTTTGGCGATGCTGAGCGCTATCGCAACGCTTGTATTGGACGTGCAGCCCTACACCAATGGGGCGAATGGTATCAGCCCGCCAATGCCATTGCAGGTATTCGGGCGCTCAGTAGATCCTTACGCGCCGGGCATCTATTGGCTGGTGTTCGCGTTGTTGGCTGGCTTGACCATCACGGGAAAATTACTCACCCAGAGCAAGTTTGGCCAAATCGTCCAGGCCTTGAAAAACGATCCAGAGCGAGTGCGATTTCTTGGTTACAACGTAGCTCTTTATGAAACTCTCATTTACACGATTTCCGGTTTCATCGCTGCTGTTGCTGGCTGCTGTTTCACGATGATCGTGCAGTACGTGTCACCTGCTCAATTCGATGTAGCGTTCAGCATCACCATGGTCATCTGGGCTGGTGTAGGTGGAAGACTATCTTTGTTGGGGTCAATTATTGGCGCGCTCTTGATCCAGGGTGGCCAAAGTTATCTCGGTGACAGTTTCCTCAACAGCTGGATCTTGATTTTGGGGCTGTTCTTCATAGTGGTAGTGCGCTTTCTGCCCAAAGGCCTTACTGGCTTGTTGGAGGCGGGGCTGGCGAGGCTGGACCCCAAGAGGACGATCGCCCAAGACGATGCGTCGTTGATGAATCTGAAGCCGGGAGATCGCGCATGACGGGCGTTCTGGAAATCCGCGATCTGCATAAGCGCTTTGACACTCACCACGTGATCAAAGGGTTCAGTCTTGATGTTGCAGAGCAGACATTATCTTGTCTGGTTGGACCGAATGGGGCAGGAAAAACGACCTTGATGGATCTGATCACCGGCAGGCTGAAACCGTCCTCTGGCAGCGTCAAATTCCACGGCGATGAAATGACTAGCCTCAGCGAGAACGAAATCGCACGACGCGGCATCGGTCGAAAATTTCAGATTCCTGCCGTGTTCAAGCAGTTAACAGTGAGGGAAAACCTCGAGGTCGCCTACAGCCGCCAGGTTAACCCATTTGTCAACATGTTCAGATTTTCTGACCCCGGGATGAACTCTCGGCTTGATGAGGTTAGCAACATGGTCGCGCTTCAGGACCGGCTGCGAGTGGAAGCCGGGCTCCTTTCTCACGGCGAGACCCAATGGCTCGAGATCGGCATGGTGCTCATGCAAGAGCCGAGGCTGTTGTTACTCGATGAACCCATCGCCGGAATGACAGAGGCCGAAATCGAAAAGACTGCACGACTGCTCAGAGAGATTCGCCGCAGTGCAACGCTTATCGTCGTTGAGCACGACATGGGGTTTGTCCGCGAAATCTCTGACGTGGTTACCGTCATGCATATGGGGACGCTCCTGGCTCAAGGTCCGATAGATGTGATTGAGGCGGACAGCAGGGTAAGGGACGTCTATCTGGGCACGGATGAGGAGGTTGCCTGATGCTCATGAATATCGAGCGACTTTCTTCCTGGTATGGCAAAACCCAGATTTTGAGGGAAATATCCTTCGACTTGGTTCAGGGACAATGCCTTGCGGTGTTAGGTCGCAATGGCGTTGGCAAAACCACACTGATGCGCAGCCTGATGGGGCTTTGTGACCGCACGACTGGCAGCATTCGGATGCTGGGCGAAGAGGTTGTGGATGTACCGACTCATGCTCGATGCAAGCACGGTATTGGCTATATCCCTCAGGGCAGACAAATATTCGGAAAATTCACTGTTCGCGAAAACATCCTGCTTGGGTCGTTTGCTCGTCCGGACGGTAAAACTGAAGTGCCTGAGCTATGCCTGTCTCTATTCCCTTATCTCGCAGAAAACCTGGATAGACGTGCCGGCTTACTGTCTGGCGGCCAACAGCAGCAGTTGGCGATCGCCAGAGCGCTTGCTGTGAATCCGAAGATGCTACTTCTCGATGAACCCACCGAGGGGATTCAGCCGAATATCGTCGCCGAGATTGGGCATAAATTGAAGATGCTCAATAAAGAACTCGGTATCACCCTCATTCTCACTGAGCAGCACATTAAGGTGGCGCGCCAGTTAAGCGACGCGTTTCTGATGATGGATAACGGACGGATTGTTGCTCAGGGGAGCATTGACGAGTTAACGGACGAACTTGTTGAAAAACACATGACCGTGTAACGGCCATGCCAACGAGAGCCAGGTTTGGCCCTAATAAAGAAGAGGAGAGATCGATGATATCAATACCTGCAAAAGGCACTCCGGAACGTGACGCACTGATCGCAGAGCATCGCCGTTGTGTCGACTCTATGAAAGGCGTTGCTGGATTCTCTGTCTTGTATTGCGCCACTCCTGGAGACACTACCGATGTCAGTGGTGGAGTCCATGAGTTTCCTGAGCTGCGCCGTATTCTCCTGCGCATGCGAGGGGAAAGTCCCGCAGGCAAGCTGGTCATTGTGTGTACCGAAATCGAGAAACAATGGCGGATAGCACGGCTGTCAGGGATACGGGGTGTACCGCCCACTTTCATCAACGACGTGATCTATGACGACGAGCAGGAAATCCAGCATGACATTTTTCTCATGCGGCTCGATGAATTGCCGGCAGACGCTGGTATGCCGGAGCACTTTCATCAAGGCTGGAAGCGAAGGGACGATAACTGGCCGGTGACCTGAGAGCACCTTAGCCCTTAACGCTGCCACCTAATTTACCCACGCCGACAAGCGACGACTATGTGTCGCTCGGGAAACTGCGCGCCGAAATTCTGGAGACAAGCAAAGATGTCCACAATGAAACTGGTTGGATACGCCGATAAATTTAGTGTTCATCCCGGAGAAACGATCAAGTTTTATGTCAGCTGCGATGGCCCAGAGGAGTTCCAGGCCGATATTGTCCAGATGATTCATGGTGATACCAACCCACGTGGTCCGGGTTTTATTGAGAGGGCGGTTCCTGGTGCCTTTCAAGGTACTGTTGCAGGCCGCAAACAGATCATTCACGGCGGCTCTTATGGTTTTGTCGCAGATTCCAAGCCTCTAAATGTGGAGAGCTTTACCCTCCAGTGCTGGGTATGGCCAACTGCCCCGAAAACGCATCCTCGTTACTGGAAGCATGGTCCACAAGGTTTGCTTACCAAGTGGTCGAACGATCAAGGGTATGGTTTGTTCATTAACGAAGATGGCTGCGCTGAACTGCGGGTCAACGGCGAGAAACTGGCTACCGCGTTGCCGCTGCGAGACCACGCCTGGCATTTCCTTGCGGCGTCCTTTGACGCGGATACTGGTGAGGCAATTCTTTATCACGAACCACAGGTCATGTACGCCCTGGACCCTGTGATTGCGCCCATCAGTAAAGTGTTTTCTGGCCCAGTCGTAAACGCAGCAGTGCCATTGACTTTGGCCGCTTATGTCGAGCGATTGGACAGTGCCCCCTTGGCACAATCATCCATGCCGCCTGGGGTAGTTTTTGCAGGCAAGTACAACGGTAAACTCGACTCCCCTCGGCTGTGTAATCGAGCGTTATCGCGCTTTGAAATCGAGATCATGAAACAAGGAGTACAGCCTGGCTTGACGGAGCGCCGCCATAGCGGCCCCACAGACGAACTCTCGAAATGCATTGTAGGTGCGTGGGACTTCAGCGAAGGCATCAATACTCTGTCCGTAAAGGACTGTGGTCCTTATCGCCTCGACGGTCGTCTAGTCAATTGCCCGACTCGCGCGCTGACTGGTCACAATTGGACGGGGACGGTATTCGATTGGACGAAAGCCCCGAAAGAGTACGGAGCGATCCATTTTCATGACGACGATGTTGATGATGCTCGCTGGGAAGTGAGCTTCGAATGGCAAGTGCCGATGGATGCCAAAAGTCGTTTCTACGCTGCCAAGGTGACCACTTCTGACAACGATGAGGACTACATCCCTTTTTGGGTAGTGCCCGAAGTCGGCAAGGAGCAATCCAAGATTGCTGTGATGGTGCCTACCATCAGCTACATGGCGTACGCAAACGAACATGTCGCTTCAAACGCAGGCGGGGCGGAGCTCTTTGTCTATCGCGTGCCGATTATGCAGCAACAAAATATGTTTCTGGCTGAGCATCGTGAATACGGCGGCTCGATCTACGACACGCACACCGACGGTAGCGGTATCTGTATGTCGTCGCGGCTTCGGCCGATCCTCAGTATTCGCCCTAAGTACGACCACTTCCTCGCGCAGGCGCCATGGCAATATCCGGCAGACCTGCACTTGGTCTACTGGCTAGAAACGATGGGGTATGACTACGACGTCTTTACCGATGAGGATGTGACGTACGAAGGCCTTGCTCGGCTGGAAAACTACAACGTCATCATCACCGGATCGCATCCGGAGCATAACTCGGGCAATCAACTCGACGCTCTGCACAACTATACCCAACGGGGCGGCCGGTTGATGTACATGGGGGCAGATGCCTGGTACTGGGTCCACTCGTTCCATCCTGGTTACGAAGACGTGGGGCGCGGTGTCCTTACCGAAATGCGCCGCTGTGAATCAGGTATTCGTACCTGGCGTGCCGATCCTGGTGAGTACTATCACCAAGGCACTGGTGAGTTGGGTGGTATGTGGCGATTCCGTGGTCGCTACCTCCACTCTGTCGCCGGTACGGGGATGTCGTCGGAAGGTTTCGATATCTCCACTTATTACTCCCGAACCCCGGATAGCAACGATCCTCGCGTGAGTTGGGCTTTCGAGGGTATTGGCTACGAAGAAAATCTCGGCAACTTTGGTTTAGTCGGCGGCGGTGCTGCGGGTCTTGAGTTGGACATCGTCGACACCATGCTGGGTTCACCTCCACACACGCTGACTGTGGCGACTTCTGCCGGCCGTCATACCGAGGCTTATCTGCTCGTTATGGAAGACTTCGGTTTCAACCAGCAGGGTCTCGACGGCACATCTCATCCACGCGTGCGCTCGGACATCGCATTCCATGAAACGCCTAATGGCGGTGCGTGCTTTGCATTTAGCTCGATCGCATTCTGCGGATCGTTGCCCTGGAACAATTGCGATAACAACATTTCAAGACTGGTGAAAAACGTTCTGGATCGATTCTCCATGGACGGTCCGCTGCCCGAGCCTCCAGCCGGTGCAGTCCACTACCGTGGTCGCGCGGATTATGACGCTCCTCAAGACCGTCATCGTCGTTAATTTGAATGCGTTCCGGGGCGGGTAATCGCCCTGGATCTGCATAGAGATACGGGAGGAAACGTATGTCTCGTCGACCGGAATTGGGCTATTTCGATGAAGCTCTGGATCTGTCCTCACCCTCCACCTACCGACAGTGCGATGACGTACTCGGCAAAGCTCGACTCCTGCCATTGGCTGCTTATCGGTCTTTAGAGTTCGCCTATCTGGAAGATGAGCGTGTTTGGACACGTGACTGGGTGTGCGTAGGCACCCAACAGGATGTCTCTGAGATAGGAGACCTCTTGCCGTTTACGTTAGGGAATCACGGGATACATGTGCGCCGCGATCCTGACGGAGAACTCAGGGGAGCATTCAATCAAGCGCAGCACGGCGGTTGTCGTGTGGTGCCGGATCAATGCCAGGGAGGGACTAAAACCCGCTGCTCTTTCACGTCCTGTGGCTACAGTCGTGACCGCATGCCGATCAAGGCTGATGGGGCGGGGGAGAGCGATGCTCAAGCTTATCAGTATCTGGGACTGCGACCTGAGCGATTGTTACCCGTCCAGGTGGCGAGTATCGGGCCCCTAATTTTCGCGAACACAGATCCAAATGCCCCTGCTTTTAATGGCCAGGATAGCGAGGCATCGCTGATGTTTTTAGCGAAGGGTGAGTGGACCCGACTTGGTACGAGCTGGCGAGAATACGACTGCAATTGGAAGCTGCTTGCCCAACATCTTCTGTCCGTCGACAACTTCGTTGCAGCAGATGGTGAAGGCCTCGATATAGGTTTTGGTACCTCAGCAGGAATGAAGGTTGCCTGGACATTCCCAGGTCTGTTGTTGCTGCGTAAGGCGACCGAGTTGTGCGTAGTGATTCTACAACCGGTTGCGCTAGGCAGAACCGTCTGCAGAGTGCAGGTTTTCATTGATAAAAATACCTTCACTGCGGGAGACCAGTTGGAAGTTTGGTTCACGTCTATTGATGAGCGAGGCGAGCTTGCTGCGGCTTATTACAAAGAACTGATGCGTTGGGATTTGTCGGAACATTCTGATGATGAGTATCCATTGCAGAGCGATAGCGCAGGGCTGTGGGCGCAACAGCAGCTTGTGCAGCGATTGACGGCGCAAGCCTCAATGCCGAACGACTTGAAGCTTTTTGGCAATGTAAGGAATTACCTCATATGAACGGAGAATCCATCTCCAAGAATTCGCTCAGCCTCGACATGGCGGTAGCTCTGTACTCAGCAGCAAATTACCCAGCGGCTTTTGAGGCGTTTCAGTCTTTGGCAGAGCAAGGTGATTGCGTTGCTCAGATGTGGGTAGGGGCGTGTTATGCCGCAGGGACAGGGGTACCCTACTCGATGACAGAAGCTTTCGATTGGTATCTGAAAGCAGCGGAGGCGGGTAACGTCCAGGCGCAAACCAATGTGGGTGCCATGCTTCTTCAGGGAGACGGTTGCGTTAAGGACATTGAGCAGGGGCTGACCTGGCTCGAACGAGCGGCCTCCGCCGATGATTGCGGTGCGCAGTTCAACCTGGCCACAGTCTATTCAAATGGCAAATTGGTAGATGTCGATCAGCCTCGCGCGTTCGGCTGGTATCTGCGCGCTGCTCAGTTGGGCCACTATCCATCTCAAGCACGCCTTGGCTACTGCTATCAGGTCGGACTGGGTGTAGAAAGGGACCGCGTTCAAGCGTTCGTATGGCTTTCCTTGGCCGCTCGGCACGGCGTCGGGACGGCGTTGATTCAGCTTGAGCAAATTCTTGAACACATGTCGAGTGAGCAAAAGCAACAAGGCGCAATGCTGCTTGACCGTTGGGGGGCTAATGACCAAAGACCAGCACCCTGGCAGGCCGCTGGGAGCTGATCGGTATGGACAGAACGTTCAGCGTCCAACAAATAAAATTCGAATTTTTGTGCTATTTGAAGGAGTTTGGCACCGAGATCGACCTTTGGTGCATCGGGACTTGTGAAGATCCTGACGCCGCCCTGTTTGAGGCTGAGGTGGTGGATCGGGAAGTGGACATATGGCTCTGGAAGCCGGCGTTATCAGCGAAAGCTGCTGCCAAGGTTCGAGATTATTTTATTGAGAGATTTCACCTGAAAATGTCTCCTGCAAGTAGTTCTTCCGATCATTCGAAGTTTGTTTTTCTTTACCGACCGAAGGGCAAGTCATGAAACTTCATCTATTCAAGCATTTGCCTTCGCAGGCATTGGTCATATTCAGTAATTGCTCATCTCGTGGAGAGTTAGCATTCACTGTCTGCCACTAAATTCTTTACGCAAAATCGTTCTTTCCCCGACGCCAAAACCTCCGCTCGTCGATTCGCCTGCACGTTTTGGTGGGTTGAGGTTCCAAATCTTGGGCACTCAATTTCAAGTCCACATTTGGAGGCATCATGAGTTCTAATCCCTCAAGGGGGCCGCAATCACTCGACGGTCAAGCTGGTAAGAGCGATTCAGAAAATCAACGAGGCACCCTCCCGCCTGCGGGACCAGACAAAGTGCCTAATAATCCAAAGAACGACTCCACGGCCAAAGAGAATCCATTCAGTCCAGACTTCAAGTCTGAGCCTATGCATAAACCGCAGAAGGATGCTGATATCGATACCCCAAGCGGCTAGCGACTGAATCAAATGCACGCACCTGGCCAAGTCAGGAGGGTGCGTCGCATTAGATCGCTACAGGCAGTGCACCGCACAAGATCTGTAATCCCCTCTATCCTAATGCTCATCGGTTATTTAGGATTCATGACCCTGGGGCCTATAGTCTGAGTTTTCAACTAAACGTTCGGATCTTTCTGTGGCCAAATCCACCTCGCTTTTTGAATCGTTACGTCAGGAAATAGATGAGCTGGCTTCGCAACTCGGGGTGAGCTCAATCCTTGTCATGCGTTCTCTGCCCCAACACATGCAGGTCTTGGCTTCGGGTGGGCGTCATGAAGACACCTATCCCATTGGCGCAGAGGGCAAGAAAAGCACTTTGGCCCACAACGGCCAAGCGCTCTATTGTGAACGCGTGGTGGATACCGATCAGCCGCTCTATGTCAAAGACTCACGTCTGGAAGCGGACTGGGCGGGGAATGAAGATGAAGTGGAGTTTGGCTTGAGCAACTATCTGGGCTATCCGGTACGCGGACCGAATGGTGAGGTGTATGGCACCGTTTGCGCCTTGCACGAAGAGGCCAAGGAATATACCGCCGAAGAACAGGCCGCGCTGGATGGGTTGCGCAAGAAAATTGAAGCATTGTTGGCGTTGGAGTCCAAATAAACCCGGTATGGCGAAACACACAAAGCCCGGTCATTCGAACCGGGTTTTTTTGTGCTTCCGATAAAGCAGTATTCAGATGATGGGTATCCGGGCGTCGGGTGTCGTTGACAAAAGCTTTCGGGCTGCATGAATGAACCCTTCGAAAAACAGGGCTTCTAACGTGATTCAGCACCTCGGAGAAAGGCTGTGTCCAAAATCATCACTGAAGATGCCCATTATCAACAGGAGTCACCAGAAAACGTCTTGCTGTTTGGTACTCCTAAAGATCGTCTGGATTTCTATCGCAGAGAAATTCAGTATGAAACCAGCTTACTCTCCAATAGAACCAACGCCTATTTGACGGCTCAGTCGTTTTTGGTCATTGCCTTTGCATCTTCAATGGCAAATCTTAACCCTGAGTGGGGCGAACTTTTCACGTTGATTGTGCCGACACTGATGGCCATTTTGGGAATACTCAGCTCGTTGCATGCCTGGCCGGGCTTTCGGGCTTCATGGGTCATTATTGATCACTGGCATTTCAAGCAGAGCCACTTGTTGCGCAGTGACCAGGTCATGGGCAAGGTCTATGACGATTTCCCCTTGTTTAACGAAAAGGAATCGAGTCAGAAGGGGTATCGAAAGTCGCTCATGTTTTCTATGAGGACGCCATGGTTGTTTGTGATCTTCTGGGTCGTTCTAGCCAGTTTTTGCATCTATGTTCAGCTTGCTCACGCCAGCCCGTAAAGTTGAACACTCTGTTTTTTGCTTGAAGCACCGGTAGAACGTGGACAGCGAGCTTCATCTCTACAGTCCGCATTCCCTTCGGCCCAGAAGCGCGTCGTTACTGTTTTACAACACCTTCAGTTACTATGGGCTATTCCCCATGACCTGAGATTTTTTACAGGGGGGCAGGCTCCTGCATTTCTCAGTGAAGAGTGACGACACGGCGATTCTCACCGATCCGGATTCTGTCCAGGGCTCTGTTTAAAGCATCCAGTGCATCAAGCAGGGCTTTAGCCTCTGCCTCTCGCCCATCTGCCCATAAACGCTCAGCCATTTTATTGAGCGCCAGGATGGATCGTTCTATATCAGCAGCAGTGGTTGTGGCTGTAGTGGGGGCCGTTTGTTTATTCGACATTGTCACAACTTCTGCAGGATGGGTGGATGGTTACCTAACTATCATTGATACGCCATTCTTGCCACCTCCGTTATGTGTTCCAACGTTGATGGGGTTGTGTAAAAGCCTGTTTTCGCGTTCTGGCGGGCAACATCGTTATTGCCGCACATCCCTGCAGATGGGTCCGTCAGGCTCTGCAAAAGATACTTGGCAACTCCTCTGCGCATCAACCTAACCCCTTGAAAACCCTGTGCTACGCTCCTTTGGTTTGAATCAAATATTTAGTTAAACAGGGAGTGCACAATGAGAAACATCTTTTCCGCGATTACCATCACCCTTGCCGCGCTGGTACTCAGTGCCTGCGTGACCGGTGGTTCGAATAACGGTGGGGAGTTTGAGATCCGGACCGGCGTGGTTGAGCAAGTTGAACTCACGCAGGTGAAGTCGAACCATGACACGGGTATCGGTGCCATCGTGGGCGGGATTGCGGGTGCTGGACTGGGCAGCTTGATCGGTGCAGGCACGGGCCGTGATGTGGCCATGGTGGCGGGTGCGCTGGCCGGCGCGGTGGGTGGTAACTACACCGAGAAGCAAAACTACGACAAACCGCGTGAAGCCCAACAACTCATTGTGCGCCTGAAAAGCGGTGTGCTGGTGTCGGTGACTCAGCCGATCAACTCGGCTCTGGTGCCGGGTACACACGTTTACATCGAAGGTTCGGGTAGCGGTGCGCGGGTTATTCCTCAGAACTGATGGTTCTGGGTGTGCAACGCAGAGTGTTGCATCGACTTGGCCCGGTTCGGAAACGACCGGGCTTTTTTACGCCTGCGAAAACGGCTCGTGATGTGCTGAAGCGGCTTCTGTCAGTAACCAGTCCCGGAACGTCGCCAGCTTGGGCAGGCTGCTGCATTCGGGGCGATACACCACGTAGTAAGCCAGCGTCGAGGTAAAGCTGATGTGCGGGAACAGCCTTACCAGGCGGCCGCTTGCGAGGTCGTCGTGGGCCATGACGCTGCGAGCGAGCGCGATGCCGCGTCCCTCTATGGTCGCTTGCAAGACCGCGGCCGAGTTATTGATCTGCATCCCCCGCAAGCTAGTGGTGTCTGTGACGCCGGCCTTCTTCAGCCAGGCCTCCCAGGTCGGGAACCCGGTGTGGCTATCCATGGATAGGTCATGGATCAACATCTCTTGCGCCAGGTCATCGGGCTTTTGCAAACGACTGTGCTCGCGCAGCAGTTGGGGCGAGCACACGGGATAGACCTCTTCATCCAGCAGCTTTTCGGCTGTCAGCCCCGGCCATTGCCCCGTCCCGTAGCGCACGCCGATATCGACCCGCTGGGCCACGAAATCGACCGGCTTGAGGTTGGTGTCCAGGCGCACGTCAGTATCGGGGCACAACGCTTGGAAATGCTCGATGCGCGGCAGCAGCCATTTAGCGGCAAACGCCGGGCTGACGGCCACGGTCAGTACCCCGTTGGTTGAACTGTCGAGCAGCTTTTCCAAACCTAGCGCCAGCCGGTCGAAACCTGCGCGGATGTCCGGCAGGGCTCGTTCTGCCGCATCGGTAAGTAGCAGCCTCGCCCGGCCGCTGGTGCCCCGCACGAAGAGTGGTGCGCCGAGCCAGTCTTCCAGCGTACGCACCAGTTGGCCTACCGCAGCCGGGGTGACATTCAGTTCGGCCGCGGCCGCTGAAAAGCTTTGATGCCGGGCGCTGGCCTCGAAGGCGCGCAAGGCATTGAGGTGGACAGGTAATTTCATGGCGATAAAGTTTTTCTTTAGATTGGCGACACTTTATCTCGTTTGTCTGCCCTCGGGAACAGGAGAAGAATGAAACCATACCAAGCCAGAACAGCTTGATAAGGCAGGGCATTGTCGTGCTGATGGCCATGGGTTGAATAGTTTTTCTTCTTTTAAAGGTCTGCCGATGGGCAGGCGTACAGCGAGGGTTTCAACATGAGTAAGCAGTTTCTGGGCAAAAAGTTGCTGGTGGTTGGCGGTACGAGCGGTATGGGTATGCAGACAGCCCGCATGGCGATGGAAGAGGGCGCCAGCGTGGTGATCCTGGGTAACCGCCCGGAGAAAACCGAGGAAGCCCGCAAGCAGTTGGCTGAATTGGGCAAGGTGTGGGCAGTCACCGCGGATCTCACCAGTGAAGCTGGCTTGACCTCACTGCTGAAAACCCTCGACGAGCAGCATGCGGACATCGACCTGCTGGTCAACGCGGCCGGCGTGTTTTTCCCCAAGCCGTTCCTTGAGCATTCGGGCGCCGACTACGACCAGTACATGAATCTGAACCGCGCGACTTATTTCATCACGCAGAAGGTCGCTGCCAACCTTGTAGCCCAAAACCGCCCTGGCGCCATTGTGAACATCGGCTCGATGTGGGCCAGACAGGCTATCGCCGCCACGCCTTCTTCGGCGTACTCCATGGCCAAGGCCGGTTTGCATTCGCTCACCCAGCATCTGGCCATGGAGCTGGGCGGTAAACATATCCGCGTCAACGCCGTGTCGCCTGCCGTGGTGCAGACCCCGATTTACGAGGGCTTCATTCCCAAGGCCGAAGTGCACAGCGCGCTGCAAGGCTTTAACAGTTTCCATCCAATCGGCCGCGTAGGTACACCTGAGGACGTTGCCCAAGTGGTGATCTTCTTGCTCTCGGACAAGGCCAGTTGGGTGACCGGGGCGATCTGGGATGTCGACGGTGGCGTGATGTCGGGCCGCAACTGATCAGTTTTATACACCTGCAAGTAAAAGGGGAAAGACCATGATGCAAGACTGGAATGCCTACCGTGCCTCCCTGCTGGAGCGTGTGGGCGACTATGCCAAACAAAGCCCTGATGTGATGCGTGGCTTGATCACGATGGATAACGCTGCTGCCAAAACCGGCCATCTGGAGCCCAAGATCCACGAATTGATCGCGCTGGCTGTGGCCGTGACAACGCGCTGCGACGGGTGCATCTGCGTACACACCAAAAAGGCCGTTGAACATGGCGCCACCCTTGAGGAAGTGTCCGAAGCGCTAGGGGTGGCCATTGCCCTGAATGCCGGCGCTGCACTGACGTACTCGGCGCGGGTCATTGAGGCCTTCCAGCAGTTACCCAATAAGTAAGCCGTAACCCTAGCGGCCACCCGCGTGCAGGGTGGCCGGTGTCCTTGCCAGACGGAATCACCTCTATGCGAATCAACGCCGATTTCAAGCGTCGGGCGATTATCGAGCCCGGCCACTATCATTGGGCCTCTTCGCCACAGAGTGGCGTCGAGCGCGTGATGCTGGATCGCGTAGGCGCCGAAAAAGCGCGCGCCACCAGCATTGTGCGCTATGCGCCTGATTCCTCTTTTACGCCGCATCCCCATCCAGGGGGAGAAGAAATTCTTGTGTTGTCGGGCACCTTTTCCGAAGGGGGCGCCGATTACCCGGCAGGCTGGTACCTGCGCAACCCGCCCGGCTCAAGCCACCAGCCTTCCAGTCGCGAAGGCTCTGTCATCTTCGTCAAGCTGCAACAGATGTCGGCCAATGAGCGCGATTACGTGCGCATCGATACGCGCGATCCGGCTGCCTGGCATCAGCAGGCGGGGCGTGAGGTCTGCCCTTTGTTTTCGAGCCTCACCGAACACGTCTGCCTGATACGCCTGGCCCCCGGCAATGTGCCTTTTAACGGAGCGGTCAACGGGGCTGAGCTTTTGCTCATGTCAGGCAGCCTGATACTGGACGGGCAGACGTATGAGAGCGGCAGTTGGATGCGCTTTCCCGTGGATGATTCGGCGAGCATTCACGCTGGCGCTCAAGGCGCTGTCCTTTACCTTAAAACCGGTCACCTGGCCGATACGACGCTGGAGGCCTAGCCATGCCGACTGTACGGATTGTCATCGTCGGCGGGGGCCTGAGTGGCTTGTATGCGGCCTATCTGCTGGAAAGCCAGGGCATCGTTGACTACGTGCTTCTGGAGGCGCGGGCTGAACTCGGCGGGCGCATTGCGTGCATTTCTGCCCTGGGCCAAGAGGCTGCCGACAGCGCGACGCACAGCAACAGCCTTAACGCATTTGACCTGGGGCCAACCTGGTTCTGGCCTGGTTATCAGCCCGAGCTTGATCAACTGGTAGAGGGCCTGGGGCTGGAGAAATTCGCGCAGTTCGAAACCGGTGACATGCTTCTGGAGCGTTCGCCCAATGGCCCCGTCAAGCGCGTGCCCGGCTACACGACATCACCGGCCTCCACACGTCTGATCGGCGGCATGGGCGCCCTGAGCGTGGCCCTGGCCCGTAAAGTGCCCGCGGATAAAGTCCTCACGGGTCAAACTGTGCAGCGGCTGAGCAAACACGAGCAGAGTGTCGTGATTGAGAGCCGGGATGAGCAGGGCGCTGTCACGTTCTTTCAGGCCGAGCATGTGTTGCTGGCGCTGCCACCGCGCTTGACCGCATCGACCCTCACGTTTGAGCCAGCCTTGCCGGAGGCGCTGGAACGACAATGGTCTGCGACACCCACATGGATGGCGCCCCACGCCAAATACATCGCGGTCTATGACACCGCGTTCTGGCGCGAGCAGGGGTTGTCCGGTGAGGCTCGCAGTGCGCTGGGGCCGCTAGGTGAGATTCATGATGCGTCCATGCCCGGCGCCAAGGCTGCACTGTTCGGGTTTTTCGGCGTCCCGGCGCGTGTGCGTGAAACGGTCCCAGCCCCCGTGTTAAAGGCTCACTGCCGGGCTCAGCTTGCGCGTTTGTTCGGCCCCCAGGCGGCGACACCGGTGGCCGAGTTCATCAAAGACTGGGCGCAGGACCCGTTGACGGCCACCCCCGCCGATTTCGAGCCTGCGCTTGAACATGCGCAGGTGCCTGCGGCCTGCGCTGCAACCGGGCCATGGCGCGGCTGCCTGACAGGCATCGCCAGTGAATGGTCCGCACAATTTCCGGGTTACCTCGCGGGCGCCGTCGAGGCGGCCAGGCAGGGTGTCCAAGCGTTGGGAGTTACACCATGAAAGCGACTTATCGTGCCGTACATGTCACCCGTCCCGGCATCCTTGAACTCGTGGAGCGCGCAACGCCGGCGCCCGGCATCGGGGAAGTACTGATCGCCGTCCAGGCCTGCGGCGTGTGCGGGGCTGATGTGGGTGACATAGAAAGGGTTGACCCACTTGTCCAGCCGCCGCGCATTCCCGGGCATGAGGTGGTGGGGCGCATCGTTGCGCTCGGCCAGCACACGCCCACCCTCTGGAAAGTCGGCCAGCGCGTGGGCGTCGGTCGCTTGGGAGGCCCGTGCGGGGTGTGTGCCCAATGCCGGCAAGGGCATTTCCAGCTGTGCCAGGACCAACCCTTTGTCGGTTCAACCTGCGACGGTGGTTATGCCGAAATGATGATTGCGCGGGCCTCCGGGCTGGTGTCTATCCCTGATGAGCTTCACGCCGAAGAAGCTGCGCCGATTCTCTGTGCGGGCATTGCCACCTTCAACGCCTTGAAGAAGAGCGGCGCCCAGGCGGGCAACACGGTGGCTGTGCTGGGCATTGGCGGCCTGGGCCATATGGCCCTGCAATATGCTCGCCGCATGGGATTTCGAGTGGTCGCCATTGGACGAGGCGCAGACATCGCCGAGGAAGCGCTGAGCCTGGGCGCTCACCTGTACATCGACACCAACGAGGTAAATGCCGCCCAGATGCTTAAAAGCATGGGTGGGGCTCAGGCCATTGTGTCGACCATTGGCTCTGCGGCCGCTGTATCGGCGCTCATCGAGGGGCTGGCGCCTCTTGGGCGTCTGATTTTGCTTGGTGCTGGCAAAGATCCGTTGGCCGTATCGGCAGGTCAATTGGTCGTGGGTGAGCGTAGCTTCCTCGGCTCAATTACGGGCTCCCCCTACGAGAGCGAGTTGGCGCTGGACTTTAGCGTGCTGACCGGCGTACGCCCGAAGGTAGAGCTGATGCCTCTGGAACGCGCCAACGAGGCCTATGAGCGAATGAAGTCTGGCGACGTCAAATTCCGCATGGTGTTGACGGTTGGTCGTTAAGACCGCCGTGTGGTTGGGTGGCAACGTTTATTTGAGCGAATTGCGTAAGAATAGGGGCGAAATAAACGCCGTCCGGCTTTTATTTTCGCTTCCTGAAAGCCTCAGGTCTTCTCAAGAAAACGGCCCGGCGCACAACGTTGCGGGTTCAGTAAAAAATCATCCGCGCGCCATTTTTTGGCGTGCTATACCTAGGTCAACTCCCTAATAAAACTTAAAAAAATGCTCTCGATCCTACATCCCATTGATATTTATTCGTGGCTGATTCTGGTTTCCATGTTGCTGGTATTGTGCCTTGCAGCATTTGCCGGAAAGGTGGTGTGGGGCGGCAAAGCGATTCGCAATGCTGACTTTGATGATGAGTTGAAAGTTGTCTTGGGCTGCATCCTGTCCATGTTTGGTTTGTTGGTAGGCTTTATTCTTTCATTCGCCATCAGCGGGCTGAACTCGCGCATGGCTGCCGAAGAAAACGAAGCCGTTGCCATCGGCAATGCCTTCCAGCGCACGACGTTGTTGACCGAGTCTCAGCAAGAAAAAGCAGAAAAAATGCTCCAGGATTACCTGGCCTTGCGCATTGCTTTTTTTGCGACCGATGATGACGCCAAACGGGCAGACATCCGGATGGAGTCCATAAAAAAACAAGCCTATATGTGGGGGCAAATCAGCAAGCTTGCCAAAGACAACCCCAACCCGGTCATTGTGACCGTGCTCAATGCCAGCAGTGAGTTGTATGTGGCACAGCAAAAGACCATGTCCAGCTGGCGCCACCAAATACCGGTCGTGGCCTGGGCGCTGCTGGTATTAAGTGCGGTCTGTTCCAACTTTTTGATTGGCTTCAACGCGCGAGGCAAGCTGGGCAGCAATGTACTGGTGTGCATCATGCCGATTTTTACGGCGCTGGCGTTATTCATGATTGCGGAGATCGATGTTCCGGGCAAAGGTCTGATACGCGTGGCTCCCGATAACTTGAAGGCCCTGATTTCAACGCTCGAACAAGGGGGGTTAACCTTGTAGTGGGCTAACCGTGTCACCTCCTGCGTTCGGCGCTGCCAGTGATTGAACCGCTGGCAGCACGTGGCATTACCGGGTAACGTTGCAGGTCCAGTCCTTAACGATTTACGCCATGTCTTCGCTCAATCTGCATCGCCTGACCGTCATCGGTTTGATCTTTTTCATTCTCGGCCTGCTGGGTGTCGCCTTCGCCCTGTACAGCATCTACACCGGGCCCAAGCCTACCGAACCCGCCCTGATGCGTAGCCTGGTGCTTGCCGGCTGCATGCAATTGACCGGCTATGTACTGCTCAATCGCAATCGCTGGCGAGTGATGTTCGGCAAATCGCGTAAATAGCCCCCAAATACTCCCCCCGGAGCTGCCTGCGGGGGATATTTGTAGGCCATCAAAGCATGCCTAGATATCCATGCGCGCAAACATGAGCAAAGGGGGGGGTTAACAGCACGTCACTTGAACAGACAGCATCAACCTAACGTCAGGCGGCCCTCCAGAATCTCCTTGAGCACCACCGCTTCATTGTTCGCTTGATCCTTGGCAGCATAGATCAGCGTGATATTCCCTTGGCGCGCCAGTTGCTGGAGTTGTGCCAGTGCGGGGTTGTTCTTCAATTCGTCGCAATAACGCTGTTTGAACTCGGGCCATTTTTCTGGCTCATGCCCGAACCATTTGCGAAGCTCGGTGCTCGGGGCAACCTCTTTAAGCCAAAGGTCAAATCTGGCTTTTGCCTTCGCCACGCCACGTGGCCACAGCCGATCAACCAGAATACGTTGGCCATCCGCTTCATTGGGGGCTTCATAGGCCCGTTTCAACTTGACGTTCATGGAGCTCTCTTTGGTTGCACAATCAAACGATCAGCGTAGCAGGCACGTCCAAACGTGCCGTTCTCAGGCCGTTGGCGCATGCGCCGTGCGTTGCTGGACGAACCGCTCGATCAACCACCGCGCGGCGGGCCCTGGCGGCAAGTCGGTGCGGTAGATCACGTCGAAGGTGTAGTCGCCGCGCTCGTATTCGGGGATTTTCAATTTCACCAGCCGGCCACTGTCCAGGTCTTCCTGAACCATCGGCGTGGGCATGTTGCCCCAACCGATACCCTCGCGCAGCAACATGTGTTTGGCGCCCAGGTCTGCCAGCCGCCAGGTGCGATTACTCAACACGGCGAAATCCTTATCCTTGGTCAAATGTGAGCGGTCGGACAGCACCAGTTGCGTGAGTTCGCGCCCGGCGCCCGGCGCGTTGTTCTCTCCGGTTGCCAACGGATGATGCGGGGCGGCTACCGGGATCAGCTCGACACTGCCGATACCTATCCGCTCAATGCCAGTGAATCCCTCATTCATCGGGCCGCTCACACCAATGATTGCATCGCGGTTGATCACCATCTCGGTGACGGCCCCCAGCGCTTCCATGTGCAGGTGAAGCGCAACGGTGGGAAATTCCTGGCGAAAGGATTTGAGGGCATCCACCACCCGCTCAGCGGGAAGCATCACGTCCAGCACCACGTGGACTTCGGCTTCCAGCCCCTGCAGCAGGCCTTTGACCTTGGCGCGCAGGCCATTCATGCCATTGGTGATGGTTCGGGCTTCGGCCAAAACTGTGCGCCCGGCCTCGGTGAGTTGGGGCTTGCGGGTGGTATGACGGTCAAACAATGTCACACCCAATTGTGTTTCCAGGTTGGCGATTGAATAGCTGATCACCGAGGTGGCGCGATGAAGTTTGCGCGCCGCGGCGGCAAAACTGCCGACCTCGACCACGGTCATGAATACGCGCAGTTGGTCCAGTGTCGGTGTGCCGGGTTCAGACAGCATGCAGGTTTCCTCGCCAGTGTTCGTTGATGGCCGAAGAGTAACTTGTCTATTTAATCGAATCTAATGATCTAAATTAACCAGCTATTCAGATGAGCAGGGCGGGCGCACCATTTCTTCACCAGAGCGGCTCATGTCGGGTCGCATCACATTGAAGGAAGTCCCCATGTCTACGTCGCAAAACATCGCCCATTCGGGCATTGCTCAAGATGTTCAAGCCGGTACCGCTCAAGCGTCAGCTTCGTTGATCGGTCGAGTGCTGCTCAGCGCCATTTTCATTCTGTCCGGCCTCTCCAAACTCACGGCGCCCGCGATGATGATCGGGTACATCGGTTCGGTCGGGCTTCCACTGCCTCAAGTGGCATTGGTGGTCGCGATTGTTATTGAACTCGGCGGTGGCCTGGCGCTGCTCACCGGTTACCGCGCCCGATTCGCGGCGGCTGTGCTGGCGGTGTTCAGCCTGGTCACAGCGTTGGTGTTCCATCACGACCTGGCAGATCAAAACCAGTTCATCCACTTCTTCAAAAACATCGCCATGGCCGGCGGCCTGTTGCAAGTCGTGGCCTTTGGTGCCGGTCGCTTTAGCCTCGACGCCCGTCGTCGCTGAAACCCTTGCGGAGCAATTGACATGACCGCTCAGCCATCCTTAAACAGCCCCACCGTAAACCCTCGTGCAGTGGTTTACCGCACCACGGGCAGCGGTCATGGACCGATTGTCCGGCTGATGAGCCCATCCGATCTGGGGCAACTGATCAAACCCTTTGTGTTCCTTGACCGGTTTGAAGGGGAGAGTTCATTCATCCACGGCATGCCCATGCATCCGCACTCGGGCATCGCCACCGTCACGGTGATCACCGAAGGTAATTTGCGCTTTGACGACGCCGAGTCGGGCTGCGGAACGATTGATTACGGCGGTGTTGAATGGATGCGTGCGGGTGGGGGCGTGTGGCACGGCAAGGAAATGTCGGTGGGTACCTCGAAGCGGATCCAGGGCTTTCAACTGTGGGTGGCGCTGCCGCCAGCGTTGGAAAATGCAGCCGTCGACAGCCAATACCTGGAGTCACGGGTGATGCCTTCAGCCGGGGCGGCACGGGTCATTCTGGGCGCTTACCAGGGTGTACAAAGCCCGGTGCGCGCCCCGGCCGGGATGAATTATCTGCTGGTAACCCTGCGTGCTGGTGAGTCCTGGCACTACGTCCCGCCACAGGGGCATGAGTCTTTGTGGTTGAGCGTCAGCCGGGGAAACCTGAGCGTGCCTGAGCCCATTGCGGCGGGCGAAATGGTCATCTTTGCACCCGGCAGCGAGGCAGTGACGCTCAAGGCGCTGAACAGCGAGACGGTCTTTGTGATCGGCTCCGCAATACCGCACCCGTATGAGCTGGCGCTGGGTCACTACTCGGTACACACCAACGCCCGCGCCTTGCTGGCGGGAGAAACCAGAATTGCCGAAATCGGCACCCGCTTGCGTGAGCATCTTCAACGTGGAAACGACTCAACCACCGTCCCTGTCTTCAGATAACGCTAACGGCCAGACCAGGCCTCGGTTAAAGGAACTGTCATGCTGGAACTTCGATTAAAGGCCGATCTGGGCGGTGGCGACTATGGCTGGCTCAACGCTCGCCATCATTTCAGAGTGACGCCCGACGGCAATCCCGCGCATCGCCCGCTGGGCCCGCTAGTGGTCTGGAACGATGACGTGATCGCCCCAGGCACTGGCTTCCCGATGCACGGTCATCAAGACATGGAAATCATTTCCTGCGTCCTGGAAGGTGCCGTGACCCATCGCGACAGTACTGGCGCCCAAGGCCGCACAGTGGCGGGTGACGTGCAGGTAATGAGTGCGGCAAGTGGCATACGTCATGAAGAGCGCAATGCAGACCGTGTTCCGTTAAGGCTGTTCCAGATCTGGTTGCGACCACGGGAAAGTGCAGGGGAGCCGCGCTGGAGCTCCCGGCCGTTTCCCAAGGCCGAGCGGGCCGGACAATGGGCCGTGTTGGCCAGTGGGCTGGCTCAAGATCAACACGCCTTGCCGATCCGTGCCGATGCGCGGGTGCTGGGTGCGACGCTCAAGGCCGGTCAGCGCTTGAGCTATGCAATGACCGGCCAAGGTTATCTGGTCCCGGCTGTGGGCGCGGTGACGGTCAACGCTGTTCGCGTCGAGGCCGCAGACGGGCTGGTCATAACCCACGAAACCCAACTGCTGGTCGAGGCGATAGACGACACCGAAGTGATTATGGTTGAGGTGTTCTGACAATGAAGACGATCATCATGACCGGCGGCACATCCGGCCTGGGCCAAGCCACTGCGCACCAAGTGCAGGTCATGCCCGGCATCCGGTTCATCCTGGGCGGGCGTCAAACCCGTTGGCCATTGGAGCTGTCGAGCCTGAGCAGTGTCAGGCAATTTTGCGAACACGTACTGGATGCCTTGGGCGGCACAAAGATCGACGCCTTGATACTCAATGCCGGCCTTAGCTTTCCCCTTCAAGCCAACACCGTGGACGGCCATGAAACCACCTTTGCGGTTAACCATCTGGCCCACTATTTACTGTTGCGCCTGCTTGCCCCGGCGTTGGCCCCGCAAGCCATTGTGGTGATCACCACCAGCAACACCCATGACCCGCAGTTCAGCCCGGTTGCGCCGTTTTCAACGATTGATGCCCGGCAACTGGCCCATTTGAAACTCGAAACAGGGCCGACTGCCGACCTGGCGTTCGCGTCCGGATTCCGGGCCTACGCCACCTCGAAACTGTGCAACCTGCTAACCGCCCGTGCTTTCGCGGCAATGCCTCAAACCCGTGCAGCAGGTGTCCGGGTAATTGCCTATAACCCTGGATTTATCCCCGGCACGGGGCTGGGGCGAAATTTGCCGACAGGCGCGCTACCCAACTCAACCCCGCATCTGGCAGAAGCTGCACGCCTACACGCAGGGCAAGTGCTGGCCGACCTTGCCTTGGGGCACATCGTCCCGCCAGCGGGGCATTTGTATGCGTCTCTGGTGAGAGGCCAGGTGACGTGGCCAGCACCCTCTGAGCTGGCCCGTCGGGATGACGTCGCGCAGCAGCTGTGGCGCGACAGTGCGCAATTGGTCGGGTTAGGCATTGGGTGGGCGGCGCAGGAAGATCCCCTGCAATCCAACGCCATCATCAGTGCTCATAAAACCCTGTAGTCGCTGACAACGCACGAAGGCTGCGATCACTGCCTTAGCAGCCATCGCAGCCTCATGCTTGGTCAGCGACTACAGGCTGGGCCTTTATCAGACGCTGCCGACCGATGCCACTTCGTTCATTCTGCGTTTGTAGGCGCTGTCACGGCTTGCCAGCCAGAAGTACAGCGGCGACGTTACCAGCAGCCCCACTACCCAGGACAAATCCGCACCATCGATGTGGGCTGAAATCGGCCCCACGTACAGTGGTGTGTTCATGAACGGGATCTGCACCGCAATACCGATCGCATAGGCCAGCAATGCCTGCGGGTTGTAGCGGCCGTAGATGCCACCGTCCACGCGGAAGATCGAGGCGATGTCGTATTTGCCCTTGTGGATGGCGTAGAAGTCGATCAGGTTGATCGCCGTCCACGGCACCAGCACCACCAACAACACCAGCACCATGTCGACGAAGTGGCCGATAAAGTCCTTCGATGCGAACACCGCGACAATCGCACAGGCGGTGAGCACCACGGTGGAGATCAGCGCACGGCTTTTGGCGGTTGGAATCCAGCGATACGCAAAGGTCTGGATCAGGGTGATGATCGACAGCACGGCGCCGTACAGGTTGAGAGCGTTGTGGCTGATCACGCTGAGCAAAAACAGCACCAGCATCAAAGGCCCAATCGCGCCGGTGGCCAGTTTCACGGCTTCCATGGTGTCCATCCCGACAGGCGTTGCAAGCACAGCCACGGCGCCAAAGATGAACGACAGGCTCGAACCCAGCACCGACCCCATGTAAGTGGCCCAGAAGGTGGACGCCACCGGGACGTCGGCCGGCAGGTAGCGTGAGTAGTCAGACACATAAGGGGCAAACGCGATCTGCCACAGGGCTGCCAGCGACACCGTGGCCAGCCAGCCGGAAATGTTGAACTCGCCGCGTGTCAGAAAGTCCGTAGTCTGGATGTGGGTAAAGATATAGCCAAAGCCCAGCACGATACCGGCGCCCAGCACCCAGGTGCCGATGCGGTTAAGCACGTGGATAAAGCGGTAGCCGATGATGCCAATGATCCCCGAACCGATGGCGCCGACCACAATACCCACGGGAACGGGCACTGCGTCGACCACCCCGTGCAGGGATTTACCGGCGAGCACAATGTTGGAGGCGAAGAAGCCGATGTACATCACGCCGGCGATCACTACCACCAGCAGCGCACCGAGCGAGCCGAACTGGGCACGGCTCTGGATCATTTGCGGGATGCCCATTTGCGGGCCCTGGGCCGAGTGCAGCGCCATCAGCACGCCGCCGAGCAGGTGTCCCACCAGAATAGCGACAATGCCCCACACCAGATTCAAGTGGAACAGTTGGACACCCAGTGCGCCGGTGACAATCGGCAACGGCGCGATATTACCGCCGAACCACAGGGTGAAGAGGTCCCTTACCTTCCCATGGCGATCTTCCGGGGGCACGTATCCAATCGTGTGCTTTTCAATGAGTGGGGCGGAGGATGTTGCAGTGGTGACCATGATGAACTCCAAGGCAGGGTGAGTACGTGGGCGTACTTCGCAGTGCGCATTCAGGGCTGCGCTTTGTTGTTGGAGTGATCATCTGTAATGGTGGCAAGTAGGTAAATTAGTAAGTTTGTTGCTATAGACCTTAAAAAATATAGCTCATGCCTTTTTTTGCTCCGGTATGTTGCACACATCGCGAACGCTGAAAAAAACGGCTTTTTCTTGCACTTGTTTGGGGCAAAACCCCACGTTTATCGAGGTCCCGATGGCTGCCTACAACCTGCGCCAACTCAAATATTTTGTTACCACGGCCGAATGTGGGAGCGTCGCCGAGGCTTCACGCAAGCTGTACATCGCGCAGCCATCGGTGTCCACGGCGATCAAGCAACTGGAAGACAGCTTCGGTGTGCAGCTGTTTATCCGCCATCACGCCCAGGGTGTGTCGCTGACACCCAGCGGTGCACGCTTCTATCGCAAGGCCCTGGAGTTGCTGCGCGTGGCCCATGAATTCGAGCAGAACGCCCTGGCGGACAATGATGTGGTGTCTGGGCAGATCGATATCGGCTGCTTTGAAACGGTCGCGCCACTGTACTTGCCGCGCTTGATCGCGGGCTTCAAGAAGCGTTGGCCGGGGGTGGAGATCCGTATTCGCGATGGCGAGCAGCAGGAGCTGGTGCAGGCGTTGACGGCGGGCAGTATCGACGTGGCCATGCTGTTCGAGCATGACCTGGGCGGCAGCATCGAGACGATTCCCTTGATGCCGCCACAGCAACCCTATGCGCTGTTGCCGGGGGATCACCGCTTTGCGCAGCAGGCCAAGGTGTCGTTGGCAGACCTGGTACTGGAACCCATGATCTTGCTCGACGTGCTGCCGAGCCGCACTTACTTTGTGAGCATTTTTGAAGAGCGCGGGCTAACGCCGAACATTGTCTTCAGTTCGCCGTCGATCGAGATGGTCCGTGGGATGGTGGGCCGGGGGTTTGGTTTTTCGATTCTGGTCACCAAGCCGTTTAGCGAATACACCTACGACGGGCAGAAATTGGTGTGCATACCCTTGGCTGAAACCGTCACCGGCTCCGGGCTTTCAGCCGTGTGGCTACGTCGTGCGCCGTTGACCAAACCGGTGCAATTGTTTGTCGATTATTGCCGTGAAGAACTGGCCAGAGTCCTTAGCTAACCCTGCCTGGACCTGTAGGAGCGAGCTTGCCTTGCGATCTTTTGATCTTTAAAAAGATCGCGAGGCAAGCTCGCTCCTACAAGGACGAAACTTAAGCGCGGATAGAATCCAGCATCCGCAACAGCATCTTTGTGAGCATTTTTGAAGAGCGCGGGCTGACGCCGAACATTGTCTTCAGTTCACCGTCGATCGGGATGGTGGGCCGGGGGTTTGGTTTTTCGATTCTGGTCACCCAGCCGTTTAGCGAATACACCTACGATGGGCAGAAATTGGTGTGCATACCTTGACCAAACCGGTGCAATTGTTCGTCGATTATTGCCGTGAAGAACTGGCCAGAGTCCTCAGCTAATCCTGCCTGGACCTGTAGGAGCGAGCTTGAACTGGTCAAGTAATCCTGGACACCGATTAAGGTTTCACGCCACCAGCTTCTCCCTA
>NZ_JANLNV010000013.1 GCF_025465935.1 Pseudomonas sp. 7P_10.2_Bac1 | reverse complement strand
GGTGGCCGTTACCCATCGAATGGATATGTACCCAGTGACTCTGTCGTTATCCCTGCTTACACCGCAATAGACCCAGAACCGTTACCTATGTGGGCTAGTCATACCATTGCAACCGCTGCTCAGCGGTTTTCATGTTGCTGTCATAAAAATGAACATTATTTAACAGTACCGTGTCACCGACATCGCCAAAGGCCACCCTCACCCATGCTCAACGTCGAGACAAACTTCAAAAACCTGACACAAATGTCAATTTTTTACAGCTTCACTCGATAGTCGTCTCCTTCCTGAAACGCCTCATCCCAAGCCAATCAATACAAATAAAACCTATAAATAACAGACGCTTAACCTACGTCTTTACATAAAGCATAAACATCCAAAACATTCGTAACAAAATAATCTTCCTGAAATCAAAATGAAACACCACTCCCCTACTCTCCAACCTGTCACTTGAGACAGGTTCGGCATGCACTGTGCTCTAGCTAACCGCAAGTGAGAATCTGAATGGGCGATCAGCAGTGTGATCCCCTCTGTGGACTGGAGTACACGTGATGCGAAGCTGGGAAGAACCGAAGAAAAAACGCCTGCACATCGAGATCATTCCGATGATCGACGTGATGATGTTTCTGTTGGTGTTTTTCGTATTGATCAGTCTCAACGTGATCCCTGCGCTGGGGATCAAGACTCAGTTGCCAGGCGCTGCACACGCGCAACAACTCAAGCCGCAAAACAAGGCTGTCATTACATTGGGCCTGGATGACCGCCTGCAACTGGACGGCAAGGACCTGGACCAGACCCATCTGGTCGAGCAACTCAAGGCCATGGAAAACCCTGAGCAGAAGATGGTGATCATCCTCAACAGCGATGAAGGTGTTGAAGTAGCACGTTTGGTGAGCGTGATGGACGTGCTCAAAAGCAGCGGTTTTTCCTCCGTTTCCATCGCGACCCGGAAGCTTTAAGTCATGTCGGTTCTTTTCAAATCCCGCAAGGCTATCGCTTGTCTACCCGCGATCTGCCTGCTGGCGGTGGCTATTCATAGCGCCACACATGCGACCTTGAAGATCACGCCCAAGTTCGACGACACAACCGTCGAGATCGCGCTGATCGACCCTGAAGAATTACAGCCACCGCCGCCGGAGCCTGAACCTGAGCCCGTGGTCGAGGAGCCGCCACCGCCGCCAGAAGTCGAAGAGGCTGAAGCGCAAATAGAAGAACCGCCACCTCCGCCGCCCAAGCCCAAGCCACCGGCGCCAAAACCGCCACCGCCCAAGCCAAAGCCGCAGGTGGTCAAGGCCGCGCCGACACCGCCCAAGCCGCAACCCGTGGTGCAGGCAGCGGCCCCGACACCCGCGCCGCCTGCTCCAGCGCCAGTGGTCCGGCCTGTCGCCCAGGCCCCGCACAACAACTCGGCAGACCAGGAAAGCCGCTACACCGCTCGCCTGCTGGCGGAGTTGGAAAAATACAAGCAATACCCGCGAGGTCGCGAAGCTTCATTACAACGCCCGGAAGGCAACGTGGTGGTGTGGCTGTTGATTGACCGTAGCGGCAAGGTGCTCGACTCGGGCATTGAAAAGAAGGCGACAAACATGTTGCTCAACCGAGCAGCTCAAACAAGTTTAAAACGCCTCGATAAAGTTGTTCCATTTCCCGACAACACGTTCTCGGGCAAAGATAAATACCGCTTCAGCGCCACGCTTGTATACAACATTGAGCAATAACTAAAACCACTCAGCTCCACTCATGATGTTTAAGAGGAAAGCGTTTTGAAACTCAATACTTTATTCGCAACGTTGCTAGCCGTTGGGGTAGGCGGCTGGACTTTTTCTGCTCTTGCGCAAGATTCAGTTGATATAGGTGACGTTAAAGTAACTGGCCAAAGTCTGGGGAATGGCCATATGGTTCAGGAAGATTCGGCCAAGGGCCGTTCGACTGTTACCAAAGAAGCGATGGACGAAATGGCACCGACCGCCAACGCCCTCGACAAATTGAAATACACGCCGGGCATCAACGTTTCCAGCACCGACGCCTCGGGCCTGAGCGGCACCAGCTTCACCATGCGCGGCATGAACTCCGACCAGGTCGGTATTTCGGCAGACGGTATCCCGATCAACGACTCGGGTGACTATTCGATCTATCCAAACTTGCTGGGTGACCCGGAAAACTTCAGTGAGATCTTTGTTACTCAAGGCTCTTCCGAAGTGGACGGCCCGCACATTGGTTCCAGTGGTGGCAACATTGGTCTGGTGACCATGCGCCCAACTAAAGAAGCCGGCGTTTTCGTTAAACAAGCCATCGGCACTAACAGTCTCGACAAGTCGTTTGTGCGTATTAACACTGGCGACATCAACGGTTTCAGAAGTTATCTGTCGGCGTCTCACACCGAGGGTGACAAGTGGCGCGGCAAAGGCACTCTTCGCGCCAACAAGTTTGAATGGAACACGTTATTTGAAGACGGTAATGGCAACTCGACCAACGCCATCATCAAGTACCACAAACAGGAAAACTATAACTACAACACGTTGAGCAAGGCGCAGTTCCAGAAGTCGGGACGTACCCTTGATTACGCTGAAAACCCGATTTACAACAGCAGCGGCAAACTGGTCTCGTACTACAAGCTCAACCAAAACCCGTTTGAAAACCTGACGGCTTCGTTGACCCAGCGCTTCCAGTTGCGCGACGACCTGTCGTTGACCATGGTGCCCTACTACTACTGGGCCAATGGTGGCAGCTTCACCGGTCAATCGGCGTCCGGCCTGTCGTCCACCAGCGACAAGGCCGGCAACTATGACCTCAAGGGCCTGCCTTACGACACCTACTACCGTCCTTCCTGGACCGAAACCTGGCGTTCAGGTATCACCACCAAGCTGAAGTGGGACTTGAACGAGTCGCACAGCATCGACGTGGGCCACTGGTACGAACGTGCCCGTCAGCGCCAGACCCAGCCGTTTATCAGCATCACTGCGAACGGTGCACCGTCTGATATCTGGGGCGATTACAACGCAGGCAATGAGGTGAAGGATAACAACGGTGCCACCGTACAAGGTCGTCACCAGTTCACCATCACTCCAGCGCAAAAAGTCTGGGCCCAGGATACCTGGACCGTAACGCCAGACTTGACCCTGGTCGGCGGCCTCGCTTACCAGCACGTTGAACGTGACGGCAACATGCTTGGTGACCTGTACAACAAGCCGCAAAAGAATGACGCCACGTACAGTCAGTTCCTGCCTAACTTCAGTGCGCGCTACCAGATCAACGACGAAAACCAGACGTTCTACAACATCACCCGCAACATGCGTACGCCGCCTAACTATGTGCTCTACAACGTAGGCGACTCGATCAGCACCAAACCTGAACTGAGCTGGAACCAGGAACTGGGCTGGCGCTTCACCAAAGATGACATGGCACTGAGCGCAACGCTGTTCCGCATCTCGTACAAAAACCGTCAGTTGTCGACCACCAACGCTGATGGCGACTACGAAATGCTCAACGTCGGCAATGTGGTGAACAAAGGTCTGGAGCTGGAGTGGAGCGGTCTGCTGCCGTACAACTTCAACTACTACACCTCGTACACCTACACCGAGTCCGAACAGCAAGACGACATGACCATCCGCAACAAAAACTTGCCAACTGCGGGCAAGCAACTGGCCAACGTCCCGAAAAACATGCTCAACGCCACCCTGGGTTGGGATAACAAACGCTACTACGCCAACGTTTCCGGCAAGTACGTCGGCAGCTACTACGGCGACTTGACCAACGACGAACAAATCGCTGGCCGTACCACGTTTGACCTCAGCGCCGGCGTGCGCCTGCCGGTCGACAAAAAGATCTTCAAAACTGCCGCCATCCGCCTCTCGGTGCTGAACGTCTTCGACAAGGAATACCTGTCGTCGGCCCGTACCGTGGTGCTCAACGCTGCGCCTGTCAGTGGTCTGAACGCTGCAACGCCGTACTACAACGTCGGTGAAGAACGTACCGCCATGGTTTCTTTTGAAGCCAGTTTCTAACCCTTTGATTTGACCTTTAACCAGGCCCGCCTGAACAGCGGGTCTGGGCTGTACCCACCCATAGGATGATCCTGATGAACATGAATCTGCTGCACGATCTCACTTTCTACGTCATGTACGGCGCTGCTGCGCTGGCCGCTTTTGTCGTCGTTGAACGTTGCATCTTTTTCAGCTATTCACTGCGCAAGGCACGTCAGTTGCTGCCGGCCATCAGCACCAAAGTGCGCAGCGTCGATGATTTGCCTCAAGCCTTGACCCAACGTGACAGCATCCCGCTGCAACTGCTCTCGCAGATTTATGACGGTCGCCGCCACTTGCACTCGCATCAGGAACTCGAAGACCTCGGCCAGGCCATCTACATCTCGTTGCGCGGCAAACTGTCCCACAGCCTGTGGATCCTCGAAGCCGTTGTTGCCGGCGCCCCGCTGCTGGGCTTGCTGGGTACCATCATGGGCATCATCGACACCTTCAAAGCCCTGGCCGAAGCCGGTGTTTCCGACCCGGGTGAAGTGTCGCGCGGCATCGGTACTGCGCTGTACGCCACCGCACTGGGTATTGCCATTGCATTGATCGGCATGGTCTTTAACAGCCACCTGCAAGACCGTCTGGAACTGATCAACGACAACCTGAAAATGCTTCTGCTGCGTGCAGGCCTGGGCACTCAATACGTTGCCTCCACTTCTGTGCCTGCCGCCTCGCTGGTTGGCCAGCAACGCACCGCCTGAGCCACCCCAAGGAGCCCCCATGTCGAAAGTATTCTCGCGTCTGTGCCAAGCCAGCCTGGTTCTCCCGCTGGCCCTGGCCCTGGCTGCCTGTAACCCGCCCGGCAAGACAGTCGAAGTCAACATTGCGGCAATCAACGACTTCCACGGCAACCTCGCGCCCAACCCATTCACCTACGCCGATGCGTCGGCGCCGGGCGGCAAAGTGACTATCCAGGCAGGTGGTATCAATGCCCTGAGCGGTGTGGTCAGCGAATTGCGTAAAAAAGACCCGCAGATGCTGCTGGTCGGTGCCGGAGACATGATCGGGGCCAGCCCGCCGATGTCTGCCATGTGGGCCGACGAGCCGACATTGACGGCGCTCGGCACACTGGGGCTGACATTCAGCGTGATCGGTAACCATGAACTTGATCAGGGCACAATCGAGCTGCAACGCCAGATCAACGGCGGCTGCGACTCCCCACGCCCTGAAAAAGCCTGCGTGTACAGCAAGGATTACAAAGGCACCCGCTTCCCCTATGTGGCGGCCAACCTGATCGACGCACAAACCGGCAAGACGCTGTTCCCGGCTTACAAGATTGAAGAATCCAACGGCGCGAAAATCGCGTTCGTCGGCGCTGTGCTGCGCAACGTCTCAACGTACGTCAGCACCCAAAGCATGAACGGTCTGTACACCATCGACGAAGCCGAAGCAGCCAACGCATTGTTGCCTGAACTGCACAAGCAAGGCGTGGACGCGGTGGTCATGGTGATCCACCAGGGCGGCGAAACCCCTGAATCCTTCGACAAGACCGATTGCAGCCAGCTCAAGGGCGACATCCTGGATGTGACCAATCGTCTTTCGCCGGAAATCAAGGTGGTCATTACCGCTCACACCCACCAAGGCTACATGTGCCGTCTGGGCGACAAACTGATCACCCAGGCCAGCTCCTATGGTCGCCTGGTCACGCACCTGAACCTGAAGATCGACACCGCCAAACACCAACTGCTGTCTGCCACAGCCGAAAACATTGTGGTCGACCCGAAACGCTACCAGCCGATGCCGGAAATTGCCGCACAGCAGGCTGAGGTTGAGGCCCGCAGCAAAGAGATCCTGACCAAACCGATCGCACGCATGGCCGGTACAGAAGTCAAACGCACCATCAACGCGGCGGGCGAGTCCGCCATGGGCGACCTGGTGTCCGATGCGCAACTGCACGCAACCCGCTCTTTGGGTGCGCAAATAGCGTTCATCAACCTGGGCGGGATGCGCACCGATTTGATCCTCGACCCGGGTCAAGACCAACTGATCTATAGCCAAGTGGCCTCGGTGCAGCCGTTCAACAACACGCTGCAAATCATCACCCTGACCGGTGCGCAGTTAAAGCAACTGCTTGAGCAGCAATGGCAGAACAACGGCTTTGGCTTCTACCCGTTACAGCCGTCGTCTTCACTGACCTATAGCTGGGATGCCAGCCGGCCTCAAGGTGATCGAGTGGTGGCCAGCAGCATGAAAGTTGACGGTGTGCCAGTCATTGCCGACTACCCCTACCAGGTAACGGTGAACTCGTTTATGGCGGGCGGTGGCGATAACTTCACCGTATTCAAAGAGGCCAGCCAGCGCATGGACACTGGCGTCAACGACCTCGGTGCGCTGATCGACTACCTGCAAGCCAATGACCGTGCCGGTAATCCGGTCGGCGAAAACACCCCCGGGCAACGCATTCACAAGCTCGACGCCGCAATGGCTACGAGTGCCCAGCGATGAATCGCACACCCGAAGCGCAAGCCGTTTTCGAACGCCTGCTGCCCGAGGCCATTGCGGCCTCCAGGGCAGCCTGGTGCCCGCACTCGGACTTTCCCGTCGGGGCTGCCTTGCTGACTGCGGATGATCAGATCATCCGCGGCTGCAATGTCGAGAACGTGTCCTACGGCCTGACCAACTGCGCTGAACGCAGTGCACTGTTCAGCGCCATTGCCAAAGGCCACGCACCCGGCAGCTTCAAGGCGATGCTGGTGTATGCCCCCAAGGTGGCACTGATTTCCCCGTGCGGTGCCTGCCGCCAAGTCATGCACGAACTCATGCTTGCTCACTGCCCGGTGTATTGCGTCGGGCATCAAGAATCGGCCAGCCGCGACTGGACCATCGAGCAACTGCTACCCGGCGCTTTCCGTTTTTAACGACCCACTGCCCTGCCCACCCAGCACCCGTCAGAGGTGCGGGTGTTTTTGATGCTTTACACATGGGAATGTAGTCAATGAGCTTCATTGGTGTAGTTGTATTGATCCTGTTGGCGGTACTGCTTTCCAGCAACCGTCGGGCGATCAAGTTACAAACAGTGGGCGGAGCCTTTTTGCTGCAGGCCGGACTCGGCGCATTCGCGCTGTATGTGCCGTGGGGGCAAACCACCCTCGCGGCCATTTCCAACACCGTTTCATCGCTGCAGGACTATGCCAATGAAGGCATCAGCTTTATTTTCGGACCGCTGGCCAGCGAGAAAATGTTCGAGGTGTTCGGCCATCAGGGGTTCGTGTTTGCCATCAAGGTGTTGCCGCTGATTGTGTTCTTCAGCAGCTTCATCGCCATTTTGTACTACCTGGGTGTGATGAACATCATCATCCGGGTCATCGGCGGTGCACTGCACCATGTGCTGGGCACCAGCCGCACGGAATCAATGTCATCCACCGCCAACATCTTCGTCGGCCAGTCCGAAGCACCTATGGTGGTGCGCCCGTACCTGGCCACGATGACCCGCTCCGAATTGTTCGCAGTCATGGCCGGTGGCCTTGCGTCTGTCGCAGGCTCCGTGTTGATCGGTTATGCGAGCCTGGGTATCGAACTCAAGTACCTGATTGCCGCCAGTTTCATGGCCGCACCCGGCGGGCTGCTGATGGCCAAGCTGATGGAGCCTGAAACCCATCTGCCCCATGACGACCCGAGTTGTGTCGACGTTTACCCTGAAGAAAAACCGGCCAACGTCATTGACGCCGCAGCCCTGGGCGTCAGCAACGGCCTGCACCTGGCGCTCAACGTTGGCGCCATGTTGCTGGCCTTTATCGCCCTGATCGCCATGCTCAACGGCATTCTTGGCTGGTGCGGCGCCTGGTTCGGCTGGCCGCACCTGAGCATGCAACTGATCCTTGGTCACCTGTTTGCCCCCTTGGCGTTCCTGATTGGCGTGCCCTGGAGCGAAGCCACGATTGCCGGCGGCTTTATCGGCGAAAAACTGGTGCTCAACGAATTCGTGGCCTATGTCGACTTCGCGGCCTACCTGGACCCGGTGCAGGCCGCGGCCAAGGGCGTCACCGTGTTGTCAGCGCATACTCAAGTGATCATCACCTTTGCCCTGTGCGGTTTTGCCAACCTCTCCTCGATCGGCATCATCCTCGGCGGGCTGGGCGTCATGGCTCCCTCCCGGCGCCAGGATCTGGCCCGCATGGGGCTGCGCGCCGTCACCGCAGGCACATTGTCTAATCTGATGAGTGCAGCATTGGCCGGCGTGTTCATCTCATTGTGAAACGCACCTAATTACCCCAACAGGCGCCAGCGACGACCTGGCGCCCATGAAAGATCGAAGAACCGACATGAATGACACCGAACACACACTGGCACGTCGAGTCATCGCCCTGCTGGACCTCACTTCACTCAACACTGACGACACCGATGCCAGTATCGAAGCGCTATGCCGCAAGGCCCTGACCCCGGTCGGCCCGGTTGCAGCGGTCTGTGTCTACCCGCAGTTCGTCAGCCTGGCCCGACGCACCCTTGATGCTCTGGGCGGGCACTCGATCCAGGTCGCCACCGTGTGTAACTTCCCCGACGGTGACGCGCCGCTGGACGATGTCCTGGCGCAGACCCGCAAGGCGCTGGCAGACGGTGCCAACGAAATCGACGTGGTCTACCCCTATCGCGCCCTGATCGCCGGTGACGAACAGCGCGGTCGCGACCTGGTCGCGGCCTGCAAAGCCCTTTGCCAGGGTCGGGCGCTGCTCAAGGTAATCCTCGAAACCGGCGAGCTCAACGCCCTGCTGATTCGTCGCGCAAGCATCGACGCCATCCAAGCCGGTGCCGACTTCATCAAGACCAGCACCGGTAAAGTGAAGGTCAACGCCACCCCCGAAGCCGCCGATCTGATGCTCCACATCATCGCCAACTACAACCCGCAGGTCGGCTTCAAACCGGCGGGCGGCATGCGCATGCTCGGCGACGCAACGGTGTACCTGTGGCTGGCCGAACGCATTCTCGGTGCAGACTGGATCTCGCCACGCCATTTGCGGTTTGGTGCATCCAGCCTGCTCGACAACACGCTTGAACTGATCGGTCTGAGTGCCGAAAACCCCGCGCAAGGAGCGTACTGATGAACTGGTTGCCACAAGAAGTCATTCGCCGCAAAAGCGCAGGTTTGATCCTGAGCGACAACGATATCCAGCGCTTTGTCCGCGGCATTACCGACAATAGCATCGGCGAAGGCCAGATCGCCGCATTTGCCATGGCCGTGATGCTCAAAGGCATGAATGTTCAGGAGCGCGTAGCCCTGGCACTGGCCATGCGCGACTCGGGTCAGGTCATGAGCTGGAACCTGCCGGGCCCGGTGGTCGACAAACACTCCACCGGCGGTGTCGGCGATATGGTCAGCCTGCCGTTGGCGCCACTGCTGGCGGCCTGCGGCTGCTACGTGCCCATGATTTCCGGGCGCGGCCTGGGCCACACCGGCGGCACCCTCGACAAACTCGATAGCATCCCCGGCTACGACAGCCTGCCCTCCCCCGAGCGCCTGCAAACCATCGTGGCCGATGTCGGCTGTGCAATCATCGGCCAGACCGGTGACCTGGCCCCGGCTGACAAACGCCTCTATTCGATTCGCGACGTAACCGCGACCGTCGAATCGATTGACCTGATCACCGCTTCCATCCTCAGCAAAAAGCTCGCTGCTGGCCTCGACGTGTTGCTGATCGACGTTAAAGTCGGCAACGGCGCCTTTATGTCCACCGCCGACAACGCCGTGGCCCTGGCCGACTCACTGGTGTCCGGCGCTAACGGCGCAGGCGTCAAGACCCGCGCGCTGATCACCGACATGAACCAGCCACTGGCCCGCTCTGCCGGCAACGCGCTGGAAGTCGAGGAGTCGATTGCCCTGCTGCGCGGCGAAGTGCGCAGTGAGCGTCTATGGGAGGTCACCCTGGCGCTGGCCACGCAAGTTTTGCTGTGCGCCGGTCTGGCAAGCAGCGCTGAACAGGCCCGCGAACAACTGCTGACCGTGTGGCGTAACGGTGAAGCCCTGCGGCGTTTCTCGCGCATGGTTGAAGCGCTCGGGGGTCCTGCTGATCTGGTGGACCGCCCTGAGGACTACCTGGCCTCTGCCGAAGTGGTGCTGCCGATTCCAGCTCCGGTTTCTGGCGTAGTCAACACCATTGATACCCGCGCCATCGGTATTTGTGTGGTGTCGTTGGGGGGCGGCCGCCTGCACCCACAGGACAAGATCGACCCAAGCGTGGGCCTCAGCCAATTGAAACTTCCCGGCGAGTACGTCGAAGCCGGTGAGCCGCTTGCAATGGTGCACGCCAGTAACCCGTTTAAAGCCGAACAGGCTGTCAAGGCAGTGCTCGCCGCCTATGAGATCACTGAGCACACCGAGAGCGCCTCGCCGCTGATCGTGCAGCTTTTCATGGAGGCTTCATGAGCCGGGCATTGCTGTTGGTGCTCGATTCTTTCGGTATCGGCGCCAGCGCCGATGCCCAGGCCTTCGGCGACAGCGGGGCTAACACCTTGCTGCACATCGCCCAGGCCTGTGCCCGTGGCGAGGCCGATACCCCACAGCGCCAAGGCCTGTTGCACTTGCCAAACCTGGCACGTCTCGGGCTGGGCCATGCCGCGGCGTTGAGCGCCGGTGAGTTTGCGCCGGGCCTGCCAGCCGATATTCAGGTTGATGGCGCTTATGGTTATGCCCGCGAACTGTCCAGTGGCAAGGACACACCGTCCGGTCACTGGGAAATGGCCGGCGTGCCGGTGTTGTCTGAATGGGGCTACTTCGCCGACCAGCACAACAGCTTCCCGCCCGAGTTGCTGGCGGCCTTGATCAACCGTGGCAACCTGCCGGGCATCCTCGGCAACTGCCACGCGTCCGGCACGACCATTCTGGAACAACTGGGCGACGAACATCGACGCACCGGCAAACCGATTCTCTATACCTCCGCCGACAGCGTGCTGCAAATCGCGGCACACGAAGACGACTTCGGTCTTGAGCGTCTGCTGACCCTGTGCGAGATCGCCCGTGAACTGTGCGACCCGTACAACATTGGCCGGGTCATCGCCCGCCCCTTCAAAGGCGATGGCCCGGGCACCTACGTGCGCACCGGCAATCGACGCGACTACGCCGTGCCCCCGCCCGCCCCGACCTTGCTCGACCGCTTGTGCGAAGCCGGCGGACAAGTGTTTGCCGTGGGCAAGATCGGCGATATTTTTGCCCATCAGGGCATCAGCCGACTGTACAAGGCCGATGGCAACGACGCGCTGTTCGACGCCACCCTGAGCGCGCTGACAGAAGCCCCTGAGCGCACGTTGATCTTCAGCAACTTTGTCGACTTCGACATGCTGTATGGCCATCGCCGTGACATCCCCGGCTACGCCGCTGCGCTGGAAGCCTTTGACCGTCGCCTGCCCGAGCTGCTCGCCCAATTGCGCCCCGACGACCTGCTGCTGATCGGCGCCGATCATGGCTGCGACCCCAGCTTTGCAGGCAGCGATCACACCCGCGAACACATTCCCGTGCTGGCACTGGGCGCAGGCATCACGCCTGGCAGCCTCGGCCAACGCGACAGTTTTGCCGATTTTGGTCAGACCTTGGCTGATTTCTTCAGGCTACCGCCGTGCTCCTATGGGCGGTCTTTTCTTCACTGTGCACCTGCGCGAGACGCCTGACCATGGCCACTCCCCACATCAGCGCCGAGCGCGGCGCCTTCGCAGAAACCGTATTGATGCCCGGCGACCCGTTGCGCGCAAAGATGCTGGCCGACACCTACCTCACTGACGTGGTGCAGGTTAACGGCGTGCGCAACATGCTGGCCTATACCGGCGCCTACCAAGGCCAGCGGATCTCGGTGATGGGCTCTGGCATGGGCATCCCCTCGGTGTCCATCTACGCCCACGAGCTGTTCAGCCAATTTGGCGTGGAGCAGATCATCCGCGTCGGCAGTTGCGGCTCGGTGCAGCCGCACGTCCAGCTCGGCGACCTGGTGCTCGCCATGGGCGCGTGCACAGACTCCAACGTCAATCGTAAACGCCTGGCCGGGCATGACTTTGCCGCGATCTGTGACTACCGCCTGCTAGAGCGCGTGGTGCGCCACGCCGACACCCAAAAACTCCCGGTGCACATCGGCAATATCTTCTCTGCCGACCTGTTTTACGAGCCCGAAGCCGGGCTGTTTGAACGCCTGCAGAAAATGGGCTTGCTGGCCGTCGAGATGGAAGCGGCCGGGCTTTATGGCGTGGCCGCAGAGCTGGGAAAAAAAGCCCTGACCGTACTCACGGTAAGCGATCACATCCTCACCGGCCAAAGGCTCACCGCCCAGCAACGCCAGGACGATTTCCACGCCATGATGCGCTTGAGCCTGGAGGCACTGGCGGCACCTTCACAACAAGAAATGCCATGACCAACCTTTTCTTACCTGCCTGGATCGATCCACGATGAAATGCCTGCGTGCTCCCATAGCCATTGCTCTTAGCGTTCTGTTCCTTGGCGCCTGTACCCCTCACCACAGCCCTGATGCGGCCCGCGTGTCGTTGATGACCTACAACGTCGAAAACCTCTTCGACACGGTCCACGATGAGGGCAAGGACGACTACGCCTACCTGCCCCTGAGCGTCAAGAAAGCGCACCCGGAATACCTCGCCACCTGCGCGAAGATTGACGTGGCGGCATGGCGCAAGGAGTGCGAAGAGAACGACTGGACCGACGCCCTGCTCAACGAAAAACTCAAGCGCCTGAGCGCGGTGATCAAGCAGATCAACCAGGGTCGTGGTCCGGACATCCTGATGCTCGACGAAGTTGAAAACATCAACGTGATCGAGCAGCTCAACACTCACCTCGGCAAGTCGGACTACCAGACACGCGTCCTGATCGAAGGCTGGGATTCACGCGGCATCGACACCGCGGTGCTCAGCCGTTTGCCGCAATGGGACAAAGCGCGCCTGCACCGCGTGCCCTACAAGGCCCTGGGCAATGAAGACCAGGATCGCGTGAGCAAAACCCGTGGCATTCTCGAAGTCCGCTTGCTGCTGCCCGATGGTCAGAAAGCCGCCGTGTTCGCCGTCCACTTGCCCTCCGGTGGCGCACCGGGCTATCTGCGTCAACAGGCAGTGGCTTATCTGGCACAACTGAAAAGCGAACTGCCGAGCGATGTTCTGCCAATTGTTGGCGGTGACTTCAACATCAATGCCGGTGAAGAAAAACAGAACGGCTACATTGCCAAAGACCTGGCCAGCACCTGGGCGGTATCCCAATTCATTGGCTGCAATGACTGTAAAGGCAGCTACTACTACCACACCAAGCGCGAATGGTCGTTCTTCGACATGCTGCTGTTCCCCAAGCAGATGACCACCACCGCTGGCTTCAATGGCTGGCAGGTTGACCCGGCGAGCATCCGCATGGCCAACCGCAGCCCGTATCAAATCAATCGCTGGGGCAGCCCGGCACGTTTTGACAGTGCCCGGCATGCCGAAGGCGTGTCTGACCACTGGCCGCTGTACGCAGAAATCTTCCGCCCTGCCCGCTGAGGCATGGCTGACCGGTTAGCTGTCTGTTCAGGCGGCTGACCTGATTTTAGTGAATGATTTGATCTATGCTACGCACGCATAGGCTTCTCCACTGCCCTGAAATATTTGGAATTCGATGACCAATCCTAAAGTCAAAATCCGTCGAAAGAACGTCGAAAAGATCCTTCTAGCAGCAGAGAAAATTTTTGCCGAACAGGGCTATGCCGGGACCAAAATGGCTGACATCGCCCTGCATGCCGAACTGCCACGCTCCAACCTGCATTACTACTTCACGACCAAAGAAGAGCTGTACCGCGAAGTACTGATCAACCTGCTGGGTACCTGGGATCTGGAAGGCGACTGTTTTGTGCAATTCGATGACCCGCGCGTGGTACTGACCAGTTACGTGATGAAAAAAATGACCCACTCGCGCTTGCGCCCTCATGGCTCAAAACTGTGGGCCAACGAGATCATGCGCGGGGCCCCACTGTTTCAGGACATGCTCGAAGAGCACATGTCCAAGGGCGCCAAGTTCATGGAAGAGAAGATCCGCCAATGGGTTGAAGAAAAGCGCATCAACCCGGTCGAGCCTTCGGCGCTGCTGTACATGATCTGGGCCTCGACCCAGCACTACGCCGATTTCGACTATCAGGTCCATGTACTCAACGGCCACCAACCACTGTCGGATCATCAGTTCGACCAGGCCGTCCAGACCATCACTGCCGTGATCCTGCGCGGCATCGGGCTAGAGCCCTGACTCACTGCTGCATCGCGCTTAATCTGTTGGAGCGGGCTTGTCTCGCGATTTTTCAAGATCAAAAGATCGCGGGGCAAGCTCGCTCCTACGCATTGAACTGCCCCAAAACGTAGCGCTCGGTAACAAATCGCACCGCTTAAGCGCACTCCTCCCTTTCTGAAAATCATTTTTTAAACGAAAAAATGCTCTTTCGTATGCCAAAAATTTGAGTTGGCACGAAATACGCTTACTCAAGACTAACAGATTGTTGAACAATCAATGCCGCACCGCTGTCACCCACCGAGGATACGAAGATGCGTAAAGGTCTGATTAGCCGTAAAACCCAACACACCCTGGCGCTGACAGTCGCCCTCGCTTGTTTTGCGCCGCTGGTGTCGGCCGCAGAGGTTAAAGGCACGCTCAAACAAGGGGAATTGTCGATCGGCTCCGACCTGACCTACCCGCCTTACACCTATCTGGATCAGAAAAAACCGGCAGGCTTTGACCCGGAGTTCATTGAACTGCTCGGTCAGCAGCTGGGGGTCAAGCCGCGCTTTCTGGATACCCGTTTCGCCAACCTGATCCTCGGCGTCAACGCCCAGCGCTTCGACGTCGTGGCTTCGGCGCTCTACGTCACCCCGGAACGCGCCAAGCAGGTCGACTTTATCAGTTACCTGAAAACTGGATCATCGCTGATGGTGCTCAGCGGCAGCGACTTCAAGCCACAGCAACCCCAAGACTTGTGCGGCAAGCGCGTCGGCTCGATCAAGGGCGCTTCCTGGGTGCCAAAACTCAATCAGGTGTCTGCCGAGTACTGCCTGCCCAATGGCAAGCCGGCGATTGAGTCCCGCGAGTTCCCGACCTCGCCCGAAGCCACTCAGGCCCTGCTGTCGCGCGCGGTCGATGTGCAAATGGAAGATCCGGCCGTGGCCAAGATCACCGTCGAAAAACTTCAGGGCAAAACCGTGATCAGCTCCAATGAACTGATTTACCCGGTAGTCATCGGCCTGGCTGTGCGCAAGGGCAATCAACCCTTGCTTGATGAGCTGACCCAGGCACTGGCGCAGATCAAGCAAAACGGCAGCTACGGCCAACTGCTCGCTCGCTACAACCTCGCTGAGCCCACAGCTCAGGAAGTCAGCACCGCACTGGGTAACTGAAACACCGCGTGAGGGGTAACCGGTAGCGGATGCCCCGGCGTGTGGCTACCGGCGCAACGATCACAGACATTCGGAGCAAGCACATGCAATTCGATTGGCACTACACCCTGAGCCTGTTGTGGAACGGCGACTTCTGGCGAGCCGTTGCGACGGTGGTTGAACTGAGCCTGGAAACCTGGGTGCTGGGGATCGTTTTCGGTTTTTTCCTGGCCCTGGCCAGGCAGTCGCAGCGCCGCTGGTTACGCAACGCCGCCGGGCTGTATATCTGGTTCTTTCGCAGCTTGCCGCTCCTGGTTCTGCTGATTTTTGTCTACAACCTGCCGCAAGTGTTCCCCTCCACCAGCGTCGTACTGTCCAACCCCTTCAGCGCCGGACTGATCGCACTGGTGCTCAGCGAAGCGGCGTATATCGCAGAGATCCATCGTGGCGGCCTGCTCGCCGTGGTCAAAGGGCAATTGGAAGCCGGCAAGGCACTGGGCGTCGGCTACCGGGGCATTCAACGCCTGATCGTGGTGCCGCAAGCGCTGCGTGTGGCGCTGCCAACCCTGGCCAACGAATACATCACCATCGTCAAGTTGACCTCGCTCGTGTCGGTGATTTCGCTATCAGAAATCCTTTTGGTAGGCCAACAGCTCTATACCCAGAACTTTCTAGTAATGGAGACCATGCTGGCTGTGGCGTTCTACTACGTGCTGATCGTGACGGTATTCAGCCGTCTGCTGCACCTGCTGGAAAACCATCTGGACGTTACCCGCCGCAAACCCAAGGCCATTGCCCCGGCCGAACTGGGCCAAGTGGTTACCCGGCGTAACGCCAATCAGGCCGCACCCGGCGAATTCGCCTTGCAAGCACAGAGCGTGCGCAAGTCATACGGCGAGCTGGAAGTGCTCAAGGGCGTGGACCTGAATGTGCGCTGGGGCGAAGTGGTGTCGATCATCGGCCCGTCCGGCTCGGGCAAGACCACGCTGATCCGTACCATGAATGGCCTGGAAAGCCTCGACCAGGGTCAAATCACTCTGCAAGGCCAGCCTTTTCTGCGCGGTACGCAAGACCCGGAAGGCCCGCTCAGCCACAAAGTGCACATGCAAAACATCGTCCACGTGGGCATGGTGTTCCAGGGCTTCAATCTGTTTGCCCACAAGACTGTGCTGGAGAACGTAATGCTCGCTCCGGTCTATCACGCCCATGGCGACGGGGAAGAACTGCGCCTGCTGAGCCTGGCACTGCTGAAAAAAGTCGGCATGCTCGAACACGCCGGTAAATACCCGCATCAGTTGTCCGGCGGCCAACAACAGCGGGTGGCCATCGCCCGGGCGCTGGCTATGCGCCCTTCTGTGATGCTGTTTGACGAGCCCACCTCGGCACTGGACCCGGAACTGGTCGGCGATGTACTGGCAGTGATCGAAGAGCTGGCCCGCGAAGGCATGACCATGGTCATTGTCACCCACGAAATGAACTTCGCCTTCAAGCTCTCGGACCGCGTGGTGTTTATGGAAAGCGGCCAGATCATTCAGGACGCCCCGCCGCGCGAAATGCTGGAGCAGCGCAGCGAACGCATGACCAAATTTCTCAAAGACGTACAGCTTGCATGAGCCCAAGGAGCCTCAGCGTGAATCAACCCAAGGAAAAAAGCCTGTCCCTGTCGGATCAGGTCGCCATCGAACTGCGTGAAGACATTATTGGCGGGCGCCTGTTACCGGGCATGTCGCTGGTCGAAAGCGAGCTGGTCAATGCCTACAACGCCTCGCGCAACACCGTGCGCGAAGCCTTGCACCAGTTGGGCCGTGAAGGCCTGACCAGCTACGTACGCAACAAAGGGGTGATGGTGCGCCGCATGGGCATCGACGATGTGCGTGACATTTTCAAGGTCCGTCGCACCCTGGAACTACAAGCCATTGCCGCCAGCAAACCGCTGCGCGAGTACCAGTCCGATCTGATGCTCGAAGCCATCGAGGCTGCGCAACTGGCTCAGGACCGCGAAAACTGGCAAGCCTTCGGTACCCACAGCCTGCGCTTTCACCAACACATCGTGGGTTTGCTGCGCAGCCCTTTGTTCGACGAATTCTTCACCCAGGTGGCAGCACAAATGCGCCTGGTCTTCTCCAGCGCACCCAGCGAAGAAAGCTTCCAAAAACCCTGGCTCGAACGCGACCGGCAGATCCACGACCTGCTCGCCGAGGGCAACAAACAAGCCGCCGAGGAAGCCATGAGCAGCTACCTCAATGACTCCGAAACCGTGCTGCTGGACATCCTCAGCACGCCCAAACCCTGAGCAGAGGACCCACTATGTACAAGGACTATCCAGCGGCCTACCAAGTCAGCAAAGGTGCCGCGCTGCAAGTCGACAAGCCTTTCTATGACCGCGTACGCGAATCGGCCGACAAGCGTACCCTGATCGAACAGTTCGAAGTGCCGATTCGCACCGGCCGCGCCTGGAAAGTGCCCGCCGGCCATGTGTTTCGTGTGACCACGCCGGTCGGCCCGCAAGTCGGCGACTTCAACATCTGGAACGCCAACGACCCGCGCGAGCGCATGTGGGCCGCCCGCACCCGCCAGTTGCAAGGTGCGCACGTCACCACTTATGACCGCCTGTGGTCGAACCTGCCGTTTCTGCGCCCGCTGGTGACCATCACTGATGACAGCCTGGCCGACTACGGAATTGATGAACACGGTGGGCGCCTGCACGACTTGCTGGGCACCCGCTGCGACCCTTACGTCAACAAGATGCTGACCGGCGAAGATTTTCACCATCACTGCCACTCGAACCTGACCCGCGCTGTGCTGCCACACGGCCTGACCGAGTTCGACGTGCATGACGTGCTGAACATCTTCCAGTGCACCGGCCTCAACCACGACGACATGTACTTCATGAAGGCTTGCCCGGCCAAGCAAGGGGATTACCTGGAGTTTTTCGCCGAGATCGATGTGCTGTGCGCCTTGTCCACCTGCCCTGGTGGCGACCTGTCGTTGCCGATGTGGGGCCCGGATGCCGAAGATCCATTAAAGGTCTGCCGCCCGTTGGGCGTGGAAATCTACCGGCTTGAGGAGTCGCTGCTCGAGGGCTGGAAACAACCGGAACGGGCGTCTTACAACGGCAATCACGGTTTGCTGATTCCCAAGGCTGAATGGGAAAAGTAAAACCTGTGCTCGCAAAAAAGCGTCTGGCCCGCAACCGGGCCAGACGCTTGACTGACGCTCAAGGGGCTGTTGGAAATGCTTTCGAACGAAGATCAGGCAAGCCTGTTTTCAGCGCCGCATAACCGAGCCCAGATCATTTCGTACAGCGCCTAGCGTTGCATGCCCCAACGCTTGACTGTCAGGCGCTCCAGCGTATCGAACACCAGGTTCTCGACCAGCAGACCAATCAGAATCACCACCACCAACCCGGCGAAGACCTTGTCGGTGTACAGCTCATTGCGGTTCTGGAAGATGTACCAGCCCAACCCGCCTTTACCACTGGTGGCCCCGAATACCAACTCTGCGGCGATCAGCGTGCGCCAGGCAAACGCCCAGCCGATTTTCAGCCCCGCGAGAATCGACGGCAGCGCGGCCGGGATCAGGATCAGTAGCACAAAGCGAATGCCTTTGAGGCCGTAATTGCGCCCGGCCATGCGCAGCGTTTCCGAGACGCCGCGAAAGCCTGCATAGGTGTTCAGGGCCAGCGCCCAAAGCACCGAATGCACCAGCACAAAAATCAGGCTGTACTCGCCCAGACCGAACCACAGCAACGCCAGCGGCAACAGCGCAATCGCCGGCAGCGGGTTAAACATCGAGGTCAGGGTACTCAGCAGATCACGCCCAAACTGGGTCGACACCGCCAACGTGGTCAGCGCAAACGCCAGCACAATGCCAATCAGGTAGCCCTTGACCAGCACCACCAGGGAAATCCCTACCTTGCCCAGCAATTCGCCGCTGATCAGGCCGTCGTACAGGGCGCTGGCAGTTTGCAGGAAGCTGGGCAACAGCAGGTCATTGTCCTGATAACGCGCCACCAGCTCCCAGATCACCGCGAGCATGATCAGGATGACGCCTTTGCGAATCCAACCTTGTTGCCACAGTCGTTGGCGCAGCGGCAATTCACGTTCCAGCGGCACACTGACCAGCGGTTCCAGCACCACTTCATATTCTTGACGTACAGATGATGAATCGCTCATCGGGCAATCCTCCAAGGCTCAATAAGCGATACGAATATCGTTGAAGTTCAGGGACTGCTCGGCCTGCACCGTCTCATCCTCATCAAACAACAGACGATGAATACGCCGTGCCGACGCCTGGAAGTCCACGCCGCCCAGGCTATGCAAGTCGTACTGATGGCTGTTGATTTGCGCCCGCACACGCCCCGGGTGCGGGGACAGCAGCAAAATGCGATTGCCGACCACCAGCGCTTCTTCGATGGAGTGGGTCACAAACAGCAAGGTGAAACGCACTTCCTCCCAAAGCAGCAGCAACTCCTCCTGCATCTTGCGTCGGGTCAAGGCATCCAGCGCGGCGAACGGCTCGTCCATCAGCAGGATTTTTGGCTGCATCGCCAGGGCGCGGGCAATCGCAACCCGGGCCTTCATGCCACCCGACAAAGTATGCGGGTAGGCATCTGCAAAAGCCGCCAGGCCAACCTTGTCCAGATAGTGCAGCGCGCGCTCTTCGGCTTCGCGCCGCTGCAGGGTCTTGGAAGCCAGCAGCGGGAACATCACGTTCTGCTTGACCGTCTTCCAGGGTGGCAGTTGATCGAACTCCTGAAACACCACCATCCGGTCCGGACCCGGCGCGGTCACTGGCTGCCCTTGCAGTCGAATTTGCCCCTCACACGGCGAGTGGAACCCGGCAACCGCCTTGAGCAAGGTCGATTTACCGCACCCCGAAGGGCCCAGCAGGATAAAACGATCTGCCGGGTCGATTTCAAAACTCACTTGATGAGTCGCCCGCACCACACGTTGCGGCGTGCGGTATTCCAGACTGACCTGATCGACCGATAACAGGGCCGGCCCGTTAGCTGTCAGATTGCTGCCCGCGTGGCCTTGCACAGACGCATTCATGTTCAATCAGCTCCCTTGCAGCGGCTTCGCGTCCTGGAAGAAGTAGTCTTTCCAGGATTCGGGTTTGTTTTTGATCGCCCCTACGCGGTACAGGAACTCAGCCAGCGGGTAGGTATTTTTAGGGGTGACGCTGAACTCGAACTGCGGGTCCTCAATGATTTTCAGCAACTCGGCCCGGTCGATCTTGGCGTTGGTCACGCGGATATAAGTGTCTGCCGCAGCTTCCTTGTTGTTCTGCGCGAACTCGGCCGCTTCGGCCAGCGCGTCCACGAACGCGGTATAGGTTTTCGGGTTCTGCTTGCGGAATTTCTCGGTGGCGAACAGCACCGTTGGCGAATTTGGCCCCAGCAGGTCGTAGGTATTGAGCACCACATGCACGTTCGGGTTTTTCAGCGCCTGCTCCTGGAACGGCGGGTTCGAGAAATGCCCGGTCAGCTCGGTGCCTCCCGCGATCAAGGCCGCGGTTGCGTCCGGATGCGGAACGGCAATCGTGTACTTGTCCAGGCGGTTGTACTCCTTGTCGCCCCACTCTTTGGCAGCGGCGTATTGCAGGAAGCGCGACTGTACTGACACTCCGACTGCAGGCACCGCAATGCGGTCTTTCTCGGTGAAATCGGCAATGGTTTTGACCTGCGGGTTGTTGCTCACCAGGTAGTACGGGAAGTTACCCAGCGAAGCCACGGCTTTGACGTTCTGCCTGCCGTGGGTGCGGTCCCAGATCGTCAGCAACGGGCCGACTCCGGCGCTGGCGATATCAATCGAACCCGAGAGCAACGCATCGTTGACAGCTGCGCCGCCGGACAATTGAGTCCAGTCCACTTTGATGTCGAGGCCCTGTTCTTTACCGTGTTTTTCGATCAGGTGTTGATCGCGCACCACGTTGAGCAACAGGTAAACAATGCCGAACTGCTCGGCGATACGGATCTCGCCTTCGGCGTGCGCCACTGACGGGGCCACAAAACTGCCGGCGAGCAGGCTGATGCCCAGGCCGATACTGGCGGCCAGGGATTTGAAAGAGGTAGACATGAAATGCTCCTTGTCTTGGGGAAGACCGTAACCGATCAGAAAGGCGCGTCGCCCTGGATAGTGGTGCGATACAGCTTGCGGCGCAGATGGCTCGGGCAGCCGGCAGCCAGGTGGATCAGCGAACGGTTGTCCCAGAACACCATGTCATGAGGTTGCCATTGGTGACGGTAGATGTTCTGCGGCAGCACGCTGTAAGCGAATAGCTCATCGAGCAACTGGCGGCTTTCATCTTCGGGCAGACCGACGATGCGGGTGGTGAAGCCTTCGCTGACAAACAGTGCCTTGCGCCCGGTTTCCGGGTGCGTGCGCACAATCGGGTGCACCACTTCATTGACCTGAGCCAGTTGCTCCGGGGTCAAAGTGGGGCGCCAGTTGCCTTCGAATTTGGTTTCGCTGTAACGCGCAGTGTAGGAATGCGCAGCCGAGCGCCCTTCAACAGCGGAGCGCAACGCTTGCGGCAAGGCGTCCCAGGCTTTGTGCATGTCGGCAAACAGCGTATCGCCGCCTTCGCAGGGCAACTCCTGCGCATGCAGCATCGAGCCAAGGCTTGGCAATTCTTTGTACGACAGATCGGAGTGCCAGAATTTACCCGCATCGCCAAGGCCGATGGATTGGCCATTTTCGATGATGTTGGAAACAATGAGAATTTCCGGGTGGCCGGTCAGCAAGAACTGTTTGAGCACATGGATCTGCAACACGCCAAAGCGGCGGCTGAAATCGATCTGCTGTTGCGGGGTGATGCGCTGATCACGAAACACCACCACGTGGTGCTCCAGATGCGCCCGATGAATGCGGGCAAAATCCTGGTCATTGACGGGCAACGATAAGTCCAGACCGATGATCTCGGCACCTACCGTGTCGTTGAACGGGCGAATGTCGAAAGTTTGAGGGGCGATGCTCAGAGCAGTCGCAGAAGCAGACGGTGCAGACATAAAAAACTCCCACGCGGTGCACGACCCAAAGCGCGCACGTCGATCAGAAACTCACGGATGTCCCGTGTTCGTTCATTTCGTGCGGCGAGCCGATTGGTCGGCCTGTACGCGGGGAGAAACTTTATAGGTATAAGAAAATTAATTTAAATACTTTTAAGGAATAAGGATATGACGCACCGCCCCCTTCCCCGCTGACGAACGAGCCCATATCCGTCATTATCCGCGTACACACCTCCGCCCTTTTTCAGGAGCAAGAATGGACAAGCACATTGCACCCGTCCCATTGGACAAAGCCTATCGACTGATCAACCACGGGCCGACCATTCTGGTTTCGGCACGTCAGGGTGGCGTGCAGAACGTCATGGCCGCCTCTTGGGCCTGCGCGCTGGACTTCGCCCCGCCCAAGGTTACTGTGGTGCTGGACAAGAGCGTCAAGACACGAGAACTGGTGGAGCACAGTGGCCTGTTTGTGATTCAGGTGCCGACCGTGGCGCAACTTGAACTCACCAGTAAAGTTGGCAGCCTGAGCTTGAATACCGACCCGAACAAACTCAGCGACAGCGGCGTAGCGCTATTTGAGATTGCCGGGCACGACCAACCCTTTGTAAGCGGATGCTCGGCATGGCTGGCCTGCAAATTGATCCCTGAACCGCACAACCAGAACGCCTACGACCTGTTTATCGGTGAAGTGGTTGGCGCCTGGGCAGACACCCGTGTGTTCAAGGACGGACATTGGCATTTTGAAAACGCCGACCCGGCCTGGCGCAGCCTGCACTACATCGCCGGTGGGCACTATTACGCGACCGGTGAAGCGCTGGATGTAGAGGAGAACCCGGCGCCGTAGTACGCAGCGCACATTCTCGGTTTGCCTGGCAGATCTGGTGCGCTGGTTTTACGACAACGGCTACGGGGTTGTGTGCATGCCGCGAGGTCTGTCGCGGTAGTCGCTGACGAGGCATAAAGGCTACGACCTATCAAAACTTCTACGGGACCAATAGCGGGCCTTGTCTGACGATAGTCAGGCCCTCTTGTTCATCCGGCGCCTTGAAGTAGCGGGTGATCAAATCGAACTCTGCATCGGTCGCCGCAAAATCATGCTCACCCTTGGCATTACGTGCGCGCAATCGAGCTCGGCAGGTATCGTCGTCGACTTCCAGGTAATGCAGAGCGTGCGGCACCTGTGCATCATCAGCCAAGGCGCATAGCCACTGGCGATCCGCTACGGTGTTGGCCGGCACATCCAGCACCACATTCACCCCTGAACCCAGCAGGTCGATCACCAGTGGCTGCAACACGTTGCGAATGCGTCGGGCACAGCGCAGGTAATCGGCCACCGAGAGAATCTCATCCGGATACAGCGCCGCCAGCCAGCGATCTTCACTGATCAAAATCGCCGCATGCTGTTTGACCAGCGTTGTTGCCAGCGTCGATTTACCCGAAGCGATCTTGCCGCACAGCAAATGCAATGTGGGAGTCATCATAAACAGCCTTCCTGGTGACGAGCCCATGATCATGCCCAAGCGCCAACCCACCAGCAAGTGACGCCCACACGCTACAAACGACTTTCACCTGGCTGCCTGCTTGGGTATGCTCGGCGCTGGCTGATGCTGCCCGCCGCTCGCCCCCATTGGGGATGGTGAAAGCATGAAGGACTGTCCAACCCCCTTTTGTCTCTCTTGAGCATCGAGGTTTGGCAACGCGAGCACCAACGTATCTCGATGGCAGGAGGCTTTTATGTTTTCAATCGAGCAGGCCAAGCACATGGCCAAACAACTGCGTACCTCGCTGTGCGCAGCCCAGCACGACATCTCCCACAGCCAGGCGCTTGAACTGGTGGCGCAGCAGTTGGGTTACAAGGACTGGAATACCGCATCCGCTCTGCTTGCCCGTGACAGCAACACCCCACCCGGCGTTACATTCGACAAGCCTATTCCCATTTTGCGGATGTTCGATGAGGCCAAAGCCCGCGAGTTCTATCTCGAATTCCTGGGCTTCACCGTCGAATTCGAACACCGCTTCGAGCCGGGTATGCCGCTGTACCTAGGCATCAGCCGAGATGGTCTGGAACTGCACCTGTCCGAACACCACGGTGATGCCAGCCCGGGGTCGACGTTGTTTGTACCGATGCAGCATATCGAGTTGTTTCACGCCGAGTTGGCAGCCAAACGCTATGGCTACGGGCGGCCGCAAATCGTTCAGCAAGACTGGGGGCAAGTGCTGGAAGTACACGACCCGTTCGGTAATCGGATTCGATTCTGCCAACGCTGATCGTCCCCTTCGCAAGGGTCGATAAAAAATTATGTAGAAATGATACTGGTTCTCATTAGAATGCTCGCCGAGCACGCTGGATTTGCGTGGGAATGGCGGGAGCGGTTCACATGAGTACAGAGGACAGTCAGCAAAAACTGAGCGAGCTTTTCATCAACCAGCGGGTATCGCTGGTCAGGATGCTCTCGCGTGTGGTGGGCTGCGCCAGTCTGGCAGAAGACCTGGCGCAGGAAACCTATGTGAAGGTGGCTAACGCTTTGAAGGTCCGACCGGTCGAGTTTCTGCACCCTTTCCTGTATCAGACCGCCCGCTACCTGGCCTTCGATCACCTGCGCAGCTTACGCAGCAAAAGGCGCTTCGAATGCCAGGTCAGCGATGAACGGCATTTGACCGAGATCGCCACCACCGCCCCCGGCCCCGACAGTCAGTTGCAAGGCCAACAGTCATTGCAGCACTTCCAGGCGGCACTCAAGACCTTGCCCAAACGCCAGCAGCAGATTCTGGTGTTGAGCAAATTACAGGACTTGTCCAAAGGAGAAATCGCCCAGCGCCTGGACGTTTCGATCAGTACAGTTGAAAAAGATCTGCGCACTGCGCTTAATGCGTGCGCCAAAGCCATCCAGAAGCAAGCCGCTCATGACTGATTCTTTCGACGCTCCTGTTGTGCCCAGCGAACACGTTCAGCGCCAGGCGGCAGATTGGTTCGCGCAGCGTGAAGAAATGGCGCAACAGCCAGCGTTGCGTCAGCGCTTTGAGCAATGGCGCACGGTAAACCCCGAACACGCCGCGGCGTACCAGACCCTGGAAACACTGTGGCAGAGCCAAGCGTTCGAGCAGGCGCTGCGCAGTCTTGCGATTGATGTGGAACTGCCGCAAGCCGTAGCCCGACCACCCCATAAACCGCGCAAGGCGTGGTTTGTGGCCACTGCCGCGATGTTGTTGTTGATGATCACCAGCGCCTGGATGTCTGACTTGCCCATGCGCCTGCGTGCCGATCAAATCACCGCAGTTGCCGAGGTCAGGCACCTGACCCTTGATGATGGCTCGCAGATCGTGCTGGGCAGTCACAGCGCAATCAGCACCGACATAAGCGCGGACCACCGCCGTATCCGCTTGCTGCGCGGTGAATTTTTCGTTGAAGCATTCCACGATCCATCGCGACCGCTAGAGATTGACGCAGCAGACGCCCGAGTGACGGTCGTCGGCACTCAATTCAGCGTCGCGCTGCAAGGCAATGACGTCACCGTCGCTGTACGCGAAGGCAAGGTGCGTTTTACCGACAAATCGGGTGAGCAAAGCCTGTTACAGGCCGGTAACTGGCAACAGCTCAAGCATGATCATTTACAAGGCGTGAACGCCGAAGGGGCTGAACGGCAAATGGCCTGGGTGCAGGGTCGACTGTCGTTCCAGGACCAGCCGCTGGCTCAAGTCCTGAACAGCCTTGAGCGTTACTACCCGCAACCCATCTTGTTGTTCAACGAAGCCGCAGCCAAACACCGTGTCAGCGGCAATTACCTACTGAATGATCCCGTGGCAATCGTTGAGGCGCTGAATAAAGTCACTTCAACCCAACTGACGCGTTTGCCCGGTGGCATGCTGGTGATTCACTGAACGCCCAGCCATGGAGCGAACACTCCATGGCTGGCCGCTGTTAGCGTGACGCCCAGGCGTTGAAACGCTGCTCCAGTTGTTCGCCGTGGTCCGCCCAGAACAGCGCATCTACCGGCACCTGCTGCGCCAGGTTGGCAGGTGCGGTCGGCAACTCGCTGATGCGGGCCTTATCCAGCAAGTCCATGGCCTTAACGTTGGCTGCGCCGTAGTCGATATTCTCGGCGAAGTTCTTCTGCTGCTCGGGCTCCAGGGTGAACGCAATGAACTCGCGTGTCTTGTCTTGCTGTTTGGCCCCGCGCGGGATAGCCCAGGAATCGAACTCATAGATTCCGCCGTTCCAGACCAGGTCCAGGTCATACCTTTTCTTCTGCTCAGCCGACAGTCGGCCGTTATAGACCGAACTCATCACCACGTCCCCTGCCGCGAGGAACTGAGGTGGCTGGGCGCCGGCTTCCCACCACTGGATATGAGGCTTGATCTGGTCGAGTTTGGCGAAGGCCCTGTCCTGGCCGGCCTTGGTCGCCAGCGTGGTATAGACCTGATCAGGCGCTACTCCATCCGCCATCAAGGCAAACTCCAGGGTCGACTTGGCCAGCTTGCGGAGGCCGCGCTTGCCGGGGAATTTCTCAACGTCCCAAAAGTCCTGCCAACCGGTGGGGGCTTCCTTCAGCTTCTTGGTGTTGTAAGCCAGTACCGTGGAATAGACGAGGAAACCGATACCGCAGGGCTGGATGGCGCCCGGCACAAAATCCTTGGGATCGAGGCCGATTTGCGCGGGATCGAGAGTTTCGAACAAGCCCTCATCACAGCCGCGAGCCAACTCGGCGGACTCTACCTCGACGGCGTTCCACGACACGCTACCGGTATCGACCATGGCTTTGACCTTGGCCATTTCTCCGTTGTACTCGCCAGAAATGACTTTGCTGGCGTCCGCCTTTTGCCAGGGTTTGTAGAAGGCTTTTACTTGGGCATCCTTGTTGGCGCCGCCAAAGGACACGATGGTGAGATCGGCCGCCAGGCTGTGGCTGGCCGTGATGATCCCCGTTGCAAGAACTGCGAATTTCAGAGCTTTGATCATTATTGTTATCTCCTACTGTTCAAGGGTGATTGCACATCACTCGAGACACCGGGATCAACCTGGACCTCCTGGGTGGGGAGCCAACCGGTTCTCCTTCCATTCGCCGCCGAGCAAAAACGCAGGGCTCGCAACGATGGGTAATGCCCTCCTGTTGTTCAGTTGCTGACGTTGTAAGGTGGCATGTGGCCACGGAGGGTAAAAGCATACTTTTCGGATTCTTGGATCACCGTTCACTAAACAATACATAGACCTTCATCGTCATGCCTTCGCGTCTGGTGCCAGAATTTGCCCCGCGAAAAAATATTTGAAAAAAGTTTTACGGCTTTCGCGAGCTCAACCCGTCAAGGTGTTTGTTGTTGCAAATACTTCCTATTCACTCGGGGCTCGCATGTACTTTCCTACCCTCAACACCACCTATGCACGCAGCGCGCTGGCGCTGGCTGTGTTCCTGGCATACAGCAACGTTCAGGCCGTCGAGCCCACCCGTCAATCCGCCAACACTGAAGCGCTGGATACCCACACGTTCGCAATTGCCAGCCAACCGCTGACCCACGCACTTGACCAACTGAGCACTCAAAGCGGGCTGCAAATTGCCTACTCTTCGGACATGGCCCAAGGCATTACCTCGCCGGGCGTCAACGGCACCATGACCACCCGCCAGGCGCTGTCACAACTGCTGACCGGCAGCGGTCTTGAGGCCCAGCCCAGCGGTGAGAACGCTGTCGTCCTGGCGCCAGCCCCACAGACCGGATCAGCCATGGAGATTGGCGCGACGGCGGTGACCAGCAACCTGTTGGGCACGGTCACCGAAGGCTCGGGCTCCTACACCCCCGGCACCATCGCCACCGCGACACGCCTGGTGCTGTCGCCACGAGAAACCCCGCAAACCGTCACCGTCGTCACTCGCCAGCACATGGACGACTTCGGCCTCAACAACGTCGACGACGTGATGCGCCACACCCCCGGCATCACCGTGTCGGCCTATGACAGCGACCGCAGCAACTACTACGCCCGCGGTTTCTCGATCAGCAACTTCCAATACGACGGCATCCCTTCTGCCACCACCAACGTCGGCTATTCCTCGGGTAACACCTTGAGCGATACCGCCATTTACGACCGTATTGAAGTCATCAAAGGTTCAACCGGGCTGCTGACCGGTGCCGGTTCACTGGGCGCCGTCATCAACCTGGTGCGCAAAAAGCCGACTGCCGAGTTCAAAGGCCATGCCACGCTCGGCGCTGGCTCATGGGACGACTACCGCAGCGAAGTGGACGTCAGCGGCCCCTTGACCGAAACCGGCAACGTACGCGGCCGCGCGGTAGCGGCCTATCAAGACAAAAATTCGTACCAGGACCACTACTCACGTGAAACCTCGGTGTTCTACGGCATTCTCGAGTTCGACCTGACCCCCGACACACTGCTGACCGTGGGCGGTGACTATCAGGACAACAAGCCGATGGGTTCAAGCTGGTCTGGCAGCTACCCGCTGATCAACTCCAAAGGCGAACGCAACAAGGTCAAGCGCTCGTTCAACAACGGCACCGACTGGAGTAACTGGAAGCAGTACACCCGCACGGTGTTCGCCACTCTTGAACATGACCTGGGCGAGGGTTGGGTCACAAAGCTGCAACTCGACCACAAACTCAACGGCTACGATGCGCAAATGGGTTCGATCCAGGGTGACTACCCATATGAAGACGGCACCACCCCGATCAACGCCCAACGCTACGTCGGTAACACCCGCAGCAACTCCGCCGACCTGTATGTCAGCGGTCCCTTCCAATTGTTTGGCCGCGAGCATGAAATCGTACTTGGCGGCTCCATCAGCTCGGCTCACTGGCGTGGCCGCGGCTACTGGAATCCCATTTACCAGGGCATCAACCTGGTGGACTTCAACAACTGGAACGGCCACGCCGAAAAACCGGCCTGGGGACCGGTTGGCCAATACACCGATGACGTGATCCGCCAGACCGGCACCTACATGACCACCCGCTTCAACGTCACCGATGATTTGAAAGTCCTGGTGGGAGGTCGCGTGGTGGATTACCACATGACCGGCAACACGCCGTCGTACCGTGAATCTGGGCGATTCATCCCATATGTCGGGGCCATCTACGACCTTGACGACACCTACTCGGTGTACGCCAGCTACACCGACATTTTCATTCCGCAGGAAAACTACAACCGCGACCGAAAAGACCGCCTGATCGATCCAGACAAGGGCGAGAACTACGAAGTGGGGCTCAAGGCAGAATTCCTTGAAGGCCGCTTGAATGCCAGCCTGGCGTACTTCGAGATCAAGGAAAGCAACCGTTCAGTACCCGATGACGCCTACAACAACCAGTCGCCTACCCCGCCCAACTATGCGTTCGTCGGCACCAAGGCCAAGACCAAAGGTTTCGAGTTTGAACTGTCGGGTGAGCTGACCCCTGGGTGGCAGGTACAAGGGGGCTACACCCACAAAATCGTGCGCGACGACAATGGCGAGAAAATCTCCACCTTCGAGCCGCAGGATCAGTTCAAGGTGTACACCAGCTACAAACTGCAAGGCGAGCTGGACAAATTCACCGTGGGTGGCGGTGCGCGCTGGCAGAACACTGCGTGGCAAAACATCTGGAATTCGTCGCATGGGCAATACGAAAAATTCGAACAGCCTGACTACTGGGTGTTTGACCTGATGACCCGTTATCAGATCAGCAAAAATTTGTCGGCAACGGTTAACGTCAACAACCTGTTCGACAAGTACTACTTCACCAACATCGGCTTCTACAACTCGGCGGTGTACGGCGAACCCCGCAACTTCATGGTGACCACGCGTTGGGATTTTTGACGCGGTAAGGCAAGATCGCAGCCTGCGGCAACAGGCAGTGGAGCTTTTGATTTAGCTTTTGATCTGGCTTGTGATCTTGATGTTAAAGGCCCCGTTAAACCCTGCTGGCCGAGCGCAGGTTTTGTGTAGTGGGTAACCCGGCAGGAATGGATATGTACCCAGTTATTCAGTCGTTGTCCCGGCGTACATATCCATTTTATGTGCAACGGCGATCTACGGGTTTCGCCCTTACGGCGAGGCACTTTTGTCAAACAGCCACAAAAGT
>NZ_JANLNV010000093.1 GCF_025465935.1 Pseudomonas sp. 7P_10.2_Bac1 | reverse complement strand
ACCAAATCAAAAGATTGCAGCCTGCGGCAGCAGGCCGTGTGGCTCTTGATCTGGCTTGTGATCTTGATGTTAGAGGCCCATTAAACCCTGCTGGCCGAGCGCAGGTTTTGCGTAGTGGGTAACCCGGCAGGACGCCGGGTTAGCCGCGACACGGCCATGGATGGCCGATCGCGGCGGGCCCACGGAGCGAGGCCTGTGGCGAGGGTATGCCGAGCCAAAGCGAGGCACCGAGGGGGAGGGGCGAAAGCGTTTGGCCACTTTGCGCTTTTCAAAGTGGCACGCCGTAAGGGCGTAACCCTAAGTGGCCGTTACGCCTCGAATGGATATGTACTCAATCATTCTTTCATTGCCGCCTGCGTACATATCCATTGAATGCGCAACGGCGATCTACGGGTTTTCGCTCCTACAGCAAGGCAAGAATGCCTCACTGTTAAAAACCACGGCGTTGTCAGTGTTGCTGATAATAATCGTCTTATTTATAAGTTATGGGCAACCTGGCTTCCAGCCGCACCACAACTGTATGTGGGCGCAGCCTGTTCACTGCGAGAATCCAGGACCTCGCGGCACATCCGGACCCCATAACAATACAAGTTAAAAAAGGACTTAATCATGTCGATCAGTGGTATCAGCGAGTCAGCTGTTGAAGCATTTGCGGCAGCCGAACGTGAGCGTTTTATCCAGAACAACCCCAAGTCGATTGCCCTGGCCGAGCGCGCTCGGGCCAATCTGTATAACGGCGTGCCCATGCACTGGATGAGTGATTGGTCGATGCCCACGCCACTGTTTGTTCAGCAGGCCAAAGGCGCGCGTTTCACTGACGTGGATGGGCACGAATACGTCGATTTCTGCCTGGGCGACACCGGCAGCATGTTCGGCCATTCACCCGACCCGATTGCCCGCGCCATGGTTGAGCAAGCCCACAAAGGCCTGACCACGATGCTCCCCGGCGAAGACGCGGTGGTCTGCGGCGAGTTGCTCGCCGAGCGCTTTGGCTTGCCGTATTGGCAGGTGACCGCAACGGCCACTGATGCCAATCGTTATGTGGTGCGCTGGGCGAGGGCGATCACTCAACGCAAGACCTTGCTGGTGTTCGATGGTTGTTATCACGGCACGGTCGACGATGTAATGGTGCGCAACCGCGATGGTGCCACGGTGCATCGCTCTGGGTTGGTCGGTCAGGCCTACGATTTGACCCAATACAGCCGTTCGATTCCATTCAATGACGTCGATGCCCTTGAAGCGGCACTGGCCCAGGGCGATGTGTGCGCATTGTTATGTGAGCCGGCGATGACCAATATCGGCATGGTCCTGCCCTCTGAGGGTTTTATGCAAAAGTGCCGCGAATTGACCCGCCGGTATGGCAGCCTTCTGATCATTGATGAAACTCACACCATCTCCACCGGCATGGGCGGCTGCACCCGCCTGTGGGACTTGCAGCCGGACTTTTTCGTGGTCGGCAAACCGATTGCCGGTGGCGTTCCCTGCGCGGTGTTCGGGTTTACCGAGCAGGTGGCAGCGGGCATGCAGGCCGTGCAACAGATGAACAGCGAGCAAAGCACCGGGCATGGTCACAGCGGTATGGGCACCACGTTGTCAGCCAATGCTCTGGCGATGCATTGCATGCGCGCCAATCTGCAAGAGGTGATGACCGAGCAGGCCTACCGGCACATGCTGCCGCTGGCAGCAGAGCTGGCCCAAGGTTTGCGCCGTGTGTTCAAAAAGCATGATCTGCACTGGTCGGTGACAGAGCTGGGCGCTCGTTGTGAGTTCCAGTTCTGCGCCTCGCCACCCAAGACCGGTGCGCAGGCTGAGGCGGCGTTTCATGACAGCTTGCAAATGGCTTTGCATCTGTACCTGATCAACCGCGGGATTCTGATCACGCCTTTTCACAACATGACTCTATGCTGCCCGCACACCAGCGCGGCCGATGTAGAACGGCTGATCACCGAGCTGGATCAAGCACTGAGCGCCTTGCTTGCGCTGCCGGGTGCCCGCGTCGCCACTCACGAGGTTTGATATGCAGTTTGCCGATAGAAAAGAAGCCGAAGCCTTTTTGATTGCCAATCCGCAGGTGCGCAGCATCGAATTGTTTTTGATCGACGCCAACGGCGTGCCGCGTGGAAAGTTGTTGCACCGCGATGAGTTGCTGGCCATCTACGACAACGGGCGCCCGCTGCCCAGTTCGATTCTGGCGTTGACCATTCAGGGCGAAGACGTTGAGAGCACCGGTCTGGTCTGGGAAGTGGCCGATGCCGATTGCTGGACGTACCCGGTGCCCGGCAGTCTGACCGTGCAAACCTGGCGCGCGACGCCGACCGGTCAGTTGCAGGTCAGTATGCACCCCACGCAGGGCTTGCCAGCAGCCCCGGCCGATCCACGGCATGTACTCGCGAACACCATCGACCGGCTCAAGGCTGAAGGTTTTCACCCGGTGATGGCTGTGGAGCTGGAGTTTTACTTGCTCGACCGGGAGCGCGATGCCAATGGTCGTCCACAGCCAGCGCTGCAAACTAATGGCGTGCGTGCGCAGGCGCCACAGGTGTACGGCATTTATGAGCTGGAGCAGTTGCAGCCATTTCTCGACGATCTCTACGCGGCCTGTGAAGCGCAAGGCCTGCCGGTGCGCACGGCGATTTCCGAATACGCGCCCGGTCAACTGGAACTGACCCTGGAGCATCGTTTCGATGCACTGCAGGCCATCGACGAGGGCGTGCGGTACAAGCGTCTGGTCAAAGGCGTGGCCAACAAGCACGGGTTGCAGGCCTGCTTTATGGCCAAGCCGTTCAGTGATCAGGCGGGCAGCGGTTTGCACTTGCATGTGAGCCTGGCCGATGAGGAGGGTAATAACCTGTACGCCAGCGATGACCCGCAGGGCACGCCGCTGCTGCGCCACTCCATCGGCGGGATGATGCACACGTTGCTCGATTCGCTGGCGATCTTTTGCCCCCATGCCAATTCGTACCGGCGTTTCCAGGCCAGCAGTTATGCGCCGCTGGCCAAAAGCTGGGGGGTGAATAACCGCACGGTGTCATTGCGCGTACCGGGCGGCCCGGCGCAAAGCCGGCACATTGAGCACCGCATTTGCGGCGCTGACGCCAACCCGTATCTGGCTGCGGCTGCATTGCTGGCGGGGATCCATCTTGGCATCCGCCAGCAGATCGATCCGGGGGCGCCGATTGTCGGTAATGGCTATGAGCAGGCGACCGACTTTTTGCCCACCGACTGGCTCACCGCGCTGCTGGCGCTGGAGCGCTCCAGCTGGGCGCGGGAAGCCTTGGGTGATGAATTCATCAAGGTGTTTCTGGCGATCAAGTGGCATGAGTTCCGTTTGTTTACCGCCGAAGTGGGAGAGCAGGACTGGCGCTGGTACTTGACCCACGCCTGAGGACCTGAAGAGCACGAATCATTTTTCAGTGCCCTTTTTTGCGTCGCTTTTTGCACTGGCGCCAAAGCTTAAAAGGGCACTTTCGACGGTGCTCAAATGTTGCAGGCAGATTTGCCACGGAGCCGATACGGCTTCGTCCTGTGGGGTATCGCAGGCGGGAGCCAGATCGAATGTTTCATCATTGCCGGCAATCGCCGCGCAGCCTGAGGCGATGCTGGCCAAGCGCTCATGCATCGAGGCGGGCGGTGCGCCTTGCTCTTTACGCATGGCATCAGCGAAGGCTTCAGAGAACAGCAGGGCGCTGGCATACAAGCGCACGGCATGTCGCTCGTAACGGCTGGCAATGTCTTTGACTTCCCGAGAGACAAACCGGCCCCGCAGCGTCCAGCGCGCGGTGTTGCGTGCACTGCTGATGCCGTTCTCCAGTGTGATGAGGCTGTCATGGGCGCCAGAAAAGATCAGCACGGCGTTTTGTGCATATTTGGCATCGTGCTCTTCAAGGGCCTGCAGGCTTTTATTGAAGCCTTTGGCGAGCTTTTCCAGCAAGCCCTTGGCCGAGTCATCGATGATGCCGATAGGGTTGGGAGTGAGCAGGATCTGGCTGAACATCAATCCCACCCCGGCACCTACCAACACGTCCAGCATACGCACCACGCCGGCACTCTCCGGGCCGACCGCCAGCATCAACACGGCTGATACACCTGCCTGGATCGGAACTACGGGGGCCAGGCCGTAGAGTGCTGCAATTGCAATGGCCGAAAAGGTCGCAAAGCCGATGCGCACTAACGGGTAGCCATCGGGCAACCACAGTGCAGCTTCGCCGATGATGATTCCGGTGGCGACGCCCACCATCAGGCCGATCGCTTGCTTGCCATGACTGGGCAGGCCGGGCGCCAGGCACACGACGGCACTGATGGCGGCAAAGACCGGGTGGATGTGGCCGAAAAAATGTTTGGCGAGGATCCAGGCCAATGCAGCGGCGATTGCCGAGGCCAGCGCATCGCGCCAGGCGGTGGTCCAGCGAAATTTGATCCGTGCAATCAAGGGGAGGGTGTAGCGATTGAGGAACACCTTGGCAAGCATTGATACTCCCGCTCATTCAGTTGTCAGTGATACCACTCACCATAGACTGTTTGCTTGGCGCAAGGTTTAGCTTTTAGGCATTCGCGGGAGGGTGAATGCAGGCTGACAGAGTCGCTATCACGAATCGCTGCCCAGGCCCGAGGCTGCAATGTGCGGTGGTCTTGCGGACCTCATTGCAGCTTCGGGCCGCGAATCAGGCTTTCACGCTATTGCCGATTTGCCACACGTATTGGGGTTCTGTGGCGTTGACAACCCAGTCGCCGACGATCCGCGCCTTGAAGATCCACGGATTGTGCGAGGCTGCGGTGCGGGCGTTGCGCCAGTGACGGTCCAGCGATTTGTTGATGCTCACGCCGGAGGCACCGAGGGCATTGAACAGGTCTGTGGTTGCACGCAGTACCAACTCTGAAACCACAACCTGAGCCTTGGCCGTTTCGATTTCTGCCTGGATATTGGCCTGCAGTTCGGCTTGCTCATCGTCTTTGAAACGAGCGAGGTAAGCGCGCTGCAAAGGTTCAGCTGAACGCAGGGTCGCGGCCTCGGCGGCGTAGACCTGTGCCGAGATTTGCCCCACTACTTGCAGAATTTGCGGGTCGCCGTGGGTGGTTTCGGCAGCGCCTTGGCTGAATACGCGTTTGCGATTACGCACCTCATGGGTCACGTCTCGCTCCACGGCACGGCCAATCCCGGCCAGCACGGCCAGCAGCACCAATTGATAAAACGCGGTCTGGTATTTGAAACGGGTTTCGAAGGGAATCACTTGATCGGCCGTCAGCGGCACATCGACATACAGCGACGTACCGCTACCCGTGGTGCGCTGGCCAAAACCGTCCCAGTCATCGCTGTGGGTGACCCCGGAGTGACGCGCGTCGACGATAGCGATGACGTCGGCGCCATTGTCTGAACGTTGCGCGTAGACATCCACCCAGTCGGCGAAGATGCTGCCGGTGCTGTAATACTTGGCACCGTTAAGCACAAAGTTGGCGCCTTCGGGCCGTACTTTGGTGATGACCTCGCCGAGTTTGACCGCGCCGATCTCTGTCCAGCCGTTGCCCACCAGATCCCCGGCTACAAAGCGCGCAAACCAGGCGTCTCGCGCCGGGCTTGGTGGGGCATTGAGACGGTCCTCGACGAAGGCAAAGTGGGCGCGCAGCGATTGCACGATATTCGAGTCGGCTTCAGCCAGCTCGATCAGCAACTGGAACAATTGGCTGATGGAAGCCCCCGCACCGCCGTATTCGACGGGCACCCGCACCGCGCCAAATCCGGCCTCCTTCAACCAGCGGATCGGCTCGAAAGGCAGATCCCGTGCCTGTTCGCGCTCTACGGTGCCGGCTGCGATCTGTGTGAACAAAGGACGGAAACGATTGGCCAGCGTTTCATAGTCGGTGCCGACAGACAGAGGGTTTTGGCTCATGACAATGCTCCTGCATAAATGAAAGGTCACTGGCATGTCCGTTGCACAGTCTGTGCCGTTCGGTCGCAGCCCGAGATTGCGGGTCGTGTGCGGTTTGTTGCGACTCGAACTGTTGGGTTTGCAACACTGGATTAACAAGCTGTACGCCAATCCAACAGTGTTGGAAGCCCTTCAGGGGCGAGCTTGCCTCGCGATGTTTGGTCCTATCAAAGATCGCAAGGCAAACTCGCCCCCACACAGCCGATGTTTATTCAGCTGTTGCTGCGGCAACTGTTGCTTAGCCAACAGCAAGTCGACAGATTGCACGCCATGTGTTGCTTTTGGTTGAGTCGAATATTTGTTAAATCATTGAATTTAAACAGTTTTTAAAAGCGGCACGACCTGTGCAATGGCGTCTTCAATGTTTTCCATTGCATTGGAGTCTGCCCATGAGCATTTCTGTATCACCCCCTGCCAAGGCCCATGTGATCACCTCGGATGCCGAGGCAATCGAAATCGCCACAGCCTTGGCCGTGCGTTTTGCCGAAGAAGCCTCGGTGCGTGACCGGGAGCGTCGTTTACCGGTAGCCGAACTGGACCTGTTCGCGGCCAGCGGCCTGTGGGGTATTACCGTGCCCAAGGCCTACGGGGGCGCGGGTGTGTCTTATGTAACGGTCGCCGAGGTGATCAAAATCATCTCGGCTGCCGACTCGTCCTTGGGGCAAATCCCGCAAAACCACTTGGGCGTGCTGGATATTCTGTTGCACACCGGCAGTGAAGAACAAAAGCGTTACTACTACGGTAAGGCTCTGGATGGCTGGCGTTTCGGCAACGCGTTTTCAGAATCCAAGAGCAAGAACGTCGGGGCCTTTCAAACCACCATTCGCTTTGAAGACGAGCACGCGGTGCTCGACGGTGAGAAGTTCTACTGCACCGGCGCACTGTTTGCCCATATCGTCCCGGCGGTGGGGGTGGATGAACAGAATCGCCCCTTCATCGCCTTTGTCGAGCGGGACAACCCAGGGCTGACCATCATCGACAGTTGGGACGGCTTCGGGCAGCGCACGACTGCCAGTGGCGGTGCTGTGCTCAAGGGCGTGCGCGTACCGTTAAGCGCTGTGATTCCGGCTTACAAGGCCTTTGAAGAACCCACGGCAGACGGCCCGATCTCGCAAATCATTCAAGCGGCGGTGGATACCGGGATCGCCCATGGGGCCTTTGAGCAGGCGCTGATTCATGCGCGCCTGTCCCGCCCGTGGGTCGACAGCCAGCAGGATCACGGTTGGCAAGACCCTTACACGATTGCCGCAATAGGCGATTTGCAATGGCGCCTGCACGGCACCGACGCGATTCTGGCCAAGGCCGGTCGCGCGATTGATCACGCTCTGGTTGAGCCCAGTGAAGAGAGCGTGGCCGAAGCCTCGGTGATCGTGGCCCAGGCCAAAGTGCTGTCGGCGGAAATCGCCTTGCTCGCCAGCAGCAAGCTGTTCGAATTGGCCGGAACGCGCTCGGTGCTCGGCAAGCACAACCTCGACCGTTTCTGGCGCAATGCCCGCACCCACACCCTGCATGACCCGGCGCGCTGGAAGTATCACCTGATAGGCAACCGCCTGCTCAACGGCATCCAACCTCCACGCCATGCCTGGAACTGACAGAGGAGTCACGACTATGAACAGCCCAGCAATCGCTTTGCCCAACCAGCTTGCAGCAGCGGCCGAGGACTTGCGTCTGGCGCGCCAAGGCCTGGAGCAGACACTGGCTTTCGTTCGCGAACAGGCTCAGCCGTGGGCGCCGAGCGGCCTGAGCAAGGCCGTGGATGACCCCTACATCATCAGCAAGTTTGGCGACCTGAACATTCGCCTGGATGTGGCGCAAGCCCTTTATCAGCGTGCCGAGCACTTTGTCGGCAGCGCCGCCGAGGTATTGGTCGCAACGGCTGAAGCGGTGCTTGCCAGCGCCGATGCGTTGCAGGCTGTTGGCAATGTGCAGCAAGAACTCACTGGGCGCCGTGCACCGTCGTCTTCCCAGGAAGGCCGCGAACCCTTGCGCTGGCAGGCCCAGATCATTGGTAACTACCGCTTGAACGGCGTCGTACCGCCTCAGCTTCAGGAGTAAACAGATGACTCGCGAAATCCGTCTCAACGCTTTCGACATGAACTGTGTCGGTCACCAGTCCCCCGGCCTTTGGGCGCACCCGCGTGATCGCTCATGGCAATACAAAGACCTCGAGTACTGGACTGATCTGGCCAAAATTCTTGAGCGCGGCAAGTTTGACGGGCTGTTCATCGCCGACGTGCTGGGGATCTACGACGTGTACCGCGGCAACGGTGAGGCTGCGATTCGTCAGGCGGCACAAGTACCCGTCAATGACCCGCTGCAACTGATTCCGCCCATGGCAATGGTCACCGAACACTTGGGTTTTGGCCTGACGGCATCTTTGTCGTTCGAGCATCCGTATCCGTTTGCCCGTCGCCTGTCCACGCTCGATCACCTGACCAAGGGCCGGGCCGGCTGGAATATCGTGACGTCGTACCTGGAAAGCGGCGCCAAGAATCTGGGGCAAAAAACCCAGACGGCCCACGATTCGCGCTACGACTTCGCCGAAGAATACCTGGAGGTTTGCTACAAGCTTTGGGAAGGCAGTTGGGAAGAAGGCGCGATCCTGCGTGACCGTGAACGGCGGGTGTTCAGTGACCCAAGCAAGATTCATGAAATCCAGCACGTGGGCAAGCACTTCCAGGTGCCGGGCATTCACCTTTGTGAGCCATCGCCACAGCGTACGCCGGTGCTCTACCAGGCTGGAGCATCCAGCCGTGGCAAGCAGTTTGCCGCCGAGCATGCCGAGTGCGTGTTCGTGGCGTCGCCGTCCAAGGTTTTGTTGAAAAAGACCGTGGCCGATATTCGCCGCCGGGCTGCCGAGGCGGGCCGTGATCCGTCGAAAATCCTGATTTTCAACCTGCAAACGGTGATCGTCGGCGAAACCGACGCCAAGGCCAAAGCCAAGTTCGAAGAGTACAAAAGCTACGTCAGCTATGAAGGTGCAATGGCCCTGATTTCGGGCTGGACCGGTATCGACTTCAGTCAATTCAAGCCGGACGAGCCGCTTAAACACGTTCACACCAACGCCATCCAGTCAGCAGTGGAAACCTTCTCGACGGCCGATCCGGACACGATCTGGACGCCGAATGCGCTGGCCGACTGGGTGGGCATTGGTGGTTTTGGCCCGTTGTTTGTCGGTGGCCCGGAAACAGTGGCTGACCTGCTCGAAGAATGGGTCGCCGAAACTGATGTTGACGGCTTTAACCTGGCTTACGCCGTGACCCATGAAACCTTTATCGACGCAGTGGAATTGCTGGTGCCTGAGCTGCAAAAGCGCGGCGTGTACAAAAAGGAATATGCGTCAGGTACATTGCGCGAGAAACTGTTCGGCGAAGGCCCGAAACTGGCTGATTGGCACCCCGGTGCTGCGTACCGTAACCTCGGCGAACTGAACCGGGCGCGTGATAAAGAACGCGCCTGATGGGCTGTATACACAAGAGAGAATATTCATGAGTGAGCCACAAGGCGGACAGGCAACGTCTGCCATCCGCGAGGCCGATGTGTTGATTGTTGGTGGCGGCCTGAGCGGCACCTTGCTGGCTATGCAACTGCTGCGTTTGCCGGGTGCCCGGCACATCGTAGTGGTCGAGCCGCGTGCTGAACTGGGCCGGGGCGAAGCTTACAGTGCCACCGAACTGGGGCACACCCTGAACGGCAATGCGGCGCGCATGAGCATTGATCCGGACGAACCCGACGATCTGACGCGCTGGCTGCAAGCCCATATTGCCGAAGGCGGCTGGCCGGAATCAGCTGTGCAGCAGGTGCCGGTCGAGCATCTGTTTCCACCACGCGGGTTGTTTGGCGTATACGCCCAGCAGCGTCTGGCAGAAGCCCTGGCAATTGGCGCGCCGCAAGGGTCGAGCCTGACCCATGTGCGCGACGAGGTCGTCGACCTGCAAACCGACGAAAGCCGGGTGCTGGTGACCCTCAAGGGTGGGCGTCAGTTGCAGGCGGCTGTGGCCGTATTGGCCACCGGCATGTTCCCGGCGGCGCGCACGGCGCAGCGCCAGTCCAGTGGGCTTAACGCGGCGGCCCTGGACCCATGGGATGTCGAGGCGTTGCGGGGGTTGCCCGTGGATGCGCGGGTGCTGATCATCGGCTCCGGGCTGACCATGGTGGATGCGCTGGAGTCGTTGAATCGGGCCGGTCATCGCGGGTCAATCGAGGTTTTTTCGCGGCACGGCCTGTTGCCTCAAGTGCGGCGTCAGCCACCGGCCTGGGAAGATTTTTTGGCCCAGGACCTGGAGATTCGCAGCCCCCTGCAGTTGCTCCGGGCGTTGCGTCGCCAGTGCGAGCTGGCCGAGGCAGCAGGCATTGATTGGCAGGCCCCGCTGGACACCGTGCGTGCGCATATCGGGCGGTTGTGGAGCCAGGCCAGCGATGTTCAGCGGCGACAGTTTGTGCGCCATGTGCGGCCGTGGTGGGAAAGCCATCACCACCGTTCACCGCCTCAGGGCAATGCTTTGCTCGAGAAATTGCTGGGTGAAGGGCGGTTGACTATCAGTGCTGCGTCACTGCAGGGCGTAGAGTCGAGCGCTGACGGGCGTCCGCGCATTCGCTTGCGTTATCGTGGGCAGGCGCAGGTGAGGGTGGTTGAAGGCGATGGGCTGATCAACTCTACGGGCATCGAATACGACTGGCGCCGGGTGGATAAAGCCTTGCCCCGGCAGTTGCTTGAGCGGGGGTTGATTCGCGCGGGTAATTTGGCCTTGGGCATTGCGGCAGATCCGTCCGGGGCAGTGCTCAATGCGCAGTCCCAGCCTTCCAAGCGTCTGTTCGCCATGGGCCCGCCATTGCGTGGTGAGTGGTGGGAAAGCACCGCGGTGACGGATGTGGCCTTGCAGGCCAAGGCATTGGCTGCGCGGTTGGCGTTGTAATACCCGTGTAGGAGCGAGCTTGCCTCGCGATCTTTTTAAAAGATCGCGAGGCAACTGGCTCCAACAGAGTGGTTTATTCAGCCGTTGACGGTTTTTCCCAAAGGTTGATGCCGCCTTCCTGCGCAAAACGGTCGATCTCGGCCAGTTCTTCTTTGCTGAATGCCAGGTTCTGCAACGCTGCCACGTTCTCGATGATCTGCTCAGGTCGGCTTGCGCCGATCAGTGCCGAGGTCACGCGCGGGTCGCGCAGAGTCCAGGCCAGAGCCAGCTGGGCCAGACTTTGACCACGGCGCTTGGCGATCTCGTTGAGCGCACGCACGTGGGCAATGTTGCTTTCAGACAAGTGTTTGCTTTGCAACGAGCCGCCACCTGGGCGATTGACCCGCGCATCCGCCGGGATGCCATTGAGGTATTTGTCAGTCAGTAGACCCTGCGCCAGCGGGGTAAAGGCAATCACGCCGGTGCCCAGCTCTTCGGTAGTGTCCAGCAGGTCTTTTTCCACCCAGCGATTGAGCAGGTTGTATGCCGGTTGGTGGATCAGCAGCGGTACTTTCCACTCTTTGAGCAGCGCTGCAATTTCACGGGTTTTGACCCCGGAGTACGACGAGATACCAATGTACAGGGCCTTGCCTTGCTGTACGGCGGTCGCCAGGGCGCTGGCGGTTTCTTCCAGCGGGGTGTCCGGATCAAAGCGGTGCGAGTAGAAAATGTCGACGTAGTCCAGGCCCAGGCGCTGCAGGCTCTGATCAAGGCTGGCGAGGATGTACTTGCGCGAACCGCCACCCTGGCCGTAAGGGCCGGGCCACATGTCCCAGCCGGCTTTGCTGGAGATGATCAGTTCATCGCGGTAGTGTTTGAAATCTTCGCGCAGCAAGCGGCCAAAATTGATCTCGGCACTGCCATACGGTGGGCCGTAGTTGTTGGCCAGGTCAAAGTGGTTGATGCCCAGATCGAAGGCCGTGCGCAGCAAGGCGCGCTGGGTGTCGATGGGCGTGCTGTCGCCGAAGTTGTGCCACAGCCCCAGCGACAGGGCGGGCAGCACCAGGCCACTGCGACCTACGCGGCGATAAGGAATGGATTCATAGCGGTTTTCGGCAGCGATGTATGTCATCGAATAGTCTCAGTTCAAGTGTGTTGAAGACTATGCGTTCCGGTTGGCCAGACGCTTCAAGCCCAAGTATTGACGCAGTATCGTAGGTGGTGATGAGGCTGTATTGGCCTCATCCCGACGTTTTCAACGCCGCTTATCCTAGCGCAGATACATTTCGTACAGAGCCCAAGGACGTGAAATAGCCGGATATTTCCGGCTACATGCAGGCGTGATCAGGCTTTGGCTTGCCCCGGCAAAACGTCATTGGCGATCATTTCGCCAAAGGGGCCGGTCAGGTTGGTAATGCCGCGACCCGCCAGGCTGGCATACGGTTCGGGCAGCAGCGGGAAGACCAGTTCGGCGAAGCGGTAGGCTTCTTCCAGGTGCGGGTAGCCCGAGAAAATAAAGCTTTCGATGCCCAGGTCGGCGTATTCCTTGATGCGTTCTGCCACTTGTTGCGGGTTGCCCACCAGCGCGGTACCGGCACCGCCGCGAACCAGGCCGACACCGGCCCACAGGTTGGGCGAGATCTCCAGATTGTCGCGGCGCCCGTCGTGCAGCGCGGCCATGCGGCGCTGGCCTTCGGAGTCAAAGCGGGAGAACGATTTTTGCGCCGCAGCAATGGTTTCGTCGCTGATGTGCTCGATCAGGGTGTCGGCGGCTTTCCAGGCTTCTTGCTCGGTCTCGCGCACGATCACGTGCAGACGAATGCCGAAGCGTACGGTGCGGCCCAAGCGGGCAGCACGCTCACGCACATCGGCGATTTTCTCGGCCACGGCCGCGGGCGGTTCGCCCCAGGTCAGGTACACGTCGACTTGCTCGGCAGCCAGGTCGTGAGCCGCTTCGGAAGAGCCGCCGAAATACAGCGGCGGATAAGGTTTTTGCACGGGCGGGTAGAGTGCCTTGGCGTTTTGCACGTGCAGGTGCTTGCCTTCAAAGTCAACGGACTCGCCTTGCAGCACCCGGCGCCAGATTATCAGGAACTCATCTGACACCTCATAGCGTTCGCTGTGGCTGAGGAAACTGCCGTCGCCACGGTTTTCATCCGGGTCGCCCCCCGTCACCACGTTGATCAGCAGGCGACCGCCAGACAGTCGGTCCAGCGTCGCAGCCATGCGCGCCGACACGGTCGGTGAAATGATCCCCGGCCGTATTGCGACCAGATAACGCAGGCGCTCGGTCAACGGCACCAGCGCCGAGGCAATAACCCACGAGTCCTCGCAGGAGCGGCCGGTCGGAATCAGAACGCCGTAGTAGCCCAAGTCATCAGCCGCCTGGGCAACTTGCTTGAGGTAGTTGAGCGTGACCGGACGGGCGCCCTTGGTGGTGCCTAGAAAGTGGCCGTCGCCGTGGGTGGGGAGGAACCAAAACACATCCATTGAAAAAGTCCTTAAGCGATTTTCAGCAAGTTGTTGGCAGACGCGCTGAACAGCGGCGCGGCACGTTCTGCAGCAAGACGGATGCGAGCCTTCAAAGGCTCACTGGTTATTTGGTAATTGGCGAAATCGGATTCGGTGGCATACACGCCGATCGGCAGCGTCAACGCCTGGAAAAAGCCGAACAGCGGGCGCAACTGGTGTTCGAGCACTAGCGCATGCCGGTCGCTGCCGCCGGTGGCCGCGAGCAAAACCGGGGTGTCGATCAGGCCGTTGATATCCACCAGATCGAACAGGTGCTTGAGCAGGCCCGGATAGGAGCCGCGATACACCGGGGTGGCAATAATCAGCAGGTCGGCGTTTTCAATCGCCTGAATCTCGGCATCAACTTGCGGGCTCAGTTCCTGGCGTGACAAGGCGCCGCCCAGTTGCCGTGCAATGGTGCCCAGCTCAATCAAGCGGCTTTCGATAGTGAGCCGGGTTTGCAGTTCATCAAGAATGGCCTTGGCCAAAACCAGAGTGCGCGAAGGGCTGTACGCCCCACCCGAAACGACGACGACTTGCAGCGCGTTAGACATGTTCGAATCCTTGGCTAGTGTTCAGCAGACTGTGGACAGTTGCTGTCTGTCAGCAATCTCCGTACCAAAAGCCAAGCCCCCGTAAATCAGGGGTTTGGTACGTAACGGGCAAGGTAGGTGGTGTTGGCTGAGTGGTTAAGTGCAGATTTGCTGTTGGCTTTGCAACAGTTGCTGGATGAACAGTTGGGGCGCGAGAAGGGCGGAGGCGGACATAGATTCGGACATAAACAATGGCCAGAACGATCCCTTTTTGGCCTGCCTACTCCTGTGAACCACGGCATCGGTCGGCAAGAATCAAAGCCACCTATAAGAGTTATCTTCCTGACCCTCGCCCTTTTTACGGGCTACTGCCGTGTACAAAACATAACAACTATTGATCTCACGCCAAAAATGGGGAATGCAGTCATGAACACGGTCAAACGCTTACTGGGCGCCACGGTATGTGGTTTGTCGCTGCTGGCCTGCGCGGTACAAGCCGATCAGCGCCAATTGCGCGTGTACAACTGGGCGGATTACATCTTGCCGTCCGTGCCAAAGGACTTCGCCAAAGACACGGGTATCAAGGTGACCTGGGACACTTTCGAGACCAACGAATCTCTGGAAGCCAAACTGCTGACCGGCAACTCGGGCTACGACCTGGTGGTGCCGTCCAACCAGTTCCTGGACACCCAGATCAAGGCCGGTGTGTTTCAAAAACTCGATAAATCCAAACTGCCTAACTGGCACCACCAAGATCCTCAATTGCTCAAACTGCTGGAGACCAATGACCCCGGTAACCAGTACGCCGTGCCTTATATGGTTGGCACCGTGCTGATCGGTTTTAACCCGGACAAGGTCAAGGCAGCATTGGGGGATGATGCGCCGGTAGACAGTTGGGACCTGGTGTTCAAGCCCGAAAACATGGCCAAGCTGAAATCCTGTGGCGTCGCCATGCTCGATTCGCCTTCAGAGATCCTGCCGCTGGCCTTGCACTACCTGGGCCTGGACCCGAACAGCCAGAACCCGGCCGACTATGAAAAAGCCAAAGAGCTGATGCTCAAGATTCGCCCTTACGTCACCTACTTCAACTCGGCCAAGTACATGACCGACATTGCCAACGGTGACATCTGCGTGGCCATTGGTTACTCGGGCAGTTTTTACCAGTTCGGCAACCGCGCCAAAGAAGCGAAGAACGGTGTAGTCGTGGACTGGCGCTTGCCTAAAGAGGGTGCCCCGATCTGGTTTGATACCTTCGCGATCCCTAAGAGTGCAAAGAATGTCGAAGAAGCATATGAGTTCCTCAACACCTTGCTGGAGCCCAAAGTAATTGCTTCGATCAGCGACTTTTTGGGTTATCCGAATGCCAACAAGGATTCGCTGCCGCTGATCAATAAAGAGATCACCGGTAACCCCAACTTGACCCCGACGCCTGAAGCGTTGAAATCACTGTATGTGGTGCAACCACTGCCACAAAAGCTGGAGCGTGTACGGACCCGCACCTGGACCAGCATCAAATCGGATAAATAACCGGTTACAACGTCTTGCCTCGCGATATTTTGATCTTTCAAAAGATCGCGAGACAAGCGTGCTTACAAGGTGTAATGCCCTGGATAGGGCGGGCTTTACTCTTCGATCAGCACTTTCGGGTTGGAGTTGCCCCACACGGTGTACAGGTCGGCCAACAATGCGCCGTTGATGTCTTCGACTTCATCCTGGCTGATGATCGCGTTGCCCTGTTTACCGAACAGCACCACTTCATCGCCGCTCTTAACGTCGGGCGCATCGGTCACGTCCACCATCAGGGTGTTCATCGAAACCTTGCCCACTACCGGTACGCGGTGGCCGTTGATCAGCACGATGCCTTTATTGGTAAAGGCGCGACGATACCCATCCGAGTAACCGACCGTGATGTTGGCCAGTTTCGAATCCCGATCCAGGGTGTAGGTGCGGTCATAGCCCACGGTGTTGCCTTTGGGGTAGCTGTTGACCGAGGCCACGTGTGATTTGAATTGCATTACGCGCTTGTAGTCGGTGTGCGAGGGCACGGTGTCACCGAACAGCGCGCCGCCTGGGCGGACCATGTCCAGGTGCGACTCGGGCACTTCCAGCGTGGCGAACGAGTTGGCAGCATGCAGGGTGATTTTGCTGCGGTCCAGCTGAGCCACGTTCATCAGCCACTCAGCCTGTTGATTGAAGGCCTTGAGGCCGGCGCGCACGTCGTCGGCGTCTTCAACCGCGAAGTGGGTCATGATTGCTCGCACTTCCAAGTTGGGAACCTTGGTGATCGCGACGGCGTCTCGGCGACCTTGCGCGGTCGTCATTTCTACGCCGTTACGGCTCATGCCACTGGAATTCAAGCCCAGGTGCACCACCAGCGGACGCCCGTGTTTTTCGGCAATCAGGCTGGCCTTGACCGCGAAATCGAGATTACCGACCAACTCTTCCATGTTGTACGGCAGCGCTGCTTCCAGCTCACTCAGTGCGGCGGTCCGCACGCGGATCAACTGGCCTTTGTAGCCACTTTCACGGACCACGCGGGCTTCTTCGTTACTGGCAACGCCCACGCAAGGCACGCCGGTAGCGATGATTGAAGGCATCAACAAACCGATGCCGTGGCCGTAGGCATCGGCCTTGAGCACCGCACAGATTTTGGATTTGCCGCCGAGTGTGTTTTTCAGTACCTGGATATTGTGTTCAAACGCGGTTTTGTTGATTTCAACCCAGGCATTGCTGTCTTGGGTGTTCACCTGGGCGACGCCATTGGTCATCGTCAGGGGAGGGGCTGCGAAGGTTGGGGTTTGCAGCAGTGTCATGCTCAAAGAAAGGGCGAGCAGGGTACGAGCGAACGGTAGCATCCGAGTTTCCATACTTTATTGTTAGGTCTTAGGGGGATGAAGCGCGGCGGATACTAGGGGCTGTTCCCGTGTCATTGCAAGCCGCGTCACTGGGTCAGATTTAGCCAGGCAAGGTGCAGTGCCAAGGGGGAGGGGTGTCACAGTGCGATCTCTGGCGCCGTATTGGTATTGTGCAGTGATAGCCGTCAGCCCTGTTCTGTCCTTGATGCAAAGGTAGTTGTGAGGTCATCGCACTATAGATACGATACGGAGCGTATCGAAATTCAATTGGATTCGTGTCAATGATGTTCAATGCGAATCCCTCATGGCAGGAACATTCAATGCTCGATTTGAGAAATGTTGAGGTCAGGACCCGTATCGACCATGACGGTCACCTTCGTATCTGGCTGCAAGACGTCGCCATTCAAGCACCTGGCCGGGACGAAGTCCTTGTGCGAATGGAGGCTGCGCCGCTTAACCCGTCGGACCAATTGTTGCTTTTCGGGCCTGTCGACGCCGCAACGTTGAAGCAAAGCGGCACCGCGCAGCAGCCGGTGATTGAGGGGCGGGTCCCCAGCGAGCGACTGGCGGCGATTGCGGGGCGATTGGGCCAATCGCTGCCGGTAGGCAATGAAGGTGCGGGGACGGTTATCGCGGCAGGCAGCGACACGTTGTCGTGGGTAGGCAAGCGGGTCGCGCTGCGTGGCACGACCGGGACGTTCTCTCGCTATCAGACCGTTAAAGCGGCTGATTGTCTGGTATTGCCTGAGGGAGTGTCGGCGCGCGAAGGGGCGGCGGCTTTTATCAATCCACTGACTGCTCTGGGTATGGTCGAAACCCTGCGCCGCGAGGGTCATACGGCGCTCGTCCACACTGCTGCCGCGTCGAATCTGGGGCAAATGCTGAACCGACTGTGCCTCGCCGATGGCGTGCCGCTGGTCAATATTGTTCGTAGTGAGGAGCAGGTGCGGCTCTTGCGCGACCAGGGTGCACAGTTCGTGCTGAACAGCAATGCGGATGATTTCCGGAGTGCATTGCAAAAGGCTCTGGAGGCTACTGGCGCCACACTGGCTTTTGACGCGATTGGTGGCGGTACAACGGCGGGAACACTCCTGAGTGCAATGGAAGCGGCCGCAAGCAGTCGTCTCACTCGCTATAGCCGTTATGGTTCCCCCATCCACAAACAGGTCTATATATACGGGGTGCTTGATCCAAGTCCGCGCGTGCTCGATGGCCAGTTTGGCATGGCGTGGGGAGTGGGCGGCTGGCTGATGACCTGGTTCTACGAGCGTATCGATGCTGGCGACGCAGCCCGGTTGCGCGCCCGCGCGACGGATGGCCTGACGACCTTATTCGCCAGCCATTTTTCTGCTGAAATTGGTCTTGAGCAGATGCTGTCGCTCGATGCCATTGCTGCCTATACACGCCGCGCGACGGGGACCAAGTTTCTTGTACTGCCACAGGCGGGATGGGTATGAGCCCTGTACCTGGCCGCAAACGTAATGAAGCGTCGCGTCAAGCCATCCTCGAGGCGACGTTCGCGCTCATGCAGGAAAACGGATTCAGCAGCCTCTCCATAGAGGGGGTAGCCGCGCGTGCGGGGGTGGGCAAAACCACGATCTATCGTTGGTGGCCGGCAAAAGGTGTGCTTGCAGTTGAAGCGTTTCTGGAAACAGTCGAACCACTCATAGCTTTTCCCGAAACGGGATCGACCCTTGACACTATCCTGCGCCAGATGCAGTTGCTTGCGATGCTGTACAACGGGCCGACTGGCTACCTTGTCCGTGAAATGATCGGTGTCGCCCAGTCTGACTCCTCAGTGCGAGATGCATTTGTCGCCGGGTTTATTGAGCCGCGTCGTTTGCAAGCTCGCGAGGTTCTTGAGCGTGGAATGGCAACCGGCGAGTTGCGCAAGGACATCGACCTCAATATCGCCCTGGATACGCTTTGGGCGCCTATTTACTACCGCCTGCTCGTTTCAGGTAGCGTCATTGATGAGGCTTTTATTTGCAGTTATGCCGACATCGTGCTGCGTGGCCTCAAACCGTAACGTCGGTAAATCGCCGTTGCTTTAATCGCTCGGCGAATACACCGTTTTTATCAACTTGATTTTTGGATTTGGCCCGTCGAGTGCTACCGGTCCCCGTGCCCTGAACCGCTGGTGCTGTGTACACTGCATCGCCTCAGGTCATATCAAAGGAGATCCCGGTGGATCTACGCCAGTTGGAAGCGTTTGCTGCAGTCATGTCGGCGGGCAGTGTCACGGGGGCAGGGCAGATGCTCGGGCGCTCGCAGCCTACCGTGACACGGCTGATACAGGAGTTGGAGCAGGAACTGGGCTTTGCCTTGTTTGAACGCAGCGGACCCAAGGTCACCCCGACGCAGAAAGCGTTCATGCTTTCGGCCGAGGTGGAGAATGCCCTGCAGGGCGTGCGTCACGTGCAACAGCGCGCCTTGAACATTGCCCGCGATGAAAACCGCAGCTTGCGCCTGGTGGCCACTCCGGCCCTGGCGTCGGGTTTATTGCCTCCGGCCCTTGCGCTTTTGCCATCTCAGTTACAGCCCCAGCAGTTGCAACTCCAGAGCCTCAGCGCTCAAGAGGCGGTGCAGGCGGTCCTGGCCAAAACCGTCGACCTGGGTGTGGTCAGCCTGCCGCTGGAACATCGCGGGCTTGAATTGCACTGGATTGGCGAAGCCGCCTGTGTGGCGGTGCTGGCGGCGGACTCGCCGTTGGCCGCAGAGCCTGTGTTGAGCATGCACACCTTGGCGCAACAGACGTTGATCAGTATTTCCAACCCGTTCAGGTTCCGGCGCCGGATCAACCGTGCGTTCGAAGCCGCCGGGGTTGAGCCGCAACACATCCTGGACACCAACACGTCACTGACCGCGATGCAAATGGCCCGAGTGGGGCTGGGTGTAGCGCTGGCTGACCCGTTCACGGCCTTTGGTGTGCCGCTGGAGGGGGTTGTGGTGCGTCCGATTGAAAGCAATGTCCCGTTCTTTTTTGGCTTGATCTCAGCGTACGCAACCCCGCTATCGGACGTGGCCAAGGCATTGGTTGATACCCTCAAAACGTCGTCACAGGCTTTGCTGCCAGGCATGATCGTGCACCCGGCCAGCAGCCATTATGCGTTGATGCAAAGCATCTACGCCGGTTAACCCCCTTTCCCGTGTAGGAGCGAGCTTGCCTCGCGATCTTTTGACCTTCTAAAAGATCGCAAGGCAAGCTCGCTCCTACTTTTTTATGCCAAACAGACATATCCATATCCTTTTTTGGTAGTTGATGGAATAACCGCTGCTCCTTAGTATTCATTTACCGCATTCAATGCGCTAATGAATCATGAAAATGAATTGAAGGCTGCCAACACAGACCTTCATGCTTCGCGGGCATCCAGCCGACCTCGGCAAATCGCCGCACGACGTGTTTGAACTTTTTTGGCGATTTATCGGGGAGTTTGCATATGCAATCCGGCGTTTCATCGGCTTCACTTTTTTCATCGGCGGCCCTCGCGCTGACTGGGCTATGCCTGGTCAGCGCGCCTGCAGTGGCGCAAGAAGATGACGACAAGGCTCACGGGAAAACCGAACCGGTCATGCAGACCGTGGTCTCGGTCGGTAACCGGGGTACCGAGCGCACGGTGGCTGAAAGTGCCGTGCCGATTGATGTGATCAGCGGCCAGGAACTGCTCAAGCAGGGGGCCAGCGCCAGTCTGCGTGATGCACTGGCGCAAACCCTGCCATCGTTCAACGTGGCCAAGGTCACTGGCGGCGCTTACAGCAACGTGGCACGCTCGGCCGGTTTGCGTGGTCTGGGCGGCGGCTATGTGCTGGTGCTGGTCAACGGCAAGCGCCGTCATGGCGGCTCGGTGGCATCAGAAAACTCGGTGCTGTCAGAGGGCTGGAACCCGGCCGATCTGGACCTGATTCCCATCAGTGCCATTGATCGTGTCGAAGTGCTGCGCGACGGCGCTGCGGCCCAATACGGTTCGGATGCCATCGCCGGGGTGATCAATATCATCCTCAAGTCCAACAGCAGTGGCGGTAGCGCCAGCACCATGGCCGGGCGCCGTTCGCGTTATCACAGTGGCGTGGGCTCCAATGGCGAGACCTACCAGCAGACCTTCGATATCGGTCTGCCGCTGCCCAATGACGGCTTTTTCAACTTTGCGCTGGATGCCAAGAAGCAGGACAGCACCAAGCGTTCCGGGGTGGCTACCGGCAGTTTCTACTACCCGGTGAACGGCCAGCCTGACCCGCGTGAGAACACCATCGACAAGCGCACCTATGGGGGTGCCCTGCCGGAGATCGAGCAGCTCAACGTGTCGTATAACGCGGAGTTGCCGCTCAACGATTCGATCTCTCTGTACTCCTTCAGCACCGTCGGTCAGCAGGATGCGCTGGTGTCCATCGCTTACCGCCGCCCAAACGGCAACACCATCATCAACGAACTGTACCCGGACGGCGTGGCCCCTGATTTCACGTTTGACAGTTTCGACTACCAGAGTGTCTTCGGGGCCCGTGGTGATGACCTGGCAGGCTGGGGTTGGGACCTGAGCACCTCTTACGGAGCCAACCGTCAGAAGCAAAGCACCAAAAACAACCTAAACCCGTCGCTGGGGCCGGACAGCCCGCGCCACTTTGACTTGCAGACCAATACCTTCACCCAATGGACTACCAACCTGGATCTCAACCGTAAGCTGGACATCGGCATGAGCAATCCGCTGAACTTTGCCACCGGCCTCGAATACCGTTTCGAGCAGTACCGCACCGAGTCCGGGGATGAAGCCTCCTATGCCAACGGCGGTTATCGGTACCCGCAGGGCCACCCGCGCGCGGGGCAGTTGTCAGCTATCGGTGCGCTGGGCAACTACCTGTTGCTGCCCGAGGATGAGGTCAATCTGCGTCGCAGCAACTCGGCAGCCTACGTCGACCTGGGCCTGGATGTGACGGACAAATGGTTCGTGGGTGCCGCCGGGCGTTTTGAACATTACACCGACAGCTCGGGTAATACCTGGACCGGCAAGCTGTCGACCCGTTATGCCTTCACACCTGAGTTGGCCGCACGCGGCGCCATCAGCACCGGTTTTGTCGCGCCATCGATGGTGCAGCAAGGCTATGCCAAGACCGGGCTGGGTCGTCGTACCGTGGGCAACGAAACCCAGGACATCATGATCAAGCGCGTGCAGCCCAACTCGGCGATTGGCCGGGCGCTGGGCGCTGAAGACCTGGACCCGGTGAAGTCCGAAAGCATTTCTGCGGGCCTGACCTGGAGCCCGGTGCAGAACCTCAACATCGCGCTGGATGCTTACCTGATTGACCTGCAGGACCGTATCGCACTGATCAGCCCGTTGTCGGGGCCAGCGGTCGATAAAATCCTCGCGGCCAACGGTTTCTCCCATGTGCAGCAGGTGCAGTACTACGCCAATGCCTTTGATACCCGCACCAAGGGCCTGGACCTGGTGGCCGACTACACCCAGCACCTGGACCGCTACGGCCGCTTGCGCTGGAACCTTGGGGCGAACTGGAACAAAGCCACCATCACCGATCTCAAGGCCAACCCTGAGCAGTTGCAAAGCCTCGGCCTGTCGCGTTTTGAGCGTACGGAAATGGGCGGCGTGACCGACCTGGTGCCCAAGAGCAAATACATCGTGGGCGTCAACTGGCAAGTCAGCGACTGGGACATTGGCCTGCGCAGCACCCGCTACGGCAAGGTCAAGCGGCTGGGCAGCGGTGCCACCGGCATTGATGAAACCTTCAGTGCCAAATGGATCACCGATGTCGACGTGAACTACGCCCTGACTGACAACATCACTGTGTCTGTGGGGGCTGATAACGTGTTCAACGTCTACCCGGACAAGCACACGATCAATGACGTCTCCGGTGGTTCCTACTACTCATCGATCTCACCGTTTGGCTCTTACGGGGCGTTTTACTACGGCCGTCTGAACATCGATTTTTAAACCGGGGCCAAAGCCTGGCCCGCTCTTCATAGGAACTGCCACAGGCTGCAATCTTTCAACGATCAGAAGACCTCAGCCTGTGGCAGCGCCTGCGAAGCGTTCATGACCTTACTAGAGATACCAACAATGCCCCACACCAACGCACCCATTGGCCTGCCAGCCCTCGAAGCGCGCCTGCGCGAGGATTTGCAGTGGCTCGATTTACCGGCTCAGCCATGGGTCAAGCCGCGTCACCAGCAAGGCCAGTTGTTGCTTGAAGTGGCCGTGATCGGTGGGGGGATGGCCGGGTTGGCGTTGGCAACCGAGTTGCGCCATCTGGGGGTCAAGGCGGTGGTGTTTGATCAGTCCGAGGAAGGCTTTGAAGGGCCGTGGGCGACCACGGCACGGATGCAGACCCTGCGCTCGCCCAAGCAATTGAGCGGCCCGGCGCTGGGCTTGCCAGCCTTGACCTTTCGGGCCTGGTTTGAAGCTCAGTTCGGCCTGGCCGCCTGGGAGCAACTGGACAAGATTCCGCGCCTGCAATGGGCCCAGTACTTGCGTTGGTATCGGCAGGTGCTGCGTCTGGATGTGCGCAACCGTCACCGCGTGACGCGGGTTCAACCCATGGCGGACTGCCGCGTCGAGTTGAGCATCGATGCCGACGGGCAAACCCTGAGCGTGTCGGCCCGGCATGTAGTGCTGGCCACCGGGCGCGACGGTCTGGGCGGGCCTTGGGTGCCGCCGGTGGCTGACGCGCTGCCCCGTGAATACTGGGCGCACTCGGCCGATGGTTTGCAAGACCACTGGTTTGTCGGTAAGCGCGTGGCGGTGATCGGCGGCGGCGCCTCGGCCATGGATGCAGCGGGTACTGCACTGGAGGCGGGCGCGCAGTCGGTGGATGTGCTGATCCGACGCAAGGACTTGCCGCGCATCAACAAAGGCAAAGGGGCGGGCAGCCCTGGCATGACCCACGGCTACTGGCGCTTGCCCGATAACTGGAAATGGAACATCCGTCACTACCTCAATCTGCAACAGGTGCCGCCGCCACAGGGCAGCACCTTGCGCGTATCACGGCATGCCAATGCGCGGTTTCTGCTTGGCAGCCCAGTTGAATCGGTGGCGGTGCAGGCCGATGGCAGCCTGTTGCTACAGACCCCGACAGCGCGCCTGAACTACGACTTTCTGGTGTTCGCCACCGGCTTTCGCAGCAACTGGGAGCTGCGCCCGGAGTTTTCGCCGTTTGCACCCCACATCAAGCTGTGGAGCGATCGCTACCAGCCTGCGGCCGGGCAAGAAGATCAAGAACTGTCGCAGTTGCCCGACCTGGGGCCTTTATTCGAATTTCTGGAGCGTGTTCCTGGCACCTGCCCGGGGCTGGACCGCGTGCATTGCTTCAGTTACCCGGCAGCGCTCACATACGGCGGGGTTTCCGGTGACATTCCGGCCATCAGCGAAGGCGCCAAACGCATGGCCCAAGGGCTGGCCGGGCAATTATTCAATGACGATATCGAGCTGCATTTCGAGGCGATGCAAGCCTACGCCGAACCCGAGTTGAAGGGTGATGAATGGCAGCCGGGACGCCTGCGTGCGGAGGAGTTGCGCCCATGACCGCCTGGCTGTTGCGACGGCTGGGGCAAGCCTTGCTGGTGATGTTGCTGATGACCCTGATTGTGTTCGTCGGGCTCAATGCCATCGGCAACCCAGTGGATATTTTGATCGGTGAAGACCTCAATCAGGCCGAGCGCTTGCAAGCGATTGCACGGCTGGGGCTGGATCAGCCGTTGTGGCAGCAATACCTGAATTTTCTCAGCGGGATTTTGCACGGCCATCTGGGCAAGAGTTATGTCTATCACGAAGACGCCCTGCAACTGATCTTTCAGCGCCTGCCCGCCACCTTTGAACTGGCGTTCAGCGCCTTGTTGATGGCCATCGTCATCGGCGTTCCGCTGGGGCTGTTTGCCGGGTTGTACCCGGACAGCAAAGCGGCGCGGATGATGATGGCGGGCAGCATTATCGGGTTTTCATTACCGGCCTTCTGGGTCGCCTTGATGCTGATTCTGCTGTTCTCGGTGCATCTGGGCTGGCTGCCCGCCAGTGGCCGGGGCGAGACACGCGAGTTGTTTGGCATTCAGTGGTCATGGCTGACCCTTGATGGCTGGCAGCATTTGCTGCTGCCCGCACTGAACCTGGCACTGTTCAAAGTCTCGCTGGTGCTGCGCCTGACCCGCGCCGGGGTGCGCGAAATCCTACCGCAAGACTTCGTCAAATTCGCCCGCGCCAAGGGCCTGTCGCCCAAGCGGGTGATTGTGATGCACGTGCTGCGCAATACCTTGATTCCTCTCGTCACCGTGCTTGGGCTGGAGTTGGGCTCCACCATTGCTTACGCGGTCGTGACTGAAAGCATCTTTGCCTGGCCCGGTGCCGGCAAGTTGATCCTGGACAGCATCAACAGCCTCGACCGGCCGGTGGTGGTGGCGTATCTGCTGGTCGTGGTGGTGATCTTTGTGACCCTCAATCTGCTGGTGGACGTGTTGTATCGCTTGTTGGACCCGCGTGTCCGTCTGGAAGGTGCGCAATGACCGCAATGCAAAACCCGCCGCGTCTGTTGCGCGTTGAATCGCTGTGGCAACGCGGCGCGCTGGATTTTATGCGTTCTCCGTTGGCAATGATTGGCCTGCTGATGCTGCTGTCGATCACGCTGGCTGCGCTCTTGGCTCCCTGGATCACTGCGCAGAATCCCTACGACCTGATGCAACTGGACGTGCTCGACGCGCGCCTGCCGCCTGGCTCGCACAGCGAAGAAGGCGATTACACCTATTGGCTGGGCTCGGACGGGCAGGGCCGCGACCTGTACTCGGCGATTGTCTATGGCTTGCGCATCAGTTTACTGGTGGGCGTGGGCTCGGCGTTGATCGCTGCGGTGGTCGGCACTGTGCTCGGGCTGGTTTCGGCGTATGCCGGGGGCTGGGTCGATGCCTTGATCATGCGTCTGGTGGACCTGCTGCTGTCATTCCCCGGGATTTTGATGGCGCTGATGATCCTCGCCTGGCTGGGCAAGGGCGTGGGCAACGTGATGCTGACTCTGGTGCTACTGGAGTGGGCGTATTACGCCCGCACGGCGCGGGGGCAGGCGCTGGTAGAAAGCCGCCGCGAGTACGTTGAGGCTGCGCGCGGGCAGGGCATTAGCCGCTGGCGGATTCTGGTGGGGCACATCCTGCCTAACTGCCTGCCGCCGCTGATTGTGATCGGCGCCTTGCAGATCGCCCGCGCCATCACTCTGGAAGCGACCCTGTCGTTTCTCGGCCTCGGCGTGCCGATTACCGAGCCGTCGCTGGGCCTGCTGATCGCCAACGGCTTTCAATTCATGCTCGGCGACGAATATTGGATCAGCGTGTTCCCCGGCCTGGCACTGCTCTTGACCATCGTCGCAATCAACCTGGTGGGCGACCGTCTGCGCGATGTACTCAACCCGAGGCTGCAACGATGAATGCACTTGAGCAAGACGTGCGCCCCGCGACCCTAGAGGTGCGCAACCTGTCGACGTCGTTTCATACCCGTGACGGTGTGTTGCCAGCCGTGCGCGAGGTGTCTTTGCGCTTGCAGCCGGGGCAGATTCTGGGGCTGGTGGGGGAGTCGGGCTCGGGCAAGTCGGTGACCGGGTTTTCCATCCTCGGGCTGGTGGATGCACCGGGGCGAATCAGCGGCGGCCAGATCATTTTTCAGGGGCGCGACCTGACCCGGTTGTCGGCCAAAGAGCTGCGCCGTTTGCAGGGCAACCGGATCGCGATGATTTTTCAAGACCCGATGATGACCCTTAATCCGGTGCTGCGTATCGATGCACAAATGATTGAAGCGGTGCGCGCCCACAGCCCGATGAGCCGTCGCGAGGCGCGTCGGCACGCGTGTGAAACCCTGGCGTCGATGGGCATCGCCAGTCCCGAAGAGCGCCTGCGCGCCTACCCGCATCAGTTGTCTGGCGGTATGCGCCAACGGGTCGCCATTGCGATAGCGCTGTTGCACCGTCCGGACCTGATCATCGCCGACGAACCCACCACGGCGCTGGATGTGACGATTCAGGCGCAGATCCTGGGCGAAGTGCAGAAGCTGGTACGCGAGCAGGGCACGTCGCTGATCTGGATCACCCATGACTTGTCGGTGGTGGCCGGGTTGGCCGATGAAGTGGCGGTGATGTATGCCGGGCGCATTGTCGAGCAGGGCCGTGTCGACGCCGTGCTCGACCGACCACTGCACCCGTATACCCAAGGCCTGATCGACAGCTTGCCGAGCCGAAATCAGCGCGGGCAGCGCTTGCGGCAGATCCCGGGCATGGCCCCGAACCTGCTGTCGATGCCTGTCGGTTGCGCCTTTGCCCAACGCTGCAGCAGGGCCAGCAGCGCATGCAATGAATTGCCGCCCGCCGTTGAAATTGAACCGGGACGCAGCCTGCGCTGCTTCCATCCCGCCGTCTATGAAGCTGGAGCTGCCCATGGGCAATGAATCCGTGCCTTTGATCGAACTTCGCCAGGTCAGCAAGCAGTTTGGTCAGGCGCCTGGTGGCCTGCTGCAACGTCTGGGCCTGAGCCAGCCACGGCCTTTGACCCGGGCTGTGGACAATGTTGACCTGCGTATCGCCCGGGGCGAAGTGGTGGGGCTGGTGGGGGAGTCAGGCTGCGGCAAGTCGACTTTGGGGCGCATGGTCGCGGGTTTGCTGTCGGCCTCCAGCGGCAGTGTCAAGGTCGCCGGCCAGCCCTATGAATCCTTAAGTGCAGGTGAGCGGCTCAAGGTGCAAATGATCTTTCAGGACCCTTACGCCAGCCTCAACCCGCGCCTGCGGGTTGACCGGATTGTCGGTGAAGGCGCCTTGAGGCAGGGCCTGACCAGCCGCAGCGACTTTGACGATTACGTCAGTGCGCAGTTACGCCGTGCCGGGTTAAGTCCGGAGTTGCGCCAGCGTTACCCGCATCAGTTCAGTGGCGGCCAGCGTCAGCGCATCGGCATTGCCCGGGCCTTGGCGGTGCAGCCCGAGTTGCTGGTGTGCGATGAGTCGGTGGCGGCGCTGGACGTGTCGATCCAGGCGCAGATCCTTAACTTGTTTATGGACCTGCGCGAGCAACTGGGCCTGACCTACCTGTTTATCAGCCATGACCTGGGCGTGGTCGAGCATCTGTGTGACCGGGTGGTGGTGATGTACCTGGGGCGAGTGGTGGAGTCGGCCACGGTGGACGACTTGTTCAGTCGCGCCAACCACCCTTACACCCAGGCCTTGCTGGCGCAGATTCCGCGGTTTGAACTGCGGCGCAGCCAATATCAGGCCATTCGCGGCGAAATGCCGAGCCCACTGAACCCGCCATCCGGTTGCCACTTTCATCCGCGCTGCCCGCACGCCACGCCGCGATGCCGTGAGCAGGCGCCGACGCTGCGGGAAGTGGCGCCGGGGCATGTCAGTGCCTGCCATCTCAACCTTGTTTCTTGAACCTTCGGATACATGCCATGAAACCGCTGCTGCTTACGTTACTGACCGCTGCACTGTTGACCAGCGCGGCGGGGGCGAGTGCCCAGCCCTTGCGCATTGCTTACGCCGACCCAGTGTCGTCGCTTGATCCGCAATTGAACAACCACGCCGGTGATCGCTCGCTGGCCTTGCATGTGTTTGAGTCATTGCTGGAGCGCCGGGACGACAAGACCCTGCCGGGGCTGGCTGAGAGCTGGAAAAACATCGATGCCACCACGTGGGAGTTCTACCTGCGCAAGGGCGTGAAGTGGCAGGATGGCCAACCACTGACCGCCGATGACCTGGTGTTTTCCCTGCAGCGGGCGCGCAATGTCCCGGGCAGCGTAGCGCCGTACTCCAGTTCGTTGCGTACCGTCGAGTCGGTGAGCGCGCCGGATCCGTACACGCTGCGGGTCAAGACCTCAGAGCCCAACCCGCTGCTGTTGCAGAACATCGATTCGATTTACATCGTCAGTCGCCATGTCGGTGAGCAATCGCGTACCGAGGACTACAACAGCGGCAAGGCGATGATCGGTACCGGGCCGTATCGGCTGGTCTCGAACGCTCCTGGCGACCGCACCCTGTTTGAGCGCAATGCCGATTACTGGGGCAAGTCAGCAACATGGGACACGGTGGATTATCGCTACATCGCCAACCCGGCGAGTCGTACGGCGGCGCTGTTGGCAGGGGACGTGGACGTGATCGACAAAGTCTCGCCCTCGGACGTGAAAAAACTGCGGGCGACGCCCAGTGTCAGCGTCTTCGCTTACCCCGGTCTGCGTGCATTATTGATCCAGCCGAGTTTCCGCCCGGGGCCCAACGAGTTTATTCGTGACAATCAGGGCAAGCCGCTGGCGGAAAACCCGTTGCGTGACGTTCGGGTCCGCCAGGCGCTGTCTATGGCGATCAACCGCAAGGCGATTGTTGAGCGGATCCTGCAAAACAGCGTGACCCAGGCCAACCAGTGGATGCCGGCCAACACCTTCGGTTACAACCCGGCGGTCAAAGACATCGTCAATGACCCGGCGCAAGCGAAAAAACTGCTGGCCGAAGCGGGCTATCCCGACGGCTTCCAGTTGACCGTGCATGTGCCGGGTGATCGCTACCCGTTGGCCCCGGAGACCTTGCAGGCCGTGGCGCAGTTCTGGGCGCGCATCGGGGTCAAGGTGGACCTGCAAGTAGTGCCTTGGTCGGTGTACGCCAGCCGCGCCAACAAAAACGAATACGCCGTCACGGTGATCGCCTGGGGCAACGGCACCGGCGAGGCGAGTTACGGATTGGCCAATGTGCTGGCCACGGCCGACCCGAGCAAGGGCCTGGGCTCTTCGAACTGGGGGCGCTATAGCAACCCGTTGGTTGATCAGGCGCTGCAACAGGCTTCTGCCGAGTTTGACGACAGCAAGCGCGAGGCTATTTTGCGCGAGTCGGTGAAACAGGTGACCGACGACGTGGGCGTGTTGCCGCTGTTCCATTACCAGAACATCTGGGCCGCGCGTAAAGGCCTGCGGGTTGATCCATGGCTCAGTGACCGCACCACGGCGCTGATGGTCACCGAGGAAAAAAAGTAATGGCGCAGCTGCATATCACCCCGGTAGACGGTTTGCTCGATGAGCCACGGCACATCGTCGTCGAAGGCATGCCAGCGGGCGCGCGAGTGACCCTGAAAAGCCAAACCCTGCGCGGCGACGGCGTGCGCTGGTGCAGTTCTGCGACCTATATCGCCAATGCGCAGGGGCGGGTTGACCTGACACTGGACGCGCCGGTGGCAGGCGATTACGCGGGCGTCTCGGCCATGGGCCTGTTGTGGAGTCAACGGCCCGAACAGGGGCGCAGTTCGGCGGTGTTCCCAGAGGCGGTGCTGGAGCCGTTGCAGACCCGCATTTTGCTGCAAGGCAGTGACCAAGACATAACCCTGATCCAGCGTCTTGCTGCTCCCGGGGTCAGCCGCCGTGACATCCGTGAGGACGGATTGGTCGGTACCCTGTTTCAGCCAGCCGGCGCAGGCCCGCACCCGGCCGTGATGGTGCTCAACGGTTCGGGCGGCGGGATCAACGAAGCCCGCGCCGCGCTCTATGCCTCGCGCGGCTACAGCGCATTGGCGCTGGGCTATTTCAAGGCGCCGGGCTTGTCGGACTACATCTCCAACACGCCGCTGGAATATTTCCAGCAGGGCCTGGCCTGGATGCGCCGCGAACTGGCGCCGGCCCATGACTTCATTGCCCTCAGTGGGCAGTCGCGCGGCGGTGAACTGGTGCTGTTGCTGGGCAGCCTGTTCCCCGATTCGGTGAGCGCTGTGATCGGTTACGTGCCCAGTGCGCTGGTGCATGGTGGGCAAGCGGCGGCCGATCCGGCTGTTGGCCGTGATGGCCCGGCCTGGCTGTATCGCGGTGAGCCTTTGGTGCACCTGTGGAACCACAACCGGCATGCTTCGTGGGCCGCTCGTGACGCCGGGCAGCGCAATGCCGTGTCGATGAACACAGCGTTGCTAGACGAAGATGCCGTGGAGCGGGCGCGGATCGCCGTAGAGCGCATTCGCGGGCCGGTGCTGTTGCTCACCGCAGGCGATGACGCCGCCTGGCCGTCCAGCCGTTTCGGACACATGGTCAGCGAGCGCCTTGCCCGGTTCGAGCACCCGTGGCCGGTGGCGCAACACGATTACCCGCAGGCCGGGCACAGCATACTGCTGCCGTACATACCCGCCACTTACAGCGACGACGGCGATCCGCCAGCCAATGCCCAGGCCAACGAGCAATCGTGGCAGGCCGTCAGGGATTTTCTGCATAACGCCGTGGCTGCACGCCGGGCGCAATCCAAGGAGTTGCAATGAACAGTTCCGCCACACCCGATCTGCTGGATCGGTTGTTACTTACGGCCGGTGGCCCGGTGCAACAGTTGCGTCAGGCCAGGGGCAAAGTGGTCAGCGCCACGCAAGGCAGTTATGAGGCGTTATTCGATGCCGACTTGCCCGGCAACCTCAGCCTGGAAGAGCGCTTGCTGGTGGCTTGGTATGCCTGCCGGTTAACCCCGCATGCAGCCTTGGCCGCGCATTACCGCGAACCGCTCCACCTGTTGGCCACTGATGCGCAGACTCTGGCGGCCGTCGAGCAGGACGCATTGGGCGGACTGCAATCGCCGCGCTTGCAGGCGATTCTGGGTTTTACCCGCACGTTGGTACTGAACCCGGTCGAGGGTGACCGCGAGGCACTCAACACATTGTTGGCCGCAGGCCTTGAGACCATTGATGTAGTCACGCTGGGGCAGTTGATCGCCTTTATTTCCTACCAAGTGCGCCTTGCGGCTGGCCTCAGCGCACTGCAAGCACTGGAGCCTGAACAATGAGTGAGCCACTGGATATTCAAGGCTTCACCAACCGCACCTTGGGCTGGAAAGCCTGGCTGCCGACCCTCGACTTGGCCCAGGCCAGCCCCGAGCAGCAGGCGGTGCTGGAAGAGAGCCACCCGCAGGCCAAGGTGTCGCAGTATTACTTGACACTCATCCACCAGCCGCAAGTGCTGCGCCAGCGTTCGTTGGCCTTTAACGCGATCATGTATGCGCCGGGCGGTTTATCCCGTGCCGAACGTGAACTGGCCAGCGCCGTGGTGTCGCGGATCAACCAGTGCGTGTTTTGCGCCTCGGTGCACGCCCAGCGGTTCGAGCAACTGGCCAAGCGCAACGATGCTATCGCCCAGGTGTTCGCCGACCCGCACACGGCGGGCATCACGCCACGGGAACAGGCGATTGTGCAGTTCGCCATTGACCTGACCCTGGCGCCAGGCGAGTTAGCGCCCGAGCAGCTGTTGGTATTGCGCGAGCAGGGGCTCAATGACGGTGAAATACTCGACTTGATCCACGCCATTGCCATTTTTGCCTGGGCCAATCGCCTGATGCTCAACCTGGGCGAACCGGTGTGGCCTTGATTGATCATTGGTTAGACCGTTTATTTCTTTCAGGTCTTTGGATATTTCTCAAATGAATATCCATTGCGTCGGTATCGCTGCAGCAGCAGACAGAATTTCCAGTTGCAGCAAGTATTTACCCGCAATAGCAGCGTTAAAGGCTGTATTGCTTGGGTAAATAAGCGGTGGAACGGCGATTTCTGCTGCTCGGCCGTCACCTTGCGCGAGCCTCGGGGCGCTCTAGAATCGAACGCAGATTTTATACCTGACTGTCGATTACGGAGTTTCGAACATGATGAACGCCATGCAAATGCCAATGAACAACGCCATGCCAATGATGCCGATGATGGGCATGCCGATGATGATGGCAACCATGAAGTGTGAAATGACCGAGAAGGGCATGAAGTGCACCATGAAGCCGGCCGCTGGCATGGACATGGCGATGTTCAAAAACAACGCTGAAATGATGTCGATGATGATGAACTGCGGCATGCCTATGATGATGCAGTGCGCCAACATGTCGATGATGTGCATGTCCGAAGACGGCATGGCGATGATGAACAGCATGTCGAACATGAACATGCCGATGATGATGCCAATGGGCATGCCGATGCCGATGATGAAGTGCGTCATGGAATGCAAGATGGAAGCTGATTGCATGACCTGCATGATGATGCCGATGCCCGGCATGAGCATGGAGATGATGAACAACTGCTGCATGCTGATGATGAAAATGATGAACGACTGCGCCATGCCCATGATGATGAGCTGCAATGGCATGCCGATGATGTGCTGCACCTGCTAACCCATCACACCCTGTAGTCGCTGACGAGGTACGAGGTTGCGATGGGCTGCGCGACAGCTAGCTTGTCGCTAGCGGCCCGTATCGCAGCCTGCGACAGCGACAACAGCGTCTAATCCAGGCGCTCTGGGTAGGTAATCACTAGAAACGCCACCGCCTCGCTGTCCGCCGGGTTGCGATAGCGGTGGGGCTGGTCGGCATAGAACAGAATCGAATCTCCGGTCGAGAGTAAATAGCGTTCTTCGTTGACGCTGACTTCCACGACACCCTGGGCCACCACCAGGTTCTCCTGAATCCCGGGGCCATGTCCCTCGGACACTTCTTCGCCCAACGGTTTGAGGCGTATCTCGTAAAACTCGGACTGGCGCGCCCTGTCGTAGGGGAACAACGCCCGGCTGGTGAACGCACCACTGGCACTGACCAGTCGCTTGCTCTGTTGCGCCGGCAGCAACTCAACCCCTTCAAATGCACGATTTTCAAGAAACGCGGCCACCGAGACTTTCAGCCCCTTGGCGATTTTGCACAGCACCTTGATCGACGGCACACTGCGCCCGGACTCAATTTGCGCCAGCATCGCCCGACTGACGCCACTGGCGCGGGCCAGGGCATCCAGTGACAAATAGCGTTTGCTGCGCAGGCGTTGCAGGTTAAGGGCGACGCATTGGCCAATGGCGTCATCGTCGCCGGCATTACAGTCTTTGGCAGGGGAAGGCAGTTCAGGCAGATCAGGAACGGTGTGCAGGTAATTCATCCACGTTACGCCCGGCGGGTATCGCTGGGCGAACTTAGTGGCGGGGCAAAAAATACGGCGATCCCGGCACGTGCTGCGTATGCAGTCCACATCAGCTCAGCCGCTGCACGTGCCTGACGGCGTTTTCGGTAAAGAGCGAAATCAATCACATTGGCAGATACGGACATGGGCAGATCTCTTGTGCAGTGGCAACTCGATGACCCCACATTAATCCGTTGTTCTTATTTCTATAAATACTGAATTTTCATTTGTTAATTCTTTTTGGGAATTAACAAATGTCCGCTCACCCTGACTCTTCATGCGGCTTTCAGATTTTCTGCGCCTTAATCCTTCGCCAAGAATTTCAGCAGTTGTTCGTTGACGAACTCAGGGTTTTCAAGACTGGAAATATGACCTGCATCGGGTACCAGGATCAGCGGGCAACCGATCAGATTCGCCATGATCTGCGACTCGGCCGACGGTCTTGGTGTGTCCTGCTCGCCGCACATGATCAACGTGGAATGGCCATCAAGGTTGGCGAGTCTCTGCAGGGCATCACCACGGCCGAAGATGATGCGGCCCAGCGGCACGATGCAGCTCAGTAAACGATCTTTGGGGAAGCTTTTTAGTGCCGTGCGAAAGTCTTGGTACAAGGCCGAATTCTGGTCGATTCCGGGGCGAAAAAAGATCGGTGCTATCACATCGAGCAAGTGCTCCGGGATAGTGCCCGTGTCTTCAATCAGTTGGAGCAATGAGAAGTAATACTTGCGGGTCGCCTCTGGTTCAAGCCCCAGGTAAGTGTCCATAAGCACCAGCCGGTTGATGCGATGCGGTGCCATCAAGGCCAGGTGCGCGCCCCACATACCTCCAACAGACAATCCCACCAGATTGATACGATCAATGTTCAGATGATCCAGCAAAGCGAGCATCTGGCCTGCCAGGTCTTCCAGAGATTGCGTTTTATCAGGCAGTTCACCTGACTCGCCATGCCCCCATAGTTCTGGAGTGATGACTCGAAACTGTCGGGAAAGGGCCTGGATCTGCGGGGCCCACATATCGCCGTGCCACAAGTAACTGTGGCCAAGGAGTACAACCGGGCCTGCACCTTGGTCCTGATAGTGCAGGGGTTTTCCTTCAATCATGGCAATAGGCATCGCTTCAATTTCCGTCGTTAGTGATCAAAAGGGGCTTTATATCCAGCTGGCTGCCAGAGCAGGAGCGGGAAATGCATTAAAAATGCTTATATTCGTTCGCTCATGACTGAGGGCTCGGTCACCAGGTTGCGCGGGCGACTGAAGCTCGGTCGTTTATGCTGGCTGGCCAGTTTATGCGAGGCCGTCAGGCCTTTTTATGAAAGTTAATCTAGGGTGTGTTTCCGATTAAACGCCCCCCTGCGGCGCGGTTTGTTATGAAACGGGATCTGATCCTGGCCAAATGGCGTGTTTTTATTCTGGGTGCGGTGCCATGAGAAACGACCCGAGCGGGTGTTGATCAACCTATCGAAATGGATGGAGTCGTGGTGGAACGTCGTCAATTTAGCGGGGCCATGCAAGGCAAGAACCTGCGCTATTTAAAAGAGCCCTCTGGCGAAACCGGGCCGAGGGTCCGCGTAGGTTTTGTCCTGCTCGAGCACTTCTCGCTGCCTGCTTTCACACAGGCGCTGGATGCCTTGATCACTGCCAACCTGTTACGCCCGGGTTTGTTTTCCACCCAAACCTTCGGCCTGACGGCAGGGGAGGTGATCAGCGACCTGGGGCTGGTCATTCGTCCCGATCAGCGTCTTGAGGCTGCTGGGCTCAACGAACTGGAGTTATTGGTGGTCTGCGGCGGCTACCGGACGGCACTTAAAAGCGATGAGGCGTTTAACCATCTGCTTAAAACGGCCGCGCAACAGGGCGTCGGCCTGGCCGGTTTGTGGAATGGTGCGTGGTTTCTCGGTCGTGCGGGTTTGCTGGAGGGATATCGGTGTGCGATCCATCCTGAGCATCGAGCGGCACTGGCTGAAGTGTCCAAAGCGGCTCAAGTGACCAGCGAGCCTTTTGTGATCGATCGTGACCGATTGACCGCCTCCAGCCCTTCGGGAGCTATCCAGATGGCGCTTGCCTGGATCAAGAGCTTGCACGACAAAGCGCTGGTTGAAGGCGTCGAAGACATTCTGGCGTTTGAAGAATCACGTTATCGACGCATCAAACCCGCAGAAAAAGTCAGCGTCAGTGCGCCGCTGCGCGAAGTCTTGAAGTTGATGGACGCCAATCTTGAAGAGCCACTGGAGCTGGAGCAACTGGCCGTGTATGCGGGGCGCTCACGGCGTCAGCTTGAGCGGTTGTTCAAGGAGCAGTTGGGCACCACGCCGCAGCGCTATTACATGGAACTGCGTATCACCGAGGCGCGGCGGTTATTGCAGCACACCGAGCTGTCCCAGGTGGATGTGCTGGTGGCCTGCGGGTTCGTCTCACCCAGTCATTTCAGCAAATGCTATAGCGCCTACTTCGGCTATCGGCCATCCAGGGAAAAGCGATTGGTTAAATAGCCGCTCAAAGTAGCGATTTAAATGGGCTGTGCTATACACAGTGGTCAGAAATTTAGAACTTGCGGTCAGGAAGACGAAAGCGATGACACTGAGGCTAGTTGCGGCTAAGCAGATGTTCAGAATGATGTGCATTGCTTGGCCTTTGATAGGCGTTTACTCAACGGCGAATGCCGACGAGCCTTCGGGAAAAGCCAGTACCGACAAGGATGATTGGCTGGTGCTGGTCAGCCCTTTTGTCTGGGCGCCGTCCATGAACGGGCAGGTTGCGTTGGGCGGGGTGGATGCCAAGGCGGATGTGGGGTTTCGCGAGATTTTCAATAATCTCAACCGGGTCTTCATGGGCAACCTGGAAGTCACCAATCGCACGCTGGGATTTTACTTGGATGGGGTCTACGCCAAGACCGGTCAGTCCGAGCGGGTCTACAGCCAGAAAATCGGCCTGGATATCACTCAAAGCACGTTGGCGGGGGGCGTTTACTACCGCGTCTATGAGCAGGCTCTGGGCGGCAATACAGTGTTTGGCGAGCCGCGAAGCTGGCGCGTTGAGCCGACAGCGGGTCTGCGCTGGACCAAAATCTCGACCAAGGTCGACATTGAGCCGCTGGGCTACAGCACCAAGAAAAAAACCGAGTGGACCGACCCTTTTGTGGGCTTGCGCATGCAGGCCGACCTGACGGATCGCTGGACGCTGTCTGGCGCGGCGGACACCGGCGGATTTGATACCTCGTCGAAGAAAACCTACAACGCTCAGGCGTACCTGGGTTACCGGATGTACCTGTTCGAGCACCCCACGATCGTGCGGGTCGGTTATCGGGTACTCGCACAGGAATATCGCAGCCGGGACTTTACCGGCAACACCTTTAAATACGATGTGACTCAGCGTGGCCCGGTGCTGGGCCTGTCCATGCGTTTCTAATCTGTTTTGCAAGGATCAACGGAATGAAAAAGCCTGTTCTCAAAGCGCTGGTATTGGCGGTCTCAGGGTTTGTGCTCTCACTGCCTTTGGCCCAGGCGTGCACCCGGCTGGTGTACCTGGGAGACGATAACACCGTGATCACCGCCCGTTCCATGGACTGGAAAACCGACGTCGCGACCAATCTGTGGGTATTCCCCAAGGGCATGGAACGCACTGGCGAAGTCGGGCCTTCATCGCTCAAATGGACCTCCAAGTACGGCAGCCTGATTGCCAGCGGCTACGACATTTCCACCACCGATGGGGTCAATGAAGCTGGACTGGCCGCCAACGTCTTGTGGCTGGTGGAGTCAGAGTATCCGCCGTTCAACAAAGACAAACCGGGCTTGAGCATTGCCGCCTGGGCGCAGTACGTGCTGGACAACTTCAGCACCGTGGCTGAAGCGGTTGAGGTGCTGAAGACCGAGCCGTTCAACGTGGTAACGGCGCAAGTGCCGGGTGAGAGTCGTTTGGCCACGTTGCACCTGTCCATGTCGGATGCTTCGGGTGACAGCGCGATCATTGAGTACATCGACGGCAAACAAGTGATCCACCACAGCCGCAAGTACCAGGTCATGACCAACTCCCCTGCGTTCGACGCTCAGTTGGCGATGAATGCCTACTGGGAAGCGATTGGCGGCACCGTCATGTTGCCGGGTACCAATCGCTCGGCGGACCGTTTTGCCCGCGCGTCGTTTTACGTGAACGCGGTGCCTAAAAATCAAGATGCGCGTTTGTCGTTGGCCAGCGTATTCAGCGTGATCCGCAACGTGTCGGTGCCTTATGGCATCACCACGCCGGGCGAGCCGAACATTTCCTCGACCCGTTGGCGCTCGGTCATCGACCATAAACAAGGCCTGTATTTTTTTGAGTCGGCCATTACTCCCAACACGTTTTGGGTAGACCTTAAAAAGCTGGACCTCTCCAAAGCCACCGGCAAAGTTAAAAAACTCGACCTGGGGCCGAACCAGAGCAACATCTTCTCTGGTGAAGTGTCGGGTCGCTTTGAAGTGGCTAAGCCGTTCAAGTTTGAAGGGGCTTGAGCAGCCATGCGATTTTTTGGTCGTGATCTGGGAGGATTTTTGTAAGGGGGAAATCTGTAGATTGGTGTTGCGCAGTCGATGGATATGAGCCCAGTGTTTTTTGTCGTATTGCCTAGGTACATATCCATATGTGGCGTAACGGCCACTTAAGGTTACGCCCTTACGGCGTGCCACTTTGAAAAGC
>NZ_JANLNV010000076.1 GCF_025465935.1 Pseudomonas sp. 7P_10.2_Bac1 | reverse complement strand
GGGGGGGGGGGGGGGGGGGGGGGTTTTTTTTTTTTAAATATTGCGGGGCGGGGGGGGGGGGCGGGGTTTTTTTTTTTTTTTAAATTTTTGGCTGGCAAGGCCCGCGCCTACAGACTTTCCCCCACATGCAGCGCACACCTCGCCCTCAGCGTCCCGCCCCGCTATACTTGCCGGCTTTCCTGAATTAATGCCTAAAGGGTCCCGCCGCGCATGGATAAGACCTACCAGCCGCACGCAATTGAAACTTCCTGGTACAAAACCTGGGAAGAAGAGAATTATTTTGCCCCGCAAGGCGCGGGCGACCCGTACACCATCATGATCCCGCCGCCGAACGTCACCGGCAGCCTGCACATGGGGCACGGCTTCAACAACGCGATCATGGACGCCCTGATCCGTTTCCGCCGCATGCAGGGCCGCAACACCTTGTGGCAACCAGGCACAGACCACGCAGGCATCGCCACCCAGATGCTGGTTGAGCGTCAGATCGAAGCACAAGGTCTGAACCGCCACGACCTGGGCCGCGAGAAATTCCTCGAGAAAGTCTGGGAATGGAAAGATCAATCCGGTGGCAACATCAGCCGTCAGATCCGCCGCCTGGGCTCGTCCGTAGACTGGAGCCGCGAGCGCTTCACCATGGACGACGGCCTGTCCGAAGCGGTGAAAGAAGCCTTTGTACGCCTGCACGAAGACGGCCTGATCTACCGTGGCAAGCGCCTGGTCAACTGGGACACCAAGCTGCACACTGCCATCTCCGACCTTGAAGTGGAAAACCACGACGAGAAAGGTTTCCTGTGGAACCTGCGCTACCCGCTGGCTGACGGCGCCAAGACCGCTGAAGGTCTGGACTATCTGGTCGTAGCCACCACCCGCCCGGAAACCATGCTCGGTGACTCGGCTGTCGCAGTAAACCCGCAAGACGAACGCTACAAAGCCCTGATCGGCAAGTTTGTCGAACTGCCACTGGTTGGCCGCCGTATCCCGATCATCGCAGACGACTACTGCGACCCTGAATTCGGCACCGGCTGCGTGAAAATCACCCCGGCCCACGATTTCAACGACTACGAAGTCGGCAAGCGCCACAACCTGCCGCTGCTGAACATCTTCGACAAGAACGCAGCCGTGCTGCCGGCCGTTCAAGTATTCAACCTCGACGGTACGCTGAACGATTCCATCGACGGCACCCTGCCCGCCAAATACGTGGGCCTGGACCGTTTTGAGGCGCGTAAGCTAATCGTCGCGGACTTCGACGAAGCGGGCCTGTTGGTCAGCGTCGACGATCACGCCTTGAAAGTGCCGAAAGGTGACCGTTCGGGCACCGTTATCGAACCGTGGCTGACCGACCAGTGGTACGTGTCGACCAAGCCATTGGCAGAACCTGCCATCGCCGCCGTTGAAGACGGGCGCATCGCGTTCGTGCCTAAACAGTACGAGAACATGTACTTCTCGTGGATGCGTGACATCCAGGACTGGTGCATCAGCCGTCAGCTGTGGTGGGGCCACCGGATCCCGGCCTGGTACGACGAGTCGGGCAAAGTGTACGTAGGCCGCGACGAAGCCGAAGTGCGCGCCAAGCACAACCTTGGCCCGGACGTTGCGCTGCAACAGGACAACGACGTACTCGACACCTGGTTCAGTTCGGGCCTGTGGACGTTCTCCACCCTGGGCTGGCCTGAGCAGACCGATTTCCTGAAAACCTTCCACCCGACTGACGTGCTGGTCACCGGCTTCGACATCATTTTCTTCTGGGTTGCCCGGATGATCATGCTCACCATGCATTTGGTGAAAAACGAAGACGGCACCCCGCAAGTTCCGTTCAAGACCGTGTATGTACACGGCCTGGTACGTGACGGCCAGGGCCAGAAGATGTCCAAGTCCAAGGGCAACGTGCTGGACCCGCTGGACATCATCGACGGTATCGCACTCGAAGACCTGGTTGCCAAACGCACCACGGGTCTGATGCAGCCAAAACTGCTGAAGAAGATCGAGAAGCAAACCCGCGACGAATTCGCCGACGGCATCGCCAGCTACGGCACCGACGCCTTGCGCTTCACGTTCTGTTCGCTGGCATCCACCGGTCGCGACATCAAGTTCGACATGGGCCGCGTGGAAGGTTATCGCAACTTCTGCAACAAGATCTGGAACGCCGCGCGCTACGTGCTGGACAAGGGCGAGGACTGCGGCCAGAACGGCGAAGCCTACGAACTGTCGCTGGCTGATCGCTGGATCATCTCGCAGTTGCAGCGCACCGAGGCCGAAGTGACTCGTCACCTCGACCAGTTCCGTTTCGACCTGGCCGCCCAAGCCTTGTACGAGTTCATCTGGAACCAGTATTGCGACTGGTACCTGGAACTGTCCAAGCCTGTACTGTGGGACGAGAACGCGCCGGTTGAGCGTCAACGCGGCACGCGTCGCACGCTGGTTCGGGTACTGGAAGTGGCACTGCGCCTGGCGCATCCGTTCATGCCATTCATCACCGAAGAAATCTGGCAGCGCCTCGCGCCGCTGGCCGGTGCCGAGGGCAAGACCATCATGCTGCAACCTTGGCCGGTGGCCAACGAAGCACGCATCGACCAAGCGGCCGAAGGCGACATCGAATGGCTCAAGGGTCTGATGCTGGGTACGCGTAACATCCGTGGCGAAATGAACATTGGCCCGGGCAAACCGCTGCAGCTGTACCTGAAAAACGTGAGCAGCGAAGACCAGCGCCGTCTGACCGAGAATGATGCCCTGCTGAAAAAGCTGGCTAAACTCGAGTCGATCACCGTACTGCAAGACGGTGCCGAAGCGCCGCTGTCCGCCACTGCTCTGGTCGGCGAGATGGAAGTGTTGGTACCCATGGCCGGGCTGATCGACAAAGATGCCGAGCTGGCGCGCCTGGACAAGGAAATCCAGCGTTTGCACGGCGAAGTGGCCCGCGTTGGCGGAAAACTGTCGAATGCAGCTTTCGTAGACAAGGCTCCGGCCGAAGTCATCGACAAGGAACGCGCCAAACTGGCCGAGGCTGAACAAGCCTTGAGCAAGTTGGCTGACCAGCACGCGCGGATTTCCAGCCTGTAACAGCGCTGCGTACCTGATCGCGGGCAAGGACGCTCCCGCAGGGTTAACCCCCTGCCGGGGCGACCTTGCCCGCGATTGCTTTTGTGGAACCCATTGAACATGACCACCCCTCGCACGTCCAAAGCCACACGCCACAAGCCAAAGGCAACTGGTGAGAGCAAACCGGCCGAGCCACGCGCCAAGCCCAGCCTGCACCCGCGCAACCGGCATCAGGGGCGCTACGACTTCCCGCAATTGATCAAAAGCAGCCCTGAACTGGGCCAGTTTGTGATCATCAACCCCTATGGCAAAGAGAGCATCGACTTCGCCAACCCGAGCGCAGTTCGCGTGTTCAACCGCGCCTTGCTCAAGACCTTCTATGGCATTGCACACTGGGACATTCCAGCCGATTACCTGTGCCCACCGGTTCCCGGCCGTGCCGATTACGTGCATTTTTTGGCAGACTTGCTGGCCAGCCTGAACGAGGGTGAAATCCCGCGTGGTGCCAATGTTCGCGTGCTGGACATCGGCACCGGTGCCAACTGCGTGTACCCGCTGATCGGCCACAGCGAATACCGCTGGCAGTTCCTGGGCACCGATGTCGACCTGACCGCCGTCAAGACGGCCAAGGCAATCGTGCAGTCCAACGGCCTGAGCAAAGCCATCAACCTGCGCCTGCAACCCGACCCACAGAAGATCCTGCTGGACATCCTGGAAAGCGGTGAGCGTTTCGACCTGACCATGTGCAACCCGCCGTTCCACGCCTCGCTGGACGAAGCCACGCGCGGCAGCGAGCGTAAATGGCGAGCCCTGGGCAAGGCCGATCCCAAGCGTAAATTGCCGGTGCTGAACTTTGGCGGCCAGGCAGCCGAATTGTGGTGCGAAGGTGGCGAGCAGCGCTTTGTGACGCAACTGATCCGCGAGAGCGTGCATGTGGGTCGTCAGGTGCTGTGGTTCAGCGTGCTGGTGTCCAAGGCATCAAACCTGCCTGCCGTTCAAACCGCCCTGAAAAAAGCCGGTGCGCGAGAAAGCCAGGTCGTCGAAATGTCTCAGGGCAACAAGCAAAGCCGCTTCGTGGCCTGGACCTTCCACGACAAAGAGCAGCAGCAACTGTGGCGCGAAGCAAACTGGAAATAAGCCTGTCCCCGTGCAGGCGCGAGTTAACCTCATACACCGCTCGGGAGTGTTTTACGGCCGCTGCGTTGCCGATTGCAGCCTTCGTGCCTCATCAGCGACTACACGATTTGTGTGCACCACGTCCTGTAGGAGCGAGCTTGCCTCGCGATCTTTTGATCGTTTAAAAGATCGCGAGGCGAGCTCGCTCCTACAAAAGATTTGTGCCCATAAAAAAACCGCGCCTGGGATCGCTCCCAAGCGCGGTTTTTTTTTAATGCGTTCTTACTTGTTAACAGCGTCAGTCAGGCCTTTAGCCACAACGAGCTTGATAACTTTCTTGGCAGCGATTTCGATGGCAGCGCCAGTCGAAGGGTTACGGCCAGTACGGGCAGGACGCTCGGTCACTTTCAGTTTGCCAATACCTGGCAGAGTGATTTCGCCGCCATTTTCCAGCTGATCAGCAACGATTTGACCCAGTTGGTCCAGCAGAGCACGCACGGTAGTTTTCGGTGCGTCTACAGCTTCAGCCAGATCAGCGATCAGTTGGTCTTTAGTAATAGCCATTGAGATGTTCCTTCCCTATCAAATTCATTTGGTTTGCAACGTGCAAGGTCAGCTATCGAGCCAGAAATCGAGGGTCTGGCACACCCGTTTGCTTTCACGACGAATCGCGGATGTAGAGTGCTAAAACGGAGTTTGGTTCGACCTGACACAGGCTGAATGCATGCTTTACGCCGTTACCCAGCGCAAGACCGGGCAAAACTAGCACAGAGACGGTTAAATATCCGCCTCTACCTCGCCATTTGGTCAGCTTTATCGCCTTAAAAGCGTAAAAAAACCGCTCTACACCGTCCATCCCCTCCCTAAAGGCAGTACGAAGGCTGCCCAACGGCTCAGGTGCGGTACACTTGGCGCTTTTCCGGGCGCGTGCCCTCCCCGCCAATTTTTCGCCGAGAAGCCCATGCCGATCCGTCATTGCATCGTTCATTTGATTGAGAAAAAACCCGACGGTACGCCCGCAGTTCTCCACGCCCGTGACTCTGAACTGGCCGAGTCCCAGGCCATCGAGAACATGCTTGCAGACCTCAACGAAAGCTATAACGCCAAGCAAGGCAAAGCCTGGGGCTTTTTCCATGCCGAGTCCGGGGCGCACCCGTTCAGCGGCTGGCTCAAGGAATACATGGACGGCGGCCAGAATTTCACCGCTTTCAGCCGTGTGGCCGTTGAGCATCTGCAAAAGCTGATGGAAGAGTCCAACCTGTCGACCGGCGGCCACGTCTTGTTCGCGCACTACCAGCAAGGCATGACTGACTACCTGGCCATCGCCCTGCTGCACCACAGCGAAGGCGTAGCGGTGAACGCCGAGCTGGACGTCATGCCTTCGCGGCATCTGGATCTGGGCCAGTTGCACCTCGCGGCGCGGATCAACCTGTCCGAATGGCAGAACAACAAGCAGTCCAAGCAGTACATTTCCTTCATCAAAGGCAAAAACGGCAAAAAGGTTTCTGAGTATTTCAAAGACTTTATCGGCTGCCAGGAAGGCGTCGACGGTCCCGGCGAAACGCGCACGCTGCTCAAGGCGTTCAGTGACTTTGTTGAAAGCGAAGACCTGCCTGAAGAGTCTGCCCGCGAAAAGACCAAGACCCTGGTCGATTACGCCAGCAGCCAGGCCAAGATCGGTGAACCGATGGGCCTCGAAGAACTCTCCGAGCTGATCGACGAAGACCGCCCCAAAGCGTTCTACGACCATATCCGCAACAAGGATTACGGCCTGTCGCCGGAAATCCCGGCCGATAAACGCACCCTTAACCAGTTCCGCCGCTTCACTGGGCGCGCCGAGGGCTTGTCTATCAGCTTTGAAGCCCACCTGCTGGGCTCCAAGGTCGAATTCGATGAAGAAGCCGGGACGCTCGTCATCAAGGGCCTGCCGACCCAACTGCTCGACCAGCTCAAGCGCAACAAGTGATGGTCAATGGCGTCCTGAAGAAAGTCCTGTTTGTGCTGGTGGTCGTGGTGATCTTTCAGAACTGGGGCAAGATCGAGCGAGTGCTCAACCCTTCCGGCGTTGTGCCCGAGCAGACCCGGGCCAACGCTCGGGTGGTGCTGTACGCCACCCAGTGGTGTGGGTACTGCAAAGCCACGCGGCGCTTTCTGGACCAGAAAGGCATTCCCTACACAGAATTCGATATCGACAAGGATGCCGCCGCCCGCCAAGCCTATGAGGCGCTAGGCGGGCGCGGAATTCCGATTCTGGACGTCAATGGCACCCTGCTCAGGGACTTCAACCCGGGTGCAATCCTCGCGGCGTTGAAATAACCAAAATCTGTAGGCGTGAGCTTGCCTCGCGATCTTTTGATCCTTTAAAAGATCGCGAGGCAAGCTCGCTCCTACTGTGCCAACTGGCTTTGCACCAGGCACTCTTTGGCGCTTTTCTTGAGTTTTTTAATCAGTCGTTCCTGACGCAAGGCTTCGCCTTTGTCTGGCCACGATTCGACATACACCAGGGCCACCGCAGGGCTTGAGGCAAAAAAGCGTGCGCCCTTGCCGGTCTGATGCTGGATGAAACGCCGCTCAGGATCATCGCTGATCCCGCAGTACAACGAACCATTGGCCGCACGCACCAAATACACAAACCAAGGCTTGGAACTCACACTCAACGTCCGGCTTGATACGCTTTAAGGCCTTTTTGCGCTTGAGCGCGAATGGCGTTTTTCACCAGCGGTGTCCAGCCCAGCAAAACGCCTTTGGCCCCCAGCGCCTGACGCGACCAGCGCCACAGATCAAAGTGGTCGTGGTGCTCGCAGATTTTGCCGTCGCGAAAGACAAAACGGGCCTGAATATCGTTGACGACCGTATTGCCGGTCTGGGTGAACAGATACGTTGCCACCCAATGTGCGCTGCCGCGCTGCTCATCCGCCTGAACCTGGTCGAAGGTCAAGCTGAAATCCTTGGCCCGCGACGTCAGCATGCGCCACATATCGGTGGCGTTGTGACCGCGCAGCTCACCAAACGCCGGGTCGCTGAACAGTACGTCGTCGGTGTAGCACTCGCCCATCGCTTGCGCATCACGCTGCGCAAACGCTTGGTAGAAACGTGTGATTAACGCTTGATGGTCTTGGCTCATGGCAGGGTCCGTGCGGGTAAGAATCTGTGCACGATAATCTGCAATGAGCCGAAACACTACGGGCTTTGGATTTTCTCGCTCTGCACGTTGACGTACAGCGCACGTCCGGCGCCCAGTCCGGCAACGATTGCACACAGACCAATCACGGCAAAAATCCAGCCCAGGGCATCCCACCCCCCGGTGACTTCATGCACCACACCCACCGCCAGCGGGCCCAGTGAAGCTAGGGTGTAACCCACGCCCTGGGCCATGCCCGAGAGATTAGCGGCCACATGGGAATCGCGAGAGCGCAGCACAATCAGAGTCAGCGCCAGGCTGAATGCCCCGCCCTGCCCCAGGCCCAGCGCAATGGCCCAGCCCCACAGGCTTTCCATCGGCGCATACAGACAACCAAACAGACCGGCCAGGGTCATGCCCATAACGACCACGATCGCCAGACGCTGATCCTTGCCACGCGTGGCCAGCCATGGCGCCGTCAGCGCCGTGGCCAACTGCACAATCACCGAGCCAGACATCACCAGCCCGGCCTGGGTCGGCGTTAATCCACGGCCGATCAGAATCGACGGCAACCAGCCGAACACAATGTAGGACAACGAAGATTGCAGACCCATGTAGAACGTCACTTGCCAAGCCAGACGATCACGTAAAAGGCCTTGCACGCGGTAGGAAACATTGTGCGCTCCTTGGCGTTTACCCGCCTGCGGCAACCAGAAAATGGCGGCAAGTAACGCAGGCAGTGCCCAAAAACCCAGGCCCAGCGCCCAGCTCTCGCCCAAGTACTGGCTCAACGGCACCGTCGCTCCCGCTGCCAAGGCCGCGCCCAGACACAGCGCCATGGTGTAGACACCGGTCATGGTGCCGGCATGCCCGGCGAAATCGCGCTTGATGATCCCAGGCAGCAAGACGCCGATGACCCCGATACTGGCGCCTGCCAGAATGCTCCCGGCAAACAGTCCCACTTCCCCCAGGCAACTGCGTAAAACAATCCCGCCCCCCAACGTCAGCAAAATCCCGAGCACGACCCGCTCAGTGCCAAAGTGCCGTGCCAGAATCGGCGCCAACGGTGCAAACAGCCCCAGACAGAGCACCGGCAGCGTGGTCAACAGACCGGCTTGCGCCGCCGACAACCCCAGACTGTCCGACACCACGCCCAGCAGCGGCGCCACGCTCGACAGTGCCGGGCGCAAGTTAAGCGCCACCAGTACCAGCCCCAACAGCAATAGCCATGGACGTACTAACGGCGGGGTTTGCGGCTCGTGCTCGTCATCCGCTTCGGCGTCGATCAGCAATTGGTCGAGTTCATCCAAATGACGAACAGGTTCAGTGCTGGCTGATGAGGGGTGGTTCATGGCCTTCTCCGGTTCAAGGTTCATTGATCAACGTCCGGCAAAGCGCCATAGCCCGTTGTGGGTCTTGTTGTTTGACGGCCTCCAGTAGTTCGATGTGCAGGTCGAACACCGATTGGCGGCGCGGGTAGATATCCAACGTCTTGCGCAGTTGGCTGGAAACAATGCTCGAGGTATAGCGATACAACTCACTCAAGGCCGGGTTGTGCGCGGCATCAATCAAATGCTGGTGAAACTGCAGGTCACAGCAAATGTAAGTGTCGAGTTCGCCGTGGTAGTGCTGACCACTGACGTCGAGCGCCTGTTGCATCCGCCGCAAATCCTCGTCAGTACGACGCAGAGCAGCGAGGCCAACGGCCTCGACTTCAAGGATGTGGCGCATCTCGCGCACTTGGTCCATTGAACAGGCCGACAACGTGCGCAAGGTGTCCATGGGGTCGACCCGGCCACGCAAGTAGCTACCGTCGCCCTGGCGGATCTCGATCAGCCCGGCAAAGGCCAGCACGCGCATGGCTTCACGCACAGTGTTGCGGCTGATGCCCAGTTCTGCTGCCAACTCCGGTTCGGTCGGCAAGCGCTGGCCGACTTCCCACGCGCCGTTGTTAATCCGCGCGCGCAGTTGTTCAAGGGCCTGATCGACGAGGGAGCGTTTTATCAGTGGCGAAGCGTCTGTCATTGAATTCGTCTTTTCGTCCAATCATAGGATGAATTTTCCTACATGGTAGTCAGCGCTCTGCCAGAGGGCAATCAAGGACAAATAGAAATAGCGGACTTAAATCTTGGGCGGGAGAAGTGACGCGGGGCTTGTGGTCGCTGCCGCAGGCTGCGATTTTTTGATGTTAAAGGTCAAAAAATCGCCGCCGGCGGCAGCTCCACAGACATAAAGAGTCCGTCTCAGACGGTTACATCAATGCAGAATCTGATTCAGGAACAGCTTGGTCCGATCGTTTTGCGGGTTGTCGAAAAAGTCATTGGGCGCGGCCTGTTCGACGATCTCTCCTTTGTCCATAAAGATCACCCGGTTGGCCACGGTGCGGGCGAACCCCATTTCATGGGTCACGCAGAGCATGGTCATGCCGTCTTCAGCCAGGCCGATCATGGTATCGAGCACTTCCTTGACCATTTCCGGGTCCAGTGCCGAGGTCGGCTCGTCGAACAGCATGATCTTGGGCTTCATGCACAGCGCTCGAGCAATGGCCACTCGCTGCTGCTGACCACCTGACAACTGCCCCGGAAACTTGTGGGCCTGCTCGGGAATGCGCACACGCTGCAGATAATGCATGGCGATTTCTTCGGCCTGACGCTTGGGCATTTTGCGTACCCACATCGGCGCCAGAGTGCAGTTCTGCAGAATGGTCAGGTGCGGGAACAAATTGAAATGCTGGAACACCATGCCGACTTCACGTCGCACGCTTTCTATCTGCTTGATGTCGTTGGTCAACTCGACACCGTCCACCACAATGCGCCCTTGCTGGTGCTCTTCCAGGCGATTGAGGCAGCGGATGGTGGTCGACTTGCCCGAGCCCGAAGGCCCGCACAACACGATCCGCTCACCCGGCTGCACATTCAGATTGATGTCTTTGAGCACATGAAACTGGCCGTACCACTTATTCACGCCTTGCATCTGAATAATGCCTTCAGGGCTAGCAGGCTTTTTGCTTACTTCACTCATGTCCAACTCCTACTAACGCTTGTGGCCAGTGTCCAGCTTGCGCTCCAGATGCACGGAGTAGCGGGACATACCGAAACAGAAAATCCAGAACACCAACGCTGCAAACACATAGCCCTCGGTCGCCATGCCCAGCCATTTCGGGTCTGCGGCGGCTTGCTTGACGCTGTTGAGCAGATCGAACAGGCCGATGATGATCACCAGGCTAGTGTCCTTGAACAGGGCAATAAAGGTGTTCACGATGCCGGGAATCACCAGCTTCAAGGCTTGCGGCAGGATCACCAGGCCCATGCTGCGCCAGTAACCCAGCCCCATGGCCGCAGAGGCTTCGTACTGGCCTTTGGGGATGGCCTGCAAACCGCCGCGCACCACTTCGGCCACGTACGCCGACTGGAACAGAATCACCCCGATCAAAGCCCGCAGCAGCTTGTCGAAGTTCATGCCTTCGGGCAGAAACAACGGCAGCATCACCGATGACATGAACAGCACAGTAATAAGCGGCACGCCGCGCCAGAACTCGATGAACGTTACGCACACCACGCGAATCGCCGGCATGTCCGATCGCCGCCCCAGCGCCAGCAGGATGCCCAATGGCAGAGCACCGGCGATGCCGACGGTGGCGATGACTAACGTCAGCATCAGGCCGCCCCATTGACTGGTTGCGACGCTGGTCAGGCCCCAATGCCCGCCGTGCAACAGGCTGTAGGCGAGAATCGGGTAGATCACCAAAAAGCTCAGGCCGTAAACCGCCTTGTGCGTAAAGCGCGAGATAAACAACGGTGCAGCACCGAAAATGGCCAGCAATACCGTCAAATCGACGCGCCAGCGCAGTGCAAGCGGATAGTAGCCATACATGAACTGACTGAAACGCTGCTCGATAAACACCCAGCAGGCACCGCTTTTAGTGCAATCCGCCCGCGTTGTACCCACCCAGTTGGCGTCCAAAAGGGTCCAGCTCAACAGAGGCGGCACGATCAACCAGACCAGGTAGATCGCAAACAGCGTAAGCAGAGTGTTAAGCCAATTGGAGAACAGATTCGCCCGTGCCCAGGCAATCACCCCCATACGATTGCCCGGAGGCGGCATGTCAGGTTTGAAAACATGAGTTGTCATCGTTGCGCCCTCACCGCTCAATTAGCGCAATGCGCGTGTTGTACCAGTTCATCAGTAGCGAAATGCTGATGCTGATCGCCAGATAAACGCTCATGGTGATGGCAATGACTTCAATCGCTTGCCCGGTCTGGTTCAGCACCGTGCCGGCAAACAGGGAAACCATTTCCGGATAACCGATACCGGCGGCCAGCGATGAGTTTTTCACCAGGTTGAGGTATTGGCTGGTCAGCGGCGGAATGATCACGCGCAACGCCTGCGGGATGATCACCTTGCGCAGTGTTGGCCCGGGGCGCAGCCCTAGCGAGGCAGCCGCCTCGGTCTGACCATGGCTGACCGACTTGATGCCCGAACGTACGATTTCAGCAATAAAGGCGGCGGTATACACCGTCAAGGCGATAGTCAGCGCCAGCAGTTCCGGGATCAGTACCCAGCCACCGACAAAGTTGAAGCCCTTGAGCTCTGGCATTTCCCAATGCACCGGCGAGCCGGAGATCAGCACGCACAGCCCCGGAATCACCAGCAATAAGCCCAACCCTGCCCAGAACGAGTGAAACAGGACGCCGGTCGCTTCAAAACGCTTGTTGGCCCAACGCACCATCACAACCACGGCCACGATCGCCAGCAGCACGCTGATCACAAAAGGCCAGAACGCTGGCGTGGCAATGGCGGCCGGCATGTTCAGGCCGCGACTGCTCATGTAAAAAGTGTCGGCAAAGTTGTGACTGTTGCGTGGCCCCGGCATGGTCAAAAAAACCGCGAAGTACCAGAACAGAATTTGCAGCAGCGGCGGAATGTTGCGAAATACTTCAACGTAAACCGTGGCCAGTTTGTTGATCATCCAGTTGGGAGACAAACGGGCAACGCCAACTATAAAGCCCAGAATGGTCGCCAGAACCACGCCAATCACAGACACCAGCAGCGTGTTCAGCAGGCCGATCAAAAACACCCGCGCGTAGCTGTCAGACTCGGTGTAATGAATTAAATGCTGTGCAATGCCGAACCCGGCACTGCGTTCCAGAAAGTCGAAGCCCGAAGTAATACCCCGGTGTTGCAAGTTGGTCTGGGTGTTGTGGAACAGGTACCAACCCACGAAGACCACCACCGCGACGGTGATGATTTGAAATACCCACGCACGCACACGTGGATCGCCAAGGCTGAACCTGGGCTTGGGTGCGCCGACTTTTGTCTGCATGAAAGGCCCCAGCAAAAAATGAATCAAAACAGCACCCGGTGGTTGGCCCACCGGGTGACAGGGCTATCAGCGCACAGGCGGTGCGTATTGAATGCCGCCGTTGTTCCACAAAGCGTTCAGCCCGCGGTCAATGGCCAGCGGGGTGCCTTTACCGAGGTTTTTCTCAAACACTTCGCCGTAGTTACCAACCTGGCTGACGATCTGTACAACCCAGTCCTTCGGCAATTTCAGGTCTTTGCCGTACTCGCCGTCAGCACCCAGCAAGCGGGCAACATCCGGGTTTTTGGTCGACTTGGCTTCAGCGACGACGTTTTTCGAGGTGATGCCTGCCTCTTCAGCGTTGAGCATGGCAAACAGGGTCCAGCGCACGATGCTGAACCAGTCTTCGTCCCCTTTACGCACGACAGGGCCCAGTGGCTCCTTGGAAATGGTTTCTGGCAGCACGACGTAATCGCCAGGGTTCGCCAGTTTGCTGCGCTGTGCATACAGCTGGGATTTATCGGAAGTCAGTACGTCGCAACGGCCGCTCTCAAGTGACTTGGCGCTTTCGTCTGAAGTATCGAAAGTAATCGGGGTGTATTTCAGATTGTTCGCACGGAAGTAATCCGAAACGTTGAGCTCTGTGGTGGTACCGGCCTGAATACAAATGGTCGCGCCATCCAGTTCCTTGGCACTTTTTACGCCCAGCTTGTTGTTGACCAAAAAGCCAACGCCGTCGTAATACGTGACGCCGGTAAACAGCATCCCCATGCCCGCATCACGGGAACTGGTCCAGGTGGTGTTGCGCGACAGGATATCCACTTCGCCCGATTGCAGCGCGGTAAAACGCTCCTTGGCATTCAACTGGCTGAACTTGACCTTAGTGGCATCGCCAAATACGGCAGCCGCCACAGCGCGGCATACATCGGCATCGATCCCCAAAATCTTGCCGTCTTTATCAGGCACCGAAAAACCCGGCAAACCATCGCTGACACCACACTGCACGAAACCTTTCTTCTTAACGCCATCCAGTGTTGCGCCGGCATGAGCGAAACCCGTGACACTCAAGACAACAGCGGCAGTGGCCAGAGCCAGGGTGGATTTCAACTGCTTCATTCAAACCTCCAATTTTGCTTTGTTGTGTTTGAACAAGACCCGCCGCCCCCTTGTGAGGCAGTGTTGACCCGTGTTGGCTTTTTATTGGGTCAAGCGGCATAAGCCTTGAGCGATGGATATATCGCACTCGCCTTCAAACTGAAGCGCTCGCTTGAGCTTTTGGAACTCCCTGTCTAACTTCACCTGTCAGGTTTTTTGCTGCCCCACCTTCGCCTGTAGCCTGTTAGTGTTGTCCGCGAAGATGAGTCAGCTAACGTCACTGAGTTCATAGCAAGGCCCGTACCATAGCGGCGCACTTAAGCGATTCAGCCCCGCTTTCAAGGTAAAACGTTCAAGCAGGCGGCATCTTCTGCAAATTTGAAATGAACACGCACCGTTCTCGAGCATCTTTGGCACGCGAACGCCCAACGATGGAGCAGCCATGACCCAACCCCTGATCATTCAGCCGCAAAAGACCGCAGACGCTTGCGTTATCTGGCTTCACGGCTTAGGCGCCGACCGCTATGACTTCCTGCCGGTGGCTGAAGCGCTGCAAGAGACCCTGTTAACCACGCGGTTTGTTTTGCCTCAGGCGCCGACCCGTCCGGTAACGGTCAATGGCGGATATGCCATGCCCAGTTGGTACGACATCAAGGCCATGAGCCCGGCACGCTCGATCAGTGAGCAAGAGTTGAACGACTCGGCAGACACCGTCATTGAGCTGATCGAAGAGCAGAAAAGGGCCGGAATAGACGCCAGCCGAATCTTCCTTGCCGGCTTTTCCCAGGGCGGCGCCGTGGTGTTCCACACCGCCTATTTAAAATGGCAGGGAGCGTTGGGTGGCGTACTTGCCCTCTCCACCTACGCCCCAACGTTCAGCAATGAACTGGAACTGTCCGCCAGCCAGCAACGCACGCCGGCCTTGTGCCTGCATGGCCAATACGACGAGGTCGTCCAAAACGCCATGGGCCGTACGGCGTATGAACATTTGAAACGTTTGGGGGTAAGCGTCACATGGCAGGAATACCCAATGGGGCATGAAGTATTGCCCGAGGAAATTCGCGACATCGGTGCCTGGCTGACCAAACATCTGGGTTAAAAACGAAACATCCCGCCGTTTACTACGCCGAGCACGCGACTTGCATTACACTGCCCGGCGTACATTCCTTAACCAACTGATGAGATGACCGTGCTCAAAGCACTTAAAAAAATATTCGGCAAAAGCGAGGCTGAGCCGCTCGCGCCAGCGTCCTCGACACCCCCTAGCAGCCCCAGCCCGCGAACCGACGCGCTACAGCCTGGGCGTTCTGCACCTGCCAAAGCCGCGGTGTCCACTCCCGCCGCCACGCCTGCACCTGAACCTGCGCGCGCAGAAAAACCCAAAGCCGCCAAACCGCGGCGCGCACCGGCGCCAAAGCCTGTTGTAATTCCGTGGAAACTCGAAGACTTCGTGGTTGAGCCCCAAGAAGGCAAAACTCGCTTCCACGACTTCAAGCTCGCCCCTGAACTGATGCACGCCATCCAGGACCTGGGCTTCCCATACTGCACGCCGATTCAGGCGCAAGTCCTGGGTTACACCCTCAGTGGCCGCGATGCCATTGGCCGCGCCCAGACCGGCACCGGCAAAACCGCCGCGTTCCTGATCTCGATCATCAGCCAGTTGACGCAAACCCCGCCGCCCAAAGAGCGTTACATGGGTGAGCCACGCGCACTCATCATCGCGCCAACCCGCGAACTGGTTGTGCAAATCGCTAAAGATGCCGCTGACTTGACCAAATACACGAACCTCAACGTCATGAGTTTCGTGGGCGGTATGGACTTTGACAAACAGCTCAAGCAACTGGAAGCCCGTCACTGCGACATTCTGGTAGCAACACCGGGCCGTCTGCTGGACTTCAACCAGCGCGGCGAAGTGCATTTGGACATGGTTGAAGTGATGGTCCTGGACGAAGCTGATCGCATGCTCGACATGGGCTTCATCCCTCAAGTGCGCCAGATCATTCGTCATACCCCGCCGAAATCCGAACGTCAGACCTTGCTGTTCTCCGCGACCTTCACCGAAGACGTGATGAACCTGGCCAAACAATGGACCACCGACCCTGCGATCGTTGAAATCGAAGCGCAAAACGTCGCCAATGAATTAGTTGAACAGCACGTTTATGCGGTGGCGGGTGCAGACAAATACAAATTGTTGTTCAACCTGGTGAACGATAACGGCTGGGAACGCGTCATCGTCTTCGCCAACCGCAAGGATGAAGTGCGGCGTATTGAAGAGCGCCTAGTGCGAGACGGCATCAACGCTGCCCAACTGTCGGGCGACGTCCCCCAGCACAAACGCATCAAAACCCTCGAAGGCTTCCGCGAAGGCAAGATACGCGTACTGGTTGCCACCGACGTCGCAGGTCGCGGCATCCACATCGACGGTATCAGCCACGTCATCAACTTCACCCTACCCGAAGTGCCGGACGACTACGTCCACCGTATTGGCCGGACCGGCCGGGCGGGCGCGGCGGGTGTCTCCATCAGCTTCGCCGGTGAAGACGACTCGTACCAGTTGCCGTCCATCGAAGAAAAGCTGGGCCGCAAAATCAGTTGCGAAACACCGCCGACTGAATTGCTGCGGCCGGTGGTGAAAGCGCTGCGCAAGCCGTTTGACCCGGCTGAGACGGTTTAAGACACCTGCCTTGGAGCGAGTTTGCGCGATCTTTGAAAGATCAAAAGATCGCGAGGCAAGCTCGCTCCTACCGCTTTATTGAGCGTCAGACTCAACAGTGGTTTCTCTCTCCGCGAATTTAACTTTGTAGTAATCAAACAAACTCTGACCTTTCTTCAAAGCCTGACAAAGTTCGGCGCTTTGTTGCAGTAACTCGGCACTGGGCTTGGCATGTTGCTCGGCAGGCAAGGGTTTTGACCATTCGCGGATAGAGTCAGGGAAAGCAGCTTTCGGTCGGGTATAAATCCACTCCGAAAACCGGCACGGTAAAGTCCAGCCGCTACAGAATTGAATGGTTAAAAAACCAAAGGCATAGACCGGCCACGAATGCATTTCCCGATACACACCCCGGCACATATGAAAGTACGCTACGGAGCCCTCCTGGAACTCTTCGTCACTAACAATGGCTCCGGCAAGGCCAGTGGCCCCTCCTCCATATAGACCCGCAACGCCTCCCATTCGCTGACCGCCAAACTTAAATGGCCAACGTTAAGGGTCAACCACACAACCTCGCCACTGGTACTGTCGCGCAGCCCTATCATCAGTGAATAACTGTGCGTAACGGCGTATGGATTAACGGTTGTTCCAACCGTGACGCAGGCAATGACTTCTTCCCATAGGACGATTAATGGGGGTTCACCTTGTTGGCGAACGTAGGCTACTTCCCGACGTTGGCGAATAAAGCGGACAGGCGGGACGGAGGTTATTTGGTGAATGCTTTTATATAAAAAACAAAAACTTATTAATACGAAACAACCAATAACCCCCCAAATTGGCCATGTCGTTAAAAAAGGCCACCAACCTTCAAAAAAATCTTCTTTATGGCGGCGTCCCCACGCAGCAATTCCAGAGACCATAAAGAAAAAAATCATCAAAAACGCATGCGAACCTACAGATGCCCTTACTGCAAATTCCAAACCGCTTACACTATGTGCAAAATCCAAAAAAACGTCATTAAACTCGCGGTGCATCCGTTGCCCGCTAAAGGCGGCCATTCCCGTAGGTAAAGGTCTGGGCGCTAGATAAAATGCCTACGTGCCGCTTTCAATCTCAAAATCTCCGGCATGAGGTAGTCGGTTGTACTTGGGATCACTCATTAAAATTTTCCGACTTCAATTCATACCCATCCATACTGCCAATAAGTGCAATACCCTCCACACCTTTGATCGGTAGATTAATATTCCCCACATCCAAAGGAATACGGTAGTGCAGGAATAAATCTTCAAACTTGAGTGGACTAACTGCAAGCTCTGGCTGCACCGAAATACGCATCAGCATTATTGACTGAGTGCCACACCACTCAGAGTGGCAACTTAAGTTGCAAGGTGAGGGGATTATTTTCTATAAAACGAAAACTATTAATCACCACCTCGCCGACATCGATAGCGGCGATTACTGTCCCGGCGAGATACGCTGGCGTTGTGCTTCTAAGTGTCTTGGCTTTTCAGCAATACGTTCAGGTTCGCGATGCGGATGCTGAATTGCTGAACGTCCAGTCCAGACGACTGCCAAACGCAGGCAAGATGTAATAGGGGTGCACATGCAAATACTCACCCACCGCTTGCAGGCTTTCATCGGTTCGGCACAGGTCGCGTACGCAGTTGTACTCAGCTACCAGCGCAGCCTGCAGTTGCTCTTCACGTTGGGGGTCGAAGTACCACAGGCTGCGATGGAGATTGCCAGTGGCAAACAACTGAGTGCGATCTTGCGTGATGCGATCCAGACGCTCAGTCCAGCGTTTGATATGCACCCGCTCAGCTTCAAGGTAGGCGGTCATTTCCTGATGCCGCACCAGATCATGAATACCCCGTGAGCCTAGGCCTCGACCTTGCAGTGCTGCGTCGCCGTGGTCCTGCAGGGCTTCGATGTCGTCTTCTAATTCTTTATAAAGCGGCTCACCAAGAGTAGCGTGCATGACCTGTTGCTTGTCTTTGGCCAGCTGTTGCGCAGCGCGTTTCTCTGCCCCGAATTCTTGGTCTGGTGAATCCACAGCAGGCATTTTATTCAGTGGCACGCCTCGGGCCGTATTCCGCGCATTCAAGTAGTCGTAGATGGCCTCACGTTGCTGCTCTGTGGTTTTCTCAAACAGTTTGGCGCTGACACCTGCACTCGGCGCGCTTTGGTCGTTAAGCACCATCAGGGTTTCGATGTAACTGCCCATCAGGTATTTGAGTTCCTGTTTCTCGTTGGCTACCCACTCATCAATCCAGCCCACGACCGTGTCTTGTTCCTGAGCCAGATCTCGCATAACGCCTAATGTGTCGTTAAACACCAAATACATAGGGTCGTGTTCATAGGCCGCGAGCATTTGCCGTTTGACCGCTGCCATGTGGGTCTTTTTAAACAGCGGCTGATCTTCCCACCCTTAGTCCTGGGTTTCTTGTGAGTGCATGCCCTCGCTTGATACTTCGCTTGAAGATGTCTCGGACACTTCGGCCAGCCATTGCTTGGCTTGTACAGCGGTGAGTAAATGCTGCCCCCTCCTTGACGCAGTCAGCTGCGCTCAAGTCGACGACTTGCATGAAATGATCGCGCTCGTCACGACTGCCGATCATTTTTGAGCATTTGTGGGCTGTCCATGCCTTGACGCTGGTCCTGATTGATCTCAGCGCCCTGCCATACAAATTGGGTGATTTCACCGTGTTGAACGCGGTATTCGTGCAAATAACCGCTGCTGTTATTAATCACGTACAACCAGCCGTCACGCAACAGACGTATGCCCAGCGGGCGCGACGCAAGCGGGTAAGGCATCGCCAACTCAGCGGCAGCAGTTGCACCTTGGCTTTGCGTAACGGGCATACACCCAGGGCGGACTTAGCGTCACTACGGCTCAGATCGATGTGGTTTGGGTTGTTCATACTCGACTCCCCTCAAAAACCACACTACGCAAGTACGCCAGTTCGGCAGCTTTCTCGATGCGCTGTGAAGGCGTAAGCGTTGAGGTTTCGTTAATCAAAGCGGCGATGTCAGAGTGCTGCTCTAGCGCGTAATCACCCAGTAACAAGAACACATTGGTGTAGAGACAAATGTCCTGGTTGCTGGTGAACCCGCAGGCGTAAGCTTTGTCAGCACGCTCACGCACCCACCGCCAGCGCACATCGCTCGACCATTGCGCTCCATAGCCTGGAAATTTTTCCCGCACATGCTTTTCCAACACCTTGAGAGTGCTGCGAAAACGCACTTCGTCGAGCATGGCTTGTTGAGCCTCGCACAAGGCATACGGTTGCGCAGGTAATGGACGCGGTATGTCGCCAGGGCGGATGTGATGTTGCCAAGTGTTGTGGATCACATCCGGCAGAACCACTTGGTCAATCGGGCCGAATACTTCAGGTTTTTGCGTACCTGCCGCATGGCTCATTACGGCTTGCATCACGGCCGGATCGGCCACCCTCAGCCACACTTTTTGGCCTTGCGGCTGGTAGTGAGCATTGAGCAATAAGCGCAAGTGAGTGATGACGTCGAAGGAACTCGCCTCGCTGAAAATCAAATAACCCCATTCCTCAACGGCATGGGCGAAGTAATGACTGAGGCCAGGGGTATTCGGCCCGTTGAGCGTAATCAGGCACGGTGATAGTTCGTTGCAAGGTGCCAATGGCGTGTTGGCATACAACAGTTGCAGATCCGGCGTACCAAACCACTCATAGGCTTGGGCCAGCAGGTTCTTCACGCTCACTCCGTCAAGCACTAAATAAGCATGGCGCTGCCAGGGCAGGTGCTTGGGCAGTGTTTCAAACGTCAGCATTAGCGCTTTCCTGATAGCTATTTTGCGCAAGGGCTTCGCATTGAGGGCAAGAGGGGTTGCCCTCGATCAAAGCCTGCATTTGAGTTGAGGGGGCTATCGATACGCTCTGCAATTGCGCCACCTCCCCCGGCAACAACGGCACCGCCGGCATGCCCGGCACCGGTAACCCACCCAGCAATATCGGGCAACTGGCGTAGATGCCCGCTGCACCGATCAATACGTGCTGCCCGCTCGCCATCAGGGTGATGTTGGCGCCGGCCTGGAGGATTACCCGCGCACCCGCCTTGATGTGGACTTGCATTCCTGCCTCGGCCACCAGCGCGCCGCCTACCAGGGTGTGACTGCTGACGGCAACGGCCAGGTGGTCGTTGGCGTTGACCTGGACCTTGCGATCCAGGCTGACGCTGCGGTGTTCTTCTGCCTTAACGATCGAGACGCTGTTGCCGGTGATGGTTTCTTCGCGTTTACCCTCAACCTGCAGGCGGCTGTCGTTTTTGATGTGTTGTTGCAGGTCGCGCTGGGCGTGGAGGTAGATGTGTTCCTGGCCTTTGCGGTCTTCGATACGCAGTTCGTTGTAGCCGCTGCCGCCTGGGGTGCTGCGGCTGCGTAATACGCTTTGGGTTTTGTTGGCGGGCAGTGCAAGCGGGGTCGGATTAAGGCTGTTGGCCAGGCAGCCATTGATGATGGGTTGGTCCGGATCGCCATTCAGATAGCCCACCAGCACTTCCATGCCCACTCGGGGGATGGTGACGGCGCCGTGGCTGTCCCCCGCCCAACTGGACGAGACGCGCAGCCAGCAACTGCTTTGATCATCGTCAACAGCACTGCGGTCCCAGTGGAATTTAACCCGGACTCGGCCGTACTCATCGCAATGGATTTCCTCCCCCACAGGCCCGGTAACGCGAGCGGTCTGGCTGCCCAGAAGCCGAGGTTTGGCGAAGACCGCTTGCGGACGGTAGGTGACTTCTTGCGGTGTTGCATGAAAGGTGTTGCGGTAGCCTTGGGTAAAATCGTCCCCATCGACCGGTTGTGAGGTGCTGCCCAGCTCCTCCAGTACTTGCGGTTGTTTGCCGTGATGGTGAATGGCTGTCAGCAACCAACCGCTGTTGAACGCCGCATTGCTGTGCTGGCTCATCGTCAGGAAGTGCCCTGTGCACAGGGCCGGCTGATTACTGCTGCCCTTGGCCTGGCGATAGCCGGTCTGGTGGTGCTCAAGTGTGCGCTGGCTTTGCTGTTGGCCATAGGCCTGCTCGGTGAAACGGCCAGGGAAGATGTAGTTTTCGAGTGCGCGTTCGGTGAGCTCAGGGCTGCTGCCAGCCTCCAGCACACGGCTGGCTTGCTGAAAGTCGTAATCACGGCGAACGGTACGATTGGTGCAGGCTTGCAGGCGCAGCTCAAAGTGCTCGATGGACGGCTCCGAGGCCACCAGGCCCTTGCCCTGCACGTAGGGGGTGGGAGGGTTGAGTGAGGTAAACGCCTGCTGTTTGTCGCCGAAAACCAGATGATGGCTGTCAGGTGAATGTTGAAAGTGGTAGTGAAACCCTTCTTCGCAACACAGGCGCTGAATAAAGTGCAAATCGGACTCGCCGTATTGCACGCAGTATTCACGTGGCATGTAAGACGAAAAGGATTGGAAGGTGTAGGCATCGCCGAGAATGCCGTGTTCTTCAAGCAGGGTCTCGATGATCTGCTGCACCGTCAGGTGCTGGAAAATACGCTGGTTGGTGCGATAAGCCAGATTGGCAAGCCGCGGCTCCAGAGTCAGGCGATAGTGAGTCAGTCGCGCACCTGACTGACTGCGGCCGATACTGGAAATATGCCCGTGGATGCCCTGGCCTTGCCCATCAAACGCCAGAAAGGCAGGTTGTTGCAGCAGTGCATCGAGGTCCAGGTCTGAGCGATCGCTGACCAGCTCGAGTGCGAACGTGTAAGGCGCGCTGATGGCTTCATCGCCCGTAAATGCCAGCACCTGAAGGTCATGGTATGCGCCATTGATTTTCAGGTTAAAACGGTTGTTACGGGCTGATATGGCCATCCGTGAATCCTCCCCGACATAAAGCCGGGAACGCTAACGGATGAATAGAACTCGACGCTGTAGGAGACTTCCGAAAGAAATAAAAGAAATCACGCTGCGTACGGGCTGCGATCTTTTTGTCTCAGAAAAAATCACAGCCTTCGCACTTCGGCCGTTCCTACAATTCGGGGAGTGAGCGCTGCCAGCGCTCGGCGGCGGCGTCGTCGCTGGCCCGCCCTTCGACCCAACGCGGGCCCTCGGCGGTCTGTTCTTTCTTCCAGAAAGGCGCGCGGGTTTTCAGGTAGTCCATCACAAAAGCGCAAGCATCAAAGGCCGCCTGTCGATGAGCACTGGCCACGCCGACAAAGACAATAGGCTCACCCGGCTCCAGCGCCCCAACCCGATGCAACACTTCAAGGCTCAACAACGGCCAGCGCTGTTGCGCCTCGACCACGATTTTAGTCAGGGCCTTTTCGGTCATGCCGGGGTAATGCTCCAGAAACATCCCGGCCACTTCACGCCCGTCGTTGAAGTCGCGCACGTAGCCGACAAAACTCACTACCGCGCCCACTCCCAGATTGGCCGCATGCAGTGCGTTAACCTCGGCGCCGGGATCAAAGGCTGCCGCTTGTACCCGAACGGCCATGGTTCAACCTCCCGTCACAGGCGGAAAAAATGCCACAGTGTCGCCGTCCGCCAGAGGCTCATCGAGCTTGCACAGATCTTCATTGCGCGCACACATCAGATTGGACTCGGCCAGCACCTGCCAAGCCCCGCCGCGTTGCAGCAAAGACTCACGCAGTTGCGCAACGGTCGCGAATTCGCCATCGACCCATTCACGGTCCAGCCCCAGCGCTTCGCGGTAGCGGGCGAAGAAATGAACGGTGAGTGTCATGACGCGTCTGCCTGAAAGTGGCCACTCTTGCCGCCGAGCTTTTCCAGCACGCGCACGTTCTCGATGGTCATCCCACGGTCGACCGCCTTGCACATGTCGTAAATGGTCAGGGCCGCAACGCTGGCTGCGGTCAGAGCTTCCATCTCGACACCGGTCTGCCCGGACAGCTTGCACCGCGCAACGATCAACACCGCGTCAGCGCCTTGCGCGCTGATGTCGACTTTGACGCTGGTGAGCATCAGCGGATGGCACAGCGGGATTAAATCCGAGGTTTTTTTCGCCGCCTGAATACCGGCAATCCGCGCCACGGCAAACACGTCGCCCTTGGGATGGCCTCCGTTGACGATCATGTCCAGGGTTTCAGCACGCATGCGTACCACGGCTTGTGCCGTCGCCTCACGGAACGTCACCGCTTTGTCGGTGACATCGACCATATTGGCGCGGCCTTGGGCATCTAAATGAGTCAGCACAGGGAGTTCTCCAGACAAGAGCTGCAAGTGTAAGCCCGAGGTGCTGATTTGCCCATGTGTGCGACGGCCATCGACCTCACGAATACCGCGCATCCGAACATCGAATTGGCCCTCGGCCGTGTTTGCACATACAACGTGCACATCGTTCAGAGAGGACACCTCCATGCCATTTTTTATAGCCATTGCCTTGAGTTTACTGGCCGGCGCCGCCGTGCCGATGCAAGCCGGCAGCAACGCCCGACTCGGAATCGTACTCGGTCACCCATTCTGGGCCACGGTCATTTCCCTGATGGTCAGCGGCGCCGCAATCGCCGTGGTGATACTGCTGGTCAAAGTGCCCCGCCCCAATCTTGGCGCACTGCTGGACGGCCCTTGGTGGATGTGGCTTGGCGGCCTGGCCGGAGTGTTTTACATCACCGTGGCACTGATGACTGTGCCGCGCCTGGGCGCGCTCAACTTCATCATGGCGGTGGTGGTGGGCCAGTTGATTATCTCGCTGGCGATTGATTACTTCGGCTTGCTCGGGCTGCCAAAAAACACTCCCAGCCTGCAAAAATTGTTGGGCGTAAGTGTGGTGCTGGCCGGATTTTTGATCGCTTCGCGCGGCTGATTATGGGTAGGCAAGCTCGCTCTTATCAAACACAAAATAAGTCATTGATTGTTAAGGCCCTGTAGGAGCGAGCTTGCCTCGCGATCTTTTGATCTTGATCTAAGAGGCCCCGTTAAACCACGCCGGCCGAGCGCAGGTTTTGCGCAGTAGTGCACCCAGCAGAACGCCGGGTTGGCCGCGACACGGCCCAACAAGCGTTTGGCCACTTTGCGCTTTTCAAAGTGGCACGGCTTAAGGCCGGAACCCTAAGTGGCCTTTACCGCAGCAATGGATATGTACAAAAAATCAAGAGCCCCCTCACCCTAGCCCTCTCCCGAAGGAGAGGGAACCGATTGGGGGAGGCTGAAGATACTTGCGGTCCTGTTTGCTACGCGACAGCACGGCGTCAAAGACGGGGCGGCAACTCCTACAGTGAAACCTGACGTAACACGTCGCGCAGCCAGCGATGCCCCGGATCGTCACTGAAACGCTGATGCCAGACTTGCACGTAGTTAAACGGTGCCACGTTCAACGGCGGCGGCAATCTGATCAGTGAAGCGGCCAATGGCAGGCTGTCCAGGGTGCGGGTGGCAACCGTCAGGATCAGGTCCGTGTCGCCAATCATGCTTGGGGCAGCACTCCAATGTGGCACGTTGACCGCCACATGGCGTTGCAAGCCCTGGGCGCGCAACACGTTGTCGACTTCGCCCTGGGTGTTGCCGTCCATCGACACCAGCACGTGGGGGTGTTGCAGATAAGTATCGAGGTCCAGCACGCCATTCTCGGGCAAGACGTTGCGGTTGAGTAGGCAGGTAAAGGTTTCTTCGAACAGCACCTCGCTGCACAGGAACTCGGGCAGCGTAGCGAAAACACCCAGCGCCAGGTCGATCTTGCCGTGTTCAAGCTGCTCAAGCATGCCCAGGCGGCTGTCCTGGACCACCACCAGCGAGATGCCAGGCGCCAGTTCGCGTAATTGTTCCACCAACTTGGGCAGCACGATGGCCGCGCCGTAATCGGACATCGCCACACGAAATGTGCGTTGCGATTCCCCCGGCACAAAGTCGACCGACTGACCGAGCAAGGTTTCGATCTGCCCCAGAATCACCTTGAGCGGCGCCTGAAGGTTTTGCGCCAGCGTACTGAGCACCACTTCGTTGCCCTGCCGAATCAGCAGCGGGTCATTGAGCAACACTCGAAGCTTGCTCAGCGAATGACTGATGGCCGGCTGGCTCAAGTGCAAACGCACACCGGTGCGGGTTACATGCTTTTCCGTGAGCAGCGCATCAAGCACCACCAGCAGATTCAAATCGATATTGCGCAGTAACACCCTGGCAGCTCCTGATTAAACATGGCTGGCGCCAAAACGAAATCGGGCGGCTCTAGGCCGCCCGGATCAAGGTTATGTCAGAAGTGTTAGAGATGCGACTCCGCGTACTCGGCCAGGATAGAACGAGGTACGCCTTGCAGGGCGATGTGCACGCCGTTGGGGAAATCTTTGAAACGCTCCGTCAGGTAGGTCAGGCCCGAGCTGGTGGCCGACAGATAAGGGGTATCGATCTGCGCCAGGTTGCCCAGGCACACCACTTTGGAACCTGCACCGGCACGGGTGATGATGGTTTTCATCTGGTGTGGCGTCAGGTTCTGGCACTCGTCAATCAGGATCAGGCTTTGCTGGAAACTACGCCCCCGGATGTAGTTCAGCGATTTGAACTGCAAAGGCACTTTGCTGAGGATGTAATCCACGCTGCCGTGGGTGCTCTCGTCATCCATATGCAACGCTTCGAGGTTATCGGTGATAGCGCCCAGCCAGGGCTCCATCTTCTCGGCCTCGGTCCCCGGCAAGAAGCCGATTTCCTGGTCCAGGCCTTGCACGCTGCGGGTACAGATAATCCGTCGATAGCGTTTGCTGACCATGGTTTGTTCAATGGCAGCGGCCAGCGCCAGAATGGTTTTGCCCGAGCCCGCCGCACCCGACAGGTTGACCAGATGAATATCCGGGTCGAGCAAGGCGAACAGCGCCAGGCCCTGGTAAATGTCCCGCGGTTTCAAACCCCAGGCTTCCTGATGAAGCAGCGGTTCCTGGTGCATGTCGAGGATCAGCAGGTGGTCCTTACGCACCTCTTTGATCCAGCCCACAAACCCCTGCTCATCAATGATGAATTCGTTGATGTGCACCGCCGGCAGGTTTTCGTTCATTTGCACCTGATGCCAGGTGCGGCCATGCCCTTGACGGGTTTCGACCTTGCTTACGCGGTCCCAGAACGAACCGGTCATGGTGTGATAGCCGCGAGACAGCATCGACACGTCATCAACCAGTTGGTCAGTGCTGTAGTCCTCAGACTCAACCCCACAGGCCCGCGCCTTGAGCCGCATGTTGATGTCTTTGGTCACCAGCACCACGTGCAAGCCAGGGTCGCGGGCATGCAGATCAATCAGTTGGTTGATGATGATGTTGTCGTTGAGGTTTTCAGGGAGCAGCGCATTGGGCTCTTTGCGCCGGTTCATCAGGATGGACAGAAAGCCCTTGGGGCCACTTTTGCCGCGCTGGATCGGCACGCCCTTTTCTACATCTTCAGGCGATGCCGCACCCAGGGTCTGATCAATCAAACGAATGGCCTGGCGGCACTCGGCGGCCACCAATTGCTTGCCGGTTTTGAGTTTGTCGAGTTCTTCAAGCACCGTCATCGGGATGGCGACGTGGTGTTCCTCGAAGTTGAGCAATGCATTGGGATCGTGAATCAGAACATTGGTATCGAGTACATAAAGGATTGGCTGGTTGGAAGAAGGAGTGCGTCCGTGATCATCCATACTCGGTCACCTTTGTGGGAGCCATTCGACGCAATACCTCAACAGTGCTGCGCCTCGAAGTGACTGCCGAACTCATCTTTTCTGTCAGATGAATGCCCTGCCCGATGGGTCTTGGAAGACGCCACCTGTGTGGCAGGTTTCGGCGGTCTGTCTTCGTAATACTCCAAATCGTGTGACAAAAAAAAGAATTTCTTCAATTTGGCGGCTTTATTTTTCGGACTGACGAATAGCCTTGGCGAGACGCCAAATTGCTACTAGGCTCAGAAATTACCTGGCACGCCGACAGGCTTTTTGATCAGCCATTTCCATCATTCAGACGTCAAACACCTCACCTTGAAATCTCCCCCCAAAAGGCCGGATACCTCTTACAAATCGTAGGGATGGCACCTACCTGCCCTTCGCTTTGGCAGCACTAAGCTTGGTAGCGCACTGGCTATTTAAGACCTGCGCCCACTTATGTTTATGTCAAAGGAATCCGTATGACCCCAATTTCCAAAACCCTGGAACAGATGCTGATCGAGATTTACCAGGACGGCAGCGTGTCTGTAACGGAATACCGCCAGCTTCGCGACAACGCCGACGAGCGCATGGCTGCCGTCATCAACGAGTTTGGCCAACACAACAACATCACTGCGTTCCAGAAAGCCATGGACGTCGCCATGCAACTGTTGCAGCTCTCGGTGATGGATGCGAAAAAAGCCAAGCTGACCGATACCGGTGAAGCCATCGTCAAGGATGCGGTCGTAGCTCAAGTGGAATATCTGCGCGTAGGGGCCGACCTGGCCCTGCGTCTCTTGTAAGCGCCGCTCCAAAGCGCCCACCCCCCATCGGGCGCTTTGGTTATGGCAAACCAGACGTCTCACAATCTTCCCAACCCAAACCGCTTTGCGCAGTCGCTTTCAAGAGCCAGGGCACTGCACTGCGCACTTTGTCTTGAGTGTCATGAAAGGCAATCACTCCGTGGCGCCAGAGCAGCATCAGGGTTAATACGCGATGTGCCGATTGTTCGGCGGTCAAGCTGCTTGTCAGATCCTGCGAATCAATGTTCCACAAGGCCACCTGCAAACCCTGCGAATTGAAAAACGCCCCGCTGTCAGCCCGACGCTGGCCGTAGGGAGGACGGAACAGCGGGACATAGTTTTGCCCCAAGACCTGCTTCACCAGCGCAGTACTGCGCAGTACAGAGTCTTGCCAATGTTGCCAATGACTGTGCGAGCGATACTCCCACCCCTGCACACCGACACACTGCCCTTTGTACAGTGCCTTGAGTGCCTGCTCGGAGCTTTTGTCGAGTCGCGTTTGCAGATTGTTGCCCAAGACAAAAAAGGTCGCGCTTATGGACTGTTTACGCAGGTAGTCAACGAGCCAGTCGGTGGTGCCACTGATGACCGTCGGGCCGCTGTTGAACGTCAGCATGAACAGTCGGTCATGCATGTCCTGGCCATTGAACTCCTGATCCCCCAGTAACTGAACTTCGCTACTGATCTGCGCAGACAGGGCCGCCAGGCGCAATTGCTCATCCAGATAGCGCCGGTGAAACCTGGCACTGGGTTCGGCCCATTTCACATAGAAGGAATCATCGGCTACTTCGAACTTGCCGGCTTGTTCACGCAGACTGCTCATGTCCTCGACGTAGTAACAGAACGAAGCGTCTTGATCACAGCTTTGCTGGGCGAAGTTGTAATTGGCCAGCAGACGTTGCCACAGGCGCTGGCGCAAGTTATCAATCGCCTCCATGTTGATGATCTTGAGGCCCAGGCGCTCCTTGAGACCGTTCTCGTCCAGGCCCTCGCTGACCAGCAAGGCATGGGCAAACGTGAGGATTTCAGCGCGCGAGGCGACATCAAACAAGGCTGGGCTGCTCAACTGTTCCGGCCAACTGCTGCGGTCCAGCGTCGCCGGATCATTGGGCGCCGCCACTGCCCCCAGACACACCAGCCAAGCCGACACAAAAAGAGCAATACGCAAAGAGCCATCTCCGTATAAAAACTGCCTGCACTATAACCGCTAACCCACCCCCCGTAGGAGCGAGCTTGCCTCGCGATCTTTTGATCTGCCACCTATCGCAGCCTACGTGCCTTGTCAGCGACTACAAACGCCATCTTTTCCAGGACCTATCACCACCATAGGTGGAGTCAAACCGTCCAACCCCCTAGAATCCACCAGACGCTTACAGGAGACGACTTCATGCTGATGGTGATTTCACCCGCAAAAACCCTCGACTACGAGACGCCGCCAGCGACTGCGCGTTTCACTTTGCCGCAACACCTGGATCATTCTCAGGAATTGATCGAACAACTGCGCACGCTCAGCCCTCAACACATTGGCGAACTGATGCACTTGTCCGACAAGCTTTCGGGCCTTAACGCTGCACGTTTCGGCAGCTGGACGCCACATTTCACCCCCGAGAACGCCAAACAGGCATTGCTGGCCTTTAAAGGTGACGTGTACACCGGCCTGAATGCAGTGGACTTCAGCGAAGCAGACTTCGACTATGCTCAAACGCACCTACGCATGCTCTCCGGGCTTTACGGCCTGCTGCGCCCGCTGGACCTGATGCAACCGTACCGCCTCGAAATGGGCACCAAGCTGGCCAATGCCCGTGGCAAGGATTTGTACGCGTTCTGGGGCACCCGTATCAGCGAATGGCTGAATGAGGCGCTGGCAGAGCAAGGCGATGACGTGTTGCTGAACCTGGCCTCCAATGAGTACTTTTCGGCAGTTAAAAAGTCAGCCCTGAATGCTCGCATCATCAATACTGAATTCAAGGACCTGAAAAACGGTCAGCACAAAATCATCAGCTTCTACGCTAAAAAAGCGCGCGGCATGATGAGCCGTTTTGTGATCAAGGAACGCATTAACAACCCGGCCGATCTCAAGCAGTTTGACGTTCAGGGCTACCGTTACAGCGCTGAACAGTCCAAGCCCGATCTGCTGGTTTTCTTGCGCGACGAAGCTCCCGAGTAGAGGCCTAGCCATGTTTGTCGGTGTTTTACTGATCATTGCCTGGCTCGTCCTGTTATTGCGCTACCCGCGCAAAGCCTTGCCGGTGTCGTTGGCGGCGGTGATCGGGCTGGCGCTTGTGGCCGCATTCGTCGCCTGGCAGGACAACCGCGAGGCTGACCAATTGGCGCGGCTGGATCTGCGGATCGTCTACGACCCGACACAATGCCCCGCAGACCGCCCGCTGCAGTTAACGCTGAGCAATCACAATGACGTGCCGCTGACCGAGCTGGCCTGGCGGATTGCAGCCTATGCACCGGGCGACACCGTCAACCTCGCGGACAACCAGTACACGGCCCCTCGTTATCGTGGCCCTGGCGAGCTACAGGCGGGCGCATCATGGCACGACTGTTTGCCTATGCCACCGCTGCGCAGTGGCTATCGCGCGCAAAACCTGGAGTTTCGCGCTGAGCGCCTGCAAGGCAGTTTCGCCAATTAAGGATTTTTCGATGCTTCGTGTTTTGATTACCGGGTGCTCCAGCGGTATCGGCCGCACCATGGCCGATGCGTTCAAGGCCGCTGGCCATGAGGTCTGGGCCAGCGCTCGCAAACCACAAGACGTGGCCTCTCTGACCGCCGCCGGATTCAACGCCGTGCAACTGGACGTCAATGATCAGGCTGCACTGGCGCTCCTGGCCGGACGTCTGGCCAACGAAACCGATGGTCTGGATGTGCTGATCAACAACGCGGGTTACGGCGCCATGGGCCCGCTGCTAGACGGTGGCGTTGAAGGTCTGCAGCAGCAATTTGAAACCAATGTGTTTTCAGTGGTCGGCGTCACCCGCGCAATGTTTGTCGAACTGCGTCGCAAGCAAGGGCTGGTGGTGAACATCGGCAGCGTGTCCGGCGTGCTGGTAACCCCGTTTGCGGGAGCGTATTGCGCGTCTAAGGCGGCGGTTCACGGGCTGAGCGACGCCTTGCGCATGGAGTTGGCACCGTTCGGTATCCGCGTGCTGGAAGTACAGCCTGGCGCCACCGACACCCAGTTTGCGAAAAATGCCAGCGATCAGGCCGAGCACTTGATCCGCGAAGACTCACCATGGTGGCCGATGCGTGAAGGCATTCGCGCACGGGCCAAGGCCTCGCAAGACAACCCCACCCCCGCCACGGCGTTTGCCACGGCAGTGCTCAACGCCGTAACCCGCCCAAAACCACCCCACCTGTTGCGCTACGGCAATGGCAGCCGGGCCATGCCGCTACTCGCCGCACTGGTGCCGAGCGGGCTTTTGCAAAAAATTCTCATGAGGCGGTTTGGCTTGAAGCGCTGACCGTCATCCCTAATATTCATAGGGCTTATACCCAAAGAGTATGAAGCCCTATGGGTCCTCGGCGCACTTTAGACCTAATATCAAACAGTCAATAAAACAGTACACTTGCCTCTTCGCGAGCCGTTTGGCAAATGACCGCCAAGTTCTTCATTGACGAGCAATTCAAGAAAACAAAATGGTTGGAATCGACATTTCAGAGGTGATATTACATCGCCAATGGACTATGTTAAGTCCCGGTCAGTTTTCATATTGCTGCACGCGGCAGTCGATACCGCGCACGATACAAGGAGTCAGAAAATGCCTGATAAAACAACGCGTCTCACCATTCTTATTGATTCTTCGACCAAGCAAAAGCTGGAGATTCTGTCTGAAGAAACAGACCTCACTATCTCTCAAGTCATCAGAAAGCTAATAAGAGACCATCTTAACCAACATGAAAACAAAACTATTAACATGCCGGGCACCCGGGAAAAACTAGATTCGTCAACCCATGCCTGATATTTAAATAGGACTAATACTTTAGCATTAACTCATTAATACTCTTTACATGCGCTAAACGTATTACTTATTTAAAAGTTTTTTTGAAGTTGATCCAGGAATGCCCCGGAACACTGGGGCACCCGTGGGTCAGCCATCGCCTAGCGCTCCCGTAACGCCTCTCGCGCCCGATTCATTGGCTTGATCAAGTAGTCGAGTACGGTTTTGCGCCCGGTCTTGATGTCTACCGAGGCGATCATCCCAGGCACAATCGAGAAGGTTTTCCCGGCCTTGTTTCTCAATACGTCGGCATCCGTGCGGATAAACACGCGGTAATAGAACACCTCCGGCTTGACCTCGTCCTGAATGGTGTCAGGGGAGATGGTCACGACTTTGCCGTCCATTCCGCCGTAGATGGCGTAGTCGTAGGCGGTGATTTTGACTTTGGCAGCTTGATCGGGGTGGATAAAGGCGATGTCACGCGGCGAGACCCGCGCTTCGATCAGCAGTTGCTCATCCAGCGGCACGATCTGCATCAGTCGACCATTGGGCGGGATAACCCCGCCAATGGTGGTGACTTCAATGCCCTTGACGATCCCGCGCACCGGCGAGCGCAGGGTCAGGCGGGTGACCGAATCGGAGCGACCGCGCATCACCGACGACAGTGTCTCGACATCAGCGTTGGCCTTGGCCAACTCCTCCCCCGCATGCACCATGTAGTCCGAACGCGCCTGGGTCAGTTTCAACTCCAGCTCCGCCTTTTGCCGCTTGAGACGCAGCACTTCTACGTTACTGGCAGCCCCGACCTTGGCCAGGTTTTCGGTAATTTCCAGCTCACTGCGCACCAGCGCCAATGACGAGCGCACCCCGGCCAACGACTCATCCAGCCCCTTGCGCCGCGTGGTGTACAAATCGGTCTCTGCACGAATCAACGCCGGATAGCCCTGCAACTCAGCGGGAAACTCCAGCGGCTTGTTGTTCACCTCTGCCTGCAGGCGCACCACGCTGGCCAGCGCCGCTCGGTATTTGGCGGCACTTTCATCGAAGTTGGACTCGGTTTTGGTCGGGTCGAGCCTGGCCAAAACCTGCCCGCTCTTGACGATATCGCCCTCACTCACATTCAGCTCGGTCACGATCCCGCCTTCCAGCGACTGGATAATCTGCTCACGGGACGTCGGAATGACTTTGCCGGTCCCGTTGGAAACCTCATCCACTTCAAACAGGTAGGCCCAGACACCAAACGCGAGCAGCATCAGGCACACATACCCGACCACCCGTGTCGAGCGCACCACGGTGTGATCGTCGACCCCATCGTGATACGGCTGAGTGCTCTCATCTTCAGGAGCCAGCAACGGGATCTTTTTATGCCGTTCAGTTCCCGGCGACGCGTTATCGTTGTTCATGCACGAAGTCCTCAAGCCCAGCCAGCTGTGTGGGCGTCATGTTCATTGCGTCGCCTTTTGGGGTTTTGAAAGCCGCGCGATGGCGTTTTCTTTGGTGTCATCCACCACAATCCGGCCGTTGTCCACGACGATGATCCGGTTCACCAGGCTCAGCACACTCATGCGGTGGGTGGCGATGACCAACGTGCGATGGGCCGCCCACTGGTTGAGGTTGTTGATCAGGTGGCGCTCGCTCGCTTCATCCAACGAGGCCGTGGGTTCGTCCAGCAGCACGATATGCGGCTGGCGAATCATCAGTCGCGACAGCAGCAGCGCCTGCCGCTGCCCCCCGGAAAGCCCCAGGCCGCCCTCGAGAATCAGATGGTCCATGCCGCTGGCAAACTTGGCGACAAACTCCGCCGCTCCAGTCAGTGTCAGGGCCTGGAGGATTTCTGCGTCGCTGGCGTGCGGCGCGCCCATGATCAGGTTGTCGCGCAGAGTGCCGTGGAACAGCCGCGAGTTTTGGGTCAGCAGCCCAACGTCCCGCCGCACGTCAGCCGGGTCTATCTGCCCCAGCGCCACGCCGTCCAGGCTGATGCTACCTGCCTGCAAATCCATCATCCCGGCCAATGCCTGAAGCAAGGTCGACTTGCCCGCGCCATTGCGCCCCAACACAGCAATGCGCTCACCCGGGCGGATCTTCAAATCGGCCACTACCAGCGCGGGGGCTGGCGAGTCATCGGCGTACTGGAACGCCGCCTGGTTGAGTACATAATCCCCGCGCACCACGGGCAAATGCACACGTTTGCTGCCTTCGGCATGGTCCACGGGCAATTCCATGATGCGGTTCAGGCTTTGCAGCGCCACTTTGGCCTGCTGCCACCGAGTCAGTATCTGAGTGAGCTGGGCCATCGGCGCCATCATGCGCGAGGACAGGATCGATGCAGCCACCAGGCTGCCGGTGGTCATGTCGCTGGCCATCACCATGGGTGCGCCGAAGACCACCACCACGGCAAACACCGAGCCCTGCACGGTGTTACTCCACGACATCAAGGAGTTGGTCAGCATGCGCAGTTTCAAGTTGGCATCGGCACAACTGGCGTTGTACTGGTTCCACTGCTGTTGAAAACGCTGCTCGGCCTGCAGCGATTTAACGTCATCAAGCCCCTGAACGGTTTCGACCAGCATGGCGCTGCGCAACGAGCTTTCACGCATCGACAGATTCGCAAGTCGGGCCAGCTTGCGTTGTGACAACAGGCCCGGCACCACCATGAAAAACAGAGCCACCACAGGAATGGCCACCAAAGGCCCGGCGATAAACCAGAAGATCACTAAAAACAGCAGGAAGAATGGTAAGTCGGCCAAGGCTGTCGCGGTGCTGGAGGTGATCAAATCCCGTACTTGTTCCAGCTCCTTGAGTTGCGAAATAAACGAGCCGGTAGACCGCGGGCGCACGCTGTTGCGCAGACGGATCGCGTGCCCGAATACCAGATCGGACACGCGCATGTCGGCGCGCTTGCCAAGCATGTCGGTGATCCGCACCCGGGTCATGCGCATGATCAGATCAAACACCAGTGCCAGCGCTACGCCACCGAACAATACATACAGCGTGGGCATCGACTCGGCCGGAATCACCCGGTCGTAGACCTGCATCGAAAACAGCACCCCCGCCAACCCCAGCACACTGGTCACCAACGACGCCAGCATGACGTAGCTGTACGGCCGCAAGTCGCGCAGCACGATGCTTGTGAACCAGTCTTTATCGTAGGTCTTGATGTAGTCGTCGACCCGCGCATCGCGCACCGCGCGCAGGGGGCGAAGAATCAGGGTTTTGCGTGCATGCTCGACCAGCTCCTGACGCGTGATGCGGCTCTGCAGGCCGCCGTCGCCGCTATAGGCGATGCCCAAGTCATCGTTATCACCGACGGTTTGCAGCACGCCCACCTGGCCATCATCGAACTGCAGCACCAGCGGCATTTGCCGTTGCAGCAGGGTCGAGGAGGTAAAGTCCACAATCACGCTGCTCAAACCCGCCTGACGGGCCATTTGGCGTATTACATCTTCCACGACGACGCCTTCGGTCCACTGCACGGCTAGCCGCACACTTTGTGCCGAGCACTCCAGGCGGTAGTGCCGGGCGACCATTAAGATCGCCTCCAGCCAGACTTCATAATCCAGCGTGGCCGATGGGTTGAGCGGTGCCTCGGCGGGCTGTTCAGTGCCTTGCGTATCAGCCTCAAGCATCACGGCATCGTTCATGGTCGGATCTCCACGCCTTGTATCGAGCTGTTATCCAAGTGGAAGGCTGTGCGCAATCCGCCGGTGTTGTAGAGGCAATCAATCTTCAGGCGCCGCAGATCGGCCGCGGTGTTCTCGCGGTCCATGCGTGCCTGGTGGATTTCCTGCTCGGCATTGAGCAAATCCAGCAACGGTCGAGTGCCCAGTTCAAGGTACTGCTGGCGATAAAGATCGCGGGTTTCAGAGATGCTGCGTTCGCGAAAATCCAGGGTTGAGAGGCGCTGGGTGAGGCTTGTGATCTGATCCCGGGCCTCAAGCAAACCCTGGCGGACGGCAAGGCGCGCCGCGTCGTTGGCCGACTGTGCTGTGCGCAAGGCCTGTTCGGCAGAAGCCTTGCGAGCGTTGATGGCGCCGCCCTGATAGATCGGCATTTTGACGTTCAGGAACACCCCGTAACGCGTCCGGTCGCGGCCGTTCTGTACATTGTTGTCGTTGCTGTCCAGGTACTGAGTCAACTCCGGGTCCAGAGACAGCGTGGGCAGCGCTTCAGCCTTGGCATTGGCGATTTGCGCCACTGCATCGAGCTGCTGCGACTGGGCGATCAGTAACGATGGCGTGACGGCCTCATCGGGAACCACCCCCTGGCAGGAATGTTCCAGACTGTCGGGAAAGCCCTTGGTGACGCTCACAGGGACCTGGGAGCCGAGCAAGCTGCCCAAGGAGCCGCGCCAACGGTTCAATTGCGCGGTGTATTGCAGCTGGGTCGCCACAGCCGCCTCGACCCGTGACCGCGCCTGAATCAAATCAGAGCGCGTGCTGGCGCCCATGTCGCTGCGCTTTTTGGCCAGCTCGGCAATCGCCGAAAGGCCTTCAACCTGCTCGCGGGCCAGCACCACCATGATTTGCGCGCGTTGTAGCTCAATCACGGCAAACGAGGTGTCCCGGGTCACGTCGTCGACCGCCAGCAGGATCGCTGCCTGGCTGCCGCTGACCCTGGCCAGCGCGCTGTCCACCGTGCTGGAAACCTTGCCGAAGTCATACAGCATTTGTGACATCGACAAGGTAAAAGCCTGGCTTTCGCCACTGCCGTTCAAGCCACTGTCGTAGCCTGAACGTATGCCCCCGCTGATTTGCGGGTAGTAACCGGAACGGGCAATGACCACGTTCTGATTTTGCTGATAAAGCCTGCCGATGGCTTCGGCAATTGCCGGGTGCCATTCCACGACACGTTGCACCGCGCCGGTCAGGTCCAGGGTGGCCGGGACCACTCGCTCCGGCGGGACCGGGGCACTGACGCCCATGGGTCCACCGGGTAAATTCGTGCCCAATTGACTCGGGCTGATTATGTTGACGCTTTGTGGATCATCGTAAAACGATTTTGCCATGATGGGTTCAATTGACAGCGGCACCAGCGCAGCTGCCAACATCACAACAGGCAGATGTTGTTTTCGTCTTTTTTGCCTCAATCCAGCCCCCAGATGAGTGTTACTCCTGCAGTACAGGCCACTCAGCGAAACAGCATTGGGGTATCTCAGGCACCCTGATTCAGGTGTGCCCACAACAACGAACCATTACTCAGCTTCTGCAACGATCCATCATCGCAATACCGTTAGTACACAAAGCCGGGCCTTTCGGCCCGGCTAAAACGTCATCGATCAAACCACGTTGATACCATTCTGGATCCACAGCTGATGGTTCTGATCTTCCTGGCTAGTGTAGATCACGTATTCCAGACCGTTATCGACTTGAGTGAGTCCCGATGACCAATTGCCAGTGAGGTGAACACTGTCCTGATCATCGCCCTGAATCACTAACCGATCGGCCTCTGGCCCGGTGATGGACACCAGGTCTTCGAGGCTCAATGTCAGATCAACTGCACTGACGTGATTGAGGTCGATCGTGTCGATCCCGCTGACCTTGCCGATAAGCGCCGTCAGGTTGATAGCTGCATCCCCTCCTTCCCACAGCAACCCATCCGCCCCCGCGACGTTGTCGTGATGGGTGAAGCCGGTGTCGGCAACGACTGCATGATCACCGTGCTCGCCCGTAGCGTGCTCCTGTGTATCAGCAACATGGTCGACGGCGGCGACATGTTCCTCCACGGCCAGTGCGGCGAACGATGTGGCGGTCTTGGCCGGTGCGCCCGGGTTGGCATCGTCCCAGACCAGCCCGCGGTCTGGAGAGTCAAGACGGATATACAACTCAGCCGTGTCGGAGTTGCCTGTTGGCGAGGTGAGTTTGTAGGTGAAGTGATCCACCTGCCCCACGTTGCTCGCCGTCAGGCCGGCATTCGGCGTGTAGGTGTATTTACCATCGGCAAACAGAGTCAACGTTCCGTATGCCCCCGCGACCACCTTGCCCTCGCCACCGGCATTCACGAACACACCCTTGTCCAGCACACTGATTACGGTCAGCGCCGAGCCCAGCTTGTCGGGGCCGGTCAAGGTACTGGACAGCACATTGCCGGTGGCCGGGGTGACCGTACCCACAACAAACTTGTCCAGGTAGGTAGGCGTAAGTTTTTGGTCGATGGACACTTTACTGCCCAGTGAGAGCAAGATAGTGGTCGACGCAGTTACCCGATAAGTGCCCTCACCCAGGTCTTTAAAGGTATGGGAAATCGCTGAGAAGCTCTGTTGTGGTACTGCAGCCCACGCCCCGTTGATGAATTTTTCCAGGGTCAAGGTTGTGCCACCCAGCCCCTGCGCTCCCGATGAGAATGTCGCAGAAACTGCAAGATCGCCCTTGGTATTGGCAGCAATCGTGATGCCCGCACCCGAATTGGATCCTGTGCCAGTGACAAGGCCTTTCAGATCATACGTAAACACCCCAGCCGAAACCTGTGGTCCGACTTCAGGCGACAACCGTATCGCTGTAGAACCCACGTCATCATTAGCAACCGGAACGATAATGCCGGGGGCCGAAGGGTCGGTCGTGCTCCACGTGAAATCGGAGTCTGCGCTATCAATGCGCACATACAAGGTGGCTGTTGAGGAGCCCGCCGCATTGACCAGGTGATACTCAAACGAATCAACCTTGCCAAGATTGGCCGCATTGCCATTTGCCACGTACGAGTAACTGCCGTTGGCAAAGATCGTCAGCTGACCATATTGACCCTGCAACACGGTCCCAGCCCCGGTCGGAACGTCCGCATCGACAAGCTTGCCGTCGACCATCACCTGAACCTTCGCAGGCCCGGCCGTGCCCGTAACGTCGGTTTTTCCATCAAAGCCCAGGTCGGTGATCACGTTACCTTTAACCGCTGGCCCAGTGTCGGCCGTGAAATCGGTCAGGCTTTCTTGGGTAACGCTCAACTTGGCCGTTGCACTGGACAACACCTTGACCAACGCCATATCAAGCTCGAACGTGAAGCGATAATTTCCAGCAGATAGGCCTGTAACTTTCCCGCTGCCACTGGACCCGAATATCCCTAGCAAATCGAGTAAACCGCCCCCCAGGGAACCCTGCTGAACCGGCAGCCATCCGCCCTTGCCGTCACTCACCTCAAGCGTCGCCTTGACCCCGCCCCCCAGCAATTTCAGGAAGTCAGCAGAACCCGAACTCAAGTTCAAGGTACCGGTCGTACCACTGGCAACAGTAAAGAACTGAATATCTTTGATGTTACCGGCAATGATAATTCCGCCTACGCTGGCTAGCGTATAGACCGTCATGTCATTCAACGGCTTGTTGCTCGTCACCGGTTTGATCACTATCTCAGCCGTTGCCAGATCGTTGAAGGCTTTAGGCGTCAAGGTTCCCGGCAAGCCAGCATCAGTCGCCAGATAGATTGCCGGCGACGATTCGTTCTGCGCGGCATCCTTGAGCGTAACGTTGAGCGTTTCACCGGTACTGCGTGGCGCGTTCAGCGTGACCGTGAAATTACCCTGCGCATTGACAGTGCCTGTACCGATAGTCTGCCCCAGGTAGTCTTTGACGGTCACCTGGCTACCCGCTTCGCCCTTACCGCTGAACGTCACACCATCCGCGCTCAACGCAAGGTTGGTCGGGGCAGCCGGTGGCGTGGTGTCGCCCGCCAACACTGGCGCCGCTGCCGACACGTTGCCCGCCTTGTCGGTCAGGGTAACGGTGAGGTTTTCACCGTTTTTATGCGGCCCAATCAACACCGCTGTAAACGAGCCATCTGCTGCGACAAGACCGGTACCGATTTGCACACCGGCCGCATTTTTCACGGTGACGGTGCTGCCTGCTTCGCCTTTACCTGTGAGCGTCAAGCCATCGAGACCGACTTTAAGCTCAGTCGGCGCCGCCGGTGCGGTGGTATCGCCCGCCAACACTGGCGCCGCTGCCGACACGTTACCGGCCTTGTCGGTCAGCGTAACGTTGAGGCTCTCGCCATTTTTTTGTGCAGGGTTGAGGGTCGCAGTAAACGAACCATCAGCGCCTACAGTGCCGGTACCAACGGTCACACCTGCCGCATTTTTCACGGTGACGATGCTGCCC
>NZ_JANLNV010000039.1 GCF_025465935.1 Pseudomonas sp. 7P_10.2_Bac1 | reverse complement strand
CAGCGTTACACGCTGCTGTCAACACCTTATTTCCTGCTTCGATGATTTGAAGCTAGCTCATCGAAAATCATCCAACTCATTGATACTAAAAGAGTTTTTCCGTTTCGACTGCGCCGGAAGTGGGCGCATTATAGGCTGCTGGCGTAACGAGTCAAGTGCTAATACAAGCGCAAAGCACTCAAAGCAAATTGCGCACTATATTGCACACGGCGCGCCACTTGAGCATGATGCCTGTCCTCAAGACACTTAACGCCCAGGTATACTCCGCAATGACAAAGTCCTCCCGTAGCCTCGTATCGACGCTATTACCTGTTGGCTTACTCCTGATCGCCATGGCCTCCATCCAATCAGGGGCCTCGCTCGCGAAAAGCATGTTCCCAATTGTTGGCGCCCAAGGGACTACAACGCTGCGTTTGATATTTGCCAGTATCATCATGCTGCTTATATTGCGCCCCTGGAGAGCCAAGTTCACAGCCAAATCCCTCAAGACTGTTATTGTCTATGGCATAGCGCTGGGTGGTATGAACCTGCTCTTCTATATGTCGTTGCGCAGCGTGCCACTGGGAATTGCGGTTGCGCTCGAATTCACAGGCCCTTTGGCCGTTGCTATTTTCTCTTCACGCAAAGCAATCGACTTCGTATGGATTGGCCTGGCAATCACCGGCCTTTTATTGCTTATCCCTCTTGGCGACAACACGCAAGGCATTGATCTGGTAGGCACTTGCTATGCGCTGGGCGCAGGCGTCTGTTGGGCGCTTTATATTCTATTCGGACAAAAAGCAGGTGCTGATAACGGCGTTCAAACGGCGGCCTTGGGTGTGATCATTGCAGCCCTGTTTATCGCCCCTGTCGGCATTGTTCACGCTGGCAGTGCGTTATTAACGCCAGCCCTGATTCCGATCGCATTGGGTGTTGCGGTATTGTCCACCGCCCTTCCCTATACATTAGAGATGGTTGCTCTTACCCGAATGCCTACCCGGACATTTGGGACCCTCATGAGTATTGAGCCTGCCTTTGGTGCGCTTTCGGGACTGCTTTTTTTGCATGAAGTCCTGTCTGTCACACAATGGATAGCTATTGCCTGCATTATCATGGCCTCTGTAGGTGCAACTCTGACAATGCGCGGCCATTCAACCCCAGCAACCACTGAGAATTAATCATACATTTGACACAGTTCTGGTAATTGACTCTCATTTAGGAGATGTTTGTACGCAGAATAATTCAATTGTGGCGATTGCGGAGACGGACATCCTCCTAAGCCACTGAATGAATAACCAACCGCTCTTAGCATCACGCACATCTGACGCAAACGCTTTAAGGACAGGAATGAAACGATTTTTGGTTGTTATGGCCGTGCTCATAATATCCGGCTGCGCTGCAACCTCCGAAACCGCTGTCAAACGTGGCAAACGTGGCTTGCATATCAATTGCTCTGGATTGTCATCATCCTGGGACAAGTGCTACGCCGAAGCAGCAAAGTCTTGCAGTGACAAGGGATACCGAGTTGTTGCCAAATCGGGCGATGCAACAGAAGAACCTGGAGATTACCCCTTCGGATTGAACCCTGCCGGCTATACCAGTCGCAGCATGATTGTCCTCTGCAGGTAACCCCCCAGGCTTCTGTCACGTCACCAAATCAGTCGAGCACGTGACAGAGTGCCCTCGCGCTTTAAGAAAGCGCTGCCGTACGAACCTGTAACCACTCCAAGGCATCACCTTGCAGTAACGGGCTCAAACGCTCACGGACTTGCGCGTGATAGTCATCAAGCCATTCGCGTTCTTCATGCGTCAGCAGTGAAGGCTCCAGGCAACGCGTATCAATCGGGCACAACGTCAGAGTTTCGAATGCCAGAAACGAACCAAAATCCGACGTACCAGCCTCACGATTTAACACCAGATTCTCAATGCGCACGCCCCAACGACCTGGACGGTATGTACCGGGTTCAATTGATGTAATCATTCCCGGCTGCATCGCGGTATGGGGCGCTACGCCGGCCTGATAGGCAATAACTTGCGGCCCCTCGTGCACATTCAGGAAATAGCCAACGCCATGGCCTGTCCCGTGCCCGTAATCAACGTTATCAGCCCAGATCGGCGCTCGAGCAATCGAGTCCAGCAAGGGCGACAGGATCCCTTTGGGGAACCGTGCACGCGACAACGCAATCACGCCTTTAAGCACCCGAGTGCAGTCGCGCTTTTGCTCGCTGGTCGGAGTACCGACAGGCACCATACGCGTAATGTCAGTCGTACCGCCCAAGTACTGACCACCCGAATCGATAAGCAACAAGCCATCCCCTTCGATCACCGCATGCTCTTGCGGTGTCGCATGGTAATGCGGCATTGCACCATTGGCATTGAAAGCTGCGATGGTATTGAAGCTGAGTGATACAAAGCCTGGGCGGCGTGCACGCGCAGCGCTCAACTGTTCATCAATGGTCAGTTCCGTGATGCGCTCACGCCCCTGGGCCGCTTCAAGCCAGGCAAAGAATTCACAGAGTGCTGCGCCATCCTGCTCCATTGCCTGACGGATATGCACCGCATCATCAAGGCTCTTCTGAGACTTGGCGAGCGTGGTGGGATTCAGCCCCTCCACCAACTTCACCTCACGGTTCACGCTGTTGAGCAAACCACAGGTTACACGTGCCGGGTCAACCAGAAGTCGAGTCGTGGCTGGCAAAGCAGCCAGGGCTGCATGGATTTCGGAGTAATCACGTAATGTCAGGCCATCACGTTCCAGCGTTTCCTGCAGGTCAATAGCCACCTTGTCCAAGTCAATAAACAAGGTGGCGCGGGTTGGCTCAACGAGCGCAAAAGAAACAAATACCGGGTTAAAAGAGACATCAGACCCACGCAAGTTGAATAACCAGGCAATGTCATCCAACGTGGCGATAAAGTGTGCGTCGGCATTGCGCTGCTTGAGTGTTTCGCGCAGCTTTGCCAGTTTGTCTGTACGACTCACGGTGGCTTGAGGGGGCAAGTGCTCATAAATCGGCTGATTTGGAAGCGCCGGGCGGTCTGCCCAAACCAGATTCAATAAATCGATATCCGTACGCAAGATAGCGCCACGTTCTTTGAGCTTGCTCTCCAGGGTACGTGCTGAAGCCAAGGCCAGAACGGCACCATCCACAGAGACCGTCGCCCCTTCAGGCGCTTGTTCCGCCAACCAGTCCAGAGGCCCAGGCTGGCCAGGTTGCAACTTGACCAATTCGATCGTACTGCCGGCAAGCTCTTTAACCGCTTGCTCCCAATAACGGCTATCAGCCCATAACCCGGCAAAGGTCGGGGTCACGATCAACGTGCCCACCGAACCGTAAAAGCCCGACAGCCATTGACGCCCCTGCCAATAGGCAGGCAAATACTCGGAGAGGTGTGGATCGGCCGACGGAACCAACAGCGCATGGATGCCGTTCTGTTTCATCAAGGCGCGAGTTCGCGCCAAACGCTGCACCACAGATTCCTGATTCAACGACTGAATACTCATCCTCTCTCCTGCTGGCCACGATTGATTTAACTACGTCGCGGATAATGGAGCAGTCATCAAGACGGGGCAACTGCCCAAAATGGTGCAGGCGCTGCAACGGCAACCTTGATGGCGTTGGCTGCTGCATCGATATCCTGCTCGCGAGTAAAACGCCCAAAGCTCAAGCGGATGGTTTGAGCCGCCTTTTGCGCATCAAGCCCGACGGCAAGCAACACATGAGAGGGTGCTTTGCTGGCAGAATTGCACGCGGAGGTCGCCGAGTATGCCAGCACTGCATTCAGTGCCGAGCTATTGAGCTGTCCTTCACTGAACGTCAGGCTCAAGGTATGAGGAATTCGTTGTGTCGGACAACCATTACACTGCACCCCCGGTACATCAGCCAATTGTTCGAGCAGGCGCTCACGAAGCCCCTGAATATGTGCCAGCTCTTGAGCAAAGGCTTCGTGAGCCAAGGCAAATGCCGCGCCCATACCGGCGATCTGATGAGTCGCCAGAGTGCCAGATCGCAGCCCGGACTCATGACCACCTCCATGAATCTGTGCCTGTAAACGATCTAGCGCACGTGCACCCACATACAAGGCACCAATCCCTTTAGGCCCATAAATTTTGTGCCCCGAGAAAGACATCAAATCCACCGCCCACTCCTGCAGGTCAATGGCGATCTTGCCAGCGCCTTGCGCCGCATCGACATGAAACAACGCACCATGTTCGCGAACCAGACGACCGATACCAGGAATGTCATTCACGGTCCCCAGCTCATTATTCACCAGCATCAGCGATACCAGCAGAGTGTCCGTACGCAAGGCAGCGCTCACTTTTTCTGCGCTGACGAGCCCGTCGCTGTCTGGCGCCAGATAGGTCACCTCGAAGCCTGACGCCTCCAGGAATCGCGCAGTATCCAATACCGCCTTGTGTTCGATCTGGCTGGTAATGATGTGCCCGCGTGATTCGGGGCTGGCTTGGGCAACGCCTTTCAATGCCAGGTTATTGGACTCGGTAGCACCTGATGTCCAGATAATTTGTTGCGGTCTTGCGTTAACCAACTGCGCAACCTGCTCACGAGCGAGCTCTACCGCCTGCCGCGCGTCACGGCCGAAAACATGTGAACCAGACGCCGGATTGCCGAAATTCCCTTCAAAACCCAGACAATCGACCATCACCTGAATGACACGATCGTCCACAGGCGTGGTGGCGGCGTAATCGAAATAAAGAGGTCGTTTGTTCATTGTGCAAACCCACTGAGCGCGTTCCGGAATCAGGCAATGCTTGATAGCAGAAAAATGAAACCGCGTGAAAAGCGCGGTGTTTAGAAATAACCGATAGAACAGGTCTAACCAAGCGTCTGAGACAAGAAAAGGCGTAGGAGCCTTCCTAAACTCAGCTCAACGTAAATCCATAGCCTTATAAAGCGCCAAAAGTGGAGTCTTGTACAAGTCTTATATGCCATAAGGATATATAAATATGGAATTACGTTAGTTTACGGAATAAACAAATCCCCTTATAAAGTCGCCTTCGGCTTTCCTTTTGTGGGCAGAGCCCTCCGATAAAAGGAGCTGTCCATTGCAGCTTTTAACCTTACCGTCCACTCCGGCACTCGCGACTTCCATCAGGGCCACGGCTCAAGTGTTTGAAGATCCGGTATCCAAGGAGTTACTGACGCACCTGCAACAAATAGCTCCAAGCGACGCCAGCGTATTGATCATCGGCGAAACCGGCACCGGCAAAGAGTTGGTTGCCCGGCATATTCACCAACTCAGCCACCGTCATCAGCAACCCTTCGTAGCCGTTAACTGCGGAGCGTTTGCCGAGTCGCTGGTAGAAGCCGAACTGTTCGGCCATGAAAAAGGCGCTTTCACCGGCGCATTGGCAGCCAAGGCCGGCTGGTTTGAAGAGGCCGACGGCGGGACATTATTTCTCGATGAAATCGGCGACCTGCCGTTGCCCATCCAAGTGAAACTGCTGCGTGTGTTGCAGGAGCAGGAAGTTGTCAGACTCGGCTCGCGTAAAAGCACGCCAATCAATGTTCGAGTACTGGCCGCCACCAACGTCAACCTGGAGCAAGCGATCGAAGCGGGGCACTTTCGCGAAGACCTCTATTACCGCCTCAATGTCGTGAGCCTAGTGCTGCGTCCATTACGCGAACGTCCCGGGGATATCCTGCCACTGGCCAGGCATTTCCTGCAGACCTATCGCCAACGCCTGCAACACGGCCCAACGACACTCAGCCCGTGTGCTGAAGAAGCACTCACTCAACATCCATGGCAAGGCAATATCCGCGAGCTGGAAAACGTCATGCACCACAGTCTGTTGCTGTGTCGCAACCAGACCATCACCGTGCAAGACCTACGACTGTCGCCCTCACGCGTAAGGCGCCAGGAAGCGCCCCTACCGTCGCCCCCCCACGCGCAAGACAACACTCAAGACTTGCTGCAGCGGGCGTTTAGAAGGCTTTTTGAAGAGGAGCCCGGCGCCCTGCACGAAACGGTTGAAGATAGCCTGCTGCGTGCAGCCTACGAATTTTGCCACCACAACCAAGTGCATACGGCCAAACTGCTCGGCCTGAGCCGCAATGTGACACGCACCCGCCTGATCAAACTCGGCGCCCTGTCCGTCAATACCCGCCGGGCAGACTCACCCGCCCCCTCGCCCTACTTGCAACAGTCCCTCTAGCAAAAGCAGCAGCGGCCTTGTGACGGCTGCTGCTGGGTTCGAACTTAATGAGGTTGTCACGTAACGGTAGCTAACGCTAAAAGGGCAGTCGCCGCTACAGCCTGTAATGGGTAAGATGCGTGCTTCTTCAGCGCATAGCGCATACGTCCCGCCGAATTAAGTCGACCTCATGCCTTTTGATCTCAGCCTCAGCGTAGATTTGACCACCCTTGCCATTCTGGCCGCCGTTGCATTCATCGCCGGTTTTATCGACGCGATTGCCGGTGGTGGTGGCCTGCTCACCACCCCTGCCCTGCTGACCGCGGGCCTGCCACCGCACTTGGTACTGGGCACCAACAAGCTCAGTTCGACGTTCGGCTCGGCCACTGCCAGCTTTACCTTTTATCGACGCAAACTGTTCCATCCGCGTGAGTGGAAACTGGCGATTTTCGGCACCCTGACAGGCGCTCTGATCGGCGCTGTTGCCGCGCACTACATGCCCGCCGAATGGCTCAACAAAATGCTCCCGGTAATTGTTTTTGCGTGCGGACTGTACCTTTTGTTCGGCGGCACACCTAAAACCCCGATCGACAACGACGCGCCGATCAAAAAGAAATGGCAACTGCCGCAGGGTTTTGGCCTGGGTTTTTATGATGGCGTCGCGGGGCCTGGAACCGGCGCGTTCTGGACTGTCAGCAGCATGCTGCTCTACCCCATCGACCTGGTGAAGGCCAGCGGCGTCGCCCGTAGCATGAACTTCGTCAGCAACATCGCGGCGCTGTCGATCTTTGTCTTTTCGGGGCATGTGGACTGGATCATCGGCCTGACCATGGGCTTTGCCGTCATGGTCGGCGCGTTCTTTGGCGCCCGCAGCGCCATCAGCGGCGGGGCCAAATTCATTCGCCCGGTGTTTATCACCGTAGTCCTGGGGCTGACCGTGCGCCTAGCCTGGCAACACTGGTTCGGCATGGCCTAAACGCCGCGCCACATACAGGTCGATGAGATAACGCGCAATCGAACGCGACGCCGGTAACGGCGGCAACGCATGGATGCTGAACCACTGGGCATCTTCAATCTCATCGGCCTGCGGCACGATATCTCCCCCCGCATACTGCGCATGAAAGCCCAGCATCATTGAATGCGGGAATGGCCAGCACTGGCTGCCGACATACTGAATATCCTTGACCTCGACCTGCACTTCTTCGTAAACCTCACGAATCAAGCAGTCTTCGGCCGACTCACCGGGCTCGGCAAAACCTGCCAGGGTGCTGTAAACACCTGGTACAAAACGGGGCGAACGGGCCAGCAAGATCTCATCGCCGCGGGTAATCAGCACAATCATGCTCGGCGAAATACGCGGATAACTGCGCAAGTCACACGTCGAGCAGTACATGGCGCGCTCGAGGGGTACTTGAGTCATGGCCTGACCACAACTGCCGCAGAAACGATGCTCGCGGGCCCAGGTGCCAATTTGCGCGGCGTAACCCAACACCTTGTACAGCGTGTGATCGCCTTGCAGCATAAACGCACGCAGCCCTTGCCAGTGGCAGCCCTCAACCTGGGCGGCGCCCTGCAACTCGAACAGATACACGGGCTCCCCGTCCAGGTGGCCGATACCGTGTTCAGCCAACACCGGCAGTTGCTGGTGCTTGAGCCATTCACGCGGGAACAGCGGACCATTGTCGTCGAGCAAAAAACCCTCTGGGCCACGCACCACGGCCAAGCCGCCAGCAAGATCGGTGTCCAGTACTGCCGTAGTCCAACGCGAAGTCATCACAACATCCCAGGTCAAGTTGAGGTGCGACGCGGCGATCGCGTCAATCCTGAAATTCAGGCTTTTGTTTGCTCATATGCGCGGCCATAGCCAAACGCAAGTCCAAGGATTGCAACATGGCCGCGTTCCAAGTGGCAACATATTCAAGGCCATCATCCACCCGATGATCGCGCATATAAGTGATCATGTGTTTGGTCCCCGCCACGGCGATCGGCGATTTACTGGCGATGTCCCGGGCAATGGCCATTACGCCTTCCAGCAAACGCTCATGATCACTGTAGACCCGATTGACCAAGCCAATGCTGCGCGCCTCCTGCGCGTCGACCATGCGCCCGGTGTAGGCCAGCTCTCGAAGCATGCCATCACCTATAATGCGCGGCAAACGTTGCAAAGTGCCGACATCGGCGGCCATGCCCATGTCGATTTCCTTGATCGAAAACTGTGCATCCTCAGCCGCATAGCGCATGTCGCAGGCGGCAATCAAATCAATCGCGCCCCCCAGGCAATACCCTTGAATCGCTGCCAGCACGGGTTTGCGGCATTGATCGACGGCGTTGAACGAGTCCTGCATTTGCAGGATTTTACGCCGTAGCAGGCGAGCGTTACGTCCGACGTCCTTGCCCAGTTCATTGGCCACCGAAGCTAGCAGCATCAGGTCAATACCAGCCGAAAAGTGCTTGCCGGCACCACTGATCACCACAGCACGCACGGCATCGGTTTCATCGATCCACTGAAAAATATCGATGATCTCAGTCCAGAATGCCGCGTTCATCGCATTGACCTTCTCAGGTCGGTTGATCATCACATGGGCGATGTTGTCGTTTAGCTCAACCTTGAAAGCCTGGTAGTCGGACATAACCTGAATCCTTTGTAGGGCGTTGTCGCCAGTCAATGAGCGGCCGACTATAACAAGCCCTGCTCGCCCAAAAAGACCGTGTTTGCGCCAAAAACCGGACAAAGTAGCGTATCGAAAGGGCTATTCAGCCTTCAGGACAAACCGCTCAAGTGCCAGCGCAGCCCCGTCTTCCCGATTCGTGCCAGTCACGTACGTGGCTTGGTCACGGATCTCGGCACCTGCCTGGCCCATGGCAACAGACAGACCGGCGCGCTTGAACATCGCGGGGTCATTGCCACCATCCCCGATCGCCATCGTGTTACCCAGCGGCACCTCCAAGAGAGCGGCCAGGCTCACCAAGGCATCACCCTTGTTTGCACGCGGGGCCGTTATATCCAGATAAAAAGCCTGTGAGCGACTAGCCAGCGCCTGATCGCCCAAGACACCGTGCAACTGCTGTTCAAGCTCGACCAGCAACTGTGCATTGCGACTGGCAGCCACAATCTTGTCGACGCGTTGCACATACGCATCGAAATCCGTCACCACCCGTGGAGCGAACCCCAAGGCATTGTGCTCTTGAGCCACCATCGGCCCATTGGGGTCGCGCAACAGCCATTGGTCATCAGCGAACACCCAGACTTCAACGTCATGTTGGTCCAGAAGCGCCAGCGTCGCTTTGACCGCCTCACACGGCACTGGATACGATTGCAAATAACTGCCGTCAGCGTTCACCAGTATCCCGCCGTTAAAGGCCGCTGTTGGCAACTCGATGCCCAGCTGTTTGACCTGATCGCGCATGCCTCTGGGCGGGCGTCCAGTGGCCAACGAGAAGTAAACACCCGCCGCCTGCAGCGCCTTGACCGCAGCCAGCGTCCGCGGGCTGATGGTGTGATCAGGGCTGAGTAACGTGCCGTCCATGTCACACAGCACCAATTGAATCGGCTCGTGCATCACTGTACTCATTCTATGTTCAGCCATACGCGGCCATCGCGAGCCAATAAGTCCTTGGCCGCCTGCGGCCCGTCCTCACCGGCTTTGTAGGGATGCACGTCAGTCTGTTCACGCCACGCATCCAGAAAAGGCTGCACACCCCGCCAGCCGTTTTCGATGTTATCGGCTCGCTGAAACAAGGTTTGATCGCCCGTCAGGCAGTCATAAATCAATGTCTCGTAACCAGTCGACGGCTGGACTTCGAAAAAATCCTTATAGGCAAAACCCAACTCGATATTGGACATATTCAAACCCGGCCCTGGGCGCTTGGCCTGCAAGTCAAACCACATGCCTTCGTTGGGCTGGATCCGGATACGCAAATAGTTGGGCTTCAAGCGCTCCACTTCGGTGTCGCGAAATTGCGCATAGGGTGCGGGTTTAAAACAGATCGCGATTTCAGTGTCACGCGCACTCATGCGCTTGCCGGTACGCAGATAAAACGGCACACCGACCCAGCGCCAGTTGTCGATCATCACCTTGAGCGCAACAAACGTTTCCGTCGTGCTGTCAGCAGCCACGTTGTTTTCTTCGCGATAGCCCGGCACAGGTTTACCAGCCGACTCGCCCGCGGTGTATTGACCACGGACCGAGTTCTTGCGTGCATCTTCTAGCGACCACGGGCGAATCGCACCAATTACTTTGGCTTTTTCGCCGCGCACCGCGTCTGCTCCAAACGCCGCAGGCGGCTCCATCGCCACCATCGCCAGCAACTGAAACAGGTGATTGGGCAACATGTCGCGCAAGGCGCCGGTGTTTTCATAAAAACTGCCACGGGTCTCGACCCCGACCGTTTCAGCGGCCGTGATCTGCACATGGTCTATGTAATGGTTATTCCAGAAGGCCTCGAACAGCCCGTTGGAAAAACGGCTGACCAAAATGTTCTGGACCGTTTCCTTGCCCAGGTAATGGTCAATCCGATAAATCTGCTTCTCGCTCATGACACTTAACAGGCAAGCGTTCAGCGCCTGTGCGGTGTCGACATCCGAGCCAAAAGGTTTTTCAATCACGACCCGGCGAAACGCCTCCGGGGTTTCTTTGAGCAGCCCGCTGGCGCCCAGTCGCTGCACCACATCGCTGAAAAAGCGCGGGGCAGTCGCCAGATAGAACACCGCATTGCCAGTACCACTGGCGCAAATCTTCTCTTCCAGCGCCTCATAGGTACTGTCGTCGAGAAAGTCGCCCTGCACATAGCTGATGTTCTTCGCCAGGCGGTTCCACAAATCGGCATTCAAGCCTTGGCCATCAGGATGCCTGACCTTGCTGGCGGCTTCTGTGCGAATGAAGTCTTCCAGTTTTTTAGCAAAGCCTTCATCGCTGATCGCATTGTGGTCAACGCCCACAATGCGCAAGCCAGCGTCCAGCAAACCGTCTCGAGTCAAGTTGTAAAGCGCTGGCATCAACAAGCGCTTTACCAGATCACCGTGGGCCCCAAATAGAAACAGCGTGGTAGGAGGCGCAGGTTTAACGTTGGATTTGCTGGACAGTTCGGTCATTTCTTAGGCGTCTCCACGTGGCCACCGAATCCAAAGCGCATGGCGGACAACAATTTGTCGCCATACAGGCTTTGTTGGCGTGAGCTGTAACGGGCAAACAAGGCATTGGACAACACAGGCACCGGGGTCGATTGCTCCATGGCGGCTTCAATGGTCCAGCGGCCTTCACCGCTGTCTGCCACGGCGCCGGAGTAACCATCCAGAGGTGCATCTACAGCCAGGGCATCGGCGGTCAGGTCCAGCAACCAGGACGACACGACGCTGCCACGGCGCCACACTTCTGCGATATCAGCCAGGTTCAGGTCAAAACGCTGATCTTCAGGCAGATTCTCGCCGCCTTTCATCTTCATCAGGTTGAAGCCTTCGGCATACGCCTGCATCAAGCCGTACTCGATACCGTTGTGCACCATTTTGACGAAGTGGCCTGCGCCCGCCGGCCCCGCGTGGATATATCCGCGCTCGGCACGATCGTCTTCAGACACGCGGTCCTTGGTGCGCGGAATATTCCCCAGGCCCGGAGCCAGCGCCGCGAACAGCGGGTCCAGGTGTTGAACCACTTGCGTGTCACCGCCGATCATCATGCAGTAACCGCGCTCCAGGCCCCAGACGCCGCCCGAAGTGCCGACGTCGACATAACGAATGCCTTTTTCAGCCAACGCTTTGGAACGTCGAATATCGTCTTTATAGAAGGTGTTACCGCCATCGATGATGATGTCATCGGCGTCGAGCAGTTGGCTCAGGGTATCGATCGTGTCCTCGGTTGGCGCGCCAGACGGCAGCATGACCCATACCGCACGGGGCTTGGCCAGGCCAGCCACCAGCGCGGGCAGGTCAGCAACGCCTGTGGCGCCGTCCTGCTCCAGAGCACTGACGAAATCGGTATTGCGGTCAAAAACCACGGTGGTATGCCCATTGAGCATCAGACGCCGTGCGATGTTACCGCCCATACGGCCCAATCCAATAATTCCCAACTGCATGTACTGTTGCTCCCAACGGCAAAATAAATAGGTGTACAGCACCTTAGTTCAGCAAGGCTTAAGGTGCTCGGCTAAGGATTAGTCCTATCGCATGGCGCATAGTTTCGCACAAGCGGCGTGGCAGATTCCCCATTGAATACGCTCAGCAGACGGATGAAACGCAATCTGCCCCTAAAAACCCTTTATCGAGCCAAAAGCCACCTGTCGCTGGAGCAATTTCAGTGACCTCCACAGAATCTGTGAATATCCACCCCGCCCCGGCAAACCTGCTGCATTCAACGCCTCAGCTCCGCGGACAAAGTTTTCACATCACTTTCGTGACAATTAATCACTTTGTGGCGGCTTTATTTACAAGCGGCCCTCGCGAGTTGGGCCGGCTATGACGGCATCAACCTTCAAGTTGGTATGTGCTGGAGTGCGGCATGGGGTTGTTTAAACGCAGTAATGACTCTGCGAACGGGTTTGACTGGGCAGGTTTGGGCTGGTTGTTTCTATTCTTCTGGTACTTTTCCGGTATCACTCAACTGCTGGTACAACTGACGGGCACCTCCGGTTTTTCAGGATTTCGCCAAGCGTTCGTACTGAGCGCCATCTGGCTGGCACCGATGCTGCTATTCCCGGCCCGCACACGGTTCATGGCGGCAGTGATCGGCGTCGTGCTATGGGCCTGCTCCATGGCCAGCCTTGGGTATTTCTTTATCTACCAGCAAGAGTTTTCGCAAAGCGTCATTTTCATCATGTTCGAATCGAACACCTCTGAAGCCGGCGAGTACCTGACGCAATACTTCGCCTGGTGGATGCTAGTGGCCTTTCTGGCCCATAGCGCTTTCGCAGTCTTTCTCTGGACTCGCCTGCGCCCGGTCTACTTGCCCCGCGCCCAAGCCTGGGCAGCGGCCATGGCAATCTTGCTGGCAGTGGTGGGCTACCCGTTGATCAAGCAAACCCTGCGCCACGACACCTTCGCCTCAGCGCTGGAAAGCTTCGAGAGCCGGATTGAACCGGCGGTGCCGTGGCAGATGGTTGTAGCGTATCGACGCTATTTGCAACAACTGGACAGCATGCAAGGCATGCTCGCCAGCACCAGCAAAATCGCGCCGCTGACCAACCTCACGGACGATGAAGCGGGCCAACCCACAACGCTTGTACTGGTCATCGGTGAATCCACCAACCGCCAGCGCATGAGCCTGTATGGCTACCCACGAGAAACCACACCTAACCTGGACAAAATGCGTGATCAACTGGCGATCTTCGACAACGTCGTCACGCCGCGCCCCTACACCATCGAGGCACTGCAACAAGTACTGACGTTTGCCGACGAAGAAAACCCCGACCTGTATCTCACCACTCCTTCACTGGTCAGCGTGATGAAACAAGCGGGTTACAAGACCTTCTGGATCACCAACCAGCAGACCATGACCAAGCGCAACACCATGCTCACCACCTTCTCCGAGCAGGCTGACCAGCAGGTTTACCTCAACAACAATCGCAACCAGAACGCCCGCCAATATGACGGCGACGTCCTTGAACCCTTCAATAAGATTCTCGCCGACAGCGCACCTCGCAAACTGATCGTTATCCACCTGCTGGGCACGCACATGAGTTATCAGTACCGTTACCCGCCAACGTTCGACAAGTTCACCGACCGCAGCGGCGCTCCGGCTGGATTGAGCGATGACCAGGTGCCGACCTACAACAGCTATGACAATGCCGTGCTGTACAACGATTTTGTGGTGTCGAGCCTGATCAAGGACTTCGCGAAAACCGACCCTAACGGTTTTCTGTTGTACTTGTCCGATCATGGTGAAGACGTGTTCGACTCAGTGGGCCGCGCCACACTGGGGCGCAACGAAGCAAAGCCCACGGCGCCGATGTACACCATTCCGTTTCTGGCCTGGGCCTCCCCCAAATGGCGTGAGGACCACGCATGGAACTTCGCCAGCGATCTGGATCGCCCCTATAGCAGCTCGCAGTTCATCCATACCTGGGCGGACCTGGCCGGGTTAAATGCCAACGAACTGGATGACAAGAAAAGCCTGGTGAGTGACGAGTTTGTGGTGCGTCCGCAGTTGATCGGAGATCCGTATTCACGTCCGCAAAAAGCTTTGATCGACTTCAGCTTGATCAAACCCAAACCGGCACCGATACCCGCCGCGATCAATTAGCAGACACACAAAGGGGCGCACTCAGTGCCCCTTTTTGTGTGTCAGCACCGCCGTTAACGCGGGCTGCTACAGCGTTTTATTCCAGAACAGCATGCGCCCGTGATCCGGGTCCAGTTGCCCATCGCTAAAACCAAACTTGCGATACGAGCCCTGCGCCACCGGGTTGCCTTCCAGAACTTCGAGGGTGATCTTGCAGCAACCGCGTTCGCGAGCAATGGCCTCGACCTTATCCAGCATTTTCTGGCTCAGCCCTAAGCCGCGGTAAGTATCGATAACCGAAACATCGTGCACATTGACCAGCGGTTTACCGGCAAACGTCGAGAACCCTTCAAAACAGTTAATCAGCCCGGCAGCCTGGCCATCCACGAAAGCCAACACGCTGAATGCATGCGCTCGCTTGGCCAATTCGCCTGGCAACGCCTGCAGCACTTGCTCGGACAATGCCTCGCCGCCACCCATCGGGTCTTGGGCGTAGTGATTCAACACATCTCGCAGTGCCTGAGCGTGAACCGGGTCTGTATAACTAGCTTGTACGATTACAACCTGCGACATTGCACGACTTCCCTGAGGTCTGATTGTGTTTTGAAAGCATCCGACCTTAGCGTGCCTGCCGCGAGGTACACAAGTGTTTGCCTCAAGGGCGTTTGGGCGGGTCGATGTTCTTCATCAGCGCCTCAATATTGGCCGCCAGCACATCAGCATCCTGGTAGATACGGATATGGCGAAACTGGGCGTTATCCCGATGGTATTGCTCGGCATCGGCAGCCGCGCCCCCCACCATTTCCTGACTGATAAAGAGCAAGTCAAACTCATCGATTTTCGCGTCTTGCAGCCCTCTCAATGCATCAGTGCCTCGCAAAGGGGCCACTCGGTGATACCCCGCCAGATTCAGCGCTCGTTCTATGATCAACGCCTGCTCGGTATCCCGATCGGCAATCAGTATTCGTAAAGACTTATTCGGCATAGTGGTAAACCGTCATCACACGTTGTCGTGTTTAAACATTAAACAAAAGCAGCCTGTATTGACGATTAATGTGTGTGCTTTCGAACATTTCAAGGCACCGTTTGTCTGCAGGTCAGCGTATATCCTGATTCAGTACATACGGTTCCAATCTCTCGGCAAAACGTTCCATCTCTGCATGCAGGGCATTCACGCAGGGCGTGATCAATTGTGGATCGGCCGAGGCACATACCGCCTCAAGTTGCTCGCAGCAGCGTATCAAGGCGTGGGCCCGCACCAGCAAAACCCCACCCTTTATCCTGTGTGCCAGCGCGGCCAATCCCTGAAAATCATCGCTCACAAAGAGTTCCATCAGGCGCGAAAGGTCCTGCTCGTTACTGGTCGCAAGGTTACCCAGCAACTCAGGAACCAACTCTTCATTGCTCTCGGCCAATTGCTTGAGATAAGCCAGATCAATTTCATTGCTGTCATCTGCAACGGGTTCCCCATGCATCACACCGGCGGCCAGACACACGCTCAAATCCTGCAGACTGATGGGCTTGAACAGGCACTGATCCATTCCGGCCTGCTTGCAGCGCTCGATTTCCTCGGGCTGTGCATTGGCGGTCAGCCCGATGACCAGGCACGGGTCATGTGTGCGGGCCGTTTCGTCGGCGCGGATGGCACGGGTCAAGTCGTAGCCATTCATCACAGGCATATTGCAATCGGTAATGACCACCTCGAACCGCCCCATGCGCCACGCCGCAAGGCCTTGAGCACCGTTCTCGGCATCGGTCACGCGGTGCCCCAGGTAACTCAACTGCTGGGCGAGGAGCATGCGGTTGGCCGGGTAGTCATCCACGATCAAAATACTCAGTGAGCCCGGATTATTCACCCGGTCAATTTCGGCATGCTCCGGCCCGGTGTCGGGTTCGAGCCGTGGCACGTTGAGCGTGATATCTACCTGAGTCCCCTTGCCTGGTTGGCTATTCAAATGAATGGTGCCGCCCATCATTTCGCACAACGCGCGACAAATTACCAACCCCAACCCAGAACCGCTGCGCGCTGATTGTGTGTTATTGCTGGCTTGAACAAACGGACTGAACAGACGCTGCAGATCCTGCTCGTCAATCCCCGAACCGGTGTCTTCAACCCGTATGCCAATCGATACCTGCGCGTCCTCAATGCTGGGTTGCTGGGTCAAGGTCAGACGAATCTCGCCGTGTTCGGTGAACTTGATGGCATTACTGATGACATTCGAAATAATTTGCTTGAAGCGCATCGGATCGATCAGGACCTCGATATTCGATGCCTGTGCGCTCTCCTCATACACAAGATTGAGATGTTTGTGCCGCGCCAAGCCATCAAACATGCGCAAGACCGACTTCACCAGCCCCTGCACATTGGCACGCTTGGGGCTCAACGACAGATGGCCGGACTCAATGCGTGCGATATCCAGAATATCGCCAATCAATTCCAGCAACTCACGGGCAGCCCCCGACGCCACCTCGATCGCCAAACGATCCAGGACGCCCTGATCGGCTTTTTTCATCGCCAACTCAAGCATCCCAATCACCGCATTCATGGGCGTACGGATTTCGTGGCTCATGGTCGCCAAAAACGTCGTCTTGGCGCGATTCGCCTCGTCTGCCTGCTGTTTGGCAATTTGCACTTGTTCCAGCAATTGCTGGCGCTTGGCAACACTACGACGTAAATAGGCGATCCACCCCACCGCGATTACCAGCAGCAAAGCCGCAAGGGCAAAGCCTTGGAGAATGGCCGCCCGATTACGCAGCCAGTAGCTTTCACCCTCTTGAGAATCAACCCGCCAGCGATGGGTCAGCACACCCATGTCTTCAGGGGGAATACTGAGCAATGCCTTGTCCAGAATGGCGTGCAGTTCAGGCGCATCGCGGGCGGTGGCGAAACCGATCTGCGCGGGCTGAGTCCCGACGGTGCTGGTGATCTGCAACTGCTCGGCGAATCGACGAGAAATCAAATAGCGCGCACTGATCAAGGCGTTGATCGCTCCATCAGCCTTACCTTGCGCCACCATCGTCATCGCTTCGACCGCGCTTCCCGCTTCCAGCAGATGAATACGCGGATAATGGCGCAGCACGAAGTCACGCAACATATTGCCTCGCACCAGGACCAGCCGCTGCTCAGCCATCTCGTCCAGCGTGCGAGGGCTTTGGGGGGTGGTTCGTGTCACCAGCACAAAAGGCGTGGTCAGGTAAGGCCGGGTGAACAGCAACTGTGATTCTCGATAAGCACTCGGCGTAAATGCCCCGATGAGATCAGCCTTGCCACTGCTGACCAGATTAATCAGGTCTTGTACCGAGTCGCCCTTGACCACCTTGAATTCGATGCCGGTGCGAGCGCCGATATTAAATAGCACGTCCGCACTTACGCCCTTGAAGCTCCCCTGCTCGTCAACAAACGATAGCGGCAGATATTGGTCATTGATCGCCACCCGCAGACGCGGATGCTCGTCTAGCCAGCGCTGCTCACTCGAACTCAGGTTCAGCCGTGAATGGCTTCCCACCTGAGTCCCCTCCGAGCTCCAGCGTCGCCCGATAGTCATTCGTTCACTGGCCGGAATCACCGCCAGTGCCGTGTTGATAATGTGCAGCAGCCGGGTGTTCGTGCGCACCAGGGCAAACGAGAAAGGCCTGACGTCTATCCGCGAGAAATCGGCCAACTGCACATTGTTGAGGTAATTCTTGTTGATCAGGTAGTTGGCACTGATGAAGTCCCCGAGGTACGCATCCGCCTGCCCGAACGCAACCGCACCAATGGCACTTAGCGTCGATGGATACAGTTGCAAATGGGCATTGGGGTAAAACGCTCTGACGTCCCCGGGTGGCAAATAGTGATCGAGCATGGCCAGGCGCTTGCCTGCCAGGTCAGCCGGCAACGCTTGTTGAGTACCGCTGCGGGTGACCAGCGTTGGCGAATCGTCGGCATACGCCTGACTCAATATTAGTCGGCCATCTTGGGCTTCAAAACCGTTGGCGCTACTGAGCAGATCCAGTTCGCCGCGCTTGAGCGCATCGATCGCCAGCGGCCTTGAAGCATACCGCTTGACCTCGACATTAACGTGCAGCAACTCGGACAGCAGTTGCATGTAATCGGCCGTCAGCCCTTCAAAGTCATGGTCGTTGTCGCTCATGTCAAAGGGCGCGTAATCGGGCGCCGAAATACCCAGCCGCAAGGCCCCGTGTTGTTTCAGCCATTGCCAGTCCGAAGCCTCAAGTACCACGTTGTAGGCTTCGACATTTGAACGCCCCAGCAACTGCAACGACTGCGGCTGCGCAATGACGCAGGGCGAACTCAAGATCAATAAAACGAATAAGAGTCCCTGACACACAAGGACTTTCATTTAAATCAAGCCATTACGTTTGGCAAATTCCGCCAGATAGACCACAGACTTCATGTTCAGCTTTTCAATCAGGCGTGCTTTATAAGTGCTGATGGTTTTGCTGCTCAGGGTCATGTCCAACGCAATTTGCTTATTACTCACGCCCCGGGCAAGTTGCTGCAAAATACTTAACTCACGTGCAGACAAACTCTCAATCATTTCCATGTCCGTAAGTGTTATGTCGCTATTACGAACCGAACTGATCGCCAGATTAGGAAAAAACGTATAACCATCCATGATCGTCTTGACCGCCCGAACCAACTCGCTGAGGTCCTGACTTTTGCTCACGAAGCCTGCGGCCCCCGCCCGCATGCAACGTTGGGAATAAAAGGTTGCTGACTGGGAAGTCAGCACCAGTATCCGGCAGCTCAGGCCGGACACCCGGATCCGGTCGATGACCTCAAGACCGTCCAGGCCCGGCATGCTGATATCAAGCACTACCAGGTCGACAGCATGCTGACGTGCCAACTGCACCGTATCAATGCCAGTGGCGGCCTCAGCCACCACGGTGTACCCCTGGTTTTCCATGAGCGCTCGCACGGCGGTACGAATGAGGGTGTGATCATCAGCAATCAAAACTTTAAACATTTAACCTCCTGCCAAAAACAGCTAATAACAGGAAATCCACGGTTTTAATCTATCCTTTTGAATAGCTTAAATACCGCAACCCCACCGAATTAACGCTCTATTGAGTGATAGGAAAAGTATAGGATATTTCCTACAAAACACATTTGTGGCCTTACCCTCATTTTTACGCGACCCTGGCCAACGCAATTAACTTCAAGCCGCGAATAATCACCGATAAGGCACCACACACGAGAAGGGAAATTACTACTCAGCTTGTAGGAATTTTCTTGGATAGAGACTTGCACGCCCCCTATTAATCACTCGGTCGTGCTCGGACTCCAAAAAGCCTGAACCACTAACGGCGACGTTGATATCCGCGCGATCAGTGCATCCAATTCATCACCATCGACCGAGGTGGCCATCAAGGTGCCCTCAATCTCGACTTCATCCTGGCCAAAAGCATGCACATCCAGATCGCTCGCCGGGTAATTACTGCGCTCCAACTCGGCTTCCAGCAAAGCCAAGGCCGCCTTTTGCTGATGACGCTGGGCGATCACGTACACCATGTAAGTGACTTCGGACGAAATCACATCCAGCGGCTGACGGTTGATGTTGTTGACGATTGGCCGCAGCAGCGTATTGGCCGCCAGCACAAACAGGGTGCCCAGCAACGCTTCAAGGATCAGGTCCGCGCCACAGCAGGCGCCTACCGCCGCAGAGGCCCACAACGTTGCGGCGGTGTTTAGCCCGCGTACATTGCCCTCCTCGCGCATGATGACCCCGGCCCCCAGGAAGCCGATCCCGGACACCACGTAAGCCACCACCCGCACCGCCCCTTCAGCCCCTCCCAGGCGGTTGGCCATATCGACAAAAATGGCCGCGCCCAGCGCCACCAGCACGTTGGTGCGCAAGCCGGCTGTTCGCTGGCGAAACTGGCGCTCAAAACCAATCAACCCGCCCAGTATGAAAGCCGAGCTGAGGCTGACCAGCGTATCGATCAGGGAAACCAGATTGATGTTGTTGATTGCTTGCATGGGCTCATCCTTGTCACGAAACCTGTCCCTTCGCGCAGGCCGCGGTCTTTAAAGGACCGCAGCCTGCCAAACCACTTATTGCCAGCCGAACTTGCGAATGTAAAAGCCCTTCACTGCCTGGGTCAGCGCCATGTACGCCAGCAAGATGATAGGCAAGAAAACGAAGTACAGCGGTGGCAATGCCTCCAATTTGAAATACCCGGCCAGCGGCCCCATTGGCAGGAAAATGCCGATGGCCATGATCACCCCGGTCATCACCAACAACGGCGTGGCGGCACGGCTTTGCAGGAACGGAATTTTAGGTGTGCGGATCATGTGCACAATCAAGGTTTGCGTCAGCAGCCCGACCACAAACCAGCCCGATTGGAACAGGGTCTGATGCTCAGGGGTATTGGCCTTGAACACGTACCACATCAAGGCGAAGGTCAGCACGTCAAACACCGAACTGATCGGCCCAAAAAACAGCATGAAACGTCCGACATCCGCTGGCTGCCAACGCTGTGGTTTTTTCAGCATGTCGGCATCGACGTTATCAAATGGGATCGCAATTTGAGACACGTCGTACAGCAGGTTCTGCACCAGCAGGTGCATCGGCAACATCGGCAGGAACGGGATAAACGCACTGGCGACCAACACCGAGAACACGTTGCCGAAGTTGGAACTGGCAGTCATTTTGATGTACTTGAGCATGTTGGCGAAGGTACGACGACCTTCCAGGACGCCCTCCTCCAGCACCATCAGGCTCTTTTCCAACAAGATGATGTCAGCCGCTTCCTTGGCGATGTCCACGGCGCTGTCCACCGAAATTCCGATGTCAGCGGTACGCAACGCTGGTGCATCGTTGATGCCGTCCCCCATAAAGCCCACTACATGGCCATTAGCCTTGAGCAAACGCACAATGCGCTCCTTATGGGTGGGTGTCAGTTTGGCAAAGACGTTGGTCGTCTCGACTGCCACCGCCAGTTCGGCGTCGGTCATACGCTCAATGTCATTGCCCATCAGCAAGCCTTGTTGCTCCAGGCCCACTTCGCGGCAAATCTTGGCGGTGACCAACTCGTTATCACCGGTCAGCACCTTCACTGCAACACCGTGCTCGGCCAAGGCTTTGAGCGCAGGGGCGGTGCTTTCCTTGGGCGGGTCGAGGAACGCCACATAACCAATCAGCGTCAGTTCCTGCTCATCCGCCAGGCTGTAGGTGTCACGACCTGCCGCCATCGAGCGCGCGGCCACGGCCACTACACGCAAGCCTTCTTCGTTGAACGCCGCCGTCACTTGGCGAATGCGTGCCAGCAACTCGTCGCTCAGCGCTTCCTCCAAATCGCCGTGGCGAACGGTCTTGCACACCGACAGCACTTCTTCCACCGCGCCTTTGCAGATCAATACGTGCGGTTGATCCTGCTCGGCCACGACCACCGACATACGGCGGCGTGTAAAGTCGAACGGAATCTCGTCGACCTTGTTGAACGCCGTGCCCACGTTCAGTTCACGGTGCACTTCAACGTGCTCCAGCACCGCCACGTCCAGCAGGTTCTTCAGCCCGGTCTGGTAGTAGCTGTTCAGGTAAGCCATTTCCAGCACATCGTCAGACTCTTCGCCCCATACATCCACATGGCGGGCCAGGAAGATTTTGTCCTGGGTCAGGGTCCCGGTTTTATCGGTGCAAAGCACGTCCATCGCACCAAAGTTCTGGATCGCGTCCAGGCGCTTTACGATGACTTTTTTGCGCGACAAAAACACGGCGCCTTTGGCCAGTGTCGAAGTCACGATCATCGGCAGCATTTCAGGGGTCAGACCGACCGCCACAGACAGGGCAAACAGCAAGGCTTCGGTCCAGTCGCCCTTGGTAAAACCGTTGATGAACAGCACCAGCGGCGCCATCACGAACATAAAACGGATCAACAACCAGCTGACTTTGTTTACCCCGGTCTGGAACGAAGTCGGGCCACGATCAGTTGCCCCGACACGCTGCGCCAACGCGCCAAAGTAGGTGTTGTTGCCCGTGGTCAGCACCACCGCGGTGGCAGCGCCGGACACCACGTTGGTGCCCATGAACAGGATATTTTCCAGCTCCAGAGGGTTGATGGTCTGGCTGTCGGAGTGGTGGGCAAATTTCTCCACCGGCATTGACTCGCCGGTCATTGCCGCCTGGCTGACGAACAAATCCTTGGCACTGAGCACCCGGCAATCGGCCGGGATCATGTCCCCTGCCGACAATACGATCAGGTCGCCCGGCACCAACTGCTTAATTGGCAATTCAATGCGTTGCGCGCCTTTGATTTGCTGCGCCGCGCCATAGAATTTGCCAAACATCGGCGAAGCTTCTGCGCTGAAATCTCGACGCATTACCGTGGCGGTATTGCTCACCATCGCCTTGAGGGCGTCGGCCGCTTTATTCGAGCGAGCTTCTTGCCAGAAGCGTAGCAACGTCGACAACACCACCATGGTGCTGATCACCACTGCCGCCTGGATGTCATCGGTCGCCAGCGAAACGGCGGCGAGCAATGTCAGCAACAAGTTGAAGGGGTTTTTATAGCAGTGCCACAAGTGCACCCAACGGCTCAGAGGCTGCTCGTGTTCAATTTCGTTGAGACCGTGGCGATCACGCAGGGCTTGGGCTTCGGCTTCACTCAGGCCATCGGTGTGGGTGCCGAGCTTATCGATCAGCGCTGCGCTTTCAGTGTTGGCCGAGGTCACCAGCGTTTGTGCCAGGGTGGGCGGCACTTCGCGGCTGACCGTCGTGTTGGTCAGGCTGTCGAGCAATGCCAGACGACGAAAGTGCCGTCCAATATGGCGAGTGCGCAGAAAACCTGCGAAGAATTCTTTCAGAGTGAGTTTCATGGTGCTACTCCTGCGCCGCCTGCGTCATCACTCCGTTCAGGGTGATTACACAGGCGGCCTTAATCTTGAACCGTCAGTCATTTTTCAATCTCGGTAAGCGGGCCTGATGCCCGCTGTCAATTATTGGCGTACACACAACCTGGCAAGGCTGGGCGGTGCTGGCGACGGCGAATGGGCGTGAAAAAGTGCTTCATGGTGCTTCCCCTAACGGTCAAGGCAGCTCAGAAACAGGCACAGCCGAGCGTACGCCCCGTACCAGCAGGCACGCGCGCACGTCGTGTCGAGAACAACACCGTAAAGGCATTGATCACACACGTTTCAGTGTCATGAGAGGGCTTCGGGTTCGGGGTCATTACCCCGTTCAGGACGCCGCTACTCGCTGGTCAGCAAGCAACGGCAGGGGAATCTGCGCGTTAGCTTGCCGAGAATGTGCCGGTCTTCAGAACCGGCCGACTACTGTCACTCGAACTGTTACCCACTTAGGATCTGCGCTCTTGATAAAAAACGTGGGCAGCTTACCCTCGACATTTACGAGAGTAAACCGTAAGAAAGCTTCCGTTTTATGAATCAGATTTCTCTTCAGGAAGGGTTCAGTTTGTGACCGCTACGCACGTACCTACATCCTGTGTAGCCGTTATACCGCCGCCAACACCCGCTCATCCGTCAGGCTGACCGGCTTGTCATGTTGGTCATGGGCGTACAACGAAGCACAAATTTCCTGGGCGCGAATCGGCAATACCGACAGCAAGGTGTCACTCAATCCATGGCTGGCCTGACAAAAACCCTGCATGTAGATCCCAGCCTTACAGCGCGGGTCCGTCACGATCCGATAATCGCGATCCACTTCAAATTCACCCAGGTAGTTCGCCAGCGGTGCCAGCAATTGACGGTGCATTTGTCGCTCATAGCCAGTGGCCAGAATGATCGCATCGTAATGCTGCTCGCTGACTTCACCGCTGGCCGCGTTGCGAAGTGCCAGTTGGATGCCCTGTCCGTCTGCAGTTGCGCTGTCGATGCTGGTCAGGCTGTGGAACACGTGACGTGCTATGCCGGACACTTTCTGGCGATAGAAAATGCCGTAGATGCGCTCGATCAAGTCAATGTCCACCACCGAATAGTTAGTGCTCTGATACTCATTGATCATGCGCTCACGCTCGGCAGTGCCCTGCTGATACATCAGATCGGTGAACTGCGGCGAAAACACTTCGTTGACGAACGGGCTGTCATCTGCGGGCTTGAGTGCCGACCCCCGCAAGATCAAATCCACCCGGGTCGACGGGTAGCTGTCATTCAAATCGATAAACGCTTCCGCCGCGCTCTGGCCACCGCCAATGATTGCAATACGCATCGGCTGGCCATTGATGCAGGGTTGGCGTGTCATGCGTTCAAGGTACTGCGAGTGATGGAACACCCGGGCATCATCCTTGAGCGCCTTGAAGGCTTCAGGAATACGCGGCGTTCCCCCCGCGCTCACCACCACCGATCGCGTGGTCCGAACATGGTGCTGGCCCTGAATATCACGGGAGATGACGCGCAAGGCTTCAACCTGCTGCTGATGCAGGACTGGCTCGATGGCCAGCACTTCTTCGCCATAGCGGCTCTGCGCCGCAAAGTGTGAAGCGACCCAGCGCAGATAGTCGTTGAACTCCATGCGGCATGGATAGAAGGTCCCAAGGTTGATGAAATCAACCAGACGGCCATGGGCTTTCAAGTAATTGACGAACGAATAAGGGCTGGTGGGGTTACGCAGGGTTACCAGATCCTTGAGAAAGGAGATCTGCAATTCACTCTGGCTCACCAGCGTATTGCCATGCCAGCGATAGTCCGCCTGCTTATCTAAAAACAGCACGTCCAAGTGGCCGTGAACCTGACCGTGCTCTTGCAGGGCGATGGCCAGGGCCAGATTGGAAGGCCCGAAACCGATGCCGATCAGATCATGAACGACGGCCGAAGCGATTGCCTGTGTCATTTCCAGTGTCCTCTGGATTCCCCCTCTTAGCGAGGGATTAAAAAGCCCGTGACCCGACTGATCGTTGGCCAATCAGCAGGTCGTCTGTTGAGTAGGGACGAGGACACGGAAAAAAATTTAAGACAGGCCCCACTGCCGGATTCGAATCCGGCAGTGTTTCATGGCATTGACGATGTGCTTTTCGACCACACTGCGCGACACCCCAAGGCGTTCGGCAATTTCAACGTGGGACAAACCTTCAAGCTTGCGCAACAAGAAGCAGTCACGACACGCCGTCGGCAACTCTGAGAGTGCCTGCTGGATCAGTTGCAGGCGCTGGTTTTGATCCATCTCCCATTGCGGCGAGGGGCTGAAAAAGCGCTCTTCGTTGTCCAGCACCTCCAGCGGCTCAGACTTGCGCAAGGCTGTGCGCCGGTGGCCGTCGATCACTAGATTGAGCGCTGTGCGATACAAAAAAGCCCGTGGCTGTTCAATCGGCTCATCACTGGTGCGCTCCAGTACTCGTACATAAGCGTCATGCGCCACATCTTCGGCCGCCTGGGCATTACCCAGCCTGGCACTCAAAAAACCCACCAGTTCGCGATAGTAGTTTTCCAACATGACTCCCGGCCGCAACAACAGCGGCAACATTCCATGAGCGCAGAAACAGACCGAATGAGTTAGCGGCATGATGATGGCACTTTTTACGGCGCGAATTATAGTAATTCTCATATAGATTTAAAGCACGTTGCATTCTCAAGCCCGAAATATTCAGTCACATATCGAGAAATAAACGCCTAAATCCCTAACTAAATCCTTCGTTTACTCAACAGCTCCCCGTGTCTGTCGCGTGTGTGACAGCGTTTGCTCCAGGTGTATGTACCCTGTGCAACGAAGACGGGCCGATCCTCATTGGCCGGAACCCTGAATGAAACGCCCTCGACAGACCCGCCGTGCGCTTTTTATTACCTTGTGTTTACTGTTTATCGTCGGGGTACTCGCCTGGCCATTTTTGAAAACAGGCCGCGAAGCCTATGACACTGTGATCGTTACCCGTGGCGACATAGAAAGCAGCGTGACAGCCCTCGGCACCCTGCAACCCCGGCAATATGTCGATGTGGGCGCTCAGGCCTCGGGCCAGATCAAAACCATTCACGTTGAAGTCGGTGACGAGGTAACAGAAGGCCAACTGCTGGTCGAAATTGACCCTTCAACGCAAAAGGCCAAGCTCGACGCCAGCCGCTATGCCATCGAGAACCTCCAGGCCCAGCTCCAGGAACAGCGCGCCCTGCATCGGCTCGCCAAACAGATGTACCAGCGCCAGCTAAACCTGGCCAAAGGTGGAGCCACCCGCGAAGAAGACATTCAATCCGCCCAGGCGCAAGTGCAAACCACCCAGGCGCGTATCGATATGTTCCAGGCCCAGATCCGTCAGGCCCAGGCCAGCCTGCGCAGCGATGAGGCCGAGCTGGGTTACACGCGCATTTATGCGCCCATGTCGGGCACCGTGGTCGCCCTGGATGCGCGGGAAGGTCAGACCCTTAACGCCCAACAACAAACACCGCTGATTCTGCGGATCGCCAAACTGTCGCCGATGACCGTCTGGGCCGAAGTCTCCGAAGCGGATATCGGCCACGTCAGCGCCGGGATGCAGGCGTACTTCACGACCTTGAGCGGCGGTAATCGGCGCTGGAACAGCACCGTGCGGCAGATTCTGCCGGTCCCGCCCAAACCTCTCAATGAGGCCAGCCAGGGCGGCGGCAGCCCGGCCAGTTCCGGCAAAAGCGGCAGTGCCCGGGTGGTGCTGTACACCGTGCTGCTGGATGTCGATAACACCGATCAGACGCTGATGCCGGAAATGACCACCCAGGTCTTTTTCGTTGCCGATCACGCCCAGGACGTCTTGCTGGCACCGATCGTGGCGCTGCAGGGCAGTACCGACAGCCAGCGGCAAACCGCCCATGTGGTGACCCCGAACGGCAAGATCGAACAGCGCGACATCCGCACCGGCATCAGCGACCGCCTGCGCGTGCAAGTGCTCGAAGGGTTGAACGAGGGCGATCACCTACTGATCGGCCCGGCCACCGGCAACGGAGGCTGAATGCCCATTCCCTTGATCGACCTGCAGGACATCCGCAAGGTCTACGGCGGTATCGACACACCTGAAGTCCATGTGCTCAAGGGCGTCAGCCTGTCGATCCACGCCGGTGAATTCGTCGCCATCGTCGGGGCCTCGGGCTCGGGCAAGTCGACACTGATGAACATCCTCGGCTGCCTCGACCGGCCAACCTCGGGGCGCTACCTGTTTGCCGGTGAAGACGTCGCCCATCTGGGCTCCGACGAACTGGCCTGGCTGCGCCGCGAAGCTTTTGGCTTTGTGTTTCAGGGCTACCACTTGATCCCCTCGGCCTCGGCCCAGGAGAACGTCGAAATGCCGGCCATTTACGCGGGCACACCGGCTGCCGAGCGTCATGCCCGCGCCGCTGCCCTGCTCGACCGCCTGGGGCTGGGAACACGCACCGGCAATCGCCCGCACCAACTGTCAGGCGGACAGCAACAACGCGTGTCAATCGCCCGCGCCCTGATGAACGGTGGGCACATCATCCTCGCCGACGAACCCACCGGCGCACTCGACAGCCACAGCGGTGCCGAAGTCATGGCACTGCTTGATGAACTGGCCAGCCTGGGCCATGTGGTGATCCTGATCACCCACGACCGCGAAGTGGCGGCACGGGCCAACCGAATCATTGAAGTGCGCGACGGCGAGATCATCAGCGACAGCGCCAATGGCGCCGCCCCAGCGCCCGCTGACAACCCCAAAGCCTTGCAAGCCATTGACCTGCGTCAGCGGCTCAACGAAGGCAGCGAGGCCCGCGGTGCCTGGCGCGGTGAACTGATCGACGCCCTGCACGCTGCCTGGCGAGTGATGTGGATCAACCGTTTCCGAACCGCGCTGACTCTACTCGGGATCGTCATCGGCGTGGCCTCGGTGGTGGTGATGCTGGCTGTCGGCGAAGGCAGCAAACGCCAGGTCATGGCCGAAATGGGCGCATTTGGCTCCAACATCATTTACCTCAGCGGCATGTCACCCCGGCCACGGGCACCTCTGGGGATTGTCACCCTTAATGACGTCGCCGCCCTGTCGACCTTGCCGCAAGTGAAGATGATCATGCCGATCAATGGCGCCGACATCGGCGTGCGCTATGGCAACGTCGACCACACGATGTACACCGGCGGTAACGGCATCGACTTCCCGGCGATTTTCAACTGGCCGGTGGTCCAGGGCAGCTTTTTCACCCAGGCCGATGAAGACGCCGCCGCTGCCGTGGCGGTGATCGGGAAAAAGGTCCGCGACAAAGTTCTCAAGGATGTCCCCAACCCCATCGGGCAATACATCCTGCTGGAGAACGTGCCGTTCCGCGTGGTCGGGATTCTGGCCGAAAAAGGCGCCAGTTCCGGGGACTCGGACAGTGACACGCGCATCGTGGTGCCCTACTCCGCGGCCAGTGTGCGTTTGTTCGGCACTCACAACCCGGAATACGTGGTCATCGCCGCCGCCGATGCGAGCAAGGTCAAACAGACCGAAAAAGCCATCGAGCAACTGATGCTCAAGCTCCATCAGGGCAAGCGTGATTTCGAGATCACCAACAACGCCGCCATGATCCAGGCCGAAGCCAAGACCCGTAACACGCTCTCGTTGATGCTGGGCTCAATTGCCGCCATTTCGTTGTTGGTGGGCGGGATCGGAGTGATGAACATCATGCTCATGACGGTACGCGAGCGTACCCGCGAAATCGGCATTCGCATGGCAACCGGCGCCCGCCAGCGGGATATCTTGCGTCAGTTCCTGACCGAAGCGCTGATGCTGTCGGTGGTCGGCGGCCTGGCGGGCATCACCCTGGCCTTTGTCATCGGCGGGATCTTGCTGCTGTGTGATGTGGCCGTGGCATTTTCGATGGTTGCGGTCTTCGGTGCGTTTGCCTGCGCGCTGGTGACCGGCGTTATTTTCGGCTTTATGCCTGCCCGCAAAGCTGCCCGGCTTGACCCGGTCACGGCCCTTACCAGTGAATGATCTATTGATGAAGCCGTCTTTGAGCCTGTTGACCGCGTGCCTGCTGCTGGGTGCGTGCAGCCAAACCCCACCCCATGACGAAAAACCGGTACAGCCACCTGCGTCCTGGCAATCCCCGCACACTCTGGCCAACCCACTGAGCAGCCCGGCCTGGTGGAGCCATTTTGGCAGCCCGCCACTGGAGCGACTGATTGCCCAGGCGCGAGTCGGCAGCTACGACCTGGCGGCAGCGATGGCCCGTGTCCAGCAGGCCCGCGCTACGGCGGTCATCGCCGGTGCCCCGCTCTTGCCCGACATCAAATTAGGCAGCAGCGCCAATCGTGAAAAGCTGCTGCGGGGCAAGGGTTATAGCCAGCTGGACGCCACCGACGACCGTAAGGCGGTGGATTATTTCGACGCCAATCTGACCGCCAGCTATGAGGTGGACTTTTGGGGCGGCAAAGCGGCTGCCCGCGACAGCGCGCTGCACACACTGGACGCCAGTGAGTTTGACCAGGCCACTGTCGAGCTGACGCTGCTCAGCGGCGTCGCCAGCAGTTACGTGCAAACCCTGGCCTTTGACGAGCAATTGCACATTGCGCGGCTCAATCTGACGAACGCCCAAAGTGTGCTGTACGTGGTGCAAACCCGCTATGACGCAGGCTCCGCCACAGCGTTGGAACTGGCCCAGCAAAAAAGTCTGGTCGCAGCCCAACAACGGCAACTGCCGCTCATAGAGCAACAGGCACGGGAAGCCCGTATCACCCTCGCCGCCTTGCTGGGTGTACCCGTTCAAGCGCTCATGCTGGGCGATACGGCATTCGCCCAACTGCAGTGGCCCGACATCGGCAGCGGGCTGCCCAGCGAACTGCTGAGCCGGCGCCCCGACATTGCCAGCGCCGAGGCCAAGCTGGCGACGGCTTCAGCCGATATCAGCGTCGCCCGTGCGGCCATGCTGCCTAGCCTGACCTTTAGCGCGACATTAGGCTCAGGAGCGGATCGCTTCGGCGATATGCTGCGTAGCCCCTTCTACAGCCTGACGGCAGGTCTGGCGGCACCGATCTTCAACAATGGCCGCCTCCGTGCAGAACGCGACAAAGCCGTGGCGCGCCAGGACGAGCTGTTGCAGACCTATCACGCAAGCATCATCAATGCGTTTGCCGACGTTGAAAAAGCTCTCAACAGCGCCAGCGGCCTGGACCGGCAACGGCAATGGCAAGACGAAGAACTCCAGCAGGCGCAGCACGCCTTCGACATTGCTCAAAGCCGCTACAAGGCTGGTGCCGAAGTCTTGCTGACGGTACTGGAAACCCAGCGCACGCTATTTGAGGCGCAAGACCTGCACGTACAACTGCGTATGGCCCGCTTACAGGCCAGTATTGCCTTGTACAAAGCCTTGGGTGGAGGCTGGCAGGTGCAATAAAGATCGCAAGCCCGCCCGCGATCTTATGACCTACCCCTCGAGTCTCACACAGGTTTAACCGCCAGATGCCGCGCATACCACGGGCGGCGTGGCACCCGGCGCAGCAAGTTACCGATCTTCTTGTCGTCGCCAAAGGTAATGCGCAGCGCCAGCTTCATGATTTCCGGGTCCATCTCTACGCTTTTGCCCACACTAAGCCCCGGTGTAGTGCTGCAACCGTGGGTGTCCGGCCCTAGCCACGGGTCATCCACTTCGACCCAGCGCCCCGGCGCAAACCACGGCACCCCGTTGACATCCATGCGGGTCAGTTCGCCAGGATGAAAACGTTCATGGGCGCGGAACCAGTCTTCTAGACGATCATCGATCCAGCCATGAAACCGCCAGAACACCGGGTTGACGTGAGAAGAAAACGGATCGCCCAAAAAATCGTTTTCGGCCACGTACCAGCGTCCGGCAAAGTCAGCCGGGTCTCGCGCCAAGGGCACTGGCGCGCCATTGGACGGATCTCGTGCAACAGACGCCCAACGCATGTGCAGCCAGTCATGCAAGCCCAGCTCAACCTCCGAACCGAATTGGCCCAAGGTCAATGTCGACAAGTAGCGCGGGTCACGGTAGCGCGACTCCCAGACCTCGAAATTGCTGTAATAGGTCTCGGGCTGTTTGATGTCACTCAGCCATTGTGTGTAGGCCTCATCGCCTTCAGCCAGCCAGGTCGGTGGCAAGGCGCTGCCATCATGGTTGTCGAAATAACGGGCAAAACCGGCACGGTCGCGCTCAAGCTCTGGCTGTGGCATCGGGAACGAGGGCCACGAAGGCAAGTCTTGCATCGAGCGTGCCGTCATCAGCATGTGCCGGTGCATATAAAAAAAATCGACGCCTGAGCCGTTGCGATCTTTACGCGGGCCTCGGGCATCACGCTCCTTGTCGCGTTGACCGGGTTGCCAGCCGAGCCCGCGCAGCGCATTGCGTTTGTCCTCGGGCAGCTCATGCCAGGTGTCACGTGAGGCATGCCACAGTTGATGGAACAAACGATGTTGGGGTGACACCAGCCATTGCATCAGCGTGGGGTTCAGAGCGATGCGCTCACGAGCCTCGGGGAACGTGCGCTTGAGTGCCACAAAGCGGTTGTCTTGCTCGGGCAACGCAAGCGGCCTGTCCAGGCGTTGCACTCGGCCACTGAGGGTGCCGCTGCCCGCATTGCCATACATGCCCCAGACCTCATCGAGGCTGAAACTGAATTCGTACATCGGCTGGCCGTGGGCCGCGTCGCTTCGTGTCAGACGCCAGAACATCTGCCGGCTGTCGGGCTCGACCAGATCACCCAAAATGCGATAGCGCGGTGTTTGCTGGCTATGCAGCACCTGCGCCGTGTCCAGATACCCTCGCACCCCGCGCCCACGCGGCGCAATGTCCAGCCACACTTCAAGCGTCTCCGTCGGCAAGCCGTCCAACCCGGCGTCGCGACCGCTGAAATGGATCGTCCACAGGCCACGCAATTGATCAGCGATCTGCTGGCCACCGGTGTCCGCCAGATCGACAGTCGCTTCACCGGGGGTAATCGACTCATCCACGCGGGTCAGCTCACGATGCCCTAAATACGCCGCAGGCACCGCTGCACCGGTGACCGCCAAGCCAGCGATAAACCATCGTCGAGAAATCGTCATTGCACTACCTGTCCAAGCCCGAATGCAGGCGTTATCCAAGCTAGAACGTTTGCTCAACCATGAAATTTAACCGGGCAAGGGATCGTTCATTCATGACTTGCGGTCAAGATTGCTTTGCGTGGGCTATGGTTTTTCCCAGCGCTCAAGCCGTAGATACTCATCCCCCTTCTTACGACCACCAAGGAGTTATCCATGACAGTCCCTGCATTCGGTCTCGGCACCTTCCGCCTCAAGGGCCAAGTCGTTATTGATTCGGTCAAGACCGCTCTTGAACTGGGTTATCGGGCCATCGACACCGCGCAAATCTATGAGAACGAAGCCGACGTCGGCCAGGCCATCGCCGAAAGCGGCGTTGCACGCAAAGAGCTGTATATCACCAGCAAAATCTGGGTCAGCAACTTTGCCAAAGACAAGCTGATCCCAAGCCTTGAGCAGAGCCTGAAAAAGCTGCGCACCGACCATCTGGACCTGACCCTGATTCACTGGCCTTCACCGCAGCATGAAGTGCCAGTCGCCGAATTCCTGGGCGAGTTGCTCGAAGCCAAGAAACGCGGTCTGACCAAGGAAATTGGCGTTTCCAACTTCACCATCGCCCTGATGGAAGAGGCTATCAGCGCCGTAGGCGCCGACAATATCGCCACTAACCAGATCGAAGTGCATCCGTACTTGCAGAACCGTAAAGTAGTCGAGTTCGCACAGAGCCACGGCATTCATATCACGTCATATATGACCTTGGCCTACGGTGAAGTACTGAAAGACCCGGTGATTGTCGACATCGCGAAACGTCATAACGCTACCCCGGCACAAGTGACACTGGCGTGGGCCATGCAGCTGGGTTATTCAGTAATCCCGTCCTCAACCAAGCGTGCGAACCTTGAAAGCAACCTCAAGGCGCAAACACTCAAGCTGACCGCTGAAGACATGGCACAGATTGCCAAGCTGGACCGCGGCCATCGCCTGACCAACCCACAAAGCGTGGCACCTGAGTGGGATTAACCCCCAAGGATCGGTAGCCGCTGCCGAAGGCTGCGATTGAGCCCGAAGGGTCACGCTTTTCATGAGCGAAGCGTCTTCGGTCTTGATCGCAACCTGCGGCTACAGGTCAGTGCGCACCAAAGCGCTGCAATTGCATTTCTTGCAAACGGCTCAAGGTGCGACGGAATGCGAACTCCAGGTAACCCTGGGTGTACAACTGCTCCATCGGCACTTGCGCCTCAATGCACAGTGGCACTTTGCGGTCGTAGCATTCGTCGACCAGCGCAATAAATCGCCGCACGCTGTCGTCATACAAAGACAGCTGTGGCAGTTCGCGATCACCTGCCTCGACCTTCACCGGTCCATCTTCAGTCCCCCGGGCGATCCTGCCCTCACGCTGCTCCGCACTCAGGCAAGGCACATCACTGAGCAGGATCACGCGGTAGCGGTCACAGATATCCATAAACTCGATGGCAGCCAAGGGCTGCTCGCATAGCTCATGGAAAGTACACCACAGCACCGTTGCACTGGCTTGCACCACCTTTAGCGTGCGATGACCTGCGGCAATTGGAGCGTCCGAGGTTTCCTGCCCTGATGACAGCTCTTCAAACACGCGTGCAATTGCACTGGGCTGGCCCGGTTCTTTCAGCCAATAACGCTGCTGCGCAATGCCGGGGTGCAGCCGATGGTCTTCTGCGCCGTCCACCGACACAACGTCCATGTGACTGAGGATGGCGGTGATCGCCGGGGCAAAGCGCTCTTTATTGTGCCCATGACTGTACAGTTGCTCGGGCGGCAGGTTGGAGGTACAGACCAGCACCACGCCCTCGTCGAACATCACCTGAAACAAGCGGCCAAGAATGATCGCATCACCAATGTCATTAACGAATAACTCGTCAAAACACAGCACTCGCAGTTCCTTGCCCAACGCCCTTGCAATAACCCTGAGCGGGTCTGCATTGCCGGTGAGTTGAAACAGGCGTTGATGCACCCACTGCATGAAGTGATGAAAATGCTGACGCCGCGCCGGGACGCGCAAGCTTTGATAAAACTGATCCATCAGCCAGGTCTTGCCCCGCCCGACCGGCCCCCACAGGTACACACCTTTTACCGAACGAACGCCGCAATGCAGGGCCTCGTGACACTGCTGCAGCGCTTGCACAGCCCGCCACTGCGCGGGGTCATGGACAAAACCCTGTTGTTCCACAGCCCGTTGCCAGGCACTGAGTGGGGACTCGACATTCATTGTGATGGGGCTCCGGAATCAGACGCAGCATTATGCCAGCGGTTCTTATTCATAAAGCACTTAAACGATTAATTGCTGACCCGGCTCGCGCCTACCAAGGGGGGCGTGTGTTGAAAAGATTGTTACCGATCTGGAATAAGTGCATGCCAGCATTTGGTCTTTAAGCTGACAGGCAAAGTCTTATCATTGAGCCACCCCCTAGAAACAACATTGAAACAGGGCACGGTACTTCGTGGCAGACACACACTCAGTGGTCTGGCAACTTCTACCGCCATCCGGCACTTGAAGTCAGTTAGTCGTGATTGTTTTAAGGTCATATTGAAAATGAAACGTTTGCTTGTTCTTGCTCTTATGGGTCTGTCTAGCTTGGCAATGGCTGATGACCTGAAAGTGGCTCAGTCTCAACCGGCCGTTGAGCATTACACCTACGCCACCAATCTGGACATCGCCAAAGTCATCAATGTGTCACCCGTAGCCGATGTGTGCGGCGTGGTTCCAGCCAAAATGACTTACGAAGACCATCAAGGTCAGCGTCATGTGCTTGAGTACCGCGTCATGGGTAACGGTTGCGCCAACGGCTAACCGCCAGCGTCCTCAGGATTCACATCAGCCTCCGCAAGCCGGGGGCTTTTTAATGCGCAGCATTCAGGGTTAATCTCGGTGCAAATTAATGGCAAGGAGCCATTTTCATGCACGCTCTGCCCACCTTGCATACGCGACAGTTGATCTTGCAGCCGTTGAGCCTGACGGATGCCGATGCCATCCAGAAACGATTCCCGCACTGGGAAGTCGTGCGCTACCTGAATGATGCCGTGCCTTGGCCCTACCCCGATGACGGCGCTATGTGTTACCTGCGCGATGTCGCCCTGCCAGCCATCGCGCGTGGCGAAGAATGGCACTGGACAATCCGCTTGCGCAGCCAGCCCGAAGAGGTCATCGGCAACATCAGTTTGATGGATCAAGCGGATAACAACCGAGGGTTCTGGCTTTCCCCACCCTGGCAGGGTCTGGGGCTGATGAGCGAGGCCTGCAGCGTGGTGGATGCCTACTGGTTTGAAACGCTGGGGCGCGAGGTGATGCGTGTGCCCAAGGCGGCGCCTAACGTCGGCTCGCGGCGGATCTCCGAGCGTGGCGGGATGCGCCTGATCAGCAGTAAAGAAGGCAGTTTTGTGAGCGGGAAATTTGCGTGCGACTTGTGGGAAATAACCCGTGAGCAATGGCGCTCACGCAGAGCTATTGGCTGATGCAAAGCCCGATCCGCGCAGGCAAGATCGGGCTGAAACACTCATTGAGTGCTTGCGCTGAAATCGGAGAGAATCAGTCTTTCTTCTCGGAAATCACTTTGCCAGTCGAGTCGAAAATGATTTCGTACTGATCGGCACCTTTAACGCCTTCTGCCTTCCAGATGCCGTTGGCAGGGTTTTCCGCTTCAATTTTCTTGATCACGGTGTAACCGTTCTTGTTCTTGAGCACTTCAATGAGCTCTTTGGAGAACGCCCAGTTCGGGTCCAGATTCGGCTGCGCCATCGCAACGCTGGAGCCCAGCAATACGGCAGTTGTGGCCACAGCAGCAAAAGTTTTCTTCAACATTGTCTTAACTCCATTAATTGATGTTGCGTCTGGTACTAAGTTGCCGAAGTAACCGTAGCAGAGAAAAAGCTTTGCATAGGAATAAATGACACCCTTTTGACATGGCTCATGTTCTCGTCAGCACAAGCGCGGGGTTAGAATGCAGCGCCCCTCAGGAGTACACATGAGCGAATCACGCCTCACAGAAGCTGAATACGATGCCATCACCGAAGCTGCCGCTCAGTGGTGCATGCGTTTGCATGAGCCCGATTGCACTGACCGTGAACGTGAAGCCTTTTCTGTGTGGTTAAACGCCGATCCGCTGCATGCGTTTGAATACCAGGCCATGCTCGACATCTGGGACACCAGTGAGCACTTGCCGCGCCCCGAACCGGCCGCTGGGCAGGTCGTTGCCCTGCCCCGCAAGTCGCAACGCAGCCCTTGGCAGCGAGTGGCCATTGCCGCCGCCATCACCCTGGTCGCCGTGCCCCTGGCCGCCTTCAGTGGCTGGCAGCTCGGTTTGATTCCCAACGCCTATGAGCGCCTTGAGGCGGGCAACAGCGTGCTCAACGCAACACTGCCCGATGGCAGCCAGGTCGAATTGAACCTGGGTACTCAACTGACCTACAGCAACTACAAAGACCAGCGCCGGATCACGCTGAGCAAGGGCGAGGCGTTTTTCAAAGTGAGTCACGATGTGACGCACCCCTTCGTTGTCCAGGCGGCTGACGGCCGTATCCGGGTAACCGGCACCCAGTTCAATGTGTGGATGTATGAAGACCAGGTACGTGTCACGCTGCTGGAAGGCTCGGTGCTGGTCACCAGCAACACGAACTTGAGCGGCGACGGGCTGCGCCTGGAGCCCGGTATGCAGGCCAGCTATAAGGCGGGCGACTATGCACCGCAAATCAGCCAGACCTACGCCAACGGCCCCGACCTCGCCTGGCGCAACGGCAAGCTGATTCTGGACAACCTGACGCTGGCCGATGCCTTGCCGTTGATCAACCGCTACCTGAACACGCCGCTTTCCCTGGCCGACACTGCGACCGGTCAACTGCGTATAGGCGGGGTATTCAACACCCGGGAAATTCCCAAGCTGGTAGCTTCCTTGTCCAAAGTCTTGCCGGTGACGGTACGCGTCGATCAGAACGGCAGACCGGTGATCAACGCCCTGCCGCGCGGCTGAGTCTGGTAACGCTCTGGCCACAGGCGTGCGGCCAGAGCGTTGCCTATTACAAACTGCCCTTGAGCGTGGTCAGCTCATACTGTGGATCGGCCTTGATCTGCGCCTCGGTAAAGGGCAACCACGGCCACTGCTTGTTCGAAAATGCCTGGGTCTGGTCCCGTGCGTGTCGGGAAGCCGGGTCGCTGGAGATCGAAAACGCCAGCACACCCTGCGCTTGCGGTCCGTGCTCGCCGAAAGTCACAGTTTGCAAATAGCTGGTACCGCTGACCACCTCACGCTTGCCTCCTGCTACCGGAACGCTTTGCATGGCGTTGTACACCCCCAGAGTGGCCGGGCCACCGTGGATCGGAATCGGCTGCGCGTCGGCGCCCACCACCTGAATATCTCCCCATGTCGCGCCCGGTTTTATCCCTTGCTGCGCGGCTTGCGCTGCCGAGGCCAGCAGCGCTTGCTGCACGGCCTCCACCACAGCCGGCTGCTCGAGATTCAGGCCCCGCGGGGTGTGCTGGGGATCAGCCGGATTGAAGGGCACCCGCCAGACATCCGGAACCTCAAGCAGTTGAGCCATGATGTTCTGGAAATGCACCAGCCCCATGCCGCTGTTTAGGTTCGCCTGTTGATCCCACGCTTTGAGGCTCGCACACACAGGCCCTTTTTGCGTTTCACACACGGTCAACAGGTCAGGCATGACCTGCCCCGCCAGGTACACCCGATCGTCCATCACCATGCCTTGCAAATCCGCAAGACTGACCAGCCCTGGCTGGCTCAAGCGCTGCAAGGCAAACCGCGCACGCGGCCCCAGCGGCTGGCCGTCCTGGCTGATCAGCGGTGAAAACCCACTCAGTGGCGCGTTCGGGTTGGCCATCCAGGCCGAGTCATTGGAATGCTGCACATAATCGTTGCGGCGCAATTGCGGCATCTGGTCGGCCGGGAAAATGCCTGGTTGCGCCGCACTCCGATCTACCGTCCAGTCACAGGCGCTGCGACTGCCATCGAGCATGATCATCTCCAGACCGACACGCGGGTCACTGCAGGCCGCCAGTTTGGCCTTGTCCACATAAGGCACCACCGACAAATTCATGTATAACGCCTGCCCCTGATCATCCACCGCCAGGGTATTCACCCACGCAATACCCTGAATGGTGTTCACCGAGGCCTGCAGCGCGTCGAGATTACGAGCCTGATTCATCGCGTACCACTGCTGCAAGACACGCTCATTCTGCAGGTTGGCATCACGCAAGCTGAAGGCCACATGGTCATTCCAGTCGAGCTTGCCCGGCCATTGCACCACAGGCCCGAAGACCGAACTGTAGAGCGTTCGTGACACTGCTTTGAGACTGCCATCAGCCTGTTTGACGTTGACCGTGATTGTTTGTCGGTCCAGCGGGCGGGACTGGCCATCGAGCAGGTAGCGCGTCGGATCCATGGGATCAAGTTCGAGCCGATACAAGGTGAAGTGTTTGGAAGTGTCGACGGTATGCGTCCAGGCCACGTGGGAATTAAAACCGATGTTGATCATCGGCAAGCCCGGCAAAGCCGCTCCCATCACATCCAGCTTGTCGGGGATGGTCAGGTGCATCTGATAAAACCGCATCCCCCCCAGCCACGGAAAATGCGGGTTGGCCAACAACATCGACTGGCCGCTTCGCGAGTGCTGCGCACCAATGGCAACGGCATTGCTGCCACGATCCAAAGCAAAGCGCTGTCTGCGTTCGGCGGCCACCGCAAAGCGACCTTCAGTGGCGCGAGCATCGGCCACGCCCTGCACCGAAGCATGCGGCGGAGCAGCGGCCACCAACGCTTCAGCGAATTGACCGACACCGCCTTCGACCAATAAGCGGCGAGTCAGCTTGACCACATCTGCCGTGGTCAGTGGGCGCACCGAAGGGTTGTCACATTGTGCTGGCAAACCTTTGCGTTCACTGAGTTGACGGTTGTAACCGGCCACATACCCTTCGATCAGGTCACGCACCTCTGGCGTCTGTGCTTGCCAGAAAGCCGCGACGGCCTGGGGCGTATTGAGCCAGGTGAAAAACAGATCGCTGGACAGGTTGTCGCGTTCGTCCAGGGTCATTTGCTCAGGGCCAAAATACGTCGAGCGCTGGCCATTGACCGTGATCACTTCATTGGCCAGCAGGCACAGATTGTCCTGAGCATAGGCGTAGCCTATGCCGTACCCCAACCCTCGCTCATCGGCTGCGCGAATGTGCGGCACGCCAAACGTGGTGCGACGAATCTCGGCACTCAACGCCTTGGCGGGTGTCTGAGCCAAAGCACACAGACTCAGGCCCAGGCATAACGCAGCACAAAACGACTTGCTCAGCGGCTTGGAAATACTCACGCGGACTCCTGCTCGATCAGTACAAAAGGCCCGGCACAGCGATCGTTTGAAAAACCACCACCCGGGAACTGCCTGTACAAGAAACGAAGCAGGTTAAAAAAAATTAATAATCGCCTAGAACCCCCGGCCATACAGGGCCGAATCGCGATTGAGAACAATTCACGACAAAATTTCTACATTTTGATGTTCATGATTTACGCCGCTCATTCGTCTAGTTAATTAAGAGCGCTTTTTTATTTTCCTGATCAGGCTCTGAAAAGGAGTTTTTGCATGCAAAACCCGCAAATGCCAACGGATGGCAACCCACAGCGTCGCAACACCGCTTTTCAACCAGACCCCGGTCTGCTCGAAGCGCTTGCGCCTTTGCAAGGTAATGAACGGATCCGCCAGCTACTCAAGTGTTTTGGGCTACGCACCAGCCTGGTACGGCTCAAGGTCATCGATGCCTTGCTGACCGCCGCAGGCAACGACCGCAGACTGGGTGTGCGCGGCATGCACAGCCATTTGCTTGCGTTGAATATTCCGCTGTCGTTTCTCAGTGTGCGCGAGGTTTTAAAGCGCTTGTGCAGCGAGGGCGTGGTGGTACTCAACAGCGACAAGAGCTACAGCCTGCATCCACAGGCTGAAGCCGTTCTGATGGGGAAAATCGAGGCTTAGAGTTTGGTCTTGCGGCGCATGACACCGTTGATCACCACGACAACCACCGCTACGCCGATGGCGATGTACTGGAAGGTTTTCTCGGTGATCACGCCGGTGTTCTGCAAGTACGACAGACCAAACATGATGCCCAGTACCACCAGGGCGATCAAAATCGAATATGCCAATCGTTGCTTAGGAGTCATTACCTGTTCCTGAAAAAATTAATGTGGATGGCCGGAGATGAATTGAAACAAACAGGGTCTCATCTTACAGCCGGGGAAGCTTTTTAGCTGCCACCAGCTCTAACCATGAGGATTTACAGATGTTACGTCGTGTCATTCGGCTGGTTCCGCTGTTGCTCATACTGGCCATGAGCGGATGCGTATTTTTCCCTGACCATGGATGGCATCACGATCACCGCTACTACGATGGTGGCCCTGGGTATTACCAACGCTAAGCCTGCACTGACTCTGCTCCCCCTGTAGAAGCGGGGGGGGGGGGGGGGGGGTTTTTTTTTTTTAAAAAATAATCCCCTGCCTCCCC
>NZ_JANLNV010000067.1 GCF_025465935.1 Pseudomonas sp. 7P_10.2_Bac1 | reverse complement strand
TTTTTATAGAAAAAAAAACACCCGCCCCAACCCCCGCTCCTACACGATCAGATTTTGCCAGGGGGCAACGCGCAACCCCTTGAAACACAAGGCAAGAACCCCCGCCAGTAAAAAAATTCAAAAAAGCCCTCAAGCATCCTGCCATCACGACGATAACTATTACGAAGGTTCTCTAGGCCACACCCGGCGGTTGCCAGGGCCGGAAGCCGCAGTATTTATCTAATGAGGATTTCGTCATGGCTTTATCCGTTAACACCAACGTCACGTCCCTGACCGTTCAGAAAAACCTGAACAAAGCCGGTGATGCGCTGAGCACCTCGATGACCCGTCTGTCTTCCGGCCTGAAAATCAACAGCGCCAAAGACGACGCCGCTGGCCTGCAGATGGCCAACCGTCTGACCTCGCAGACCAAAGGCATGACCGTGGCGATCAACAACGCCAACAACGCCAGCTCCATCGCCCAGACCGCTGAAGGCGCGATGCAAGAGTCCACCAACATTCTGCAACGTCTGCGTGAACTGGCTCTGCAGTCCGCGAACGGTGATAAAAGCGCCGACGACCGTGCTGCGCTGCAACAAGAATTCACCGCAAAAACCGGTGAACTGACCCGTATTGCCCAAACCACTACGTTCGGTGGTCGTAACATCCTGGACGGTTCTTTCCAGAACCAGGCCTTCCAGGTAGGCGCGGATGCCAACCAGACCATTACTTTCGGTATGAGCGATATCGGTGCAGCTTCGTTGAAGGGGACTTCGAGCGAAGCCACTGTTGCCGGTACCAAGACTTCGTTGGCGGCTTCGGTAACAGGTCAGGCTGTGACTTTGCCGGGCACTCCTGGCGCTAACCCTGGTGATGCTGTTACTCCGGGTCTGGGTAGTGACGCGGATATCAAAATCAACGGCAAAACCATTAGCCTTGTAGCGGCCGATGCGAGCTTGGCAGCTATAGCTACAAAGATTAGTGCCGCTGCTGCCGATACGGGTACGCCCCCGGTTCCGGGTACTGGTACTGGAGTGAAGGCAAAAGTCTCCGCCGACGGAACTCGTCTGGAGTTGACTTCGGCTGATGGTAAAGCCATCAAGTTGGAAAACGGTGATGGTGATAAAGGCGCCGGTGCATTGGCAAAGCTGGGCCTTACAGCAGGTACGAGCGCCCCAAAACTTGACGCAGCTTCTTCGATCACCCTGAATGGCACTGAGATCAAATTCGCTGCCAACTCGTCCATGGCCGACGTAGTTTCCTCCATCAACAGCGCAAGCACCGGCGTGACCGCCAGCCTGAAGGACGACGGTACCCTGAGCCTGTTCTCCACTAAGGACATCAAGATTGGCAATGGCAGCACCGCGTCGGGTCTGAAGGAGTTGGGTCTGGATGGTGCTGTAACAGCTGATAACGGGGGCGTTACAAAAGCCATCAGCCAAGAGTCCAGCGTTGCTGACCTGAGCATTCTGGATGCCAACTCGGCGCAAAAAACCATCCAGGCTCTGCAAGGCGCGATCGAGCAGATCGACACCCAACGTGCCGCCCTGGGTGCCGTACAAAACCGTTTCGACAGCACTGTGGCTAACCTGCAAAGCATTTCCGAGAACTCGACCGCAGCCCTGGGCCGTGTTCAGGACACTGACTTCGCTGCCGAAGCGGCTCAGCTGACCAAGCAACAAACCCTGCAACAGGCATCCACTGCGATCCTGTCCCAGGCGAACCAACTGCCATCCGCTGTGATGAAGCTGCTTCAGTAACTTCAGCGCGCGGTTGATAACGGAAGGGCGCGTTTACGTGCCCTTTTGTTTTTTCAGGGGTGAGGTGATGACATGGACATGAGCATCAAATTGAATTCTGCCTATCCAACCGCCGTCGGGCAGTCCAGCCCTAAGCCAGCCGCGGTTGCCGTTGCTCAGACTGACAGCCCCGACATTGCGCTGCCAGGCAAGCCGCCTGAGCGTTTCGAGGTTGAAAAAGCGGTCAGTGATTTACGCGACTTTGCGCAATCTCACCAGCGTCAGCTGGATTTTTCGATTGATGACACCACCGGCATCATGGTGGTCAAAGTCATCGCCAGCCAAAGCGGTGAAGTGATTCGCCAGCTACCTTCAGAAGTTGCCCTTAAACTGGCGCAAAATCTGGCAGATCCCAACAGTCTGCTTTTTAACGCCAATGCTTGAAGGTGGCATGAAATATGAAGCTGTCCGTGGCTGCGGCATTTTTGTCAAAAAAGTGTGTGCCCATAAAGCGCCAGCCACCGAACCAGGAGAATAAAGATGGCCAGTTCAACGATTACCGGCGTCGGTTCAGGTTTTGACACGGTAGGCATCGTCAAAGCCTTGGTGGATGCTGAAAAAGCCCCCAAGCAAGCGCAAATCACCAAGCTGCAAACCACCACCACCACGCAATTGTCAGCGGTGGGCACGGTCAAGGCTTCGCTTGAAACCTACCGCACGGCCATCGCCAAGCTCAACACGGAGGCCAGTTTCAACGGGCTTGCCGGCACGTCATCGGACGAGAAAATTTCCAAGGTCACGCTGGGCGATAAAGCCGCCAGCGGTATCTATGCCCTTAATGTCACGCAATTGGCGACGGCTTCAAAAGTCACCAGCCAGGTATTTGAAGGCAGTTCTGCGGTCGTTAACTCGAGCGGGAAGGACGCAACGCTGACCATCTCCCAGTCCGATAACAATTACGACGTTAAAATCCCGGCGGGCGCGACGATGCAGCAGACCCGCGACGCGATCAACACGCAGCTGCAATCCAAGGGCATCAGCGCCAACGTGCTGACCGACGCCCACGGCTCGCGCCTGGTCATCAGTTCGCAGACCACCGGCAAGGGCACGGACATCACCCTCAGCGGCGATTCCGAGCTGGCCACTGGCTATGATGCCGGAAAACCGCCGCTCAACGCCGAGTACACCATTGATAACGTCGTGATGGAATCGACGAGCAACAAGATCACCTCGGCCATCAGTGGTGTGAGCATTGAATTGCTCGATACCAAGCCGTCGACCATTACCGTGGCGTCCAACACCACCACCTTGAAGACGTCGGTACAGTCATTTGTCAGTGCTTACAACGCGCTGATGACCAGCATCAACACCCAGACCAAAGTCACTGCCACCGGTGATGCGGCCACGACCACCACCGGCGCGCTGACCGGCGATGCGTCGATGCGCCAACTGGTCAACGGAATCCGTAACGAGCTGCTGCAGAACACCGGGGGGTCTACTGTGGGCAACCTGGCGCAGATGGGCATCAGTACGGACCAGAAAACCGGCCTGCTGACTCTGGATGACAGCAAATGGAACGCCGCCGTGGCCACGCCGAACGGGCCTACCGAGATTGCCAAGGTGTTTACCGGCGACACCGGTCTGATCACGCGCATGACCAAGGCCACCGACAGTTATGTCGGCACCACCGGGCTGCTGACCACCCGGGCCTCGGATCTGAACGCCAAGCTGACCGATCTGACCGATCAGCAAAAGACCCTGGACAGCCGCATGGACACGCTGAAAACCACGCTGACCGCCAAGTACACGGCGATGGACGGCCTGATCGCGAAGATCAACGCCAGCAGCTCCAGCATCATGACCACGCTCAACTCGTTGAATAACCCGAAGTCCAATAACTGATTTTCCGCGCGTCTGACGTGGCTTGAGCGCTAAAGCTTTGAGCCCCGGCGCCGACATAAGAAGTAAGACTTAGCCCATTTGTGATGAGGTAGAAACATGAACCCGATGCGCGCCCTTCGTCAGTATCAGAAGGTCAATTCCCACGCTCAAATCTCCGAAGCCAGCCCGCATCGCTTGATTCAGATGCTGATGGAGGGCGGTCTCGAGCGCATGGCTCAGGCCAAAGGTGCGTTGAGCCGTGGTGATATTCCGCAGAAGGCGCTGTTGCTGACCAAGGCCGTGGACATTATTGGCGGCCTGCGTCAGGGCCTGGATGAAGACAAGACCGATGACAAGGCAGCGCTGCAGCAACTGGACAGCCTGTACGAGTACATGGCGGTGCGTCTGACCCAGGCCAATATCAAGAACGACCCGCAAATCATCGACGAAGTCGCGCGCCTGCTGATCACCGTGAAAAGCGGCTGGGACGAGATCGCCCCGCAATAAACCCAATGGCCTGAGGAGTGCGTCATGAGCCAACTGCAACGAATTCAAGAAACCCGCGACGCGCTGATCCATGCCTTGGCCGAGCGTAATTGGGATGCCATCGGCGAACTGGATTCGGCGTGCCGGGAATGTGTCGAGACGGTGCTGGACGAAACGCCGCTGGATGAAGCGGTGTTGCGCGAAAATCTGGAGGGTTTGCTGGTGGTGTATCGCATGCTGCTGGAGGCTGCCACGGATGAGCGACAACTGGTGGTCGAGCAAATGGCGCAGATCAATCAAGCAAAAAATGCTTCAAAGGTTTACCATTTGTTCGGTTAAGGCATAAGAAGTATGGGGTTAATCCCTTTGGCGGCGCCATAAATTTGACTGTGTATGTTTTTTTGACTTAACTAGTACGTATTCTGATTTCAGTCGCCTTACAGATCCAACAGGGTCAGGGCGGCTAGCGTACCCAAACTATCCGGGTACTGAGTTGACTAGGGAAGTTGCTATTGCATGTGGCGTGAAACCAAAATTCTGCTGATCGATGACGATAGCGTCCGCCGCCATGACCTGGCGGTGATTTTAAATTTTCTCGGCGAGGAGAATTTAACCAGCCCTAGTCACGAGTGGGAGCAGGCGGTTGGCGCCTTGTCGTCCAGCCGTGAAGTGCTCTGCGTACTGATCGGTTCGGTGAGCGCTTCTGGCGGAATTTCAGGCCTGCTTAAGACACTGGCTACCTGGGATGAGTTCCTTCCGATTTTACTTTTAGGCGATATTTCTTCCACGGACCTGCCTGAAGACCAGCGCCGCCGGGTCTTGTCCAGCCTCGAAATGCCGCCCAGCTACAGCAAATTGCTGGATTCCCTGCATCGCGCGCAGGTCTATCGTGAAATGTACGATCAGGCCCGAGAGCGCGGTCGTCACCGTGAGCCTAACCTTTTCCGTAGCTTGGTCGGCACCAGCCGGGCGATTCAGCACGTGCGCCAGATGATGCAGCAAGTGGCCGACACCGACGCCAGTGTGTTGATCCTGGGCGAGTCCGGGACGGGCAAGGAAGTGGTCGCGCGCAACCTGCATTACCATTCCAAGCGCCGCGATGCGCCGTTTGTGCCGGTCAATTGCGGGGCGATCCCGGCAGAACTGCTTGAAAGCGAGCTGTTCGGGCACGAGAAGGGCGCCTTCACCGGGGCTATCACCAGCCGCGCCGGGCGTTTCGAACTGGCTAACGGCGGTACGCTGTTCCTCGATGAAATCGGTGACATGCCGCTGCCGATGCAGGTCAAGTTGCTGCGCGTATTGCAGGAGCGCACCTTCGAGCGCGTGGGCAGCAACAAGACCCAAAGCGCTGACGTGCGGATCATCGCCGCCACCCACAAAAACCTCGAAAGCATGATTGAAGTCGGCGCCTTCCGCGAAGACTTGTATTACCGCCTCAACGTGTTCCCCATTGAAATGGCGCCGTTGCGCGAGCGGGTGGAAGACATCCCGCTGCTGCTCAACGAGCTGATTTCACGTATGGAGCACGAAAAACGCGGTTCGATCCGCTTTAATTCTGGCGCCATTATGTCGTTGTGCCGCCACGCCTGGCCGGGCAACGTTCGCGAACTGGCCAACCTGGTGGAGCGCATGGCGATCATGCATCCCTACGGCGTGATCGGCGTTGCCGAATTGCCGAAAAAATTCCGCTATGTCGACGATGAAGACGAGCAATTGGTCGATAGCCTGCGCAGCGACATGGAAGAGCGCGTGGCGATCAACAACAGTACGCCGGACTTCACCACCAGCGCGATGCTGCCGCCCGAAGGTCTGGACCTCAAGGACTACCTGGGCGGGCTGGAGCAAGGCTTGATCCAGCAAGCGCTGGACGACGCCAACGGCATCGTCGCTCGCGCCGCCGAGCGCCTGCGGATACGCCGCACGACCCTGGTCGAAAAAATGCGCAAATACGGCATGAGCCGTCGCGAAGGCGAAGAGCAGGGCGACGACTAGCCCCGCCGCTCCTACAGGGTCCCGTTTCAATCCTTTGATCTGCATCAACACATCCACCTTCAGTTCGCGAATGTTATTTTTCGGGCACGGGTATTGCTTTGCTTGGGTTAACGAACCGTTTTATGACGGTCAGCCAAGCGAGAACGCCTCATGCCCCATGCCGCTCAACAGTCCTCGGTCCCTGATCTCGCAGGGGCTGCCATGTCTCTGACCACCATGCCCGTCAACGCGGCGCAGCTTGAGCAGGCGTTCTCGCTGTTCAATCAGATGTCGACCCAGTTGACCGACTCTTACAGCCTGCTGGAAGCCCGGGTTGCCGAGCTTAAAGGTGAGCTGGCGCTGGCCGGTGAGCAGCGTGTGGCCGAACTGGCAGAAAACGAACGGCTGGCCAATCGCTTGCAACACTTGCTGGACCTGCTGCCCGGCGGGGTCATCGTGATCGATGACCGTGGCCTGGTCAGCGAAGCCAACCCGGCAGCCTGCGAGCTGTTGGGGTTGCCGCTGCAGGGCGAGTTGTGGCGTCACGTGATTGCCCGCTGCTTTGCGCCGCGTGAAGACGACGGCCATGAAGTCTCGCTTAAAGACGGGCGGCGCCTGTCGATTGCCACCCGTTCGCTGGACCCGGAGCCGGGGCAGTTAGTGTTGCTCAACGACCTGACAGAAACCCGGCGCCTGCAAGACCAGTTGTCCCGGCATGAGCGTTTGTCGTCGTTGGGGCGCATGGTCACTTCTTTGGCGCATCAGATCCGCACGCCTTTGTCGGCGGCGTTGATCTATGCCAGCCATCTGACCGAGCAAGCGTTGCCGGTAGAGACCCAGCAGCGCTTTGCCGGACGTTTGAAAGAGCGCTTGCACGAACTGGAACACCAGGTGCGCGACATGCTGGTGTTTGCCCGTGGCGAGCTGCCGCTGGAAGACCGCGTTTCCCCCAAAGCCTTGATGCAGGCGCTGCAAGCAGCGGCACAGACCCATGTTGAAGGGGTGTCAATGCGTTGGCAGTGCGATGTTCATCACGGTTTAGTGTTGTGCAACCGCGACACGCTGGTGGGCGCGTTGCTCAACCTGATTGAAAACGCGCTGCAAGCCGGCGCCGTGCGGCTCAAGGTGCATCTTTACGCCCGCGACAACGTACTGCGCCTGTGTGTGAGTGACAGCGGCAGCGGCATTGAGCCCAAAGTACTGGAGCGTCTGGGCGAACCGTTTTTTACCACCAAGGCCACCGGTACCGGGCTTGGTCTGGCAGTGGTCACGGCCGTGGTGCGTGCGCATCAGGGCGATTTGTCATTACGTTCGCGGCTGGGGCGGGGCACTTGTGCCTTGCTCTGCGTGCCGCTGATTCCAGTTGCAGGGGAGGCTAACTGATGGCGATGCAAATCAAGGTTCTGCTGGTCGAGGACGACCGCGCCCTGCGTGAAGCGCTGGCGGACACGCTGTTGCTGGCCGGTCACGATTTCAAGGCCGTAGGCTCTGGCGAAGAAGCGCTGCAGGCGGTGACAGGCGAGGCGTTTAATCTGGTGGTCAGCGACGTCAACATGCCAGGCATGGATGGCCATCAGTTGCTCAGCCGCTTGCGCGCCAGCCAGCCGCAGTTGCCGGTGCTGTTGATGACCGCTCACGGCGCAGTCGAGCGTGCGGTAGATGCCATGCGCCAGGGCGCCGCGGATTATCTGGTCAAACCGTTTGAGCCCAAGGCCTTGCTGGAACTCGTGGCGCGGCATGCGCTGGGCAGCCTGGGCGCAGCCGATGCCGAAGGCCCGGTGGCGGTTGAGCCCGCGAGCATACAACTGCTGGCACTGGCCGCCCGCGTGGCCAAAAGTGACTCCACGGTGTTGATTTCCGGCGAGTCGGGTACGGGTAAAGAAGTGCTGGCGCGTTACATTCACCAGCATTCCAGCCGGGGTGATCAGCCGTTTGTGGCGATCAACTGCGCGGCGATCCCGGACAACATGCTCGAAGCCACCTTGTTTGGCCATGAAAAAGGCTCGTTTACCGGCGCCATTGCTGCGCAGGCAGGCAAGTTTGAGCAGGCCGATGGCGGCACCTTGCTGCTGGACGAAATCTCGGAAATGCCGCTGGGCCTGCAAGCTAAATTGCTGCGGGTGCTGCAAGAGCGTGAGGTCGAGCGTGTGGGCGGGCGCAAGCCGATTGCCCTGGATATTCGTGTGATCGCCACCACCAACCGCGATCTGGCGGGCGAAGTGGCGGCGGGGCGCTTCCGTGAAGACTTGTACTACCGTCTTTCGGTGTTCCCGCTGGCCTGGCGCCCGCTGCGTGAACGCACGGCGGATATCGTGCCGCTGGCTGAGCGACTGCTGGCCAAGCACATTGGCAAAATGAAACACGCGCCGGTGCGTTTTTCGGCGCAGGCGCAAGCGTGTCTGACGGGGTATGCGTGGCCGGGCAACGTGCGTGAATTGGACAACGCCATTCAGCGAGCCCTGATCCTGCAGCAAAGCGGCTTGATAGAAGCGGCCGACTTTTGCCTGGCCGGGCCGGTGGTTTATGCGCCGCTGCCTGCGGTGGCACCGGTCGAGTCGTCGGGCGCGTTGGGGGACGACCTGCGGCGCCATGAGTTTGAAATGATCATCGACACCTTGCGTGCCGAGCGTGGTCGGCGCAAAGAGGCGGCGGAACGTCTGGGCATCAGCCCGCGTACCTTGCGCTATAAATTGGCGCAAATGCGCGACGCCGGGATGGATGTCGAGGCTTATTTGTTTGCAGCCACCTGAAAAGCCCCTCACCCCAACCCTCTCCCGGAGGGAGAGGGAGCTGTTTTGCGGTGTGGCGAAAATGTTCAGCAGCCCCCGGGTCAGTTCCATCTCCCGGAGGGAGAGGGAGCTGTTTTGTGGTGTGGCGAAAATGTTCAGCAGCCCCCGGGTCAGTTCCTTCTCCCGGAGGGAGAGGGGGCTGTTTTGTGGTGTGACGTAAATGTTCAGCAGCCCCCGGGTCAGTTCCATCTCCCGGAGGGAGAGGGGGCTGTTTTGTGGTGTGGCGAAAATGTTCAGCAGCCCCCGGGTCAGTTCTATCTCCCGGAGGGAGAGGGGGCTGTTTTGCGGTGTGACGTAAATGTTCAGCAGCCCCCGGGTTAGTTCCATCTCCCGGAGGGAGAGGGCTGTTTTGTGGTGTGGCGTAAATGTTCAGCAGCCCCCGGGTCAGTTCCATCTCCCGGAGGGAGAGAGGGCTATTTTGTGGTGTGACGTAAATGTTCAGCAGCCCCGGGTCGGTTCAATTTCCCGGAGGGAGAGAGGGCTGTTTTGTGGTGTGACGTAAATGTTCAGCAGCCCCCCGGTCAGTCCCCTCTCCCTCCGGGAGAGGGTTAGGGTGAGGGGCTTTTGATCTTCACTCCATCCCTTGCGATGTTTTGTAACGTTAATCGTGCGAAAACGACAAAGAGCTGGCACCCTTGTTGCTATGTGTCATTAAGAGCAGTGAAAGTGTCAAAAAAATGCGGGTCGGCGGAGGCCATTGTCCATGAGCCAAGGTATTGAATTTAATCGATTGATGTTGGATATGCGGGCCATGCAGATGGACGCCATGGCCCAACCGAAGTCGGCTGTGCAGGCCGCTCCTGAAGCGGGTGCACCGAGCTTCTCCGACATGCTCGGCAACGCGATCAATAAGGTCAGCGAGACGCAGCAGGCGTCGACGCAGTTGTCCAACGCGTTCGAAATCGGCAAAAGCGGTGTCGACCTGACCGACGTGATGGTCGCCTCGCAAAAGGCCAGCGTCTCCTTCCAGGCCATCACCCAAGTCCGTAACAAGCTGGTTCAGGCATACCAAGACATCATGCAGATGCCGGTTTAAGGGCGATATTAAGTCATGGCAGATGCACTCCCGGAAAACGTTCCGGCCAAGTCAGGCCTGGGTGGCGGCAAAGGGCCGCTGTTCGGCTTGTCCTTTCTGGACAACCTGGCCGAGATGACCATGTTGCGTCAGGTCGGCCTTATGGTCGGTCTGGCGGCGAGCGTGGCCATTGGTTTTGCCGTGGTGTTGTGGTCGCAACAGCCCGATTACCGGCCGCTGTACGGCAGCCTGGCCGGTATGGATGCCAAGCAGGTCATGGAAACCCTGGCCGCCGCCGATATTGCCTACACCGTTGAACCCAATTCCGGTGCCTTGCTGGTCAAGGCCGATGACGTCTCGCGCGCGCGGCTCAAGCTCGCGGCCGCAGGCGTCACGCCTTCAGACGGCAACGTCGGTTTTGAAATTCTCGACAAAGACCAGGGCCTGGGCACCAGCCAATTTATGGAGGCCACGCGCTATCGCCGTGGCCTGGAAGGCGAATTGGCGCGCACCATTTCCAGCCTGAACAACATCAAGGCCGCCCGCGTGCACCTGGCGATTCCCAAAAGCTCGGTGTTCGTGCGTGACGAACGTAAGCCCAGCGCCTCGGTCCTGGTAGAGCTGTACCCTGGTCGCTCGCTGGAGCCGGGCCAGGTGATGGCGATCATCAACCTGGTGGCCACCAGCGTGCCGGAACTGATCAAGTCCCAGGTCACCGTGGTCGACCAAAAAGGCAACTTGCTCTCGGATCAGGCGGAAAACTCCGAACTGACCATGGCTGGCAAGCAGTTCGATTACAGCCGCCGCATGGAAGGCATGCTCACCCAGCGCGTGCACAATATCCTGCAACCAGTGCTGGGCAATGATCGCTACAAGGCTGAAGTGTCGGCCGACGTTGATTTCAGCTCGGTCGAGTCCACCTCCGAGCAGTTCAACCCGGACCAGCCGGCTTTGCGCAGCGAGCAATCGACCAGCGAACAACGCACCGCCAGCAATGGCCCGCAAGGCGTACCGGGGGCGTTGAGCAATCAACCGCCAGCCCCGGCTACCGCGCCACAGCAAACCGGCCAGGCCGGGGCGGGCGGCGCAGGCATGGTGCAACCGGGCCAGCCGCTGCTCGATGCCAACGGCCAGCAAATCATGGACCCGGCCACCGGCCAGCCAATGCTCGCACCTTACCCGGCCGACAAGCGTTCGCAGTCGACCCGCAACTTTGAGCTGGACCGCTCCATCAGTCACACCAAGCAGCAGCAGGGCAAGGTCAATCGCCTGTCGGTGGCCGTGGTCATTGATGATCAGGCCGTCGTCAACCCGGCGAATGGCGAAGTGACCCGCACGCCATGGAGCGCCGACCAATTGGCGCGTTTCACCCGCCTGGTGCAAGACGCCGTGGGCTTTGATGCCAGCCGTGGCGACAGTGTCAGCGTGATCAACGTGCCGTTCTCCAGCGAGCGTGGCGAAGTGATTGCCGACATTCCGTTCTACTCGCAGCCCTGGTTCTGGGACGTGGTCAAGCAAGTGCTGGGTGTGCTGTTCATTCTGGTGCTGGTGTTTGGCGTGCTGCGCCCGGTCCTCAACAACATCACCGGCAATGGCCGTCATAAAAACGCGGCGGGCATTGGCAGCGATGGTGACTTGGGCGGGATGGGCGGCCTGGACAGCGAGCTGGCCAATGACCGCGTCAGCCTCAGCGGCCCGCAAAGCATCATGCTGCCGAGCCCGAGCGAGGGCTATGACGCGCAGCTCAATGCGATCAAGAGTCTGGTAGCCGAAGACCCGGGCCGCGTGGCCCAGGTTGTCAAAGAGTGGATCAACGCTGATGAGTGATAACCGAGCGGCCGCCAACGCCAAGCTGACCCGTGTCGACAAGGCAGCCATTTTGCTGCTGTCGTTGGGCGAAGCCGATGCCGCGCAAGTGCTGCGGCACATGGGGCCTAAAGAAGTGCAGCGTGTGGGTGTGGCGATGGCGCAAATGCGCAACGTGCACCGCGAGCAAGTCGAGCAGGTAATGAGCGAGTTCGTCGAAATTGTCGGCGATCAGACCAGCCTGGGCGTCGGCTCTGACAGCTATATCCGTAAAATGCTGACCTCGGCACTGGGCGAAGACAAGGCCAATGGCCTGATCGACCGTATTCTGCTGGGCGGCAATACCAGCGGCCTGGACAGCCTGAAGTGGATGGAACCGCGTGCCGTGGCCGATGTGATTCGCTTCGAGCACCCGCAGATTCAAGCCATTGTGGTGGCCTACCTCGACCCTGATCAGGCGGGCGAAGTCCTGGGTCATTTCGATCAAAAGGCCCGCCTGGACATCATCCTGCGCGTGTCTTCGCTGAACACCGTGCAACCGGCAGCGTTGAAGGAACTCAACCAGATCCTCGAGAAACAATTCGCCGGCAACTCCAATGCGGCGCGCACCTCGCTGGGCGGTATCAAGCGGGCGGCCGACATCATGAACTTCCTCGACAGCTCCATGGAAGCGCAGTTGATGGACTCGATCCGTGACATCGACGAAGACCTGTCCGAGCAGATCGAAGACCTGATGTTCGTGTTCAACAACCTGGCTGATGTTGACGACCGCGGCATTCAGGCGCTGTTGCGCGAAGTGTCTTCGGACGTGCTGGTGCTGGCGCTCAAGGGCTCGGATGACAACGTTCAGGACAAGATCTTCAAGAACATGTCCAAGCGCGCGGCCGAACTGCTGCGCGACGACCTGGAGGCCAAAGGCCCGGTGCGGGTCAGCGATGTCGAAACCGCACAAAAAGAAATCCTCACCATTGCCCGCCGTATGGCCGAAGCCGGAGAAATCGTTCTCGGCGGCAAGGGCGGCGAAGAGATGATCTAAGTGAGCAACGGTGAGTCGCCCGGGGATGTAATCCGCGCCAAGGATGTCGGTGCTTTTGACGTATGGGGGTTGCCCAGTTTTGACCCGTACCAAGAAGAACCCGAGGTGCCAGAACCTGAGCCCGAACCGGTTGAAGAACTGCCCGTCGACAGCGAAGAAGTGCCGCTGGAAGAGGTCCAGCCGCTGACCCTCGAAGAGCTGGAAAGCATCCGCCAGGAAGCCTGGAACGAAGGTTTTGCCACGGGCGAAAAAGAAGGCTTTCACAGCACCCAGCTCAAGGTCCGCCAGGAAGCTGAAGTGGCCTTGAACGCCAAGGTCGCCAGCCTTGAGCGGTTGATGAGCAGCCTGCTGGCACCGCTGGCCGAGCAAGACCAGCAGCTTGAAAAAGCCATGGTCGGGCTGGTCGAGCACATGACCCGGCTGGTGATCCAGCGCGAGTTGAAAACCGATTCCAGCCAGATCCAGCAAGTGTTGCGCGACGGCCTGAAGCTCTTGCCCATGGGCGCCGAGAACATCCGGCTGTTTATCAACCCGCAAGACTTCGACCAGATCAAGGCTTTGCGCGAGCGCCATGACGAGCGCTGGAAAATTGTCGAGGACGACAGCCTGCAACCGGGCGGCTGCCGGATCGAAACGGAACACAGCCGCATCGACGCCAGTATCGAAACCCGGATCAAACTGGCCATGAGCCAGGTATTTGATCAACTGCACGAACAGTCGTTGCACCCGGCTGCGCCGGACATCGACATCGACCTGGATCAGCCCCATGCACCTTAAGCGCACAAGCTTCGCCAAGCGCCTGAGCAGCTACGCCCCGGCGGTGTCATTGCCTGCCCAACCGGTGGTCGAGGGTCGGCTGTTGCGCATGGTCGGCCTCACCCTTGAAGCCGAAGGCCTGCGCGCGGCCATGGGCAGCCGTTGCCTGGTGATCAACGACGACTTGTTTCATCCGGTGGAAGTCGAAGCCGAAGTGATGGGCTTTTCGGGCAGCAAAATTTTCCTGATGCCGGTGGGCAGCGTTGCGGGTATCGCGCCGGGGGCCCGCGTGGTGCCGTTGGCTGACACCGGGCGTTTGCCCATGGGCATGAGCATGCTCGGGCGCGTCCTCGATGGCGCGGGCAGGGCGCTGGACGGCAAAGGCCCGATGAAAGCCGAAGACTGGGTGCCGATGGACGGCCCGACCATCAACCCGCTCAAGCGTGACCCGATCAGCGTGCCGCTGGACGTGGGCATTCGCAGCATCAACGGATTATTGACGGTCGGTCGCGGCCAGCGCCTGGGCCTGTTTGCCGGTACTGGCGTGGGCAAGAGTGTGCTGTTGGGCATGATGACGCGCTTTACCGAGGCCGACATTATCGTGGTGGGCCTGATCGGTGAGCGGGGCCGCGAGGTGAAGGAGTTCATCGAGCATATCCTTGGCGAAGAAGGGCTAAAGCGCTCGGTGGTGGTCGCGTCACCCGCCGACGATGCGCCGCTGATGCGTTTGCGTGCGGCCATGTACTGCACGCGCATTGCCGAATACTTTCGCGACAAGGGTAAAAACGTCCTCTTGCTGATGGACTCCCTGACCCGTTTCGCCCAGGCCCAGCGGGAAATCGCCCTGGCCATTGGCGAGCCGCCCGCGACCAAGGGCTACCCGCCGTCGGTGTTCGCCAAACTGCCCAAGCTGGTGGAGCGTGCCGGTAATGCCGAAGCCGGGGGCGGTTCGATCACCGCGTTTTACACCGTGTTGTCCGAGGGTGATGACCAGCAAGACCCGATTGCCGACTCGGCACGGGGCGTACTCGACGGGCACATCGTGCTGTCGCGACGTTTGGCTGAAGAAGGCCACTATCCGGCCATTGATATTGAAGCGTCCATCAGCCGGGTGATGCCGTCGGTGGTCAGCGCCGAGCACATGCGCCGTGCGCAACAATTCAAACAACTGTGGTCGCGCTTCCAGCAGGCGCGGGACTTGATCAGTGTGGGCGCCTACGTGGCCGGTGGCGACCGTGAAACCGACACGGCGATTGCCCTGCAACCGGCCATGGTCGCGTACCTGCGCCAAGGGCTGAACGACAACATCAGTCTGGGCGAAAGCAGCGGCCACCTGGCCACAATCTTCGCTCCGGCGGCGGGTGGTTAAGCGATTATGGCGAGCGGGGGAAGGGCGGCGCGTCTGGCGCCAGTGGTCGAAATGGCCGAAAAAACCGAGAAGGCGGCCGCCCAGCGCCTGGGGCACTTTCAGGGCCAGGTCAATCTGGCCAACAGCAAGCTCGGCGATCTGGAAAACTTCCGGGGTGAATATCAGGCGCAGTGGGTTGAGCGCGGCAGCCAGGGCGTGTCAGGCCAATGGCTGCGCAATTACCAGTACTTTCTCGGCCAGCTCGAAACGGCAGTAGGTCAGCAACGCCAAAGCTTGCAGTGGCATGAAAACAACCTCAACAAAGCTCGTGAGTCCTGGCAGCAGGCGTATGCCCGGGTCGAAGGCTTGCGCAAGCTGGTGCAGCGTTACGCTGACGAAGCCCGCCAGCTGGAGGACAAGCGCGAGCAAAAGCTGATGGACGAACTGTCCCAGCGCCTGCCGCGCAAAGAGGTTTATTAACCCGCATGCCCCTGTAGGAGGGAGCTTGTCTCGCGATCTTTTGATCTTTTAAAGATCACGACACAAGCTCGCTCTTACAACCTGCCCATTTGTTCAGAGCGTCTATAGTTCAAGTCAATCGATACCTGAACCAGGAGCTACCCCATGGTCGTGACTTCTCACGCTTCAGCTGACGGCAATCAACTGACCATCGCCATCAAGGGTCGGTTTGACTTTGGCAAGCATCAGGCTTTTCGCGATGCCTACGAAAAGAGCGAAGTAACACCCGACTCGATTGTCGTGGACTTAAAAGAAGCCACCTACATCGACAGTTCTGCTTTGGGCATGCTGTTGCTGCTGCGCGAACACGCCGGTGGCGATGATGCCGATATCCATGTGGTCAATAGCAATACCGATGTGCGCAAAATCCTCGCGATCTCCAATTTCGACAAGTTGTTCGACATTTCGTGAACCCGCCGCTCGCGTCCGGCTTGACGGTGCTGATCGCTGAAGACAGCGCCACGGATCGGCTGTTGTTGTCCAGTATCGTGCAGCGTCAGGGCCACACGGTGTTGCTGGCCAAGAACGGTGCCGAAGCAGTGGAGCTGTTTCGCCAGCAGCGTCCGCAACTGGTGTTGATGGATGGCCTGATGCCGGTGATGGATGGCTTCGAGGCGACTCGCCAGATCAAGGCGCTGGCCGGTGAAGTGTTAGTGCCGGTGATCTTCCTGACCTCACTCAGCCATGTCGACGCACTGGCCCGCACCCTTGAAGCGGGCGGTGATGACGTACTGCTCAAACCGTATAATCCGATGCTGCTCGCGGCCAAGATCACCGTGATGGATCGCCTGCGTCGCCTGCAGGAGACCGTGCTGCAACAGCGCGACCTGATCGCCCGGCACAACGTGTACCTGCTCAATGAGCAGCGCGTGGCCAAGGCGGTGTTTGATCGGGTGGCGCACTCCGGTTGCCTGAGCGCGCCGAACATCCAGTACCGGCAGTCGCCCTATGCCTTGTTCAACGGTGACCTGTTGCTGGCCGCCCATACCCCGTCTGGCGATACCCATTTGCTGCTGGCCGACTTCACCGGCCACGGTTTGCCCGCGGCCATTGGGGCAATGCCGCTGGCGGAGGTGTTCTACAGCATGACGGCAAAAGGGTACGGCCTGGGCGAAATGCTTCGTGAAATGAATGCCAAGCTCAAACGCATCCTGCCCGTTGACATGTTTTGTTGTGCCGCCGTGGTGTGTGTCAGTGCCCTGCGCCGCAGCCTGGAAGTCTGGAGCGGCGGCATGCCGGACGGTTATTTGCACACCCAGGCCACGGGGCAACGCACGGCGCTGGCTTCCCGGCATTTACCGCTCGGGGTGTTGAAGGCCAAGGCGTTTGATCATTCCACCCAGGTGTTGCCGATGCTGCCTGGCGACCAACTGTTCTTACTGACCGATGGCGTGACCGAAACCACTGCTGCAGATGAGCAGATGTTTGGGGTGGAGCGGTTGCAGCGCGTGCTGGAGGCCAATCGCGATCCGCAGCACTTGCTGGATGAAGTGGAACAAGCGCTGCGCGATTTTCGCGGCCAGACCCGTGATGACGTCAGCATGGTGCAGATCACCTCGCAGGTCCCGCAAAACCTGGGCACGCCTGCGATGCTTTATACCGACAGCGGCCAATGCAGCCCGCTCGACTGGGGCGCCCGTTTCGAGTTTCGGGCTTCGACGCTGAAACAGTTCAACCCGCTGCCTTACTTGCTGCACATGCTGATGGAGGTGCATGGCTTGCGTGCGCAAGGGGCACAGATCCATGCGGTGCTGTCCGAGCTTTATAGCAATGCGCTGGAGCATGGGGTGTTAGGGTTGGATTCTCGGCTCAAGCGAGACGCAAAAGGTTTTGCAAAATATTACCAACTGCGTAACAAACGCCTGGATGCGCTGACAAATGGTTACGTCTGCGTGTCCATGCAAGTGGTTCCCGAGTGCCGAGGCGGGCGCTTGACACTTCACGTAGAAGACAGCGGGCCGGGCTTTGACGTTACCAGAATGCTGTCCCGGCCCCTGGTTCTGGACCGTCTATCGGGCCGTGGTTTGAGTGTGGTACGCCAGCTCTGCCCGTCAGCACGTTGGTCCGACGAGGGTCGTAAGGCGACCGTAGAGTTTTTATGGGAGGCTCTGGCATAATCCGAACATTCTTGATCAAGGAGTGAACAAGTGTCTGATATTCATATGGATCAGCAAGTCATTAGTTCTTTGCGAGAGGTCATGGAAGGCGGGTACGCAGATCTGCTCGACACCTTTCTTTCCGATTCCGACGAGCGCCTCATCGAGCTGCACAAGGCTGAGAGAGCGCGAGAAACCAACGAACTGACCCAGGCTGCTCATAGCTTCAAAGGCAGTAGCAGCAACATGGGTGCCACGCGATTGGCGCTGCTATGCGGTCAACTCGAAGAGCGTGCGCAAAAAAAGCAACTGGCGGGCATTAAAGAGCTGGTGGTCAAAATCGATCACGAGTATCAAATGGTGCGCCGACTGTATTGCGCCGAACGCCAGCGGGTTGGCGCCTCTGATCTCGTTTCCGGAGGTTGACGGTAAAGCTGGCCCGAACCTTGCTCTGTCTCTACTACCTGTACCGATGCCTGCCGTACAGCGGAGACTTTGCCCATGCCACTCGCCGCCAACCCGTTCCTTCAGACTCCCGCCGTCGCTGCGCCCAAAGCCGCGCCCGGCATAGCTGCACAGCCTGACGTCGAGCCCGTGCAAGCGGGGGGCGAGCCGTTTTCCAAGGTCTACGCCAAAGCGTCTGACATCACCTCAGGTGTCTCCAGCAGCAAGCCTGCGATCGCACGAGATGCGAGTAATAACAGCGCTCCAAACCCATCGCCTGCCATTGCCGATAGCGGCAAACCCTTGCCTGGTGGCAAGCCTCAAAGCACCGATCAAGATGACACGCCGGTCAAACCTGGCGATGGCCTGCCGACTCCCCAATTGACACCGCCTGCTGTGCAAGCGCCACCGGCGGTTGTAGAAGCGCCTGCGCCAGTTGCCCCGCCGCAGACAGATGAGCAAGCCGCGCAACGGGTTGCCGCTAGTCTGGCGGTGCAAGCGCCGCCACCGCCTGTGGTTGATGACACATTTGATCCGCAAGCCGATCCGCTGGATGACCTGCCCGCTGTGCGCCTGGCAATGGAGCAGGGCGGCCATGTGTCTGCCAGCAGCCAGTCACCGGCTAAAAATGCTCAACCCGACAACCTGGCTAGCGCCAGCCAAGGCCAGCCGAACGTGATTGCGCAGATGCTTGAGCCTGAAGCCGATGCCTCCAGCACGGGTGAGGGCGGTGAAAAAGCCTTCAAGGGCTTGGTGGATGACGGCCTCAAAGACCTCAAAAGCGCTTCCAGCGACACCCGTGTCGATGACTTTGCCAATCGTTTGGCTGCGCTAACCCAGGCGGCCGTGCCGAAAACCGCCAATGCGCTGCCGGTCAATCAGCCGTTGGCCATGCACCAGAGCGGCTGGACGGACGACATCGTCAACCGGGTGATGTACTTGTCCAGTGCCAACCTCAAATCGGCGGACATTCAGTTGCAACCGGCTGAGCTTGGGCGTCTGGATATTCGAGTGAACGTGGCGGCGGACCAGTCGACCCAAGTCAACTTTGTCAGCGGCCATGCGGCTGTGCGTGAAGCGCTGGACAGCCAGATGCATCGCCTGCGTGACATGCTTGCCCAGCAGGGCATGGGCCAGGTCGACGTCAACGTGTCGGACCAATCGCGCAGTTGGCAGGGGCAAGGCCAGGAGCAACAAGCCCAGCAGCGCTCCCAGGCCAGTGGCGGGCGCCTTGACGACGACACTCCGCTGGCGGCCCCCGAACCCGTAGCCCCTAGTATCGTGCTGGGCACCAGCGCCGTGGACTACTACGCCTGAACCCCAAATGGCCCTGTACAAGCGCGCTTGCCTCGCGATCTTTTGATCTCTTAAAAGATCGCAGCCTGCGGCAGCCCCATCAGGGTTCTGGCATAACACTTGCTCTGCCTAGCCATGCACCTGTGAAAACCCAAAAGTGACGGATTATTGGCATGGCGACGAGCGACGCACTGAAGGACCCCGCCGTTAAAGGCAAACTCAAGCTGATTATCCTCGTGGTAGTCGCGCTGTTGCTGGCGATCGGTCTGTCGGTGGGTGCCACCTGGTATTTCATGAGCGGCGAGAAAAGCGCCGAGCCGCCAGTGGCCGAATCCAGCGTCAAGCGCCCGGCCATCTACGAGCCGCTGCCGCCCGCCTTTGTGGTGAACCTCAATGACAACGGCCGCCAGCGCTATCTGCAAGTGAGCATCACCTTGCAGGCGCGCGATCAAAATGAGCTCAATGCCCTCAAGGTGCATATGCCGGTGATCCGCAACAACCTGGTCATGCTGTTCTCGGGTCAGACCTTTGACAGCCTCGCCACCCCGGTGGGCCAGGAAATGTTGCGTCAGAAAGCCACTGCCAGCGTGCAGGAAGTGGCGCAAAAAGAACTCGGCAAAGTGGTTATTGATCAGGCTCTCTTTACTAACTTTGTATTGCAGTAGGACCACGACATGGCCGTGCAAGACCTGCTGTCCCAGGATGAGATTGACGCGCTGTTGCATGGCGTCGATGACGGTCTGGTACAGGCCGAAGTGACTGCCGATCCCGGCAGTGTCAAAAGTTATGACCTGACCAGTCAGGACAGGATTGTCCGGGGCCGCATGCCGACCCTGGAAATGATCAACGAACGGTTCGCCCGTTACACCCGCATCAGTATGTTCAACATGCTGCGCCGTTCCGCAGACGTGGCGGTGGGCGGGGTGCAGGTCATGAAGTTCGGTGAGTACGTGCACTCGCTGTACGTGCCCACCAGCCTCAACCTGGTCAAGATCAAGCCATTACGCGGTACGGCCTTGTTCATCCTCGACGCCAAGTTGGTGTTCAAGCTGGTGGACAACTTTTTTGGTGGTGACGGCCGTCACGCCAAAATCGAGGGCCGTGAATTCACCCCTACCGAATTGCGTGTCGTGCGCATGGTGCTGGAGCAGGCCTTCGTCGATTTGAAGGAAGCCTGGCAGGCGATCATGGAAGTCAATTTCGAGTACATCAACTCGGAAGTGAACCCGGCCATGGCCAACATCGTCGGCCCTAGCGAAGCGATTGTGGTGTCGACCTTCCACATCGAACTCGATGGCGGTGGCGGCGACCTGCACGTGACCATGCCGTACTCGATGATCGAGCCTGTGCGCGAAATGCTCGATGCGGGCTTCCAGTCCGACCTCGACGACCAGGATGAGCGCTGGAGCAAGGCCCTGCGCGAAGACGTGCTGGACGTCAGTGTGCCGCTGAGTGCCACCGTGGCCCGGCGCCAATTGCGCCTGCGTGACATTTTGCACATGGCGCCCGGCGACGTGATCCCGATTGAATTGCAGGATGAACTGGTGATGCGCGCCAATGGCGTGCCCACGTTCAAGGTCAAACTGGGTTCGCACAAAGGCAATCTGGCCTTGCAAGTGCTGGAACCCATCGTTCGGCGCTAAGGCCCGAAACCCACGTATTTGTTCATTGAGGACAGCTGATGGCTAACGAACACGACACAAGCGCCGCCGACCAGGCGTTGGCCGATGAATGGGCCGCTGCGCTCGAAGAGACCGGCGATGTGGGCCAGGCCGATATCGACGCACTGCTGGCGGCCGATGAGGCGAAAAAACCGGCCTCCAACCGCTTGCCCATGGAAGAGTTCGGCAGCGTGCCGCGCAACAACGATCCGGTATCGCTGGACGGTCCCAACCTGGACGTGATTCTGGATATTCCGGTATCGATCTCCATGGAAGTGGGCAGTACCGACATCAACATTCGTAACCTGCTGCAACTTAACCAGGGCTCGGTGATCGAACTGGATCGCCTGGCGGGTGAGCCGCTGGACGTGCTGGTCAACGGCACGCTGATTGCCCATGGCGAAGTGGTGGTGGTCAACGAAAAGTTTGGCATCCGTCTCACCGACGTGATCAGCCCAAGCGAACGCATCAAGAAGCTGCGCTAAGTGAAGCGGATTCTCGGCGGTTTACTGGCGCTCCCGCTCAGCGCCCTGGCAGCAGAACCGGTGGCAAGCACCGCGACCGCGGTTGCGCCCGTGGCCGCCACCAGCCTGGGCGGGCAGTTGACGCAACTGGTGCTGGGGTTGCTGCTGGTGCTGGGGCTGATCTTCGCCCTGGCCTGGTTGTTACGCCGGGTTCAGCAAGGGGGGGCTCGCCAGGGGCAAGTTATCGAACTGATCAGTTCGCGCGCCTTGGGCACCCGTGACCGGCTGGTGCTGGTGCAAGTGGGCAGCGAGCAGATTCTGCTCGGCCTTACGCCGGGCCGTATCACCCCGTTGCACGTGCTGAAAGAGCCGGTAGCAATGCCGGACAATACGCAAACGACCACGCCTGAGTTCGCCAAGCGACTGATGGAAGCCCTCGGCCAGCAAAAGGACAAGTCGTAATGCGTTTAGTTGTCGCACTGTTGTTGGCGTTGCTCGCGCCAGCCGCCTTGGCGGCCGACCCGCTGTCGATTCCGGCGATCACCCTGGGCACCGGCGCCAACGGGCAGCAGGAATACTCGGTCAGCCTGCAAATCCTGCTGATCATGACCGCCCTGAGTTTTATCCCGGCGTTCGTGATGCTGATGACCAGCTTTACGCGGATCATCATCGTGTTTTCGATTCTGCGTCAGGCGCTGGGGCTGCAACAGACCCCGTCCAACCAGATCCTCACCGGCATGGCGCTGTTTCTGACGCTGTTCATCATGGCGCCGGTGTTCGACAAGGTGAACCGTGATGCCCTGCAGCCGTACCTGGCGGAAAAACTCACGGCCCAGGATGCGATCCTCAAGGCAGAAGGGCCGATCAAGGACTTTATGCTGGCCCAGACCCGTACCAGCGACCTTGAGTTGTTCATGCGTTTGTCCAAGCGCACCGACATCCCGACGCCCGATGCGGCGCCGTTGACCATTCTGGTACCGGCCTTCGTCACCTCTGAACTTAAAACCGCATTCCAGATCGGCTTTATGATCTTCATCCCGTTCCTGATCATCGACCTGGTGGTGGCCAGTGTGCTGATGGCCATGGGCATGATGATGCTCTCGCCGTTGATCATCTCGTTGCCGTTCAAAATCATGTTGTTTGTACTGGTGGACGGTTGGGCGCTGATTATCGGCACCCTGGCCGGTAGCTTCGGCGGAGTGTGAGCCCATGACCCCAGAAGTCGCAGTTGATCTGTTTCGAAGCGCTTTGTGGCTGACCACAATGATGGTCGCAGTGCTGGTGATCCCCAGTTTGCTGGTGGGCCTGCTGGTGGCCATGTTTCAGGCAGCGACCCAAATCAACGAGCAGACCTTGAGCTTCCTGCCGCGTCTGCTGGTGATGCTGGTCACCTTGATCGTGGCCGGGCCGTGGCTGGTGCAAACCTTTATGGAATACATCCTGCAGTTGTACGGCAGTATTCCGCAGTTGATCGGCTAAATGTCGCTCCTGGCCCTGACGGACGCGCAGATCAGCACCTGGGTCGCCAGCTTTATGCTGCCGCTGTTCCGGGTGGGCGCGGTGCTGGCCACCATGCCGATCATCGGTACGCCGCTGGTGCCTAAGCGCATCAAGCTGTTTCTGGCCTTGGCGATCACCCTGGCGATCATGCCCAGCTTGCCGCCGCTGCCCACCGTCAACCCGCTGGACCTTAGCGGCCTGATGCTGATTGCCGAGCAAATCGTCATCGGTGCTTTGCTGGGCTTCTCGCTGCAGCTGTTTTTCCAGGCGTTTGTGGTGGCTGGGCAAATCGTCGCGGTGCAGATGGGTATGGGCTTCGCCTCCATGGTCGACCCGGCCAACGGGGTTAACGTGGCGGTGATCGGGCAATTTTTCACCATGCTGGTGACCCTGTTGTTTTTGTCCATGAACGGCCATTTGGTGGTGTTTGAAGTGCTCACCGAGAGCTTCACCACCTTGCCGGTGGGCGGCGGGTTGATGACCAATCACTATTGGGAAATCGCCAACAAGCTGGGCTGGGTACTGGGTGCGGCGCTGTTGCTGGTGCTGCCGGCCATCACCGCCTTGCTGGTGGTCAACATCGCCTTCGGCGTCATGACCCGTGCGGCGCCGCAACTCAACATCTTCGCCATTGGTTTTCCGCTGACCCTGGTGCTGGGCATGGTCATTCTGTGGATCAGCATGGCTGACATTCTCAACCAGTATCAGCCGCTGGCCTCTGAGGCCTTGCAGTTTTTACGTGAACTGGCACAGGCGAAATAGCCATGGCAGAAAGCGAGAGCGGCGCCGATAAAACAGAAGACCCCACGGAGAAACGAAAAAAAGACTCCAGGGAAAAGGGCGAAATCGCGCGCTCCAAAGAACTCAATACCTTGGCGATCATGCTCGCGGGATCGGCCGGGCTGCTGATCTTTGGCGGGGCGCTGGCCGAAGACCTGATGCAAGTGATGCGCTACAACTTCAGCATCAGCCGCGAAACCTTATACAACACCGACTCCATGGCGGCCTTCCTGCTGTACTCCGGCAAAATCGCCCTGATCGCCTTGCAGCCGGTGCTGATCACCTTGTTGATCGCCGCCATCGTCGGGCCAATCGCCCTGGGCGGCTGGTTGTTTGCCGCGGGTAGCCTGGCACCCAAATTCAGCCGCATGAACCCGCTGGCGGGGCTAAAGCGAATGTTCTCGGCCAAGGCGCTGGTGGAGCTGCTCAAGGCGCTGGCCAAGTTTTTCATCATCTTGATCGTCGCCTTGCTGGTGTTGAACTCCGACATCGATGACCTGCTGCGCATTGCCCATGAGCCATTGGAGCTGGCGGTGGTCCACAGCCTGCAAGTGGTGGGCTGGAGTGCCTTGTGGATGGCCTGCGGGTTGATCCTGATCGCGGCTGTCGACGTGCCGGTGCAGCTATGGGAAAGCCACAAAAAACTGCTGATGACCAAGCAGGAAGTGCGCGACGAACACAAGGACCAGGAAGGGCGGCCCGAGGTTAAACAGCGCATTCGCCAGGTGCAGCGCGAAATGTCCCAGCGCCGCATGATGAGCGCCATCCCCGATGCCGACGTGATCATCACCAACCCGACGCACTACGCCGTAGCCCTCAAATACGACCCCGAAAAGGGCGGGGCGCCGATGTTGCTGGCCAAGGGCAGCGACTTTCTGGCGCTGAAGATTCGAGAAATCGGCGCAAAGCATGACATCTTGCTGCTGGAGTCTGCGGCGCTGGCGCGCTCGATCTACCATTCCACCGAGCTTGAGCAGGAGATCCCGGCCGGGCTGTACCTGGCGGTGGCGCAGGTGTTGGCGTATGTGTACCAGATCCGCCAGCACCAGGCGGGCAAGGGCAAACGGCCTGATCCATTGAAAGACCTGCCAATACCGCCGGACTTGCGGCGTGATGATTAGATTGGCAGTCAAGACCTGACAAGCGGCGATCTATTGCAGACTAACTGTCATTTTTGACAGTAGATGCTTTTTGCAAACCTGCTTAACTTGTGACGTCGAGTGCTTTTTTGGTTCGTGTGCAGGCAACGGAGATGCGCGATGTCGATTGAGTTAATCCTTATCCCCAATGGCTCCATCAAAACCTGTGCGCTGAGCGATACGCAACAAAAGGCCAAGGTTGATCTTGAGGGGTTGTTCCCCAAGTTTCCGGCGTTGGACGGTACGTTCGCGATCTTTTGGCTGGACCAGCTTGAAGACCGCCACATAGTGGGCTTCACCACAGAAGGCAGCAATTTGCTGGCTGTTATTTCGCTGCCTACGGTGCCGCACAGTTGTGGGCGGGAGCAGTACTACAGGGCAATCATGGAACGCTGCTACAAAGAGCGTGAGTCGATCTTGTCGTTTATGCGCAAGTCCTTGAGTTTCGAGGGCATAAACGGGCGGTGCGTGCGCAGTTTCATCCTCTACAAACTCATCCGTCAGTTGCAGGTGGACAGCGTGCCGGTCTGGGAAGAACACCCGCATGTGCGTGACGGGCGCTGTGGGGCCATTTTGATTGGTGGCAGCGGCACTGAGCGCTACGAGCCGAATCGCAAGATAGACGTGGTGTTTGGTTCAAACAGCAGCGCCTGCCTGGTGATCGACTTGGGCGAATGGCGCTGGAACTGAGCCGGCCCCCCCTTACTTCGCCAAAGCCAGATCAAAAGATCGCGAGACGAGCTCGCTCCTACAGATATTGGCGTTTGCCCTCATGGCGACCAGGTTTGGCGACGATGGGGGCTTTTGCTTTTAGCCATTGGGCATAACTTCTGACGAATTCAGCTTGCATCCCGCTTTACTGATCGATCGCAACGCGCCACTGGCTGTGTTGCATGCCAAAGACCGGTGTAACCACACCATCCTGTAGGAGCGAGCTCGTCTCGCGATCTGTTGATCTTGATCCACAGCCAAGTGAAGGTGTTGCGCAGTAGGTGTTCCGGCAAGGCATTTCAAGATCAAACGATCGCGAGACGAGCTCGCTCCTACAGATGTTGGCGATTGCCCTCATGGCGATCAGGTTTGGTGACGATGGGGGCTTTTGCTTTTAGCCATTGGGCATAACTTCTGACGAATTCAGCTTGCATTCCGCTTTACTGATCGATCGCAACGCGCCACTGGCTGTGTTGCATGCCAAAGACCGGTGTAACCACACCCTCCTGTAGGAGCGAGCTCGTCTCGCGATCTGTTGATCTTGATCCACAGCCAAGTGAAGGTGTTGCGCAGTAGGTGTTCCGGCAAGACATTTCAAGATCAAACGATCGCGAGACGAGCTCGCTCCTACAGATGTTGGCGTTTGCCCTCAGGCGATCAGGTTTGGTGACGATGGGGGCTTTTGCTTTTAGCCATTGGGCATAACTTATGACGAATTCAGCTTGCATCCCGCTTTACTGATCAATCGCAATGCGCCACAGGATGTGTTGCATGCCAAAGACCGGTGTAACCACACCCTCCTGTAGGAGCGAGACAAGCTCGGTCCTACAGATGTTGGCGTTTGCCCTCATGGCGATCAGGTTTGGTGACGATGGGGGCTTTTGCTTTTAGCCATTGGGCATAGCTTATGACGAATTCAGCTTGCATCCCGCTTTACTGATCAATCGCAATGCGCCACAGGATGTGTTGCATGCCAAAGACCGGTGTAACCACAACCCCTGTAGGAGCGAGCTTGTCTCGCGATCTGTTGATCTTGATCCACAGCCAAGTGAAGGTGTTGCGCAGTAGGTGTTCCGGCAAGACATTTCAAGATCAAACCATCGCGAGGCCAGCCTGCTCCTACAATTTGAGCTGCCCCCCAAAAGTTGGAAGGCTTCTTGCAATGGCAGGCTTCTAGACGCATCTGGCGTCAAAAGTTTGCTAAAGGTTTACGCATGTCACTGGATCGCTCTCAGTTAATCAACACCGCACGCAACGGTCTGGCCGGTTTGGGTCAGGGGCAGTTGGGCGTGCCGCTGTTGTTGCTGGTGATGCTGGCAATGATGATGTTGCCAATCCCTGCGTTCCTGCTCGATGTGTTCTTCACGTTCAACATCGCGCTGTCGATTGTGGTGCTGCTGGTGTGTGTGTATGCGCTGCGGCCCCTGGATTTCGCGGTGTTCCCCACCATTTTGCTGGTGGCGACGCTGATGCGGCTGGCGCTCAACGTGGCCTCGACCCGGGTTGTCATGCTCCACGGCCAGGAAGGCCACGCCGCAGCCGGTAAGGTAATCCAGGCCTTCGGTGAGGTGGTCATCGGCGGCAACTACGTGGTCGGTATGGTGGTGTTCGCGATTTTGATGATCATCAACTTCGTGGTAGTCACCAAGGGTGCCGGGCGAATTTCCGAAGTGAGCGCGCGCTTTACCCTCGATGCCATGCCCGGCAAACAAATGGCGATCGACGCCGACCTCAACGCCGGGCTGATCGACCAGAACCAGGCCAAGCAGCGCCGTCAGGAAGTCGCCCAAGAGGCCGAGTTCTACGGTTCCATGGACGGTGCCAGCAAGTTCGTGCGCGGGGACGCCATCGCCGGTCTGCTGATTCTGTTTATCAACCTGATCGGCGGCATGGCAGTCGGCATTTTCCAGCACAGCATGAGTTTCAGCGAAGCGGGCAAGGTCTACGCCTTGCTGACCATCGGTGACGGCCTGGTGGCGCAATTGCCGTCGCTGCTGCTATCGACCGCCGCCGCGATCATGGTCACCCGGGCTTCGGGCTCCGAAGACATGGGCAAGCAGATCAACCGGCAGATGTTTGCCTCGCCCAAGGCGCTGGCGGTGTCGGCAGGCTTGATGGCGGTCATGGGGATCGTGCCGGGCATGCCGCATATTTCTTTCCTCAGCCTGGCAGCTGTGGCCGGTGGCGCCGCTTACTGGATGTGGAAAAAGCAAAACGTGGCCAAGGCTCAGGCTCTGCAGGAAGTGCAGCGTCAGCAAGAGCTGTTGCCTTCGCCGGCCCGCGCCCAGGAAACCAAGGAGCTGGGCTGGGATGACGTGACGCCCATCGACATGATCGGCCTGGAAGTGGGCTATCGCCTGATCCCGCTGGTGGACCGCAATCAGGGCGGGCAGTTGCTGGCGCGGATCAAGGGCGTACGTAAAAAGCTGTCCCAGGACCTGGGCTTTTTGATGCCCACCGTGCACATTCGCGACAACCTCGATCTGGCGCCCAGTGCCTATCGCCTGACGCTCATGGGGGTGATTTTGGCCGAGGCCGAGATTTACCCGGACCGCGAACTGGCGATCAACCCCGGCCAAGTGTTTGGCACCCTCAACGGGATTACCGCCAAAGATCCGGCCTTTGGTCTGGAAGCAGTGTGGATTGAGGTCAGCCAGCGCAGTCAGGCGCAATCGCTGGGCTATACCGTAGTGGATGCCAGTACGGTGGTGGCGACGCACCTCAACCAGATTCTGTACAAGCATTCCCATGAGCTGATTGGTCATGAAGAAGTGCAGCAACTGATGCAGCTGCTGGCCAAATCGTCGCCCAAATTGGCGGAAGAGTTGGTGCCGGGCGTGCTGAGCCTGTCGCAATTGCTCAAAGTGTTGCAGGCGCTACTGGCCGAGCAGGTGCCGGTCCGCGACATTCGCAGCATTGCCGAGGCCGTCGCCAACAATGCCCATAAGAGTCAAGATACTGCCGCTTTGGTTGCCGCCGTGCGGGTCGGCTTGTCCCGCGCCATCGTGCAAAGCATTGTCGGCGTTGAGTCTGAGCTGCCTGTGATCACCTTGGAGCCAAGGTTGGAACAAATATTGCTCAATAGTTTGCAGAAGGCCGGCCAAGGTCAGGAAGACGGTGTGTTGCTGGAGCCAAGCATGGCTGAAAAACTCCAGCGTTCGCTGATCGATGCTGCTCAGCGTCAGGAGATGCAAGGTAACCCGGTGATCTTGCTGGTGGCAGGCCCGGTACGCGCGATGCTTTCGCGGTTTGGCCGCTTGGCGGTGCCTAACCTGCACGTGCTGGCGTACCAGGAAATCCCTGACAACAAGCAAGTGACGATCGTTGCGACAGTAGGCCCTAACGGCTGAGGGTTTGATTTATGCAAGTGAAGCGATTTTTCGCCGCCGACATGCGTCAGGCCATGAAACTCATTCGTGATGAATTGGGCGCTGATGCCGCCATTATTGGCAATCGCCGGATCGCCGGTGGCGTGGAATTGACCGCGGCACTGGACTACAAGCTGTCTGCGTTGGCACCGCGTGTGCCCAACGTTGAGCTGGAAGAAGAACTGCGCAAGACCCAATCGAAGATTGTTTCGGCCCAGGCTGAGCTGAGCTTGCGTGCAGAAGGCGACACCGAAGCCAGCCGCCAATTGTTTGCAGGCCTGCCGCTGACCGCTGCCGAGCCCTTGATTGAGCCACGGCTGGAAGAGCCGTCACGGCCCACGCCGCCTCCGGCCGCCGCGCCCTCGATTGACCAGCGTGTGTTTGACGACATGCGCAATGAACTCAATGGTCTGCGCGAATTGCTTGAAGTGCAGTTGGGCTCGTTGGCCTGGAACCAGTTGCAAGGCTCCAGGCCCGAGCAGGCCAACTTGTGGCGACGCTTGCAGCGCATCGGTTTGTCCGGTCCGTTGTCACACGATTTGTTGACCCAGGTGGCCGGCATTGAAGACCCGCGCCAAGCCTGGCGCATGTTGCTGGCGCACCTGGCGCGCATGATAACGACCCCTGAACTGGAGCCGCTGGAAGAGGGCGGAGTGATCGCGATGGTCGGTCCTGCAGGCATGGGCAAAACCACAACGCTGGCCAAGCTGGCGGCACGCTATGTACTCAAGTACGGCGCGCAAAACATTGCATTGGTGAGCATGGACAGCTTTCGTATCGGCGCCCAGGAGCAGCTTAAAACCCTGGGGCGCATTCTCAATGTACCGGTGACCCACGTGGCCCCCGGCCAGTCGTTGGGCCAGACCCTGGAGCCGCTAGCGCGCAAGCGCGTCGTGCTGGTTGATACCGCGGGCCTGCAGGCCAGTGACCCGGCGTTGCGCCTGCAACTGGACAGCCTTGCGGGGCGCGGGATCAAGGCCCGCAATTATCTGGTGCTGGCCACCACGAGCCAGAAGCAGGTGCTGTCAGCGGCTTACCTCAGTTACAAGCGGTGCGGGCTGGCAGGTTGCATCCTGACCAAGCTGGATGAAACAGCGAGCCTGGGCGAAGTGTTGAGCCTGGCGATCAGCAATGAACTGCCCGTGGCGTACCTCACGGACGGTCCGCGGATTCCCGATGACTTGCACTTGCCGCGTCGCCACCAGTTGGTGAGCCGGGCGGTGAGTGTGCAAATGCAGGAAGAACCCAGCGAAGAAGCCATGGCCGATATGTTCGCTGACATCTACCACAGCCCGCCCAAACGGGTGGGTTAGGGTAGAGATGAATACGTTGCAATGTACCTACATTGATGGTCTGCACAGTGTTGTTCCTGGGGGAACACGCAGCACTCTCTGTAGCCGCGTCTAAGTAAGACAAGGTAAAAAAAGATCATGGGCAGCATGCATCCCGTACAGGTGATCGCAGTGACCGGCGGCAAGGGTGGCGTCGGTAAAACTAACGTGTCAGTCAATTTGTCCATCGCGCTGGCCGAACTGGGCAGGCGCGTCATGTTGATGGACGCCGATCTGGGGTTGGCGAATGTTGATGTCCTGTTGGGGCTGACACCGAAATTTACCCTGGCCGATGTGGTCGAGGGGCGCTGTGAGCTGCGTGATGTCTTGCTCCAGGGGCCCGGTGGGATTCGCATAGTGCCGGCAGCGTCCGGCACCCAGAGCATGGTGCAGTTGAGCCCGGCGCAACACGCGGGGTTGATCCAGGCGTTCAGCGACCTGAGCGACAACCTGGATGTGCTGGTGATTGATACCGCTGCCGGGATCGGCGAGTCCGTGGTCAGCTTTGTCCGCGCCGCCCAGGAAGTGCTGCTGGTGGTGTGCGATGAGCCCACTTCGATCACCGACGCCTACGCGTTGATCAAGTTGCTCAACCGCGACTACGGCATGAATCGTTTCCGGGTACTGGCCAATATGGCCCAGAGCCCGCAGGAAGGACGCAACCTGTTCGCCAAGCTGACCAAGGTCACCGACCGCTTTCTCGACGTTGCCCTGCAATATGTGGGCGCTGTGCCGTACGACGAGTGCGTGCGCAAGGCCGTGCAAAAGCAACGCGCCGTGTACGAAGCTTTCCCGCGTTCCAAATGCTCGCTGGCGTTCAAGGCCATTGCGCAAAAAGTCGATACGTGGCCTCTGCCGGCAAACCCGCGCGGCCATCTGGAATTCTTTGTCGAACGCTTGGTACAGCAAGCGGGTGGAGGACGAGTCTGATGACTGCCAGCGGCTATCGCATGTACAGCAAGCCGTCGCGTGACAGCCAATACGAGCTGATCGAGCGCTATGCGCCGTTGGTCAAGCGCATCGCGTATCACCTGTTGGCGCGTTTGCCGGCCAGTGTCCAGGTGGACGACCTGATCCAGGCCGGGATGATCGGCCTGCTCGAAGTGTCGAGCAAGTACGACGCCAGCAAAGGCGCGAGTTTTGAGACTTACGCCGGTATTCGTATACGCGGCGCGATGCTCGATGAAGTGCGCAAAGGGGACTGGGCGCCGCGCTCGGTGCACCGCAATACGCGCATGGTCAGTGACGCAATTCGCGTTATTGAAGCAAAAACCGGCTGTGACGCTAAAGATCACGAGGTTGCGGCCGAACTCCAGTTAAGCCTTGATGATTATTACGCCATCTTGAACGACACCCTGGGCAGTCGTCTGTTCAGTTTCGACGATCTGCTGCAGGACGGTGAGCACGAAGGTCTGCATGAAGATGGCGCGAGTGCCCATCTTGAGCCGTCGCGAGACCTGGAAGACGAACGCTTCCAGGCCGCGCTGGCCGAGGCGATCAGTTTGCTGCCCGAGCGTGAGCGGCTGGTGTTGGCGCTGTACTACGACGAAGAGCTCAACCTCAAGGAAATCGGTGAGGTACTGGGGGTGAGCGAGTCGCGTGTCAGCCAGTTGCACAGCCAGTGCGCGGCCCGTCTGCGCGCACGTTTGGGGCAGTGGCGAGCGCATTGAACCCCCCGTAACGAGCTTGTCTCGCGGTCTTTCAAACGATCAAAAGATCGCGAGGCAAGCTCGCTCCTACGGGTTTAGATGTGCAACAAACCGAATTGATTGAATGGCGCGGTCCCGTTGTGAACGCGTTTAAGACTGCTGGAGGTCGAATTGGACAAGAACATGAAAATCCTCATCGTTGATGATTTTTCAACGATGAGGCGGATCATTAAAAACCTGTTGCGTGACCTCGGGTTCACCAACACGATTGAGGCCGATGACGGTACCACTGCCATCCCGATCCTCAACCTGGGGCACATCGACTTTCTGGTGACCGACTGGAACATGCCGGGCATGACCGGTATCGATTTGCTGCGCCATGTACGCGCCGACGAAAAACTCAAACACCTGCCGGTACTGATGGTGACGGCCGAAGCCAAGCGCGAGCAGATCATCGAGGCTGCCCAAGCCGGGGTGAACGGTTATGTGGTCAAGCCATTCACCGCTATCGCACTCAAAGACAAGATCGAAAAGATCTTTGAACGCATCGGTTGAACGGTTCCCCGGGGGGCGCTATGGAGCGGCAACAAGCAACAACGGGCGAATTTGAATCGACCCTGAAAAAACATGCTCACGAACTGGTCGAAAGCCTGGAAAAAGGCCAGTTCGGTGACGCGGTCCAGCTGATTCACGAACTGAACCAGACCCGTGATCGCGGCCTGTATAGAGAAGTCGGCAAGCTGACGCGTGAGTTGCACAACGCCATCGTCGATTTTCATATTGACCCGACCATGCCGCGCGCCGAAGAGGTGTCGCAGATCACGGATGCGACCGAGCGCCTGGCGTATGTTGTGAAACTCACGGAAGCCGCCGCTAACCGGACCATGGATCTGGTCGAGAACTGCACGCCGTTGGTCAATGGCCTGGGCCAGGAAGCCAAGGCCTTGAGCGCCGATTGGGGGCGTTTTATGCGTCGCGAAATCGGTGCTGAAGAGTTTCGCGACCTGGCGCGTCGGGTAGACAGTTTTTTGACGCGCAGCGAAGCCGAGCAGCAGATCGTGTCCAGTAACCTGACTGACATTCTGCTGGCCCAGGATTACCAGGACCTCACCGGTCAAGTGATCAAGCGGGTCACGCAGTTGGTCACCGACGTCGAGCAGAACTTGCTCAAGCTGGTGCTGATGGCCAGCCAGGTCGACCGCGTTGCCGGGATCGAACATGACCACGACGCGTTGCGTGCAGAAAATAAATCGCAAAAAAACCTGACTCAGGGTGAAGGTCCGCAGATTCATGCCGATAAGCGTAGTGACGTCGTATCCGGCCAGGATGATGTAGACGATTTGCTGTCCAGTTTAGGTTTCTAGGTCTTGAGTAGGCGTGCGGGCGCTGACGTCCGGCGCTGAAAGGTCCTCCCTCAAGGAGCACACACATGAGCTTCGGCGCCGATGAAGAAATCCTTCAGGATTTTTTGGTTGAGGCCGGCGAAATTTTAGAGTTGCTGTCTGAACAACTGGTCGAGCTTGAGAGCCGCCCGGATGACGCTGACTTGCTCAATGCTATTTTTCGCGGTTTTCACACTGTAAAAGGAGGCGCCGGCTTCCTGCAGCTCAATGAGTTGGTGGAGTGCTGCCACATCGCCGAGAACGTGTTCGACATCCTGCGCAAGGGTGAGCGCCACGTGGACGCGGAGTTGATGGACGTGGTGCTGGAAGCGCTGGACGCGGTCAACGCAATGTTTGCCCAGGTGCGCGAGCGCAGCCCGATCACGGCCGCGTCCCCTCAATTGCTGGCGGCCCTGGCACGCCTGGCCGAGCCGGCTGACGTCAGCGTATCGACCCCGGCGCCCGCAGCGTCTGCGCCGGTGGTTGAAGCCGCACCCAACGATGACATCGGCGATATTACCGACAACGAATTCGAACAACTGCTCGACTCGCTGAATGCCGTCAAGGCCGATGCGGCCGCAGAGCTGCAGGCCACAGACGCTGCAGCCCTGAATGACGAAATCAGCGACGCCGAGTTCGAGTCCCTGCTTGACCAGTTGCACGGCAAGGGCAAGTTCTCCCCGGATGCGGTCACCACAAGCGTGACGGATCCAGCGCCGGCTGAGCCCGCTGCGGCCAGCCATGAAATCACCGACGATGAATTCGAAGCGCTGCTGGACCAGCTGCATGGCAAGGGTTCGTTCAGCGCCGATGCTCTGGAGGCGGTCGCTGCAGCACCCGCAACAGTGGCCGACGAGCCGGCGGCGCAAGTGCCAGCCGATCACATTACCGATCAGGAATTTGAAGCGCTGCTCGACGAACTGCATGGCAAGGGCCAGTTTTCGGTCGACAGCCCTGTGGTCGCTGCGACCGTCAGTGCAGGGGCGAGCGCAGCCAGCACAGCGGCCGTGCAGGCTCCGATCGCCAGCAAGCCCGAAGCCAAGGCGCCGGCTGCGCGCCCGACACCTGCGCGGCCCGCGCCGCCGCCCCAGGAAAAACCCGTGGCTTCGGAAGCCGAAACCACGGTTCGGGTAGACACCGCACGGCTCGACGAGATCATGAACATGGTCGGCGAACTGGTGCTGGTGCGTAACCGTCTGGTGCGACTGGGCCTGAACATCCACGACGAAGCCATGGCCAAGGCGCTGTCCAACCTCGATGTGGTCACCGCTGATCTGCAAACCTCGGTCATGAAGACCCGCATGCAGCCGATCAAGAAAGTCTTCGGGCGGTTCCCGCGTCTGGTCCGCGATCTGGCCCGCCAGCTGAAAAAGGAAATCAGCCTGGAGCTGGTCGGCGAAGAAACCGATCTCGACAAGAACCTGGTGGAAGCACTGGCCGACCCGCTGGTGCACTTGGTGCGCAACGCGGTTGACCACGGCTGTGAAACCCCCGAAGAACGCGAAGCCGCTGGCAAGTCGCGGTGCGGGAGGGTGGTGTTGTCGGCTGAGCAGGAAGGCGACCATATCTTGCTGTCGATCTCGGACGACGGCAAAGGCATGGACGCCAACGTGTTGCGCGCCATTGCGGTGAAAAAAGGCCTGATGGACAAGGATGCCGCTGACCGTCTGAGCGAAAACGACTGCTACAACCTGATCTTTGCCCCGGGTTTCTCGACCAAGACCGAAATCTCCGACGTGTCGGGGCGTGGCGTGGGCATGGACGTGGTGAAAACCAAAATTGCCCAGCTCAATGGTTCGCTTGCCATTGAGTCGACCTTGGGCAAAGGCTCGAAGATCGTCATCAAGGTGCCGCTGACCCTGGCGATCATGCCGACCCTGATGGTCATGCTCGGCAACCAGGCGTTCGCCTTCCCGCTGGTCAATGTCAACGAAATTTTCCACCTCGACCTGTCGCGCACCAACGTGGTGGACGGCCAGGAAGTGGTGATTGTGCGCGACAAGGCACTGCCGCTGTTCTATCTCAAGCGCTGGCTGGTGGCCTCGGCCGTGCACGAAGAGCAGCGCGAAGGGCATGTTGTGATTGTGTCGATTGGCACCCAGCGTATCGGCTTTGTGGTCGATCAACTGGTGGGCCAGGAAGAGGTGGTCATCAAACCGTTGGGCAAAATGCTTCAGGGCACGCCGGGCATGTCGGGCGCCACCATTACCGGTGACGGTCGCATTGCCTTGATCCTGGACGTGCCGAGCATGCTCAAGCACTACGCCTCGCGGCGTATTTGATTCTGGTTGCAGGGGGCGCCAGCGCACCCCGGCGCCTAACGGAGTGTTTATGGTAGTCAAGGTCCTGGTGGTGGACGATTCAGGTTTTTTCCGCCGCCGAGTGTCGGAAATACTGTCGGCCGACCCGACGATAAACGTGATCGGCACCGCCACCAATGGCAAGGAAGCCATTGATCAAGCGTTGGCGCTCAAGCCTGACGTGATCACCATGGACTATGAAATGCCGATGATGGATGGCATTACTGCGGTGCGTCACATCATGCAGCGCTGCCCGACGCCGGTGTTGATGTTTTCATCGCTGACCCATGAAGGCGCCCGCGTCACCCTCGATGCGCTGGACGCCGGGGCCGTGGACTTTCTGCCGAAGAACTTCGAAGACATTTCGCGCAACCCCGAGAAGGTCAAGCAACTGCTGTGTGAGAAGGTCCACACCATTTCGCGCAGCAATCGCCGCCTGTCCAGCTACAGCGCCGCGTCACCCGCCCCGGTGGCCGCGCCCGTCAGCCGCGCGCCTGCACCTGTGCCAACGTCTTCGCCAACCCGTACGCCACCGATTGCCAGCCGCCCAGCCCCGGCTGCGGTGCCGCACTCACCCGCGCCCAAGCGCAAGCCTTACAAACTGGTGGCCATTGGCACGTCGACCGGTGGTCCGGTGGCCTTGCAACGAGTGCTGACCCAATTGCCGGGCAACTTTCCGGCGCCCATCGTACTGGTGCAGCACATGCCGGCAGCGTTCACCAAAGCCTTTGCCGAACGTCTGGACAAACTGTGCCGCATCACCGTCAAGGAAGCCGAGGACGGCGACACCCTGCGCCCGGGGCTGGCCCTGTTGGCGCCGGGGGGCAAGCAAATGATGATCGACGGACGAGGTGCGGTAAGAATTCTGCCGGGCGATGAGCGCCTGAACTACAAGCCCAGCGTCGACATTACCTTTGGCTCTGCGGCCAAAACTTACGGCGACAAAGTTTTGGCGGTTGTCTTGACCGGCATGGGCGCCGATGGCCGTGAAGGCGCGCGCTTGCTCAAACAGGGCGGCAGCCAGGTGTGGGCACAGGATGAGGCGAGCTGTGTGATCTATGGCATGCCGATGGCCATCGTCAAGGCCAACCTGGCCGACGCGGTGTACAGCCTCGATGACATGGGTCGTCACTTGGTCGAGGCGTGCCACTGATGGACGTGCTCAGCCTGATCGGCATCATCATGGCCTTTGTCGCCATTATCGGCGGCAATTATCTGGAAGGGGGTCACCTGGGCGCGCTGGCCAACGGCCCGGCGGCGCTCATCGTGCTGGGTGGCACCATTGGCGCGGCGCTGTTGCAGTCGCCGATGAGCGCCTTCAAGCGGGCGATTCAGACCGTGCGCTGGATTTTATTTCCGCCGCACATCGACATGGCAGGCGGTATCAACCGGGTCGTCAACTGGAGCCTCACCGCGCGCAAGGAAGGTTTGCTGGGGCTCGAAGGCATGGCCGATGCCGAGCCCGACAGTTACTCGCGCAAGGGCCTGCAATTGCTGGTCGACGGGGTTGAACCCGAAGCCATTCGCAGCGTGCTGGAAGTGGATTACATGACCCAGGAAGCCCGTGATATTGAGGCGGCCAAGGTGTTTGAATGCATGGGCGGTTATGCGCCGACCATCGGCATCATCGGCGCGGTGATGGGCCTGATCCATGTGATGGGCAACCTGGCCGACCCAAGCCAGCTGGGCAGCGGCATTGCCGTGGCGTTTGTGGCGACCATCTACGGGGTGGCCAGTGCCAACCTGGTGTTGTTGCCGATTGCCAGCAAACTCAAGGCCATCGCCATGCGCCAGTCGCTGTACCGCGAGATGTTGCTCGAAGGCATTCTGTCGATTGCCGAGGGTGAGAACCCGCGGGCCATCGAACTCAAACTCCAAGGGTTTACGGGGTAACGATGAGCCGTCGCCGCCGCGCTGCCGAAGAGCACGTCAATCACGAACGCTGGCTGGTGTCCTACGCGGACTTCATCACCTTGTTGTTTGCTTTTTTTGTAGTGATGTATTCGATCTCATCGATTAACGAAGGCAAGTACAAGGTGATTTCCCAGGCGCTGGTGGGGGTGTTCAATGACACCGAACGCAGCATCAAGCCGATCCCGGTGGGCGAGGAGCGCCCGCTGACCACCAAGCCCGCCGAGCCACTGATCAAAGACAGTGAAAACACCGACGCAGGGTTGGGGCAGGCGCAGGACGATCCACTCAAAACCATTGCCAATGAAATCACCCAGGCCTTTGGCGATCTGATTGCTTCCAATCAGCTCACGGTGCGTGGCAACGAGTTGTGGGTCGAGATCGAACTCAACTCCAGCCTGCTGTTTGGCAGTGGTGACGCGATGCCCAGTGACCTGGCGTTCAACATCATCGACAAGGTGGCGGCGATTCTCAAACCTTTCGACAACCCGATTCACGTCGAAGGCTTTACCGATAACCTGCCGATCCGTACTGCGCAATATCCCACCAACTGGGAACTGTCGTCGGCACGCTCGGCGAGCATTGTGCGCATGCTGGCCATGCAAGGTGTCGACCCCGGACGCATGGCGTCGGTGGGTTATGCCGAGTACCAGCCGGTGGCCAATAACGGCACGCCTGAAGGGCGTGCGCTCAACCGTCGAGTGGTTCTGGTGGTGTCGCGCAATCTGGACGTTCGCCGCAGCTTGACCAGCAGCGGCACCGCCAACGTCACACCGGATGCCGCCTTGATGCGTGCTGGCACACAAACTGCACCGCCTCGATCAACGCCGTTGGTTCGTGGGAATGCCGTCAATTCCCCGTCACCGTCCCTATAAGTGCATGGCAATTCTCGGTCGGCACGCGTGCAACCGGGAGGAATAACCGAATGAGAGTCTGGACAGTAGCTAATCAAAAAGGTGGAGTCGGCAAGACCACCACATCCATCGCCCTGGCGGGTTTGCTGGCTGAGGCGGGCAAGCGCGTGGTCGTGGTCGACCTCGATCCGCATGGCTCCATGACCAGTTACTTCGGTTATGACCCCGATGCCCTTGAGCACAGCAACTACGACCTGTTTTTACATAAGGGCCAAGTGCCTGACGGGTTGACCGCGCAATTGCTGTTGCCCACCAGCAACGAGCAGATTGCCTTGTTGCCCGCCAGCACCGCGCTGGCCACGCTGGAGCGCCAGTCGCCGGGCCAGAGTGGCCTGGGCCTGGTGATTGCCCGGGGTCTGGCGCAGCTGTGGCAAGACTACGATTACGCCATCATCGACAGCCCGCCGTTGCTTGGCGTCCTGATGGTCAATGCCTTGGCGGCCAGCCAGCAGTTGATCATCCCGGTGCAAACCGAGCACTTGGCCCTCATGGGTCTGGAGCGCATGGTCAATACGCTGGCGATGATCAATCGCTCGCGCAAACAGGCGTTGCCGTTCTGCATTGTGCCGACCCTGTTTGACCGTCGCACCCAAGCCTCGATGAGTACGTTGCGGGTGTTGCGTGATTCGCACCCCGAAACGCTGTGGCAGGGTTTTATCCCGGTTGACACGCGGCTGCGCGATGCCAGCCGGGCAGGGCTGACCCCGTCGCAGTTCGACAGCAAAAGCCGTGGCGCAATTGCGTATCGCGCGTTGCTCAAACATATGTTGACCCAGCAACTCGCACCGCAAGCGGTGTGAGCTGGGCGTGCATTCAAGTATCTGCATGGCACGGCCGATAACCTTGACAGGTAAAGGTCGCGCCAGGGTTGAGTGAGGCACCTGATGAAGCAACCGGTCGCGCTGACTGCAAGCCCACAAGTGGCGTTGCAGTCCTATCTGGACAACTTGCTGTTTGATGCCACCGAGCAAGTACCGGCGCAGGAACCGCCAGCGGCCGTGCCCGAACCCGAAGCGCTGGACGACTTCGCCGCCGCGGTGCTTGAAGAGCAGGTTCGCGATGCTCGTACGGTGACCCAGGAGCCGCCAGTGGCGCTCGCGTTGCCGTTGGCCGAGGTGCTGCCCGATGGCGGATTACTGACGCCGCCGGTGTTGGAGGTGCAACGATCGGTTGCCTTTGGCACTCGCTTGCCGGTGCAGGACGATCGTCGCCCAGCCTGGGCCAGCGAGCCGTTCGAGTGCTTATTGTTCGATGTGGCGGGGCTGACGCTCGCAGTACCGCTTATCTGCCTGGGCTCGATTTACTCGTTGCAAGGCCGTGAACTGACCCCGCTGTTCGGCCAGCCCGAATGGTTTTTGGGGATCCTGCCGAGCCAGAGCGGCAAGCTCAACGTGCTGGACACGGCGCGCTGGGTGATGCCCGAGCGCTACCGCGATGATTTTCGCGAGGGGCTGCAATACGTTATTTCGGTACAGGGCTATGAATGGGGACTGGCGGTGCATCAAGTCAGCCGTGCCTTGCGCCTGGACCCCAACCAGATCAAATGGCGTTCGCAGCGCGGGCAGCGCCCGTGGTTGGCGGGTACCGTGATCGAACACATGTGCGCATTGCTGGATGTGGCCGAACTGGCGCAATTGATCGCCAGCGGTGCGACCCGGCACACGACAGACGCCGCGCAGCAGACAGACACGTAAATCGCCCGGCTTTGGCGCGGGTAGATCACACACACCGTTAAGGTTTTTAGTCAGGGGTTTGGGGTATGAACAAATCAGCCGCACAGGGTTCCGAAGATCCGATCTTGCAATGGGTCACCTTCAAGCTGGACAACGAGACCTACGGCATCAATGTGATGCAAGTACAGGAAGTGCTGCGTTACACCGAAATCGCCCCGGTGCCGGGTGCGCCTTCTTACGTTTTGGGCATCATCAACCTGCGCGGCAACGTAGTGACCGTCATCGACACCCGCCAGCGTTTTGGCTTGCCGGGTACTGATGTCAGCGATAACACCCGCATTGTCATCATCGAGGCTGACAAGCAAGTGGTCGGTATTCTGGTCGACAGCGTGGCTGAAGTGGTGTATCTGCGTCAGTCTGAAATCGAAACGGCGCCCAATGTGGGCAATGAAGAGTCGGCCAAGTTCATTCAGGGCGTGTGCAACAAGAACGGCGAGTTGCTGATTCTGGTCGAGCTGAACAAAATGATGACCGAAGAAGAGTGGTCAGACCTGGAGAACATGTGATTGATGCTTGAGGTGGCGGTAATCGTGCTGGGCCTTCTATGGGCCGCAACCGTGGGCGCCATGGTGGTCTACGTGCGCAAGCAGCGCGTGCTCGCCGCCCGCCAGGCTGCGGCTGATGCCCAGCGCGACCGTCGCCTCAAGGAACTTGGCCGTCGTTTGGACACCTACCAGAACGGCAACGTGCAAATGGGTGAAGAACTGCATGAAATGCGTTCGGTGGTGGCTCCTTTACCGGAAAAACTGACCCGTCTGGAACAGCGTGACCCCACCAGCCTGTCATTCGATCAGGCGGCCCGACTGGTCGGCATGGGCGCCAGCATCGACGAATTGACCCAATCATGCGGTCTGACCCAGGCCGAGGCCGAGTTGATGAGCAAGATGCACAAGGGCTGACATTCGAAGCGCTTGTCGAACATAGCCCACCCGGCAGTTGATCTGGCTGTTGATCTGGCTTGTGATCTAGATGTTAAAGGCCCCATTAAACCCTGCTGGCCGAGCGCAGGTTTTGCGTAGTGGGTAACCCGGCAGGACGCCGGGTTAGCCGCGACACGGCCATGGATGGCCGATCGCGGCGTGCCCACGGAGCAAGGCCTGTGGTGAGGGTATGCCGAGCCACAGCGAGGCACCGAGGGGTAGGGGCAAGAGCGTTTTGGTTACTTTGCCGCTTTTGCAAAGTGACACGCCGTAAGGGCGTAACCCCAAGTGGCCGTTACTCATCGAATGGATATGTACTCAATCATTCTTTCATTGCCGC
>NZ_JANLNV010000090.1 GCF_025465935.1 Pseudomonas sp. 7P_10.2_Bac1 | reverse complement strand
ATGGATATGTACTCAGTGACCCTGTTTACTACAAACCTGTAGTCACTACCGCAGGCTGCGAACTCGCCCAAAACGCTTTTATGGGATCGGTGTACATATCCATTGAATGCGCAACGCCGATCTACAGGTTTCGCCCTTACGGCGAGGCACCGAGGGGTGAGGCCGTAACCCTAAGTGGCCATTACCCATCCAATGGATATGTACCCAAGTATTCAGTCGTTATCCCGGTGTACACCGGAATCGACCCAAAACCCGTTACCTATGTGGTGATCCATTCATCAGCAGCGACTACACAAACTGTAGATTCCTATGCCCTGTGGCGTGTGTCTAAAAAGACCGGACAATCTTCCCCAGTGTTTCCATGGCGCGTTCACTGGTTTCATCCCACGGGCTGCCGTAGTTCAGGCGAATGCAGTTTCTAAAACGTTGGGTCGCCGAAAAAATCGGCCCCGGCGCAATGCTGATGCCTTGAGCCAAGGCCATCTGAAACAGCTTGAGCGAGTCCGTCTGTTCAGGCAGTTCAAGCCACAAGAAATACCCCCCCGCCGGTTTGCTGACCCGTGTTTGCGCCGGGAAGTAACGCGCAATTGCCACCAGCATCGCGCTTTGCTGATCTTCCAGTGCATCGCGCAGGCGCCTTAAATGACGGTCGTAGCCGCCGTGCTGCAAGTAATCGGCAATCGCTGCTTGTGCCGGCATCGAAGGGCACAGTGACGTCATCAACTTCAGTCGCTCGACTTTCTGCGCAAAGCGCCCGGCCGCCACCCAGCCCACGCGATACCCCGGGGCCAGGCTCTTGGCGAATGAGCCGCAATGCATCACCAGCCCTTCGGAATCGAACGCTTTGGCCGGCTTCGGCGCGTGCTGGCCGAAGTACAGCTCGGCGTACACATCGTCTTCAATCAGGGGCACTTGATGCACACGCAAGAGTTCGACTAAGGCCTGTTTTTTGGATTCGGGAACGGTGGCACCAATCGGGTTTTGAAAACTGGTCATGCACCACACGGCCTTGATCGGGTGCCGTGCCAGGGTTTGTGCCAGGGCGTCCAGGTCCATGCCGTCACGGGGGTGAACCGGGATTTCCACGGCCTTGAGTTTCAAGCGTTCCAACACCTGCAAGCAGGCGTAAAAGGCCGGTGCTTCAATGGCCACCAGATCGCCAGGCTCTGTCACCGCTTGCAGGCACAGGTTCAGGGCTTCCAGCGCGCCATTGGTGATCAGCAACTCTTCCATGGGCAGCATCAGCCCACCCACCATATAGCGCAGAGCAATCTGCCGACGTAACTGCGGGTTGCCCGGCGACATGTCAGTGACCACCATGCGCGGGTCCATCTCGCGGCTGGCGGTGGCCATGGAACGGGCCAGACGCTGCAGCGGGAACAGCGTGGGGCTTGGGAAGGCCGAGCCCAAAGGCACGGTATTCGGGTCTTTGATGGAGTCCAGCACCGAAAACACCAGATCACTGACATCCACTTGGGTGGACTCGGTCGGGTGGCTGCTGACCTCCGGTTCATTAAACGGGCTGGGCGCGTGAGTGTTGACGAAATACCCCGAGCGCGGCTTGGCACGAATCAGGCCGCGGCGCTCGAGCAGGTAATACGCCTGGAACACCGTCGAGGGGCTCACCCCATACGTCTGGCTCGCATAGCGCACCGACGGCACGCGCTGGCCAGGGCCCAACACACCGGAGCGGATCAGTTCGGCAATATCGTCAGCAAATTTCTCGTAGCGTTTCATGGACAAAAAGCTCGGCTAGTTCTGGGGCAAGCGGCTACCGGGTAGGGTTTAACCAATCAACGGTATAAATGATCAGCACTATCGCCTGCGAACTGTTTGCATACCAGACTCAGCTATCTGATTAAAAAGCAGACCAGATTAACGGGGAGGTGTGTTTGCGGCAATCCGTCAGGCGCCTGCATGCCCAGCCATACGCGGTGTTGAGAGGGGCTGATGAGCCACTCGGAGCAATAGACCTCGAACGGGCCCGATGACACGTTTAAGCAGCCACGCGTGAACGATTCTCTCGCTGAGGTGTTAAACATGAACAGGCTCAACGTTAATCCCGGAGGCCCAGGAAATGGATGCATGGCTGCATGAAGTCTGGCTCACGCTGGTGGCGGAGTTCGCTGACATTACGGATGCCCGGCAATTGACTCAAATTACTGTCCGCCTGTTGATCGCGGCTGTGTTGGGCGGAATTTTGGGCTTTGAGCGCGAGCAGCAGGGCAAAGCGGCAGGGGTGCGCACGCATATGCTGGTGGCGCTGGGCGCGGCTTTGTTTGTGCTGGTGCCGCAAATGTCCGGCGCACAAGAGGATGCCATGAGTCGGGTGGTGCAGGGTGTGATCGCCGGCATTGGTTTTTTGGGCGCAGGGACTATTCTCAAATCCCGGTTTGGCGGCGCAGATGATGAGCATGTCAAGGGCCTGACCACCGCTGCGGGCCTGTGGATGACCGCGGCCATCGGGGTGGCGGCCGGCATGGGCCGAGAGTCAACGGCAGTGTTCAGTACGTTGCTGGCCTTTTGCATTTTCAGCGTGATGCCCAAGATCCTGAATCTGTTTGAAAAGCGCTGACGCTACCGGTCGGCTTTCATGGGGGCCTGTTCATCAGGTGGGTCTCCAATCGGGGCAGGATCACGGCCGGGCGGATCTTGCTCTGGAACCGGTTCCGGCTCATCTGGCGGCAGGGCGGGGTTATCGGTATCAGGGGCAGGTGTTTCAGGCGCAATAGGGATATTCATGGCGTTGGCCTCATAGCTGCATGGTTTTGCTGCATATCGGATCGACCGCAGTTCATAACGGGTGGTTCCGTCCAGCCACCGGACGGACGCCCGCATTTAGTCTGAACTTTTGAAGGGCCCTGTTGCTCCCACTTTAGGTTGCCGGTGCACATGCCGGAATGTGCTTTGAAACGACCACCGATGAACGTCCACGGGCGTGAGGAGTGAGCTCGATGAATGCTGATTTCCCGCTGGACCCTGACGCTGTTGCGCCCTTGGCGCTGTCTCAGGCCTTGTTGTTGCCACGCATCGCCATTGAATCTGTCTCGCCGGTGCTGGAAGCAGGCGAATATGCCGTCAAGGCCACTGTCGATCAGAGCATAGATGTGAGCAGCAAAGTGTTCACTGACGGACATGACCAGTTGGCGGTGATGTTGCACTGGCGTTTGTCCGGCTCCGATGAATGGTCGGCTTCGTCCATGGCGTTTTCAGGCAATGACACTTGGCAGGGAGCTTTTTGGGTGCCTGAGCCTGGGCGTTACGTTTTTTGCATTGAGGCCTGGATTGATCGGTATGCCAGTTTCTGTCACGAATTGCAGAAGAAGTATCAGGCTGGCATCCCTGTCAGTCTGGAGTTGCAGGAAGGGCGAATCCTGGTGCAGCGCGCGATTGACAGTTCACACGATGAATTGAAAGAGCAGCTCAAGACACTCCTCGGTCAGTTGGTCGGGTTGCTGGAGACTGAACAGGTCGCGTTGTTCATGCATGAACACAGCGCCCGGCTGATGGCCGAAGCCCAGCACCATGCGTATGTGAGTTTCAGTCATGAGTTCCCGGTAGAGGTCGAGCGCCCCCTGGCAGAATTCGCCAGCTGGTATGAGCTTTTTCCACGATCAGCCACGGATGATCCTGCCAGGCACGGTACGTTCAATGACGTGATTGAACGCCTGCCGATGATTCATGACATGGGCTTTGACGTGCTGTACTTCCCGCCCATTCACCCTGTGGGGCGCAGTCACCGCAAAGGCCCAAACAATGCGTTGCAGGCCGGTCCGCTCGACCCCGGCAGCCCCTATGCCATCGGCAGTGAAGAGGGTGGGCACGACGCGATACACCCGCAATTGGGGACCCGTGAGGATTTTCGTCGACTGGTAGCGGCCGCTGCCGATCACGGTTTGGCCATTGCGCTGGATTTTGCCATTCAATGCTCCCCCGACCATCCCTGGCTCAAGCAGCATCCCGGCTGGTTCAACTGGCGGCCTGACGGGACGATTCGTTACGCCGAGAATCCGCCGAAAAAGTATCAAGACATCGTCAATGTCGATTTTTACGCACCCGATGCAATCCCCGGGCTCTGGCTGGAGTTGCGGGACATCGTGCTGGGGTGGGTGGAAGAGGGCGTGAAGATTTTTCGGGTGGACAATCCCCACACCAAGCCGTTGCCCTTTTGGCAATGGTTGATTGCCGATGTGCGGGCCTTGCACAACGACGTGATTTTTCTCGCTGAAGCCTTCACTACGCCGGCCATGATGGCGCGTTTGGGCAAGGTCGGGTTCTCCCAGAGCTACACGTACTTCACCTGGCGCAACACCAAGGCGGAACTGGCGTCGTATTTCTCCGAGCTCAATCAAAGCCCGTTGCGCGAATGTTTCAGGCCCAATTTTTTCGTCAATACACCCGATATCAATCCGCTGTTTCTACAGCACTGCGGGCGCGCCGGTTTTTTGATCCGCGCAGCGCTGGCGACGATGGGTTCGGGTTTATGGGGCATGTATTCGGGGTTCGAGCTGTGTGAGGCCGAGGCATTGCCCGGCAAAGAGGAATATCTGGATTCGGAGAAGTATCAGATTCGCCCTCGTGACTACGACGCGCCGGGCAACATTGTGGCCGAAATCGCCCAGCTCAACCGCATTCGACGTCAAAACCCCGCCTTGCACAGTCATTTGGGTTTAACGCTGTACAACGCCTGGAATGACAACATTTTGTATTTCGGCAAACGCAGTGCCGATGGCAGCAACTTTGTACTGGTGGCCGTGAGTCTGGACCCGCACAACGCTCAGGAAGCGCATTTTGAGTTGCCGTTATGGGAGATGGGCCTGGGCGATGACGCTCAGACCTCAGGTGAGGACTTGATGAACGGGCATCGCTGGACCTGGTACGGCAAAACCCAATGGATGCGCCTGGAGCCCTGGCATCAGCCGTTTGGCATCTGGCGAATCAAACCTCTTTAAGGCCGTTCCCGAAGCGGCTGTGTAGTCGCGGGCAACCCACTCAGCAGGTGTATTTCCCATGACAAAGCAAAACGCCTCGACCCGCTTCACAAAAGACCCGCTCTGGTACAAAGACGCGGTGATTTACCAAGTTCATATCAAGTCGTTCTTTGATTCAAACAACGACGGCATCGGTGATTTCCCCGGGTTGATCAGCAAGCTCGACTATATCGCCGAGCTGGGCGTGAACACCGTGTGGCTGCTGCCGTTTTATCCCTCTCCGCGTCGTGATGACGGTTATGACATTGCCGACTATCGCGGTGTTCATCCGGATTACGGCACGCTCGCCGATGTCAGGCATTTTATTAAAGAGGCCCACGCCCGTGGCCTGCGGATCATTACCGAGTTGGTGATCAACCATACGTCAGACCAACATCCGTGGTTTCAAAAAGCCCGTCATGCCAAGGCTGGTTCCAAGGCCCGTGACTACTACGTGTGGTCGGACACTGATACAAAGTATGACGGCACGCGGATTATATTTCTGGACACGGAAACCTCGAACTGGACCTGGGACCCGGTCGCCGGGCAATACTTTTGGCACCGTTTTTATTCTCACCAGCCCGACCTGAACTTTGACAACCCGCAGGTCATGAAAGAAGTGCTTTCAGTGATGCGCTTTTGGCTGGACATGGGGATCGACGGCCTGCGTCTGGATGCCATTCCGTATTTGATCGAACGCGATGGCACCAACAATGAAAACCTGCCGGAAACCCATCAGATCCTCAAACAGATCCGCGCAGAAATAGACGCGCATTACCCTGACCGCATGCTGCTTGCCGAGGCCAACCAATGGCCCGAAGACACCCAGCAGTATTTTGGCGACACCGATGGCATTGATGGCGATGAATGCCATATGGCTTTCCACTTTCCGCTCATGCCCCGCATGTATATGGCGTTGGCACAGGAGGATCGTTTTCCCATTACCGATATTTTGCGGCAAACCCCGGAAATACCGGCGAACTGCCAGTGGGCGATTTTCTTGCGCAACCATGATGAGTTGACCCTGGAAATGGTCACCGACAAAGAGCGCGATTACCTGTGGAACTATTACGCTGCCGACAGGCGGGCACGGATCAATCTGGGGATACGTCGACGCCTGGCTCCGCTCATGGAGCGAGACCGCCGACGTATCGAACTGCTCAACAGCTTGCTGCTATCGATGCCAGGCACGCCGACCCTGTATTACGGCGATGAAATCGGCATGGGGGACAATATCTACCTCGGTGACCGGGATGGGGTGCGTACCCCCATGCAGTGGTCGATGGACCGCAATGGCGGTTTTTCGCGGGCCGATCCTGCCAGCCTGGTGTTGCCGCCGATCATGGACCCGCTCTATGGCTATCAGTCGGTCAATGTTGAAGCGCAGGCGGGTAATCAGCATTCGTTGCTGAACTGGACACGCCGTCTGTTGGGTGTTCGCAAGCAGCAAAAAGCCTTCGGGCGCGGCAGTTTGAAAATGCTCTCGCCGAGTAACTGGAAAATTCTGGCTTACCTTCGCCAATTTACCGATGAGCAAGGCCGCACAGAAACCATTCTGTGTGTGGCCAATGTGTCGCGCAGTGCGCAAGCCGTCGAGCTTGGTTTGTCTGAGTTTGCCGGCCGCGTCCCGGTGGAAATGCTGGGGGGGAACGCTTTTCCGCCCATTGGGCAACTGGATTTCATGCTCACCCTGGCACCCTATGGTTTTTACTGGTTCGTGCTGGCCAGCGAGAATCAGATGCCTGCTTGGCATACTGAACCGTCCAGCAGCTTGCCGGAGCTGTTGACGCTGGTTCTCAAAAAAGGGCTGGAGGAGTTAGTCGCGCCGCCCGTGAGCACCACGCTGGAAAAAGAAGTGCTACCCGTGTGGTTGCCCAAACGCCGTTGGTTTGGACAAAAGGATGTGCCGATCGAATCGGCGAAAATGGCTAACGCTGCGATCTTCGGCGATGCCGGCAACCCAGTATTGCTGACAGAAATCGAGGTCTCCGGCAACGGGCAGCAGTATCGTTATCAATTGCCGCTGGGCGGCCTTGGCGAAGATCAGCCCAGCAGCGCGCTGGCGCAGCACCTGGTGTTGTCTCGATTGCGGCGCGGGCCACGGGTGGGCTATCTGACAGACGCTTTTAGCCTTGAGTCCTTCGTGCACAGCGTGCTTCATGCCATGCAACAAGGCCAGGCGCTTAGCACCCCCGCGGGCACGATAAGCTTCAGTGCCAGCGCAGAAATGGCGGCGCTGGCGCTCGATACCGACAGTGAGGTGCGTTATTTCAACGCCGAGCAGTCCAACAGTTCGGTCGTTGTGGGTGACGTACTGGTGTTAAAACTCTTGCGGCAATTGAGCAGCGGTGTGCACCCGGAGCTGGAAATGGGCGCCTATCTGACCGCCGCCGGGTTTGCCAATATTTCGCCGTTGCTAGGGGCTGTGGTCCGTCGCGACGCACAAGGTGAAGACACGTTGCTGATGATTGCTCAGGGCTTTCTGGACAATCAGGGCGATGCCTGGACATGGACCCACAACAGCCTGGAACGGGCGATTCGCGATGAGTTGGCCGATAGCCAATCAGCGCTTCCCCAGCATTACAACGCATTGGCTGAACTGGCGGATTTTGCAGCGCTGCTGGGCCAGCGCCTTGGCGAGCTGCATGGGGTGCTGGCGCAAGCGCATGACAACCCTGATTTCGCCCCGCAAATAACGGACGCCACTGATACCAGGCAGTGGGCGAGCCATATCACCGCCCAGGTGAAGCAGGCACTCAAGCAACTCAAAAAACACCTGCCGGCTCTCTCGCCAGAACACCAGGCGAAGGTCAATACACTGCTGGCTCAACAAACGGCTATTGCTGATGACATTCAGCAGTTGGCCCGTCAAACCTTGGGTGGGCTGAAGATCCGGGTGCATGGCGATTTGCATCTGGGGCAGGTGCTGGTTGTGCAGGGGGATGCTTATTTCATCGACTTTGAAGGCGAGCCGGCTCGCTCTTTGGCGGTGCGGCGCAGCAAACACAGCCCGTACAAGGACGTCAGCGGTGTAGTGCGTTCTTTTGACTATGCCGCTGCCATGGCGATCAGCAACGTGCAGCAATCTGACCACTCCGACCACGCCCACGAGGCGCGACAGCGGGTGGTGCAGCGTTATGTGAAGGAGTCGCGCAGGGCTTTGATCGATGCCTATCGGCTGGCCACCGCCAGCCTTGAACATCGCTGGAAAGGGCCAGACAGTGAAGAGGCCGCTTTGCGGTTGTTCAGTCTGGAGAAGGCGGCCTACGAAATTATCTATGAAGCAGCAAATCGACCTGCCTGGTTGCATGTGCCCTTGCAGGGCTTGAGCGATTTGCTTTCCCACTTGCCAAGCATGGCCAAGCCTTTACCTGATGGAGAGCAGTGATGAGTTCAAGTAAGGACAGTGAGGGCGGGCTGCACGCGATATTGCCTGCGCGGCCTGATATCGAGGCTTTGATCGACGCCAGGCATCCAGATCCATTTGCCGTGTTAGGGCCGCATCCAGACGATTTGGGTGGGCAAATCATCCGGGCATTTCTGCCGGGTGCCCTGAGCGTCAAGGTGCTCGAACGTGACCGTGATGAACTCATTGGGGAGCTGTCTGCCACGCAAGTGCCTGGATTGTTCGGCGCGCGCTTTGCAGATGTGCAGCCTTATCGTTTGCGTATCAATTGGGCGGGCACTGAACAAACCAGTGAAGACCCCTATAGCTTTGGTCCGCTGCTGGGTGAAATGGACTTGTACCTGTTTGCCGAAGGTAATCACCGCGACTTGAGCCATTGCCTGGGCGCGCAGGTCACCACCGTTGACGATGTACCCGGTGTGCGTTTCGCGGTGTGGGCACCTAATGCCAAACGTGTTTCGGTAGTCGGCGATTTCAATAACTGGGATGGCCGCCGTCATCCGATGCGTCTGCGCCACCCAAGCGGTGTCTGGGAGTTGTTCATTCCGCGGTTGGGCGCCGGTGAGGTTTACAAGTACGAAGTACTGAGCGCTGACGATGCGTTATTGCTCAAGGCCGACCCGATGGCGCTGGCGACGCAACTGCCGCCGCTTACTGGCTCCATCGTCGCCTCGCCGCTGTCAGTGGAGTGGCAAGATTGCACCTGGATGCAGGAGCGCGCTCACCATCAACGTCCCGCGGCGGCGCTGTCTATCTATGAGTTGCATGCCGGTTCATGGCAATGCGAGCTTGATGAGACCGGCGAGGTGGGTCGCCAATACAGCTGGCCAGAGTTGGCGCAAAGGCTGATTCCCTATGTGCAGCAACTGGGTTTTACGCACATAGAACTGATGCCCATCATGGAGCATCCGTTCGGAGGGTCATGGGGTTACCAGCCGCTGTCCCAATTTGCCCCGAGCGCGCGTTACGGATCACCCGATGAATTTTCAGCCTTCGTCAACGCCTGCCATGTGGCCGGTATTGGGGTCATCCTCGATTGGGTGCCCGGGCATTTTCCCAATGATGCCCATGGGCTGGCGAATTTTGATGGCACGGCGTTATATGAATACGCCAACCCGCTGGAAGGTTTTCACCCCGATTGGAACACCCTGATTTACAACCTTGGCCGCACCGAGGTGCACGGCTTTATGCTGGCTTCGGCTTTGCATTGGCTCAAGCATTTTCATATCGACGGTTTGCGTGTGGATGCGGTGGCCTCGATGCTGTACCGCGACTACTCGCGCAAGCCGGGAGAGTGGGTGCCGAACCGCCTGGGCGGTCGGGAGAACCTTGAGGCCATCGACTTTCTACGCCATTTGAACGACGTAGTGGCCATCGAAGCGCCCGGGGCATTGATGATTGCAGAGGAGTCAACAGCGTGGCCTGGTGTGAGCCAGGACACCGCTCAGGGCGGTCTGGGGTTTTCCTACAAGTGGAACATGGGCTGGATGCATGACTCGTTGCATTACATCCAGCAAGACCCGCTGTATCGCGCTCATCATCACAACGAGTTGAGTTTTGGCCTGGTGTACGCCTGGAGCGAACGTTTCATTTTGCCGATTTCCCACGATGAAGTGGTGCACGGCAAACACTCGCTGATCGACAAGATGCCCGGAGACCGTTGGCAGAAATTTGCCAATTTGCGGGCTTATTTAAGTTTTATGTGGGCGCATCCGGGTAAGAAACTTCTGTTTATGGGCTGTGAATTCGGCCAGTGGCGCGAGTGGGACCATGACCAGCAACTGGACTGGTACCTGTTGCAATACCCGGAACACCAAGGCGTGCAGAAGCTGGTGACGGATTTGAATCGCTTGTACCGCGAGTACCCAGAGTTGCACGACCAGGATGATGTCCCGACCGGTTTTCAATGGTTGATTGGCGATGATGCGGCCAACAGTGTTTTTGCCTGGTTGCGCTGGAGCCAAGAAGGCAAGCCGCTGCTGGTGGTCGCCAACTTTACCCCGGTACCGCGTGAGGCTTATCGCGTTGGCGTGCCGTTTGCCGGAGGATGGCATGAGGTGCTCAACAGCGACGCCGAGGTCTACGCCGGTTCCAACTATGGTAACGGTGGGGGTGTGATCACTGACGACGTCAGCAGTCACGGGCAGCCGGTATCGGTGGCGTTGAACTTGCCACCGCTTAGTGTGTTGATTTTGCAGCCTACAAGCGAATAGGCATCCAGGCAGGGGCGATCGCGCCCTGCCGTTTACAGGTGCACCTCGACCATTAATGGCAAATGATCGGATAAATGCGACCACGGTTTACCGGTGAGAATGATCGGATTCCGGCTGATGGCATTGCGTAGATAGATGCGATCCAGACGCAGCAGTGGCCAGCGTGCAGGATAGGTTTTGGCGAGCTTTCCATGGTGGCGCTCAAAGACTTCGTGCAAGTCGTTACGTTGCGACAGGGCTGCGTTGCCTTGCAGTTTCCAGTCATTGAAGTCGCCGGCAATAATCACCGGGTCTGCAGATGGCAAGGATTTAAGCAACTGGTTCAACAGCACGATTTGTAACTGACGATGGCTCTCCAGCAAACTCAAATGCACGCAAATGGCATGCACCTGCTCGTGCCCCGGCACTTGCAGTACGCAGTGCAGCAAACCACGCCGCTCGGGACCGGTGATCGACACGTCGAGGTTGCGATAGGACTTGATCGGGTACTTGGACAACACCGCGTTGCCATGATGGCCATCGGGGTAAACCGCGTTGCGGCCATAGGCAAAGTCGCTCCACATGCTGTCGGCCAGAAACTCGTATTGCGAAACCTCAGGCCATTGGTCGTAGCGGGAAGAGTGCTTGCCATGCTCGCCGAGCACTTCTTGCAAAAACACCAGGTCGGCATCGGTCTCGCGTACAGCCTCGCGCAATTCGGGCAAGATAAAACGTCGATTGAAGGCCGTGAAGCCTTTGTGGGTGTTGACCGTGACGACCTTCATCCGGTGGACATCAGGCACTGCATCAGGGGCGGGCGAATCAATAAGGTTGCCGGCAATATCAAGGCTCATGCGTGTTCCTGTGCTGAATGGCTCACGTCGGTCGGGCTCCGCTTGCGCCCGAGTGCTGAGTGCACAGGCAATTTATAGCGTACCGTTACGCGGGTTCGATTGATGTTGATCAGGTATAGGTGACCTTAGCAGTGACTTCAAATAGTCACCAAAGCCGCCTTGGGCACGACAGTCCAGACGGGCGCTGGTGATGACCTTGGGTCGATGACTCCAGGCGATGGTTGCACCGCTTGCTTGCAGCTGTTTGACCAGATGGACATCTTCATGGCACGTGAGGGGCAGAAAGCCTCCAGCCTGCAGGTAGGCCTTGGCACTGAAGCCCAGATTGGCGCCATGGATGTGCCGGTGGCCGTCGCGTGCCTCGTAGGCGTTGAGGTAGCGGCTTTGGGTCGCTGCATCAATCAGCTCGCCCCAGTCATCTACCCTTACCGTGCCGCACACCGCATCCACTTTCAGCGCCAATTGGGCCACCAGCCAGTCGTCTGCGACGAGGCTGTCTGCGTCTGTGCAGGAGATCCAGCGTGCACCGCGTTCCAGCAACCATTGCGCACCGAGCGCGCGTGCAGCCCCGACATTCTGCGCCTCGATCTGCAAGACGCTGACGTCGAAACAGGCGGCAATCTCGGCAGAGCGGTCACTGCAACTGTCGAGTATCACGATCACCCTGACAGCCTCACCCTCAAGTTGGGGATGTGCGGCCGCCATCAGCGTCGATTGCAAACAGTTGGCCAGCAGAGCCTCTTCGTTGTGTGCGGGTATCAGAATGCCGATCATCGCAGGCCCTCCTGGCTGGCCACTGAGCCGGGGTCACGGCCCCAGACGTCAAGTACAAAATCATCCTCACTGTGATGGGCGAGTCGCTCAAGCCCAAGCAGCTCATCCAACATGTTGTGGACCTGATCGCCGGTCAGTGCGCACCCTTCAATGGCCGGGCGCCAATGGCAGGCCAAAAAATGGCCATCCGGGGCCAGGCTGTTCAGGGTCCGCGCAATCAGCTCGCGCAAGTCGGCAGCGTCCAGGTAATAACCCATTTCGCTAAGCACAATCAGGTCAAAGCTGCCCATCGGCCAATCTGCCGGGGAGCGGCTTTGTTGCACATGGGTGTTCTGGCAGGCACGCAACCGTTGGCGAGCAAGTTCAACGGCCTTGGCCGATGCGTCGCAGCACAGCAGTTGTTCGGTGCGCAGGGCCAGGCCAGCGCTCAACTCGCCATTGGCACAACCCAATTCATAGGTCGATCGATACTGCTGGCGCGGCAAACAGGCCAGTGTCAGGGCGCGCTTGCGCTGTTCGTACCAGCGCTCGCGAAAGGCCCAAGGGTCTGGACTGTCTTGGTACAGCTGGTCAAAAAAAGTGGTGGGAACGCTCATTGTTTACTCCGGCACAAGAAACACTTCAAAGGGTTGAAGCAAGCGCTCCAGTACCAAGGGGGACAGAACCGGCCCTTGACCGGTGCTTGGGTCGGCTTGCAACTGGCTGGTGAAGGCCTGCGCGGCGTGACGCTTGCGTGCCACTGCGTCGGGGCTCAGGTTCAGTTTGCGCGCCCTGTGCCAAGGCACGCGGGGGTCTTGATCGTGCGCCCAGTGCCACGTCCAGATGGGCACTTCATAGAGTGTGGCGCCTGCGGCGATAGCGGCATGGCCGACTGCACGGCCTACTGCGTCGTGATCGCTGTGGCCGTCTTCGCGCCAGGTGGCAAACACGACATCGCCCGGCTGTAAGTGGCGTTCGACGAAGGCGGCCACGGCATGTTCGCGATCAGCAACGTGGCTGTCTTCAAACCCAGCGCGAAGCCAGCTCATGTGCTCACGAGCGATGCCCAGACGGCGAAGTGCTTCTTTTGATTCCTGGGCGCGTTGTTCCGCCAGTTGCTCGACAGGCCAGAAGGTTGAGCCCGGATGGCTGGCGGTGCCATCGGTGATTGAAATCAGCAGCAGCGGGTAACGGGCTGCGTTGAGTTGCTGGAGCAAACCGGCAAAGCCCAGGACTTCATCATCCGGGTGAGGGGCAATCACCACTGCGCGTGCGCCCTCGGGCACCAACTGCGTCAAGGTCGTTTGCGGCATGTGTGCCAGGCATTGAGCGTCTTGCCAGTGTTGCAGTGCGGTCCCTGCGCCGACAATCAAGTTGGGCTTCATGGTGATTCTGCCGTTTGGACCTGCGCAGCCACTAACGCGCCAAGCGCCTCGAGGTCACGTTCGGCATGGCTTTGGCGCAGATACACCGGTAAATCAGCATTTAACCGGGCAAAATGCGGGTTTTTGCAATACGGCCCCGCGCCCAGTGCATGGCCGACATGGCCAATGACCTGCTCGGCACAGATTTCAATGTGAGCCCGCGCCTGACGAGCCAACCGTTGAACATCGGCTGTTGGAGCTGAGTCTACGCGTCGAGCAGCTTCGGCAAGGATGCAGCGGGCACTGAATAAAGCCGCGTCAATGGCACCCAAATGGGCCAACGCATGAGGTTCAGCCCGTTGCTGACAATGCTGCTGGAGATACTCGCCCAGCCGGTTGGCGGCGCCGTACCAGCACGCGGCAATACCGATTGCACCCTGCCAGAAACCAGGACGTTGCAAATAATCACCGGGCTGACCGATACACGTGGCCCTGGCGTGCTCAAAGGTGATGTCGACGCTGGCTGTCGCGCTCATCCCCACGGCTTCCCAGCCGCTGTTTTCGACACGGATGCCCGGTTGCTGCAAGTCGACGGCCACCAATTGCACCTTGCCTTGTTCATTCCAGGCGGTGATCAACCCATGGCTGACCACGGCTGCGCCTGAACACCACGCCTTGCGACCATTGAGCAGCGTCTGCCCGTCCTCTTGGTGCACTTGGACACGTGCATTGGGCGGTTCCGCTGCCCACAACCCCCACGTACTGCCTTGCGGCGCAGGGGCAGCGCTCAATTCATTGAGTGTGGCCAAGGCATCGGTATGGCCTTCATAGAGCTTGCACAGCCCCAGGTTTTGCCCCGCGACATAGGCCAGGTGTTGCCAGCGCTCAAGCGTGTGCCCGCGGCCAGGCATCGGCAATTGATCCAGCCCGTTGTCGACCATTTTTTGCAGGCACGCGCCCAGGTCTTGTGCGGTGTGCAGGGGCGGTGCGGCGTTTTCAAAAAACCGTTGCAGATCCATCTTCAGGCCTCTTGATCCTTGACCAACTCGAACAACGCCATTGAGCGGCCGTTGAGGGCATAAACACTATTGAAGGCGAGCGGCTCACGGCTTTTGCTGTCCGGGTCGAAGGTGTCGAACTTGACGATCCAGCCCGTACCTTCCGGGACTTGCGGCAGGGTAAAGTCCACGCTGTCGTGATGGGCGTTGAAGGTGATCAGGAGCGTGGCATCAGCCCCGGCCCGCTGCACTCCAGACACTTGCGCACGACCGTCGAGCAATATGCCGAGGCTGCGGCCATTGGCATCCTCCCATTGTTCGATGGTCATCTCTGTGCCTTCGGGAGCAAGCCAGGTGACATCCTTGACGCCTAACTCTTCATTGAAATGACCCACCAGGAACAATCCGCGCCGCAGGATGGGGTAGCTCAGGCGCAATTTGATCAGGCGCTTGACGAACTTGAGCAGTGATTTTCCATCGTCGTCCAGTTCCCAATTGACCCAGCCAATGTCGCTGTCTTGGCAATACGCGTTGTTATTGCCATGTTGCGTGCGGGCAAACTCGTCACCGGCGACGATCATCGGGGTGCCTTGCGCGAGCAGGAGGGTGGCGAAAAAGTTGCGCATCTGGCGCAGGCGCAAACGATTGATTTCTACGTCTTCTGTGGGGCCTTCGACCCCGTGGTTCCAGGACAGGTTGTTGTTGCTGCCGTCCTGATTATTTTCGTCGTTGGCTTCGTTGTGTTTGTCGTTGTACGACACCAGGTCATGCAACGTGAAGCCATCATGGGCGGTAATAAAATTGACTGAGGTGTAAGGACGTCGACCCCGCTGGTTGAACAGATCACCCGAGGCGGTCATGCGCGCAGCAAAGTCGGCCAACTGGCCCTCGTCGCCTTTCCAGAACGCGCGCACGGTATCGCGAAAACGGTCGTTCCATTCCGCCCAGCCGGGTGGAAAGCCCCCCACCTGATAACCGCCGGGGCCGCAGTCCCAGGGTTCGGCAATCATTTTTACCTGGCGTAGCAATGGGTCTTGTCGGCAGGCCACCAGGAAGCTATGACGTTCATCGAAGCCATCGTGGTAACGCCCAAGAATGGTGGCCAGGTCAAAGCGGAAGCCATCGACGTGCATTTCCAGCGCCCAGTAGCGCAACGAGTCCGTGACCATCTGCAAGACGCACGGATGGCTTAAATCCAATGTGTTACCGGTGCCGGAATCATTGATGTAATAGCGATTGTCATCGGGCATCAGGCGGTAGTAGGACGCGTTGTCGATTCCGCGCATCGACAGGGTGGGGCCTTGCTCATTGCCTTCGGCGGTGTGGTTGTAAACCACGTCGAGAATCACCTCCAGCCCGGCCTCGTGCAGATGCGCGACCATTTCCTTGAATTCGGCAATTTTGCCGCTGGCCAGGTAGCGCGGGTCCGGGGCAAAAAAAGCAATGCTGTTGTAGCCCCAATAGTTGGTCATGCCTTTTTGCAGCAAGTGCTGATCGTTCACAAAGGCATGTACGGGCAGTAGTTCGACACTGGTCACGCCCAGTTTGCGAATGTGCTCGATGACTTCATCGTTCATCAGGCCGGCAAACGTGCCACGGACATTTTCAGGCACCGCGGGATGCCGCATGCTGATGCCGCGTACATGGGTTTCATAAAAAATCGTGCGCTCCCAAGGTACGACCAGTGGGTGGTCGTGGCCCCAGGTGTGTGCGGGGTCGATGACCTTGCACTTGGGAACAAACGGCGCGCTGTCACGTTCATCGAAGCTCAGGTCAGCGTCGGGATGCCCGATCGTGTAGCCAAACAAAGCCTCGGACCATTTCAACTCACCGACCAATTGCTTGGCATAGGGGTCGATCAACAGTTTGTTGTGGTTGAAACGATGGCCGTTTTCCGGGTCGTAGGGGCCGTACACGCGATAACCATAGACTTGCCCCGGATGAGCATCGGGTAAATAGCCGTGATAAGTCTCATCGGTGTATTCAGGCAGCTCGATGCGTTCCAGTTCGGTTTCGCCAGTGGAGTCGAACAGACACAATTCCACTTTTGTGGCATTGGCTGAAAACAACGCAAAGTTAACGCCAAGCCCGTCCCATGTCGCGCCAAGCGGAAAGGGCAGCCCTTCACGAATGCGCGAGGGTTCAACGTCCGGTGTTTCAGATGGGGCCGACTTGCGCTGGTTCATGGTTGCTCCTGGGTAATAAGTCGAACACTGTGCAATCAAATCAGAAGTTATTGGCAGGCATTAAAAGCCTGTATCAGGTGTTAATGAGTGAGGTTAAAGAGGCGTTTTTCAGGGCGCACGTTTCCCTCAGGCATCACTGTCCTGTTTTAAAGCGGTATTGATTTAAATAAGCAGTGTCTGGCGCGTGTGTCTGCCTAGGTCAAGGCGTCGTGGGCTTGCGCGTTGCCCTGGGTTTCTTGGCCGTGGGCTCCTTGGCGGCAGGCGGTTTGCTCGGCTTGGCCCGCGCCTTGGCCAAGGGAGCAGGCTTACCGGCCAAGGCTTCGGCCTCTGCCAGTTTATGAGCCATTTCCCAATGCCTTGCTTCCTGCCCTTGTGGACGTCCTTCGGATTCCCAGATTTGGTAAGCAAATTCACGAATGCGCTTTTCGTTATGACTCATCTCAAAGCTCCTTGGCTGATGTATTGACCAGAAGGTTGACGGGGAAAGTATCCAGAACGTCGCTGACCCGTAGTCGCCTATTAGTAATGACTACGGGTGTTTCAAAAAGTCCCTTAAAAGTGAGCGTTAATCCGTCAAACGGTAATTCGATATTTGTATCTTCCCAAATGGATGTTTTATTGAATAAAGGTGCATTCTTTTGAATAGAATTTGCACTCGCCCGTGCAACGACGATAAGCGCCAGTTGATCATTCCACTGGCGGGCAAAGGCGACTACGTGCTGTGCCTTTTTGCCGCTCACGGTGAGCGGGATATAACGGCCCCGGCCAAACAGTTGCGGATGGTCGGCTCGAATCCTCAGGGTGTGAGCAATCAGCGCCTGTTTGCAGGCACCGTCGCGCCACTTTTGCGCGAGCAGGGTAGGGTTTGCGGTGCTCTGGAGCAGTTGTTGGCGCAAGGTAAAATCCACCGCCCGCCGGTTGTCGGGGTCGACGAGGCTGAAATCCCAGAGTTCAGTGCCCTGGTAAATATCGGGCACGCCGGGTGAGGTCAGTTTCAGCAAGGTCTGAGCAAGCCCGTTGGCAGCTCCGGCACTGGCGATTTCTTCGCAGGCCTCATAAAGGGCACTTCGCAATGCCAGCCCTGCGGGGTGCAGGAACAGTTGTTCCAGAAAAAACCGGACATCGTTTTCGTAAGATTCATTGGGCGCTGCCCATTGGCTTTGCAACTTGCTTTCGCGCAAGGCCTTGAGCTGCCACTGCCAGATCCTGTCGTTGAAGCGTTGCAAACCGGCCGGGCCATTGGGCTGTAAGTCCAGTGGCCAGGCACCGAGGATGATTTGATAGGCGATCAATTCATCGCCGATCGTAGGGCCCGTCCGGCCTGCCCGCAGGGCCTGGGCCAGTGGCTGCCAATCAGCAACACAGCGGGCGTACCAGGCGCTGCGTTCACTGAGCACGGCCAGACGCGCGCGACTGTCTTCGCCTCGTTTGTGGTCGTGGGTCGCGGTGGCCAGCAGGTTGTCAGGGAAACGCTCCAAGCGTGTCTGGCAAGCCTGGTGAAACGCTTCAACAGGGGCGTCGAAACGCTCGGCACTAAAACCCACATCGTTACGCGACAGTAAACGGGCATAGCGATAGAAGGCGGTGTCTTCAACGGCTTTGGCAGCGGTGGGCGAGGTGAGTTGCTGAAAGCGGATGCAGGCATGCTTGAGCATTTTGCGCGAACGTCCTACCGGCAAGTCGCCCCAGGGGGCTCCGCCCAGCCATTGTTCCAGGTTGTCCAGCACAGGCCAGTCTGCTTCGTTCAATGCCGTGCGCGCGCCAGCCAGGGCTTGCTGGAACACACGTTCATCTGCGTTGCTGCGCCCGGTGGCGCTGATATAGGTGCGATACACCGGAAAGTGCATCACCAGCGCTTGCAAGGCGCGGCGTATGGCCCCGAGGGTCAGGTCGCGGGTCATGATGTCATTACGGGCAACGTTGAGCAGCGCCTGGGCCACGCTTTCGAAATCGCCTGCCAAGGAGCCCTGTAAAATCTGTTGGCGCGCCAGCAAGGCTTCTGATTTGAAATCGGCGGGCCGCTGGCTGTGTTCAGCCCACAAGCGTTCCAGTGTGTGTTCACCTTCGCGATGGTGCTGGAGCAGTGACACCTGATCCATGAACTCATAGCCCGTGGTGCCATCCACGCCCCAGTCTTCGGGCAGTTGCTCGTTTGCGCCGAGTATTTTTTCGACATAGATCGGTATATGCCGGTCTGGTTGCAGGCTATCGATACGGCGACGCAAGGTACGGCAATAGCCGGCCGGATTAGCCAGGCCGTCGATATGGTCGATGCGTAAGCCGTCGACAAGACCTTGGCTGATCAATTCGAATACTTTGCCGTGGGTGGCCTCAAAGACCTGTGGGCGTTCTACCCGTAAGCCGGCCAGTTCGTTGACATCAAAAAAGCGCCGCCAATTGATGTCGTCAGCGGCCGTGCGCCAACTGGCCAGTCGATAAGACTGTCGTTCCAGGAGCTGATGCAGGCGTGCAAAGCCTTCGACATGGCGAGCATCGTAGCGCGCCAACGACACCTCAATCGCTTCGGTAATCGTCGGTGAACGGCTCAACTCGCTCAGTGCCCGGTGCAGCGGCTGGGCTTGCTCACGTGGGCTGCCTGAGGTGTGAAGGGCAGCAAAGTCATTGGCCAGTTGTTGCAAGGGCTCCGTGCCGGTGCTGAGCAGGGCAGGGTAGTCGAGGGGGCAAATGGGGAAATGATGATTGCCATGCTCCGCGCGAAAGCTGCCCTCTTCGGCGTTGAAGCGCAGGCGGATCTCTCCTTTTTGCAGGCAGACGCCGTACCCGCCACTCAGGTACGGCAGTAGCAGTACACCTTCGAGCAGTGGATCGCCCGAGTGCCAGTGAACGTCAAAAAAACCGGCATAGGGGCTGGCACGACCCCAGGTCAGCAGATCCAGCCACCAAGGGTTGTCGTTGCCCCCGACGGCCATATGGTTGGACACGATGTCCAGGATCAGCCCCATGCCATGCGCGCGCAAGGCCTCGACCAGTCGGCGCAGTGCGTCTTCGCCGCCGAGGGCTGGGCTGACCTGGGTCGGATCAACCACATCGTAGCCATGCATGGAGCCTGCACGGGCGGTAAGCAGCGGTGAAGCGTACAGATGGCTGATGCCCAGCCGGGCCAGGTAGGGCACTTGCAGGCGTGCATCTTCCAGGGTGAATCCGGCATGAAATTGCAGGCGCATCGTTGCCCGCATCACGGGTGCAGTAACAGCGCTCATCGGTCACGTTCCTGGGCCTGGAGACGTGCACAGGCCAGTAGTTCCAGGCGCCGGGCGGCCCCGGCAGAGTCGAGTACCGTGTCGCTGTCAATCGGCAGGCGCCTCCGCCAGTTGGGGTGGCTGCTGATCGTTCCCGGCAGATTGGGCTGCTCTTCAAGCCCCAGCGCATCTTCAATGGGCAGCAACACCAACGGGGCCCGGGTATGCCCCAGAAACCGCACACTGGCATCCAGGACTTGATCGGCACCGGTCGATTCTTCCTGGAAGTTTTGTGGGTCCTGACTCAAGGCCATATGCAAGCCGTTACGTTCTTGCTCGCGGCGTTCCCGCCAGTGGGCTTCGGTTTGCGCATCGACCATGCCCAACCGGGCATTCCAGTCGATGTCACGCTCATGCCACCAACCATTGAGGGTTGGCAAATCATGGGTGCTGGTGGTGGCGAGCGCGTTATCGGGCCAGTCGAGAATGGGCTTGAAGCGAGCGCCATAGTCCTGTTCAAACTGCAATACGCGCATGCCCAGAATGGCGCGCTCACTGAGTTTTTCGCGCAAGCCTTCCGCTACCGTGCCCAGGTCTTCGCCCAGCACGATGGCTTGATGACGGACAGACTCCAGGCTGAGCAGGCGCAACATATCTTCGACCGGGTAATACAAGTACGCCCCTTCAGTCGGCGCGGCGCCCAACGGGATGACCCATAGGCGTTGCAGACCCATGACGTGGTCGATGCGCAGGCCACCTGCGTGAGCAAAGTTGGCGCGCAACATTTCAATAAAGGCCCTGAAACCACTGCGTTTCAGCCCATCCGGTGAAAACGCCGAAATCCCCCATCCTTGCCCCTGGCGGTTGAGCATGTCGGGCGGGGCGCCGACGGTGAGGTGGGCCAGCAGCTCATCCTGCCTGCACCAGGCTTGACTGCCGCCGCCATCGGCGCCTACCGCCAGGTCGGCAATCAGGCCGATAGGCATGCCATTGTCACGGGCTGATTGCTGAGCGCGCGCCAGACAGCGGTCAATCAGCCATTGGCAGAAGGCGTAGTAACCGATGTCATGGGCATGTTCTTCGGCAAAAATTAGCAGTGCCGGACTGTTGGGATCGCGCCATTGTTCAGGCCAGAGCCGCCAATCCAGGCTTTGTTGATCGGCCATTTGCTGCGCTTGCAGGGCTTCGAAACGGCAATGGTTTTCCAGCGCCTCGCCACCGCTGTCCCGAAACTGGTTGAAGTCTGCCCGCAACGGTTGCTCACCGAGCAGAAAATCCTCATACAACTGGCGTAGCAGCGTTTGCTTGGCGACGGTTGCAGCAGGCCAGTCGATCAATGGCAGCTGTTCCAGCCGACGTAGTTCATCACCCAGCGCGCAGGCGTCAATGGCGCGCTGCACGGCCACCTCACCCAGGACACAGGAGGGGGCTGCATACAGGCTGTTGAGGAATAAACGACTGGACGGTGAATACGGGCTATAGCGCTGGGGATCGCAACTGAACATCGCGTGTATGGGGCTGATAGCCAGCGCATCGGCACCGCGTTCACCGGCTGCCTTGGCAAGCCGCTCAAGTGCCAAGGTATCGCCAAAGCCGCCATCACCTTCTCGTCTCAATGAATACAGTTGCACACTCAAGCCCCAGGCTCGGGGCGGCTGGCTGTCCAGCGCATCGGCCATGCTGTAGCACCGGGGCGGCGCAACAGCCAGGGTGAAATATTGGTCTTCGATGTTCACTCGGTGATAGCCGATCCCGATCATGCCGGGCAGAAAAGCATCCGCATCCAGCTGAATGTCCAGCGTGCCACCGGTTTCCAGATACACCACGCACTGGCTATGAGGATTGAAATAGCGCGCCAGGTTCAAACTGCGGCCCACATCGGCAGTCAGTAACGGGGGGAGGCGTTTGTTCTGTTGCTCGAGTTGCAAGTTCAGCAGGCTGGTCTCAATGGCCTCGGCGCTGTCGGCAGGTAAACCCAGGCCCGCCAATATGGCTTGCAACACCGCTGGTGCGACGCGTTGAGGGTTGCCATTGGCATCCACCCAGTCCACAGCCAAGCCTGCGCGGCTGGCGAGTATTTCCAGTTGCGATTCACCCATGGGCCCTCTCCAGGCTGACTAATGCGCTGTAAGGTTTCAATTCGTGATTGTTCTGCAGGTAAAAGGCCAGTTGCGGCTCGCTTTGAAACAACAGCTCACTGTGGGCGGGGGCTGTGTAAGGCGCGGGCCGGTCACTCAAATTAACGGCGATATGCAGCACGCGTTCGTCTGCCATTTGCCACCGTGCGGCCACAGCCCCCGCGGATAACACCTGCGCGCCTAGGGAATAAGCTCCCTGCAGGCGCGGAATAATCCATTGATGACGTAAATCCAGTAAGTGTTGATAAAGCGCGAGCGTGTTCAGGCGTGCAGCGTCATCGTGCGCCGGTGTCAACGAGGGCCGAGACCTGTCGAAGGTTGACCGCCGGTTGGGATCTGGAGTGACTTCGGCCGGGTGGTTTGAGGCAAAGGTTGTGAACTCGGCAAACTCTTTTCGCCGCCCTTCGCAGACGGCTGTCGCCAGTTCTCCTGTGTAGTCGGTGAAATACAGGAAGGGCTCCGGGGCCGCACTTTCTTCGCCCATGAACAGCAACGGAATCATGGGTGACAACAACAGCAAGGCGGTTGCGGCATGTAACGCGGGCGCAGGGCAAAGCTGGTGGAGCCTCTCGCCCAGGGCACGATTGCCAATTTGATCGTGGTTTTGCAAAAACAGTACGAAGGCGCTGGCCGGCAGATAATCGCTGGGTTCGCCGCGTGCGTTGCCGCGCCGGTCTGTCTGCCCTTGAAAAATAAAGCCCTGGCTCAGGCAGCGTGCCAATTTTTCGCTGCTGTTTTCGGCAAAATCGGCGTAATAAGCCTCTTTTTCGCCGGTTAGCAACGCATGCAGTATGTTGTGGCCATCATCATTCCATTGAGCGTCGAAGTCATTTGTCAGCAACTGCGCCTGATTAAATTCATTTTCAACGGTTAGCCAGACATGCCGATCCGGGGCTGTGTGTTGTTTGACTCGCGTCGCCAGCGTCTGCAGGAACCCTCGATTGTCGATGGCATGGACGGCGTCCAGGCGCAGCCCGTCGGCCCGATATTCCAATAGCCACATCAGGGCATTGTCGATAAAGAAATCCCCCACTTCAGGGCGGCCATGATCAATCCCGGCGCCCCATGGGGTATGACGCTCTTCCTCGAAAAAAGCCGAGGCATAGGACGGCAGGAAATTACCCTGTGGCCCGAAGTGGTTGTAGACCACGTCAATAATGACCATCAGCCCCAAGCCATGGGCCGTGTCGATCAGTTGTTTGAGCGCCTGGGGCGAGCCATAAGTGTCATGGGGTGCGTACAACAGTGCACCGTCATACCCCCAATTACGTTCGCCGCTGTATTGAGCCAGCGGCATCAGTTCAATGGCCGTTATGCCGAGTTCGGCCAAGCGTGGCAATTGCTTGGCCACTTGGGCATACCCCCCCAGCACGCCCACATGCAGCTCATAGATAACCGCTTCATGCCAGGGGCGGCCCTTCCAGTGCGGGTGTTGCCACGGGTAATCGTTGGGGTCGATCACCACGCTAAAACCGTCAATGCCCCCGTCCTGAGCACGCGAGGCGGGGTCCGGCACATCTAACTCGTCATTGATACGGTAGCGATAGCGGGTTCCCTTGGGAGCGGGTGCTTCGCACACAAACCAGCCATTGGCCTCAGGGCACATGGGCAGCCGCTGGCCCGTTTTTAATACCACACTGACCCGCTTTGCATCTGGCGCCCACAGGCTGAAACGGGTGTGTTCTGTGGCCAGCAGGTGGGCGCCATGATGCTGCGTTGGTACGGTTAGGGAAGTCATTGATAAATGGCCTCCTCAGGTATTTGCAGGTCTGCTCAGCGATTGGGCGACCAGTTGTTCATACAACTCGGCATAAGGTTCTACTGCCTTGCACCAGTTGAAGGGCGCCGACATGGCACGGCAGCGCATGGCATTGAACAAGTCTGGATAGGCAAACACTTTGAATGCCCGGCGCAAGGCCTGGATGTAACTCTCAGGTGTCGATTCATTGAACAGAAACCCGGTCAACCCGTCCTCGATCGTATCGGCCAGGCCACCAGTGTTGCGTGCCACGGGCAGCGAACCGAAACGCTGCGCATACATTTGGCTCAGGCCGCAGGGTTCGTAACGAGAAGGCATCAATAAAAAGTCACTGCCGGCAAACATGCGTCGGGCATCGGTTTCGTTAAACCCGATACGAGCACTGACCTGGCCTGGAAAACGTAAGGCCAGGTCACGCATGGCTTGTTCTTCTTCCGGCTCGCCACGGCCGATGATGCAGATTTGCCCTCCCGACGCCACGATGAAATCGGCGACTGCTTCGGTCAGGTCCAGGCCTTTTTGATACACGAGGCGAGACACCACGGCGAACAACGGGCCGGAAGATTTTTTCAATTCAAACAGCTCGCGGATATGGTCGCTGTTAATGGCTTTGCCCGACCAGTCGCCGGGGGCGTAAGGCGCGATCAAATGCGGGTCGGTTGAGGCCTCCCAGCTTTCATCGATACCGTTAGGGATGCCGCTGAGCAGACCCTGTTGAGTTTTGCTCGACAGAAAACCCTCTAGCCCGCAGCCAAACTCTGGTGTGGTGATTTCCTGGGCGTAAGTGGCGCTTACTGTGGTGATATGGCTTGAATAAGCCATGCCTGCCTTGAGAAATGACAGTTTGCCGTAGAACTCCATGCCATCTTGCTGCAGCGCATGATGAGGGATGCCCAATTCCGGGCAGCACGCGCGGCTGAAGACGCCCTGATAGGCCAGATTATGAATGGTGAACAGGGTCGGCGTGCGTTGGCCACGCCAGTGCATATAGGCCGGAGTCAGGCCGGCGGGCCAATCGTGAGCGTGCACCAGATCCGGCTGCCAATAGATCTGCGCCAGGTTGGCAGCAATATCGGCGGCGGCCAGGCCCAGGCGGGCGAAGCGGATATGGTTGTCGGGCCAGTCGCGACCATTGTTGGCGCCATAGGGCGTGCCTTCGCGCTCGTACAGTTCCGGGCAAATCAGCACATAAATGACCAGGCCGTCTGCAAGGTCCATGCGCCCGATTTTGCACGGCGGCAGGGCCGCATGGCCGCCGAGTTCGCCAATGATATGAATCGGGTTGTCGCTCTGAAGTACTTGCCGATAGCCGGGAATCAACACCCGTACGTCATGCAGATGACGCATGGCCCGGGGCAGGGCGGCCGATACGTCGCCCAGACCGCCGGTTTTGACCAGGTCTGCCAGCTCGGACGTGACGAACAGAATTTTCTTCTTGTTGGGATTTGTATTCACCACTGGCTGCGTTGCCTTACTGGCAGGCGCCAACCCGGAGAGCGTGATCGAGGACGAAACAGTTGGGTTTAACCGTCCGTCTTGTTGCGGAGCAAAACTGATCATGACTCTCTCCCGTTGTACGTATTGAGCTGCTATCGGCCTTGTGACCTGTCAGCCTCCACTTTCTGATTGATAAAAATCACCCGGACAACATCTTCGGGCATAGAGCCAGATGCGGTTAGGAATGCACTACGAAGACCGCCCCTCTATCCGGTTGACCTGTCGGAAGGGCAGAAGGTTCGGTTTATTTAAAACGACACTGACCGTCGTTTGCGCGACAGGGCTGAGTGTAGGAGAGAAGGTGTAAGGCTGTTGGCAGACCCGACAAGTTGTAGGGTTTTTGACGCGCTTTTCAGACCAACAGCAGGGAGGGATTTGTGCGGTGTGTTTGGGTGCGTAACGCTGTAACGCACCCGACCGATCGCAGCCTGCGGCAGCGGCCACAGGTTCGTCGTTAAGGTTAAAGCATAAGCAATACCGGGCAGCTCATGCAGGTTCAGGAGGGCTTATGGATAGTCGGCGACCACTTCATCGCGGCCATCATTGCGCAAGCCAATCACTTGGTAGGCGTCTTTGCGGTCGCCCATTTCCATGCCCGGAGAGCCTATCGGCATGCCTGGAACGGCAATGCCTTTCAAGTCATTGCGCTTGCTCAGGGCGATGACCTGCTCAGCAGGCACGTGGCCTTCGACGAATTTACCGTTGATCACCCCGGTGTGGCACGAAGCCAGGCGCGGCTGAACGCCGAGCTCTTGTTTGACACGGCTCATATCGTCTTCGACATGATCGATGACCTGGATGCCATTGGCTTGCAGGTGCGAGATCCAGGCTTTGCAGCAGCCACAGTTGGCGTCGCGGTGCACGTCCATGGTCAGTTGGTCAGCCGCGTGGGCGAATGACGTCACCAGCAAGGCAGACAGCGCAAAAATACGTAACGGGTTTTTCATTGATGACCTCTTGTAGAAATAACTCAGCCTGGGCGGCATAGCCTGACAGACAACTGATGCTCAGATGACAGTTTTGTCAGGTGGGGACTCATTAAGGGCAAACAAGCTCAGGTAACATGTGCACTCACTTTTATGACGTGAACTGCTTATGGCGCTCGCTGCCCCGCCTGATTTATCTGACCCTGCCGTGTCGGTACAGCCGCTGGCGCGTACTTATCCGCGTGGTTTGTACATTGAACCGCACCAGCATGAGTGGGGCCAGTTGCTATATGCCATGAGCGGGGTGATGTGGGTCGACACACCGGATGAAGCCTTGGCCGTGCCACCGCAACGGGCGGTCTGGTTGCCACCGGGCGTGCCCCACGGAATTCGTGTGGTCAGCGATCTGCAGATGCGCAACATCTACCTGCCACACACCACGGCGAGCACGCTGGACAGCACCGTGCAGGTCATTGAAGTCGGTCGGTTGCTGCGCGAGCTGATTATTCATCTGGTGGACCTGCCCGATGCGCAACCGGCCTACACTGAGGCGTTGCTTAATCTGACGTTACTTGAGTTGCAGCGCGCCCGGCGTACCTTGCTCAAAGTGCCGATGCCTGACTCGCCGGATCGACGCTTGCTCAACCTGTGTCAATCCGTGATGGCCAATCCGACATTGGACATCGCCTTTGAACAGCATGCCGAGAACGCCGGAGCCAGTGTGCGAACTCTGGCGCGGCTGATACAGGCGGCGTTGGGCATGGGCTTCGCGCAGTGGCGGCGCCAAGTGCAGTTGGCAACGGCCGCAGCCGAGTTGATTCAAGGGGTGTCAGTGAGTCAGATCGCCCGCTCGCTCGGTTATTCGCCCAGCAGTTTCAGTGACATGTTCCGCCGTGAGTTGGGCGTTGCGCCTTCTTTGTATGGTCAGGATCAGCGCCACACCGGCGCAATCTGACCGACAAACAGAAGGGTTTGACCGATGTTCCCTCTTTCCCGGCCATAGACTCACAGCCATCTCACTCACCCAGAGGGTTGAAACATGAAGGCTCTGCAATTTTCCAAAACCGGTGATCTGGCTGCCTTGGCAGTGGTCGATGTGCCCGCGCCGTCGCTGTCAGCAGGCGAAGTGCTGGTGCAGGTCAAGGCCGCGGGCTTGAACCCCAGCGACGTGAAAAACGTGCTAGGACGTTTTCCCTACACCACGTTACCGCGGATTCCAGGCCGGGATTTTGCCGGGGTAGTGGTCGAGGGACCCGATGCGCTTGTCGGGCAAGCGGTGTGGGGCACAGGCAAGGATCTGGGGTTTTATCGGGACGGTTCCCACGCGCAGTTCTTGACCCTGCCTGCCAGTGGCGTCGCGCGCAAACCCCAAGCTTTGAACTTTGTGCAGGCCGCGAGCATGGGCGTGCCGTATACCACCGCGTGGGATGCCTTGCAGCGCAGTGGTGTGGTGGCCGGAACGCGTTTGCTGGTGATCGGCGCCAATGGCGCGGTCGGCTCGGCCACGCTGGGTCTGGCCAAAGTGCTGGGTGCCCACGTATTGGCGGCGGTTCGTCGCCCGGAGCAGGCGCACCTGTTGCGAGAGCAGGGCCATGAGGTGATTGTGCTGGAGCAGCCCGACGCGTTGGCGAGCCAGGTCAATACGGTCTTTGCGGGGGGCGCTGAAGTGATTTTCGACACCACCGGCCATTGGGTACCTGCGGCAGTACCTGCACTGGCTGTGTTTGGCCGGCTGGCCATCATTGCAGCGCCGCTGGACGGTCATGTGCAACTGCCGGCCCTGGCGCTGTATCGCAAGGGCGGCTCACTGATAGGCGTCAACAGCCTGCTGTACAACAGCACAGAGTGCGCGCGCATGCTCGAACAATTTGGTCAGTACTTTGATCAGGGCTTGCTGCCACTGCCCAAGGACCTCGAAGAAGCGCCGCTGGTAGAAGGGTTGGCCAGTTATGCCGAGGTCAATGCAGGGGCAAGTGCCAAAGTGGTGTTGATTCCTTAAGCATCCCGCCTGTAGGAGCGTGCCTTGCGATCTTTTGATCTTTTAAAAAGATCGCGAGGCAAGCTCGCTCCTACACTGTTTACGGTTGTGTCTGGCCCAACCGTAAGCTCGCCCGAATCCCCTGTACTTGCGCCTCATTGGCTTTATAACCGTCGGCCGGTCCCGCGTAGGAGAGGGCGTAAGCACTTTGCTCTTGAGTAGCCGCAACCAGGGTTTGGGTGATGACGTGGTTGCCGTTCTGGGTGATTTTGCAGGTGGTTTCCAGGGCTTTCAGGCCACCCAGGGTGCTGTCGTGAATTTTATTGCAGGCGCTCTGGTATCCGCCTTGAGCGAAGTTTTTCTGCAAGGTCTTGCGCATCTCCAGCAACACCGCCTCCATGTTGACCTGGTGCTCTGGCGCGAGGGTCGACTGGGTCAGTTCCATGACCATCTGCGGGTCGCCATTGGCGTCGTTTTTAACTGCCCGCTGGCGCATGATGTGGCTGTCGGCCTCTGCCGGTACGGCCTGGACTTCCCAGCCGCCTGGCCAGGTGATCATCACATCTGCGGCGTTGGCCACAGGCAGCGAAAGGGCGAGCAGCAGCCCGGCAAATGCGGTGTAACGGTGGCAAACAGTCATGGGCAGCAGGCCTTGAGCGCAGTGTTCGAAAGGCTATAGTGTATCAATAGGTGTCAAAGTCTTGCTTTAATCCGGGTAATCATTTTCACCATTCCTCAGCTAAACCTTTGCTTCTTATGTCTAATCCCGGACAATCGCGCCCCTCTTATGGCTGGGGCGTGGTCAGTAAAGTGTGTTTTGTCCGCCCCGGCCGCGTGGTAACGACCGGCTAGCGGAGATTTGACCGGATGAATGACCAGGCTAACAGCGTCGATGAACGCTTTGACGACGCGACACCTGCGACCCTCGGTCGCTGGAACCGCCACGACACTACCTGGATGCTGGGCCTGTTTGGCACAGCCATTGGTGCAGGTACCTTGTTTTTGCCTATCAATGCGGGCATTGGTGGCTTTTGGCCGCTGCTGATTCTGGCGCTGCTGGCGTTCCCGATGACCTTTTATGCGCATCGCGGCTTGACCCGCTTCGTGCTGTCCGGGCGTGAAGGTTCAGACATCACCGACGTGGTTGAAGAACATTTCGGTTTGACCGCCGGGGCATTGATCACGCTGCTGTACTTTCTGGCGATTTTTCCGATTCTGCTGATCTACAGCGTGGCACTGACCAACACGGTCGGCAGTTTCATGCTCAATCAGTTACACATCACTCCACCGCCTCGAGCCCTTCTGTCGCTGGTGCTGATTCTTGGCCTGCTGACCGTGGTGCGTTGCGGCGAGCAAGTGATCGTCAAGGCCATGAGCATGATGGTCTATCCATTTATTGCCGCGTTGCTGTTTCTGGCCGTGTTTCTGATCCCGCACTGGAGCGGCGGCATTCTGACCACGGCCAGTTCATTGCCCGAGCCCTCGGCCTTGCTGCACACCGTATGGCTGGCGATTCCGGTGATGGTGTTCTCGTTTAACCATTCACCGATCATCTCGGCATTCGCCGTGGATCAAAAACGCCGTTATGGTGCCAACGCCGACGAGCGCAGCTCGCAGATCCTGTCACGCGCGCATTTACTGATGGTGGTGATGGTGCTGTTCTTCGTGTTCAGTTGCGTGCTCACGCTCTCGCCAGAGCAGTTGGCCGAAGCCAAGGCACAGAACCTGTCGATCCTGTCGTACTTGGCCAACCACTTCAGTAACCCGACCATTGCCTTTGCCGCGCCGCTGATCGCATTTGTGGCCATTGCCAAGTCGTTCCTCGGTCACTACATCGGTGCCAATGAAGGCCTTAAAGGGCTGATTCTGAAAACCGGTCGGCGTCCGGCCAGCAAAACCCTGGAGCGTCTGACGGCAGCGTTCATGCTCGTGGTGTGCTGGTTGGTGGCTACGCTCAACCCAAGCATCCTGGGCATGATCGAAAGCTTCGGCGGCCCGGTGATTGCCGCCATCCTGTTCCTGATGCCGATGTACGCGATCCGTCGCGTGCCCAGCATGCGTCAGCATTCGGGCCTGATCTCCAACGTGTTTGTCACGGTGGTCGGCCTGGTGGCGATTTCGTCGCTGGTCTATTCGCTGATTCCTTGATGCAGGGCCTGTCGCTGCCGTTATTGGCAGCGACAGGTCGGTGACAAGGCTTGAGTCTGGCGAACACTCTGAATAATATTGCGACAAATTCCTATTCGCATTTTATTTCCAGTGTGCACCGAGGGCTCTTGTGTCGTCATCACCGTCCAACTCATCGCTGCTGCACGCCGACGTCCGTAACCTTTATAGCGACCATCATCTGTGGCTGGTGAATTGGTTGCGCCGGCGCCTGCACAATACCGAGAATGCGGCTGATATGGCGCAGGACACTTTCCTTTATGTGCTTGGCAAGCCGGAACAGGTGGCGCAGTTGCGTGAGCCACGTGCCTGGCTGAGCAGTATCGCCAAGGGCTTGATGATTGACCGTTATCGCCGCCAACAGGTCGAGCAGGCCTATCTGCAGGCTATTGCACACTTGCCAGAGCTGGAAATGCCTTCGCCCGAAGAGCGCTTGATCCTGCTTGAAACCCTGACCCGTATCGATGCCTTGCTCGACGGCTTGAAACCCGTCGTTCGCACGGCTTTTTTGCTATCACGCCTGGAAGGCCTGGGTTATCAGGCCATTGCCCAACGGTTGGGGGTGAGTGTGAGTTCGATTGAGAAATACATGGCGACGGCCATTCGTCATTGCTTGCTGGCGCCAAAAGCCCTGTGAGCGAGGTGAATAACGGTCTGCCGGGTTCAACCGAGTTTTCGTCGGACGTACTTGATGCTGCGATCAACTGGTTGGTGAAAACCCAGTCCGGCAGCGCCGATCCCCATCTGCAGGCGGCCTGCCAGCAATGGCGTGCTGCCCACGCCAGCCACGAAGCAGCCTGGCAAGCGTTGCAAGTGAATGAATCGACCTTTCGCCAGGCTTCTGCGCTATCGGGTCGTGTGGCGCTGGATACCCTGACCAGCAGTGCTCGCCTGCGCTCACGGCGCCACACACTCAAGGTTTTGGGCTTGGGTGTGCTGGGGGCCGGGGCGGGCACTCTGGTGTGGCAGCAACCTTGGGGCACGATGGGTGCCGACTATGCCACCGCCGTGGGCGAGCGGCGGCTGTTTAATCTGGCCGACGGCACGCGCCTGCAACTCAATACCAGCAGTGCGGCGGACGTGGTGTTCAATGATCACCAGCGCTTGATCGTGTTGCGTGACGGTGAAATTTTTATCCGGACGGGTAGCGACCCGATTTCCGCTGCCGGGCGCCGCCCATTCTGGGTTCACACCCGCGAGGCACGCTTACAGGCCATCGGCACGGCATTCGATGTGCGCCAGGAGGCTGGTCGCACCCGGCTGATGGTCGAAGAGGGCGTGGTGGCAATCCATCGGCCCACGGCACAGCCGGAGTTGGTCCAGGCGGGCAATGAATATTTGATCGATGCGCAATCGGCGCGCTTGCAGCCCAACCCGGCGCTGTCTGCCAGCAGTTGGGCGCGCGGGGCGCTGGTGGCTAAAAATATGCGCCTGCAAGACCTGGCGGCCGAGTTGTCGCGCTATCGCCATGGTTGGTTGGTGTGCGACTCCGCGGTTGCAGATTTGCGCGTGTCGGGGGTGTTCCAGTTGGAACAGATCGACCAGGCGCTACAAGGTTTGAGTCAATCACTCCCGGTGCGTATTGAGCGCAGAACGCGGTTTTGGACTCGAATTGTGGGCGTTTGATCCTGGGTATTTTTTATACGAATAGTTATCAAATTCTTTTGCGGGTTTTGCGGCGTCCTTCGACAACAAGGCATAAGACCTTTTAATTGCAGGAGCAAAACCCTCATGTCCGGTGCCGTTCAACCTCTTTCCTTGCCTGCGCGCAGCCATCTGGCGATTGCCTTACAGGCGGTGTTGCTGGGTGGCGCGATGCTGGTGGCTGCGCAGCCGTTTTCGATGACGGTTGCCGCGCCGGTCAGCGCTCAGCGAAGCTTCGATGTGCCGGCCAGTGATCTGGAAGATTCACTCAATCGTTTCGCTCAACAAGCCAATATCACTCTGCCTTACGACCCGGCACTGGTAAGAAACAAACAGGCACCAGCGCTCAAGGGGCGTTTTGAGGTCTCTCAAGCCTTGCAGCACTTGCTTAAAGGCAGCGGGTTGACTGCCACCGAAGGGGCCAATGGTGTGTGGACGCTGTACCCGCTGGCTGCTGGCGGTGATGGCCAATTGCAGCTGCAAGCGACCAGTGTGACCGCAGTGGGGTTGGGCGAGACGACCGAGGGCAGCCAGTCCTACACCACGGGCGAAACCCGTACGGCCACCAAATTGCCGCTTTCGCTGCGAGAAACACCGCAGTCGGTCACGGTCATGACCCGCCAGCAAATGACCGATCAGGGGCTGGGCAGCATCGCCCAAGTGATGGGCCAAACACCGGGCATAACGGTGATGCACGATGACAGCGAGCGTTACAACTTCTATTCCCGCGGCTTTACCTTGGATAACTTCCAGTACGACGGGGTCCCGACGTCTGACTTCACCACCAATACCAATGGTTTGGGCATGCGCGACATGGCCATTTACGACCGGGTTGAAGTGGTGCGTGGCTCGACCGGCCTGATGAGTGGCGTGGGCAGTCCGTCCGGTGCCGTGAACCTGGTACGCAAGCGCCCGACCAAAGATTTCCAAGGCTACGTGTCGGGCAGTGGCGGGTCGTGGGATCGCTATCGCAGTGAGCTGGACCTGTCCGGCCCACTCTCGGAAAACGGCGCCGTCCGTGGCCGGGTGGTGGCGGCTCATGAAGACGGTCGTTCCTTTATCGACCGCTATTCGTCGATCAAGGATGTGTTCTATGGCATCGGCGAGGCCGACCTGACAGATGACACCACGCTGTACGCCGGTATCGACTACCAGAAGATCAACTCCAATGGCTCAAGCTTTGGCCAGTTGCCGCTGTATTACAGTGATGGGAGTCGAACCCACTTTCGGCGTTCGATGAACCCGGCAGCCAAATGGGCGTTTGCCGACAGTAAAAGCACCAAATATTTCGCCGGGGTCGAGCAACGTTTCGACAACGAGTGGTTGCTGAAAGTAGAAGCCAGCCACTGGAAGGGCAACACCGACCAGTTGCAGGGCAACCTCGTGGGCTGGGGACCGTTCCCGGACAAAACCACGGGTGAAGCGCAGTTCATGAGCGGGACCAAAACCTTCGACATCAACACGGATACGCTGGACGCCTATGCCACCGGGCCCTTCGAGTTTCTGGGGCGCAGCCATGAACTGGTGGTGGGGGCCAATATCAGTAACCGTCGCACCGACTACCTGGCGGAGAACGCCGACGACCTGACCATCAACTATCAGAACTGGAACAATGACGCGCCGCGCCCTACGGACCTGAGCGAAGGTCTGAAGCAGCGCTATAAGACCAAGGAGTCAGCACTGTATGGGGCCTTGCGTCTCAAGCCGACAGACGACTTATCGATCATTCTGGGCACTCGTGTGGTGGACTACGACCGCAAAGGGACGATGACCTATAACGCCGATCAAACCACGCCCACCCTCGACAATTCGAAAAAGACCGGCAAGCCGATTCCTTACGCGGGTATCGTTTATGACCTGAGCGAGCAACACTCGGTGTATGCCAGTTACACCGAGATTTTCACCCCGCAAAGTTACTTCGATCGCAACGACAAAGTACTCGCTCCAATGACCGGCAAGAGCTACGAAGCGGGCTTCAAGTCGGAGTACTTCGAGGGCGCCCTGAACACCAGTTTTGCGGTGTTCCTGATCAAACAGAACAATTACGCCGAATATGATGGCGAACGCGACAACGGCGAAGAGGCCTACAAGGCTATCGATGGAACGAAAACCAAGGGCTTCGAGGCTGAAATTTCCGGCGAGATTGCTCGTGGCTGGCAGTTGCTGGCGGGCTATACCTACGCCCAGCCACGGGACAAGGACGGCAAGCGCATTAACAGCAACCACCCCGAGCAGTTGTTCAAACTGTCTACCAGCTACCAATTGGACGGCAAGCTCAAAGACCTGACCGTTGGCGGTAACGTGGCCTGGCAGGGCTCGACCTACAGTGAACTCGACTCATCGATCAAGGCGGACGCCAAAGAAGGCAGCTTTGCTGTGGTGGGGTTGATGGCGCGTTATGACATCAGCCAACACCTCAGTGCCACGGTTAACCTAAATAACGTTTTTGACCGTGAATACCTCAGCGGTTACGGTCTGTATTCGACCTATTACTACGGTGATCCGCGCAACCTGATGCTGGGGCTGAAGTACAGTTTCTGACGCTGAGTTTATTTCGTATCGGCAGCGATTCGACTATGGTTGAACCACCATTTGAATCGGAGCCAGACGATGAGCCACTCAAAAATTCATCATTCCGCAGCCGAAGGTTATGCCCAGGGCGCCGACACTTATGTGCGTGGGCGCCCCGATTATCCGCCACAAGTCAGTACCTGGCTGGCTGAGACTCTGGGCCTTGAGAGCGCTAAGACGGTGCTGGAATTAGGCGCGGGTACTGGCAAGTTCACCCCGCGGCTAGTGCAGACCGGGGCACGTGTGATCGTGGTCGAACCGGTGCAGGCCATGCTGGACAAACTGTCGAGTGCACTCGCGCAGGTCGAAACCCATCAAGGCACCGCACAAGCCATTCCATTACCCGATGCCAGTGTTGATGTGGTGGTGTGTGCACAAGCCTTTCATTGGTTTGCCAATCATGAAGCTCTGAGCGAGATCCATCGTGTGCTGAAGCCAGGTGGGCGGTTGGGGCTGATCTGGAACCTGCGCGATGCCAGTGTGCCGTGGGTGGCCCAGCTCGATGCGTTGGTCAATCAATGGGAAGGCGATGCGCCGCGCTTTTACACCGGCGCCTGGCGTCAGGCGTTCCCGTTTGACGGCTTTGGTCCGTTACAAGAGCAACAATTCGTTCAGCCGCATGTCGGGCCGGTCGAGGACGTGATTTTCAATCGTGTGCGATCTACCAGTTTTATCTCGGCGCTGGCGCCGGCAGAGCGCGAAAAGGTCGAGCAGCAATTGCGCGAGTTCGTTGCGTCTCAAAGCGTGTTGAATCATGGCGGGGAAATCAGCGTGCCGTACATCACTTCAGCCTTTGTGACACAGAAACAGGGCTGATCGCTAACAGCGGGCATTGCTTTGCGTCGTTTGAAAACGGCGCGGAGGGTGTAGGCGCAAGCTTGTCACGCGATCTTTTTAAAGATCGCGAGACGGGTGTCTACACGCTATGCGCAGTTACTTGCCTGTCAGCAATGCTTCGAGTTTCTCTTGGTCACGTGCGAATTGGCGGATGCCTTCTGCCAGCTTTTCAGTGGCCATGGCGTCTTCGTTCGACGCCCAGCGGAATTGCGCTTCGTTAAGCGTCAAACGAGGCTCACCGGTGTTGCCCGGGCTCAGTTTGCGCTCCAGCTTGCCGTCGTCCTGGGCCAGTTTTTCCAACAGGTCCGGGCTGATGGTCAGGCGGTCGCAGCCCGCCAATTGCTCGATCTGGCTGATGTTGCGGAAGCTCGCGCCCATGACCACGGTCTTGTAGTCATTGGCCTTGTAGTAGTTGTAGATGCGGGTCACAGACTGTACGCCCGGATCATCGGAACCGGTGTAGTCGGTGCCGGTGGACTTCTTGTACCAGTCGTAGATGCGACCCACGAACGGCGAGATCAGGAACACCCCGGCATCAGCACAGGCTGCAGCCTGGGCAAACGAGAACAACAGCGTCAGGTTGGTCTGGATACCGGCTTTTTCCAGCTTCTCGGCGGCACGAATGCCTTCCCAGGTAGAGGCCAGCTTGATCAACACGCGGTCACGGCCTACACCGGCCTTGTCGTACAGCTCGATCAACTGATTGGCTTTTTGCAGCAGGGCCGGTTCGTCGAACGACAAGCGGGCATCGACTTCGGTCGAAATACGCCCCGGAATGACCTTCAAGATACCGCTACCCACCGACACCGCGAAATGGTCGCAGGCCAGGCCGACATCGCCTTTGGCGTGGGTGATGGCGTTTTTCAGCAGTTCGGCATAACCCGGCAGGGCTGCGGCCTTGAGCAGCAGGGAAGGGTTGGTGGTGGCATCAACCGGTTTGAGGCGAGTAATCGCGTCGAGGTCGCCGGTGTCTGCGACCACGGTGGTGAACTGCTTGAGTTGTTCCAGCTTGGAAGTCATGAGCGTCTCTGTCTCAAAGGTATTAATGGCTGTACAGATGGAGTACGTCGTCGATCAAAAGTTCGTTGAAGAGTAAGTGGCAGAATGCCGCCGAACAAGGTCGTTGTGCAACCGATCAGGCGATTTAATCGCTATAAAAGCAATCTGTGGAGGATTGGCTATACCTACAACTCCATGTTCCAACGGTTGTGCCTCATACAGGAGTTTCATCATGAAACCTGCGTTGATGATCGGTACGTTATGCCTCGCTTCGCTGGTAGTGGCCGGGTGTGCCAGCAAGGTTCAGCAACCGGATGAATACTCCGGATTTCTGAAAGATTACAGTCGGCTTAAGGACGCGCGCTCGCCTTCGGGGGCTGAGGTCATGCGCTGGGTTGACCCCAACATTAACGTCAACCAATACACCAGCGTGTATATAGAGCCGAGCCAGCTCTACCCGGCGCCAAAGCCCACTGAGAAAATCCCGCAGAGCACCTTGAACGCGATCACTCACTATTACGACGAAGCGCTCAAGCGTGAGATCAGTCAAGTGCTGCCGTTGGCCAGTGCGCCAGGCCCTGGTGTCATTGTGGTACGCCCGGCGATCACGGCCGTCAGCAGTCAAACTGAAAGCCTGGCGCCTTATGAATACATTCCGGTCGCTCTGGTAGCGGCTGCGGTGACAACGGCCTCGGGGATCCGCGACCAAGAGACCCAGCTATCAACCGAAGCGGTTTTTATCGACGGGAAAAATCAGAATGTCATCGCGCAGGTGGTGCGCAAAGGCACTGGCAAACCGCTGAGCAACGCCGACCAGGTGATGAAGGCGGATGATGTCAAGGCGGTGATCGATGGTTGGGCGTCTGATATGCGCCAGTCATTTCAGAAGGTCAAGCATTAGCAGGGCGCTCGTGCGTGGCCTGATCCCGTCGGCAGTCCCGGGAACATAAATTGTCATATCAGGCATGACATTTTATGTTCCGGGCGTAGGTCGTCTGCGCGTTTCGTGTTTAACTTCCGGCTCTTCAAAAACTGTTTAAAAGGACATCGTTCATGGCTCAAGTGACGCTTAAAGGCAACCCTGTTCAAGTCGACGGCGTGCTGCCTGCAGTAGGTTCCAAAGCGCCAGCGTTTTCGCTGGTTGCCGGTAATTTGTCCGATGTAACGCTGGCCGATTTTGCCGGTAAGCGCAAAGTGCTGAATATCTTCCCAAGCGTTGACACCCCGACGTGTGCAACGTCGGTACGTACTTTCAACAAACAAGCCAACGACGTTGCCAACACCGTGGTGCTGTGCATTTCGGCTGACCTGCCATTCGCTCAAGCGCGTTTCTGCGGCGCTGAAGGTCTGGAAAACGTACAGAACCTGTCGACTCTGCGCGGTGCCGAGTTCATCAAGAACTACGGCGTGGCAATCGCTGATGGCCCGCTCAAAGGCCTGACTGCTCGCGCAGTGGTTGTTCTGGACGAAAACGATACTGTGCTGCACAGCGAATTGGTTAAAGAAATCGCTGAAGAGCCTAACTACGAAGCAGCCCTGGCTGTTTTGAAGTAAGTCGTACAGCAACACCGAAAACGGCCTGGCATTGAATGCCAGGCCGTTTTTTATTGTGCGTAAACTTCAAATAACCAAACCGGTACACATAATGTCACACAGGCGCTAGAGACTCTGCGCGGCACAATTGAGGTAAGGGCTGTCACAGGTTTGGATCGTTTGATGTTGAGTGTTGGTGTTGAAATCCAAACAGATCAAAGTCTGAGCAAGCTCTTGTCGTGAATGTAAAGCTGGTCTTTGACGCGCTATAACGTAAATAGCCGGTAAAGAGACTTTTCATAACTGTCTGCACTGCTTATCTTTCAGGCTCCTGAAATTAAGCGCTCGCGCCCAACTGGTTGATCACTCAATGCAATCCTCTGTTTCCCACAAATCTCGTCGCTGGCTGGTTGGCCTGTTGATTTTGCTGATCGTTGTTGGCGTGAGCTGGTGGCTGTGGCCGTCGGCGGCAAAAAAAGCCCCGAATGCCCAGGCGTCCGGACACACCAGCCGCACGGGGGCGATGCGCCCCGGCTTTGGTGGTTCAACATTGCCGGTGCCGGTGTTGGTCGCTGATGTGACGCGAGGGGATTTCCCGATCTACTACAAGGCCTTGGGCACGGTCACTGCGCTGAACACCATCAATGTGCGCAGCCGTGTGGCGGGCGAGTTGGTCAAGGTCTACTTCAAAGAAGGCCAGATGGTTAAAGCCGGTGAGTTGCTGGCCGAAATCGACCCGCGCAGCTATCAGAATGCGTTGTTGCAAGCCGAAGGCACGCTGCTGCAGAACCAGGCCCAGCTCAAAAATGCCCAGGTGGATGTGCAGCGCTACCGCGGTCTGTACGCCGAAGACAGCATCGCCAAGCAAACCCTGGACACCGCCGAAGCGTTGGTCAGCCAATATCAGGGCACGGTCAAGACCAATCAGGCAGCGGTCAATGATGCCAAGCTCAACCTGGAGTTCACCAAGATTCGCGCGCCGATCAGCGGCCGTGTGGGCTTGCGCCAACTGGACGTCGGCAACCTGGTCGCCGCCAATGACACCACCGCGCTGGTGGTGATTACCCAGACCGAACCGATTGTGGTCAGCTTTACCTTGCCGGAAAACAACTTGTCATTGGTGCTGGAGCGCTATCGCAGCGGTGCAAAACTGCCGGTGCAGGCCTGGGACCGTGGCGACACCAAAGCGTTGGCCAATGGCGTGTTGAGCAGTATCGATAACCAGATTGATGTCACCACCGGCACCTTGAAGTTCAAGGCGCTGTTCGAGAACCGCGATCAGGCGCTGTTCCCCAACCAGTTCGTCAACGTCCACCTGCTGGCCGACACCCTCAAGAACGTGGTGCTGGCCCCGACGGCAGCGCTGCAATACGGCACCAATGGCTCGTTCGTCTATGCAATGGACGGTGATAAAAAGGTCACGATCCGCACTATCAAGCTGGGGGCCACCGATGGTGACCTGACGGTGGTCGAGGAAGGTCTGGAGCCGGGTGACCGGGTAGTGCTTGAAGGCACCGATCGCCTGCGTGACGGTAGCCACGTAGAAGTGGTCAACGACAGCAGCGAAGTGCCGACTTCTGCCGCCGAACAACTGCAAGGCGGTTCGGACGCGGATGCCGACCCAAGCGCCGCCAAAGCCAAGGGTATGGGCAAGGGCAAGGCGCACGAATGAATCTGTCGCGGCTGTTTATCCTGCGTCCGGTCGCAACCACGCTGTGCATGATCGCCATCGTGCTGTCCGGGATCATTGCCTATCGCTTGCTGCCGGTGTCGGCCTTACCCCAGGTCGACTACCCGACCATTAGGGTGATGACGCTGTACCCCGGTGCCAGCCCGGATGTCATGACCAGTGCCGTGACGGCGCCACTTGAACGTCAGTTCGGGCAGATGCCCGGCCTCACGCAAATGGCTTCGACCAGTTCGGGCGGCGCATCGGTGTTGACCCTGCGCTTCAACCTGGAAATGAATATGGATGTCGCCGAGCAGCAGGTGCAGGCGGCCATCAATGCCGCGACCAACCTGCTGCCCAAGGACTTGCCCGCGCCGCCGGTCTACAACAAGGTCAACCCGGCCGACACCCCGGTGCTGACCCTGGCGATTACCTCTAAAACCATGCTGTTGCCCAAGCTCAATAACTTGGTCGATACGCGTATGGCGCAAAAGATTGCCCAGATCAGTGGCGTAGGCATGGTCAGCATCGCCGGCGGTCAGCGCCAGGCTGTGCGGATCAAGGTCAACCCCGAAGCGCTAGCCGCCAATGGCTTGAACCTGTCGGATGTGCGCACGTTGATTGGTGCTTCTAACGTCAACCAGCCCAAGGGTAACTTTGACGGCCCCACCCGGGTGTCAATGCTGGACGCCAACGACCAGTTGAAAACCCCGCAGGAATACGCCGAACTGATTCTGGCCTACAACAATGGCGCGCCGTTGCGGCTCAAGGACGTGGCAGAAATCGTCGACGGTGCCGAGAACGAACGTCTGGCCGCCTGGGCCAATGAAAACCATGCGGTGCTGCTCAATATCCAGCGCCAACCCGGTGCCAACGTGATCGAGGTGGTAGACCGGATCAAGGCGCTGTTGCCGAGCATCACCAACAACCTGCCGGCCGGTATCGACGTCACGGTGCTGACCGACCGCACGCAAACCATCCGCGCCTCGGTGCGCGACGTGCAGCATGAATTGCTGATCGCCATCGCGTTGGTGGTGATGGTGACCTTCCTGTTTTTGCGCCGCGCCAGCGCCACGATCATCCCCTCGATTGCCGTGCCGTTGTCGCTGATCGGTACCTTCGGGGTGATGTACCTGGCCGGTTTTTCGGTCAATAACCTGACGCTGATGGCCCTGACCATCGCCACCGGTTTTGTGGTCGATGACGCCATCGTCATGCTGGAAAACATTTCGCGCTACATTGAAGAAGGCGAAACACCGATGCAGGCGGCGCTCAAAGGGGCCAAGCAGATCGGCTTTACCCTGATCTCGTTGACCCTGTCGCTGATTGCCGTGTTGATTCCGCTGTTGTTCATGGCCGATGTGGTCGGGCGGTTGTTCCGCGAATTTGCCATCACCTTGGCGGTGGCCATTCTGATCTCGCTGGTGGTATCGCTCACGTTGACGCCGATGATGTGCGCGCGCTTGCTCAAGGCCGAACCCAAGCCTGAAGAGCAGGGGCGTTTCTACCGGGCCAGCGGTGCGTTCATTGACTGGATGATCGCCGAGTACGGGCGCATGTTGCAGTGGGTGCTCAGGCACCAGCCGCTGACCTTGCTGGTGGCCATTGGCACCTTGGCGCTCACGGTCTTCCTGTACATGGTGGTGCCCAAGGGCTTTTTCCCGGTGCAGGACACGGGGGTGATCCAGGGGATTTCCGAAGCGCCGCAGTCGATTTCGTTCAGTGCCATGAGCCAGCGTCAGCAAGAGCTGGGCAAGATCATCCTGCAGGATCCGGATGTTGAAAGCCTGTCTTCTTACATCGGTGTGGACGGTGATAACGCCACGCTCAACAGCGGGCGCATGCTGATCAACCTCAAGCCCCACAGTCAACGCAGCGACAGTGCCACTGAGGTGATCGCCCGTTTGCAACCCCAAGTGGACAAGTTGGTGGGCATTCGACTGTTCATGCAGCCGGTGCAGGACTTGACCATCGAAGACCGCGTCAGCCGTACCCAGTATCAGTTCAGCTTGTCGTCGCCGGATGCGGAGTTGCTCAGCACCTGGACCCAAAAGCTGGTAACGGCCTTGAGCGAGCAGCCTGAATTGACCGACGTTGCCAGCGATCTGCAAGACAAAGGCTTGCAGGTGTACCTGGTGATCGACCGCGATGCGGCTTCCCGTCTTGGAGTGTCGGTGGCCAATATTACTGATGCACTGTACGACGCGTTCGGGCAGCGGCAGATTTCGACCATCTACACCCAGGCCAGCCAGTACCGCGTGGTGTTGCAGGCCAAGGATGGCGAAAAGATCGGTCCGCAATCGCTGGAGCAGATTCACGTCAAGACCACTGACGGCGGGCAGGTGCGACTGTCCAGTCTGGCCAAGGTTGAAGAGCGCCAATCGCAGTTGTCCATCTCTCACATCGGCCAATTCCCCTCGGTCATGGTCTCGTTCAACTTGGCTCCCGGTGTGGCGCTTGGGCAGGCGGTTGAGCTGATTGATCAGGTGCAAAAAGACATCGACATGCCGATTGGCGTGCAGACCGAGTTCCAGGGCGCTGCGCAAGCCTTCCAGGCGTCGTTGTCAAGTACCTTGCTGCTGATCCTCGCAGCGGTGGTGACCATGTACATCGTGCTGGGGGTGCTCTACGAGAGCTACATTCACCCGATCACCATCCTCTCGACCTTGCCCTCTGCCGCGGTCGGTGCCTTGTTGGCGCTGATTCTCAGCGGCAACGACCTGGGCATGATCGCGATCATCGGCATTATCTTGCTGATCGGTATCGTGAAGAAAAACGCGATCATGATGATCGACTTCGCACTTGATGCCGAACGCAACCAGGGCATGGCCCCGCAGGAGGCGATTTACCAGGCGGCCCTGTTGCGTTTCAGGCCGATCTTGATGACCACCCTGGCGGCGTTGTTCGGTGCGGTACCGCTGATGCTGGCCACCGGCTCCGGCGCTGAACTGCGCCAGCCGCTGGGGCTGGTGATGGTGGGCGGTTTGCTGTTGAGCCAGGTGCTGACGTTGTTTACTACCCCCGTTATTTATCTGGCGTTTGATCGGATGGGACGGCGCTTTGGGAAGTCCGCTTCCAAAGAGGTGGTGGCATGAGGGCGGGAGCTACAGGCGGCAAGCTGCAAGCGGCAAGACACAAGCACAAGCAGATGACGAGCGAGTTACTGGCTTCTCGCTTGCGGCTTGAAGCGTGCAACTTGAGGCTGGCGTCATGAACCTCTCCGGCCCGTTTATCAAACGCCCGGTGGCGACCATGCTGCTGAGCCTGGCAATCATGTTGCTGGGCGGTGTGAGTTTTGGTTTGTTGCCGGTGTCGCCGCTGCCACAGATCGATTTTCCGGTAATCGTGGTGTCCGCCAGTTTGCCGGGCGCCAGCCCCGAGGTCATGGCTTCGAGCGTGGCCACGCCGCTGGAGCGATCCTTTGGTGCGATTGCCGGGATCAATACCATGAGCAGCCGTTCGAGCCAGGGTTCGACACGGGTGATTCTGCAGTTCGATCAGGACCGCGACATCAATGGTGCGGCCCGTGAGGTGCAAGCGGCGATCAACGCTTCGCGCAACTTGCTGCCCAGCGGTATGCGCAGCATGCCGACCTACAAAAAGGTCAACCCGTCGCAAGCACCGATCATGGTGCTGTCCCTGACCTCCGATGTGCTGCCCAAGGGTGAGCTTTACGACCTGGCGTCGACCATCCTCTCGCAAAGCTTGTCGCAGGTGCCGGGTGTGGGCGAGGTGCAGATTGGCGGCAGTTCGTTGCCAGCTGTGCGTATCGAGCTAGAACCGCAACTGCTTAATCAGTACGGCGTGGCGCTGGATGACGTGCGCAACACCATTGCCAACGCCAACGTGCGCCGCCCCAAGGGTGCGGTATCGGACGAGGAGCGCAACTGGCAGATTCGCGGCAATGACCAACTGGAAAAAGCCAAGGATTATGAGCCGCTGGTGATTCGCTACCAGGACGGCGCCGCCTTGCGCCTGGGCGATGTGGCCAAGGTCAGCGACAGCGTTGAGGACCGCTACAACAATGGCTTCTTCAACAACGATGCCGCGGTCTTGCTGGTGGTCAACCGCCAGGCCGGGGCTAACATCATCGAGACCGTGAACACGATCAAGGCCCAGTTGCCGGCGCTGGAGGCGGTGCTGCCGTCCAGCGTCAAACTGAACATCGCCATGGACCGTTCGCCGGTGATCAAGGCCACCTTGCACGAAGCGGAAATGACCTTGCTGATTGCCGTGGCGCTGGTGATCGTGGTGGTGTTCCTGTTTCTGGGTAACTTGCGTGCTTCGCTGATCCCGACCCTGGCGGTGCCGGTGTCATTGGTGGGCACGTTCGCCATCATGTACCTGTACGGGTTCTCACTGAACAACCTGTCGTTGATGGCGCTGATCCTGGCCACCGGGCTTGTGGTGGACGATGCCATCGTGGTGCTGGAAAACATCTCGAGGCACATCGACTCCGGGATTTCACCCCTCAAGGCTGCGTACCTGGGGGCCAAGGAAGTCGGGTTTACCTTGCTCTCGATGAACGTCTCGCTGGTGGCGGTGTTCTTGTCGATCCTGTTTATGGGCGGGATTATCGAAAGCCTGTTCCGGGAGTTTTCGATCACCCTGGCAGCTGCCATTGTGGTGTCGCTGGTGGTTTCGCTGACCTTGACGCCGATGCTCTGCGCGCGCTGGCTCAAACCCCATGTGCCGGGCACCGAGAACGCCATGCAGCGCTGGAGCATCCGGATCAATGACCGCATGGTGCTCGGCTATGCCCGTAGCCTGGATTGGGTCTTGCGGCACAAGCGCCTGACGTTGCTGAGCCTGCTGGTGACCATCGGGGTCAATGTGGCGTTATACGTGGTGGTGCCCAAGACCTTTATGCCGCAACAGGACACCGGGCAACTGATTGGCTTTGTGCGCGGCGATGACGGCCTGTCGTTCAGCGTCATGCAGCCGAAGATGGAAATCTTCCGCAAGGCGGTGATGGACGATCCGGCCGTGGACAGTGTCGCGGGCTTTATAGGCGGCAACAACGGCACCAACAACGCGTTGATGCTGGTCCGTCTAAAGCCCATTACCGAGCGCAAGATTTCTGCGCAAAAGGTCATTGAGCGGCTGCGTGACAACATGCCCAAGGTCCCGGGCGGGCGTCTGATGCTCATGGCAGACCAGGACTTGCAGTTTGGCGGTGGCCGCGAGCAAACCAGCTCGCAGTATTCCTACATCCTGCAAAGTGGCGACCTGGGTGCTCTACGCACCTGGTATCCGAAAGTGGTAGCCGCCTTCAAGGCGATGCCCGAACTGACCGCCATTGATGCCCGGGAAGGGCGAGGCGCGCAGCAGGTCACGCTGGTGGTAGACCGTGATCAGGCCAAGCGCCTGGGGGTCGACATGAGCATGGTCACCACAGTGCTGAACAACGCTTACAGCCAACGGCAAATCTCGACCATCTATGACAGCCTGAACCAGTACCAAGTGGTGATGGAGGTCAATCCCAAATACGCCCAAGACCCGGAAACCCTGAATCAGGTCAAGGTCATCACCGCCGATGGTTCACGGATTCCACTGTCGACCATCGCGCACTACGAGAACAGCCTGCAGGACGACCGGGTCGAACACGAAGGCCAGTTCGCGTCCCAGAGCATCTCTTTTGACATGGCCCCGGGCGTGTCGCTGGAGCAGGGCACCGCGGCGATCGAGAGGGAAGTCGCCAAGCTGGGCCTGCCTGAAGAAGTGATCGTGAAAATGGCCGGTACTGGCGATGCCTTTGCGGCCACGCAAAAAAGCCAGCCCTTCATGATCCTGGGGGCGCTGGTGGCGGTGTATCTGGTGCTGGGCATCCTGTACGAAAGCTATATTCACCCGCTCACCATCCTCTCGACCTTGCCGTCGGCGGGTGTCGGCGCGTTGCTGAGTATCTACCTCACGGGGGGCGAATTTAGCCTGATTTCATTGCTCGGGATTTTCCTGCTGATCGGCGTGGTGAAGAAAAACGCGATCCTGATGATCGATCTGGCCTTGCAGCTGGAACGACATGCCGGGCTTGATCCGCAAGCGTCGATTCGCAGCGCCTGCCTGCAACGTTTGCGGCCGATTCTGATGACCACGCTGGCGGCCATCCTTGGGGCCTTGCCGTTGATGCTCAGCCATGCCGAAGGTGCCGAAATGCGTCAGCCCTTGGGCCTGACGATCATCGGCGGGCTGGTCTTCAGCCAGATCCTGACCCTTTACACCACCCCGGTGGTTTACCTCTATCTCGACCGTGCGCGCCATCGCTTCAACAAATGGCGCGGCGTGCGTACTGATGCTGCTCTGGAAACTGCGCTATGACCTCTCGTTTGCTAAATCTTGCGCCGGCCTTGTCGCCCCAACGCTGGGCGCTTGCCCGTGGCTCGCGCCTGCTGGGCCTGGCGTTGACTGGCGTATTGCTCAGCGCCTGCGCCGTGGGGCCGGACTACCAACGCCCGGAGCTGACAGCACCGCCGCAGTTCAAAGAGGCTGAAGGCTGGACCCAGGCCAACCCCAGCGATGCGCTGGAGCGGGGCGCCTGGTGGGAGCTGTACAGGGACCCGCAACTCAACGCGCTGGTGGCAAAGCTCAACAGCAATAACCAGACGGTTGCGCAGTCTGAAGCGCAGTTTCGCCAGGCTCAGGCCTTGGTGCGCAATGCCCGCGCGGCGTTCTTCCCGAGTGCTGACCTGAGCGTGGGCAAAACCCGCTCCAGCCAGGGCACCGGCAGCTCCAACTCCAGCCTGACCAGTACCAACAGCGGTATCCGTGACACGTTGAACGCACAGGTTGGGGTCAGTTGGGAGGCCGATGTCTGGGGCAAATTGCGCCGCGGCCTGGAAGCCAACGAAGCCAGTGCCCAAGCCAGCTATGCGGACCTGGCAGCGATGCGCTTGAGCCAACAGTCGGAATTGGTGCAGAACTACCTGCAATTGCGGGTTATCGATGAGCAAAAGCGTTTGCTGGAAGCCACCGTCGAGGCGTATCAGCGCTCGTTGAAAATGAGCGAAAACCAGTACCGTGCCGGGATCTCGGGCAAAGATGCGGTGGCACAGGCGCAAACTCAATTGCGCAATACCCAGGCCAGCCTGATCGACCTGATCTGGCAGCGAGCGCAGTTTGAAAACGCGATCGCCGTGCTGACGGGCCAGGCGCCGGCAGGTTTCAAACTGGCAGAAGTCAACGACATTCCCAAGCTGCCAGCGATTCCGGTCAGCTTGCCGTCACAGCTGCTGGAGCGCCGCCCGGACATTGCCTCGGCGGAGCGTTCGATCATTGCTGCCAACGCCAACATTGGCGTAGCCAAGGCGGCTTACTACCCCGATTTCAGCCTGAGCCTGTCGGGCGGCTACAGCAGCAGCCAGTATCAGGACTGGATCAGCGTGCCGAACCGCTTTTGGTCGGTAGGGCCGAAAATCTCATTGCCGCTGTTCGATGGTGGTCAGCGTTCGGCCGAGGTGGACCGTAACGAAGCGGTGTATGACCAGACCGTGGCCAAGTACCGCCAGACTGTGCTCGATGGCTTCCGTGAAGTGGAAAACTACATGGTGCAGTTGAAAGTGCTGGGGGATGAAACAGCGGTGCAAGAGCAGGCATTGGAATCGGCCCGCGAATCATTACGTCTCACGACTAACCAGTACAAGGCGGGTCTGATCGCTTATCTGGATGTGGTCACTGTGCAGACCACCGCCCTGAGCACCGAGCGCAGCGTCCTGAACTTGCTGCAAAGCCGCTTGATCGCCAGCGTGCAGTTGATCGCCGCACTGGGTGGCGGCTGGGACGGGAAGATGGAAGTGAGCGAGCGCTAGAGCCTCCTGGATTGTAATCAAACGATCGCGAGGCTGGCTCGCGCCTGCTGTCACAGCGCGCTCTGTCGCGACTGAGCAAGCATGGGGGGCGCGGTCACTGCGCAGCGACTGTTCGGTTTTGGCTTCAATCAGCATGAAACGTGAACCGGTCCTTGCCGCTGTTTTTGGATACGTACAGTGCCTTGTCTGCCTTGGCCAGGCTTTGGTTGAGGGTGTCGTTATCTGCCACCCTGGCCAGGCCAATGCTGATGGTGACCGAGTATTCATACGGGTCTTCGCGTACCTGGCGGCACAAGGCATCCATCAGTACTTCAACGTCCTCGCGGCGAACGCCCGACACGTACACCGCAAACTCTTCGCCCCCCAGGCGGGCATATTCATGGTCTTGCATGACGGCTTTGATATTCGCGGCCGTGCGCTTGAGAACTTCATCGCCAATGTCATGGCCGAATTGGTCGTTAACTTTCTTGAAATTATCAATGTCGATCATCGCCAGGTAATGGTCGTGTACCCGTGGCTGGATGCCTAACTGATTGCCTGCGCGGGTCATGAAGGAGCGGCGGTTTGGAATTTCGGTCAAGGCGTCAACATAGGCTTGTTCGACCAACAGTTTGGACAAGGTGTAGTTGAGCAGCTTCACATGGCGCAATTTGAAGAAGCAATAAGTGGTCAGGCTCGCCAAAAAGACGTAATAGCAGGCGACCATGCTGCCGCGCAGGTCCATGATCGTCATCTCAGTCATCAAAAACGGGCTCAGGACCACGCCTGTAACCGCTGCCGTGGCGATAAAGCCCCAGCGACTCAAAGGCAGGATCGAAGCGCTGTAGAGGATGCTTGAGGTCGCCAATGTCAACCAGACGGCTTGTGCGACTTCTGGCAAGCCTTCAATCAGCAGACGTATGCCAATGCTGATCACCAACACAAAGAACACGTTCAGCACGTTGAATTGCTGGGCTGTGCGCAAGAAGCTGATAGGGATGGTGAGGATGATCAGTGTGCCGACAATCAGCAGGGACAAACCGGTGAAACCCTGACCGCCCTTGGTGCTGACGATCACGTCAAACATCAGCCAGATGACGACGCTGACGATGTAGGTGAGGCTGCAAAAAGTTCGCAGCCTTTCAAAGTCGTGTTGGGCAAATTCAGCTTGCAAGGCGGGCGGGGCGGCTTGCCGGGATACTTCACTCTCGATGGTTTTGAGCATTTCTGGCCTTGATCATGGGGAGTCTTGCCCGGTTGATCATGTGTTTATGAACACTGGCCGTCCAGGCGTCACAGCAATAACCCTAGCAGGAGTTTGCAGGTTATTGATGCACGCCTTTACAGAGTATGTGAACGCCGTCTGGTTATGGATTTTCAGCAAAGACTTCGCGCACGCTGCGACGACGCGCATTGTGCTCGCTGGCGCGGACCAGAGCCTCCAGGTCTTCCGGCGTCACGTCAATAAACGCGTCCATCTGCTCCATGGCTTTTTGCAGGTCTGCGGCGGTAATGCCGGTGTCTCCAGGCTCGGTCGGGGCCAGAACTGCAGGGGGCGGATCGGCGTTTATTTTTGGGTAGCGCACACGCGTGAGGTTGTTGTAGAGCATCGCCGTCAACAACATGCACACGGCGCTGAGCATTACCGGGGCGAGCATGCCCCAGCCCAGGCGGGCGCTGTCCGGGTCTGCCAGTACGACCAGCAGGGCCAACGCTCCTGCCGGCGGATGCAGACAGCGCAGCAGGCACATGATGACCAGCGCCAAGCCTACGGCCAGGCACGCGCTGTCCAGGTTGCGGCCGAAAAAGTGCACCACGCACAACGACACCACCGTTGCACATAGATAGCCACCGACAATCGACCAGGGTTGCGCCAATGCCCCTGAGGACACAGCAAACAGCAGAATGGCCGACGCTCCCAGAGGGCCTATCAAGTGCATCGCCACGGGCAGGCCAAAGAACAGGCTACAGATCCAGACACACAACAACGTGCCCAGTGAGACGCCTATTGCAGCGCGGCTCCATTCGGTGGGGCGGGTATTCGTGGCCGCAGGCAACAGGCGGCTGATCCAGCTGTTTTGCATGGTGGGCAAATCCGGTATTTGGCAACGAAGAGATAAAAAAAGGGCTGTGCGGGTTTCCCGGCAAGCCCTTAAAGGTGTTCCTTATTGGGGGAGGAACGTGCGCAGTGTGCTCGTCCTGTTATCAGTCCGCAAATTCATAATAATGATGATTAACTGCAATTTATTTGAGTTATTCGCGGGTATTGCCTACGTCATGGGCTGATGTGGCCGCTAGGCGGAAGTCAATGCGGGGTCCGTTGTGTTCGCCTTCAACTTGCCGAGCACGCGGTCATGCACGTCATTGCTGAGCAACTGACTTTCAACCATACCTTGCAAACCACAACTGTTGGCCAGCGGCACCTTCAGCAGGAGCAGGGCATCGCGCAGAGTGATCAGTCGTCCCAGTTCAGGCATGCTCACAGCGCCCTCTGCCGGGGACGTTACAGCCAGGCTTGGCTCAGGTGCGGGTTGATTGTCGGCAAACAAGGAGTAAGTCATCACGTCGCGCCCCTATAGAAAGCTATTGAATATCTGGTAGTGCCGTCGGCCCGCAAAAGCTTTCTGCACGTGTCGATACAAGCAGTGACATATCGATCATTTACTTGGCTTGGGATATGGGATTGGGTCGAGCGATTGTAAAGCGCGTCCAGGGCGCAGTATTGTCAGGCAGAGCGTAACTACTCATAAGATTTGCGCAGAATTTCGTGGGATTTTTCATTGCCTGTGAAGGGAGTCTTGTAGCGGCCAAATCCTACGCGGCTAGGGCTAGAGACGTACCTCAGTCGAATCAGGTTCTTACTTATTTTTACAACGCTGTAATAAGTCGAAGTATTTTCAAGCGACCTTGAAGATGGCAGGGTTCGTCCACCGCTTCGAGGCTTGCCACCTTGGGTGATCATTTTCAGCCGCGTGACTGAATTTCTTGCTATAAACGCACTCCATTAGCCCCTGTGAACGCTTTTTTCGTCGCTTTCCACGTTTGGCTGGACAAATAGCTGTCATTTCAGTTGCTGACTCGATAAGTCGGCCTTAGACTGCCGCCCCTCGTAAATTGAGTGCCGGGTGGCGCTTGAGATAGATGGCACCTAACGGGGTTGGATGAAGAACGGTCATAACGCTCCCTAATTCGCCTTAATGCACGTATTTTTTATAGAGAAATCAATGACAAAGGATAAGTTGCTGGCCATGCCGGCGGATGACTACATGAATGCCGAGCAACACACTTTTTTCACTGAGCTGTTGCAAAGCATGAAGGTTGAAACCCACGAACGTATCGAGCAGAACCGCATCGCGATCGAGAGCCTGGACACTCCGGCCGATCCTGCAGATGCCGCGTCGGTTGAAGAAGAGCGCACCTGGTTGGTGAACTCGATCGATCGTGATCAGCGCATGCTACCTCAGCTTGAACAAGCTCTGGAACGTATCAAAGATGACAGCTTCGGCTGGTGCGATGACAGCGGCGAGGCCATTGGCCTGAAACGCCTGCTGATCAGCCCGACCACCAAGTACTGCATCGAAGCTCAAGAGCGTCATGAGCAAATCGACAAGCATCAGCGTCAAGCCTGAGTGCCTGACCTTGCCGGGGCCTTATGGCCCCGGTCGCTTTGGGCTCTGCCGGTATTCACCTGGCTGCCCGTCCTGCACTGTAAAACCTTGCACCACAACCTCCGCACGTTGAGCAGGCCCCTCCCGTCAGGCACCTTCTGGTTGCGCGGCTTTTATACGCGTGACGGATCTGATCGAGGGTGAAATTCATGGGTGATTCAAGCAACAGCAGGCGCGAGTTGCGTGTGGGTTTGTTTTTTGACGGAACGGCCAATAACCAATTCAACAGCGCCACCGGCCTGGAGCGTCTAGCGCAAGGCTTAAGCGTTGAGGCAGGCAGCAGCTACGCCAATGCAACGACCAATATCGCCGCGTTGCACCAGCATTACCCGGTGCAACAGGTGTTCGGCGCTGACGGCCGTGCCATAACTTCCCTGTATATCAGTGGTATCGGCACCACCACTGGCGCTGTGGACACGCGCTTTCCAGCGCAGAGTTATGGCCGCGGCGGCAGTGGGGTTGTGGGCAAGGCCGAGGAGGCTTGCGCGCAACTGTTTGAGTGTCTGACGCGTTTCCTTCAGGACCCGGCATCTCCGGCCCTGGGCCGACTGCGACTGGACATTTTCGGGTTCAGTCGCGGCGCCGCGGCAGCTCGGCATTTTGCCAACCTGATCAAAAGCCACTCACGTCCATGGCCGTTCACTACCGCCACCGATTTTGAGTGCGTGATCGACTTTATCGGCTTGTTCGATACCGTCGCTGCTATGGGGGGGCTTGCCGATAAAGGCGATATCAGCGACGACATTAATCCCGGCCTCGATCTGTATCTGAGCCCTGACTGTGCGCAGTACGTCGTGCAATTGGCGGCCCGTGATGAGCAGCGGCGCAACTTTTCGCTGAACAGCATTACCCCGCAGTGGCCAATGCAGATAGCTGTCCCTGGCGTGCATGCCGACGTCGGCGGCGGCTATCCGGCGCTGATGATCGAGCACGTGTTCCTGACGCGCTGGCAGACCAACCTGGTCAGCCCATCCACGCCGATCAAGCTGACACAGGCCTGGCAGAGGGCGACTGCCGAACTGGCGCAGTGGCAGGCCAGGGATTTACTGGACCCCAGCGACCCGGATCGCTTGCTGGACGTACGCACCGATACACGCCGCGAGGGCAGTCGCGAAGACCCGATGCAACAGGTAATGGCCGCGGTGTTCATGCAGCGTCGGGTGTTTGGCGATTTGTCGCGAGTGTATTTGCGCATCATGCACAGCCTGGCGTGCGAGCGCGGTGTGCCGTTCAAGGCGTTGAGCGAGGCCGCTTGCGCGTTACCGGATGAACTGATGCCCATTGAGGCCGCACTGCAGGTGCAGGTACGTCAGGGGCGTGTTGGCCTGACCGAGGCGCAGGAGCGTATGTTGCGCCAACGTTATATCCATCAATCAGCTAACTGGAATGCTTCGGTTGGTTCGGGGCAAGGGATTGTGGATCAGGCTTTTTTCAATCGGCCTCAAGCGGGCGGACGCCTGGTGCACGAGCAAAAGACAACGGATTACGTGTAAGTGGGCAATCCGATTGTTACAAGCCATGCAATGCATCTATTCGGTACATAGCTTTTTCAGTGAGCAATGAAGCACTAAGATAGCCAACATCGTTAGGTGACTAACTAATTGGTGGAGTGAACCTCATGATCAATAAGGTCGATGTAGCCGTGATGATCGGCAGCGGTGTGCCTCAAAGCTTGCGTGCCTTGGGCCAAAAGGTCTGTTGGGTCGTGTTGGTGAATGGGGAGCAGCGAGGTACGGCCTTTTCCAGTCGGGATGAAGCCCAAGAGTGCCGCGCTGCCTGGTTGGCGCAACTGGGCGCCAACCTTCGCACAGAGCGAGGGCACGCTCAGCGTGCTTGATGCAGACGCTCGTTCAGTTCGTCGATCACCAGCGCCCAATTATCGTCAGCGCCAATCTTCTCTTTCAGAAACTGGGATTGAGCAGGTGTCCAGAAGGGTGCATCGGCCAGTTTGACGTCTTCAGCGAGTGTGGGCGTGTCGCGAAAAAAGTTATTGATCGATTGCTCGTCGGCGTCCAGTCCCAGTTGCTCAAACAGGGCTTGCAGGGTGATAGGTGTATCGTCCATTGTCATCTCCTTAAGTGAATGGCCACTTTATCTGAGGCCTGTGAACGCAAAGAGTTCGAAGCCATTAGGGTTTGTTCCGGTTTCATTGCAAGACGCGTTGCTGGGAAGTACCCAACCACGCTTCTGGCGCCTTGCCCTGCACTATGTGGACTTTCGTCGCGGCTGCTAAGAAACGGGAACGGATCCGAGACAGGCTGACGGGCGTTTAAAATGCGTTTAAGCGTTTAAGCGTTTAAAGCACCCGTATCGACGGCTTCTTTCAATTGCCTGGCGGACTCCATGCCAGCAATTTTTGCCAGTTCGGCGGTTTTGAACCAGCGGTCTTTTTCCACCTGGTGGTAAAGGATTTTGTTCGGGGAGGTTTTGGGTCGCATTACGATGACGGCCTGGAACTCCCCATCGACATCTTTAACGTCACCCCGGATGAAATACTCGCCAATATCAAATTCCGTCACGTGTCATGATTCCTTGCAAATAAGGGTGTGCAGAGAGTCTGGCGGCATGGGCCAGGCCAATTTTTGAGCCAGTATGGCAGCAGTTGGCAGGTTGTGGCGCAGTTAACGCGTGCGTGCGACGAAAGCCCTGTTGAATAGAGGGCCAATCAGGCAGAAAATAAGGTGCTGGCTTAATCGTGAACAGTATGTGTATACCCATTCTCGCTCATGAGTCGGTAGAATAGCGTCCCAACTGAGTACAAACCGATGTGTGCGAGCACATAACCTGGCTATTTTCCTTCATGCTCTGGTGCTTGTTTGCCGGCGTAATCCAGGCGGTAATCCATTATTATTTACGTCACATGCCACCCCTGACTCCAGCAGTCAGGTCAACTTCTCGTATTCGGTTTTCCATGGGTGGATGAGGCCTTTTTGCTGCCTGTTTTCAGCGGGCGGTTTCATTTTTTTGTATTGAGGGCTTTTCGTTGGCAGTCAGCAATTTGGAGATGCATGCTTTATTTGTGTTGGGTGACTTGCGGGCCCGTTTGGTAAAAATGTTTCACTCGCGCTTTGTTTACGTCACCGAGCAAACTGCAGAAGGTATTTACATCGCTGAAATCGATACCGAAACAGCGTTGGTTGTAGACGACAAGCCAGGCCTGAAGCTCAAGGTAGGTGACCATTTCAGTGCCGCAGTCATGCCCAGTCGTGAGGGTGGCAAGCTAGATATCAAGTTTCGTGAAATCAAAATGACGGTCTACGGCATTGGTGACTATGCCTACGTCAGTTCACCTCTGGGTGAAGGGATTGTGTTCAAAGAAGGTCAAACCGTCATGCTGGTGTTTGCGGCCACCGAACAACTTGAAGCAGGCTTGAGCAAAACCTTGAAGGCCGTGACGGCCAAGGCAGCCAAATGGCGCAAGGGTGAGTTGACCTTCAAGGCCAGTAAAGAGTGACGATTGCCCGCAGTGAGTTTCATCAGCAGCATCTTGAGCAGGCCAAGGCCAAGGCTGCTGAATTGTTTGCCCAGCGTCCGGTACTCAAGGGGGCATGGTTGACTTGGGTGGCGGGGCAACTTTACACCTTGCGCCCCGCCGAATACGCCAGCATGGTCCGCCGCGAGCTGCAGCGTTTGCAGGCTGCGAGCTGTTGAGAAGCAGTACCTGTGCATTCAGAGAGACAAGTCCGCAGGGGAGTGTTCTCCTGGCAGCAGGCTTTCGAAAATGATGTGTACGCTAGCGTAATACTCGCCCTGGCGAAAACCTTCTACTGGTACAACTGCCTCTATATGCAGTGGCAAGCGTGCTCCAGTCCACGCATCTTTTTCACTGACCACCTGTGAACTGTGCAGCCCTATTGTGTAGTGATTAAACATCACTTTCAGGCCGATGTTGTCTCTGCCATTAGGCAAAAGATGTGAGCAGACGCTCATTGCGCAGCCTGGAACGGCCCGCAGAAATACATGAGGCCGTCCATAACCTGCGTCATGCGTTGCAGCTGCACCGTGGCCACTGGAGCCCGGCAGAGATTGCGCGTGTGCACACCCTGCTGAACAACACCGCCAAGGCCATCGTGGATGGCCCCGTAAAAGAGTAAAGCCGTAGCCTGTGGCTACGGCTGCAGGCCCTTTTGGTGAGTCTTGATAGCAGAGGCTGAAGATGTGTTTTAAACCGCAACCGCAAACCGAGGAATGGGCTTGCGCATCAACGTGCCCACCAGCAGTGCGCCCAGCAATGACAGCAATCCGGCCACCCACAGCACGGTGCTGAAACCTTCTACAAACGCCTGGGTCGCTAGCGGCTGTATCTGTACCTGTGCCGCCAACGGCAGTTGGCCAAGAGCCCCTGTCAGATCGCCGGCCACTACCCGTGAAGCTATAAAGTGAGTGTGTTCCAGCCATGGCGAGGCGATGTGCACAAGGCTGGCTTGCAGATTCTGTTCGGTGTGCCCGCCCAGCAACGCGCCGTATACGCCGATGGCCAGGACAATGGCGCTAAAACGCATGGTAGTGCTCATGCCGGATCCCATCCCGACCCGGTCACGCGGTACGCACGCCATGATGTTCTTTTGTGTATCGCCGTTCAGCAGTCCGGCTCCGGCGCCCGTCACGGCAGTGGTGAGCGCGAAACTCAGGTACCCGCCATGAGCCACTGCCCAGGCACTGAGCAAATTGCCGCAGCCCACCAGGGCCAAGCCCAGCGCCATCATGTTCGCGGGGCTGAAACGTGACGCCATACGCGCGCCAATGCGCGGGCAGATCAACATGGTCAGGGCAAAAGGCAGCATGCCCAGCCCCGAGAGAATGGCGCTCAAGCCCAGGCCGTTTTGCAGGTAAAACGGCAGTAAGGTCATCATCACCTGAGCGCACCCGGCATAGGCAAACATGCCCAGCAGCGCACCGATGAACCGCGGGTGACGAAACAGTTGCAGGTCGATCATCGGCCGCTGCTGCACCGACTCGATCCACACAAACAGCGCCAACAGCAGCCCGCCGCCACACAACCGGATATAGGTCAGCGAGTTGTCCCAGCCAATGCGGTTGGCTTCGATCAAGCCCCAGATCAGGCACAGCAAGCTGGCGCTGAACGCCAGGCTACCCCAAGGGTCGAGCCGTGAAGATTGCGGATCGCGAGATTCATCAATGGCATGACGCACCAGCGCCATCAGCACCAAACCAACCGGCAGATTGAGGTAGAAAATCCAGCGCCAACCCAGGTACTCGGTGATCAGGCCGCCCAATGTCGGCGCGGCGGTCATCGCCACGCCCATGCACGCACCCCAGAACGCCCAGGCTTTGGCTCGTTCGACCTCATCATGGAAGGCATGCCCGATGGAAGCCAGTGCCGAGGTCAGCAACAGCGCGGCGCCGACCCCTTTGACCGCGCGGGCGATTTCCAGCAACAGGCTGTTGGGCGCCGCTGCGCATCCAAGGGATGCCAGGATGAAAATGCTCAAGCCCCAGATCAAGGTGGTCTTGCGACCGATCCGGTCGGCAATGCTTCCGGCCGGCAGCAGCAAAGCGGCAAACGCCAGCATATAAGCGCTGACCACCCATTCGATGTCGACAAAGTTGGCGCCCAAGTCACGGGCAATGGTGGGCAGGGTGACCGCGACGATGTTGGTGTCGAGCACGATCAATGAGCACACCCCGCTGGCGGTGAGCAGGGTCAGTCGTGGGCTGACGGTTTTCATGGGCGCTGCCTCGCGCCAAGCAAGGACGTTACTTTGCGAGTAATCAAGTTGACGAGCATGTTCATGTCTCTCTAGTGTGGCTGTGCCAACAGGGTATCGCTGCGCCAGCCGAGTTGCGTTAGCTGGCCGCCTGAACTTCATTACCTTTGAGCTAACGCTGCCATGGAAATACGTCACTTCCGCTACTTTCTGGCGGTTGCCCAGCACTGCAACTTTACCCGTGCCGCCGAAGTGCTGGGCATTGCGCCGCCGACGTTGAGTCGTCAGATCCAGGACCTGGAAAACGCCCTCGGAGTGCGTTTGTTTGTACGTGAACAGCGCCATGTCAGCCTGACCGAAGCGGGGCAGGCGCTGTTGCCTGAGGCCGACGCCACTGTGCGCCAATTCGAACTTGCCCAGCGCCATGCACAGCGGGCCGGTCGTGGTGAGACCGGCCATATCGAACTGGGTTATGTCGCCTCGGCGGTGTATTCGGGTGTCTTGCAGCGCCAGGTGAAGGCATACGCCGAGGCCTCTTCAGAGGTCAGCCTGAGCGTGCGCGAAGCGCCGATGGCCAGTTTGCCAACGATGGTGGCTGAAGGGCGCTTTGACCTGGGTTATGTGCGCTCACCGATGGCACTGCCTCCCGAACTGGATGCCATTCGTCTGAACAGTGAAGGTTTTGTGCTGGCGTTCGCCGCCGATGCATGGCTCACTCGGCTTAAACAGATCAATGCTGGCCACTTGCAGCATGAGACGTTCATTTTGCCGGAGCAGATCAGCGGTACTTTGCAGGTGGCGGCCCAGGGGGGCTATGCCCCCAAGCTGGGGCCGCAGCCGGGTGGCCTGGTGGCGGTAATCGCCCTGGTGTCGCTGAACCGCGGCGTAGCCGTAGTGCCGGCCTGCGTGGTAGGGCACATCAGCTTGCCAAATGTGCTGTATCGCACCATTGAGGGGTGTGACGCGACTTCGTGGTTGTCGTTGATCTATCGCCGATTTGAAAAGTCAGCGGCGGTCGTGCGTTACATAAACAAGGTCAAGCGTGAAGCGAGCGCCCAGATCCCTTGAGGTCTGTTACCGTTTCACTGAAAGGCGCGTTCCAGGGCGAAGTTGCTTGAGGCTTATTGGGAACAACCCAACCATGCTTCGTGCGCCTTTCCCTGTAGCAAGGGGGCTATCTTCGCGGCCGCAATGAAACGGGAACAGACCCTAGCATTTACGTGCGTTGGTTTCAGGAAGCAGTACAATCGCGCATTTTCCACCGGGCATGGATGCAGTTCCGGATCGTTCAAGAGAAGGCTCATGGTCGCTGCAACATACTCACCCGCCCTGGTTTTTATTTCTGTCTGCGTCGCGATTCTTGCGTCGTATACCGCGCTTGATCTGACCGGACGAATTGCCACCGCACGTGGGCGCACAGCCTATCTGTGGATGGGCGGCGGCGCCCTGGCCATGGGTTTCGGGGTCTGGTCCATGCACTTTATAGGGATGCTGGCCCTGGAGTTGCCATTGGAGCTGGGCTACGACGTGGGGCTTACCCTGTGGTCGCTGGTGGTGGCGATTCTGTCCTGCGGTTTTGCCTTGTGGCTGGTCAGCCAGCCGAGCCTGCCCGCCCTGCAATTGCTGTTTGGCGCCTTGATCATGGGGGCGGGGATCAGCGCCATGCACTACAGCGGCATGGCCGCCCTGAAGATGCAGCCCGGCATTGATTACGACCCAGCCCTGTTCGGCCTGTCGCTGGTGATCGCCGTAGGCGCTTCGGCGGCGGCGCTGTCCATTGCCTTTCGCCTGCGCAAGCAAACCCCCTATGTGCGCCTGATTCGCGCCGGTGCCTCGGTGATCATGGGGCTGGCAATTGTCGGCATGCATTACACCGGCATGGCGGCGGCGAATTTCCCGGTGGGCAGTTTTTGCGGCGCGCTGGTGGGCGGCTTGAGCGGCAAAGGCCTGGACAATCTGGTACTGGTGTCCAGCCTGGCCGTGTTGGTGATCGCGCTGCTGACCTCGATCTTCGACGCACGCCTGGATGCCCGCACACGGGCCCTGGCCGACTCGCTGACCCTGGCCAACGAGGAACTCACCCAACTGGCCCTGCATGACACTTTGACCGGGCTGCCCAATCGCATTCTGCTGGCTGACCGGATCAGCCAGGCGATGGGCAAAGTGACGGAGCAGGGCGGGTGCTTTTCGCTGATGTTCATTGACTTGGACGGCTTCAAGCCGGTCAACGATGCTTTTGGCCATCACGTGGGCGACCGTTTGCTGCGTGAAGTGGCCTTGCGTTTGCGCGAGCAGTTGCGTAGCCAGGACACCCTGGCGCGCATCGGTGGCGATGAATTTGTCTTGCTGGTGCGTTTGAGCGAGCCCGATGATGCACCGCAAGTGGCCACCCGGCAAGTCAGCCTGTTAGCCAAGAGCTTTCGCGTGGATGAGCATGATCTGCAGATTTCCGCGAGTATCGGTATTGCCCTATACCCCGGCAATGGCCAGACCGCCGAAGAATTGCTGATGAACGCGGACGCCGCGATGTACCACGCCAAGGGCGGGGGCAAGAACGGCTACAGTTTCTTTGACGTGTCGATGAACACCAATGCGCGTAAACAGCTGCAACTGCTGCAGGACTTGCGTCACGCGCTGGAAGACAATCAGTTCCGCCTGCATTACCAGCCCAAGTTTGATGCCAGCAACGGCAAGCCGGTCGGTGCCGAGGCCTTGTTGCGCTGGGAGCATCCGCAACAAGGCCTGCTGCAGCCAGACGACTTTATCGAGCTGGCTGAAAAAACCGGCTTGATCATTCCCATTGGCGAGTGGGTGCTCAACGAAGCCTGTCGGCAAATGCGCATCTGGTTCGACGAGGGCTATAGCCACTGGCGAATTGCGGTCAATCTGTCGGCCTTGCAGTTTTGCTATTCGGGGCTGGTCGACAGTGTGGTCGCTGCGCTGGAGCGCAACCACTTGCCGGCAAACAGCCTGACCCTGGAGATCACCGAAACCACTGCCATGAGCGATGCCGATGCGAGCATGACGGTGCTGCAAAAGCTGTCACACATGGGCGTCGACCTGTCCATCGATGACTTCGGCACGGGCTATTCCAGCCTCATGTACCTCAAGCGCCTGCCCGCCAACGAGCTGAAAATTGACCGGGGGTTTGTGCGTGACCTGGAACATGACAGCGACGATGCGGCAATTGTCTCGGCGATTGTTGCGTTGGGCCAGGCGTTGGGTTTGCGGATCGTCGCGGAAGGCGTTGAGACCGACACCCAGCAAAGCTTCCTGACCACCCTGGGGTGTGATTCCCTGCAAGGTTTTCTGCTGGGGCAACCGCTTCCGGCTGAGCAATTCATGATGGACATTCATCGCGCCGAGCACCCGGTATCCGACAAACCGACTCCAGCCTGACAAAACCGCTGCTTCGCGGTTACTCTGTGGCAAATCCACAGGTTGAATGGGGAGCGCGTATTTATGGATAGAGTCATCGTGATCACCGGTGGTAGTCGCGGCATTGGCGCAGCCACTGCCGTACTGGCGGCGCAACAGGGTTACCGGATTTGCATCAACTACCAGTCTGACGACACGGCGGCCCATGAAGTGCTCGACCAAGTGCGTGCGCTGGGAGCTCAGGCCATCGCCGTTCGGGCAGACGTGAGCGACGAGGACGAAGTCATCAGCCTGTTCTCGCGGGTTGACCTTGAACTGGGGCAGGTCACGGCGCTGGTCAACAATGCGGGCACCGTGGGGCACAAGTCCCGGGTCGACGAAATGTCCGAGGTGCGTATCCTGCACACCCTTAAAACCAACGTGTTGGGCCCTATCCTGTGCGCCAAGCACGCGGTGTTGCGCATGTCACCGCGTTATGGCGGGCAGGGTGGCAACATTGTCAATGTCTCCTCGGTGGCCGCGCGGCTGGGCTCGCCCAGCGAGTACGTCGACTATGCCGCCTCCAAAGGCGCGCTCGACACCTTCACCCTGGGCTTGTCCAAAGAGCTGGCGGGTGAGGGCATTCGGGTAAACGCCGTGCGCCCAGGCTATATTTTCACCGACTTCCACGCCCTGAGCGGCGACCCCGGGCGGGTCAGTAAACTTGAACCGCTGATCCCCATGGGCCGCGGTGGCCGCCCTGAAGAAGTCGCCGAAGCTATCATCTGGCTGCTTTCGGACAAGGCTTCCTACACCACCGGCACCTTCCTGGACCTGGGCGGAGGGCGCTAGCAAAGTGTCGAAGTGAGCTTGCCTCGCGATCTTTTAAAAAATCAAAAGATCGCGGGGCGCACGATTTGTTCTAAACAAGCGGATTGCAATTGCGTTCAATCTGCCGATAATGCGACTTATTGCTATTTAAGTCTGGTTATCTATTGTGTCTACTCATCTGGATCCCAAAGCCCTGCTGGCGAGCCTGTATCACGACAATCATGTGTGGTTGCGCGGCTGGCTGGGGCGTCAGGTGCGTTGCCCGCAGGATGCGGCTGATTTGACCCAAGACACTTTTTTGCGCGCTTTTGACGCGCAACAACTGGACCGTATCCAGGAGCCTCGCGCCTACCTCAGTACCGTTGCCCGCCGGCTGCTGTGCTCCCTCTGGCGTCGCCGCAAACTCGAGCAGTCGTATCTTGAACAACTGGCTGAACTGCCGGAAGACCATGCGCCATCGGCTGAAGACATCGCCCTGGTGCGCGAGGCCATCGAAGCCATCGATCGGGCGTTGGAAGGTCTGCCCCAGCGGGTCAAACGGGCCTTTTTGCTGAGCCGCCTCGAGGGCATGCCGCATCTGGCCATCGCTGAACTGTTGGGTGTTTCGCTGGCAACCGTAGAGCGTGATTTGCGTCGTGCCTTTGTTCATTGCTTGTCACAAACGGCGGACTGAACATGAGCAAAACCAAGGTCGACCCCATCACCCGCGCAGCCATTGACTGGGTGCTGCGGCTGGAATCGGGCCAGGCGTGCCCTTCGGAGCGGCAGGTATTCAAAGCCTGGCTGGCTGAAAACCCGGAACACAAGGCGGCCTGGCAGCGCGTAGCCGGGTTGTTGAAGTCGCCGCTGAGCGACCTGCAATCAGTTGATCGTCGTAGCCCTGGCCAATTGCAAGCCGCAAGCAAAGCCATTCTGGGCACCACCTCGTCTTCAGGTAAAAAAGCCCTGCAAGGCGGTTTGTTGCTGTTGCTGCTGGGTCTGGGGACTGCTGGTGTTGTTGATCGAGTCACACCGCTGGCGGGCTTGATGGCCGATGAACACACCGGGACCGGTGAACGCAAAACCATTGAGTTGGCCGATGGCAGCCGCCTGACCCTTAATGCGCGCAGCGCGGTCGATATCGAATTCAGTGCCGGGGAGCGCCGCGTGCGGTTGCGAGAAGGTGAGCTGCAAGTCGATGTGGCCGCCGATCCCGGGCGTCCGTTTGTCGTGGCGACCGGACAAGGCCAGGTCCAAGCCCTGGGTACACGCTTCATGGTGCGCCAAGGCACCGATGAAAGCCTGGCCAGCGTGCAGCAGCACAGCGTGCAACTGGATACCTCGGGCGGATTGCGACGGCTGATTGAAACGGGTCAGGCGGTGTCGTTCACGACCCTCCAGATTGATCCACAAACCCCGTCGTCACGCAGTCAGGCCGATTGGCTGCAAGGCCGGGTCGAATTGCAGGATGAACCGTTGTCGGCCTTGATCGAGGCCTTGCGCCCTTATCAGACCGGCGTTGTACGCATCAGCCCGGAAGCGGCGCGGGTGCGAGTCTTTGGCGTTTTCCCGTTGGATAACCCGGCACACGCCCTGAATGCCGTGGCGCAAACCTTGCCGATCACTGTGAAGCGCTATGGGCCTTGGCTGACGGTGGTTGACGTGCGTCGCTAAAAACAACCGAATACGAATTATTTACACATGGCGTGAGGGGAAAATCCTGCTCGTTGGTCAAAGTTAGAACGGCCTACACCACAACGAGAAAGGATCCCCAATGTCGCATGCCCCGCTAAGACCTTGCCTGTTGGCACTGACCATTACCCTGAGCACTATCGGCCAGCCGTTGAGTGCGCTGGCCGACTCGCCGGCCAATGAGCAAAGTGCCCTTCAGGTTTATGATCTGCCAGCGGCGCCGTTAGGCGTGACCTTGAGCCGGATTGCGCGTGACAACAATCTGACCCTGTCCATTGCGGCGAGCTTGGTGCAAGGCAAGACGTCGGCACCGGTGCAGGGTAGATACACCTCGCAACAAGCTGCTCAGCAGGCTTTGGCGGGCACCGGATTGGGCTTGAACGTTACTGAAAATGGCACGTTGAGCGTTTATCCACTGGTGGAAACGGGGGCCTTGAACCTCGGCGCGACGACGGTTTCTGCACATCATGTCGAAGAGGCTCGTGGCCCGGTGGACGGTTTTGTGGCGACTCGCTCAGCCACCGCGACCAAAACCGATACGCCGATTCTGGAGATCCCGCAAACCATCAACGTGGTCACCGCTGACCAAGTGGAGGTGCAGGGTGCCCGCGACCTGACCCAGGCTTTGCGTTATACGCCGGGCCTGAGCACCAATGGTTTTACCGACCGCAACACCATCGCAGACGAAATCACCAGTCGCGGCTTCGCTCCGACATTTCTGTATCTGGATGGCGCCTATTTGCCTGCGGCTGGCAGCCTGGGCGGGGCGCTGCAAATCGACCCCTACACCCTGGAGCGCATCGAAGTGCTCAAAGGCCCGTCTTCGGTGCTGTACGGGCAAAACCAGCCGGGCGGCATGATCAACCTTGTCTCCAAGCGTCCCAGCTCCGAAGCCAAGCACCAGATCAAAGTCGGCACCGGTAGTTTTGACCGCTATAACCTGGCTTTTGATTTCACCGGGCCGCTGGATGAAGACCAGACCCTGAGCTACCGACTGATCGGTGTCGGCAACACCGGCGGCGAGCAAGTGGATCACACCAAGGATTCACGCAAGTTGCTGGCGCCGAGCGTGCGCTGGACGCCCAATGACAGCACCGAATTGACCGTTTACGCGCAAGTGCAGCGCGATGACGGCTTGGCTGATTATCAGGCGCTGCCTGCAGTGGGCAGTCTGTATCACAACTCCCAGGGCAACAAGATTGATCGTGATGCCTTTTTGGGCGACTCGAAATGGAACAACTACAAGCGCGACCAATACGTGCTCGGCTATCAGTTTTCCCATGCCTTCAATGACGTCATGACCTATCGCCAAAGTTTGAGCTACGTCGACGTCAATGATCGCTACAAGGGCTTTTACCTCAACCGATTTGTCACGGTAGACGGGGTGGCTGACACCCACGCCACGCGGACCAAGCTGGACTGGCGCCAGCAAAACAGCTCGTATACGTTCGACAACCACCTGCAAAGCGACTTTGCCACCGGGGCATTGCAGCACACGTTGCTGGTGGGGCTCGACTACCGCTCTTTCACCCGTAAATATCAGGGCTACAACCTGTATGGCAGCGAAGTCATCGACCTGTACAACCCGACAAACTATCGCACGACGGGTGTGCCGACCCTGACCACAAAATGGGACAACCGGATCAAGCAAACGGGGTTGTATGTGCAGGACCAGATCAAGCTGGACAACTTCATCCTGACCATTGGTGGTCGTCAGGACTGGGCCAAGGTTGAAAACAACGACCTGCTGGCCAACATCCGAGAGCCGCAAAACGACAACAAATTCACCGGCCGCGTGGGCCTGACCTACGTCACCTCGTTCGGCCTGGCACCGTACATCAGCTATACCGAATCATTCCTGCCGTCGGTGGGCACCACGGCACCGGAACGGGGCGCCAAGGCGTTTGTGCCGGTGACCGGCAAGCAATACGAAGTGGGGGTTAAATACCAGCCCAATGACACCACGCTGCTCACGGCTTCGGTGTTTGATATCAAGCAGCAAAATGTACTGACCGGCGACCTGGAGTATCAGGAGTATCAGTTGCAGGCCGCCGAGATAAGCTCGCGTGGTGTAGAGCTGGAAGCCAAGAGCAGTTTGGCCAATGTCGACCTGATTGGCTCGTTGTCCTACCTGGATGCTTTCTACACAAAAACCAACTACAACAACAAAGGCAAGCGCAACGAAGCTCAGGCGCCCTGGGCGGCCAGTGTGTGGGCCGATTACCACTTCACGGGCAAAGCGCTGCAGGGCGTGACGCTGGGCGGCGGTGCGCGCTACACCGGCAGAAACAATGGGGATTCGTCCAACACCTTCAAAACCCCTTCTTTCGTGGTGTATGACGCCACGGTGAGTTATGACCTGGCTGCGCTGGACCCTGGTCTCAAAGGCGTGAGCACCAGCCTCAACGTGCAAAACCTGTTCGACCGCGAGTACGTGTCATCCTGTAACTACAGCTTTGGTTGCTATTACGGCCAACAACGCACGGCAGCGTTGGAAGTCAAATACGATTGGTGATGCTCGCCTGCCCTCAACGTCGTAGCTTGAGGGCACTGGCCAGGCTGATTGCCAGTGGCAAGCGGGGCAGCAACGTGGCCTGGTAAGCGTGATACAGATCGCCTTTGCCCGGCCAGATGGTGGCCGAAGGCAGGTTGTCGGGCCCCAGCTCGTGGTGCCAACTGCCGTGCTCACGGTCGATCAGGTGCAGGTCGATGTAGTCCCAGAAACGCTGATACCACTCATCGTAAACAGGCTCGCCGGTGCGCTGAATCAACGCGGTGGCAGCGGCGGCTGCCTCAGCGAGTGTCCAGTGCAGGCGCTCGCGCACGACCGGTTGATGCGCGAAGTCCAGGGTGTAGACAATGCCTGGCTGACCATCGGCCTGCCAGCCGTACCGGCATGCGCTGTGGAACAGTTGACGTGCATCGTCCAGCAACCAGTCAGGGTTTGGCAGACCGCGCTGTTTGCGTGCTGCTTCAAGGTGCAGCAACAGGCGCGCCCATTCAAACGCATGGCCGGGTGTCTTGCCAAACGGCCGGAAAGGGTCTGCCGGGTTATCGCGGTTGTAGTCGGGCAGCGGCTGCCAGTGGGCATCGAAGTGTTCAATGGGCAGGTAGCCGGACTGGGCTGCGTGTTGATGAATGACCCGTTCGACGATGCGCAAGGCGCGGTCGAGCCACAGGTCTTCGTCGAGTACGTCGGCCAACGCCAGGCAGGTTTCGGTGCCATGCATATTGCTGTTGGCGCCGCGATACGACTCGCAATCACTCCAGTCCTCGGCAAAGCTTTCCAGCAAGGCGCCTTCGTCTTCGGACCAGAAGTGTCGCTCCAATACCCCCACGGCTTCGGCCAGCAATTCGGCAGCGCCCAAACGCCCGGCGACTACAGCCGAGCTCGCGGCCAGTGCGACAAACGCATGCAGATAAGCGTCTTTGCGTCGATTGCCATTCTGGGCATCCGGGCTGGAGAACCAACCGCCGTGGTTGGTATCGCGCAGTGCACCCGTCAAGGCTGACAGGCCATGATCAATCAGCGGTGTGCATCCGGGCAGGCCCTGAATATGGGCGAGGGAAAAGCTGTGAACCATGCGTGCAGTGGTCACCGTGTCCACCTGAGCATCCTCCGCGCGTTTGCCAAACCGGTCGAGGCTGGCAAAACCCTGGGGCACACGGGCCGCCTTGGCAAAATCCACCAGCGCCTGGCCCTGCTCGTGGAGCCATTGTTGATGGGAGGCAGAAGTCAGCCAGCTTTCGTTGGTCCGCGTGAGATTGGTCATGGGCCACCTGTGAGGTTCTTGTTATTCGGCGCTCGCAGACTAAGGGATTGCGCGCAAAGCTGAAAGCTTTCATCTATTAACGATGCGCAACGGGGTTTGGTGGGCTGCTTTAAATCTCCGGGCCCCATCGCTGTGACCAGTCACCGTCCTCCTTGACCAACTCGCGCAGCAGTTCGATGGCGTGTTGCAACGCCGGGCTGTCGCGTTCGCGCGAGTACACCAGGTAAGTCGGGTAACTGAATTCGGGCGCTTTGGGCACACGCTCCAGCGCGCCACTGTCCAGGTAGCTCTTGACCACCCGGGTGCGAAAGTAGCCGCTGCCACCGTTTTCCAGAATGAAATGCAACGCCACCGGCCCCAGGTTGAAGCTGATCGGCGCCCGAGCCTTGTCTGGCAGGGCTGCGTCATGCTGACGGCGGAAATCTTCGCCCCAATCTACGTACACGTAAGGCTCGGGCAGGGCAGGGCGGCGAATCTGGATGAGTTTTTCTTCCAGCAACTGCTCGACCTGCATCCCCGGCCAATAGGCAGGCTGATACACCAACGCGGCATCCAGCAGGCCCATTTCGATCTGACGCAACAAGAATTCGCCGTCGCGAATCTGAATCCGCAAAGCGTGCTTGGTGAGGTGTTCGCGCAGGGTTTTCGCCCAGCTCAAAATCAGCGGGTTACACAGGCTGACTTCACCACCGATGTGCAGCATCTTGTGCAGGCCTTCGGGGCGCGGTACATCGCGGCGGGCGGCCTCCCAGGTCTGCATCAGCTGGTTGGCATACACCACGAAGGCTTCGCCATCAGGGGTCAGTTTGGCGCCGGCGCGGTTACGCACAAACAGCCCGGTACCGAGCAGGCTTTCGAGCTTCTGCACGCGGGCTGTTACGGCAGTCTGGGTGATGTAAAGTTTCTCGGCCGCCGCCGCGAGGCTGCCGCAGCGAACGATTTCGAGGAAAGTACGGGCCAGGTCGAGGTCCATGATCGCGCCAGTGAGCAAGGGGTGCTCAGTGTAAGGGCAATGCACGAAAAACACATGGGCACCCGGCGAGCTTGCTCGCGATCACGAAACGGTAGTCGCTGACGAGGAGCGAAGGCTGCGATGCGGCCTCGCCACCAAGGGGCCGCTTGGCAACCCATCGCAGTGTCATCCTTCGTCAGCGACTACTGTTGTGCACCCATCATCCGTGTGTAGAGGGGTTAGAACGTGTACTTGGTGGTCAGCGACAGGCTGCGCGGCTCTCCATAGTAAACAGTGCTGAAGTTACCCAGACCCGACAGGTATTTTTTGTCGAACACGTTGTTGGCGTTGAGGTTGAACGACAAGTGTTCGTTGTACTCGTAGCGGGTCATCAGGTTAACCAGCGCGTAGCTGTTCTGCTCGATGATGTCGTAGTCGCCCTTGGGGTCGTTCCAGATCTTGCCGTAGAACGGGCTTTGCCGGTTCACGCCACCGCCCACAGTGACTTTGTTCAGCGCGCCCGGCAGGCGATACGTGGTGAATACTCGTGCCACGTTCTCCGGCTTGGTGGTTTCCAGCGGGTAACCGTACAGCCGTTTGCCGTCATCGGTCTTGGTCTGGGCGTAGGTGTAGCCGGCCATGATGTTCCAGTCCGGCATCAGTTCGCCGGTCAGTTCAAACTCGATGCCTTTGGTCTTCGCGCCGTCAACCGACTCGTAGTAGTCGCGGCCGGTATCCGGGTTGGTGCCTGCATAGATCGGCAGCTTTTTCTGTTCCGTGCGGAACACCGCCACACTGGCATTCAGGCGGCCATCGAAATACTCACCCTTCAGGCCGATTTCATAGCTATTGCCCTCGGTGGGCGCCAGGGTGGTGTTGGACTGGCTGCGCTGAGTCACCGGTTTGTAGATGGATGTGTAACTGGCATAGGTCGAGTAGGTATCGTTCAGGTCATACACCACCCCGGCGTAAGGAGTGACCTTGCCGTGTTGCTTGGAAGTGGTTTTGTTGTCGCTGAACGTCTGAGACTGCACGTAATACTTGTAGCTCTCGTTGTACTGGAAGTCGCTGATGCGGCTACCGAGGATGACCGACAAATCGTCGGCGGGCTTGAAGCGCGCAGCGATGTAGGCGCTGTTCTGGTTGGTGTTTTCTTGGTATTTGCCGTTTTTCGGGAAGTCCGGTTTCGGGTAATGGCCGTTCCAGTCAAAGATGCTGCCAGGCACCAGGCCGAACAGGCTGCCGTCAAAGGTTGCACCGGTTTGACGTGAGGATTGCGACGTGGCGCCCACCACCAGTTCATGCTCGCGGCCGAACAGCGTGAAGGGGCCAGTGGCATTGATGTCAGCTGTATTCTGTACGCGATGACCTTCCCATTTGCCCCAGTAGAAGAACATCCCTTTGCCGGTCACCGGGTCTGGATTGCCACCGCTGGCCGAGCCCAGTTGGGTATCGTGGTCGTTGGTTTGCTGGGTCAGGGTGCCTTTGACTTTCCAGTCGTTGGCGAAGCGGTGTTCAAGAGAAGCAAAGGTTGTTTTGGCCACCACGTCACGACGGCTCCAGTCAGTGGCCGGGTTGAACGAACGGCTGAAGTCGGTCTTGGTGAAGTCAGAGAAATAGTAGGGGTTGCCGGTCCAGGACGAGCCGCGTGGCTTGATCTTCTGGTAATCCATGCCAAAGGTGAACAGTGTGTCGGGAGTAAGATCGGCCTCGATGATGCCGTAGAACACGTCATTCTTTTTTGAATAGTGGTCGCGGTACGAATCCGCGTCCTGATAGACCGCCACCACACGGCCGCGCACGCTGCCATCTTCATTCAGTGGGCCAGAGATATCACCCTCAGTGCGGTAATCGTCCCACGAACCAACGGTGCCGCTGACCGAAGCCTTGAATTCGCGGGTCGGTTTTTTACGGATAAGGTTAACGGTGGCTGAAGGTTCGCCCGAACCGGACAACAGGCCTGTTGCGCCTTTGACAATGTCGACCCGGTCATACAAGGCCATGTCGACCTTGGTCGCGCCCTCTTCAAACACCCCGTCATACAAACTGTTGACACCATCGTACTGGTAGTTGGTGATGGCGTAGCCGCGTGCCGAGTACTCCATGCGGTCACTGTCGTAGGCCTGGGTCGAGATACCCGGTGCGTTACGCAGGACATCGCCAATGGTTTGAACGGCCTGATCGTTCATCATCTGGCGCGTGACAACGGTCACTGTCTGCGGGGTTTCGCGAATCGACAGGGGCAGCTTGGTGGAAGTGGCGGTAGCGCCAGTGGTGTAGGAACCGGAGTCTTCAGTGATCAGCGTATTGCCCAGGCCCTTGCCGGAAATAGTCGTCGTACCCAGTTCCAGACCTTTACCCTGATGCGTGTTGATGATCACGGTGTTGCCATTGAGCTGATAGGAAATCCCGCTGCCTTGCAGCAAGGTTTCCAGTGCCTGGATTGGCTCAAGCGAACCCGACACCGAGCGCGATTTGATCCCTTGCACCTGGTCCGGGCTGTACAACACTTGCAGGTTGGCTTGCTTGCCGAATTCGTTCAGAGCGCTGGCCAGCGATTGTGCGGGAATATTCACGGCAACCGGGGCGGCCTGAGCCAGTGAAGATCCGAGTAAAACCGACGCCACAAAGGCACTGGACAGCAGAGTGCGGCGAACACTCTGGCGCTGGGTAGCAATCGAGAGAGGGGTACGGGTCAAGGTTGGTCGTTGCATGTTTTTAGCTAGGCTCCGTAGGAAAATTCTTTTTTGTTAATGGGAATAATTATTAGACGCAGCGCGATTGAGAAACCGGATAAAAGTTCCTGAAAAAAATCGGCCTTGCTCCCAAAAACGTGTTGGAGCGTTGAATTACGCTACGTCCAGCGCCGTACTGACTTTGCCGCTGTCCATGCGCACCAATTGATCGGCGACATCGAAATAGCGATCGTCGTGGGAGATCACGATGATGGTCTTGCCCAATCGCTTGAGGTCGGGCAGCAGTTCGGTATAGAAAATGCGCCGAAACGTCGGGTCCTGGTCGGCTGCCCATTCGTCAAACACCAGTACCGGGCGCTCTTCGAGCCAGGCGTTGACCAGTGCCAGGCGTTTGCGTTGGCCGGTCGACAGGTCGGTGGTGCTGAAGTGGCCGTCGGTGATGCTGACTTTGTGAGAAATTTCCAGACGCTTGAGGTACTGCTCGGCGTCTTGCGGAATGTGCATGTCGCCTTGCACCACGTCATCGAACAAGAAGTAGTCGGCAAAAATAGTGGTGAACCGTTGGCGATAGTCATCTCGGTTTTCGGCCGTAACAGGCTGGCCATTGAGACGGATTTCGCCGTGTTGTGGGGTGTACAGGCCCAGCAGCAACTTGATCAGCGTGGTTTTGCCACAACCGTTCTCACCGACGATGAAGACAATGTCGCCCTGATTGATCGTCAGGTTCACCGGCCCCAGGCGGAACGGCGCGCTACCTTGCACGGGCGGGAAGCTGTAGCTGACGTCTGCCAGTTCCAGGCGATTGAGCGTCATGTCTGGCGTGCCCTGGGCGTTGAGCAACAGGTGCGGCTCGGGTGAGTTGAACTGTTCGGATAAATCCGCAATGCGCCGGAAGGCGATCTGCGCCCGGCTGATGATCGGCAGGGTGCTGATCAAATGTTCCAGCGGGCCTTTCATGTACAGCAGCACCAGCACAAAACCGCTGGTCACCTCGGGGTTGCTGCTGGGCCATAACGATTGCATGGCCAGCGCCAGACCGATGACCACAAAAAACAGCATCGAGCCCAGGCTCTTGGCGATGACAAACGTATTGATAGAGCGCACCTGGATGTTGCAGATCTTGGCTGCGGTGCGCTGGATCCCGTCCACGAACATGCGTTGCCGGCGCGGGCGGTGGATCCGCAGTTCCTTGGCGCCTTCGGCAATCGCGTTGTAATGCTTTTGCAGTTCATCTTCGGCCTCGCGGGCCTGGGCAAAACCGTTCAGGCCGTGGCCGCGTGCGATGTACTGGATCACCGTGCCGATCACAATCGCCACCAGCATCATCACAAACATCGGCCACGACAGCATGGCCAGATAGCCCATGCAGCCCAAGGTCACGGTCAGTGAAATCGCCAGTGGGGCAAATGCGAAGGCGAAATCGCTGATGGTGTCGACATCGTGGGTCAGCACCGGGATCAGCCGGTGACTGCGATAGTGTTCGATGTGCGCGATAGGCGCGCAGAGCACCTTTTCGCCGAGCTCCTGACGCAGCCTGGCGATAATGTGTTGGCCCACATAATTGCTGCCGATGTCTGAGCCAATTGAGCTGGCCAGCGCCAGCACGCAAAGCCCTGCAAACAGCGTGACCACGTGTTGGCTTAGACCGCTTTCTGCATGCAGGGCACTGTTGATGGTTGCCAGCAGCACCGTGATGCTTAACCCGCCGATCATGCCCAGCACGATCGACAGGATGACGATCAGGCGCAAGGGCTTGAGCAGGATAAACAATTCTTGAAGAACCCCGGGCGAGGTCCGGGGTGTGGAGGGCTGGCTCATAAACAAGAGTTCCTTGGATCAAGGGAAGGGCAGTCTCTTGTGAACGAGTGATTGGAGTGGGGATTTAGCCACTGTCACAGGTTGCGCATAAACCTCTGGACGCGGGCATTTTGATCGTTAAAGGTCGCGCTCTACCCGAAAACCGATCCAGTCGCCACGGGTTTGCGGGTAGATGTCGTTGCGGTTGCCCGAGCGAGAAAACACCGGGGCTTCGCCCCAATCGTTGCCGCGAATCTGCATCAGTTCACCGGCGCAGTCTGTTACCCAGGCGCTGCCGTCGGTGGGCGCTCCCACGTAATCGTTGTGTTTGCAGTCGGCCAGCCATTCGTACACGTTGCCGTGCATGTCATAAACGCCAAAGGCATTGGCTGGATAACTGCCCACCGGCGAGCTGTAACTGTAGCCATCTGCCGGGCCATAGGTGTTGGCGTGTTTAGCGATGCTGTAGGCCTTGCCTTCATCCATCGGGAAGGGGAACGGACCGGTCGATCCGGCTCTGGCCGCGTATTCGCGAGTGGCTTCGCTGACCATGCGGTAGGGCTGGCCGGTCTTTTTCGCCAGCCATTTGACGTACTGTCTGACATCCTCCAGATCCATGCACACCGCAGGCTGGCGCGGCCCTTGCGGATAACTGGGCTTGCTCGCAGTGCATTTGCGGCCGGGGCGGTCGTCACCATCGGCAATCGTGACCCCGGTTTCCTTGATGTAAGCGTCAAACTCAGCCGCCGTGACTTGAAAACGGCTGATGGCCACTGGTTTGCTAAAAGTTACGGTGTGCATCGGGCCTTCATCGGGTTCACGGCCGACTTCATCATCAGGCGTGCCCATGACGAAACTGCCCGCAGGCAGCACCACCATCTGCGGGCAGTTCTTGCAGTCTTTAAAGACTGTACCTGGCTTGGTATCAGGCTTGGCGTGGGCAAGGGCAGGCAGCAGGCTGGCGAATAGCAAGCAATACATCGGTTTCAACGTAGGCATGGGTGAACACTTCATTTGGCGGTAGGTTTGGCAGCTTTTTGCACGGTGTCCCAGACTCGCAGGAAATTGCCGCCCCAGAGCTTGGCGATATCTGCCTCGCTATAGCCGCGTTGCAGCAGTTCGGCGGTGACGTTGCGGCTCTCGCTTACGTCCTTCCAGCCCTCCAGCCCGCCGCCATCATTGAAGTCCGAACTGATGCCGACATGGTCGATGCCGATTTTTTTTACCGCGTAGTCAATCGCGTCGCCGTAGTCTTTGAGCGTGGCCTTGGGCTCATGCTCGACGATGTCGTACAGCCCGCTGGCGTATTGGCCAAAGCGTTGTTCGGGCCAGACTGTGATGATGGCGTCGCCGGGCATCAGAGCCATCTCAAGGTTAGGCAGGGGCGGTAAATCGAACTGGCTGCGCAAGCTGTTGAGTTTGTCTTGGGTGGCTTGGCTCAGAGGCCGCAGGTACGTACCGAAGCCGACAATTTGCACAACGCCCCCCGTGTCCTTGATCAATTGCATCTCTTTGTCGCTGAGGTTGCGCGCAATGTCGACCAGCGCTCGCGGTGCGGAGTGTGAGGCCACCAGAGGCGTGCGGCTGAGTTGGCTGACTTGTTCCAGTGCTTTGCTCGACATTTGCGACACGTCGATGATCACGCCCAGGTCGTTCAGGCGTTGTACGGCCTGTTTGCCGATCTCTGACAGGCCTCCAAGGGCGTCAGGGGTGTCATTGAAAAAGGGCAGCGGGCGCGAAGAGTCGGCCCAGTCGTTGTTGCCGACATAGCTGAAACCGAACATGCGCATGCCGCGCGCTGTCCATTTGTCGAGTTGGTCCAGGTCATGACCCAGCGGATAGGCGTTGAGCATGCTGATAAAAATCGCAAACTTGCCTTCACCCTGCAGGCGGCGCAAATCATCCGGGGTGTAGGCAATTCCCACTTGATCAGGAAAGTCGCGGACCATGCCGGTGATGATGGTGTAACGCGCCTCTTGCTCATTGCGTGCCGCCTCGACAAAACCGGCCGTGGGGCGGTGCGGGGCGTTAGGGCCGTTCCAGATTTCCGGCCAGCCAAAAATGGTCAGGGCGGCCCCTGACAATCGACCTTTGGCCGCCTTGACCAGGTCGAACTGGCCGGGGCCATCTTTGTCGGCCTCATTGCCGGCGCTGCCGAATTCCAGGGGAACGGTGATATGACTGTCGAACGAGAGCATGCGCTCTTGAAGCTCATCGGCCTGTTTGACGATCTTCTGCGGATACCCCGCGTTGCCTGCGTAGAACGTCTCCCAAGCCAGAAAACCGCCCCCGACGGCCACCGCCAGTGTCAGGGGAATACCGATTAACAGGGCCTTTGTTGTGCGTGGTTTAGTCATCGCCACCTCAGTAGAAATCCGCCGGTGTCCGGCATTTGCTATCAGGAGGGGACGAGAGGCAGAGGCAGAAATTTACATGATGGGTAGTCGATTGTTCTATTAATAGGACGCTAAGACTTATAAAGGCTGTCTAGTCATATAAATGGTGTGAATCTAGAATGGCAACCCTGCATGACAGGAGGTGCAATATGAAAAACATTTTGGGTCTCTACACCGCTCCCAGAGGTCATTGGGTCGGCGATGGCTTTCCGGTGCGCACGTTGTTTTCCTACGACTCGATGGGCAAGCATGTCAGCCCGTTTCTGCTGCTTGATTACGCGGGCCCTGCCGAATTCACGCCGACTACCGAGCGTCGTGGCGTAGGTCAACACCCGCACCGTGGTTTTGAAACGGTGACTATCGTTTACCAGGGAGAAGTGGAGCATCGCGACTCTACCGGCAACGGTGGCGTGATCGGACCCGGCGATGTGCAATGGATGACGGCAGCGTCCGGCATTCTGCACGAAGAGTTCCACTCCGAGGCGTTTGCCCGCCGTGGCGGCACCTTGGAGATGGTGCAGTTGTGGGTGAACTTGCCTGCCAAGGACAAAATGGCCGAGCCGGGTTACCAGGGCATTCTGGACCGTGACATTCCCGTGCTGACTCTCAAGGACAATGCCGGCACGTTGCGTCTGATCGCCGGTGAGTTCGACGGCAAGCGTGGCCCGGCGCGCACGTTTACCGACATCGATGTGTGGGACATTCGCTTGAACGCAGGCAAATCGGCAACTTTCGACCTGCCTCAGGACCACACTTCGGCGTTGGTGGTGCTGCATGGCTCAGTTGAGGTCAATGGCCAGCATGCCGTAGGTGAAGGCCAACTGGCATTGTTCGAGCGTGAGGGCACGCAAGTTCGCCTGCACGCCAGCGACGATGCCGTGTTGTTGATCCTCAGTGGCGAGCCGATCGACGAGCCCATTGTGGGTCACGGGCCATTTGTGATGAATAGCGAGGCTGAGATTCATCAGGCCTTCAGGGACTTCCAGTCGGGCAAATTTGGCCGGATGTAAACCACTCACCCCGTAGGGGTTGCCGCAGGCTGCGGCAGCCCCTACGGGGTTTTTTGCAATAGCCCGCGAAATTGCGCCAAGGGTACTGGCCGGCTGTGTAGATAGCCTTGGTACAAGTGGCAGTCCAGTGTTTGCAAAAACTTCAATTGGGCCAACTGCTCAACCCCTTCGGCCACCACGGTCAGGCCCAGGCTGTGAGCCATGGCGACGATGGCGCGAATGATCTCGGCGTCATTGGGGTCCTGGATCGCGTCCCGCACGAACGATTGGTCAATTTTCAGGGTATCGACTGGCAAGCGTTTGAGGTGGGTCAGTGAGGAATAGCCGGTGCCGAAATCGTCCATCGCAAAGCTGGCGCCCAAGGCAATCAACTGGTGCATTTTTTCGATGGTGTCTTCCAGGTTTTGAATCACGATGCCTTCGGTGACTTCAAGTTTGAGCATCGAGTAGGGCAGGTGATGTTTCAACAGGCTGAGCCGGACCCTATCAACGAAGTCACTCTGCAGAAATTGCCGTGGGCTGATGTTGACGCACAGGCTGAAATCATTCGGATCGAGAAGACCTTCCTTGAGCAGCAGACCGAAAGCGCGGCAGGCTTCATCCAGAATCCAGGTGCCAACTTCTAGAATCAGGCCGCTATCCTCGAGAATCTTAATGAACTCGCCCGGTGACTGAGGGCCCAGCTCGGGGTGGCTCCAGCGCAGCAAGGCCTCGGCGCCGACGATGCGGTTGCTGCGTGCGTCGATTTGCGGCTGAAAATGCAGGGTGAACTCATTGCGTGCCAGTGCCTGGCGCAAATCGCTTTCCATGCGCATGCGTTCGCTGGCCGCGGTCTGCATGTCAAAGTGAAACAGTTGGATGGTGTTGCGCCCTGCATCCTTGGCCCGATACAGCGCAATATCGGCGCGTTTGAGCAGGTCTGCCGGGTTTGAGCCGTGATCGGGAATCAGCGCGATGCCAATGCTGGGTGTCACTTGCAGGCGCTGGCCGTCGATGAACATCGGCTCGGCCAGCAATTGGCGAATGGTGTCGGCAATATGGCACGCGGCGCTGGTGACCTCTTGCTGCGAGCCTTTGAGCCCGGTCAGCAACACCACGAACTCATCGCCGCCCAGACGGGCCACGGTGTCTTCACTGCGAACGCTGACTTCCAGCCGCGCAGTGATAATGCGCAGCACCGAGTCGCCCACTGGGTGCCCCAGCGAGTCGTTGATGTGCTTGAAGTGGTCCAAGTCCAAGAACAGCAACGCGCCCCGTAAGTCATGACGCTTGAGCAGTGAGGTTTGCTGGCTGAGACGATCCATCAGCAGGGCACGGTTTGGCAGGTTGGTCAGTGAGTCGTGGTAGGCCAGGTGCCGGATCTGCGCCTGTGCGCTTTTCAACTGGCTGATATCGCGGGCGGTCAGCAGCAGACAGGGCAGGTCGTTAAGGGTGATCTGCTCTATGGAAATCTCGACTGTCAGTGGCTTGCCGTTCTTGGCGCGGCCAAGTACTTCTCGATGGCTGATGCGGCCTTTTTCCTGCAGCTCGTCGAGCAGTTCCTGACGTTTTGAATGGTCGCCCCAAATCCCCAGTTCATACGGGCTATGCCCGATCACCTCGTCGCTGCTGTAGCCCGTGAGCCGGGTGAACCCGTCATTGACCTCCAGGTATCGCCCGGTGGCGAGTTCGCTGATGGTGATGGCGTCCGGACTTGAGTGAAATGCCTTGGCGAATTTTTCTTCGCTGGCCTTCAAGGCGGCCTCGGCCCGTTGTTGCTGGGTGATGTCACGCAGGGTGGTGACGATGCAGGGCTGGCCGTCGACCTCGATGTGGCGGCTGGACATCACGCAGGTCAGTGGGTCGCCATTTTTGTGATGCAGGGACAGCGCGGTATTGTTCTGCGCCGGTGCGCGAATAATGCTTTGTAACTGCTGCAAGTGTTGGGTGCAGGCGTCGTTCGGGCTGCAGTCGGGCTGCGGCCCCTCCTGTAGGTCGTTCACGGTCCAACCGAAGGTCTGGGTGAAGCTGGCGTTGATTTCGATGAAGTGGGCACTGTCTGCCAGCATCACGCAAATCGGGTCGGGGCTGGTCTGGAACACACTGGCGAACTTTTCTTCGGACGCGCTCAGGCGCTGCTCGCGCTCCACTTGATCAGTGATATCGAGCAAGGTGCCGGCCATGCGCTGGGGCATGCCCTGTGCATCGCGGTACAGCCGGGCGCGGCTTTCCAGGTAGCGCGAAGTGCCGTTTGCCAGCGGCACGCGGTAGGTCAGCTGATAATTGCCTGCCGGGCCTTCGCGGAGCGAGCGGTAGGCGTTGCGCATGGTCCAACGCTCTTCTTTAGGCACGCCGTCGAAAAACGCATCGAAAGATTCATTGAACGGCTCGGCCGGCAATCCATGCAATTGCGCCGCACGTGCCGAGCCATAAAGACGGCCGCTGGGGATGTGCCAGTCCCAGGTGCCCAACTGCGCAGAGTCGAGCGCCAGGTCCAGCCGTTCCTGGCTTTCGATCAGCGCTTGTTCGGCTTCTTTGCGAATGCTGTTGTCGACGAAGGTGCTGATCAGGTACGCCTCACCCTCCAGTTCGACCTTTTGAGCGCTGAGAATGCCGTCGTGAAGCTGGCCGTTACGTGCGACCAATTGAGCTTCCATGTAGATGGGGGCGTTGTGGGCGTTGACTGCCTGGGTGAATTGCTGGCGCTGCGCCGGGTCGCGCCAGATCCCTAGCTCCAGGGTGGTACGGCCGATGGCCTCGCTGGCTTTCCAGCCCAGCAGGCTTTCAAAGCAATGGTTGGCTTCGCTGATCAGCCCGTCTTCGATCCGCACCAGCAGTACCATGTGCGGAGACAACTGAAACAGCGTGGAAAACCGTTGTTCAGAGCTGTTGAGGGCTTGCTGGCGTTGACGCTGCAGGGTGACGTCGCGAATCACGCCCATGATGCGTGGCCTGACGTTATCGCCCGGGACCCGGCTGCCGTGGATTTCCAGCCAATGCAGGCTGCCGTCTGGCCAGCGCACCCGGTAGTGAATGGGTTTTTGCAGAGGCTCGCCGCTAAGGATCGCTTCAAAGGCCTCTTGGGCCTTGGGCCAGTCATCAAAGGGCAGGGTGGCCAATTGCTGAAGATTGCCGGGCAGTGCCTGTGCAGTTTCAAGCCCAAATAAAGCATGTGCCCCATTCGACCAATGGAGTTCGCCGCTCTCCAGTTGCCAACACCATGCACCCAGTTGCGCAGCGTTCAGCGCGGCCAGCAATTGCGTGGCGCTCAGCCCATCCTGCTCCAGTGCTGACAGGTCGATGTCTGGGGCATCAGGGGTAGATCGCAACGCATCGGTGGGGTTTGACATGTACCGCAGTCCTTGGGCTGAGAATCTTGAAAAAATCCATGCCTGAACCCGTGTTTTCAGGGTTGCTCAGTGTGCAGCGTGTCGACCTGGGTATCCAGTAGCGTCATGAACGCATGCGCGGCGTTCGATAACGTTCTTTCGGTGTGCACGATATAGCCTAGCTGACGTGTCAGTTGTATGCCCGGCAAGGCAATCGAGGCCACTTGTTCGTCGAGCATGGTGCGCGGCAACACACTCCAGGCCAGGCCAATGGACACCATCATTTTGATTGTTTCAAGGTAGTTGGTGCTCATGGCGATATTGGGTGTTAGGCCCTGAGCTTCGAATAGGCGCTGCACGATATGGTGGGTGAACGTATTACCCCCCGGAAACACCGCCGGATGCAGTGCAATATCCGACAGGCTGACGGCTGCCTGCTGGGTGAGACTGTGTTCGTGCGCGACCACGAAATCCAGCGGGTCGTTCCACACCGGTACGGCCCGTATCAGCGAGTGAGGTTCTGGCGCGAGGGTGATAACGGCCAGTTCGGCGCGACCGTGCAAAATTTCTTCGTAGGCAACTTCTGAATCCAGGAACTGAATATCCAGCGCTACCTTGGGGTACCTGCGAGTGAACTCACGTAACAAAGGCGGCAAGCGGTGCAGGCCGATGTGATGGCTGGTGGCCAGAGTCAGGCGCCCGCTGACCTCGCCATTGAGGTTGTTCAATGCCCGACGGGTGTCATCCAGGACGTTGAGAATCTGATAGGCGCGCGGCAGCAACGCCCGGCCAGCCTCGGTCAAACTCACCTCGCGGCCCAGCCGATCAAACAGCCGCAGCTTGAGTTGCTGCTCAATGCTGGCGATGCGTTTGCTGATTGCCGGCTGGGTTAAAAACAACCGTTCGGCGGCGCCGGAGAAGCTTCCGGTTTCTGCAATGGCGATGAAAGCGTTGAGATTCGCGAGGTCCATCTGTGTGAATTCCTTTCGGTTATCCAAAGCATGAAAAATATGAATTTGAGTTATTCACTGTAACCTCATAGCATCGACCTCACAAGCCAAGTGGTTATTGGCATAGAAAGAAGCTGATGAGGAAACCGTCTGATGGCCGGCAAAACGCTCTACGACAAGCTCTGGGATTCGCATTTGGTCAAACAGCGCGACGATGGTTCGGCGCTGATCTACATCGACCGCCATATCATTCACGAAGTGACGTCGCCGCAAGCCTTTGAAGGCCTGCGTCTGGCTGGGCGCAAGCCATGGCGCATCGATGCCAACATCGCGACCCCGGACCACAACGTACCGACCACGCCAGAGCGCAAGGGCGGGATCGAGGCGATTGCTGACCAGGTGTCTCGTTTGCAGGTGCAGACCCTCGACGACAACTGTGACGAGTACGGCATCACCGAATTCAAGATGAACGACGTTCGTCAGGGCATTGTTCACGTGATCGGCCCGGAGCAAGGCGCAACCTTGCCGGGCATGACGGTGGTTTGCGGTGACTCGCACACCTCGACTCACGGTGCATTTGGCGCTTTGGCACACGGTATCGGCACCTCCGAGGTCGAGCACGTGCTCGCCACACAGTGTCTGGTCGCCAAAAAAATGAAGAACATGCTGGTGTCGGTCGAGGGGCAATTGCCGTTCGGCGTGACCGCCAAAGACATTGTCCTGGCCGTGATTGGCAAGATCGGCACCGCCGGCGGCAATGGCCACGCCATTGAGTTTGCGGGTAGCGCGATTCGCGATCTCTCGGTCGAGGGCCGCATGACCATTTGCAACATGTCCATCGAAGCCGGTGCCCGTGTGGGGTTGGTGGCGGCTGACGAGAAGACCGTGGCTTACGTCAAAGGCCGTCCGTTTGCCCCCAAAGGCGCTGAGTGGGACTTGGCGGTTGAAGCCTGGAAGGACCTGGTGTCCGACCCTGATGCGCAGTTCGACACCGTGGTTGAGCTGGATGCGGCGCAGATCAAGCCGCAGGTGAGCTGGGGCACTTCGCCGGAAATGGTCCTGGCTGTGGACCAGAATGTGCCGGACCCAGCGCAGGAAGCTGACTTGGTCAAGCGTGGCTCGATTGAACGTGCGTTGAAGTACATGGGCTTGAGCGCCAATCAGGCGATCACCGATATTCAGCTCGACCGCGTATTCATTGGTTCGTGCACCAACTCACGGATCGAAGACTTGCGCGCTGCGGCAGTCATTGCCAAGGGCCGTAAAGTGGCTTCGACCATCAAGCAGGCGATCGTGGTGCCAGGCTCTGGGTTGGTTAAAGCGCAGGCGGAGTCCGAAGGTCTGGACAAGATCTTCCTGGAAGCCGGTTTTGAATGGCGTGAGCCGGGCTGCTCGATGTGTCTGGCGATGAACCCGGACCGCCTGGAGTCGGGCGAGCACTGTGCCTCGACCTCCAACCGTAACTTCGAAGGTCGTCAGGGCGCCGGTGGTCGTACCCACTTGGTGAGCCCGGCCATGGCCGCTGCCGCTGCTGTAAACGGTCGTTTTGTCGACGTCCGTGAATTGATTTAAGGAGGGCCGCATGAAAGCTTTTACCCAGCACACCGGGCTTGTCGCACCTTTGGATCGCGCCAACGTCGACACCGACCAGATCATTCCCAAGCAGTTCTTGAAGTCGATCAAGCGCACCGGCTTTGGCCCGAACCTGTTTGATGAATGGCGTTACCTGGACGTGGGCCAGCCTTACCAGGACAACTCCAAGCGCCCGTTGAACAAAGACTTTGTACTCAACGCCGAGCGTTATCAGGGCGCCAGCGTGTTGCTGGCCCGTGAAAACTTTGGTTGCGGCTCCAGCCGTGAACACGCGCCATGGGCGCTGGAAGAGTACGGTTTTCGCAGTATCATCGCGCCTAGCTATGCCGACATCTTCTTCAATAACAGCTTCAAGAACGGCCTGTTGCCGATTATTTTGAGCGATGCCGAAGTGGACGAGCTGTTTGAGCAGATCGAAGCCGAGCCGGGTTATCAGCTCGACATCGACCTTCAAGCCCAGACCGTGACCCGTCCGGACGGCAAAGTGTTGAGCTTCGAGATTGACGCCTTCCGCAAGCACTGCCTGCTCAACGGCCTGGATGACATCGGCTTGACCTTGCAGGACAGCGATGCAATTGCTGCCTATGAAAGCAAGCACCGCGCAAGCCAGCCCTGGTTATTCCGCGACGCTTGATCAGCGTATTGGTTGAAGGATGGGGGCGGGCTTGCTCGCGATGGCGCACTGGGTTCGAGTCTTGGGTCCAGGCGCCAGAATCGCGAGCAAGCTCGCTCCCGCAGTGGTTGTTTGAAATTTTCAGGATGCGCCCACGGGGGCATCAACCGACAAGACAGAGGAACACATGAGCAAGCAGATTCTGATTCTCCCAGGCGACGGTATTGGTCCAGAAATCATGGCTCAAGCGGTAAAAGTGCTTGAGCTGGCCAATGACAAGTTTCAGCTCGATTTTGAGTTGACCCACGACGTGATCGGCGGCGCAGCCATCGACAAGCACGGCGTGCCGCTGGCCGACGAGACCCTGGAGCGTGCCCGTGTTGCTGACGCTGTGTTGCTGGGCGCTGTGGGCGGCCCGAAATGGGACACCATCGAGCGTGACATCCGTCCTGAGCGCGGTCTGCTGAAGATCCGTTCACAACTGGGCCTGTTCGGTAACCTGCGCCCGGCGATTCTGTACCCGCAGTTGGCAGATGCCTCGAGTCTCAAACCGCAAATCGTTTCGGGCCTGGACATTCTGATCGTTCGTGAGCTGACCGGCGGTATTTACTTCGGCGCACCGCGTGGCACCCGTGAGCTGGAAAACGGCGAGCGTCAGTCGTATGACACGCTGCCGTACAGCGAAAGCGAAATTCGCCGCATTGCCCGCGTCGGTTTTGACATGGCCCGTGTGCGTGGTAAAAAGCTGTGCTCGGTCGACAAAGCCAACGTGTTGGCCTCCAGCCAGCTGTGGCGCGAAGTGGTCGAGCAAGTGGCCAAGGACTATCCGGACGTTGAACTGAGCCACATGTATGTCGATAACGCGGCCATGCAACTGGTGCGTGCGCCCAAGCAGTTTGACGTGATCGTGACCGACAACATGTTCGGCGACATCCTGTCTGACGAAGCGTCGATGCTTACCGGTTCGATCGGCATGTTGCCGTCGGCTTCCCTGGATGCTCACAACAAAGGCATGTACGAGCCGTGCCACGGTTCTGCGCCAGACATCGCCGGGCAGGGCATTGCCAACCCATTGGCGACCATTTTGTCGGTGTCGATGATGCTGCGTTACAGCTTCAACCAGCAGGTTGCTGCCGACGCCATCGAGCAAGCTGTGAGCCTGGTTCTGGATCAAGGTCTGCGTACTGGTGACATCTGGTCGGCTGGTTGCACCAAGGTCGGTACACAGGAAATGGGCGATGCAGTAGTCGCGGCGCTACAGAATCTGTAATCTCTCGGGCCCGTTACTTCCTGTTGGTGGAAGTAACGACCCCACTTTTTGTTAAAGGTGTAGTTGCGATGAAACGTGTAGGTCTTGTCGGTTGGCGCGGTATGGTCGGTTCCGTGCTCATGCAGCGGATGCTGGAAGAGCAGGATTTCGATCTTATTGAGCCGGTGTTTTTCACTACCTCCAATGTCGGTGGGCAGGGTCCTTCCGTGGGCAAGGACATTGCCCCGCTGAAGGATGCTTACAGCATTGAAGAGTTAAAAACCCTCGATGTGATTCTGACCTGCCAGGGCGGCGACTACACCAATGAGGTGTTCCCAAAGCTGCGTGAGGCGGGTTGGCAAGGTTACTGGATCGATGCGGCGTCCAGCCTGCGCATGCAGGATGACGCGGTCATTATTCTCGATCCGGTCAACCGCAAGGTCATCGACCAGCAGCTGGATGCCGGTACCAAGAACTACATCGGCGGCAACTGCACCGTCAGCCTGATGCTGATGGGGCTGGGCGGTCTGTTCGAAGCCGGTCTGGTTGAATGGATGAGCGCCATGACGTATCAGGCCGCCTCTGGCGCCGGTGCGCAGAACATGCGTGAACTGATCAAGCAGATGGGCGCGACCCACGCGGCAGTGGCCGATCAACTGGCTGACCCGGCGAGCGCGATTCTCGATATCGACCGTCGTGTAGCAGAAGCCATGCGCAGTGACGCTTACCCGACTGAGAACTTCGGCGTGCCATTGGCGGGCAGCTTGATCCCGTGGATCGACAAAGAGCTGCCAAACGGCCAGAGCCGCGAAGAGTGGAAAGCGCAAGCTGAAACCAACAAGATCCTGGGTCGTTTCAAGAACCCGGTTCCTGTAGACGGTATCTGCGTGCGTATCGGCGCCATGCGTTGCCACAGCCAGGCGTTGACCATCAAGTTGAACAAGGATGTACCGATTGCGGACATCGAAGACTTGATCAGCCAGCACAACCCTTGGGTCAAACTGGTGCCGAACCAGCGTGAAATCAGCATGCAAGAGCTGAGCCCGACCAAAGTGACAGGCACCCTGAATGTGCCGGTTGGCCGTCTGCGCAAGCTGAACATGGGTTCGCAGTTCCTTGGTGCATTCACCGTGGGCGACCAATTGCTGTGGGGTGCGGCCGAGCCGTTGCGCCGCATGCTGCGGATTCTGCTGGAGCGTTGATTCGCTGATGCATTACAAAAAACCGTGCTTTGTACAAAGAAGCACGGTTTTTTTGTGCGTTTTAAATGCTGTCTCAGCTATGCCGCGGCGGATATATCCATCTAACACCTTGCCTTGCAGCGTCCGGGCGTAAATGCGTGATCGGTTACACGATTGATCACCATTTAACGAGGACTTTGTATGTCAACTCCCACCCCGTCTCTCACATCCGCTTCAACGGTAAATGCTGTCAGGGCACAGTTTGCCGGTCGTCCGACCTTGGAAGGTGTCACCCGGCAACTGCTTGCTGCGGCGTTATCACAAAAATACCCCACCCTTGAAATTGACTTGTCGCGTACCCGGCTGGCCGTGCCCGTGGCGGGCGGTGGCTGGGGATTGCAGCCGTTTGTGGCACGGGTTATGGATTATCTGGCCAACGGCAATGCATTGAATGTCGAGATGATCGATGGTCAGCCCTATTATCTATGCGATGAGGCGCCTAATTGGCTGCAGCCTGATCTGATTGATATGAAGGTCATAGAGACCCTGGTAAGGGACTTGACCTGGACAGTGCCTATCGGCTTTCAAGATGCGCTGGCTGAATATTGGTCCGGCCAGGCAGATACGGGTGTCAGCCGCTGGCGCTGGTTCAGCGATGTGCTCAAGGATGCACTGAGCATTGCTTTGATCCGTCAAGAAGGTCTGAGTGACTTGGCTCGTGAAACCGTGAACCAAGTGATTCTATGCCCTGAACGGGAAGGGCGAATAATCCAATACGGTGAAGACTGCACACAGGTTTATTGCCTGGAATCCACCCTCATGGGTGAACAACTCAAAAGTGCCCGGCTGTCTTCATCCATCGTGCTGGTGCGTGCCAATCAAGTTCTAATATGTGAACCCAATGGCACGATCAAGCCTTTTCCCACCGTCGACGCGCTCATTGAATACGGTGGGCAGCGCATGGGATCAGCCTATTTGGCTGATGAAATCCGTATCAAGCGTTACGAACTCGAGGGCAATGTCTTCGACGCTCAATCCGCGATCATACTGGGCAGGCAACTGGAGCACCTCGGCGCACTGGAATTGCCTTCGCGTGTTGGAGTTGAGGCATTGCAAACGGTGTGTCTTGCCCTCAGTGACCCTGCGCAGTACATGCTCACCGTGTCTGCGAAGGATGCCCCCGAGGTCAGGGATTTCAAGGCTCACTTACCTGATTGGTTGAGGCAGGCATCTGCCGCCGAAAAGGCCCAGTACCGCCACTACAGCTTGGCCTTGGCTCGGGCCAAGAAAAGCAGCCAAGGCCGAACCTTCCTGAGCGGTATTGCCGATATTCGCTCATTTGCTGCCGATGTCTTGTCGCAGCAAATGCAGCTGGACCAGCAGCGGCTGGAGCCTGATTCTTCCCGTCATGTCCCTGTCGAGGCGTTTAACCCTGACCACATAGAGTTGACATTCTTTTCCGCAGCTGGTTTTCCCAATGCGATCCCCGTTACCGAAAAGGTGGTCATGAGCCTGACCGATCTTGCACTCAAAAATCTGGTGGGGCGGCCACAGGGAGTGTTGAGTCTGACGCATTTACACGGCATGGCATTGCCTGTTTGGCTGACGCCCTTTTACATCATCAGCAGCAATGGACTGATTGAACGGGCGGACATTGGCAAGGTATATCCAGAGAGACTCAAGAGTTTACTGTTGGGCGCGACGAGTGATGTGCGCATGCGTGAGCAACTGTTCGCTGACCAAATCGGCGCGTATTTGCCCTTGCAGGCGCTGGAACTCAGTCTCAAGAAAGAAAACGGCCTCACCCCTCGGGGGGCGCGCTACGTAGCGGCCTTGATGCAGAGCAATACTGTCGACCGTCAGGTCGATGGTGCACCGGTGGTTATTCGGCATCTGGCAATGGTACGCAAGCCTGGGGCAGACCCGGATGTAGTCAACAATATGTTCATCATTGAACAGGCTGATATGAGTGTCGGCCCGCACCTGTTATACCGGCCGTTCTATCATCAATCGCTGCATGAGTTTCCCACGCGTGCCGCACTTCTGGAGGCTATTGCCCGGCCGGGAGAGCTGCAAACCAGTGTCCTGGTCTGGCTGAACAATGCCGCTCGCCCGATATACGACAATGGCGGCTTTCAGGAGCCCCATTACGTGCGGTTTGGGCTGGGCAGCGAGTTCGCGCCTATAGACGTGCCGCTGCCTGCCACGCTGTCCGTCGATGGTGTCAGCGACGAGTTGTTGCAATATTTGCATAACGGCAAGTTATTGCAGTTTCTGTATAACAGTAATGCCAGTGCGCTGGTGAGTCAGGCCGAAAGTGACTCTGTATCCAACACCGAGAGTCGCTGGGGTGTGTTGCGTGAACGAACCAATCTGATTTTCAACCTCGTGCTGTTGCCTTTTTTGAGTGTGCCTACTCTGCTCACTGTTGGGTTATCGGTCATGTTGCTGGCAGCCATCAAGGATATCCCGGCACTCAACAGTGAAGATCCAATCACTCGCGAGCTCGCCTTGGTCGATCTACTGCTTAATCTGGTCATGGTGTTGTTGCCACCCTCTGCGTCGGTTCCTGCGCGCCCATCGTTGGCCTCTGGGGTCCGGCAGCAGGTGGTGAAACCTCGGGCGCCTGCGCGCAGTGCTGAGCGGTGGCCGGAGCTGCCGTCTGCGCAAGTGAGCGCGGGCGCTGTTGCATTTCCAGGCGAGTTGCCCGATACACAGAGCTCGCCTCTGGACTTCAGTTTTGCCAGTTCCCAAAATTGGTTAACGCCCAGTCAAAGAAAGTTGCTGTCGCGTTTCCAGGTCAATAAGCCCGCTCAAATGCCGCTGCCTGTCTTGCACAACCCAAGTGCCGATGTCCCGCGTAAGGGGCTGTATGTGATTAACAATAAATGGCATGCCTTGGTTGATGGCGCGTTATATGAGATCAGTGTGTTGTCCGAAGGCGTCGTGATTGTTGACCCTGCAGACAGCAATCATTTGGGCCCCTATTTGAAGTCCAGTGGGGACGGGCGCTGGTCACTGGATTTGCGGCTGCGCTTGTCTGGCGGTATGCCGAAGGCCCGATTGCAGGCTTTGCGCCAAGAAAAAGAAGCGCGAAGAGAGGAGATGCTAGCCCAGTGGATAAGGCTAAACGATGAAACGCCGAAGATGAACGCAGCATTCCAGATCTCGATATCCGTGATGGAGCGCGCTGAAAAAGATCCGCGTTTTACCGAAGAACAACGCAGTGTGTATCGCCGTAAAGCCGAAAGTGCCACTCAGCAGATGATCGACTCATACCTGCTGTTGCTGGCGAATCTCGATGAGTTCAAGAACCTTTTTCCCGATGTAAAGAAATACGATATTGATGGCCGTATATTGGCGCTGGCCACTGAGTGTAATCATCTTATGGTCATTTATGATCATGACTTGAAGGGGGTTCCCAATAGAATATTTGAGTTGCCGGGCAGCTCTGGCAATCTACGGTCTGATCAGATCATGAAGGCCTATATAGAAATCTATGAAAAGATGCTTGCCACGCTTGAACTTCGAACTCGTTTTTTGGACCGTCTGGATGAGGCGGGCATGCAGCGCTATGAAAATTCTCTCGAAAACGTGAGTCTTGAAAAGGCAAACGTGGATTTTTTTGATATTCCCATTAAAAATTCATATTTGAACTGGTTGATAAAACCCAGTGTTAAAGAGTGGCACCTTAATACCGCGTTGGTAGAAACTCTGGAGGCCCTCGTCACGCCGGTGAGAAAACTTATCAGTACCCATGCGGAGCTCAATACGTTTGATTTCGGCAGCGGCGAAAGCCTGGAAGTATTGAGTAGCCTTGTCGATTCCTATGCTCAATCTCTGGATGCCTTGCGAGGCCTGGGTATTATCAGTGCGGATGAATTGGATAGCGTCTTCTTCAACAAAATCGTCACAATGCTGGATGGCCTTTACCAAGACGTCATAACAAAAATGGCTGCCGAGATTAAGCCAAGTGGCAAGGGGGCGAAATTGCCGCTCAAACCCCACCGTGCACCTCCATCGAATACCCCCAAACGAATTATTAAAACCCGCAATAGCGGACGGTTGATTGGCAAGCTGATACCCGCAGGAGGGGAGTGGCCCATTGAGGTAGTCGAAGTTCGCTCTGAAGAAAATGATCAACTACTTGGTACTTATTCAGAGCACGGTGAAGTATGGGACGAAATAAAAGTAGCTGCGCCTAAGGCTCCCTCCGCCACGCGGCCACTCAATATCCTCAAGGGTGAGGCTCGCAAACGCTACGCCGACCTCGACATGAATCTGCGCAGGGCAGAGGAATATAAAAAAACTTCCCGATACCCGCAGGAAGTCGAAGAAGTTCTTCAATATGAGGCAGATCGCCTCAATCACTTGGCAACAGAGCTCAGCAAAGCCATCGATGCTCAAATTCTGGACGCAGTTATGCAGTCAGATCTGAATTTGGTCGATGGCCTGCGCAATGGGGCCGCGCGTCTGGCCGATAAAGGTAAAGAGCTACGCATCCAGTTAAGCCTTGAATTACCGCCCACTCACGGCAACCTTCAGTACCTGCTTGATCAGGACCGTGTACAGATTGCAGGGTTGGGCAAACGGATAAAACTGGCCGGCGAGCGTAAGGACTTCATTCAGGAATACGCGATCAATGACAAGAATGGTTTCCCGATCTGGTATGCCCACATTCACTATGCTGCAGCGGATACGCCTAAGGAAAACTACGGCGTGGCCCATTTGAAGCTCAAATCCCAACGTAGAGAAAGCTATTACTCGCTGCTCAACAAATCGAATAGCCCCCAGGCCACGGTCAATGTTTATTACGGTGTGATCGGCAGCGAGCTTGTTAAGCGCTGGTTTTTGCCCCTTGATAATCATTAATACAAGGCAGCATTCGACTGCCACGCAGTTGTAAGGTGATGGCGTCACACCGCTATCGCTTTAATTGCCTGGCTTGCGCCGGGCAGTTAAAGTGCGCCTCCCCACGTTTCGCCTGAGGTAGATCAATGAACCAGTCCTTTGATATCGCCGTCGTCGGCGCCACCGGCACTGTCGGCGAAACACTGGTGCAGATACTTGAGGAGCGCGACTTCCCGGTCGCCAACCTGCATCTGCTGGCCAGTGTCGAATCGGCCGGCAGTTCGGTGCCCTTTCGAGGGAAAAACGTCAGAGTGCGTGAGGTCGACGAATTCGACTTCAGCAAAGCCCGCCTGGTCTTTTTTGCTGCCGGCCCGGCGGTGACCCTGAGCTTCGCCGCCAAGGCTCGTGCAGCCGGTTGCAGTGTGATCGACTTGTCGGGTGCATTGCCCGGCGATCAAGCCCCGTTGGTGGTGCCCGAGTGCAATGCGCAGATCCTGGATGGCCTGGAGCAACCGTTTCAGGTCAGCAGCCCAAGCCCATCGGCTACCGCTCTGGCGGTGGTGTTGGCGCCTTTGCGTGAGGTACTTGACCTGCAGCGCGTTACGGTCACCGCGTGCCTTGCGGTATCAGCTCAGGGGCGCGAGGCTGTGTCTGAACTGGCCCGTCAAACCACCTCGTTGCTGAATATGCACCCGCTGGAAACCCAATTCTTTGACCGGCAGATGGCATTCAACCTGCTGGCCCAGGTCGGCAAGCCAGACGCGCAGGGGCATGTACCGCTGGAAAAACAGCTGGTCACCCAATTGCGTGCTGTACTGGGGAAACCGGATCTGAAAGTTGCAGTGACGTGCATTCAAGCTCCGGTGTTTTTTGGCGATAGCTATAGTGTGTCGCTTCAGCTGGCTGCGCCGGTTGACCTGGCGGCGGTGAATGCAGCCCTTGAGGGAGCTGAGGGGGTCGAGCTGGTTGATGCTGACGATTACCCGACTGCGGTGGGCGATGCAGTTGGCCAGGATGTAGTGTATGTCGGTCGCGTTCGCCACGGTGTTGACGACAGCAGTGAACTTAATCTGTGGCTGACGTCAGATAACGTACGCAAAGGTGCTGCATTGAATGCCGTGCAACTGGCTGAGTTGTTGATAAAAGGCTAACTGTAAAAGATACTTGGCGTCGCTTTTTAGCAGGACTTCAGAGCCTGTGTCGCAGTCAGGCTGCTGTCAGGGCTTACAGATTCAATGAGGCAGTACGCGGGTAGATTACAGCCGCGCAAGCGTCGTCAGGCAGCAGCTTACAGGTCCCGTAGGACGAGGCCTGTACCAATAAGGAAGAGGCTATGGTTCAGGTTCGCAAATTAGTGTTAGCAATAGCCGCCGCTTCGGCGCTGTCATCCGGTATGGCACAGGCGCTTGGGCTCGGCGAGCTGACCCTGAAGTCGGCGCAGAACCAGCCGCTGCTGGCTGAGATCGAGTTGTTGGACGTCAAGGACCTGAACGCCGCCGAAGTGGTGCCGAGTCTGGCCCCGGCAGATGAATTCAGCAAGGCCGGGGTTCCGCGCCCGGACTATCTGAATGACCTGCGCTTTACCCCGGTGATCAATGCCAATGGCAAGAGTGTGCTGCGAGTGACTTCCAGCCAGCCGTTGTCTGAACCCTTTGTAAAATTTCTGGTGCAAGTCATGTGGCCGAACGGCCGCTTGATGCGCGACTACAGTGTGTTGCTGGACCCGGCCAAGTACTCGCCACAAACCGCCGCGGCAGCTGCGGCCACATCAGTGGCGACTGCTGCCGCTGCGCCAGGCGCAGAGGCGGGGCAATACACCACCTCGTCTCGAGACACGTTGTGGGAAATTGCCGCTAAGGCGCGTAACGGCGGCTCGGTTCAACAAACCATGTTGGCGATTCAGGCGCTCAATCCGGATGCCTTTATTGGTGGCAACATCAACCGACTCAAAACCGGACAGGTGCTGCGTTTACCGAATGCAGCGCAAAGCGTGGAGTTGTCTCAGTCCAAGGCGGTCGCCGAAGTGGCGTCGCAGAATGCGGACTGGCGCAGTGGTCGGCGTACGGCGCCTCGAGCGCAGCAACTGGACGCCACTGCCCGCACCCCGCAGGCAACACCTGTGGCCAAGACCCAGACCAAAGATGGTTTGAGCCTTGTGGCAGGGCAGGCGGGTAAGGGCGCCGGCGGGGACGCCAAGAATATCAATGACAAGCTGGCCATGACCCAGGAAAGCCTGGACACCAGCCGTCGTGAAAGTGCCGAGTTGCAAAGTCGGGTAAAAGACCTGCAAAGCCAGGTCGACAAGCTGCAACGCCTGATCGAGCTTAAAAACAACCAATTGGCCAAGCTGCAAGGTGAGGCGGCCACGCCGCTTGATGCGGGGGCTGCACTGCCTGCCCATCTGGTCGGTGAGGCGGCCGATACTCCGGAAGACGATATTGCACCGGCAACCGAAGGCGCGGCGGCGACAGCCGTGGCGCCCGCACCGCAGGGCGCTACCCCCAGCGACGAACGCAAGCTCCAGGACCTGCTCGCCAGCCCGCTTCTGACGGTGGCGGCAGGCGGCGCAGCGGTCTTGTTGCTGCTGCTCTTGTTGCTCCTTCTGGTTCGTCGGCGCAAGGCTCAGCAAGCGGCTGAGCGTCATGCACGTATGGCGCGGGCACTCGAAGAAGAAGAACCTGACTTTGCGGCAGACTTCGACCTGCCGCAGAGCAGCTTCGAGGGCATTGAGGTTCCACCGCCGAGCGTGAAGCTGGACGCTGCCCCGACACCATCCCCCGTGCCGCCTGCACCGGCTCCTGCACCTACACCTGTGGTTGCGCCCGTTGCGGCGCCGGACATCTCCGGCGCTGAAGTGCTGGTTGAAGCTGAGCGCTTGATCCAACAGCAGCAGTTTCACGAAGCTGCCGGTCTGCTTGAAGGCGCGGTCAGTCACGCGCCACAGCGCAGCGACCTGCGTTTGAAGCTGATGCAGGTGTATGGCGAGTTGGGTGAGCGTGAAGCCTTTATCGCTCAAGAGCGCCAGTTGGTAGCCAATGGTAAAAACTACGCTGAAGTGGCGCAGCTCAAACTTCGCTATCCCGCCATGGCGGCAGTGGCTGCCGGCATCGTCGCCGCAGCGGTTGCTTCGCAATTCCAGGCTGATTTCGTCAGGGAGATGATGCGCGACGATCGTGTGGTCGAGCCTGAGCCGCAACTCAAACCGACGCCCGTGGTGACGCCGCCGGATGAAGAGTTTGATCACGACTTTGACCTGAGCCTGGATGATCTTGAGGCCGCTTCGCCGACTCAGCTGTCACCTGATCAGAGCGCCGCCAAACTGGCCTCTGAGCACGAGCAGAGTTTCGATGCGGTGCTCAAGCAGCAGGCTGAAACGCAATCGGCGTTGGATAAACCCACTGACTTTGACCTCGACCTGCCGGATGACTTCGATTTGTCGCTGGCAGAAGAAGCGCCAGTTGTACCGCAAGCGCCGGAAGCGCCGGAAGCGCCCGACAGCTTCTCGATAGAGTTGGACAAAGTTAATGCTGAACTGCAGCGTTTGTCCCAGAGTCTGGAAGAGCCTGCCATGGCCGAGCCGTTTGCCCAGACGGTTGCAGGAGCAGATGAAGAACCCGAGTTCGACTTCCTGTCGGGTGCCGACGAAGCTGCGACCAAACTTGATCTGGCGCAGGCTTATATCGACATGGGCGACGACGAAGGCGCGCGCGACATCCTCACGGAGGTCATGGGTGAGGGCAGCCCTGAGCAGCAGGCCGAGGCCATCGAACTGCTGTCCCGTCTGGCCTGATCCCTCCCTGCAGGAGCGAGCTTGCCTTGCGATCTTTTAAAAAAATCAAAAGATCGTGAGGCAAGCTCGCTCCTGCAACGCTCATTTTGCTCGCGCCGGTCATTTGATTCATGGCGTCTTGGCGGGTGCGCCTTATAATGGCCGCCTTTGCGTTTATGAGCAGGCTGTAACTCCTTGGCAAATATAGATAACCCGGCAGCCGAAATGGCCGCCGAAGGCTTTTCCCGAATCGCCCTGGGCGTGGAATACAAAGGCTCACGCTATAGCGGCTGGCAACGTCAGGCCAATGGCGTGCTGACGGTCCAGGAAACCCTGGAAGATGCGCTTTCCAAAGTCGCTGCCTCGCCGGTTTCGTTGATGTGCGCTGGGCGCACCGACGCCGGGGTGCATGCCTGCGGGCAGGTTGTGCACTTCGATACCCAGGCCGAGCGCTCAATGAAGGCGTGGGTCATGGGGGCGAATATCAATTTGCCTCACGACATCAGTGTCACGTGGGCCAAGGTGATGCCCGCGCATTTCCATGCGCGCTTCAAGGCGATTGCCCGGCGTTATCGCTATGTCATCTACAACGATCAGATTCGCCCCGCGCACCTTAATCAGGAAATCACTTGGAACCATCGCCCGCTGGACGTCGATCGCATGGCGCAAGCGGCGCAATATCTGTTGGGTGTCCATGACTTCAGCGCTTTTCGTGCTGGGCAATGCCAGGCCAAATCGCCGATCAAAGAACTGCACCACCTGCGCGTGACGCGTCATGGGCGGATGATCGTGCTGGATATTCGTGCCAGTGCCTTTTTGCATCACATGGTGCGCAACATCGCCGGGGTACTGATGACCATCGGCTCCGGTGAGCGTCCGGTTGAATGGATCAAGGAGGTACTGGAAAGTCGCGAACGTCGCTCTGGCGGTGTGACGGCGCACCCTTATGGCCTGTATCTGGTGCAAGTGGAATACCGTGACGAGTTTCCGTTGCCCGAGCGTTACATTGGTCCACATTTCTTGACCGGTTTTAACGAACTCGACGGCTGACGCCCGGGTAAGCATTTGTTAACATCCGGCACTTTCACGCTTAAGCCAAGGGGTGCCGTTAACATGCCAGCCGTTCGCAGCAAGATCTGCGGTATTACCCGCATAGATGATGCACTGGCCGCCGTGGCCGCCGGCGCTGATGCGATTGGCTTTGTGTTTTACGCCAAAAGCCCGCGTGCGGTAACTGCTGCGCAGGCGCGGGCCATCATTGCGGCATTGCCGCCGTTCGTGACTACCGTTGGCCTGTTCGTTAATGCCAGTTCGTGTGAACTCAATGAGACGCTGGAGGCTGTACCGCTCGATTTGCTGCAGTTTCACGGCGATGAAACCGCGGATCAGTGCGAAGGCTATCACCGGCCCTACATCAAGGCCCTCAGGGTCAAGGCCGGGGATGATATCGCTGCCGCCTGTGACGCGTATGCCTCGGCCAGCGGGATTTTGCTCGATACCTACGTTGAAGGCGTGCCGGGTGGAACCGGGCAGGCGTTTGACTGGTCTTTGATACCTCAAGGTTTAAGCAAGCCGATCATTTTGGCCGGTGGCTTGTCTGTTGAAAACGTGGCGCAGGCCATTGCCCAGGTACAGCCTTACGCTGTGGATGTCAGTGGCGGAGTGGAAAAGGGCAAAGGCATCAAGGATCACGATAAGATTCGTGCCTTTATGCAGGCAGTACGCGCAACAAACTGATACTCGATGTGACGGTTGGCAGCCTGCCACCGTCCATCATTACCGCTGAGTGATACAGGCGGGCCCGGTGGCATGACGGGCAGAAATTAAAGCACCAACCGCTTGCAGCGTGTTGGCGCAAAGGCTGAGGGTTCAAGGGAATTCGCTGGTTTGCCATGGGCTGACCGCTGTGACCGGACAATCATCGCCGCTTACCTAATGAATTTGGCTCAAGGGCATACACGGGGCCTGAACAGCAGTGTTCAGGTCGCCGGTACTGGAGAAAAAAAAGCATGAGCAACTGGTTGGTAGACAAGCTGATTCCTTCGATCATGCGTTCCGAGGTCAAAAAGAGCTCGGTACCTGAAGGCCTGTGGCACAAGTGCCCGTCTTGTGACGCTGTGCTTTATCGTCCAGAGCTGGAAAAGACCCTGGACGTTTGCCCCAAGTGCAATCACCACATGCGCATCGATGCACGCGCACGCATCAATATCTTCCTGGACGCCGAAGGCCGCAACGAGTTGGGCGCTGATCTGGAGCCCGTCGACCGGTTGAAATTCCGCGACAGCAAAAAGTACAAGGACCGTATCGTCGGCGCGCAAAAGCAGACGGGCGAGAAAGACGCCCTGGTGTCCATGAGCGGCACGCTGTTGGGCATGCCGATTGTGGTCTCGGCGTTTGAATTCAACTTCATGGGCGGCTCGATGGGTGCCATCGTCGGCGAGCGTTTCGTACGCGCCGCCAACTACGCGCTGGAAAATCGCTGCCCGATGGTCTGCTTCTCTGCTTCGGGCGGTGCGCGGATGCAAGAAGCACTGATTTCCCTGATGCAAATGGCCAAGACCTCTGCGGTGCTGGCGCGTCTGCGCGAAGAAGGCATTCCGTTTATCTCGGTATTGACCGACCCGGTTTACGGCGGCGTTTCTGCCAGTCTGGCAATGCTGGGTGACGTGATCGTGGCTGAGCCAAAAGCATTGATCGGTTTCGCCGGTCCTCGTGTCATCGAGCAGACCGTTCGTGAAAAACTGCCAGAAGGCTTCCAGCGCAGTGAATTCCTGCTGGAGCACGGTGCGATTGACCTGATCGTTTCCCGTCAGGAATTGCGTCCGCGCCTTGGCAATCTGCTTGCACAAATGATGGGCCTGCCAACACCTGAGTTCGTGGCTGCGCCTGTTGAAACTGTCGTTGTCCCACCGGCACCAGCAAACCTATGACCCAGCGCACCCTCGGCGAGTGGCTCGCCTATCTTGAACAGTTGCATCCGGCTGCCATCGACATGGGGTTGGACCGCGCACGAGAGGTAACGAACCGCATGGGCTTGCAAAAGCCCGCGCCGTGGGTGGTGACGGTCACTGGCACCAACGGTAAAGGTTCGACTTGTGCATTTGTAGCATCACTGCTGCGAGCACAAGGGCTCAAGGTCGGGGTCTACAACTCGCCGCACCTGCTGCGCTACAACGAGCGCGTGCAGATTGACGGTGTAGAAGCCTCTGACCAGCAATTGTGCGAAGCCTTTGAAGCGCTGAATGCAGGCCGCGGCGAGACATCGCTAACCTACTTCGAAATGGGCACGCTGGCGGCTTTCTGGCTGTTCGAGCGTGCTCAACTCGATGTGGTGGTGCTTGAAGTCGGCCTGGGAGGGCGGCTGGATGCGGTCAACCTGGTCGATGCCGATATGGCGCTGGTGACCAGCATTGGTGTGGATCACGTGGAGTACTTGGGTAATACCCGGGAATCGGTCGCTTTTGAAAAGGCCGGGATTTTCCGCCCGCACAAGCCAGCCTTGTGTGGTGATCTTGACCCGCCTCAGCCGCTGCTCGACAAGGCCAAGGAGCTGGATTGCCCGCTGTTTCTGCGCGGACGCGATTTCAGCTTGAGCGTTGCTGAAACAGTTTGGCATTGGCAAGGTCGAGATGCTCAGGGGCAAGTGCTTGAGCTGCGTGACTTGCCGCTGCTGGATCTGCCAATGGAAAACGCCGCGTTGGCGCTGCAGGCTTATGCGTTGACGCAATGGCCGTGGCAGCCTGAGCGGATTGCCGAGGCGCTGCAGGCGACCCAGGTAACCGGGCGGCTGGACCGTCGTCAGGTCAACTGGCACGGCAAGACACTCAACCTGCTACTGGATGTCGGGCATAACGGCCATGCCGCTGAGTACTTGCTCAAACGCTTGAAGCAACGCCCACCGGCTGGCAAGCGCCTGGCGGTGTTTGGTTTGCTGGCTGACAAGGACCTGGATGCCGTGGTGTCGCAACTCACTCCGGTGGTTGAGCATTGGGCGGTGGCGCCCCTGAACACCGGGCGTTCGCGTCCTGCAGTTGAGTTGCAGGCCGCGTTGCAAGGTCTGGGGGCATCGGTTACCCCTTTTGAAAGCGTGGATGCTGCACTTGAGGCGCAGTGCGAACGCGCTACGGCTCAGGACGAGATTTTGCTGTTCGGCTCATTTTATTGTGTCGCTCAGGCGCTTGAATGGCTGGAGCGGCGTGCCAAGGAGGAGGCTGCAAATGGCTGTGCTGGATAAGGTCGTCAAGCAACGGATGGTGGGTGCGCTGGTGCTGATCGCGCTGGCGGTGATTTTTCTGCCGATGCTGTTTTCGCGTCAGGATGAGCAGCGTCAGGTTCAGGTCGATGCACCGCCAGCGCCGCAAGCGCCTGCCATGCCTCAGATTCAGGTCGAGCCAGTGCCCGTCCCGGAGCCGCAGCCCATTGCCGAAGAGCCGGCACCCCCGGTTGAACCGCAAGTGGTTGCTCCGCAAAAGCCGGTGGTTGCACCGACTGCACCGGTAGCGAGCAAGCCGGCAGTAGCGCCCAAACCACCTGCCGTTACCCCGGCACAGGCGGTGGCGCAGCCGCCAGCCAAGCTCGATACCACGCAAAAGCGTTTAGACCCTAACGGTTTGCCAATCAGTTGGTCGATCCAATTGGTCAGCTTGTCGAACCGTGCAAGTGCCGATACTTTGCAAAAAAACCTTCGCAATCAAGGTTATAACGCGTATGTGCGTTCTTCGGGCGGGATGAATCGGGTATTTGTCGGTCCGCTGCTGGAGCGTGCAGAGGCTGATCGCCTGCGCGATGTGCTCGACAAACAGCAGAATCTCAAGGGTTTTGTGGTGCGCTTCCAGCCTGAGCGTGGCTAAGCGCATAAAAAGGTTGGATCTGATAGCCAATGCACTGATAAATCGCCTGACTTGAGAGGCGGCGCTCTGCTAAAATGCGCCGCCTCATCTGTCTGTAGACTGAACTGTGCCATTTACCTGGGTTGACTGGGCGATCGTTGCAATCATCGCCATTTCCGCTTTGATCAGCTTGAAGCGCGGCTTCGTTAAAGAGGCGCTGTCGCTGTGCACCTGGATCATTGCCGGGGTAGTCGCCTGGATGTTCGGAGGTTCACTGTCCCAGTACCTCGCCGGATACATCGAAACACCTTCCGCCCGCATCATCGCCGGGTGCACCATCATGTTTGTCGCCACCTTGCTGGTCGGCGCAATGATCAACTTTCTTATCGGCGAACTGATTCGCGTCACCGGGTTGTCCGGGACCGATCGTTTTCTCGGCATGGCCTTCGGCGCTGCGCGTGGTGCGCTGCTGGTGGTCGTGGGGGTCGGGCTATTGAGCCTGGGGCCGGTGCAGCAAGACTCGTGGTGGCAGGAGTCCAGGCTCATGCCACAATTTCTATTGGTCGCCGATTGGTCGAAAAACCTCATTCTGGGGTGGAGTAGCCAATGGTTGGCCAGCGGTATCAGCGTACCTGCTGATATTCCGTTCAAGGAACACCTCTCGCCGGCTATCCAGCCCAAGTGAGTGGTGTTCAGTTCAGATCCATTAAGTAGGGGTTGCGTCGCATGTGTGGCATCGTCGGTATCGTCGGTAAGTCGAACGTCAATCAGGCGCTGTATGACGCGCTAACCGTCCTCCAGCACCGCGGCCAGGATGCTGCCGGTATTGTAACCAGCCATAACGGCCGGTTATTCCTGCGCAAGGACAACGGGTTGGTGCGTGATGTGTTTCAACAGCGCCACATGCAGCGCCTGGTCGGTAACGTGGGCATTGGCCACGTGCGTTACCCGACTGCAGGTAGCTCGACTTCAGCAGAGGCTCAGCCGTTTTACGTCAACTCGCCCTATGGCATCACTCTGGCGCACAACGGCAACCTGACCAACGTTCAACAATTGGCCAAGGAGATTTACGAATCTGACTTGCGTCACGTCAACACCAACTCCGATTCGGAAGTACTGCTCAACGTCTTTGCCCACGAACTGGCACAGCGCGGCAAGTTGCAGCCGACCGAGGAAGACGTCTTCGCTGCCGTCACCGACGTGCACAACCGCTGCCGTGGTGGCTATGCCGTTGTGGCGATGATCACCGGCTACGGCATCGTCGGTTTCCGCGATCCGCACGGTATTCGTCCGATCGTCTTCGGTCAGCGTCACACCGATGAAGGTGTCGAGTACATGATCGCCTCTGAAAGCGTATCGCTCGACGTGCTGGGCTTTACCCTGATTCGCGACCTGGCACCGGGTGAAGCGGTCTACATCACCGAAGACGGCCAACTGCACACCCGTCAGTGCGCGGTAAACCCGCAACTGACCCCGTGCATCTTCGAGCACGTCTACCTGGCGCGCCCGGATTCGATCATCGATGGCGTTTCGGTCTATAAGGCGCGTCTGCGCATGGGCGAGAAGCTGGCCGAGAAGATCCAGCGCGAGCGTCCAGACCACGACATCGACGTGGTCATCCCGATCCCGGATACCAGCCGTACTGCAGCGCTTGAGCTGGCGAACCACCTGGGTGTCAAGTTCCGCGAAGGCTTCGTGAAAAACCGTTACATCGGCCGTACCTTCATCATGCCGGGCCAGGCTGCGCGTAAAAAGTCCGTGCGCCAGAAGCTCAACGCCATCGAACTTGAGTTCCGTGGCAAGAACGTGATGCTGGTTGACGATTCGATCGTGCGGGGCACCACCTGCAAGCAGATCATTCAGATGGCCCGTGAAGCCGGTGCCAAGAATGTCTACTTCTGCTCGGCGGCGCCGGCTGTGCGCTACCCGAACGTGTACGGCATCGACATGCCAAGCGCCCATGAACTGATCGCTCACAACCGCACCACCCAGGACGTGGCTGATCTGATCGGCGCTGACTGGCTGATCTATCAAGACCTGCCAGACCTGATCGAAGCGGTCGGCGGCGGCAAGATCAAGATCGAAAAATTCGATTGCGCAGTGTTCGACGGCAAGTACGTGACTGGCGACATTGACGAGAACTACCTGGACCGTATCGAGCGCGAGCGCAACGATGCATCCAAGGTTATTGCTCAAGGTGTCGGTGCAACGATAGGCTTGTACAACAACTAAGCTTCAACACACCGGCCCTGAGGGGCCGGTTTGCATTGTTCCAACACAAAGCAATTCATACAAAGCAAGGAGTGGGCAGCATGAGTCAGGATTGGGATGCCGGTCGGCTGGACAGCGACCTCGAGGGCGTAGCGTTCGACACCTTGGCTGTGCGTGCCGGCCAGCACCGTACGCCAGAAGGCGAGCACGGTGATGCAATGTTCCTGACCTCCAGCTACGTGTTCCGTACGGCGGCCGATGCGGCGGCGCGGTTCTCGGGTGAGGTGGCAGGCAACGTTTATTCGCGTTACACCAACCCGACGGTGCGGGCGTTCGAAGAGCGTATCGCGGCACTGGAAGGGGCGGAGCAGGCCGTGGCCACCGCCACGGGCATGGCGGCCATCTTGTCGGTGGTCATGAGCCTGTGCAGCGCTGGAGACCACGTTCTGGTTTCGCGCAGCGTCTTTGGTTCGACCATCAGCCTGTTCGAGAAGTACTTCAAGCGTTTCGGCATTGAAGTAGATTACGTGCCGCTGGCCGAGCTGCAAGGCTGGGATGCGGCCATCAAGCCAAACACCAAACTGCTATTTGTCGAGTCGCCGTCCAACCCGCTGGCCGAGCTGGTCGATATCAGTGCGCTGGCAGAGATTGCCCATGCCAAGGGCGCCATGCTGGTGGTCGACAACTGCTTCTGCACCCCAGCCTTGCAGCAACCGATCAAATTGGGTGCCGATATTGTTGTGCATTCGGCCACCAAGTTCATTGATGGACAGGGCCGCTGCATGGGGGGTGTGGTTGCCGGGCGCGGCGAGTTGATGAAAGAAGTGGTCGGCTTCTTGCGCACTGCCGGGCCGACCCTCAGCCCGTTCAATGCCTGGATCTTCCTCAAGGGCCTGGAAACCCTGAACCTGCGTATGCGCGCTCACTGCGCCAGTGCACTCGCGCTGGCCGAGTGGCTGGAGCAGCAGGACGGAGTCGAGAAAGTCCACTATGCGGGCCTCAAGAGCCATCCGCAGCATGCCTTGGCCCAGCGCCAGCAGCGTGGCTTTGGCGCGGTGGTCAGCTTTGAGGTCAAGGGGGGCAAAGAGGGCGCCTGGCGCTTTATCGACGCCACCCGCCTGATCTCGATCACCGCTAACCTGGGTGACAGCAAAACCACCATTACCCACCCGGCTACCACTTCCCACGGTCGTCTGGCGCCACAAGAGCGTGAGGCGGCCGGCATTCGTGACAGCCTGATCCGCATCGCGGTCGGCCTGGAAGACGTCGTCGACCTGCAAGCAGACCTGTCGAGAGGCTTGGCCGTACTGTGACCGAATGGGCGCTTCAGGAACCGATTGAAGGCAATGGCCGTGTAGCGCTGGTGACAGGTGCTGCGCGGGGCATTGGGTTGGGGATTGCGGCGTGGTTGATCAGTGAAGGTTGGCAAGTGGTGCTGACCGACATTGATCGCGCGCGCGGCTCCAGGGTTGTGAAGGCGCTTGGCGAGCGCGCCTGGTTCGTGGCCATGGATGTGTCGGTAGAAGCCGACGTGATCCAGTGCGTGGCACAGGTGCTCGGCCAGTTCGGTCGGCTCGATGCGTTGGTCTCTAACGCCGCGATTGCCGATCCGCACAATATGACTCTTGAAAGCCTCGACCTGGAGCATTGGAACCGCGTCATTGCCGTCAACTTGACTGGGCCGATGCTGCTGGCCAAGCACTGTGCGCCGTACTTGCGCGCGCACTGCGGTTCGATCGTCAACCTGGCGTCTACCCGCGCCCGTCAATCCGAGCCGGACACCGAGGCTTACGTGGCGAGCAAGGGCGGCCTGGTTGCCTTGACCCACGCGTTGGCCATTAGTCTTGGGCCAGAAATTCGCGTCAATGCTGTCAGCCCTGGCTGGATCGACGCGCGCGACCCCGCGGTGCGGCGTGCAGAACCGTTAACTGACGAGGATCATGCGCAGCACCCGGCCGGTCGAGTAGGGACGGTGGAAGACGTTGCGGCAATGGTGGCCTGGCTGCTGTCACGCAATGCCGGATTTGTCACCGGCCAAGAGTTTGTGGTCGACGGTGGCATGAGCAAGAAAATGATTTATGGGGGATGAGGCAGCTGCAAGCGGCAAGTAAAAGTACAAGCGCTGTAACCGAGCTTTTGCTTTATGGCTTTTACTTGCCGCTTGAAGGTTGCGCCTGTTTTTACTGTTTTTTGAAAAAAACCCAATAATCCCCTTGACTTAGCTTCGATACCTGCGTAAATTTCGCGGCCTCAACGAAGCAAAGGGTGATTAGCTCAGCTGGGAGAGCATCTGCCTTACAAGCAGAGGGTCGGCGGTTCGATCCCGTCATCACCCACCACTTCTTGAGTTTCTCGAAAGAGAAGGTCGCTTCTAACGAAGCTACCAACCGACGCGCAGCGGTAGTTCAGTCGGTTAGAATACCGGCCTGTCACGCCGGGGGTCGCGGGTTCGAGTCCCGTCCGCTGCGCCATATTCGTACAAGTCAGGTTAGCCTGGCTTGCGATTGAAAAGCACCGAAGCCTTTCAATCAACGGTTTAAACGATTCAAACGGACGCAAGTCCGAGCGATACGCAGCGGTAGTTCAGTCGGTTAGAATACCGGCCTGTCACGCCGGGGGTCGCGGGTTCGAGTCCCGTCCGCTGCGCCATATTCGCTTCCACTAAGGCCCACTGAATGCCTGGAAGTCACGGAAATAGCGGCCTTGAGCCGCTTTTTTCGTTTTCTGAATTCCACTGGAATCCATCTCCAACCACGGTTTTAAGTACATATTTAAGTACACCGCTGGCATTTCCGTTTCTATTGGCATGACAAGCAATTGCGTATTTCCCTTGGCACCTATCCCGACGTGAGTCTCAAGGAGGCTCGCCAGCGGAGAGGGCTGCACGTACGCTGGTGGCCAACATATTGATCCCCGATCACATCGTCGCGCCGAGCGGCAGAAAGCCTCTCACGCCGCCAGCAACACATTTGAAGCGGTTGCTGATCGCTGGCATGAGTTCCGAAGTAAAAAACTGAAGAAAAGTAATAAGGGCAGTGCAGGGCAAGCCAGCAAATACCTGAAGAAGGACATGCTGCCGTGTTTGGGCGATCTTCCGATCGCGGATATTTCTCGTGGTGACGTGCTGGAGCTCGATGCAGTTAAAGACGCGCGGTGCGCGGTATCTGCTGGTTGACCACTACACCTGCTCATGAGCCAAGGCGGCATAGCTACTGCTGTAGGCCAATGCTATTGGAAGTAGCAACAAATTGCGGATATTTTTAATTAGCATAATGCTGCCCCGTGTGAGTCTGGAGGCAGCATCAAGTGAGCAGATTACTCACTCAGTAAAAAATCTGAAGTATGTTCAGTCGCTTTTAGAACGTAGAAGAAAATTCACTCAAGTTAGACGCGTGCTCCAAAAAGATTTTTGTAGTTATCGAATGGGGCATTGTCCAGTTTTAGCTAAACTTCGCTCCTACGTTATTGATCGGTGTGGGAAGAGCAGTAATGCATGCTCCATGCTGGCAAGCTTGATTTGAGTTTCCTCATACTCATCGGCAGGCCAGGAGCCATGAACAATCCCGCACCCTGCGAACAAATGACAGTGTTGATGAGTGATCAATGCCGAACGCAGGGCTACAAGAAAATCTCCATTGCCCTTTGAGTCCAGCCAGCCCACTGGCGCCGCGTACCAACCCCGGTCGAAGCCTTCGTGGTCGCGGATGAAATTCAAGGCCGGTGCCCTCGGCAAGCCACCGACCGCCGGTGTCGGGTGCAGTGCCTGGATACCGTCCAGTAAACGTTTGTCGGGGTTGAGTTGTGCCGCGATCGGTGTGCTCAGGTGTTGCACGGTGGCCAGTTTCAGCAGGCCGGGGCATGGCGCGGCCTGGATGTCGCTGACCTTGTCGCCTAGGGCATGGGTGATGGTCTGTACCACCAGTTGGTGTTCATGTTGTTCCTTGGGATCGGCCAGTAACCGTTCACCGATGGCGTGATCCTCGTCCGCGGTGATGCCACGTCGCGCACTGCCGGCCAGGGCGTGGGTGGTCAGGTGGCCTTCTTGGGAATTGAGCAGCCGTTCCGGGGTGGCTCCCATGAAGCAATGTTTGCCACGGTGCAGTGCGAACAGATGGGACGCGTTGCGTCGTGCGTGCAGCCGCTGCATCACTGCACCACTGTCGAGGGCCGCGTCCAGTTGGTACTCGATATGCCGCGCCAACACCACTTTGTTCAAGTCGCCGCGGGTAATGGCCTGCAACGCCGTATCGACCTTGGCTTGCCATTGGTGCGAAGGCAGCGCGTTGCGTTCGATAACGTCGGGCGCAGTGGCCGCCGAGGTGGGCGGGTTGAGCAGTTGCTGATAGGCGGCCAGGCTTTCGCGTGCCAGCGCCGCCGGGTCGCTGTCGGGTGCGACCACCCGCTGGCAGCGCAGCCAGCGGCCGTTGGTATCCTCGCTGAGCAACCAATGGGCCAGTTGAAAACTGGCGTCGGCAAACGGCGCCCAATGGGGCGAGCAAGGTTGCTGCTCATCAAAACGCATGCCGCCCAGCAACAATGGCGAATACGGGCCATCGACCGCCGCATCGGCACACAGCGCGGACCATTGCCGGTCCAACTCGGCCATGCGCTGCGGGCCCGTGGTCTCGATCTGCCAGGCGCAGCCCAGGCCGAACATCGTCAGGTCCGGTGAGTGCGCACACCAGAAGAAACCCTGACGATGCGCTGCGTAGAGCGCCAAGGGAGCCAGGGTCGGCGCGGGGTGCGCACTCACGGCGATAACGGGGCGCTGGTGCTGTACCGCCCGCTGTCGGGCCGTTTCAAACACCTTCAGCAAAGCGGCTGCGTTCATACCGCCTTGCTCTTTTTCTGCAGCCAGTAGGCTGTCTGTTCGGCGATGTACCAATGGATGATCTGGTTGAACAAACTTTCGACAAACTCGCCATCCAGCCCGACGTTTTGCGCCCATTGCCGGCGCTGGGGCAACATCGCCGCGACGCGCTCCGGTGCGGCGATGCTGGCCTGGTCGGGCTTGAACGACGAGGCCGCCTTGACGTACTGCATGCGCAGGCCGAGGGCATCGATGATCTGCTGGTCGAGGGTGTCGATGGCGTGACGAATGTCCGAAAGGCCAGTGCAGTGTTCCGGGGTTTTCATACCGAGTCTCCCTGAAGGTAGGCAGTGCGTTGCAACAGGTGATGGATCACCGGTCGCGGCTGTTGCTTGAGGTAAAAGTGATCACCGTCGAACAGGCGGATATCCGGGGTGTGAGCGGTCAAGTCGGCCCAGGCGCGGGCCTGGTCAAGGCTGACCTCCGCGTCATCGCGGGCCAGCAGTACGTCGATGGGTGCCGCCAAGGGGGCGAGCCGCGCCGGGCGCCAGGTTTCGATGGCCTGGTAGTCGCTGCGCAAGGTTGGCAGGAACAGCGCGCGCAGTTGCGGGTTGGCCCACAGGCCGGCGGCTTCGGCGTCCTGTCGCAGGATGTCGGCGATCAGCGCGGCGTCGTCCTGGCGGTGCAGGTCACTCGACGGTTGCCGGTGTGGCGGCGGGTGGGCCGAGACGAATACATGGGCGGCACCCAAGCCTGCCGCTTCCAGTCGCAGGCCCACGGCGTAGGCGAGCGCTGCGCCCATGCTGTGGCCGAACAGCAGCAGTAGCCGGGCGGGCAGGGCCAGCAGTGCGTGGGCAATGTGTTCGGCCAGGCTGGCCAGGCACGGGATATGCGTTTCATTGAAGCGCTCTTCACGCCCTGGATACTGCACGGCCAGCAAGTCGATATCTCCCGGCAGGTGCGCCAGCCACGGGCGAAAAAAACTCGCACTGCCCCCAGCATGGGGCAGGCACACCAGGCGTGCCCGTGCCTGGGCACCCTCACGCAGCCCGCGCAGCCAGGGGGATGGGGCGCCGCTCATAAAGCCAGCACCTGTTCCGCCAGGGCCTTGCGGTTGACCTTGCCCAGGTGCGTCAGCGGGAACTCGCGCAGCACCTGTAAGCGATCCGGCAATTTGTAGGCGGCTAGACCATGGTCGCGCAGCCAGGCATTGATCGATGCCAGGTCGACACACGCGCCGTGGGCCAGCACGCAGGCGCAACTGCGCTCACCCAGCAGCTCATCGGCCAGGGCCACCAGCGCCACATCGCGTATCAGCGGATGGCCCAGCAGCAGGTTCTCGATCTCTTCCACCGGAATTTTCTCACCGCCGCGGTTGATCACATCCTTTGTGCGCCCCTCGACGATCAAATGTCCTTCGGGCAGGCGCCGTACCAGGTCGCCGCTGCGGTAAAAACCGTCGGCGGTAAAGGCACGTTGGTTCTGCTCGCCAGCGTTGTAATAGCCGCGAATGGTGTAGGGGCCGCGCACCAGCAATTCACCCACGGCGCCAGGTGCGACCGGCACGTCATCGGTGTCGACGATACGGATCTCATCAGCGACCGTCAGCGGCAGTCCCTGGGTGTCGAATACACGTTCCTGCGGGTCATCCAGCGGCGTAAAGCACAGCAGCCCTTCGGCCATGCCGTACACCTGTTGCAGGCCACAGCCCAAGGCCGGACGGATGCGCGCGGCGATCTCGGCCTTGAGCCGCGCACCACCGACCTGCAGCCATTGCAAACTGGTCAGGTCGTTGTCGGACCATTGCGCCACTTCCAGCCACAACAGCACCAGCGGCGGGATCAAGGCGGTATGGGTGATGCGTTCGCGTTCGATCAGTTCGAAGGCGGTGTCCGGGCTCGGTTCCGGGGCCAGCACCAGGGTGGCGCCGACACTGAACACGCCGAGTGCGCCGGGCGAAGCCAGGGGGAAGTTGTGGGCGACCGGCAACGCCGCCAGGTAACGGGTGTCGCCATCGAAACCGCATGCGCGCGCCGCCAGGCGCGCATTGCACGCGAAGTCGTCATGGGTACGCGGGATCAGCTTGGGCAGGCCGGTGGTGCCGCCAGACAACAGCAGCACGGCGACCTCCCGTGAGTCCGGCGCCGGCAGCTCACGCGGGTTGGCAACGCACTGTGCCAGGGCCACGAACTCCTCGGCCATACCCACCACCCACACCTGTTGCAGGCTTGGCACTTGTTTGCGCAGGGTGCGTGCCAGTGGTCGGTAATCGAAGCCCAGGTGCTGATCGACAATCACATAGGCGACTGCCTGGCTTAGATGCGCCAGGTGAGCCAGCTCATGTTCGCGATGGGCCGGCAGCGCAAACACCGGGATCACGCCCAGGCGCAGCAGGGCAAAGGTCAGGCTGAAGAACTCGGCGATATTCGGCAGTTGCACCAGCACCCGCTGGCTGGCGCGCAGTCCTCGGTCGGCGAGGCCGGCCGCCAGTCGGTCGGCCTGTTGGTCCAGCTCGGCGTAGCTCCAGCGCCGGGTACCGTCTACCAGCGCCTCCTTGTGTGGCGTGCGTTGTGCCTGCTCGCGCAGCAGTTGGCCCAGCGACACGCCTTGCCAGTAGCCTTGCTCGCGATAGCGGCGGATAAAGTCGTCGGGCCAGTCGGTGCATCCATCAAGCATGGGTATCTCCTTGAGCGGTCGGGCAACCCAGCAAGCGGGCGCCGTGCAGAGTCAGCGGGTGCGTCAGGCCGGTGATTTGCACCGCCTGTACGCCGGTGTGTTCGGCTGGTCGGATTTGCAGCAGCGGATCGTCACCGGTCAGCAGGTTGAGGGCGGTCTGGTCGGCGGGGTGTACGCCCAGGTGGATCGCCGCCAGCCCCGTGGCGCCATTGGGGTGGGTCATGCGCGCCGGGTGCTGGGCGGGCTCATAGGGCGTGACCAGGAACGGCAGGCGATCATGGCGCGGGTAGACGAAACGAAAGCGTGTGTGGCTGCCGTCCGCGCAGGTTCGCCGCCAGTTCACCGCACGGCCCATGCTCACGCCACAGGCCGCCAGGCTCTTGACGCGTGGCGCTAGGAGCGGGTCGTCACACCGCAGCGCCAGGTCGCAAAAGCCTTCGCCCTGAGCGGCCCAGCGCAACATGCGCCGTCCGGCGCCACGGCCGGCGAGGCAGTCGATGGGCCACTTGAATAGCCAGGCGTGACGCGGCGTGGTGAGCAGCTCTATGATCGGCCCCTGGCTGAACCAGATATGCGCATGCTGGGCGCGGGCCTCGGCGGTGGCGTAGGTCACTTCGAAGCCGGCAGCGCGAAAATTCGCCACGGCCTGGTGCAAGTCACGCACCCACAACAGCACATGGCTGCAGGTGGAAGGGAATAGGGCTCTGTTCAAAACGGCAAGGCTCCCAGCAGTTGCGCGGTGTCGTCACCGCCAGGGGGGTGCACGGCGTCGGCACGGTTGTGCAGTTCGGCCAATGGCAGTGCGTGGGGCACCGCGGGTTCAATCAAGGCGGGCATGCCGATCAGGCTGTTCATTTCACGCCAGGCCATGGACACCTCGGTGGCCCATACGCCGCTGTGCAGGCGCCGCGTGGGGTCGTCGATGTCGCGGCACAGCTCGCCGAGGGCGACGGTGACTGCGTCGGGCCAGATCTGGTTGAACACCTGGTGGTAGCTCGCCGGCATCTGCGGGTCGAGCACCACCATCGTCGGCCCGGCCAGCCGCTCGCTGCCGGGGCCCGCCATGATCAGGCGGTCGGTGTTGTCCCGTGGGGCGTGCAGGCGTGGGTTCCACAGCACCGGGCCGTGGGTGTCGCACAGGCTCAGCACCCCGGCTTCACAGCCCACTTCGAGGCGATGCAGCAGGAACGAGTGGTTGTCCGGGTCCTGAGGATGCACTTGGTTCTGCACCCGCAAGCTGATCGGTACACCGTTGAAACTGGCATTGAGCCGCGTGAAAGGCTGCGCCCCGACACCGGCTGCCGGTGCGGCGAACACCCAGGGCCGTAATCCGCCCGCCAGGCGCCCGAGAATATCCAGCAGCGGGTAGGCCACCTGGCTGTTGCAGGCGGCCTCGATATACGCCAGCCCCCGTTGTTCGCGCAGGTAAGCGGCCACGGCGAGAAAGCGACGGATTGCCAGGATATTGGGGTACAGAGTGTTCACCGCATAGGCCGCCTGACCTTGGCGGGCGGCCTGCATGCACGCGGCAATTTCGCGGTGGTGCACCGGGTGTTCCTGCAACACGTGGATGCCACGCCGCAACAGTTGCTGGGCCAGTTCGCTGCCAGCACCGCCGGTGGCGCCGGAGCGCACCACCACACAGGCGATATCGACGTCATCGGGTACTTGCTCGACGGCTTCGTACAGCGCCACCCCATAGTGATCGGCACAGGCCCGGGAGTAGGTATTGCCGCGCGACACGATGCCCGCCAGTTCATAGCGGTCATGGGCGCGGGCCAGGGCTTGCAGGTAGATGCGGCCGAACGCGGTGCCGGCAACGATCACGCGTTTGCGTGCGCGGCTCATGACCAGGTCACCGGCAGGCAGTGGGCGCCGCGAAAGAACGTCGCGGTTTTCCATTGCGCCTCGCCGCAGCGTTGCAGGTTGGGTAGGCGCACCACCAGCGCGTGCAACGCCTCTTGCAATTCCACCCGCGCCAGGGCCGAACCGATGCAGTGATGCAGGCCGTGGCCAAAGCCAAAGTGCCCGCTGGCATCGCGCTGCAGGTCCAGCGCCTGAGGGTTGGCAAACCGTGCCGGGTCATGGTTGGCCGCGCCGATGGAGGCGAACACCGCTTCACCCTGGCGCACCAGGGTTTCACCCATCTGGATATCTTCCAGGGCGTAGTGCACGAACATCGCCGCCGACGCCAGCGGGATATAGCGCAGCAGTTCTTCCACCGCCTGCGGTATCTGTTCGGGATGGTCCTTGAGCTGTTGCCACTGTGTGGGATTGTCCAGCAACACCTGGATGAAATTGGGGATCTGCGAAGCACTGCCCTCATAACCGGCGACCAGGATCGCGATGCACAACAGCAGCAATTGTTCTTCGCTGAGGTGTTCGCCCTTTTCATCGGCCTGGGTCAGGGCGGTCATGAAGTCGTCGCGGGGTTCGCGTCGGCGCTCGGCGACCAGGCCCTTGATATACGCCGCCAGTTCGCCCAGGTGTTGTTGAGCCTGGGCGGCGTCTTCGGCACGGGTGGACAGCAAGGAATCGTTCCACGCCTTGAAGCGTTCGCGGTCCTGCAACGGCACGCCCAGCAGTTCGCAGATCAATGCCAGGGGCAGGGGTAATGCGTAGTCGTTGACCAGGTCGGCGGGCGGGCCGGCGGCGAGCATGCGGTCGATCAACTGGTGGGCGTATTCGCGGGCGTGAGGGCGCAAGGCTTCGACGCGGCGACGGGTGAAGGCCTGGGCGGCGCGCGAGCGGATGCGGGTGAGTTGCGGCGGGTCCATCATCACAATGCCCCCGGCGATGCGCGGGAAGGCACGCGGGGCATCGTCGCGGCGAAACGCTTCGCTGCGGCTGAAACGCCGGTCGCCGAGTACCAGGCGCACGTCGTCATAGCGGGTGGCGAGCCAGGCGGGCGCGCCGATGGGCATCTGGATGCGCAACAGTCCCGGCGCTTGCTGGGCGCTGCGATAGGGTTCGGCCAGGTCCAGGTCGGTGAAGGCGTTGAAGGGGTAGGCCACGGGGCAGGTGGGCGGGGTCATGTGAGGTCCTTGATGGCAATGAAAGAGGCCCACTGGCCCAGCGTGTGGCTGTCGGGCAACTGGTCGGAAAGTTCAAGGTGCAGGGCGGGTTGTTCCAGATGATCGGCCAGCCTCGCGCGGCTCAGGCGCTGGGCGGGCACCTGGGCGACGAATACGCGATGGCCTAGGCTCGCCAGCGGGTGCCCGGCGGCAGGCAGGCTGCGGTTGCCCTGGAACCCGGCCCTGGCCAGTGCGGTTTGCCATTGCGTGAGGTCGAGGAAGGTGGCGCTGCTCAACTGGCGCTCATCGTTGGCCTGGTTGAGCATGAAAGCCTGGGACGCCATCACCCAGAATTCCTCTCGCGTCGGCTCGCTGAACACCAGCCAGCCGCCCGGTTTGAGCAAGGCCAGCAGGGTGGCCAGGGAGCGCTCTATGTCGCGGGCGGCATTCAGCACGCCACCGGCGACGATCAGGTCCCAGCTTTGGCTGCGATAACCCTGCGCCAGGGCCGGGCGGTCGATATCGAAGACGCCGTGGCGTACCCACGGCCATGCCTGCAAGCGCTCGGCGGCCTGCTCGCTGAAGTAGCGGGATACATCGGTGCACAGATAGTCCACCGACACGTCGGCCAGGGCGGGCAATACGGCCTGGGTGGTGGACCCGGTGCCGGCGCCGACTTCAAGTACGCGCAACGGCACGCCGATTGCCTGGCGCGCAGCCCAGGCGCCGATCCAATGGGCCACGGCGCGGTGCTGGTATTGCGCCGCGAGGCTTTCGCGGTACAACGCCGCCGCGCGCTCGGTGCGGCCCTCGGGAAACAGCAGGTGCACCGCCGCGCAGTCACCGCGCATCAACGACGGCAACTGGCGGGCATTGTCCCGCGCATACTCGAGGGTGCCGCTGCCGCCGGTGTTGCGGGCCCAGTCTACCGTCAGTCGCGCCCAGATAGATTCCAGGGTTGCGTCGCTCCAGACGCTGGCGTCGAGGGTGGGCAGCAGTTGCGTGCCTTCACGGCGCAACAGACCTTGCGCCTGCAATACATCCAGCCAGCGCGCAATCAATGGCCGGTGGCCAGGCGCGATGCCCGCATGGGCCAGGGCCTGGGCCACATCGTTCAGCGGCGCGGGCAGCAGGCCGCAATGGTCCAGCCCATTGAGCATTGACAGTAAGGCGGCGTGGCCGAGCTGATCGTTGAGTTGCACCGCTTCGGTCAAGTGCCCGGCGGCAAACTGCTGGTCGAGGGCGGCCTCGGTCGCGGCCAGGTGATCCTCGACCGGCGCTATCTCGCAGAGGCGCGGCACGGCGAATAACGTCTGGCCGTGGAGCGTGACGGCATTCACGTCTGGATGGCCAAGGGCACGTTCGCGCCAGCGTTGGTGTTCGAGCTTGACGCTGGCCAGGTCTCGCCATGTGCCCTGAGCATCCGTGAACCCCTGGACCTGGCAATTGAGTTGCCCCGCCGCCCGTTCCGCGAGCTGCCAGTCGCCCGGATGAGGGCTGATAAACAACACCTGCTCCAGGTGGCTCAGGTCACTCAAGGGCAGGGCGGGGAAATCCAGCAGCCGCTCCAGTTGTTCGGCGCCCATCACCACCACCGCCGGGCGCTGGCGTTCGAGCACGGCCAATAGACGCGCCGGGGCCAGGTGATGACTGCCCAGGTCGGTGAAGGCGGGCAAGTGCCACGGGTGCCGGCCGCTGGGCAGGTCGATCAGCAGGGTGTCGACGTTCAGCGTCATCATGAAACTCCTGTGGCGTGGAACAAGCGTTGCCCGGCAGTCGCCAGTGGGTCGGCTGCATCGGGCCATACGCCCAGCAACTGAAAACCTTGGGCTTGCAAGGCCTGGCGCCATGCGTCGGGCGCCATGAACGCTTCATCCGAGGTCCGCTGTGGCGCATCGGCGGGCGGTGACAGCAACAGGTGCATGAAGGTCAGCATCGCCGGGTTGTCGGCGATCGACTCACTGAACAACAAGGTGCCGCCATCGCGCAGGCAGGCACGGATTTGCGCCAGGCTGCGTGGCAGGTCGCGGGCGTTATGCAGCACATTGCCGGCGATCACCAGGTCCTGGCCGCGGGCCTCGATGCCCGGGTGGCTGAAGTCGCGGTCCAGGTCGAGCAAGCCGAATTGCATCCCCGGTTCCAGGCGAAATTGGCGCTGGGCCGCGCCGGTGAACAGCGTACTGATGTCGGTAAAGCGATAGTCTTTTTCGCGGTCTTCCAGCGCTGCCAGCACGGCGCGCGTGGTGTAGCCGGCACCGCCGCCCAGTTCCAGCACACGTAACCGATCGCCGGCGGCACTGACTTCGCGAGCCCGTGCCGCCAGGGCTTGATTGATTGCCGTGGTGAAGTGGTTCTGCTGGTAGGCCCCAAGCACCGCCACAGGGTCACCGGCTTGCAGCAGTAAGGGCGCCAGGGCGATATGATCGCGCAGCAGCGCGGGCAGGTACTCGATGACCTGGGTGTGCAGGAACGCCATGTTGGCGGGGAAGCCCAGGGCGGCATACAGCCGTGGCAACTCGCCGACTGCTGCTTGTGGCGGCGTGCCCTGCCAGGCGAGGCGTTCGCCGTCGTCCCGTACAACACCGGTGCGTGACAGTGCTGCCAGCCAGCGCCGTACAATCCAGGCATGACGTGGGGCCGTGCCCAGGGCCTGGTTGATATGCGCAGGGCTGCGCCAGAGCTGCACCGGCAAAGCCTGGGTGTGCAGCAGCACTTGGGCCATGACGCACAGGCTCAGGTGTTCAAGCTCATTCAGGGCGGCATTCATAAGCAACCTTCTTCGACGCGGTGCAAGTGATCGAGCGGGCCGTGCAGCAGGTTCAGCGCGCGGATCGCCGCCGTACGTTGCAGGCGTTCAAGGCTGGCGGCGGGGGGCAACGCCTCGGCGGCGTAATGGCAGCCAGGGCTGATCTCGCCTTCCAGCACGCTCACCACCGTGGCCGCCGCCATTGCACCGGTCAGCGCCGCGTTGCCTGTGCCACTGAAAATCAGGCTGCGGGTTCGCGCCTGGCCGTCGCACAGACCTTCGAGTTGCAGCAGCAGGGTGACGAAGGGCGCCTGGCCGCTGAGGTCCAGCAGGCTGGCTGCGCACAACCGTTGCACGGCGTCGGCGCGCGGCAGGCCATGGGCCTGGTCGAGGGCCTTCAGCACGTAGCCGTCGGTGATCACGTTGAACCATTCACCGACGTCCAGGCGCAGGTCCCTGGCCAGGCGTTCGCCTTCGTGGTTCAAGTAGGGCAGCAGATGGACTTGGCCTGGGAAACACGGCAACACCACATCCCGGCGCCGTCTCAGCGCGCGGCTGCGACGGCCGTTGCGCCAGGCGGCCAAGGGTTCGCTGGAGCCGTCCACCGCGCCTTGCAGGAAGTCGTCGGCGGCCACGGCGGTGAATTGATCACGCAGGCCGAAATAGCTGGTCAGGCCCTGCACCTGGGTGAATGCCTGCTCCGCCAGCCAGCGTGGCAGCAGGCCGGTAAATCCCGGTTGCAGGCCAGCGCCGAGTACCGCGCAACGACCACGCCACCGCGACGGCTCAAGATGCATATCGCCTGCTGCATCGACGTAATGGGCATTGGCCTTCAGCGCCGCCTGCGCGGCACGGTCCTGCACTTGCCAGGACGGGCCGGCGCAGTTGAGCAGCACGTCGCAGCGGCGGGCGAACGCGGCCAGGGCAGGCGCGTCGTTGAAGTCCACCGTTGTCCATTGCAGGCGTGCGTCGGGCCATTGCTGCTGGAGCAGCGCCAGGCAGCGCGCACCGTTTTTCGGGTTACGCCCGCCCAGGCGCAGGTCGTTCACGCCCAAGCTCAACAGCGCCTGGACGCTGGCCAGGCCGACGTCGCCACTGGCGCCCACTACACCGATCAGCATGGCTCGGCCTGCGCATTCAGGCGCCAGCCACCGGCGCGCTGGCGGTCATGCCAGAACCTGGCGTAGCGGCCCTCGAGGCTCAGCAACTGCGCATGGGTGCCGGCTTCCATCAGGCGGCCTTCGTCCAGTACCAGGATCTGGTCGGCGGCCATGATGGTCGGTAAGCGATGGGCGATCACCAGCACGGTGGAGCTTTGCATCAGGCTGCGAATGGCGGCCTGCACAAAGGCTTCGGTCTGCGGGTCGAGCGCGGCGGTGGCTTCATCCAGCAGCACGATGGGCGCGCGCTTGAGCAACGCCCTGGCCAGGGACACCCGCTGGCGTTCGCCACCCGACAATGATGCGCCGCCTTCGCCCACTGGCGTGTTCCAACCCTGGGGCAGGCGCGCGACGATTTCATCGACGCCGGCCAGCCTTGCCGCTTCGGCCACCTGGCGCGCACTGGCATCCGGGCTGCCCACGCGGATATTGGCTTCGAGGCTGTCGTCGAACAGGTAGACGTCCTGCATCACCAGTGACAGTTGCGCCATCAGCGCCTCGTTGGACAGCTCACGCACGTCCACGCCGCCGACCTTGACGTGGCCCTCGGTCGCATCGAAAAAACGCATCAGCAGGCGAGTGACGGTGGTCTTGCCCGAGCCCGAGGCACCGACAATCGCGGTCATCGAGTGGGCCGGCGCGTCGAACGTCAGGTTTCTCAACACCGTGGGGCCGCTGGGGTAGGCGAAGCTCACCTGTTCGAAGGCCAGGCTGCCGGGTGCGGTCAACGGCTGGCTGGCCACGGGTTCCGGCAACGGCGGCTCGCGCAGGATGCCTACCAGTTGATCCAGGTCGTTGCCGGCCATGCGCAACAGGCCGCTGCGCGCCGCCGCTTCGGCCAGCGGCCCGACAAACCGCGCCGCCAGGGCGAGCAGGGCGACCAGTTGGATAGCGTCGATCTCGCCCTGGGCAGCGAGGGCAATGCCCACGCCCACCAGCAGCGCGAACGCCAGTTGCACGGTCAGCCCGCCGGCCAGCAGCTTGGGAAAGGTCTGGGACAGCATCGAACCGCCGGCCTGTTTCTGTGCCAGGTTGGCCGCCTGCAATGGTTGATAACCGTGCTGGGTCCGGCCAAAGGCGCGCAGTACTTGCTGGTAGCGGGCGAACTCCACGACCCGGTTACCGGCGAGGGTGGCGGCGGCTTCAACCCGCGCATCGTTGCTGCCGATGGCGGCGGCCGACCAATGATGAGTGAAGTAGATCAGCGGCGCGCACAGCACGGCGGTCAGCCCCAGGCGCCAGTCGAACACGAACAGGGTCAGCGCGACCGTGGCCGGCACCACCACGCCGGATACCACCGGCCCCAGGTAATGGGCAAACAACCCGGTGACCATCAGCGTGCCGCTGGTGGCGCTGCGCGACAGGCGTCCGACTTTCTCCGAGTTGAACCAGCCCAATGGCAGTCTGACCAGGTGCTGGCCGAGGCGATCATGCAGGGTGGTCAGCACCACCAGGGCCAGGGCAAAGCCCTTCATCGCCTGCTGGTAATGAGCGATGCAGGTCAACACTACCATTGCCGCCAGGCCGGCCAGCCAGGCCATGGCCGTGGGCAGGTCACCGGCGAACAGCGCGTGCAGGATCGGCACCAGCAACGCTACGGCCAGGCCTTGCAGTACGGCACTGGTCACCAGCCATGCGAGGTAGCGGTAGAGACGCGTAGCATGGGCCGGGCCCAATAAAGTCACAAGGCTGCGGATCACAGGGGCATCTCCAGGTCGGGGGCGGTGGTCTCGGCGCTGGCGCGCCACAGGCGGGCATAGGCGCCGTTGGCCGCCAGCAATTGCTCATGGCGGCCGCTTTCGAGCACGCGGCCCTGGCCGAGGACGACGATCTGATCCACGCCACTGATGCTCGCCAGGCGGTGGGCGATCACCAGCACCGTGCGGCCTCGGGCCAAGGCCGACAGAGCGTCCTGGATCAGCGCCTCGGATTCGGGGTCGGCATGGGAGGTGGCCTCATCGAGGATCAGCACCGGGGTGTCGGCCAACAGCGTGCGGGCGATGGACAAGCGCTGTGCTTCACCGCCGGAGAAAATCGCGTCTTCGCCGATCATCGACTGATACCCCCGGGGCAGGGCCTGGATACGTTGGTGAATCTGTGCCGAACGCGCCGCCGCCTCGACGTCCTCGTCACTGGCCTCGGGGCGGCCCAGGCGCAGGTTATCGGCGACGGTGCCGTGCACCAGTTGCGCGTCCTGCAACACGAAGCCGACCTGCTGGTACAGCTGGCGCGGGTCGATCTCGCGCACATCGGCACCGCCCACCCGCACGCGGCCGGCATTCACGTCGTGAAAGCGCGGTACGAGCTTGGCCAGGGTCGATTTACCGGAACCGGAAGCGCCGACCAGAGCGGTCACGCTGCCGGCCGGGCAGTGCAGGTCCACGCCATTGAGGATCAGGTGCGCGGGGTCGTAGCCGAACTGCACCTGTTCAAATGTGATGTCGCTGCCTTGGGGCTGCATGCAGACCTTGGGCGTGGGCAGTTCTTCGACGTCCAGCAGCGCTTCGATACGGTCGGCCGCGGCAAGGGCGGTGCGCTGGGCGGTCAGGCTCTGATTGATCACCAGCAACGATTGTGGAATGACCACTGCCACCAGCGTCTCGGCAAACAGTTCCAGGGGCGTGATCCAGCCCCTGGCCAGCAACAGGCTGCCCACCCCCAGGCTCACCAGCAGAATCACCGGCACACTCAAGGCCATCGATGAAAACGCTTCCAGGCGTAGCAGCGGCTTGACCCAGCCGGCGTATTGCTCGCTGAACTGGTTGACGGCCTGTTGATAGCTGCGATGGGCCTGGCCTACGCGGCCAAACGCCTTGACCACCGCAATGCCATGCACAAACTCGACAATCGCCGCGCTGACGCGGGTCATGCTCTTGTCCAGCAACTGCATCTTGGCGCCGAAGCCGCGCATCATCAGGCTGTAGGCCACCGCATAGATCGGCAGGGTCAGCACCGCCAGCAGCGCCAGGCGCCAGTTCAACGTGGCCAGCCATGCCAGCCCGGCCAGGGGCGTGACGATCGCCGCCGTAAGTTCCACCGCATGGTGGGCGATCAGGTGGTGCAGGTCTTCGAGGTCGTCCTGCACCACTTTGCGCACGGCGCCCGAAGTGGTGTCGGTGTACCAGCCCAAGGGCACGCGCCCCAGCTTGCGCACCATGGCTTCGCGCAGGCTGGCCTGCAAGCGGTGGTCGGCCAGGTGGGTCAGCCACAGGGCCACGCCGCTGGCCATCCAGCCCAGGCTCAGGGCGATCACCACCAGCGCGGCCCATAGCCACAAGGTGTGGCTGTCGGCGCTGCCGGCCAGCAGCAAGCGGCCCAGTTCGGTCAGTCCGATAAAGGGCACCAGGTTGACCAGCGCGCCAATCGCGGCAAACACCACGCCGATGCGGATCAGGCGGTTGACCGGGCGTTTCAGGGTATCCAGAGCGGTCGTCATGAGTTTTTCCGAAGGGCCTCGAGCAGGTGTGCGGTGACGATGTGGACGTGGGGCGGTTCGATCACGCTGAAGTGGTTGCCGGGCACATCGATCAAGTCGAACCGCCCCAGGCACGCGTTTTCCCAGAACGGTGCCGCCAGGTGGCCGACACCGCCGGTGATGCCGAACGATTGCTGCTCCAGGCAGCGCAGGTAGGTCATGTTGCCGAGCAACGGCGGCGGGTCGAACCGCGCCGCGCGCATGCTGTGGCGGCACACCCGGAACAGCGTCGGCACCAGCTCGGGGCCGATGGGCACACCGGCCTGGCCGGACGCCAGGCGCGCGTACTCGGCCAGGCGTTCTTCCTGGCTGCGCGCCGACTGTTGCTGCACCGCCAGCGCCAAGGCTTCCAGCCCCGGATCGCCGCTCAACGCCGCCATGGCCCCGGCGGGGACGCGGCGGTTGTCGCGGGCCATCAACAGGTCGATGGCGCGGTACACGTCGTAGTCTTCGATATGTGCGCCGAACACGGTCTTGACCGGGTCGAGGTTCAGGTTGGGCACGAAGATCGCCTCGTAGGCCAGCTCTTCGTCGGTGTCGATGAACATCGGGATGCTGTCGATCAGGCTCAGGTCCACCACTTCCATGCCGCGTTCGAGCAAGCGCCGGGCGACCTCGGTGGCGAGCAGCCCGCCGAGGCAGTAACCGATCAACTGGAAGCGTTGATGGCCCTCGGCGATCAAGCGTTCGGCGTAGTCCTGGGCCACGCTTTCGATCAGGCGCTTGGGCTCCAGCGCCAGGTATTGCGCGGTGTCGGCCACGGCAAAGCCGATCACCGGCCCGGCCTGCTGCTCGGCCAGGGCGCGGCCCAGGTGCTGGAAGTAATCCAGGGTGCCGAGGGCGGCATGGAACATCACTCGCACTGGGCCAACCTCGCCACCGCCAAACGGCACCACCAACGCGTTGCTGCTCGATGAGCGCTGGGCTTCGCCGCTCGTTGCTGTGGCGGCAGGCGCTGTTTCGCCATGGTTGAGCAGGCGCGCCAGGGCGGCGACATTCGGCTCGTTGAGCATCTGCCGCAGCAGTGTGTCGTAGCTCAGGCTTTGGGCCTGGGTCAGTTGTTCACGCAGTTGGCCGGCGACGCGGGCGAGGATCAGCGAGTCGGCGCCTTTCTCATAGAAGCTGTCGTCGACGCCAATCTGCGCCAGGCCCAAGGCCTCGGCCCACAACCGGCACAACTCGGCCGTCAACGGATCGATCGGTGCCTCCTGGCCAGCTGGTGCCTGGGCATCGGCGGCGGGGCGCCAACCGGCCAGGGTCTTGCGGTCGACCTTGCCGTTGGCGGTCAGTGGCAAACGGTCGAGCACTTGCAGGTGCGCCGGCAGCATATAGTCCGGCAGGCGCTGCGCCAGGGCACGGCGCAGGCTCTCGACGTCCAGGCGCTGGAACCCGGCCTTGAAGCGTGCGGCAAACACCTGCATGCCAAGGGCGGCCAACGGGTGGTCCGCGCGGGGCAGGGCGGGCAGGCATTCACCGCCAAACGCCTTGACCTGCGCCTGCCAGATCTCGGCGTTGCGCAAGCCACTGCGGCCCTGGTCGTGGTCGCCATTGACCGGCGTCATCATGAAGCCCTGGGTCAACAGGATCGGCGGCCATTCGCCGGTGGGTTCGCTGAACACCAGCCACCCACCGGGGCTGAGCAATTCAGTGATCTGGCCGAGGGCATTGTCGATGTCCTTGACGCTGTTGAGCATGCCCGCGCACAGCACGATATCCACGGTGTTGCTGGCCAGCCCTTGCGGCCGGATGTCCTGGTCAATGTCCAGCACGCCATAGCGCACCCAGACGTGGTCGGCAAAGCGCTGTTTGGCCGCCGGCAGGAAAAACGCGGTCATGTCGGTGAACAGGTAATCGACCTCCAGGCCATCGAGCAGGCTGATCACCGGCGTGCTGGTAGCCCCGGTGCCGGCACCGATTTCCAGGATGCGCAGCGGACCGTCACCGGCATGGTGAGTGGCGAGTCGGTTGATCAGCGCGGCGACGCTGTGGTTGTTGTAGCGCGACACGGCATCCCCGCCGTACAGCTGAAAGGCCAGGTTCTGTTGGCCTTGGGGGAACAGCAGGTCGAAGGGGTTGACCTCGCCCCTGAGCAGTTGCGGCAATTGCCGTACATGGTTGAGCTGATAGTCGAACAGCGCCTGGCTGCACAACCCCGTGGCGACCGCCTGCTCCACCCGGCCCCAGGCAAATGCCGGGTTTGGCGCGGTGTGCGGCAGGCGATAACGTGATTGTTCCTGGAGCAACAGGCCTGCTTCGCACAGCGCGCCCAACCAGCGGCGCACCAGCCAGTGATGGCGCGGCTCGGCCTGCAAGGCGTGCAGGATGGCGGGGGCATCGGGCTCGGCCAGCTCGCCGCTGAACAGCTTGGCCTTGAGCATGACCTCCAGCATCGAACTCAATGCGGCAGCGCTGAGGTCGGCCTGATAATCGCGCACCTGTTGCGCATCAAACGTGCCGATCTGGCTATCGGCATAACGGTTGATCGCCGCGAGCAAGGGCACGTCGGGCAGCGGTTCGGGTTCTACCCGCGCAGCGGTGACGAAGGCCAGCAGGCTTCGTTCGCCGCTCGCCTCGCCAGTGACCAGGCTGACCGCGCTGTCCACGCCGGGAGTGGCGAGCAAGGCGGCTTCGATCTCGCCCAGTTCCACGCGATGCCCGCGAATTTTCACCTGGCCGTCTTCGCGACCGAGGAATTCCAGTTCACCTCCCGGCAGGTAGCGGCCACGGTCGCCGGTGCGATACAGGCGTTGGCCGTCGAGCGGGTGGGCGAAGAACCGCGCGTCGCTCAATGCCTGATCGCCCAGGTAACCCTGGGCCAGGCCGACACCGGTGATGTACAGGTCGCCCGGTACCCAGGTCGGCGCATCGCGCCATTGGCTGTCGAGTACACGAAAGCCCTGGTTGGCCAGGGGCAGGCCGTAGGGAATGCTGCGCCACGCTGGGTCAATCGCACCGATGGGATGCAGGTTGGACCAGATCGAGGCTTCGGTGGCGCCACCCAGGCCCACCAGCGCCAGGCCGGGTAACAATTGCTGGAGTTGCGGCGGCAGGTTCAGCGCAATCCAGTCCCCGGACAACAGCGCCAGTCGCAGGCTGTCCAGCGGGCGTGGCTCAGCGTGCAGGTAGTGGGCAAGCATGTGCAACTGCGCCGGCACCGAGTTCCACAACGTCACTTGATGGCGCTGTACCAGTTCGGCCCAGTGCGATGGGTCGGCGCCGCGTGCCGGGTCGGGCAATACCAGGGTGCCACCCACCGCGAGGGGGCCGAACAGGTCATACACCGACAGGTCGAAACTCAACTGCGCCAACCCCAGTACACGGTCATCGGCGTTGAGCTGGAAGCGGCGGTTGATGTCTTGCACGGTATTGAGGGCGGCGCGATGGCTGATCATCACGCCTTTGGGTTCACCGGTGGAGCCGGAGGTGTAGATCACGTAGGCGAGGTCATCGGGGCTGCCGTCGACGACTTCGAAATCAGGCCTGGCCGGCGACAGGCCGTCCACCGCATGCCAGTGCAACGCCTCGGGCAGCGGCTCGTGGGGCTGGGCCTGGGACTGGCCGAGCACATGACGCACCTTGGCGCTGCGCAGCACGCGATCGCGGCGGGCGGCCGGGGCGTTGTTGTCGAGGGGCAGGTAGGCGGCGCCGGCGAGCAACACGCCGTAGACCGCGACGACCTGGTCGAGGCCCTTGGGCATCAGGATTGCCACCGGCTCCTGGGCGGTGCAACCGGCAGCTTGTAGGGTCGCGGCCACGGCCAGGGCGCGCTCGGCGAGTGCGGCGTAGGTCAGGTTGCCGCTGGCGTCGATCACCGCCAGGGCGTGCGGATGCTCCCAGGCCATGGCCAGCAGGCCGTCGTGCAAACGGCCGTTGGGCAGCGGTGCTGCGGTGGCATTCGCCGCTAGGCGTTCACGTCGTTGCCAGGCCGGCAGCGGCACTTGCATGGGGTGTTCCCAGGCGGCCGGGTCCAGGGCCAATAGCTGCAGTTCGGCCAGGAAGGCCTGCTGCATGTCGTCCACCAAGCCATCGGGGAACACGCCTTGGCGCACATCCCAGTGGATGTGCAAGCCGCGCGTGTCATCCATCACCTGGCAGTCGAGGGTGACCTGCGGGGTCTGGGTGAGGCCATGGCCGACCCTACGCTGGCTGGCCGCGGGTGGGTCGATCGACAGGCCGATGGCGCTGGTGAACACCACCGGCATGGCGGAGGCTTCACGCCCGCGTCGACGGCCGATTTCGCGCATCACCTGGACACCGGAAAACAGCCGGTGCTCCAGGTCGGCAAACAGTTGGCTGCCCAGTTGCCGTGCCTGGGTAGTGAAGTCCTGGCCCTGGGGGTCATTGACCTGCAACAGGCTGACCGAGGTGAAATCCCCCACCAGCCGGTCCACCTGCGGGTGCAGCGGCAAGCGGTTGAGCAACGTCAGGTTGAGGCTGAAGACGGGTTGTTGGCTCCAGCGTTGCAGGGTGCCGACATAGGCGCTGAGCACCACGATCGACGGGGTCAGGCCACGCTCGCTGGCGGCGGTTTTCAGGGCGGCCCATTGCGCCCGGTCGAGTTGTGCCGAGTGCCGCTGGAAGCGCGGCACGCTCGTGTCTTCACCGCTCAGAGGCACAGGTAATTGCGGTGCGGCGGGCAGTTCATCGATGCGCGCGAGCCAATACTCGCGGTCCCGTTGATGGCGGCTGCCTTCGAGCAAACCACGCTCGGCGAGCAGGTAGTCACGGAAGGTGATGTCGAGTGGAGGCAGCTCGGTGTGGGGATCCTGCAGCAACTGCTCCAGCTCATTGAACAGCAACTGCGCACTGGCCCAGTCGGCGATCAGTGAGTCCATGGAGAAGTGCAGGGTGTCGCCGCTGTCACTGTGGCTCAGGCGCAGCTCGAACAGTGGCCATTGTTCGGTGGGGTAGAGCTTCTGTTCCATGGCCTGGCGAATCTGTTGCACCGCGTGTTGATGTTGCTCGAGGGGGGCGCCACGTAGGTCCGCGACGGCCACCGGGTAATGGGCAACGTCGGCCAGTACGCGCTGCGAGCCTTCGCTAGCGATCACCGCGCGTAGCATGTCGTGACGGGTGATCAGGCGGTTCCACGCCTGTTCCACCTGCTGCGGGTCGAGTGTTGGCCAGCTCAGTTCAAGGTAGCCATGGCAGGCGACATTGCCGTAGCCGAACGACGATTGGCGGCCCAGCAGGTAGGCGTTCTGCACGTCGGTGAGGGGGAAGGGCGCATGCCGAAGCGCCGAGTCGGCCTGGACCAGGGGGCGTTCCTGGCTCTCGAGCAGGTGCAGGATTTGCTGTTTGTGTTCGCGCAGTTGCGCCAGGCGTTCGGCATCGAGCAGGCCCTGGGGCGCGCGGAATTTCAGTTGTCCGTCCTGGTGCCAGAGCTCGACGCCCAGGGACTTGAGTTCGCTCAACAGTGTGGCGGCGGGCATGGGTACAGCTCCTGGAAAAAGGGAGATTGCGCGGGCATCAGATAACGCCTTCTTCAACGGTATGCGGGGCGGGCTGGCGCTCGAGGGTCTGTGCTACTTCCATCAGGGTGGCGGCGCCGAACAACTGGCCCATGGGCAGTTCCAGGCCGAGGCGGGTGCGCAGCATTTCGAGAAAACGCGTGGCCAGCAGGCTGTCGCCGCCGAGGCGGAAAAAGTTGTCGTGGCGCGACACGCTCGGCACGTTGAGCAATTGCTGCCAGAGCTCGGCGATCCTCTGTTCGCCGGGGCTCAGTGGTTGTTCGTCCATGGGAGGGCGTGGCTGGGCAGCGGCGGCCAACGGGGCTAGCAGCGCCCGGCGATCGACCTTGCCGTTGCTGCTCAGAGGCAGGCTTTCCAGCACCAGGATCTGTTCCGGGCGCATATACGCCGGCAGGCACTGCTCCAGGTGCTGCGCCAGGACCTCGGCGCAGGTGCTGGCGGTCACTGCGGCCATCAGCCGGTTGTCCGCGACCAGCGCCACGGCGCTATTCACGCAAGGGTGACGAGCCAGGGCGGCTTCGATTTCGCCCAGCTCGATGCGATGGCCACGGATTTTCACCTGGCTGTCGGCGCGCCCGAGGAATTCCAGCAGGCCGTCGGGGTGGTAGCGACCAAGGTCGCCGGTGCGGTACCAACCGTCGACAAAGCGTTCGGCATTCAACTGTGGCGCATGCCGGTAGCCGCGGGCGACACCGGCCCCGCCAATCCACAGTTCCCCCGTGACCCAGTCCGGACAGTCGCGGCCCAGGGCATCGACCACCCGGTAGGCCTGGTTGGCCAACGGTACGCCGTAGGGGATCGAACGCCAGCCTGGCAAGGCTTGCCGCACCTCGAAGTGGTTAGACCAGATCGCCGCTTCGGTGGCGCCGCCGAGGGCGATAAAGCGGCAGCCCGGCGCCTGCAGTTGCAGGCGCTGCGGCAGGTCGAGGCCAATCCAGTCGCCCGACAGCAACGCTACCTTCAGTGCCAGTGGCTGACGGTCATGGGTGTTGGCCTCCAGCAGCATGTCGAGCAGGGCTGGCACGCTGTTCCACAGGGTCACGCGATGTTGTTGCAGCGCCTGGAGCCAGGCCCGTGCATCGCGGCGCTGGTCTTCGTCGATCAACACCAGGGCACCGCCCACCGACAGCAGGCCGAACAGGTCGTACACTGACAGGTCGAAGTCCAGCGCAGACAAGGCCAGGCCACGGTCGGTGGCGTCGATGCCGTAGGCGCGGTTGATTTCGGCCACGGTGTTCATCGCCGCGCGGTGGGTGACTTCCACGCCCTTGGGCTGGCCGGTGGAGCCCGAGGTATAGATCACATAAGCCAGCCCACTTGCCACAACGGTCTGAGGCGCCGACAACGGTTCGGCCTTCTGCGCGTGAGACGGCTTGAGGTGTTTGACACCGGGCAGTTGCGGGTCGTGCTCGGCGAGTATCAGGGGCACACCGGCCTGTTGCAGGATGCGCTGGCAGCGCTGCAACGGTTGGTCCACACCCACCGGCAGGTACGCAGCCCCCGCCGCCAGAATGCCCAGTACACTGGCGATCTGTTGCGGTCCCTTGGCCAGGGAAACAGCCACGAGGTCGCCCGGCGCGACGCCGGCGTCCATCAGGCTGCGCGCGATACGCAGCGCCCGGTCGGCCAGTTCGCCATAGCGCAGCGTACCGTGTTCACCCCACAACAGCGCCGGGCGTTGTGGGGCCTGGCGCGCCTGTTCGAAGAACCCCTGGTGCAGCGTCGGGTCCCCCGGCACGCTCGGGCCAGGAGCATTGAGCTGGGCGCGCAACTGCGCCTGGGTCTGCGGTAGCAGGTCGGGCGGGGCGCTGTCCCAGGCTTGTTCGGCCAACCCGTTCAGGCTGTGCAGGTAGGCGTCGAACATGGCTTCGACCAGGCCTTCGGGAAACAGCCCGATCACGCGGTCCCAGTTCAAGGCGATACCGCCGTCGGCTTCCACCACCTGGTGGTCGAGCCACACTTGCGGGGTCTGGGTCAGGCCGAAGACCTGGTGGGCGAACGGCCCATTCTCCGGCGCGGCCGTGCCATCCGGCACCCCCAGCGCACTGGTGAACACCACCGGCATGCTCACCTGTTGCTCGCCATTGCCCCGTGCCAGTTGGCGCAGCAGGCTGACCGAGCCGAGGCAACGATGCTCCAGCGCTTCGCCCAGGGTCTGCTGGGTGCGCCGTGCGCGGTCGATCCAGCGTTCGCCGGGTTGAGGCGCATAGCCAAACAGGGTCAGGGAGGTGAAGTCGCCCATCACTTGATCGATCTGCGGGTGCAAGGGGCGACGGTCGAACAGCGTGAGGTTAAGGCTCAGGTCCGGGCGTGTGCTCCAACGGCCGAGGGTTTCGGCAAATGCGCAGAGCAGCACCGCCGATGCGGTCAGGCCATGCTGCTGGGCCTTGGCCAGGATCGCCTGCCAGGCGTCGGCACCGATTTGTCCTTGCAGGCGTTCGAAGCGTGGCTGGCCCAGGCTGGCCGGGTCGGCCGCGAGGGGCAGTTGCGGGTGGGGCGGCAATTCGGGCAGGCGTTCCTGCCAGAAGCGTTGCGCGGCTTCCCGTTCGGCCGGATCTGCGGCGGACTGCAATTGGTAGTCGCGAAACGACAACTCCAGCGGCGCCTGCGTCAGTGCAGGGTCGCGGTACAGGGCGTCGAGTTCGGCGTAGAAGCGCAGGATGCTCAGGGCATCCAGAATCAGGTTGTCCAGGCTGATCGCCAGCCGCGTGTGCCGGCCATGGGACACGGCCTGCACATCGAACAGCGGCCACCGGCCCGGATCGAACACGCGATGGGCGCAGTGTTCTCGCAAATCGTCGAGGCTGGCGTGATCCTGGCCGATCACAAAGGCCGGTACCTGTTGCAGGATGCGCGCCTGACCCTGTTGATCGAACACCGCGCGAAGCATTTCGTGGCGCTCGATCAAGCGATGCAATGCGCTTTGCAAGCGCGGCAGGTCAAGGTCTTCGACATCGTATTCGCGATAGAAGTGGCAGCTCACGCCACCCAGCACCAGGCTCGGGTCGCGGCCCAGCCAGTAGGCCTGTTGCACCTCGGTCATGGGAAAGGGCGCATGGCGCCGCGGCAGGTCGGGTACGACAGTGCGCCGGGGTTCGGCCTGGGCCTGTTGATGCAGGTCGGCACAGAACTGCGCCAGCACCGGTTTGGCAAACACCTGGGCGATGCGTGCGCCGCTCAGCCCGTGTTCGGCGAGCAGGCGCACCAAGCGCGTGGCGCTCAGGGAGTCGCCGCCCAGGGCAAAGAAGTTATGTTCACGGCAAACCTCGCCGCAGCCCAGCAACTGCTGCCAGGCGCTCGCCACTTGTTGTTCGATGGCGTCGCAGGGTGGCGACAGGTCTTTTGGCCGGGTGATGCTGTTGGCGGCCAGCCAGCCGGTCAACGCCTTGCGATCGACCTTGCCATTGCCGGTCAAGGGCAGCTGTGCGCAGCCCAGGATAAGGGCCGGAATCATATAGGCCGGCAGGCGTTCGGCCAGGTGTCGGGTCAGCTCCGGCAGGTTGACAGGCGTAGGGGTTGCGAGGCCGTCCACCAGGCGCACCACCGCAGCCAATTTTGGGCCGGCGAGCAGCGCCACGGCGTGTTCGATGCCGGGCCAGGCGACCAGGGCATTTTCGATTTCCCCGGCTTCGATGCGGTAGCCGTGCAGTTTGAGTTGGAAGTCGGTACGCCCGAGGAATTCGACGTTGCCGTCGGGGTGATAGCGCGCACTGTCGCCGGTGCGATACCACCGCAGGCCCTGGTATTCGACAAAGCGCTCGGTGCTGTGCGCTCGGTCGCCGCGATAGCCCTCGGCAACGCCGGCGCCGCCAATCCACAGTTCACCGGCGACCCAGTCCGGGCAGTCATGGCCGTGGTGATCGACGATGCGCAGGCTGACATTGTCCAGCGGCTTGCCATAGGGCATGCAGTGCCAGTGCAGCGGCTGGCCGGGAAGCACTTCGAACAACGTCGAATGAATCGCGGTTTCGGTGGCGCCGCCCAGGGCCATGAAGCGGCAACCGGGTGCTTGGGCCCAAAGGCGTGGTGCCAGTTCCGGGGCGACTTTGTCACCGCCCAGCAACACAGCGCGCAGGGGCAGGCGGGCGTCGTCGGGCGCGCAACCGAGCAGCATGTCGAGCAGCGCTGGCACGCAATTGAGCACGCTGGCGCGGTACTGCAAGGCCAGTTCACGCCAGCGTGCGGCATCCCGCTGCGCCTCTTGCTCGATGCCGATCACTGCCGCGCCAGTGGACAGCGCGGCAAACAGATCGAATACCGACAAGTCGAACTCCAGCGCGGAGAGCGCGAGGATGCGGTCATCGCTGTCCAGGTGCAGGCGCCGTTGCAGGTCTTCCAGGGTGTTGGCGGCCGCCAGGTGGCTGATTTCCACGCCCTTGGGTTCGCCAGTGGAGCCTGAGGTATAGAGGATATAGGCCAGGTCGCTGATGTCGCCGGGCCGGGGTGCTTCCAGTGTGGCGCCCGAGGCGGGCAGAGTCCTGAGCAGCAAGCGTGCGCCTGACGCCTCACAGATTTTCTGGCAGCGTGCTTCGGGCTGGTCGATGCCGATCGGCAGGTAAGTGGCGCTGCAGGCGAGGATGCCCAGCGCCGCGATGACCTGCTCGGGGCCTTTGGGCAGTTGCAGCGCCACCACATCGCCGCGGTGGATGCCTTGGTCTTCCAGATACGCGGCCGTTTGCAGGGCACGCTCGGCCAGCTCGCCATAGCAGACGACCTGATGGTTGCCATGCAGCAGCGCGGGCAAGGTGGGCGTCAGGCGCGCCTGGGCAAAAAACGCTTCGTGCATGCGCTTGACGGGCAGGGGGGCACGCTGGCCCTGCGCGGTTTGGCGTGCCGCTAGTTGCTCGGCGGGGATCAGCGCAGGCGGTACCTGGTGCCAGGCGGCTGGCTCAAAACACAGGCGTTGCAACAGGCCGGTATAGGCCTCGAACAAGCCATCCAGCACACCGTCGGCGAACAGCCCTTCACGCGCATCAAGGTTGACGAGGATGCCGCCGTCCAGCTCGGTGACTTGCGCATCGAGCCACACCTGCGGGCCTTGGGAAATGATCCACGCCGGCTGGCCGAAACTGGCCTGCACGCCCTCGGCGAACAGCTCTCCCAGGCCCAGCGCGCTGGTGTACACCACGGGTGCCAGCATTTGCTCACCGCGTTGCCGGGACAGTTCGCGCAATACCTCCAGGCCGGAAAACGCACTGTGCGCTACATCGCTGTGGAAGCGGCGTTGCAGGGCCGTGGCGCGCGCGGCAAACGTGCCGGGGACCCGTCCGTCCCAGGCTAGCAGGATCGATGAGGTGAAATCCCCGACCAGGCGATCGACGTCGGCATGCAGCGGTGTGCGGTTGAACAGCGGCAGGTTGAGCAACAACTCGGGTGTGTCGCACCAGGTGCCGAGGGCTTCACTGAACACCGACGCCAACGCCATGGCCGGTGTGAGCCCGTGCTCCCGCGCATGGCGTTCGAACGCCTGGCGCTCGGACGGCGGAAACCAATGGTGACGACGGCGGACCTGGCGGTCGTCGCCCTGGGGCTTGATCGGCAGGCTCGGTGCACCGGGCAATTGGTCGAGGCGGTTTAACCAGTAGTCGCGCGCCTGTTGGTGGCGATCACGCTGCTCGGTGCTGGCCTGTTCCTGGCGCAGGTCGGCCAGGTAGTGGGCAAAGCTGTAGTCCAGCGCGGGCAGGGGTTGTTGGTGGTACAACTGCACCAGATCGCCGAGCAGGGTGCGCAGGCTCAGGGCATCGGCGGCGAGCATGTCGAGGTTCAGGTGCAGGCGCGTGCCAGCAGGCAACAGCGATAGTTGGATATCCAGCACCTGGCCTTGTTCCACGGCCAACTGACGGTGGGACAGCTCGGTGCGCAAGGCCGCCAACCGTTGCTGCACCTGTTCAGCACTGGCCTGGCGCAGATCATGAACCGTCAGCCCGGGCCAGGGGCTGTGCGCGAGGATCTGCTGGCGACCGTCATCGAGAAACTGCACACGCAACATCGGGTGCCGCGCCAGCAGGGCACGCACGGCAGCCTCCAACTGTCTCGGGTCAACGTCGTGGCCATCGAACTCGTTATAGAAGTGCGCGGCTACGCCACCCAACTGTTGGCCGGGCGCGCGACCGATCCAGTAGGCGTGCTGCATCGGCGCCAGTTCGAACGGCAAGCCGTCGTCGGTATAGGTGCTGACAGGCGCAGGGGCTGTGGGTGCTGTATCAAGCAGGACCAGCCAGGCACACAGGCGTGGGTCCGCCACCAGGTCGGCGAAACGCGCGGCCAGGCCCTGACGCCGCCATTGGCCGGCGAGGCGGATCAGGGTTACGGAATCCAGCCCCCATTCGATCAGGTTGGCCTCCAGGGGCATCTGGTCGGCGGGCAGTTCAAGGGCGTCGGACAAGGATTGGCGCAGCAGTGTTGCGGTTGAGGTGCTGGGAGTGGCCATGGCTCAACGTCTTCTCATCGCTAGGGCCCGGGCCGGGGTTGGCCCAGGCGCTGGGGGCAGGCAAATGCATGGGGAAAGATAGTAGTCATTCTCATTTCAGTGACTACCCGGATCGAATCGTTTTTGCCCCACATCCGCTTGCCGCTCGCGGGTTACAGCGGTGCAGCGGTTGGGCGTAACACTGATCGGCCGCAGGATGCGGTTGGAAAATGACTTGAATCGGGTAGAGCCCCGCCCGCGCCCTTGACTATCGTCGTTCGCCGCCCTCTTGCAGGGCCTGTGTTCCTCTCATGGAGTTGCGGATGTCAGTCGATTCAGGTTTACAAGTGCGCGGCCTGTGCAAGCGCTACAACAACGGCGTCGAAGCGCTGCGCGGTGTGGACCTGAGCGTCGGTCCCGGAATGTATGGCCTGCTCGGCCCCAATGGTGCGGGCAAAAGCAGCCTGATGCGCACCCTGGCGACCCTGCAGCAGCCGGATACCGGCAGCGTTCACCTGGACGGGGTGGATGTACTGGCCGATTCCGATCATTTGCGTCGCCGCCTGGGTTACCTGCCGCAGCAATTGGGGGCCTATCCGGGGGTGAGTGCACGGGACTTGCTTGACCGTTTCGCCTGGCTCAAGGGGCGTACCGACAGCCGCCAGCGGCGCGAGGAGATTGAGGGCCTGCTGGACAAGGTCAATCTGCAGCCGGCCGCCCACCGCGCGCTCGCCACTTATTCGGGCGGTATGCTGCGCCGCTTCGGCATTGCCATGGCGCTGGTGGGTTCGCCACGTCTGTTGATCGTCGACGAACCCACGGCAGGCCTGGACCCGGCCGAGCGCAACCGTTTTCATCGGGTGCTGGCCGATGTGGCTGCCGAGTCCATCGTGTTGCTCTCGACTCATATCGTGGAAGACGTCGAGAACCTATGCAGCCGCCTGGCGGTGTTGGCCGGTGGGCAGATTATTGTCGAAGGTCGCCCCACGGAGTTGCTGGGTGCCGAGCAGGGTCGGCTGTGGGAGGCGTCGTTTGCCCGTGGCGAATCGCTGCCCGAGGCCTTGCATGTGGCGGCAAGCCCCGAAGGCAGCCGCGTCATCGTGCACGGCGAGCGTCCCGCCGACCCACGTTTCACACCCCATGCCCCGCGCCTGGAAGATATTTATTACCTGGCGCTGGCCCAGGCCGGTGAGGCGGTCGACGCATGAATACCTTCGCTCTCCTGATGCGCGAGGCCTGGGTGGAAGTACGCGCCGGGCTGCGCAGCGGCATTCCCTTGCTGGTGTTTCTCGGCCTGACGGGCTACCTGTTGATGTCCCTGACCAACGCCGACTACGTGCAGAAAATGGGCGCCAGCGATATCGCCCGCAATGCACCGAGCCTGATTTACCTGATGTCGTGCGGCTGTATGTTCTTTCTGTTTTTCGCCTGGGCCTGGGTCTTTGCTCAACCGGCCTTGCGCGACCGCAAGGCACAGTTGGAAGAGGTGTTGCTGGCCTTGCCGCTGTCGCTGCCGACCCTGTTGTGGGGGCGCTTTATCGGCGCGTCGCTGGTGGGTGGATTGCTCGCAAGTTCGTTGATTGTCGGGTTCCTGGTGAGCCCGGTGCTGGGCTGGCTCGGCTGGGTGCCGGCAGCCAGTATCGGTGCGCCAATGTGGTCGGCGCTGGGGTTTGCCTGGGTGGCCTTGCTGTTGCCGGTGAGCACCGGTATCGGCGCGTTGTATTACCTGCTGGCCTTGCGCAGCCGTGGCCTGGCCGCGCCGTTTGGCTTGGCGACGGTGTTGATGTTGCTGTGGATGTTCGCGGTAGTGGTACTCAAGGGCGGGGATATCAACCCGCTGCTGGCGGCCAGCCTCGATCCCTCCCTGTTTACCTTTGCCCATACTCAGGTCGAGATCTGGACTGCCGCCCAAAAGTCCCAGTCGCTGCTGGCATTAACGCCGGGTTTCTGGCTCAACCGCGTGCTCTGGTGCGTGTTGCCCTTGCTGTTGTTGGCCGTCGTATTGGCCCGCACCAGCCGTCAGGGCTTGATGGGCCGGCGCAGCGGCGCGGTGCTGGCTGAACCGCCGATGCTGTTGGCGAGCAGCGTGCGCTTGCCGGGCCCTTTATCCGCCAACCACTGGCCGCAGGCGTTGTGGCGTGAGGCCTGCTGGCAAGTGCGGCAGCTGTTCGCGCGACGGATCTGGTGGATAGCCCTGGGGTTGCTGCTGGTGATGGGGGTGCTCAGCGGGTTTGTCCACGGCGTATGGCATGCGCGTGGGCCGATGGTGCCACGGGCGGACTTGACCCTGCCGTTGTTGTCGAGCGCGTTGTTCCTGGTGATCGCCTTTATCGTCGCGGCGCTGGTGGGATTGGTGTGCCGACGGGATGACGTCGAAGGCCTGGGCGCCATGTTGCAGGCAACCCCAGCACCGGCGTGGCTGCGTTTGTTGGGGCGGGTGGCCTGTGTGTTGATGGCGACATTGGCCCTGGCGCTGGTGCCGGGTGTTGCCAGCCTGCTGATCAGCGCGATTGCCGCGCCCGACAGCCTGGCGCCGGGCTTTGTGCTGATCTACCAGGCGCTGGTGTTCGCGCCGCCACTGCTGGAACTGGCGATGCTCACGGTGCTGGTGCACGCGTTGATTCGTCGTTCGGGGCTGGCCTATGCCACGTCGATGCTGCTGACGTTTTTCCTGGTGCTCAACCATGAGTTGGGACTGGTCAGTTACCCCGCCTATGAAATGGCCATTCCGGCCCATGTATCGTTGTCGCAGCTCGTCGGTTGGGCGCCCTGGTTGCCTTATCTCGCGACCTTGGCGGGCTGGAAGCTCGCGGGATGCCTGGTGCTGCTCGCGGTGGCGGCACTCGTCTTGCCTCGTGGTCCGGAGCGCCGCCGTTTCGCGGATCTGCGTCGAGGCTTGCTGGGGCTTCCCGGTGTACTGTTGGCCCTGGGAGCCTTGGGCCTGCTGGGCAGTGGCAACCTGTTGCATCGGCATCTGGTGGAGCAGGGGAGTTACCAGTCCGTGGCCGAGGAACGTGCCGAAAGCGCCGACTGGGAACAGCGCTGGCTGGCGGGGGCGAGTGCCTGGCAGGTGGCGGGTGGGCGTTTGCAGTTGCGGGTCGATTCCACGGCGCGACATGTCGAGGGGCAGTGGACGCTGGAGGCCGTGGTCGCTACCCATCTGGATGCCGAGTTACCGCCAGGTTTGCAAATAACGGAGGTGAGCGTACTGGGGCAGCCGGTCACGTTTGAACAGGCGACCGAGCATTTGCGTGTGCCCTTGGCTGAATGCGTGGCGAGCGGTTGCAGCGTGCAACTGAACTGGACCGTGAGCGCCAGCGGCTGGCCCTCTGAAGGCGAGGCGTTCTGGCTGGGCCCGCAAGGCGTCTGGCTGGAAGCCCGCCGGGTGGTGCCGCGCCTGGGCCTGGACAGCGAGCGGTTGTTGCGCGCGCCGGTGCAACGCAGCGAAGCCGGTTTGACGCCTGAGGTGCCGGGATTGCCGGCGGGCGCGGCAGTCGCCGTGGATGCGGTGGCTCCGGCGGGGGCCTGGCAGTGGCAGATAGAGGTCGATGGGCAGGCGTCCAGCGGCCAGACTGCGGGTCCACTGGACTTCGCCTATCACGGCGCCTCAACGCAAAACTTCGACGGCGTGCAGGTACTTGCGGATGCCAGTCGCCAGCCAACCGCCCGTGAAGTGCGCGAAGACCTGGACGTCATGGCTGCCTGCGTGGCGCGGCGCCTGGGCAGCAGCCCCACGGTCGAGCAACTGAGCCAGTGGCCGACCGGCATGGGGGGCAGTCGCCTGAGTCACGGTCATCTGTTGCTTAGCCAGGCGCCGGATTGGGACGTGGCGCAGGCGGGTGTCGGGCGCTGGGCACGCCGCGCGCATATCGCCGAACTGCTCGCTCGCCGGGTGTTGATCGATGCCAGCGACCTGCACCGGACCCCTGGTTACCTGGGGTTGAGCCAGGGCGTGGCGGGTGCGATCGGCTTGTTGTGTGTCGACGATGCCGATGGCCCTGACGCCCGCTCGGCGTTGGTGAAACTCCAGGCCGATGATTTGACTCGCGCCCTGGGCAATGACGGCGAGCCCGTCGGCACCCTGTCCGATGCTCGAGAGCAGGGTTGGGCCGAGCACTATGCACCGCTGGTCAGCCTGGATTGGGTGGCCGGACAAACCCCTGAGCAACTGTCGGCGATGACCGCTGCCATCCGAAACGGCCAGGGATGGCCTGCCGCGATCCAGGATCTGCTGGGTGCACCTTCCGATCACGCGATCGCGGCAGCGCTCAAGCGCTGGGGGCCTGCGCAATGAATTCGAACCATCCCTGTTTTTTGGAGCTTGCCATGTCATCTGTACTGTTTATCCAGCCGCTGCGCCGCCCCCTTGGCTGGCGGGCCAATATATTGACCCAAGCGATGGCGCTGACCTTGTCCAGCCAGATGTGTACGGCCTATGCTGCTGACTATCAACCGGCGGCCAATCCGAACACCATCGAATTGGCACCGCTGACAGTCAGCGCCCGGTTGAACCAGGAAAGCGCCAAGGACATCCCCTTCGGCCTGTCGGTGATCGACGGGAAAGCCCTAGAGACCCGGCGTTTGCGCACTCTGGAGGATGCATTACGCACCACGCCTGGGGTGGACGTGAACTCCTGGGGCGGCGCCAATGACGCCAACGTGCGTATCCGTGGCGTCGGTTCGCTGAACCAGATGAGCATGGATGACGGCTCGGTGGTGTTGAATGTGGACGGGGTGCCGATGTCGGTGCGCAACGCGGCGATGGCCACCCTCGACGTGCAGCAGGTGGAGGTGCTCAAGGGCCCCCAAGGCACGCTGCTGGGGCGCAACAGCGAGGCGGGGGCGATCAACGTCACCACGCGCAAGCCGACCCGCGAGCTGGAAGGCTATGTGCGTGGCGAGGTCGGCAACCAGGGCCAGTTCATGACCGAAGGTGCCCTGGGCGGGCCGTTGACGGATTCCCTGGCGGGGCGTATCGCCGTGCGCCGCAGCGGCTTTGATAACTGGGTCGATGACCAGCAGGACGGCGATCCGCTGACCAAACCTCGCGACCTGGCTCTGCGTGGCAGCCTGCTGTGGGACAACGACCAGGGCACCACGGGCCTGCTGACTGCCGAGCGCCAACGTGCCGAACACTACGCCGGCCTGGAGATTCTGCGTCCGTTTGGCAACCGCCCCAGCCTGGACTACGCGCCTGGCACGTTCGATGGCAACCAGAAGACCAACGAACGCTATTCCTTCGAGCTCAACCATGACTTGGCGCAATCGCGGATTACCTCGATCAGCGCCTACACCAGCACAGATTTCAATGCGGTCAAGGGTTACGATCGCAACATCACCCGCGCGTTGTACGGCTCACCGTTCGAGTACCTGATCGAAGACTCGGCCCACGAGCGGGTATGGAGCCAGGACCTGCGCCTGGGTTCCCTGGCGGATGCCGATGTGTTCTGGGTGACTGGGGTGAACCTGTCGCGCTCCGAGCGCAGTTTCGACTCCGACAACTTCACCAGCGGCGCGCAACAGATGCGTGATTTCAGCACCAACAGTTATGCCGCCTATGGTGAGGTAACGTACCCGATTGCCGAAGATTGGAAACTCACCACCGGCCTGCGCCACACCTGGGACCGCAAGACCTATGGCGCCGACTATTCAAGTGGCGGCAATGTGGTCAGTGACAGTCGGCGATTGCAGGACAACTACAGCACCGGGCGCGTGGCGTTGAACTACGCGTTGACGCCACAGACCAATGTGTATGCGGTGTTGTCGCGGGGCTACAAGTCGTCAGGGTTCAACGATTACGCCACATCGATCAAGGACAGCGAGCCCTACAAGGCGGCCAAGGTGAATTCCGCCGAACTCGGCTTCAAGCATGAAAGCGCCGACGGTGCGCTGAGCCTGGAAGGGGCGCTGTTCATGACCCGTGTACAGGATGACCACTTGCTCGGTTATGACTTCAACACCCTGGCGGTCAGCGCGGTGAATGCCGATACCCGCAGCAAGGGCGCCGAGCTGTCGAGCACCTGGCACGTCACCGAAGAACTGACCCTGGGCAGTGCCGTGAGCTACACCAATGCGGTAGTTACCTCGGATGCGCCAGGCGTGTCCGGCGGTGATGTGGCAGCAGGCAGCCGGGTGCCGGACGTGCCGTTGTGGAGTGGCAATTTCAGCGTAGCCTGGCAGAAAAACCTGGGTTCGTTGCTGGGGCTGCCAGCGCCACGCCTGAATACCTTGCTCAATTACCGACTGCAGAAAAACCGTCCGGCCGATCCGCAGAATCACTATGACCTCAAGGGCTACGCCAAGCTGGATCTGCACCTGGGCCTGGAAAGCGGTGGTTCGGAAGTCTACCTGTGGGGCGATAACCTGCTGGATGCGCGCTATGACCTGTACGGCTCGTACTCTACTGATCAGGTGCTGACCGGCATGCCGGCTCGCGGGCGCTCGGCGGGCGTGGGGTACAGCTACTCGTTTTGAGTATTCCCCAGGCCCGATCACATGCATTCAGAATTGATAGGTGTAGCCTACCCCCAAGGTGCGCCGGCGTGCGGGAGCACCGTAGGCCACCGGGTCGCTGTAGAAACCATAGGTGTCGTAGGTCTGGTTCAGTAGGTTGTCGGCGAAGACATACACTTCGCCGAATTTGCTTTCCAGGCCTGCGCGCAGGTCGAGTTTCTCGTAGTTGTCCAGGTTGAAGTGGTTCTGCGGGTCGGCTGCACGCTCGCCCACTAGGTGGTAGTTGAGGCTGGTGTTGAGGGTGGTTTCGCCCAGGCTGGCGACCGTGCCCAGCGGGTGTTTCCAGGTTGCGTTGAAGTTGCCGCTCCAGCGCGGAACGTCCGGGGTGGTGTTACCAGCGACGACATCACCGGCCTGGATGCCCTGCACGCCACTGGTGATCTTCGCGTCAAGGTAAGTGGCGCTGGCGGCCAGGGTCAGGCCGTAGTCGAAGCGCCAGGTGCCTTCCAGTTCGGCGCCACGGGTGCGGGTGTCGGCGTTGAAGGCATTGGTGGCGAAGGTCGCGGCGTCGTAGCCCAACAGGTGATCGTCGTGCACGCGGGTGAAGAATAACGCACCGTTCAAGCTGCCGCGACGATCCTCGGTTTCACTTTTGAAGCCCAGTTCGGCCGCTTTGCTGACGGCTGCCTTGTAGGGTTCGCTGTCGCTGACCTGCGATGCATAATCATTGAACCCACCGGATTTATACCCCCGTGCCAGTTGCACGTAGACGTTGGTTTGCGCAGTGAGGGCATAGCTCAGCGCGGCGCGGCCGGTGCTGTAGTGGTCGGTCAGCTTGCGCGAGTCTTGCACCGCGCTGGCGCCTGAGAAGTATTGGCCGTCGTAGGTTTTGCGATCCCAGGAATGGCGGTAGCCAGTGGTGAGTTTCAGGCGCTCGGTGAGGGGGAAGGTGATTTCGCCGTATCCTGCGTAGGTGGTGGTGGTGAAGTCGCGGAATTTGGCGCCGGAGGTACCGTAGGTGTTGCGCGGGGTGTCGTAGCTGCGCTCGTTGCGGCTGGCGGCCACGCCCGCGACCCAGAACACCTCGGAGTCGGGCAGCGAACTCAGGTGCAGGTCCTGGCTCCAACTGCGCTCGAAAGATTTGTCCACTACCCAGAATTCGCTGGGAGTGCCGTACAGGGCGCCCATCAGTTTGCTGTCGTAGGCGATCAGGCCTTCGAAGTCGGCAGTGGAGGTGGCGGTGGTGGACGTCAGGCGACTGTTGGCGAAATCGTGATCGACCTTGAGGGTGTAGCGCTCGGTGGTCTTGTAGTTGTCGTCGAACAGGCCGGGGGTCAAGTCCAGGCTAGGGTCGCTGCCGTAGGGGCGCAGTACCAGGGAGTTGGTGGCGCGTTTGGTTTTCTGTCGTTCGGCGCTGACCAGCACGTGGGTGTCATCGTTGAGGTCCCAGAGCAGGCTGCCACGGTAGGCTTCATTGCGCGGCTTGTTGATGGGGTGGTTAGTCTGGTCGTTGTCGATCCAGCTGTCGTAACCGGCACGGCGTACCGCCAGGCGTCCGCTGAGGCTGTCACTGAGTGGCCCGCCGATGGCGCCTTCGGTGAGGAACTGGCCTTCCTGGCCTATTTCGCCGCGCACATAACCTTCCAGCTCGCGGGTCGGTTGGCGGGTGGTGATGTTCACCGCCCCCGCTTGGCCAATCGCCCCGGATAATGTGCCCTGGGGACCCTTGAGCACTTCGATGCGGTCGACGTCGAGAGTGCCGAAACCGAGGCTGCGTGACGACACCGGCACGCCATCGATATTGAACGCCACCGAGCTGTCATCCATCGACATCTGGTACAGCGAACCGACGCCACGGATCAGCACATTGAAGTCATTCGGCCCTCCGGATGAGTTTACGTTGACCCCGGGCGTATTGCGTAGGGCACTTTCCAGTGTGTCGAGGCGCTGAGTACGCAGTTGCTCGCCACTGATCACGCTGAGGCTGATGGGCAACTCCTTGGGGTCTTCCTGCTCCATGCGTGCGGTCACCGTCGAAGTCGGCAGTTGCATGGGGTCGCTGGTGGCGGCGAGCGTCGAATTGGCCAATGCCCAACTCAAAGAAATTGTTATAATATTACGTTTATAGCAAGATTGGCGGGTAGCCGTCGTGTTGCGTCGTGCAGACATGATGGGACCTTGACTGAGGATTCTGATAGGCGCGCGTTGCGGGGAGGCAGCGGCGATTTGGCGGAGCAAATATGGCGCTACAAATGCTAATAATTATCAATTGCGTAAATCCGCCCCAATGTGATCTGATTCGAGCCGTATCCGGTCAGCAAGGAGATTCAAGATGTCAGCCGTTCATGAGAGGGCAAGGGAATCAATGCCGGTCTCGCGCATTATTGCGGATGGTTACGGGAGCGAGTTAGGGCCGGGCACTCAGTGTCGGGTGACCCGAGTGACACTGCAGGACGGGCTGGACATCGTGCGCTGGCAAAGCACGTTCGAGCAGCCGATGGATATGCCGCTGCACGACGATAGCGAGCGCATTCATTTCAGCTTTACCAATCTGCTCAAGGGCAAGGCGACCTGCAGTTTCAATGACGGGCGCCGCCAACGGTGCTACACCATTGACGAGGGCTCCGGCAACATCAGTTTTGGTCGTTGCCGCCACGGCCTTTATCACCAGCACGGTGAGATCGATAACATCACCGTCATGATCCGTCCCGAGGTGTTGGTGCAGTGGGAGTTGGAGATTGATCCGACCCTGCGCAAGGCGCTGGCCTGCGATCATTGTTTCCTCGATGGCCACCGCAGCGTTGAAATGACCGCGACGGCTCATATGCTAGGCAATGCAATGGACAGAGTCCCCAGTACGTCTGTGGTGCAGCCCCGTAGCAGCTTGTGGCTGTATGGGCAGAGTGTGACCCTGGTTAGCTTGTTTCTCGAAGCGCGCCGGGAGGTGGAGTGTACGTGTAGCGTTAGTCGCGCCGACCGTCAGCGTCTGGTGCGTGCCCGGGAGCGGCTGCTGGAAGACTTGGGCAAGGCTCCGAGCCTGTCGGAACTGGCCCGGGAGGCTGGGATGAGTCAACCCAAGCTGACCCGGGGTTTCCGCCAGTTGTTCTTGAACAGCGTCTACGGGGTATTCCAGCATGCGCGCATGACCCAGGCCCGCTGCCGATTGTTGACCGGTGATGAATCGGTGATGCGTATCGCCTCGGATCTGGGGTATGCCAATGCCAGCCATTTTGCGACGGCGTTTCGCAAGCAGTTCGGGATCAATCCGTCGATTCTCAAGAATGGAGGGAGGAGCAAATCATTCGGTGCTAGCGCCTCCTAAAAAGAGTTGTGTCTGAGAGTTCTGACTTCGTTTGACACATAGGCAGATGCACTGCTGATCTGACGGATACCGGAACAAAGCGGGCAATCGCACGATCCCGATCGACCATCAGACGTAAAGTGGGTGTCTGGACGCGTCCAACTGGCAATACGCCGTCGTAGCCCGCCTGCCGGCCAAGGAGGGTAAACAAACGACTCAGGTTCATACCGATCAGCCAGTCGGCACGGTTGCGGGCGAAGGCTGAGTGATAGAGCGGGAAAGTCTCCTGGCCAGATTTCAGCGAGGACAGTGCTTTGCGAATCGACGCCTCGTTGAGGGCGGACAACCAGAGGCGCTGAACGGGCCCCGATAGTGGCAGAGCTCCAACAGCTCGTGGGCAATCATTTCACCTTCGCGGTCGGCGTCGGTTGCGATGACAACACTGGAGGCTTCTTTGAGCAGGCACGTGATGACGTTGAACTGTGTTGCAGTCTTGGGTTTGACCTCGACCTTCCACTGCTCGGGAATGATCGGTAGATAATCCAACGACCAGTTCTTGTACCGAATGCCATAGGCTTCAGGTGGGGCCGTCTGCAGCAGATGGCCAATACATCAAGTGACGGTTGAGTCGGTGCCGATCAGGCAACTATCACCGCGCCGGGTGGCTCCCAGCACCTTGGTAATGTCTCGACCTTGGGAAGGTTTCTCGCAGTGGAAGAGGCGCATGAAACTGCTCCGGACTGGGCTCGGAACAGCGTTGTTGGAAACAGCAGTGACGAGATATGAGAAACCTGAATTTCAGGTTCCTCACAATAGTCGGTGAGGGCAGGTTTAAATGGTCCGAGGCTGCTACCACGCTTAAACATAGACGACAGTGTGGATCTTCACGAGCAGCGAGTAATAACAGGCCAGCAACTTCGCGCAAAGGCGCATTTTTTATGCCTGAAGTCTGTCAATCCGCAGGTGATTGCCCTCTGCGTTTCTTGGGTTTCGATGCAGGTAAACCGGCCTGCTCTGTATTTTGAGAGACCGCCGGTTCACCGGATCGTTCCCGCATGATCACGCTGTGCACGCGGTGAGGCAGGATACCGACCCGACGGGCCTCGATCTTGAACGTCACCCGCGCATTGTCTTCGCTGTCCTCCCACTCATCGTGCACGGTACGATCTTCGACCAACACACGCATGCCTTTCTGATACAGCGTGCTCCAGTGTTCAGCCTCGCGGTGCCAAAGCTCCACCGGTGCCCAATAGCCACGTCGATCTTCATAGCTGCCCTCGCGTGGCACGGGATTGTCGAAGTACACATTCAGCCGCAGCAAACGCCGTGGCTCGTCATTGTCCGGCCTGCTGCACCACAGCCTCCATCAGGCGACATAACTGCGCCTCGATTGTCCTCGCCACCTGCGCCAGGTTGCTCCAACTCCCCCTTACCCTTAAAAGGTTTTAAAAGGCCTTTTAGGGAGGCTGCGTGTTCGAGCTGTCGATAGGCATCCGGTGTCAACGCGAAGGGCATTGGTTGAGCAGGGATCATCGGATTCATGCTTCGTCCTCCGGCTCATTCACTGTCGCAGACGGCGTGCCCATGTCCTCTGCCAACGCGTCGGCGTCATCCACTGCCACCGCACCCCGGCGAGTGATTGGCGGCGCGAACTGGGAGCGGCGATGCCCCTCCAGGATGTCCATCGGGGGCAAACCCATTTTCTCGATGGCCGCAATGGCATGAGCGTTGTTCGCCGCCATGTCATCACGTGTGACGCCGGCATGCCGATAGCGCTGTGCCTGACCTAACAGGCTGCGCAGCAGATGTGCGCCATCATCGATTGATATTTGGGCGCCAATAAAACGTCATTATTTAGAGCGCCACTTGAAAAAACAAATTGGACGTATCTAGTTCGAACTCTTAAAAATTCATGTGCTTACGAACTGTACTGATACGCAACTAATCTCAATTAATCAATCAGAGGGTCGAATAGGTAGGGAGTATGTAGTTCAGGCAATTTCGGCATAAGCGTACTGATTTTCTTAAAGAAGTATGCGCCCATGAGTTACATGATCGCCTCTGCACCACTCTTAGTTAATCGGCTTAAGCCATAAAAAATGAGTGAGTCTCTACGCGTGGATTCTACTGCGATAGCTGCCTCATCTCAGGTCATTAAGGTCAAGCATATTTTATGGAGCATCCACTTCTAAGTAAGCGAGTCTGTAACGTCGCCTTGCGTCTGTTTGCCGCGATTTCGTTTTTCTTCACCGGCACTGCAAGCCACGCCGCAGTGCCTGCGCCCAATAGTGTCGGGTTCTGGTATGCCGACGATCCACCTCTGCAGGAACTGGCGCAGTTTGATTGGGTCGTGGTCGAGCCCGGTCATATGTCGACCGCCGATGTACAGCAGATTCGCAAACTAGGTAGTCTGCCTTTTGCTTATCTTTCGGTGGGCGAGTTCGATGGCGACCAAGACGCGCTAACCGAACTTTCTTTAGATAAAGCTTCCAGTGCAAAGAGGAACAAGTCATGGGGCAGCCAGGTCATGGACTTGTCTTCACCACAATGGCGCGATTATTTGTTCACGCGCGCCCATGAGTTGAAAGTGCAGGGCTATGCGGGGCTTTTTCTCGATACATTAGATAGTTTTAATTTGTTGAAAGAGTCTGAGAGGCCAGGTCAGCGTACTGCATTGGCCAGCTTTCTGCGCGAACTTCACCAGCGCGAGCCAGCATTAAAGTTGTTCTTCAATCGCGGCTTTGAAGTGTTAACTGAAGTTGATGGCGTTCCCGCCGCTGTGGCCGTTGAGTCGATTCATGCCGGTTGGGATGCGGGCGCCAAACGCTACCGTCCGGTGCCGCAAGCCGATCGTGACTGGCTTAAGATTCACGTACAGCCTTTGCGTGAAAAAGGCGTACCAATAGTGGCGATTGATTACCTGCCGCCGAGTCAACGCGAACAGGCTAAAAAACTGGCGCTGCAATTGCGCGCCGAAGGCTATATCCCTTTTGTAACTACCCCGGATCTTGATTATCTGGGCATCAGCACTGTTGAAGTGCAGCCTCGGCGTATCGCCATGCTCTATGACCCGCGTGAGGGCGATCTGACGGCCAACTCCGGTCACGTCATGCTTGGCGGCTTGATTGAATACCTGGGCTACCGGATTGATTACTTTGCGGTTGACCAGCCGCTGCCGTCTTACCACTTCAGCGGTTTGTATGCGGGTGTGGTCAGTTGGATGAGTTCTGGTGCGCCGCAAGATGATCAGCGCTTCAATCGCTGGGTCAGCCAGCGACTGGATGAAAACGTGCCGCTGGCATTCTTCGACGGCATGCCCATTGAAAACCCAGTGTTGTTGAAGCGTCTGGGCTTGCGTACCAGCCCCTTCAGTGGGCCGACACCCTTGACTCTGGTGTCTCAGGACAAATCTTTAGTCGGCAGTTTCGAAGCGCCATTGGCCCTGCGTTCACGCGGGCTGACGCCGCTGATGGTGTTGCCCGAAGGCCCGAAACCGGCGTTGGTCGTTGCCAATGCCAAAGGCGATCAATACGTACAGGTTGCAATTGGCCAGTGGGGAGGGATTGCGCTCAATCCTTATCTGGTCGAGTCCAATGGCGAAAAAAACCGCTGGATCATTGACCCGTTCGCCTTTGTGCAGCGTGCATTGCGCCTGCCGCTGCAGCCTCATCCTGACGTCACCACCGAAAACGGCCGCCGCATCGCTACCGTGCACCTGGATGGCGATGGCTTCCCGTCACGCGCCGAGGTGCGCGGCACGCCTTATGCCGGTCAAGCGGTACATGATCTGTTTATCAAGCCCTATCCATTTTTGACCTCGGTCTCGATCATTGAAGGCGAAATCTCGGCGCGTGGCATGTTTCCCTTCTTGGCCAAAGAGCTGGAGCCAATTGCCCGCAGCATTTTTGCCGACTCCAAAGTAGAGGTTGCCACCCACACATACAGCCATCCGTTTTTTTTGCAGCCAGAGAAATCCAGCCACCAAGAAGGTTTTAGCGCCGAGTACGGGTTGAATATCAGGATCCCGGGTTACAACAAGATCGACTTTTACCGCGAGGTAGTCGGTTCGCGGGATTACATCAACAACAAACTGACTACCCCGCAAAAGCCGGTGAAGATGATTTTCTGGCCCGGTGACGCCTTGCCAGATGCCGCCACGATCAAAATCGCTTATGAAGCGGGCCTTCAGAATGTCAACGGTGGCACCACCATCATTACCCACGCCAACCCGTCGCTGACCGGGCTTTCACCCTTGCTGCGCCCCACCGAAGGCGGCTTGCAAATTTATGCGCCAATCATCAACGAGAACATGTACACCAACCTCTGGAGGGGGCCGTACTACGGTTTTCGCGATGTGATCGACACCTTTGAACTGACCGACAACCCGCGACGCCTGCGTGGCTTGCATCTGTATTACCACTTCTATTCCGGCACCAAGCAGGCTTCGATCAAGGTGATGAATGACATTTACGCCTACATGATCAAGCAGCAGTCGATCTCGCTGTGGATGAGCGATTACCTGCCCCGTGTACGCGGTTTGTATGAGTCCAGCCTGGCCCGCACCGTCGATGGTAACTGGCAGGTCCGCGGCTTGAACGCGTTGCGCACTTTGCGCATTGATCCGCAAATGGGCTGGCCCGACCTCAGTCGCTCCCAAGGAGTGGCCGGTGTGCGCGATCTACCCCAAGGCCGTTATGTGCATTTGAGCAGTGATCACGCGTTGCTCGCTTTGCGTCCGGATCGTGACCCGCGCCCGGCGCTGGAGCAGGCCAATGTGCCGTTGCAGCAATGGCGATACCTCGACGATCGGCGCGTGGCGTTTGCCTTTGCCGGTGAATTTGATATCCGGTTTTCGGTGCGTGCCACCGGGCCGTGCCGCCTTGAAGTCAAGGGGCAGCGTTTTGTAGGCACCCCGAACAAGGGGCTGTGGTCATTCAAACTACCTATGAAGCAGGTGAGTGATGCGCAACTCCTCTGCAACTGATAAAGCCCGGCTGCTCAACCCCTGGACGCTGGTCGTGGTGGTGGCTGCGGTGGGCGGTTTGTTATGGATGACGTTCAACAAAGAGAACGTTTTTGAGCCTGATGGCGGCCAGCCCGATGCGGTGTCTGCCAACTACGCCGAGTTATTGCTTACCGCCCACCCGCAAGATGACGTGCTACGGATCAAGCTGCTGGACTTGTTGATCACCCTGGGTGAATACCCGCGTGCGCGTCAGCACTTGAACGAGTGGCCCAAACCCCAGGCCACGGTGGCCGCGTTATACGCGTTGCAACTGGATGCACTGGAGCTGCCGGAAACGGCCACCGACACCGATCGCGCGCCGTTGGTCGAGCGTTTGGCTGCGCTGGACCGCACTCAACTGCCGGTGCCTGCGCTGCAGCGAATGGCCCTGTTGGCGTTGCTGCTGCAAGCCCCGATATTGGCCGCACACAGCTACGAAGAGTTGGCGGTCCGTGACCCTGCACAGCGCTTGACTTGGCTGAGTGAGGCGGGCAAATGGGCGCTGGCCGGCGAGCGGCCGGGGCATGCCGCCGATATCTATTTGCAACTGGAAGCCGCCAGTCAAACTCCTGAAGAACACAAACACCATCTGCGTATGGCATTCGACACCTTGCTGGCGGCTGATCGCGGCGCCGAAGCTTCTGCGTTATTGGCCCAAAAAGTGGCGCAATTAAATGACCCGGCCACCGATCCTGCCTGGTTGGAAAAAGGCGTAGAAACCGCCGTTGCCCACAAGCAGGTGGCAGAGGCAGAGACCTTGATCCAGCAATGGCGCACGTTGGAGCCGGGTAATCTGCAAGCGCTGCACAAGGAGTTCACGTTTCGTTTGTTCTTGGGTGATCAGGATGGTGCCTGGTCAGTCGGTCAAGAAATCCTGCACGCCCAACCTGACAATGCCGATTACTTGCAGCAGATGGCGCGTCTGGGCGAGTGGCAAGGCGAAACCTATCAGGCGCTGGATTACTGGATGGCGTACCTCAAGCTGCGTGACGACCCTGCAGCTCATGAGCATGCCTGGCGTCTGTCGATTCAGCTATTTGACTTTGATCACGGCATACCGTTGCTGGCCAGCATTCTGGATCAGCGCGCGCTGACCGATGCCGAGCTAGACGCGCTGGTCTTCGCCCATGAACAGCGCGGCACGCCGCAGCAAGCCGAGGCATGGTTGCGCGCCAGTTTGAAAAAGTACCCCAAACAACGCCTGGCCTGGATGCGGCTGAGCCAAAACCTTGAAAACACCGAGCAGTTCCCGGCTAAAGCCAAGGTGCTGCAAGCCATGTCTCGGCATTTTCCACTGACCGTCAGCGAGCGTGTCGATCAAGCCAGCGTCCACTTGAAGTTCTTCGACACCCAGGGTGCGTGGCAGGCGCTGGACATTCCCAACAAGACGATAGACGACCCGAGTTATTGGGAAATGCGTGCAGCGCTGGCTTGGGAGCTTGAGCGCGATGATGAGTTGCAGCCTGCGCTGGAGCGACTGTTGGCGATCAACGGCAAACTAAGTCGCTCCGATGAAGAGCAACTGTTCACTTTGTATAGCAAGCGGGAGCCCGAAAAAGCGCTGGCCATGATGGTCACGAGCTGGGAGCGCACTCACAACCCACAACATCTGGTCGTGGCTTTGCAACTGGCGCAAGAACTTCAAGACTGGGGGCTGGTCGCGCGTTTGCTTAACAGCGCCCAAGCCTGGTCACCGGTCTACGCCCAGCGAGAAGTGCTGGCAGCGCGGGGCGCACTGGCGGCGCAGCAAGGCCAGTTTGCTGAAGCTGAACGTCTGTACAAACAGGGTCTGGCAAATTTTCACGGCAACTCCATGTTCCGCGAGCGTTTGCTATGGCTGTACGTCGATCAGGGGGATACGGCCCAGCTGACACCGTTGTTGCAGCAATGGAAAGCCGCGGCCCGTAGCGACAGTCAACTCTGGTTGCCATTTGCCGCTGCCAGCCAAATGGTCGGCCTAAGCGCTGAAGCGTTGGCCTGGTATCGGATGTACCTCAAAGCCAATCCAAATGACTGGCTGGTGCAAGCCAGCTACGCCGATGCATTGGAGGCTGCGGATTACCGGGATTCTGCGCAACGCCTGCGCTTGAAACTGATGGGGACGGCTGATCTGCAACTCGGCGTTGAATCTTCTGCACGTTTCACGACCTGGCTGCGGCTGCTGGCCAGCAGCTATTCACCGCGCAAGGCAAAACACCAGGCCCTGAAGTGGCAAGACGGTTCGATGGCAATGTTGCAACTGTGGTTTGAGCGTTTGCTGGCGCAACTGGATGACACCAATCAGGCCGTTCAGAAAAATGATTGGCTGAATTGGGCGCGCTATAAGGGCTTGAAAGTGGATCGCTTCGAGCTGATTCAAGAAGCCTTGCGCAATCGCAATAGCGCCATGCTGCAGCAAATGCTGGCCAATGCTGAACTCGACCCGGCGCAGCAGGTTGAAGCGCTTAATCAGCTTGGGCAAGACGGTCGCGCCCTGGGCGTTAGCCTGACGGCGTTGGGCGACGAACAGCCAGTGGGCATTCGCGAGCAACTACGCCGTCAAGCCGTCGAAATGCTGGAGCGCAAGCCTCAGGGCATCCAATTGGGATGGGAGCGGAAAAACTATGGCGGGCTGGATTTCTCGTCACCGCAACTGACCGTGGCGCGCAACCTCAACGATGAGTGGTACGCCAGCCTGGTGCTGGGGCAGGGCCGCTACGACAGCCGTGAGCTTGACTCCTCGGTACTGGGCCAGGAGCGCAATGCACTGCTGACGTTGCAACGTCAATTGGTTGATGGCAGCTACCGCTTGATTGCCGATATCAGCAACCGCAAAGACCATGACCGCAACGGATTTGGCTTGAGCCGCGCCTGGCAACTGAGCGCCACCGATGAAATTCAGACCGGGTTGGATTGGCATCGCCAGAGCGACGACACCGGCTTGATGCGAGCCTTGGGCCAGCACGACGGCGTGTGGCTCAAAGGGCAGCACGGGTTCTCTGCCCGTGATCAATTGTCGTGGAGTCTGGCGCAAAACCGCTTCTCGACCCGTTTGGGTGACTCAATGGGCAGTGGCCAGGAATTCAAAGTGGAGGTTGCCCACACCCTTGAATTCGAAGGGCCTAACTGGGTGGTGCGTGGCGGGGTGGATTACCAGCGCAATTCGCTTGGCAACCGCACTCTGGATGACCTCTCAACGATTAATGGCGGGCCGGTCAAAGTTGGACAGGTGCTGGGCGATAACGATGAAGAGTTGAGCACATCGCTGACCGCCCGCGACGTGCTGCAAGAGCGCTATGGCCAGGTCTACATCGGTAATACATGGCGACGCGGCTTTCCCGGCGCCTTGAACCGCACACGCCCTCAATACACCTGGCTGGTGGACATCACTACTGGCTGGCAGTGGGTAGATAAAACCTTCAATTACAGTGTCGACACCGGCATTGGGATGCAAGTACTCGGCGGTGATGAGTTGGCTGTGAAGGTCGGGTATCAATCGGCACCGCAAGGCGGCGCCGGTTCAGGTGGCACTTTAGGCGTGAGCTATGGCTTGCGTTTTGGACGCTGACCAACCAATCACAACATGGAGAAATACTATGCAAACAATCCGTAGTCTGACCCTGTTATTGAGCGTATTGCTCGTGGCCGGGTGCAGCAGTTTCACTGGGAAAAACAGCCCGGCCTTGCCACGTACCGCGCAGTGGGGGCTGGTGCCGATGGTCAATTATTCGCAAACCCCGCAAGCCGGGGAGCGCAGTGAACAGATCCTGCTCAGCGTCTTGAGCAGCAACGGCTTGCAGCCGCAGGTGTACCCGGTCAGTACACAGGGCGAACAAGCGCTGCTCGATGACAGCGAACGCCTGAGCGCAGCGCTGGAATGGGCACGTCAGCAAAAACTCGACTATGTGGTGGCCGGCAGCGTTGAAGAGTGGCAGTACAAAAATGGGCTGGACGGCGAACCCGCAGTCGGCATCAGCTTGCGCGTGATAGAGCCGGCGACGGGTCGAGTGCTATGGAGCAAGAGTGGCGCCCGTGCTGGGTGGTCCCGCGAAAGCCTGGCAGGTTCTGCGCAAAAAGTGCTGAACAAATTGGTCGGTGGCCTTCGGCTCGAGCAACTGTGATGAATTCGCCACATATGGATTACAGCCTGGCTCCGCGTGCCAGTGGCCCGGCTTCATGGCTTGAAACCCTGTTGGTCAGCGTACTGGCGATTGGCTCGGGTGTTTGGCTGACGCCGGACGATCCACTGCAAGTACGCGGTGACTTTCCATGGCCGGTGCTTGCACCGCTGCTGATCAGCGTGCGCTACGGCTTCATTCGCGGGCTGGCCAGTGCCTGCCTGGTGATCCTGGCTTTTTTCGTGCTGCGCCAGCAAGGTTTGGCGATCTACGCCGACAATGCGCCCTCGTTCATTGTCGGGGTATTGGTCTGCACGATGGTGGTCGGTGAAGTCCGTGACCTGTGGGACCGCCGCTTGCAACGCCTGCAAATGGCCAACAACTACCGCCAGTACCGGCTCGACGAGTTCACCCGTCACCACCAAGTGCTGCGAGTGTCCCATGATCGGTTAGAGCAACGGGTCGCGGGCAGCGATCAAAGCCTGCGCAGCTCCTTGCTGGGCCTGCGTGAGAGTCTGCGCTCGCTCAAGGGCACGGCGGACCCGCTGGCGGCGATGGCCGACCCCATTCTCGCTATTTTGGGCCAGTACGGTTCTCTGCGGGTGGCCGGTCTGTACCGGGTTGAGGAGCAAGGCCACGTGCTGCCCCAGGCATTGGCCACGATCGGAGTCATGGGCGCTCTGCATATCCAGGACCCGTTGATCAGTCTGTGCCTTGAGCGACGAGAATTGGTCAGCGTGCGCAGTAACTTGACTGACAGCGGTGAGCAAAGCGAATTCTCTTCGTTGCAAGTCTGCGCGCCGCTGATGGACACCGAAGGCAAGGTATTGGCGATTATGGCAGTTCGGCAAATGCCGTTTTTCGCCTTTCAGGAGCGAACTCTGAGCTTGCTGGCGTTGTTGGCAGGGCACATTGCCGATCTGTTGAGCAGCGACGAATCGAGCCTGCAACTGGCCGATTTCGACGCTCAGCACTTCGCTCAGCAACTTAAACGCTCGCGGATCGATGTGCAGCAGCATGGGCTGTCGGCCAGCCTCTATTTCTTTGAATTGACCGAACCCAAGCCGGAACTGCTGAGCCTTTTCACTCGCAGCCAGCGCGGGCTGGATCTGCAATACAGCGTGCGTAACCAGCGCGGTAACGATGGCCTGCTGGTGCTGCTGCCTCTGACCAGTGCCGAGGGTGCGCAAGGCTACATGGCCCGGCTGCAGACGCTGGTGCATGAGCACTTCGGGCCGGAAAACAGTCTGCAGAAAATGGGCGTTCGTGTGCTGCCTTACACCCTGGAGTCAGCCGGTCAGCTCGAAGGCTTGCGTAACTTTCTGTTCAACGAGTGTGGTCTCAATGATCAGCAAATGGTTGTTTAGCCTCGCCTTACTGCTGGAGGCGGGCAGTGGTTACCTCCTCTGGGCGCAACTTTCACCAGGGCAGAGCCTGGCGCTTTATCTGCTGGTACACACTTGTGCCAGTGCCATGCTCAGTGCAGCAGTGTGGGGGCTCTTGCCTTCGCGATACAGGACGCCCTTGCCCTGGAGTCCGTTATTTCTCTTCTCGCTGGCGTACTTTATTCCACTGGTGGGCGCGCTGGGTCTGGCCTGCGCGATATTCCCGGCGTTGTACTTGCCACGTGCGCGTGATCAACAAGCCTGGCAAGCGCTGGGCATTCCTAAACTGCCTTTTCGTTCGCAGCCGCTACATTCGCCGATATTCCGCGATGGCGGGTTGCAGGACGTATTGCGCCACTCCGCCGACCCGGATCTGCGTTTGTCGGCCTTGCTCAGCACTCGCCGCATGCCGGGTAAAGAAGCGATCCCGATTCTTAAGTTGGCACTGGCTGACCCAAGTGATGACGTGCGCTTGCTGGCTTACTCGATGCTCGACAAACAAGAGAACACCATCAATCAGCGGATTCAGGCCGATCTTGAGCAATTAGCCAAAGCGAGCCCTGCTGGCTGCGCGGCACTGCACGCCACGCTGGCGCGCTGGTATTGGGAACTGGCCTATCTGGGTCTGGCGCAAGGCAGTGTGCTGGAGCACGTATTGGGTCAGGCCCGTGATCATGCAGAACAAGGATTACGTGAAGGCGAGGGCGGTGAGCTGCATTTACTGGCTGGGCGTATTGCCTTGGAACTGGGTGATCTGAACCGCGCGCAGACACACCTTCAAACCGCCGAAATAATTGGTATCGACGCCACCTTGCTGATTCCGTTTCATGCCGAAATTGCGTTTCGCGCCGGGCGCTACCAGGAAATACCGCAGCGACTGGCGGCCTTGCCGCCGCCGATGTTGCGCCGTCCACCGTTCGCAGAATTGGCAAGGTGCTGGTTATGAAAAAAGCTCACTACGAAAGCCCCGTGGCGGATGTTTGCCTGTTACTTGAAGGCACCTGGCCCTATGTGCGTGGCGGCGTATCGAGCTGGATTCACCAGATGTTGCTGGGGCTGCCCGAAGTCACGTTTTCGGTGATGTTTATTGGCGGCCAACGCAGTGCCTATACCCGTAAAAACTACGAAATACCGCCCAATGTGGTGCACATCAAAGAAGTCTTTATTGAGGAAGCCTGGCAGGCGAGTCCGCGCAGTAAAGGGGAACAGAGCCATATCGCCCCGGAGTTGGCCAACCTGTACCGGTTCTTGCACCATCCCGACCCGCCGACCGTGGCACAGGGCGAGCAACTGCTGGATGCCCTGGCGCAGGGTCGGCTGAATCTGGCCGACGTGCTGGGCTGTCGCGCCAGTTGGGAGGCCTTGACCGAAGGCTATCTCAAGCATTGTGCCGACCCTTCGTTCGTGAATTATTTCTGGACCTTGCGCGCGATGCAGTCACCGCTACTGATGCTGGCTGAAGAGGCCCGTGATATGCCGCGTGCGAGAGTATTGCACTCGATCTCGACTGGCTACGCGGGGTTGTTGGGCAGCATTCTCAAGCAGCGCTGGGGCTGCCGTTACTTGCTCAGCGAACACGGCATCTACACCAAGGAACGCAAAATCGACTTGGCGCAAGCCAGTTGGATTGCCGAAAGCAGCGAGCAGGCCCTTAACAGCAGCCTGGAAGCCGGGGCAGGGTACATGCGAGTCCTGTGGGTCAGGTTTTTCGAGCGCATAGGTCGATTGGTCTATGACCACGCCGACAACATCATCTCGCTGTATGACAACAACCGTCAGCGGCAGATCAAAGACGGCGCCAACCCCGCACGCACGCAGGTGATCCCCAACGGCATTGACCTGCCCAAATGGACTGCTGCCCTTGAGGCGCGTCCCGAGGGCATTTTGCCGGTGGTGGGGTTGATCGGGCGAGTAGTGCCGATCAAAGACGTCAAAACCTTTATCCGCGCCATGCGCGGTGTCGTCAGCGCGATGCCCGAAGTGCAAGGCTGGATCGTCGGCCCGGAAGAAGAAGACCCGGCTTACGTCGCAGAGTGCCGCAGCTTGGTGGCCAGCTTGGGGCTGGAAAACAATGTGTTGTTTCTGGGTTTTCAGAACATCCAGCACATCTTGCCGCAGTTGGGGTTGATGGTGCTGACATCCATCAGTGAAGCACAGCCGCTGGTGATTCTGGAGGCATGGGCGGCTGGCATTCCAGTGGTCACCAGCGACGTCGGCTCATGCCGAGAGTTGATCGAAGGCGGGATCAGCGAGGACCGTGACCTGGGCCACGCGGGTGAAGTGGTCGCCATCGCCGACCCGCAATCCACCTCACAAGCGATTCTCGGGCTGTTGCGCAGTCCACAGCGCTGGCAGGCGGCACAACACAGCGGCTTGCTGCGGGTGCATCGCTATTACGCAGAACACCTGATGTTCGAGCGGTATCGCGCCCTCTATCACTCAGCGATGGAGGCGGTATAAATGGCCGGCATTGGTTTTGAACTGCGCAAAATCCTCTCGCGAGACTCCTACACCGCCACCTTGCATGCCTATGTCTATGCGGGGCTGATCAGCTCCGGGCCGTGGGTGCTATCGATTGTCAGTGTGATGCTGGTGGGCATCTTGAGCTTGAGTCTGTTGATGCCTGAGATGCTGGTCAGGCAGTTTTTGATCAGCGTGACTTACCTGATGGCCACCTCGCTGATCCTGACTGGCGGCTTGCAACTGTTTTTCACCCGTTTCGTGTCGGATCGTCTGTTTGAGCGCAAATTTACACGCATCCTGCCCAACCTGGTCGGGGTGCTGCTGCTCGTCACCCTGACGGCGGGTATTCTCGGCACGCTGTTGTTATGGGCGCTGTTTGATGAGCCGTTGACCTATCGACTGCTGGTGCTGGCCAACTTCGTCACCCTGTGCAACCTGTGGCTGGTGATCATCTTTTTGTCCGGGATGAAAGCCTATAACCGCATTTTGCTGGTGATGCTGGTGGGCTACTCGTTGATGGTGGTGAGTGCATTTTTGCTGAGCTTTATGGGGCTCAACGGTTTACTGCTGGCGCTGCTGATGGGGCACGGTTCGCTGCTGTTCATCTACCTCTACGACATCCTGCGCGAATACCGTTCGGACACACTGGTGGCGTTCGACTTTCTCGACAAACGCCAAGTGTTCACCAGCCTGCTGCTGACCGGGCTTTGCTACAACCTGGGGATCTGGATCGATAAATTTATTTTTTGGTTCAATCCCGGCACCTCCAGCGCCGTGATTGGCCCGATGCGCTCGTCGGTGTTGTACGATTTGCCGATCTTCTTGGCCTATCTGGCGATTATTCCGGGCATGGCGGTGTTCTTGGTGCGCATCGAAACCGACTTCGCCCAATGGTACGACCGCTTGTTTCGGGCGATCCGTGAGGGTGAGACCTTGCAACACATCGGCCAGCTAAAGGTCGAAATGACTCTGTCGATTCGCCAAGGATTGCTGGAAATCTGCAAGGTTCAAGGGCTGACAGTGGTCTTGTTATTCCTGTTTGCCCCGCAATTGCTGGAATGGCTGGGCATATCAAGTTACTACTTGCCGCTGTTCTATATCGACTTGGTCGGGGTTAGCATCCAAGTCGTGTTTATGGCGCTGCTGAACGTATTTTTCTATCTGGACAAACGCGCCATCGTACTCAAGTTGTGCGTCATGTTTGTGCTGCTCAACGCTGCCCTGACATTACTTAGCCTGTACATGGGCCCGAGTTTCTTTGGTTACGGGTTCACCTTGTCGTTGCTGATCTGTGTGCTGGTGGCCTTGCAGCAACTGTCCAGAGCATTGGATGACCTGGAATACGAGACGTTTATGCTGAGAAATTGAGGTGGCAGGGGCCACAAATTTTAGGCTCGGGACTCAATCTAACTGCATGCATCAGTCCAGAACTGATGCACAATACGCCCCGTACCGTTTTCCTCAGGATCGTCAATGCCCATGTCCTTCTCCTTGCGTACCGCGGTAGTTGCCTTGTGTCTGGCCGGCCTCGCAGGTTGTTCATCGAATAAGCCAACGATCTACGATCATGAAAGCTTCGATGATTCAGGCACGTTCTCGCGCAACTATCCGGTAAGCGACAAGGTGTCCTGCGAAGCCGCGCGCCGGGCACTGCTGAGCCAGGGGTATATCATCACCAGCAATGATCCGAAAATGATCAGCGGCCACAAGAGCTTCCAGCAAAATGGCGATAGCCACCTGGAGATCAGTTTCAACGTGGTCTGCGCCGACGACGGTGGTTCGGCGCACAATGCAACCATGTTTGCCAACGCCTTGCTCGATCGCTACGCGCTGAAGAAGGTCAATAATTCGGCAAGCCTGGGGGTAGGGGTGTTGGGGTCTGTGTCGATGCCGATCGGTTCGTCTGACGATTCCATGGTCAAAGTCGCCAGCGAAACCGTGTCATCCCCCGATTTCTATGACCGCTATTTCTCACTGGTTGAAGTGTTCTTGCCCAAGGATGCAAAGAAACCGACTCAAGGCGACCCCAAGCCCAAGGCTGAACTGGGCATGCCAGACACTGCCGCGCCTAAACCACCGGCGGCTGCAGTCGCGCCTGTAGCACCGGTGGTGGCACCGACAGCCCCTGCCACGCCACCAGCGCCAACACCTGCGTCTGCACCTGCCGCCACTCCCGCGGCAGAGCCTACTGTCGACGCGGCAAGCTCAAAGCCCGTGGTGCCGCCTGCCGAGTTGCAACCGATCGTGCCGACCCAAACCCCGGTGCCCCCTGCGGCTGTTGAGACGCCGCCAGCCACTGAAAAACCGGTGGAAAAGGCTGTCGAGAAGCCGGTCGAGAAGCCGGTCGAAAAAGCGGCTGAGCCTGCGCCCGTCGTCCCGGCCTCCAGCACACTGCCAACCGAGCCGGCAAAACCCTCTGTACCCGCCGTTCCAGAGCCTGCGCCGGGGCAATAAAGAGTTGCACTCATTTTCTGAGGTCTGCTACGTTTAAAGTCAGTGCTGGAAAGGGCCGTGAAGGTGTCATTTAACCTTCATGCGTGCGCCTTAAGCTCAAACCAGCGCCACTCTGGCATGACTTGAATCAATAGGCTTATAGAGGATGTAACCATGGACGACTATCAAGAAGAACTGCTCGAGTACCAAGCCTCGGAACTGGACTCCCCTGAGTCTGCTGACGATGCGACCGAGCTTTGAATCAGGCCAATTGACGCTGGCGACGACGGAACTCTCCTGGAGTTTCCGCGTTCCAGCGCTTGAAGGCCCTCTGAAACGCCTCCGCTGAGGCAAATCCCAATAAATACGCAATCTCGCCAAACGCCAATTCCGTGTCACGGATATAGGTCATGGCAAGATCTCGCCGCGTGTCATTGAGAATCGCGCGAAATTGCGTGCCTTCTTCTGCCAGTTTGCGGCGTAGGGTCCAGGTCGGCAGCTTCAAGCGTGTCGCCACTTCTTCCAGGTCGGGTTCCCGGCCGCCATTGAGCAAAGGCCCCAACAGCTGCGTAATACGTTCGCGCAGGCTGCGGGTACGGGTCAGTTGTTCCAGTTCGCGTTCACACACCTGCAACAGGCTTGCCCAGGTGCTGGGGCAGTGCACAGGGTTGCGCAGATCGAGCGTCGCGTGGCTCAGGCGCAGTTGATTGGTTTCTGCGCGAAAATTCACCGCCGCGTGGCTCAGCGGTGCGTAGCGCTCGCCATAATCGGGCTCGCTGAATTCAATATCTATCTGCTCACAGGGCAGTGGCTGATTGGCAACCGACGACAACTGCTGCAGCCAGCCGGCGATGATCGAGTCCACCACAAAGCGGTTATAGGCGTTGTACGGGCTGATGGAGTAAAAGCGCAGCCAGGCGCCCTGAGCATCTTCATGCAGGCTCGACTGGCCGCGATAGTTTGACCCATAGAGCGGCTCAAAACGGGTCAACGCGCGCGCTGCTTCGCGTACAGTCGGAGCCTGGGCCGCGGTGACGCCAGCCAGGCCAGCCTGGGGTAAGCGACTCAATTGGCCCATGCGCAAGCCCAGCCCCGGGTCACCGGTCAATGCGATGGCGGCATGCCCCAGGCGCATATAGCGCGGGATCGACAAACGGGCCGAAGGCTGCGCCAGTCGAGCCGCGTCGAGTCCATATTGCTCCAGCAGCGGTAGCGGATCATGGCCATGACTGCGTACAGCCTCAGCCAGGGATTCAACAAATCCGACCGAAAGGTCTCCCAAACGCATAGGCATGGGTTTCATGGTCTTACAGCCACACGTTCAGCAGTCGTGCGCCATCACCTGTGTTATCCACGTTGGTCTGGCCATTGCGGCTGATAAAACCATGCCCTGAGCTGCGTTTGTCCCAGAACTTGCCCCGCAAAAATACGGTGACGCCTGCTTCGGCAGTGCTGCTGGGCAAACTGCTGGTAAGCGTCAGGCGATGCCAGGCTTGCCCTTCGGAGACTTCGCCGGGCTTGAGGCTGATTTCGCTGGGGGTCGAAACGCTCTTGTAGCCGCCCCAAGGTTGATCCCAGGTGTTTTTACCCATGATGAATGCAGGCACCGCGATCAATTGCGCGCCTTGTTCATTCAGGCTCCGATAATGTTCGGGATACCAGCTGTCGCTGCCGATCAAGATGCCCAGCCGACCGGCGGGGGTATCAACCACATTCAAATGATGATCAGGGCTTGGCTGGATATAGCTTTGCTCTTCGTAGGTCGGCAACAACTGGCGCTGTAGAGTCCCTTGCGGGGTGCCGTCACGGCCAAATACCACACTGCTGTTGTACAGCGGGCCGCTGCCGGGGACCAACTTGCCGTCTTCAATACGCGGGTCGGGCAGGGCAATACTGCCTGCCACCAGGGTGATGCCAAATTCCTTGGCCAGCCCTCCAAACAGATTCTGATAGTTGCGCGCCATCGGACGGGCTTTCATGCGCAGGTGGGCATCGTTGGTCCGACTGTCGCCGTCTGCGCGCAGCCAGGCATTGGCAAAGGCCAGCGGGTGACTGAGCACCAGCATGTGCATGGCTTCGTTCAGGTTGGCGGCCTGGTACAGCTCGTTTTTCTCACCTTCAAACACCAACCAGGTGCCGATGTGTTCGGGCAATACCACCACGGTTTTATCGTTGAGCAGGCCGTCTTTGCGGGCGCTGTCCAGATACGCGGCCAGCTTCAAGTGCACCAGGTCCAGGCTTTGAAAGTCGCGCGGCGACAGATCGGGCTCGATGCCCAATAAATTACCGCGCCCTTGATCAGCGCCCTCGTTGATCGCCAATTGAACGCGCAGATCAGACAGGTAATGACCGGCCGGGCGCTGTTCGGTCCAGTAGGCGTAACCTGCGCCAGCAGCGACAAGGGCGGTCAATAAGGTGCAAGCAAATAATTTTCGCATGGGTGTTAAAGCGGTAACCGTGTGCAGAATTCGTCGACTAGGGTAGGTTGCCCGGCCAGGCTTGCCAAGGGGGGCTGCGCATTAAGGTTAGGAGTTTGTCATTTTGGGTCATTGAGCGCGTCGGGGAGTCTCTTTACTGTGCCAGTCATAACCGACGAGGGCCAATGAGCACCTCGCTTTCCGTGATTTAGCCTGTAACGGAGCATCCCCCCTGATGACCGCCTCTCACTATCCGCATTTGCTGGCCCCGCTGGATCTGGGCTTTACCACCCTGCGCAACCGCACCCTCATGGGCTCGATGCACACCGGTCTGGAGGAACAGCCCGGTGGCTTCGAACGCATGGCGGCCTATTTTGCCGAACGGGCCAAGGGCGGCGTCGGGCTGATGGTGACCGGCGGGATCGCTCCCAACGACGAAGGTGGTGTGTACAGCGGTGCGGCCAAACTGAGTACCGCTGAGGAAGCTGAAAAACACCTGGTCGTGACCCAGGCCGTACACGACGCCGGTGGCAAGATCTGCCTGCAGATCCTTCACGCCGGGCGCTATGCCTACAGCCCGCGACAAGTAGCGCCCAGCGCTCTGCAGGCGCCGATCAACCCGTTTACCCCTAAAGAACTGGACGAAGCGGGCATTGAGAAGCAGATCAGCGACTTCGTCACCTGCGCCATGCTGGCGCAAAGTGCCGGTTACGATGGAGTCGAGATCATGGGCTCCGAAGGGTATTTCATTAACCAGTTCCTCGCCGCCCAGACCAACCATCGCACCGACCGTTGGGGCGGTAGTTACGAAAACCGCATGCGCCTGCCGATTGAAATCGTGCGCCGTACACGGGAGGCCGTAGGCCCGAACTTCATCATTATTTATCGTCTGTCGATGCTCGATCTGGTGGCCGGTGGCAGCGTCTGGGAAGAAATCGTGCAACTGGCCAAGGCCGTGGAACAGGCCGGTGTGACGATCATTAACACCGGTATTGGCTGGCATGAAGCGCGTATCCCGACCATCGCCACCAAAGTACCGCGCGGTGCATTCAGCAAGGTCACGGCCAAACTGCGGGGCTCGGTCAGCGTGCCGTTGATCACCACCAACCGCATCAACACCCCTGAAGTTGCCGAGCAGATCCTGGCCGAAGGCGATGCCGACATGGTGTCCATGGCGCGTCCATTCCTGGCCGATCCGGCGTTCGTCAATAAAGCAGCAGCCGGGCGCAGCGACGAGATCAACACCTGCATCGGCTGCAACCAGGCCTGCCTGGACCATACCTTCGGCGGCAAGCTGACCAGTTGCCTGGTTAACCCGCGTGCCTGCCATGAAACCGAACTCAACTACCTGCCGACCATCGCCGTGAAGAAAATCGCCGTGGTGGGCGCCGGGCCTGCCGGATTGTCGGCGGCCACCGTAGCGGCCGAGCGCGGGCATCAGGTCACGCTGTTCGACTCGGCCAGCGAGATTGGTGGCCAGTTCAACGTGGCCAAGCGCGTGCCGGGCAAGGAAGAGTTTTTTGAGACCTTGCGTTACTTCAAGCACAAGCTGCAGAGCACCGGGGTTGATCTGCAGCTCAACACCCGCGTGGATGTGCAGCAATTGGTGGCGGGCGGGTTTGACGACATCATCCTGGCCACGGGGATTGCGCCACGGACCCCGGCGATTCCGGGTATCGACCATCCCAAAGTACTCAGCTACCTGGACGTGATCCTCGGACGCAAGCCGGTCGGCGCAACCGTCGCAGTGATTGGTGCGGGCGGTATTGGTTTTGACGTGTCCGAGTTCCTGGTGCAAAAGGGCGAGGCCACCAGCCTGAATCGCGAAGCATTCTGGCGTGAGTGGGGCATTGATACACAGCTGGAAGCCCGCGGTGGCGTGGTCGGGATCAAGCCTGAAGTACATGCACCGGCGCGCCAGGTGTTCCTCTTGCAGCGTAAAAAGACCAAGGTGGGGGACGGTCTGGGCAAAACCACCGGCTGGATCCACCGCACCGGTCTCAAAAACAAACACGTGCAAATGCTCAACAGCGTTGAATACCTGAGCATCGATAATGACGGCCTGCACATCCGCATCGGCGAAGGTGAGCCGCAGGTATTGCCGGTGGACAACATCGTGATCTGCGCCGGTCAGGACCCATTGCGAGACCTGCAGGACGGTCTGGTGGCGGCAGGGCAGAGCGTGCATCTGATCGGTGGTGCTGACGTGGCTGCCGAACTGGATGCCAAGCGGGCCATCAACCAGGGCTCACGGCTGGCAGCCGAGTTGTAAACCGTGCGTGAATCCATCTAGTAGGGGCCGCCCACTCTGTGCAAGTGGGCTTGCTCGCGATTGAAGCGACAAGGTGCAGTACCTAGACCGAGTTGCCTGCATCGCGAGCAATCTGGCTCCCACAGCGTGCGTACTAGGCCTTGGGCGAACCCAGGGTCATGTGCTCGGCCAAAAAGTCGACAAATACCCGTAACTTCGGCAGCAGATGTCGGCTGCTGGGCCACAGCACCGAGAAGCGCCCGTGTGCGCTGATATGATCAGCCATCACGGCTTCCAGTTGTTGGTTCTGCAAGGCCTGCTGAACCGTGAAGCTCGGCACGTAGGCGAGGCCAAAACCGGCCACGGCGGCGCCAATCAAGGCTTCCAGATTGTTGAACACCAGCGGGTTCGAGCGCTTCCACAGGATGTCGTCACTACGGCCTGTGAACGCCCACTCCTGCAAAGGGCCATTGCTGGGGAATCGATACCGCAGGCACACGTGCTCTTTCAAATCCTCTGGCTCGTGCGGCCGACCATGACGCGCGAGGTAGTCCGGCGCTCCCACCAGGGCAAAGTAAAAGGCCCCCAACGGCCTGCTCTTGAGCCGTGAGTCGGCAAAATCGCCACTGCGGATCACCGCATCCATCCCTTCACCAATGACATCGACAATGCGGTCGTTGAAGTCCATGTCCAGTTCGATTTCCGGATAGCGCTGGATGAACTCGCCCAGGATCGGCAGCAACATGCGATAACCGATCGCTGGCAGGCTGACGCGCAAGCGCCCCCGTGGCACTTCCCGCGATGAAACCAGCTCGGCCTCGGCTTCTTCGAGTTCCTCCATGATTTTGCTGCAGCGCTCGAAGAACAGCGCGCCTTCTTCAGTCAGGCTCAAGCGCCGTGTGCTTCGGTTGAACAGGCGCACGCCGAGCCCGTCTTCCAGACGCGCCACGCTCTTGCCCACCGCTGAAGGCGAGATGCCCAGGCGCTCGGCGGCCGCCACATAACTGCCCAGCTTGGCGGCGATAACGAAGGCATTCAGACCACTCAGACTTTCCATGACGTGCCTTAATTAAGGAGTTTTTGTCGTGTTAGAGCGGAGTTATAGCCTGTTTTTCTTCAATTGGATCGCTTTTATCTTCTCCAGACCTTTACGTCACCTTGCTCAATGGCTGGAGTTTTACCTATGTCTTCTCACCGCACACCGCGTACGTCTGCAGGCTGGACGTTGCTCGCTGTTTGCACGGCGGCGCTGATCATGCCGCTGAGTTTTTCGGGAGGAGCGCTGGCTACGCCCGCCATCGCCCTCGACCTGGGCGGCAGCCCCCTGGCGCTGACCTGGATCACCAATGCCTTTATGTTGAGTTTTGGCAGTTTGCTGATGGCAGCCGGCACCTTGTCCGATCGCTACGGGCGCAAACGCATTTTTGCCTCGGGTGTTGGCGTGTTTGTCCTCGCATCGCTGGCTGTAGGCCTGGCCCCGGACATCTTCTGGCTGGATGGCTTGCGGGCGCTGCAAGGCGTGGGAGCCGCGGCGGCCCTGGCAGGCGGGAGCGCGGCCATTGCAAACAGTTTTGAGGGGCGCAGCCAGACCCAGGCGTTTAGTCTGTTGGGCACCAGTTTTGGCGTGGGTCTGGCGCTGGGGCCGATCCTGTCCGGGCTGCTGATCGAGCATCTGGGCTGGCGCGCGGTGTTTGTCCTGGGGGCAATGATTGGTGCGCTGGCGCTGTTGATTGCACTCCCCATGATGGCGGAATCCAGAGACCCGCATGCCAGTCAACTGGACGGCAAAGGCACCCTGAGCTTCACGGCCGCGCTGGTGCTCCTGACCTGGGGGATTCTGCTGGTGCCGGGCAATGGATGGTACAGCCCTTGGGTACTGGGCATGCTGCTGGGGGCGCTGCTTTGTGCGTGGTTGTTTGTGCGGATTGAAAGCCGTGTATCGCGGCCCATGCTCGACCTGTCACTGTTTCGCTACCCGCGTTTTGTGGGCGTGCAATTGTTGCCGATTGCCACCTGCTTTTGCTTTGTCGTCTTGCTGGTGTTGTTGCCGGTGCGTTTGATCGGCATTGAAGGACGCAGTGAAACCGATACCGGGCTGATCATGATCGCCTTGTCGCTACCGATGTTGATCGTGCCTTACCTGGCCGGTGTGCTGACGCATTGGTTTTCGCCACGGGTGTTATCGGCCATTGGCTTGCTGATCGCGGCGGGCGGGCTGCTGATGCTGAGTCGCGTGGGTATTAATCAACCCACTTCAGCCATGCTCGCGCCCTTGTTGGTGATCGGTATGGGCACGGGGTTGCCGTGGGGCTTGATGGACGGGCTGTCGATCAGCGTGGTGCCCAAGGAGCGCGCAGGCATGGCGACGGGTATTTTCGGCACCACACGTGTCGCGGGCGAGGGCATTTCACTGGCCATCGTCAGTGCCGTGCTGGCGCTTTTGATCCAGGACCACTTGGCCTCACAGCGTGCCGATGTGGCGCAATACCTGGCCACGGGAGACCTGGCTCAGGCTTCGCGTTTGCTGCAAGGCGTGGGACCGGCCCTGTTAGGCGCAACCTACCTGCAAGCGTTTCAGGTGCTGCTCTACGGCCTGGCCGCCCTGACCGTAGCAGTTGCACTACTGATCTTGTGGTTTTTGCATGAAAACCCTGTAGCCGCTGCCGCAGGCTGCGATGAGGTGCGCAGCAGCCCCGCTTCTGAATAAAAAGCAAAGGGCCAGCGGCAGCGGCAACGCTGGGTCAGTGCACGATCTGCGCAAGAAAGGCTTGGGCCCGAGGGCTTTTCGGGGCGTTGAAAAAGTCTTCGGGCGGCGAGTCTTCGATGATCATGCCGCCATCGAGAAACAACACCCGCTCCGCCACTTGCCGGGCAAAGCCCATTTCATGGGTGACGCAGAGCATGGTCATGCCGCTGCCTGCCAGTTTGACCATCACGTCCAGCACTTCGCTGACCATCTCTGGGTCGAGGGCTGAGGTCGGCTCATCAAACAGCATGATTTTCGGCTCCATGCACAGCGCCCGGGCAATCGCCACGCGCTGTTGCTGGCCACCGGAAAGCTGGCTCGGGTATTTATCAGCCTGGCTGGCAATGCCGACTTTCTCCAGAAAGTGCTGGGCCAGTTCCACGGCTTTTTTACGTGGCAGCCCGCGCACCGACATCGGCGCAAGAATGCAGTTGTCCAGCACGCTCATGTGCGGGAACAGGTTGAAGTGTTGGAACACCATGCCGATTTCGCTGCGCACCTTGGCCGCTTCACGGCTGGTGTGCGACAGGTCGGTGCCGTTGACCAGGATGCTGCCTTTCTCAGCTATTTCGAGGCGGTTGATGCAGCGGATCAAGGTCGATTTGCCTGAGCCGGACGGGCCGCACAGCACAATTCGCTCGCCTTCGCGCACTTTCAGGTCGATGCCTTTGAGCACGTGAAAAGCGCTGTAGTACTTGTTCAGGCCAGCGATATCCACCACCACCTTGCGGCTATCAGTGCCTGGCGACACAGGGTTGTGAACGTAAGCAGAATGTACTTGCATAGCGTGTCTCCAGAGATCAGTTGAAGCGCTCGGCGCTGTAGGGTGTCGGGTCGGTGAACGGGGTCTGGCCGGTCATCATTTCGGCCAGCAGGCGGCCGCTGACCGGGCCCAGGGTCAGGCCGTGGTGGGCGTGACCAAAGTTGAACCACAAGCCTTTGTGACGACTGGCCGGGCCGATCACCGGGCACATGTCCGGCAGGCAAGGGCGACGCCCCAACCACGGCTCGGCATCCACCCGTGGGCCTAGCGGGTACAGGCGCTGGGCGCGCTCTTCGCAGCGGCGCAGCTGGATTTCATTGATCGGGTCATCGCTGTCGGCAAACTCAATGCCGGTGGTCAGGCGAATGCCGCCGACCATCGGCGCCAGTACATACCCGCCGATTGAATCGAGAATCGGGTGCTGCATGGTATGCCCGTCTTTGGCGGCGTAATGCATGTGGTAGCCCCGCTTGATCGCCAGCGGAATCTGGTACCCCAGCGGCTCGAAAATGGCCCGGGCCTGTGGCCCCAGTGCGACCACCACTTCATTGGCGACGATCAGCCCTTTTTGGCTCTCGACCTGCCATTGCCCGGCCGTGGCCCGCAGGCGGGTGGCATCGCCGAGCACAAAGGTGCCGCCACGCTGGATAAACAGCTCGGCGTAACCCCGGGTCAAGCCACCGGGGTCGGTGACGGTCTTGGGGTCGAGCCAGTGAATGCCGCCCAGCACGTCGTCATGCAGGCCGGGTTCCAGGGCGTGCACTTGCTGTTTGTCGAGCACCCGGTAATTGAGCTTGAACCGGGCAAGAGCGGCTGCATCGCGTTGCGCTTTTTCGAAGTCCGCCGGGGTGCGGTACACCTCGACCCAGCCACTGTCTTGAATGAGCCCGGTCATGCCTGCCGGTTCTGCCAGCAAGTCGTGCTCACTGACGCACTTTTCTATCAACGGCAGCATCGACTCGGTGGCTTTGGCCAGGCCTTTGCTGCCGGATTGCTGCCAGTACTGCATCAGCCAGGAACCGGCCTTGGGCAGGTGCTTGAGGCTGTAGCGCACGTCGGATTGCTGGTTCAGGCCATAACGCAGCAAGCGCGAGATTTCCCGCGGGAACGAATACGGAATAACGCTGGCGCGCTCGATCAACCCGGCGTTGCCGTGGCTGGTGCCGCTGCCCGGTTGGTCGCGGTCGAGCAACACAACGTTGCGTCCGTGCGCCTGGAGTTGCAACGCGGTACTGACGCCGACAATGCCGGCTCCCAGAACGAGAATGTCGCAATGCATAAACAAGTCCTTTGAACGAAAGTGGGCTTACTGCAAATGGCGGCTGAGGCGGCCTTCGATAAATTTGAGGGTGCGACGCACGATTTCGACGATCAGCAGATAAAGCACTGCAGCCCACAGGTACACCTGGAAATCGAACGTGCGGGCAAAGACCATCTTGGTCACGCCCATCAGGTCATAGATGGTCACCAGCGAGGCGATGGCGCTGGCCTTGATCATCAGGATCAACTCGTTGCCCAGCGGGCCGATGGCCACCAGCAGCGACTGCGGCAGCACGACCTTGCGAAACGTCGTCCAGCGCGACAGGTTCAAAGCCTTGCACGCTTCGCGCTGGCCTTGTGCAACCGACATGATGCTGCCGCGCAGAATCTCGGCCTGATACGCCGCCGTGTTCAGGGTGAAGGCCAGCAGGGTGCACAGCCAGGCATCGCGGAAGAACCACCACAGGCCGATGTCTTGCCAAAAGCTCTTGAACGAGCCGAGGCCGTAATACAACAGGAACAACTGCGCCAACAGCGGCGAGCCGCGGAAAAAGTACACATAGGCGCCGGTGACATTGCGCACGGCCCGATTATTGGACAAGCGCCCCAAGGCGATCACCAACCCCAGCAACGCGCCAAGGGTGAATGAAATCGCCACCAGCTTGGCGGTCACCAGCAGCCCGTCAATAAAGCGCGGGGCGTAGCGCTCAAGCAATTCGGGGTCGAGAATCATGTTTTGCAGATCCGCCAGGCTCATGGCTGCACGCTCCGTATGTGGCGGTTGAAGTAGCGTTCCATAAACGCGAACAGGCGCCCGGAAATGGCCGAGAAAAACAGATAGATAAAGCAGGCCACGGTGTAGAACAGCATCGGGTCCTTGGTCACGCTCACCGCCAGGTTGGTCTGGCGCATCAGGTCGACCAGCGCGATGGTTGACACCAGCGAGGTGTCCTTGAGCAGCGACAGCCAGTTGTTTGACAGGCCGGGCAGGGCGATGCGTGCCAGTTGCGGCAACACTACTTTGCGAAAGGTGGTGAATTTAGACAGGCCCAGCGCCGAGGCGGCTTCGTATTGTCCTTTGGGAATGGTCTTGAAGGCGCCCAGCCAGATCTCACTGGAAAACGCCGCAAACACCAGGCTGAAAGCGATCATGGCGGCCACGAAGGTGTTGATCGTGAACTGCACGTCATAACCCATGGCCTCGAGGATTTTTTGCGCTGCGATCTGGCAACCGTAGTAAATGATCAGCAGCGTCAGCAGTTCGGGCAAACCCCGGAATACCGTGGAAAAGGTTGTGGCCCAGGCGCGCATCCAGCGACTTTTGGAGCGCGCGGCTACGGCCACCAACAGCCCCAGCGGCAGGCCGATCGGCAGGCAGCTCAAGGCCAGTGCAATGGTTACCAGCGAGCCGGCCAGCAGCGCTGAACCCCAGCCACCACTGGCGAATGAGAGAAGTGAGAGTTGTTCGAGCATGCTCGAGTCCCCGGTCAAAAAAAGACAATAGTCAGCCACTGCGCGCGAAATGCACGCAGGGCAGGGTGATTGGCAGGGAAGCCCTCAACAGAGGGCGAAAGACTTAGTAGATGTCGAAGTCGAAGTACTTGCTCGAGATCTTTTTATAGGTGCCGTCGGCCACGATTTCATCCAGCGCCTTGTTGAAGCGCTCGCGCAGGGCGTCATCGTTTTTGCGCACGGCAATCGACGCGTCATCCATGGTGCCGTCAACGTCGCCAATGATTTTGCAGCAGTCCTTGCCGGTTTTATTGACCCACTCCAGCAGCGGAAACTTGTCGGCGATCACCACATCGACCCGCTCGTTGGCCAGCTCGCTGTTGGCTTCGTCCAGGGTCGGGTACAGCTTGATGTCGGCTTTTTTGTAGTGGGATTCGGCGTACAGGCTTTGCGTGGCGGCGCTTTGAGCGCCCACGGTCTTGCCGGCGAAGTCGGACTGGGCATCGGTGATGTCCGAGTCTTTGGCTACGGCGATGGACAGCGGCGTGCGGTAGTAGTGATTGGTGAACGCAATTTTCTTTTTGCGTTCCTCGTTGACGATCATCGAGGCGACAATAGCGTCGTACTTTTTAGCCATCAGACCGGCAATGATGCCGTCCCAGTCCTGGGCCACGATGGTGCATTGGGCGTCCATGCGCTTGCACAGTTCTTCGGTGATATCGACGTCGAAGCCGTGCAGCTTGTTGTCCGAGTCAACGTAGTTGAACGGAGGGTACGCACCTTCCGTGGCGATAATCAGCTTGTCGGCCTGGGCGTTGGCCGCGACGGCGAAAACCATTGCACACGCACTGGCAAAGCGAAGGACGTTGTTCATCTAGCACCTCGTTTTATTGTTTTGATCCGGGTGAGGATGTGTAACCCACGAACTCATTGTGTAAGGCCGCGGTTGCCTCAAGACGCTTCTCAACGTCAGGCCCCAGTTGTTTGCACACTTCATTGATCAACAGGTGCACCAGCGACAGCATGGCTGCGGTGGATTCCCAGAACAGATTGAATTCGGTCGGTACGCGGAACACTTCATCGGCGCACGAGTCGGCCCAGTCGCAAAAGGTGTCGGTCACCAGCGTTACCGCAATTCCCGCTTCACGGGCCTTGCGGCACAGTTGCTGGGCGTGGCGCGAATAGCGGCGGGCTTCAAACACCACCAGCGCGCAATCCTCGGCGGGGCACAGCAGCACGTCGGCGTAATGCCCGGCAGCGCCATCCACCAATTGCACGCCATCGCGCAGGTACTGCAGCAAATGCACCATGGAGGCAGCGATGCCGCGCTCGGTCTGAAAGCCCGCGACAAACACTTTGCGCCGTGTCGCCAGGCGCTGGCTGACGGTTTGCCACGCAGGCGTCAGGCTGTATTCGTAAACCTTGACCAGCGCGGCTACTTCCAGCTCAAAACTGCGTGGCAAGGCCTGCGGGCTCTGGCTCGATTGCTGACGGAATTCTTGCAGACGATCACCGACCAGCCACGGGCCATCGCCCAGGTCGTCCTTGAGATCGTTTTTGAGTTCTTTGAAATGGCTGTAGCCCAGCGAGCGACAGAAGCGCCCCACACTGGACTCGCTGACACCCAGCTTGCTGGCGATGTCGGCGGCGGTCTGAAACGGCAACTCGTAGAGATTCGCCAGCATGTAACTGGCAATCGTCCGACCCGAAGGCGCGGCGGTTGACAGACTGCTTTCAAGGCGTTGCTTAATCGACTGACTCACGGCTGCTTCCTGTTCTTGTTTCAGCGCGTTGCAGAAAGTGAATGTTTTCTGACATTAAGTCAAGAATTGACAGAGAACTGTCATCGCAGGATAGTGGCTCTACAGTTGCATCTCGACAATAACAACTAGATCGGAGCGCCAGAATGTCTCAGCCCGCTACCTCCTCATCGGCCATAGAGTCGCTTTCTCTCAGCGAACTGACCGCTTTGCTGCAACAGATTTTTGTGCGTCATGGCACCTCTCCCGCCGTGGCGCAGGTACTGGCCGATAACTGTGCACGGGCTCAGCGCGATGGCTCCTATAGCCACGGAGTGTTCCGCATTCCGGGGTATCTGGCGTCGCTGGCGAGCAACTGGGTGGATGGCCAGGCCATCCCCAAGGTTGAAGACGTGGCGTCCGGTTTTATCCGTGTGGATGCCGGCAATGGCTTTGCTCAACCGGCGTTGGCGGCAGCCCGTGAGTTGTTGGTAGAAAAAGCCCGCAGTGCCGGGATTGCCGTGTTGGCGATTCGCAACTCGCACCACTTCGCGGCGTTGTGGCCGGATGTCGAGCCGTTTGCTGAAGAAGGCCTGGTGGCCTTGAGCGTGGTCAACAGCATGACCTGCGTGGTCCCGCACGGTGCGCAAAAACCGTTGTTTGGCACCAACCCGATTGCGTTCGCTGCACCCCGTGAAGGGGCGAGCCCTATCGTCTTTGACTTGGCCACCAGCGCCATTGCCCACGGCGACGTACAGATTGCGGCACGCAAAGGCCACCTTTTGCCGGCGGGCATGGGCGTCGACAAACAGGGCGAGCCGACCCAAGACCCTAAAGCCATCTTAGACGGTGGCGCCTTGTTGCCGTTCGGTGGTCACAAAGGCTCGGCGTTGTCGATGATGGTCGAGTTACTGGCGGCGGCGTTGACGGGCGGCAATTTCTCGTTTGAATTCGACTGGAAACAACACCCGGGTGCGCAAACGCCATGGACCGGCCAGTTGCTGATCGTGATTGATCCAAGCAAATCGGGCGGTAACAGCTTTGCCCAGCGCAGTGCCGAGTTGGTACGCCAGATGCACGCCGTGGGCCTTGAGCGCATGCCGGGTGACCGCCGCTTTATCGAGCGCGCCAAATCCCTGGAGGCCGGCATCCCGTTGAGCGCAGAAGAGTTGGCCAAACTGCGCGCACTGGCTGAATAAACCACCCACGTGTAGGAGCGAGCTTGCCTCGCGATCCTTTGATCTTTAAAAGATCGCGAGACAAGCTCGCTCCTACAGGGCCATGAATTTCGTATCAAATTCGGGTGCAAAGAGCAGTCATCCCGTTGAGCGAACTGGCTGAATAAAATATCCCGCGTGTAGGAGCGAGCTTGTCTCGCGATCTTTTGATCTTGAAAGATCGCGAGGCAAGCTCGCTCCTACAGGGCCATGAAATTCGGATCAAGTTCGGGCGGAATGAGCAGTCATCCCGTTGAGCGAACTGGCTGAATAAATTACCCCACGTGTAGGAGCGAGCTTGTCTCGCGATCTTTTGATCTTTAAAAGATCGATCCTACAGGGGCATGAATTTTCGGATCAAATTCGGCGTGCAACCGGTCCAGCGTTTCAGGGCGCGGCGGAAGTTGGCCCGGTCGTTGAAGTTCAGGTACTCGGCCACCGCTTCGTTGCTAAAGCCTTTGATCTGGTACAGGTACAGCGCCACGTGTTTGCGCGCCTGATCTTGCTGGGCCTGGAAATGCGTGCCGTGTTTGTTCAACTTGCGCTTGAGGGTGGCTTGGCTCATCGCAAAATGCTGGGCGACTTCTTCCAGCCCGGGGGCGCGTTGCGCCTGGTCGCGCAAGTGCACGTACAAGCGATCAAGCAGGCTGGCGCCGAAGCCGAGTTCGTGGAGCTGATTTTGCGCTTGCTGATGGGCAACCTGCCGGGCAATCGCTGAGGCATTCGGCCAGGCCCGGGTCAGGTATTCGCGGGGCAGGCGCATCATGTCGAGCTGGCAACCAAATTGGGTGTTTTCGCCCAAGTGCACCCAGTATTGCTCCACGTAGCGCGGCTGCGGGTAGCTGAAGCTGCATTCCCACGGCAACCGCTCGCCGCTTAGCCACTGGCTCATGGCCTTGAAGGCGGTCATGCTGGCCTCCTGCACAAAACGCAACTGCTCCTGCGCTCCGCAACTGTCCAGCCAATACACATACGCATAGCGCTCATCCAGCAACAGCCGTGGGGTCAATAAAGGGCTGAGCAGGGCGCGATGGTGGATCACGGTTTCCAGCGCCTGATGCAGGTTCTGCGCCTGTTGCAGCGCATGGCTGGCCGGGCCGTAGTGCCCGGGCAACAAGCGTTGGCCGAACAGGAAGCTGCTGTCGTCGGCATCCAGCAAACGCTGGGCATTAGCGATCAGACCGAAAAACTGCTGCGGGCTCAGGCGCGTGGTTCCAGCCACAATATCGTCGTAGAACAAGCCGGTGCCGCGTAGCAGTCGATGGCTGTCGATGTCCCGTGACAAGGCCAGGTCAATCAGGGTCGCGGGTTGGTAATGCCCGGGTATGAAGCGCGTGTCGACTTCGTACCAACGGCTGCCGAGCGTCATGCCCGCAGACTCCGGACCGGCTTGGCCCGCGCCAGGGCGAGGTTCAAGCGTTTGAGCAATTCATCCGGGGCTTCGTTGAGCGCCATGACCACCGCCGTGCTGGCTGCCAAATACACCCGTTCGCCATGTTGGCGTGTTTTATGGGCAAGGCTCTGAACCGCCTGTTGCAGCTCCAGTGCCAGCAGCCGGGCCTGGCTTTCGCCGGTGTTGGGCAGCAGCACTACAAAGCGGTCACCGGCCAGTCGGCAGAGCAAGTCGTGACGGCGCAGGTTGAGCAGTAACAATTGACTCAAGGCTTGCAGCACCGCGTCGCCTTCGGCGTGACCATAGTGCTGATTCAGTGCGGCAAAATTGTCGATATCCAGCGCCAGCAATGACAGCGGTTGTTGCTGCTCAAGGCTCTGCGCCATGCAATCCCTGACTTGACGCTTGAGGTAATCGGCACCGCCCAGCGGGGTGAGTTTGTCGAACAGGCGATGTTCACGAAAGATGCGCTCGCGCTTTTCCATCTGCTGGTTGATGGCCTGTTGTTCGCGGTGCCAGTGGTACAGGCCGATGGTCAGCAGAATCATCCCGACCGGCATCGGTCCCGACTCCAGCCAATGGTCCCAGCCCAGGTGTTTGGGCAAGCGGATAAACTCGTCGAGCACGTCCATCCACCAGGAAAAGAACATGCAGCACAGGCCAATCGACAGGTAGTCAGTGACCCGCCCAGTCGGGCGGCTTTTAAGCACCAGCACCAGCCACAGCAGGACAAACAGCGCGGTGCCGCCTTCGCCGATAATGTCCAGCCACTGCCACTCATGAACGTGCTTGGGCGTGCCGAACGCCAGGTTCAGCAGCACGCCGATATTGGCGGCCAGTACCAGCAATCCGAGTTTCCAGCGATGGTGCTTGAGGATGTTGAGCCAAGTCATGACGGGTCTTCCCAAACGCAATGCTGGCCAGCAGAACAGAGCTCTGTGACAGCGATGTTACGAGGGGCAAGGGTCGAATCAGCTCAGGTGTCCTGTCAAAAATCGTTGATATGAATTGTGCAGGATCGCGCCTGCCTCGCGATCTTTTGGTCTTTTAAAAGCTCTCGAGGCAAGCGCGCTCGTGCGGGATCTTGGTCTGAAAAAGGTCAAATCAGCTCATCCAGCGCTGATTACCCCTTTAAAAGCCTCTATTTCCGGGGTTTGGCCCGAACACTGTCACGGCACTGTCATTGAGCGTCCCTAGTTTTCGCTCCCAAGTTGTCGGGCCATTTGCCTGACCTTAAACGCGAATTCGGGGAGAGCAGTCATGTACAAGGGTCGGAGCAAGACGCCGTGGGTGAGCTTTACGTTCAGTGCATTGGCCTTGGCCATTTCCAGCGAACGCCTGAGCGCCGCCGAGGCGTCGGACGCCGGTGCCACCGAGCACGTTGAGGTGGTTGGGCAGGCGGTCAGCCTGGACAAGGCGCTCAAGCAGCAACGCAATTCGGACACGATCCAGAGCGTGGTGCACGCCGACGGCGTCGCGCAGTTGCCGGATGCCAACGTTGCCGAAGCCGTACAGCGCCTGCCGGGGATCAGCATCGAGCGCGATCAGGGCGAAGGCCGCTTCGTCAGTGTGCGTGGCCTGGGCCCGGACCTGAATAGCGTGACCATCAACGGCACGCTGGTGCCGTCGCCCGAGAGCAAACGTCGCGCTGTAGCGCTGGACGTGTTGCCTTCCGAGCTGGTGCAGTCACTCTCGGTGATCAAAACCCTGACCCCGGATATGGACGCCAATTCCCTGGGCGGCACGGTCGACGTAGAAAGCCTCTCGGCCTTCGACCATGACGGGCTGTTCTACACCGCAAGCACCCAGGCCGGTTACAACAAGAACACTCACCAGACCAGCCCTAAAGTGTCGGGCGCCATCAGTGATCGCTTTAGCCTAGGCGACGGCATCGACAACTTCGGTGTCGCGGCTGCCCTGAGCTGGAACAAACGTGATTTTGGTTCCGACAACGTTGAAACGGCCGGTGACTGGGATTTTAACGACGGTGCCAAGCTCAACAGCTTCGAACAGCGCGTGTACGACATCTCCCGTGAGCGCGCCGGTGGCGGTCTGAATTTCGACTACAAGCCCGACGACGACACCAAGCTCTACTTGCGCACGCTGTACAGCCGCTTCAAAGACAGCGAGATCCGCAACTCGGATGCCATTGAGTTCTCCAATCCGCAAGCCGAAGGCGAGTTGGGCAAGGCCAAGGGCAAACGCAAACTCAAGCAGCGTGATGAAACCCAGGAAATCCAGTCCTACGTGTTGGGTGGCGAACGCACGCTGGGCCTCTGGACATTGAGCGGGCAGGCCGGTTACAGCGAGTCCAGCGAAGATACTCCGGCGGGCATTTCCGGGGCGACGTTCAAAAGCAATTCGAGCTTTCCCGGCAGCGGCTGGTACGACTCGGAAAAACCACGGCCAATCATCGGTGCCGGTTTCTATGACCCGGCCAACTACACGCTCGACAAAGTCGACGTAAAAAAAGAACTCACCAAAGACAAAGAAAAGAACCTGCGTCTGGACCTGGCACGCGATTACGACGTTGATGGCTATGCCTCGCAGTTCAAGTTCGGCGGCAAGGTCAGCCGCCGCAGCAAAGACAACGACACCGAAGCCTGGACCTACAAGAACTTCTCTAAATTGGGCTTCAGCGATGAGCAGTTGAATTTGGGCCAGTTCAGCAAGGGCGAACTGGATTACTCGCTGGGCCGTTACGGTCCAGGCATCAGCGCTGGGGCGATCAAAGACCTGCTGGGCGGCTTGAACCGCGACAAGTTTTACAACGAGCAGGCTTCGCGGGTGAATGACTTCACGATGCATGAAGACATTAACGCAGCCTATGTGATGAACACGGTGGACATTGACGATTGGCGCTTCATTGCCGGCTTGCGCTACGAGGGCACCGAGTTTGACGCCAAGGGCACGGGCATCCGCAATGGTGTGTATGAAGCGCAACACACCCGGCGCAATGACCACCACTGGTTGCCGGGTTTGCATGCGCGCTACCAGTTGGCGAAAAACACCCAGGTGCGTGCGGCCTGGACCAACGCCGTGGTGCGACCGACCTTTGGCCAGTTGGCCCCAGGTTTTGTGATCGAAGATGACAAGGCCGAGTTTGGCAACCCGAACCTCAAGCCGCTGGAGTCGAGCAACTTCGACCTGGGCATTGAACACTTCATGGGGCAGGCCGGTACGGTGTCGGCGTTCCTGTTTTACAAAGACATCAAAAACTTCGTCTACAACAATGACCTGGCCGGCACTGGCATGTGGCGTGACTTCACCGAGGCGCATTCTTACGCCAACGGCGACAGTGCCAAGTTGTATGGCCTGGAACTGGCGTACTCGCAGAAATTCGATTGGCTGCCTGCGCCATGGAATGGCGTGATCGTCGGTGCGAACAGCACCTTCAGCCGCTCCAACGCCAGCATTAAAGGCTACGACGCCGCGTCGGGGCGCACCCTCAAGCGCGATATCGACTTGCCGAGCCAGTCCAACACGGTCGGCAACCTGATGGTGGGTTGGGAAGACGACAAACTCAGCGTGCGCCTCTCGGCCAATTACAAATCGGCCTACCTCTACGAGCTGGCCGGGATCAATGACAAGGCCCACGACACCCACGTCGACGCACAAACCTTTGTGGATTTCAGCGCGCGTTACTCGCTGACCAATAACCTGCAAGTGAGCTTTGATGCGCAGAACCTGACGGACCAGCCGTACTTCGTCTACAGCGGCAACCGCCGCTACAACAACCAGTACGAAGAGTACGGTCCGACCTACTCAGTAGGGCTGACGTTTACCCATTTCTAACGCATTGAACGCTCTGTAGTCGCAGCCTGCGGCAGCGACGACAGACCTTGCTTCAACGGACGGCATAACCATGACTTTTATGTTTAAACGTTTACCTTTGCTGGCCTGTCTGGCCACAGGCAGTGTGCAGGCTGCACCCATCACTGCGCCAATACTGCAACCCTGGACCGCCACCAAGGCCCAGGTGCTGAGTTACTTGCCGACGGGGGACGATCGCCTGGCCGTGAGCAAGCGCGATGGCTTGTTGCTGCTCGATGCGCAAGGCAAAACCCTCAGCCAGGTCGCCGGCTCGTTCGCCGGGCTGGACAGCCGCCGCTTGGGCGATAAGGTGCTGGTGGCCAGTCAAGACAAGGGTAAGCAGCAAGTCGCGCTGTTCAGCCTGGACCCGAAAACCCGCGCGTGGCAGACGCCGATGTACTTGCCCAAGCGCGATTACGCGGTGGATGGCCTGTGCCTGTATAGCGATCAGGCGAGCAATCTGTACCTGTTTACCCTGGGCGAAGAGGGCAAGGGCGAGCAATGGCTGGTGGCGGCGGACAGCCAACAGCTGGCCACGCCACTGTTGGTACGCAGCCTGCCAATGCCGCCGCAAGCCAAGTTCTGTCAGGTGGAGGATGCGGCGCAGCAACTGTTCGTCAACGAAGAACATGTGGGGTGGTGGGTGTACCCGGCGCATGCCGAGTCTGATGTGCAACGCCTGCCGGTGGCTCTCGTCGAGCCATTCGGCCATGTTAAAAAGGCCGCGGGGGCTCTGGCAGTGGTGCCTGGCGGTGTGCTCGGGCTGGACCCTGAGGCCGCGCAGTTGAACCTTTATCAGCAGCAAGGCCAGCGCTGGTCGCCGGTAGCCAGTCTGGCGCTTGAAGGCGTGACGGAGCCTGAGCATCTGGCGCTGCGTGAAACGCCCAAAGGCCTGGACGTGCTGGTGCAGGACGGCGCCACTAACCGGTTGTATCAAGGTGCGCTGAACTGGAAGGCCGTACCGGTGAAGTTGCCGCCGGTGTTGCCAGTGGTCAAGCCGGTGGTACAGACCGAAGTGGTCATGAGCCAGGGCGATGCGGCAGATGACCCGGCCATTTGGGTCCACCCCAACACCCCGGCGTTGAGTCGCGTGCTGGGCACCAACAAACAGCAGGGGCTTGAGGTGTACGACTTGCAAGGCAAGCGTGTGCAGCACTTGCCAGTTGGGCGCTTGAACAACGTCGATGTGCGTCAGGGCTTTAACTTGGGTTCGCGTACGGTTGACCTGGCGGTTGCGACTAATCGCGATCACAACAGCTTGAGCGTGTTCAGCATTGATCGCGACTCGGGCGAGCTAAAAGCTGTGGGCGAGATCGCCACGCCGGTCAAGGATATCTACGGGCTGTGCCTGTTCAAGGCGCCCTCGGGCGACATCTATAGCTTCGCCAATGACAAGGACGGGACCTTTTTGCAGCACCGCTTGTTCGCCAACGGCGACAAGGTGGAAGGCGAATTGGTGCGTCAGTTCAAGGTGGCGACCCAGCCTGAAGGGTGTGTTGCTGACGACCATCGCCAACGCCTGTTTTTGGGTGAAGAAGATGTTGCGGTGTGGGCCGTGGATGCACGCCCCGACCAACCGGCCGAGTTGACCAGCGTGATCAAGGTCGGTGGCCCGGTGCATGACGACATTGAAGGGCTGGCGTTGTATCAGACTGAAAAAGACAACTACCTGGTGATTTCCAGCCAGGGCAATGACAGCTACGTGGTAGTCGATGCCGAGCCGCCGTATGCCCTGCGCGGTGCGTTCCGGGTGGGCGTGAATGCCGAGGCCGGGATTGACGGCACCTCTGAAACCGATGGCCTGGAAGTGACCTCGGCCAACCTTGGCGGGCCCTGGAGCCAAGGCATGCTGGTGGTGCAGGACGGCCGCAAGCGCATGCCCGAGCAAGCACAGAACTTCAAATACATCCCGTGGAGTGAAGTGGCCAAGGCCTTGCGCCTGCCATGACCTGTTCACACGGGGAGTGTATTTAAATCAACAGTCATCAGGAGTTACAACATGCAAGCAACCATGGAACACATGACCATCTGGGGTCTGATCAACGATGCCAGCCTGCTGGTAAAAGGCGTGATGCTGGTGCTGCTCGCCGCTTCGGTATTGAGCTGGTTCCTGATTGTGCGTCGCAGCGCCATCCTGCGCCGTAGCGAGCGCAACATTGAGACGTTCATCCAGCGTTTTCGGGCACTGGGTGACCTGAACGCGCTATACCGCGAAAGCCGTGAGGCGAGCAATGAGGACGCCGGGGCCGAGCAGGTATTTACCGCCGCCTACGGCGAGTACACACAACTCAAGCAACAGCCGGGCATGGACGCCGACGGGCTGATGCAAGGTATCGAACGCGCGCTGTACGTGGCTATTACCGAGCAGGAAATGCGCCTCGAAAAAGGCCTGCAGTTTCTTGCCACCGTCGGCTCGGTCAGCCCGTACATCGGCCTGTTTGGCACTGTGTGGGGGATCATGAACTCCTTTATCGGTTTGTCTCAGGTGCAACAGGCCACGTTGTCGACCGTGGCGCCGGGCATTGCTGAAGCCTTGATCGCAACGGCCATTGGTTTGTTCGCCGCGATCCCGGCGGTCATCGCCTACAACCGCTTTTCGGCCCGTGGGCAAACCTTGCTGACCCGCTATTACAGCCTCGGCAACGAACTGCAGATGCGTTTGTACCGTGGCTTTAACCCGGGTTCGCGGAACATGGCTGCCGCCGCATAACAGGGAGTTTGAAGATGCTCGCTCGACCACAGCGCAAACACGGGCCCAAGGCCGAAATGAACGTAGTGCCTTACATCGACGTGATGTTGGTACTGCTGGTGATTTTTATGGTGACCGCGCCGATGTTGACCCAGGGCGTGAAAATCGATCTGCCCAAGGTTGCCAGCGAGGCGTTGGTCAATGACAGCCAGCAGAAAATCCTCACCCTGTCGGTCAAGGCGGATGGCGGTTACTACTGGAACCTGGGCACTGAGCTGGACACCAAAAACCAGACCGACAGCGCCGTGAGCCTTGAGGAATTGCAGACAAAAATCGGGCACGTAGTGACCCAGGACGGCGACACCCAGGTGTATATCCGCGCTGACAATGACGCCGGTTATGGCAGCGTGGTCAAGGCCATGGCCGCTTTGCAGCAAGGCGGCGTGAGCAATCTGGGGCTGGTCACAGAGGCCCCGCAATGAGCACCGCGCTGATGAGTGATGCCCGCACTCAGGCGCCAGCGTTATCCTGGGCCCGGTTGTGGCATAACAGCCAGGCGGTGGTGGTCACGGTGGCCTTGCACAGTGCGGTGATCGCTTTTTTGGTGCTGGGCTGGAGCATGGAGCACGAGATGGCCGTGCCAGCACCGTCAACGCTTAAAACCCGGCTGGTGATGATGCCGGCAGAGCCGGTGGCGGTGCCGCCTGAGCCCACGCCCCAACCAGTGGTGACACCGCCGCCGGTAGTGGAGCCCAAGCCCGAGGTGACCAAGCCCGACCCGCAAATACAGGCGCGCAAACTGGAACAGGCGGCGTTGGCGCGTAAGCGTGTCGAGGAGCAAAAGCAACTTAAAGAGCAGCAACGGTTGCAGCAGCGTGCTGAACAGGCCGAGATGCAGCGTCAGCAAGAGCTTGCGGAGCAAGCCCGTGTGGCTGCGGACAATGCCCGGCGTGCGCAACAGGCGGCCGCAGCCGCGGCGGCGGATGTGCGGCAATATTTACCCATCAGCAAACAGGCCCCGGACTATCCTCAGCGTGCGCTGGACAAAGGCATTGAAGGCGATTGCACGGTTGAATACTCGGTGACACCGCAGGGTAAGGTCGAGAACCCCAAAGTGGTGGGTGATTGTCATCCGGCGTTTATCCGCCCGTCGCTGGTGGCGGCGGCAACGTTTCGTTATCAGCCGCGGATCGTCGATGGTCAGGCGGTGACCGTGCCGGCAGTGCGCAATACGTTTCACTACAAAATCCATTAAACAGAGCGACTCTCACCCCAGCCCTCTCCCGGAGGGAGAGGGGGCTTTAGTGTGGTGTTTTCAGATTCAACGTTGATTTTTGAGACCGCCCAAATCCAGAGCATCCCCCAAATAGTTCCCTCTACCTCCGGGAGAAGGTGAGGGGGCTTTCAATGCAATAACCCCTGACAAGCATCAACGCGAAAATCCCGTCCTTGACCTATGCTGCATGCGTTTTCAAGCACAAGGAGATGGCCGTGAACGCGCCTGCTACGACCCCGCCGACAACGGCGAAAGTTAAGATCCCCATAGGTCTGATCATCGCCGTGCTGGCGATGGTGGGCGTTTTGCTGATGCCGTTGCCCGCCGACTTGCCGGTCGCCGGGCATCGGATGCTGGCAATTTTGGTATTCGCAGTAGTGGTGTGGATCACCGAAGCCGTTTCATACGAAGCCAGCGCCATCATGATTACCTCGTTGATGGCGTTTTTGATTGGCATGGCGCCAACTCTGGATGATCCGTCGAAGATCTACGGCACCAACGCCGGGATCACCATGGCGCTGACCGGGTTCTCCAATGCCGCGCTGGCGCTGGTGGCCGGGGCGCTGTTTATCGCCGCCGCCATGACCCACACCGGGCTGGACCGACGTATCGCGCTGGTCACGCTATCACGCATCGGCACCAGCACCCGGCGCATTCTCATCGGAGCGATTGCCGTCACGATTCTGCTCAGCCTGGTGGTGCCCAGCGCCACCGCGCGCAGTGCGTGTGTGGTACCGATCATGATGGGGGTGATTCTGGCGTTCGGCGTCGACAAACGCTCCAATATCGCGGCCGGGATCATGATTGTGGTGGCACAAGGCACCAGTATCTGGAACGTCGGGATTCAAACCGCCGCCGCGCAAAACCTGCTGACCGTGGGCTTTATGGACAAAATGCTCGGCGAACGGGTGACCTGGCTCGACTGGCTGGTCGCCGGCGCACCGTGGGCGATCATCATGTCGGCAGTGTTGCTGTTTGTGGTGCTCAAAATGCTCCCACCCGAAAGCGACAGTATCCCGGGCGGTAAAGAAGCCGTGGAAAAATCACTGGCCGAACTGGGCCCCATGACCGGGCCGCAGAAGCGCTTGATGGGCGTTTCCGTCGCGCTGTTGTTGGGCTGGGCCACAGAAGGCAAGTTGCACAGCTTTGACACCACTTCGATCACTTACGCCGGGCTGGTGCTGCTGTTGCTCCCGCGGTTTGGGGTGATGACCTGGAAAGACGTGCAGTCGCGCATTCCGTGGGGCACGGTGATTGTGTTCGGGGTCGGAATCAGCCTCGGCACGGCGTTGCTGACGACCCAGGCCGGTCAATGGTTGGGCGGTCAGGTGGTGCATAACACCGGGCTGGATCAGGTCGGACCGCTGGGGATCTTTGCGATTCTGGGGGCGTTTTTGATTTTGATTCACTTGGGCTTTGCCAGCGCCACCGCGTTGACCTCGGCGCTGTTGCCGATTCTGATTGCCGTTCTGCAAACCCTGCCGGGTGAGTTCAGTCGCCTGGGCATGACCATGTTGCTGGGCTTTGTGGTGAGCTACGGTTTTATCCTGCCGATCAACGCCCCGCAAAACATGGTGTGCCTGGGCACGCAAACGTTTACGGCCAAACAGTTTGCCAAGGTCGGGTTGATCGTCACGCTGGTCGGGTACTTGCTGATGCTGCTGTTTGGCGCCACGTACTGGAGCTGGCTGGGCTGGATGTAACTGGCACCTGTAGGAGCGAGCTTGCTTCGCGATCTTTTAGGCGGTTCAAAGATCGTGAGACAAGCTCGCTCCCATAGGCAGTGGTTTCAGCTACCACCCTCGCTGCGGCCACCGCTGCTGACTTCAGCCGGTACGTCTTCGCCTGCCATACGCTTGCGGAACAGCGAGGTACGGGCCAGCAGCAAGGTGGTTACCGGTACGGTGATCGCCAGCAGAATCGGGATCAGCCAGGCGTGCATGATGGGCGTCGATTTAAGCGCCGAGAAATACAGAATCGAGGCCAGCGCCACGCACCAGGCGCCAATGGTCGAGGCCAATGCTGGCGGGTGCATGCGCTGGAAAAAGTCTTTGAGGCGCAATATCCCCAGGGCACCACAGAACGCAAACAGGCTGCTGAGCACCAGTAGCACGGCCACCGGTATTTCGATCCAGAGCGACAGCTCGCTGACGGAATTCATTCGATTACCTCACCACGCAGCAGGAATTTGGCCAGCGCAAACGAGCCGACAAAACCAAACAGGGCTATCAGCAAGGCGGCTTCGAAGTAGGTGTCACTGGCATAGCGAATACCCAGTACCAGCATCATCAGCATGGCCACGATGTACAGGTAGTCCAGCGCCAGAACCCGGTCCTGGGCCGAAGGGCCTTTGAACAGGCGGACGACGGTCAGCACCATCGCCAGGCTAAAGAAGAACAGGCTGATCAGGATGGCATTGGAGAGTAGGGCACTCATTCGAAGATCTCCATCAAAGGGCGCTCGTAAGCCGATTTGAAGTGCTCGATAAACTGCACTTCGTCATCCAGGTCGAAGACGTGCAGCAACAGTACGCTGCGGTCCAGCGCCAGCTCGGACCAGACCGTGCCCGGCACCACTGTGGTGATCATCGACAAGGCCGCAAGGCCGTTGGCATCGCGCAAGTCCAGCGGCACCTTGATGAACCGGGAGCGTGGCGGGTGACGGCCAGCGTTGAGCACGCCCCACGCCACGGCGATGTTGGACATGATGACGTCGCCCCCCACCCGAAAGAACAGCTTCAGGATCACCCCCGGACGATGAATCTTGATCGGCAGTGGCCGCAGTGGCGCGAACATGATCGGGGCGAGAAAGCCCAGCGCCGCACCGAGCAGCAGGTTGCCCGCGCTCAGTGACAGATTGAGCAGCAACCACAGCACCCACAACGCCAGGGACAACCACGGGGCAGGAAACAAACGCTTCATGGCTGCACCTCCTGCAACGCGGCTTTGGCATCAGGGCCCGGCACCGGACGGGATTCCATCACCGCCTGCACATAGCGCTCAGGGTTGTTGAGGGTATCGGCAGCTGCCTGGGTGAAGCGCAACAGCGGCTCGGCCTTGACTGTCAGCGCTACACACACGCCAAGCAGCAACACGATCGGCACGCATTCGAGGCGCCGCAGGATCGGTGATGGCCGTTCCAGTGGTGTCCAGAAACGCTGGATGCCCATGCGCGAAAAGGCAATCAGGGAGGCCAGACCCGAGAGGATCAGCAGGGCAAAGAGGCACCAGGCTGCAGTTGAAACCGGTGTGTGGATGTCGTTGCCCAGCCCGGCTGGATTGAGCAGGGCATTGAGCAGGCCCAATTTGCCAATAAACCCCGACAGCGGCGGCATGCCGATGATCAACAGGGCACAGCCGATAAAGCTCAAGCCCAAAAATGCCATCGCCCACGGGATGATTTGCCCGACCACCACTTTTTGTTCGTCGTCCAGGTTGGTCCCGCGCGGCGGTGGCTCAACCAGGGCGGGCAGGGCGTCGGCATCATCTTCGATCAGCGATTCACTGGAGGAGCGCGAACGTTCAATCAACTCGGCCAGCAAGAACAACGCACTCAGCGCCAAGGTGGAGCTGACCAGATAAAACAATGCGGCAGATATCAGATTTGGCTGGGCAAAGCCTACGGCTGATAACAGGATCCCGGCCGATACCAGAATGCTCAGGCTGGCCATGCGCTCCAGACGCTGGGCCGCGAGTATGGCAATGGCCGCGCAGACAATGGTCGCCATGCCGCCGTAGATGAGCCAGTCACTGCCGAAGTAGGCCGAAGCTCCGGCCTGGCCCGAGAACAGTAGCGTCCATAGGCGCAATACGGTGTAGATCCCCACCTTGGTCATGATCGCGAACAGCGCCGCCACCGGGGCGCTGGCCGAGGAGTAGGCGGGCACCAGCCAGAAGTTGAGTGGCCACATACCGGCCTTGGCCAGGAAGGCGATGGCCAAAATGGCCGCACCGGCGTGTAACAGGCCGCGATCGGCTTCGGGAACCATGGGGATCTTGAACGCCAGGTCGGCCATGTTCAGCGTGCCGGTGACGCCGTAGATCAACGCCGCGCCAATCAGAAACAGTGATGAGGCCAGCAGGTTGATCGCGATGTAATGCAGCCCCGATGACACCCGGGCTTTGCCCGAACCATGGAGCATCAGGCCGTACGAGGCGGCCAGCAGCACCTCGAAGAATACAAACAGGTTGAACAGGTCGGCGGTGAGAAAGGCGCCGTACAGCCCCATCAACTGGATCTGGAACAACGCATGAAAGCTGGAGCCGGCGCGATCCCAACGGGCCATGGCGAACATCAGGGCACAACTGGCGATAACCCCGGTGAGCACCAGCATCAGCGCCGACAAGCGATCAACCACCAGCACAATGCCGAAAGGCACTTGCCAGTTGCTCGGCAGGTAGACGCCAATCGAGGCCGGGCTGCCGTTTTGTTGCGTCCAGAGCAGCAAGGTGATTGAAATGCACAGCCCGATCAGCGTCGAGCCCAGGTTGATCCTGGCTTTAAGCGGGCGATGTTTTTCCCCCAGCAACAGCATGCACGCAGCGGTAAACAGCGGTAACAGAATGGGCGCGACAATCAGATGCGGCATCAAATTCATTCTTTAGGCTCCCGGCCATCCACGTGGTCGGTACCGGTCAGGCCGCGAGAGGCCAACAAGACCACCAGAAACAGCGCGGTCATGGCGAAACTGATGACGATTGCGGTCAACACCAGTGCCTGGGGCAGCGGGTCGGTGTAGTTGAGCAGGTCTTGCGGCACGCCCTCTTTGATCACCGGCTCCTTGCCGATGAACAGGCTGCCCATGCTGAAAATGAACAGGTTGACCCCATACGACAGCAGGCACAGCCCCATGACTACCTGAAAGGTTCGAGGCCGCAGGATCAGCCAGGTACCGGAGGCGGCGAGCACCCCGATAGCGATAGCGATAACTTCTTCCATCAGGCAGCTCCCGTCTTGGATTGGAGGGCGGGACGATGTGCACGTACCGATTGGTGAGCCAGCGCTGTGAGAATCAGCAGCGTTGCGCCGACCACAACGGCAAACACGCCAATGTCAAAAAACAGCGCACTGGCCACGTGAATCTCACCCAGCACCGGCAAGCTGAAGTGCGCGGTGTGGGTGGTCAGGAACGGATAGCCCCACAGCAGCGAGCCCAGGCCGGTCAAGGTTGCACAGAGCAAGCCGGTGCCCATCCAGCGCAGCGGACGCAGGCTCATTTGCGCCTCGACCCACTGCGTACCTGCCACCATGTATTGCAGGATGAACGCCACCGACATCACCAAGCCGGCGACAAAGCCGCCGCCCGGCTGGTTGTGGCCGCGCATGAACAGGTACATCGACACCAGGAACGCAATTGGCAACAGCAAGCGCACCAGCACGGCCGGCACCATCATGAAGCCCAGCGCGGTATCGCTGGCGCTGCGAGGGTTGACCAGGTCGGTAACCACGTCTTTGGCCAGCAAGCGCTGCTGGGCAGGCAATTGCATGCTTTCTTTGGGGGGGCGGAAGCGGCGCAGCAGGGCGAACACGGTCAGGGCTACGGCGGCCAGTACGGTGATTTCACCCAGTGTGTCGAAGCCGCGGAAGTCCACCAGCATTACGTTCACCACGTTGGTGCCGCCGCCTTCAGGCAACGCACGGCTGAGGAAGAACGAGGAAATGTGGTTCGGGGTTTGCCGGGTCAACATGGCGTACGACAGCACGGCCATGCCGCCACCAACGGCGATCGACAACAGCAAGTCGCGCAGACGACGAATACGCGCCTTGGTCAAAGTCCCCGGCAGTGGCGACACTTCTTCGATCCGTCGAGGCAGCCAGCGCAGGCCCAGCAGAATCAGCACCGTAGTCACCACTTCAACCACGAGCTGGGTCAAGGCCAGGTCCGGCGCCGAGAACCAGACGAAGGTCACGCAGGTCATCAAGCCGCACACGCTGACCATGGTCAAGGCGGCCAGACGGTGGTACTTGGCTTGCCAGGCAGCGCCAATGGCACAAGCAATCGCCAGCAGCCACAGGGTCACAAAGACAATCGAACCTGGAATGTTTGGCCGGTCGCCCCAGCTCAGGCCGCTGTAGAGCATAGGGATCAGCCCGGCAATCACTGCCGCCAGCACCAGCAGGAACAACTGGGTTTGCAGGCGCAAAGTGCTGATGCGTCGCTCGATGCGTCGCGCCCAGCGCATAAGCACCACCATGCTGCGCTCGAAGAAGCGTTTGCCATTGAAGTACTTGATCAGCGGCGGCAGCGGGAAACGATCCAGCTTGAGCTGTTTGCGCAACAGCACATAGAGCACGATACCGCCGGACATGGCGATCAGGCTCATGATCATCGGCGCATTGAGCCCGTGCCAAATGGCCAGGCTGTACTCAGGCAGGTCGCCACCGACCACCGGTTGCGCGGCCGCAGCAAGCAGAGGGCCGACGGTGTGCGCCGGGAAGATGCCGACCATCAGGCAGGTAAATACCAGCAGTTCAACGGGGGCGCGCATCCAGCGCGGCGGCTCGTGCGGGGTGTGCGGTAAGTCGGTAGCGGGCGGGCCAAAGAACACATCAACGGTAAAGCGCAGCGCGTAGGCCACGCTAAACGTACCGCCAATGGTGGCGATCACCGGCAGGGCAATTTCAACCCAGGCCGTGGAATTGATGAACACGGTTTCGGCAAAGAACATCTCTTTGGACAGGAAGCCGTTGAGCAGCGGCACACCGGCCATCGAGGCACTGGCCACCATCGCCAGCGTTGCAGTGTACGGCATCAGTTTGAACAAGCCGCTGAGCTTGCGAATATCCCGCGTACCGGTTTCGTGGTCGATGATCCCGGCAGCCATGAACAGCGAGGCCTTGAAGGTCGCATGGTTAAGGATATGGAACACCGCTGCTACCGCGGCCAATGGGCTGTTGAGGCCCAGCAGCAGGGTAATCAGGCCCAGGTGGCTGATGGTCGAATAGGCCAGCAGGCCCTTGAGATCGTTTTGAAACATCGCGCAGTACGCGCCAAGCACCAGCGTACAAGCCCCGGCGCCGCTGACGATCCAGAACCATTCTTCGGTACCGGACAACGGCGCCCACAGGCGCGCCAACAGAAAAACCCCGGCCTTGACCATGGTCGCCGAGTGCAGATAAGCCGATACGGGGGTTGGCGCCGCCATGGCATGGGGCAGCCAGAAATGAAACGGGAACTGGGCACTTTTACTAAGGGCGCCGATCAGGATCAGCGGTAACAGGATGGGGTACAGATTGTGAGCGCGGATCTGGTCGCCGGCGGCCAGTACGGCATCCAGATCGTAGCTGCCGACGACATGGCCGAGCAGGATGACCCCTGCCAGCAAGCACAACCCCCCGGCGCCCGTGACCATCAGCGCCATATAAGCGCCACGCCGGGCATCAGAGCGATGGTGCCAATAGCCGATCAGCAAGAACGAGAAGAGGCTGGTCAACTCCCAGAAAAACACCATTTGGATCAGGTTGCCCGAGATCACCAGCCCGAGCATCGCGCCCATGAACGCCAGGAAAAAAGAGAAAAAGCGCGGTACAGGGTCTTCTGGAGACATGTAATAACGGGCGTACAAAGACACCAGAGCGCCAATGCCCAGTACAAGAATCGAGAACAGCCAGGCAAATCCGTCCATACGCAGGACGAAATTGAGGCCGAGACTCGGCAACCACATGACCTCTTCACGAATCACCCCACCATGGGCGATTTGTGGATAGAGCAGGGCAACTTGAACGACGCCGATCAGAGCGATCACGCCGGCGAGCATTGATTCACTGTTACGTGCGTTGTGCGGCAAAACAGCCGCCAGACAGCTGCCAATAAATGGCAGAAGCAGTAGAACTATCAGGGACATAGGCTTCTAATCTGCAGGAGTTTGTGAGCGATCATACGTGGCGACTTGACGATCACCAACAGCGGATCTGTAGAGGAATCCTACAAAATGTGTGCAAATCTTTAACAACGAGCCGAGTGTCATCCTTACTGACGCGCTTGTGTTAAGCGTGCACCGCTCCCGAAGGAGCGAGCGGGCCATGTGTGGTTGTTACCGATGAAGACGTTTAACCGGGTGAACGGGGGTGATGCGACATCACTCGCAGGCTTGCCTGCCTGCCTCTTCATCCGTCTCGCTGGGCGATTTACCCTTTGTTTTTAACTCACTTACGATCACGGCTGCAACAATCAATATGGCCCCGACCAAGGCGATACCGGGCAAACGCTCACCCGCAATGCGCCCGATGATCCCGGCCCATACCGGCTCACCGGCATAAATAAGGGTGGCGCGGGTCGGTGAAACACTTTTCTGCGCCCAGTTCATTGCCACCTGGATCACAGCACTCGCAGCGCCCAGGCCTACCGCGCTGGCCAACAACAGCCAGGAGAAATCAGGAATGGCTTCGCCCGTGGGTACGACCATCAAGAACGACAGAATAGAGGCCGTGCCGAGCTGCACCACGGTCACCCGTCGCACATCGACTTTTCCAGCATAGGCGCTAATCAGGATAATTTCTGCGGCTATGGCGATTGCACTGATCAGGGTCACGATTTCGCCCTGGCTGAAATTCAGCGATGCACCATTGGGCCCGGACAGCAACATCAAGCCGGTAAAGGCCATCACAATGCCGATGCTCGGCATCAAGCCCGGTCGGCGGCCCAGCACCAGCCATTGGAGCAAAGGGACAAAAGGCACGTAAAGTGCAGTGATAAAGGCCGATTGGCTGCTGGGGATAGTCTGCAGGCCAATGGTTTGCAAGCCATAACCGAACATGATCGCCGTACCAATGAATACACCGGCTTTAAGTTCCAATAGCGTGAAGCCGCGCAAACTGCGGTAGGAAAACAAAGCAACTATTGTTGCCGCTGCCGCAAACCGCAGGCCAACAAAAAACATCGGCCCGCTGGACGTCAATGCATGCTGCACCAGCAAAAAGGTACCGCCCCAAACCATGGTGATCAGAATCAGTACACATTCAGCTTTGCTGAAACGAGAAGTAAAAGACCCGAGTTTGAATGTTTTCAACGTAGACATAACCTTGCACGCCACAAGATGAGAGACGCACAATGCGCCAAAGCTGAGCAGTATACTGCGCAGCCCCATAGAGTGAGCAATATAGTGCCCAATGAAAATCCCCATTCAGATCCGTCGCAGCGAGGTTCAGCCCAACGAGCCTCGGTACTGCAGCACGTCAGCCAGAATGTCCGACGCCTGAGGCTGCTCGCGCACCTTAGCCAAAGTGCATTGTCTGATTTGTCGGGCGTGAGCCGGCGGATGCTTGTCGCCATAGAGGCAGGCGAGAAAAACGTCAGCCTGAGCACCCTGGATCGGGTTGCAGAGGCATTGAACGTGGGGTTCAGTGACTTGATCCAGGCGCCGGGCTCGGTTGACGCGAGCCGCATCAACGAACTGGCCTGGGCAGGCACCAGTACCACCAGCAAGGCGGTCTTACTGGCCAAAGCCGTCGCCAGCAAAGAGGTTGAGTTGTGGGAGTGGACCCTGGAGCCGGGCGACGAATACCACTCGCAGGCGGACGCCGATGGGTGGAGCGAGCAGTTATACGTTTTTGAAGGGCGCTTGACGTTAGTGATTGACGAGCAGTCGCTCACCTTAAGTGCGGGGGAGTTTTACATGTACGCCAGCAACAAACCGCACTCCTATCACAATGACGGCAATGAAGTAGTTCGCTTTATACGCAATGTGGTTATTTGAGCAAGGTGGCGGGACAAGTGTCCCGCCGAGTCAGGCTGCTGTAGACCGTTCGATCGCAGTCCAGACCAATCATTAGGTCAATTGGCTTGAACAGGGTATGTGCTGACTGGGGAATCAGCCCGAGCAAGTGCGGTTACACAGCAGACCTGAAGCAGTACACCGCTTAACGGATGTTTTTGATGGTGCCTTTGTTGCCAGTAACCGTCACGTTCACCTTCTTGAAGATGAAGTAATCTTCAACCGACACTGCGTAACGAGGCGCGACGATCAAATCCGAACCCGAGCTCTTGACAGCTTTGTAAGCCGCCGCGGCTTTAGTTGCAGATACTGGGTCTGGCAGGCTGAAAGCAGGAGCAGGGCCGCCATAGGTCACGCCATCAGCGAACTCGCTGTCGCCGCTGATTTTCAGCACGCCGAACAGAATGTCCGAAGACGACTGGCCGGTGATCTCGCCACCAACATCAATATTGGCTTTCAGGTCGGCAGTCACAGTACCCGCGATTGGAGCGTTTGGCTGGCTAACGTTGTGGCTCATGCAACCGCTGGTAGCCAGAACTGCGGCAACAAGGGCGGCGGGCATCCATATTTTTTTCATGTTGAAGCTCCAAGAGATTTGTCAGTCCGTTCGTTAACGGCGGCGAGACTCTACGTGAGCAACCTGAGGATTGAAGTCAGCCCTTTCCCTGTCTGGGGCAGGGATAAATTCTATTGAAGGTAGGAATTCGGACTCGTCCTGTGTTTCGCGAGATTTGCTGTGGGTGCCCGGTGCTTCGAGCAGCAAAAAAGAGATCACTTAAAACCGTTGCACAGGCCCAGATCACGCCTTGAGAGAGCCCAGGCACCTTCGCACAGAGAGTGGTAGAAGGAACAAGGCGGCGATCTTTCGCGCTAAAAATTATTAGAATTCAGGGGGTTGCCAGCTTCGATCTTCTAGTACATAATGCGCGCCATCAGCTCGGGGCAACTACCTGAATGGCTGAAGAATCAAAGAGTTGTAGCGATCAAGTCGCAAATTTCATTGTTTTTGATGTTCAAGATGCACACATCAAGCGCAATGGCCGAATAGCAAAATGGTTATGCAGCGGATTGCAAATCCGCCCACGCCGGTTCGATTCCGGCTTCGGCCTCCACATACGAAAGCCCCGTAGATTAATGTCTACGGGGCTTTTTTGTTGTCTGCGATTTGGGGATCGCTTCCGCAAGGAGCATTTTTTATAGCGTAATTTGGGTGCTGTGCTTGGGTGGGACAGTGTGCCAACCCAGATCCTTAAGATCATTGTGTGGTGTTTACCGCAGATGCTTGGAATAGCACAAAAGTAGCTGGTCCGAGTCTTGGGATTGCAAGTAAGCGGTTGGCTTCTAGCAAACCATCTGATCCTCAAATAATTTTCTTGCAGGTCGCCTTAGCTAGAGTTGGTTACATCCTAAAGGCGAAGCAAGCTTCTCGTCATTTAAACAACGACTCTGGCTGACTAAGAATCATCTGCTAATCACGTATTGATCAAACATGTCTGTCAGCCTTGGCGGTGATGCACGCCTGCCGAATGGGTGATGACTGCAAACGGCATCGTTTTTAAATGGCCGAGCATGAAATAGATAAAGCTTTCTCAATTAAAGGAAAGATCTGACAGATCCTTGCCAGAACTGGCCGATACAGTCCGCGCTCTTCAATACGTTGGCCAGCATCGATCGGCGCGGTCAGTTTTAATTAGGGAAAATACGGCATGCGCCTTATTCGTCGACAAGATCGCGAACGACTCGGAATTAGCTTCAGAAATATAGAATCACCATTTTTTGCAAAAGCGAACGTCGAGCGTGCTTTGCATTTGCCCCATACGCCTCTTAACTTATTTCATGTTGATGTGTTCGGTCGGCCAATGAGTGACCAACAAATCGTAGAGGCTGTTGAAAACGGAGACTTGTTGCTGGTCGACGCTGACCCCTTCAGTCCGTTAAGCGATGACAACTTGGGTCGGTATGCGCACATTACGGGGCAAGGCAGGCCCGGCAGTTTTCATAGCCCCGTTGAGCGGGAGAGGGAACCACTCCCCGTCTCAAAGCCAGAGTTCAGGCAGCCACTGCAAGAGCCGGGCTTCTATGTTGTTCCCAAAAGTACGACAGTCGATCAGTTAAAGGCTGCGTTGTTCTCGTCGCAATACCCGGCTGTGATGAGCAAGTTTGATGCACTCAATCCCGGCCTGAGCACTGTCAATGCCGGTTCGATGATCGTGTTGAGTGATCCCAACAACCTGCAATGCACCCGTGAAGAAGCGATATTGATGGCGGCCGCTGCCAAAGCCAATGAGGCGGTAAAAGCGCTTAGTCCGGAAGAGGCTGATTTTATGGCCAGACACCGCGATGAAATCGAAACTGTTATTGCGCGGGGTGCAACAGCAATAGGTATTGGCGAGGCAATGTTTGCCAAGAACCTGGATGATGTAAGAAAGCTTTTGAAAGAAGTCGAAGCATTGCACATTCGCTCATTCCAAACGGATGGACATTTACGGTCCCCAGCCTTTTTTGCGGAGCGTAGGCGTTTGCTGGCCCAACTCAACACAAATCTGACCACTTTGACCCGTAAGAGTATAGGGTTTCCAGACCATCCGAATTTAAAAAGTGCGCTCGGGATCTCCAGCCGCAGCTTGGTTCACCGCTGGACGTTGGCCGGTGGTGCAGATCAAATTCCGGGGTATGCCACCCATATTGAAGGTGTGTCCAAGGCATCCAAATATCTTAAGCTCGGTGGTTGGATTGGCACTGGTATTGGTGGAACTGCCTCTTACATGAAGGTTCAAGACGTTTGTTCGGCGGGTAATACTGAGGCGTGCAAGAGGGTTAAGTTCACTGAGGCGGGTAATTTTGCTGGCGGGATTGGAGGGGGGGGCAATAGCGGGTGCGCTTTTAACGGCCCCAACCGTCGCCGGGATATGCTTAGCGATTGGCGTACCAACTGTCGGGGTGGGTACAGTAGTCTGTAGCGTGGTAGTTGTGGGGGCAGGATCTTATGTTGGCGGTGAAGTGTTTGGCTCTATAGGCGAGAAAGCTGGAGAGGTTATCTATGAAGCTATTAAATGAATACTGCTGAGTCTTTCTTCGGATACCTGTGTGGTGCTGTAATTCTCGGCGTATTTTCTTGGATAGGCATCGCGCTTCGCATTGCATATACAAAAATGGATTTAATGTTGCGACATTTAAAAAATAGTTCTGTCGTCACACATTTAACCCAGTTAAGAAAAGGTGGCCCTTGGGGTAAATTGCTGCTGGTCGGTAGTATTTCAGGGATCGTTACTTTCCCCAGTTTTTACGTCAAACGCGGGCGTGTTTGCCTGGACGATTTAAGCACTTTTCCCATACTGCTCAAGCGTAAATTGGTAATTCTTCAATGGGGCGGAATAGTGCTGCTTAGCTTAGGGTTCTTAATGTGGCTTCTAGGTAAAAGTATTGGCTGGCTTGAGTAACTTTCATTCATTGGCTGCGAGCGCATCATCCGCATAGGCGCTATCCATCTACGGGGCAAGGCAGGCCCGGCAGTTTTCATAGCCCCGTTGAGCGGGAGAGAGAACCACTCCCAGTCTCAAAGCCAGAGTTCAGGCAGCCACTGCAAGAGCCGGGCTTCTATGTTGTTCCCAAAAGTACGACAGTCGATCAGTTAAAGGCTGCGTTGTTCTCGTCGCAATACCCCGCAGTGATGAGCAAGTTTGATGCACTCAACCCCGGGCTGAGCACTGTCAATGCCGGTTCGATGATCGTGTTGAGCGATCCCAACAACCTGCAATGCACCCGTGAAGAAGCGATATTGATGGCGGCCGCTGCCAAAGCCAATGAGGCGGTAAAAGCGCTTAGTCCGGAAGAGGCCAACTTTATGGTTCGGCATCGTGACGAGATCGAAACCCTTTTAGCCCATGGTGCCACATCAATCGGGATCGGGAAGGCGATGTTTGCCAAGAACCTGGACGACGTAAAAAACCTGTTTAAAGACATTGAAGCGCTGCACATACGGTCATTCCAAACGGATGGACATCTGCGCTCAGCAGAATTTTTTGCAGAGTGTAAGCGGCTGTTGGCAAAACTCAACACGAACTTGACCGCTTTAACCCGTAAAGGCATAGGGTTTCCGGACCATCCAAATTTAAAAAGTGCGCTCGGGATCTCTACTCGAAGCTTGGTTCATCGCTGGACGGCAGCGGGTGGCCCCGATCAAATACCGGGATATGCCACCCATATTGAAGGTGTGTCCAAGGCTGCTAAATATCTCAAATACGGTGGATGGATTGGCACGGGTATTGGTGGCGGGGCATCGTACATGAAGGTCCAAGATGTCTGTGCGGCGGGTAATACTGAGGCATGCAAGAGAGTTAAGTTTACTGAAGCGGGTAATTTTGCGGGTGGGATGGGGGGCGGGGCATTAGCTGGTGCGCTTTTAACAGCCCCAGCCGTTGCCGGGATATGTGTTGGGCTCGGTGTACCAACTGCAGGAGTTGGCACATTAGTTTGTGGTGTGCTTGTGGTAGGAGTCGGATCTTTTACGGCTGGAGCCATAGGTGGTGCCGCCGGGGAAGCAATGGCTGACAAAATTTATGAGATAGTCCGATGAGTTTGAATACTGCAGATAAAATATTTTTAGCAGTAGGGTTAATCGATTTTGGAGGAATATTTCTTTGGATCGGTGTGTGCTTGCACCTTGCATATACACAGATGAATCTAATGCAGGATCACTTGAAAAATAGTCTGCTAATCAAAACCTTTTTTTCACTCGGACAAGGAGGCCCATGGGGCAAGTTGGTGTTGGTTGGCAGTATTTCTAGTGTTGTAACATTTCCCGCTTTTTACCTTAAGCGCGGGAGTGTAAATGCTGAGGATTTACGGGGGTTTCCTGCGGTACTTAAACGTAAGTTGGTGATATTACAATGGTCCGGGCTAATTCTTTTAGTGGTGATGGTTTGTATTGGCATAGTGGCTAAATTGGGATTGGTATAGATTCTCTTGGGCATCAAACGCATCCCACTCTAAGGTGCGAAAACCACGGTATCAATGGCGTCCTCAAACTACGCGTCACCCTGCGCGGCATCGGCATCGGCATCGGCTCCAGCTCCAGCTCCAGCCACTGGGCCTAACTAATGGCTACGGCGACGTACTGGGCAACTGGTGTTTGGAAAACATCAACGAAGAACAAAGCGCCTTCCTGCAAGGCGGCATCCCGCTAAAGCAGGGCTTTACCTTAATGCCTGTCAGTTAAGACCCTGAACGAATATTTTTTTATAGTTCAGATTGGCGACGAGGCTCAATAAAAACGGCGCTTCCTCATCTCAGGGGCGCGCTATTTTTTCTTAACTGACTGGCATTAGGCTTTACCTTGGAGTTTGTACTTTATGGCGACGACCTGTAGAACCGCTAGCGGCGACATGCTCGATACACTGTGCCAGAACTACTACGGCCACCTCAACGGCACGGTCGATGCCGTGCTCGATGCCAACCAAGGGTTGGCCGATGAGGTGCAGCCGTATCGGGCCGGGGTGGTGATTCACTTGCCGGATGCGGTGGGGGCGAGTGAGGAGGGGGTGATGTTGTGGGGTTGAATAGTATCTTTACACTAAGCTCCCCTCACGACCTTAATCTCCTGCGCCAAATCGAAGCTTTTAGAAAATGCTTGGGCGCCCAAACTTTTTAGTTTTAAAGTTGTAAGAGATGTATGTTTGGCTTTAGGTCTGTAGTGGCCTGAGTGGTTGGTAACCATGTATCCGTTATTGGTGTTGACTATGTAGCCAGCGCTGATTACATCATTGTTCAGCCCTAACTTATTTGAGATGTATCTTGTGATGCTCGGATGTGAGGGTGCTATCGCTGGGTCTCCCTTAGGGTAGGAAGCTATCGCTAAGTCGTTATTTTTGTTGAGCACGTATTTGTGGGTTGTGTTTGGCTGATTTAGTATGCTGAGATCATCTGCGGTTTTTGGGACTGTGATTGTAGTGCGTTTGAGTGCTAGATTACCCTTCAGAACAACATCTGCGGCGATATCATAAAAAGGGTCGGCATCATGATCAATAAGTGAGGATGTTTTTTTTACACGCGTCGCGCCAATTGCTTTGTATTGAATAGGTGTTCTGCTTCTTCTGAATATGGGGAAATAGCGCAGTACTCGGTCCAGTAAAGAAGCTGCACCACTAGGATCGCTACGATTAATCGGATCGTTTAAACAATAGGCGTATGCATTTAACCCGCCCTTGTCAAATGGACTTAAGTTATCGGGTGTGTTGAAACGCATCAATACTGGGTTGTAGGCACGGTGGCCGTTACCTAAAATGTAGTGTTGAGTAAAGAAGTCTCTGTGTTCTCCACTGAACTCCAGTAAGCAATTTGAATTTGTTAGTTGTGTGTTGTAGCCATAGCAAGTGTAAGAGATGATTCTTCTAATGTCGGGGCTGGTGGTGTGTAATGTTGAATTGTGGCTGTCGTTAATAAATAAATCTGTTGTATTTTGGGAGGTGTTTTTTTGTGCGAGAGGTAAGTTTCCGTAGCGGAAGATACTCGTTGGCATCTTGTTGTGTAAGTGTAATGTTAGACGGTTTTCTTGATAGAAATATTGTCTGTTTGAATGTTTATTTAGGTTTGATCCAGTTAATCGATCAAGCGGATCGTACTGATAGTAACAAAGAAGATTTGGCATACATTAAGACCTGTTTGAAGATGCTGTGCTTCTAGTGTTTATCAGGGAGTTTGGTGGTTGTATACCTAGCAGATGTGATAGGTGAATAGGCTTGGCATAGTCATTATTTGGCGAGTTTTTAAGTGCTTCGTCATGCACAGGGCAACTGGTGTTTAAAAAATATGGAAGAAGAACAAAGCGCCTTCATGCAGGCGGCATCCCCCGTAAACAGGGCTTTACCTTGGAGTTTGTACGCTATGGCGACGACCTGCAGAACCGCTAGCGGCGACGTGCTCGACACCCTCTGCCAAAACTACTACGGCCACCTCAACGGCACGGTCGAAGCCGTGCTCGATGCCAACCAAGGGCTGGCAGATGAGGTGCAGCCGTATCGGGCCGGGGTGGTGATTCACTTGTCGGATGTGGTGGGGGCGAGTGAGGAGGGGTTGGTGTTGTGGGGGTGACACTTAGCTCTGGTGCTTTTGCACATACTGTTGCAGTGCTTGATCCAGGCGAGTTTGCCAGCCGCTACCACCCGCTTTGAAGTAGTCCACCACCTCTGGAGAAAGCCGCAGCGTGACCCGCTCTTTGACCGGAGCTTTTTGTGGTCCACGTTCGCCTCGACGACGGACAGTTGCTTGAATGAAGAACGCATCAACGGCTGCCGGATCATTGGGGTCATACAACTCAACGGTCTCTGGCGTTACCGGCTCATCGGCAGCGGCTTCACGCTGGACACGTTCCCAATCAGTCTTGCTGGAGGTTTGCATAGTGTTTTCTCTCCTGTTTTGAAGCGCGGCGTAACGAAATAGCTCGAATATCCTGGTCACGTTCCACGTAAACCAGCACCAGAATGACCCCCATAACCTCGACCATGGCGATGTCCAGCAGCCGATCTTCATGCTGTCGAGGCGAGCAGAGTGTGATCTTGTTCGGCGCGTCGTACACCAAGCCAGCATCTGCCAAGTCAAGACCATGCTTGGTAAGGTTGGCTTGACGCTTAGCATCGCCGAAAACGATCATTAATTTTATCGTACTCACAAATAAATAAGCGGGCAAGGCTACTGTGGCAACAAGCAGACAGAAGGCGAGCGGCGAAACTAGCCTGTTTGGGCTTTTTTTAAACCTTCCTTGATTCTGTGTTTTGTGTGGGAATTTTCTAATTTTGAGTATTTATGACCCCCACCTTTCGCACCATCGCAGACGGCGCTGACATCCCGTCCCTGATCAATGACCGCCTGCTATTGCTGCGCACCACTGACAAACCCGGAATGGAGTCCGACGACTTTGAACTGCGCATCGATGACCGCGACAGCGCCGTCTCCTTGCCAAATCGCGGGGCCAGCATCGAGATATTCCTCGGCTATATCGGTAAAGCGCTGACCCGCTTAGGCCGTTACACCGTTGATGAAGTTGAACTGTCAGGCCCACCCGACACGTTGGTGATCCGAGGCAAAGCCAGCGACATGCGCGGCAGCGGCAAAACCACACGCAGTGGCAGTTGGGAAGGCGTCAGCCTGGGCAGCATCGTCAACGACGTGGCAGTGCGAAATGGTTGGTTGCCCATCTGCCCGGTGACGACCGAAGTGCCCCGGGCTGATCAACTGAGCGAGTCAGACTTCAACTTCATTACCCGCTTGGCCAAGCAATACGATTGCACCGCCAAAGTGGCCGATGGCATGTTACTGGTTATTCCGCGCCAAGCGGGGCAGAGCGCAAGCGGCAAGTTCTTGGGCGCAGTCACATTGACCCGCAGCGACGTAAGCCGATGGCAGTTTCGTTTAGCCGATCGCAGCGCCCACAAAGCGGTGATGACCAAACATCAGGACCCAAGCACCGGCCAGTTGCACATCATCACCCTTAACAACGAAGACGCGCCTGAGGGACTGCCCCCCGCGCACACCGACCGGCATATCTACCCAAACAAATCTGCCGCCGAACAAGCGGCCAAAGCTCGGCTGACAGCCTTCAACCGTTCTACCGCTGCTGTTCGACTGGAAATGCCTGGGCGCACCCACCTGTTCGCCGAGCGCAGCATCAACGTCCAAGGCTTCAAGACGGGGCTCGATGGCGAGTACCTGGTGGATTCGGTTGAGCACGTATTCACTCAAAGCGGCTGGAGTACTACCGTTGAATGCAACGGGGGAAGCAAGGCAAAGCCAAGGCCAGTGGTTTGAAGCCAGTGGTGCCACTGAAAATCGTTGAGTTGTAAGTGCTACCAACTGCTGGGCGGAAGGCGGCGTGTATGGAAAATTCGCAGTACTTGCAACTTACCCAGCCTGATTCGGTAAGGGATCACATAAGGCCAGTTCGGCAGTGGCCATTCACGCGTGCCCGGTAACCTGCCTTCTCGGCCTATGGAGGGGAACTGTGACAACTGTTCAACACTCGCCCTAATGGCTTTAACGAACTCGATAGCGGCCTGAGGGTTTTCCACGGCGATGTAAGTAGCCTCATCATCCAGATTCTTGAGTGCTGTCCTTAGCCACTCAACCCTCATTGGCAGACCATTTGTTCAGTGTCACGGCGACCTCATTCTCAGAGGCAAAATCACCCGCATCGGCTTCTTCAATGGCTTTTTGGATCTCGGCTATCTGCCAGGCTTCACGCGCTAAATAATCGCGCAATGCATCGATGGCTAAAAAGGACTTACTGCGGCCGGTTGCCTTGGCCAAATGAGCGAGCGTGTCTGCCATCTCGTCAGGAAGGCGCAGAGACATAATGGGCATGGGAACCTCGGTGTAGTGATGTGTAATACAACATACTACACCTGCATACAGAGGAATCATCCACCGACTATCGGGGGTTGTCTGCATACAGGCGATTGACCGATCAATACATAAACCACCAACTGGCCCGCCTTGTGCGGTTTTTTTATTGGAGAAAAGCATGTCGATTAGCGAAAAGCAGCTCCTGCAGATCCTCCCAAACGCCGGCCCACTCGCCGGCGTTTTTGTACCCGTCATCAACACCGCCATGATTCGCTATCAGATCATTGGCCCCCAGCGTACTGCCGCGTTTATCGCCCAGATCGGCCATGAATCTGGCCACTGCGATACGTGCGCGAATTGGGCGGCAATCACTACCTGAGCAAATACGACACCGGCTCACTCGCCCAGCGCTTGGGCAACACCCGATGCTGACTAGCGGCTCTGGTCTAAGCTGTCAGGGCCAGGTATCAGGTGGCATTGGGCTTAAGATCAGAATTGGCTTTTCTAACGGAGATAGATACCATCCTAATCATTAGCAGGCTATCTATAGAGTCGTCATGAAGGCACTTTCCATTCAGTTATCAGATTTTTGGCAGGCAATTCTCGTCCCTTCGCGCAATGATCTGTTGTTTGCGCTGCGTAACATGATCGCCGGTGGAGTGGCGTTGTATCTGGCCTTTATCTTCGATCTGGAACAGCCGCAATGGGCGCTGACGACGGTGTTCATTGTTGGCCAGTTCACCAGTGGGATGGTATTGGGCAAGGGGGCCTACCGATTGGTGGGGACGCTGGTGGGAGGCGTGTCTTCAGTTGCGCTAATCGCAGTGTTTGGCCAGTCGCCATTGCTGTTCCTGATATCCATGGCAACGTGGTTGGCGATGTGCACCACAGGCGCCTCATTGTTGCGCAACCACGCTTCTTATGGATTTGTACTGGCCGGCTATACCACCGCGATCATTGCGCTGCCGGCTGTCTCGGACCCGCTCTCGGTGTTTGATCATGCCACGGCCCGGTGTATCGAGATCAGTCTGGGGATCATTTGTGCATCTGTGGCGAGTACCGTCCTATGGCCGCGTCACGCCGAGCAGGCGCTTTCGGCTCAAGGGCGAGCGGCCTGGCTGGCGGGGCTTCAAGCAGCCGCAGCAGAGTTGCAGGGCACCGATGAGCGCAAAGGGTTGCTAGAGGCCTTGGGGCGACTGGTAGCGGTCGACAATCAGCATGCGAGCGCTAGGTTTGAAGGCCCCGTGGGGCGTCGGCGCTCGCAAGCCTTGCGCGTACTCAGTCGCGATCTGCTCAGCGTGTTGCGTACGGCCAGGGCCGTTGCGCGTCAGCGTTTGATGCTCGATGAGTCTGAGCGTGTACTGCCGTTGATAGAAGAAGTTGCTGCGGCGCTGCAACAAGTACGGCATCAAGACTTACCCGCGCTGTCGCAAAAAATCGCATTGGCCCTGGAAGATCACGCATTGAGCCAAGAGGCACATTATTGCCTGATGGAATTGGCTCAGCTCTTGCGACTGATCGATCAGAGCGCGCTCACCCTGCAAGCCCTCGAGCAGGGGAGAGTGCCGCCAGGTGCGCCGGGCGCCTTGTCCTGGCACAAGGACATTGAGCAAGGCCTGCTTGCGGGCTTGCGCTGCGCCGTAGCGTTTTTGGCTGTCGCTGCATTCTGGATGTACACGGCCTGGCCATCTGGCCTGGGTGCCATCTCCATATGCGGGGTGGTCTTGAGCCTGTTTGCTGCGAGAGAAAACCCTTCTGAATCCAGCCTGAACTTTTTAAAAGGGATCTTTATCTCTGTCCCCGTAGCCGCTGTTGTGCACTTTGCCTTGCTCCCCGGCTTTGATAGCTTCGCCATGCTTGCCCTGTGCCTGGGTGTGCCGTTGTTCCTGGCTTCGTTATGCATGAGCCGAGCAAAGCTGGCAGCAACGGCCTCGGCGTTTTGCATCTTTTTTGTGAACAACATCGGGCCCAGTAACCTGATGACCTATGACTTCGCCGCCTTTGTGAACAGTGCAATTGCCACCTTGATGGGCAGCGGCATCGCAGTACTGGTGTTTCGCCTCATCCAACTGAACCCCGGTGAGCGCCACTATCGGCGTATGTACAAGGCGCTGCTGTTCGACCTGGCGCAATTGACTGTGCGCCCGCTTGAGCAAGCCGAAAGCTGGTTTGGTGGACGTATGGCAGACCGCTTGATTCGCCTTTCACGTTACACCGCAACCTATGCCACCGGGCGCCACCACTGGTCACGCGGCTTGCTGGGGCTGGACCTTGGCGACGAACTCCTGGAACTACGGGCATGCTTGACCAACAGCCAAGGTGCCTTGGCGGCTGCACGCGATCGCTATTTGCAAAGCCTGGCAAATGCGTTCAGACAGGGCGGGCCAAGCGAGCAAGCCCTCTCGGTCATGGATAAACCTAGCCAGGCGTTGCTCAGCGTGCTTGAGCAACCCGCGAGGTTAGTGGAACAAGAGATGGCCAAAGCGGCGATCTTGCAGCTGCAATACACATGGCGCAAAGCCTGCCAGCCCAGCCCCGAGTAATCGTCTGCGACTAACGTATAGGCAAAACATGCATTCAACAGGTGCTGGCGCAATAGTATCATCGCATTGATAGCGCTGGCCTTATCTCGTTGTAGTGTTGCAAGCACCCTGTAGTCGCTGCCTAAGCATGAGGTTGCGATGGATTGCCAAGCGACCTCTATGCGGTGGTACTGCATTGAAGCCAAGTACCTTGTTGGCAGTAACAAAATGCCGTTTTTACGCCGCAGCCCATAGCGCCGAAAATAACAAAAGTTTGCTGCTTTCAAACGACAAGCCGCCACACGTCAAGCGGCTGAGACAATTCGCGCCATGATTGACTTTAAACAGATGGCTTTAATTCTTGATGCACTACCCGACCCAGCTTTTATCTTGTCCCGTAGCGGGAAGTACGTCGAAATATTTGGTGGGCGAGACACTCGTTATTACCACGATGGCAAAGGCCTTATTGGGTTGTACCTTTCAGACTTGATAAGTACAGAGAAGGCAAACTGGTTTCTCGCAAAAATTGCCCAGGCATTAGATACCCAGAAACTACTGGTCGAAGAATACGAACTCAGTAATCGGGACGTAAAAGGCCTACCCGATGAAGGCCCGAAAGATGCCATATGGTTCGAAGGCCGCATCCAGGCCCTGAGTTTTCAAGTGGACGAAGAAGACGTCGTACTCTGGGTCGCAAGTAACATCTCAGAGCGTCATTACCTCGAAGTCAAACTCAGAGAACTGAGCGATACCGACCAACTGACCGGCCTTTACAACCGAAGAAGGCTTGAACACGACCTTACGCTGCACCACCAATCATTAATGCGATATTCATCGCCGACGTCGGTCTGCATGTTTGACCTGGACAACCTCAAACTAATCAACGACACCCAAGGGCACCATGTGGGAGACCAGATGATCCAGGCAGCGGCCAACATCTGCCGTACCGCGCTGCGCCAAAACGACACGGCCTGCCGTTTTGGTGGGGATGAATTTGTCGTGGCCCTGCCCAATACCGGACGTGAACAAGCCATACAGTTTGCCGAACGATTGCATGGTTGCTTCAAGCAAGAGCTCGATCTGTTTTCGGTCGGCAATACAGTTGTCACCGCGAGCATTGGCATCACCACCATGCTGGCGGAAGACAGTTCGTATGAAGACACGCTCAAGCGAGCTGATCGCGCGCTGTATGAGGCGAAAAATACGGGGCGGAACAGGATTGTGTGGGGGTGACACATTCGGGCTTTGGGTGTTCGACCACGCTGAGTGGAACACATACGGAGTTTTTGAATTGCCTTGACCTACACACCCATCGACTCATTCGGAGCCGACCGTCAAGCGTCACGATCGCTTAGGCCGCCCTGAGAGCAAATAAGCTCATCTACTCAAAGCCCCGTAGATCGATGTCTGCGGGGCTTTTTGCTGAACGAAACGCAAGAAAGGCGGGCGCGACTGAGGGAAAAGTATGAAGGTGGTCTTGGGAAAATTCCTTCGCATTACGAGGTGTATGTCTTACCCGTTCATCGGAAAAAAGATAATCGGGGAGGTGCGATTCAAGACTTGCGTATACACCTTATCTAAGGCGCGTGACTTCAATGCCATTCTTGCAGCCCGTCTGTCCGTTGAAAATGCGAACAGCAGCTGCGAGTAAATGAGGCGCCGGGAATACAGCTCAAAGATGCCCCGGGCACCAATGTGCACTGGCTTTCCAAGTGTTTAACAGATCGTTCTGTGGTTTCAAAAAGCGGTTTATGTGGGGTAGGTGCAGGATGCGCCAAGCTTAACCCTAGGTCTGGATAACTGCTGCAGAGCTATGCATTTGGAGTGATCGGATGATCATGAAAATTTATTCATCCTTTTAATAGTCACCCATGGCCATTACCTATCTGTTAATTGTCATCGCTATAATGGCGGTTGTCATGGTTTTTATGAGGTTTGGCAGTAATGGTTACTCGCCGTCAATTATTGAAATTCAGTGCCATCGGCTTCGCATCACTTACAGTACCTATTGCCTATTCTGAAGCTAGTGATAATGAAATAGGTATGAATACACAGCTGCGTATTGATAGCTTGCTCGAGTTGAAGAAACAAAATTATAAAAAAAAATCATTATTCGTTGAGGATTTCGGCCTTGTGGATACCCCGAAAAATACAAAGATGACAATGCAAAAGGCAATTAATTATTGCGCTGCCAAGAGAGTTGTTTTACGTAATAAATCAATGATATATACAATCGATACTTCAGATTGCGGAATAGAAATACCGAATAATTTTATGTGTGATTTCGGTGGGGCCTGGATAAAACGTGCGATTGGGAATAAAACTCCACATGATATGTGGGCTAACTCGGATCAAGTAAATGGTAATGCAGGAATAATAATTTGTGGTGTAAAGTTCGATGGGCAGGCAGCAAAGGATGAGTTAAGTAATAAGTACCCAGAGCATAGATTTTGTGGTCTTAGATTAATAAAATGTGAAGGGCAACTCATAAGTGTACAGGTGGATGATACATGTAATGGCGAAATTCAAGCTGAGGGTACACGAGGTGGAATAGTTCTAGAAAACTCAGTCTTTATGGATTGCTATGAATTACAGGCAGATAACAATATAGGGACAGGACTTTTTATTGTGGGCGGGAAAGGTAAGTTAACTAATTTTAAATCAAATAATAATGCAGGGTCAGGTTTGTCCGGTATACAGCCAGGATGGGTTTTTGAGTCATTAAGTTCAATTGGATCGGGATATTCAGGCATATCATTGAATGGGGCAGGATGGGTTGCAAACGATGTTTATGGTGCTAAAGCCGCTGTGGGATATGCTGGTGTAAACTTCGGTCATGCTTTGCCTATAACCTCCAATGCTGTAGGAGGGGTGGCCTCTAACGTTGTTGCAGAAAACAACGAAGGTTGGGGTATAAATGTAACATCAAGCCCAGGTATACAAGGAGCTAATTGGCTAGCACGTAATTCTGGTGACAACAATATTAGATTGATAATGTCGCCAGGAGCAAAAATAACACTGAAGAGTGAAAACGCGGGTGCTAATGGCCTGTTGATAATTGGAGCTGGGCATTATGAAATAAGTGCAAATATTTCAGGATCTAAAGCGAGTGGTATATACGGACGAAATGGTGCAGATATAGCGATTTCTCCAGATTCCATAATAGATAGGAATGGAACCAATGGAGGTCTTGTCGCTGAGATAACATTAGATACCAAATCCAAAGCATCGGTAGCAGGAAAGGTTATAAATGGAATGGCTTACGGTGTGCAAAGTACCGATTCAAGTGTTGTAATAATTTCTGGCGGGGTAGTAGAAAATAATGCTCTAGGTAATATGCGCGAAACTACAGGAGGGGTAGTGCGTTATGAGGGCAGTAGGAAGTGACTGATTTTTATAAATGATGCAAGTATGTTCGAATATCTGAAATATTTAGATGCGAGTATGAAGAAAAATTTTAAATTCTTGTAGCTTGTCGAATTCGAAGTAAATAACTTTGAGTGATATAGTCATGAAGCGTAAAAAAAAGAGTAATTATTGCAGTGGTAAATTTCTTAAATATACTAGGGGTAAATTGCAGCGCTTAGAGGCATTAAATGACAAGTTGTTGGTTGCATGTATTGGTCGAAATGGATCGCGTATAAATATTATTGAGAATGTAGTAGGAAGCTTTGAATCAAGAATGATAGTTAGAAACAAAGGACAGGTTAAGATATATGCTCATAGTAGTTATGAAGCACCTATTACCTATGAACCAGGAATTGAGTTGGTTCGTACATCTCAGACCATTACTTATCTAAAAGATGAGTATCGCGCTAAAAGTCAATTTTTACCATTCACAACTACAACTTGGGAGGCTGATAAATTAAGATTAAATCTGATTGGCGATGACTCTCTTAGACAGGATGTTGGAAGTCTTACTGATCCACAATTAGGAGCTGGTATTGTTGGAATGGATGGTCGTCTATTGCGTGATTACTTGAAGCAACAAGAGTACTATTTAACCATAGAATATTTTGGATTGACGGATACACCTCTTAACACAAGAAATACTATGCAGGCGGCGATATTTTTTTGTGCTGAAAATAATATCCTGCTTCGCAACAAAGCAGCATTATATGTCATAGATGTATCAGAAGAGGGTATTAAAATACCCAGTAATTTTATGTGTGATTTAGGAGGAGCATGGATAAAACGTGCTACAGGAAATATTACCCCACATGACATGTGGTCAAACTTAAATCCTGCAGAAGGGAATTTCGGTTTGAATATCCGAGGTGTGAATTTTGATGGCCAGGCACAGACTGATAATCTTGATAATAGGTTTCCAGAGCAGCGATTTAGTGGATTAAGGCTCATAGGCTGTGAAGGGGAACTAAAAAATATTAGGGTGGACAACACATGCAACGGAGAAATTCAAGAAGAGGGGATACGCGGTGCGATTTTACTTGAGCGTTCAATTTTTATAGATTGTCAGGATATTAGGGTTAATAACAATATTGGTACTGGATTGTTTATTACAGGAGGACGAGGGAGAATACAAAACTTCCTTGCCAATAATAATTCAGGTTCAGGCTTATCGGGAGATCAGCCCGGTTGGAGGTTTGATTCAATCAGTTCAATTGGTTCAGGCTATTCAGGTATTTCGTTGAATGGACCGGGCTGGATTGCACGTGGTATTTACGCTTCAGGAGCAGCGGCAGGCTTTGCAGGTGTAAATTTTGGTCATTCATCACCTATAAGTTCTAATTCTATTGGTGCAATTGCATCTGATGTTGTAGCTGAGAATAATGAGAGTTGGGGGATTAATGTTACATCCAGTCCAGGCATACAAGGGAGCAATTGGGTCGTCCGGAGATGTGGTGATAGTAATATTAGATTAATTGACTCGCCCGACGCTAAACTATTTCTTGTAAGCGAGGATGCATCAGGGAACGGACTTCTAATTGATGGCAAGGGACATTACGATATTGATGCGCGAATATCGGGGTCTAAAGCCAGTGGAATTTATGGGCGTAATGGTGCAAGCATAATAGTTTCTGTCGGCTCATTAATTATGGGGAATGGATGTAATGGAGGGTTTACAGCAGAAATTACATTGGATACCGAATCAGAAGCTATAGTTTACGGTAGGGTTTTAAATGGTTTTGCATATGGTGTTCAAAGTTCAGCTTCAAGTGTTCTAATTGTGTCAGGTGGAACAGTAAAAGGACATGCGCTAGGAAATATTCGAACGGCATTGGACGGAATAATACGCTACGAAAATGCAAAATTTAGTGATGATCCTACCAGTGGAACTTTAACAATATTGGCGGGGACAGATATACTTCAGGTGTTTAATGGGAACTTGATGGATCCGAACAGAATAGTTTTAACACCAGCCAATATGGCTGCATTAAGATTGGGAGTTCCTTTCATAGAGAATTTTGATATAGGTGTGAGTTTTACTGTCAAGTTATTATCGATTGCCAATTCGGATGCGAGTTATCGTTATGCAATTTTGTAAGAGTAAAGCCATGATAAAAATACAGTTGTATTATTTTTTGATTTTAAAGTCTAGGACTATAGATTGATTTATAGTCCTAGTTTAGAAGATTAATAGTTAGTGGTCTAAGATGAGTGTACAGTTTGTGGCACGGGGTTGATTGTAGCATCTCGACAGAATCGTATACAGCACATTGATATGAAACAAAAGATAAAAAAGACCTGATGTTTAGCAGTGTTTGAATTTGAAAATGAACTGATTAAAATTGGCAGCATAAATGCCAAGAAAATGAAAAAGCATTTTGCAGAATAAATGTTCTCATAATACAAGATGCGCACTTTTTTGAATCGAGATAGTGGATAAATATAGATGTATGTTATTAGTCCGATGCCGATGAAAATGCCATAACTTACCAGATAGTTTAGGTAGTCTGAGTGCGGGTCAAGTAAGACTGCGAAAGGGGATTCGTAGTTGTATTTTAAGAAATTCCAGACCATATTGCCAACTCCAAATAAATAGTTGTCAGCTATCATTTTTAGAGTGATTCCCCAAAGAATTAGTCTAGTGTTGATCGAGCTTGCATCGCCATCATATGAGTAGTCTCCAGAAAAAACACCTGTGGCTGCGAGCTTAGTCCCATACATATATGCGAAGAAAGAAAATACTAGAAGTGCGATTACGCATGCTGTGTAAGTAAGAGACCGTTTAGCTTTAGATCCCTTAGATAACATCATGAAGATAATAATTTGCGAAGTGATTGCAGCTGCCAAAGCACTTCGAGTTCCAGTAAGCCACAGTGCACATATCAATGCTACGCATAGGGCATAGCATGCTAGGCGATGCAGCCTTTTTTGAACCATCAGTTTTGTTCCAGTACCTATAAATAATATAATTCCTGCAAGGAAGTTTCCGTATACGTTGGTACCAAAGTTGCCGCTACTAAGTCTGTCTATTATTCCTCCGCCACGTAATGTGGTTGTGACCAAAGATTCAATAAGCAACAAGATAGCTGATAGACAAACTCCCCAAAAAAAGTAACGAAAAAACTTAGTCTCTTTGAATAAAGAGGAAAGAAAAATGCAATAGATAAAATATCTTAGTTGATATAACCCAATTAAAAAACCTCCCAAAATTGTTGAGTTATTTAAATAGCTAATTATGTGGAAAATATAGTATGCGATTAGGGCTGACAGTAGAACTAAAGGGAGTTTTATAGCTTTGAGGTTTAAGTCACGATAGTATCTGCATAAAATAATTAAGCAGAAAATATCGATGTGTGTAAAAAAAGCGAAATCAGAACTATTGGTCTCCCAAGTTGGTCCCATAATGTTACTAGGAAATAAATCATTAATCGTGTTGGGGACTGTCATTGCAATTAGCGGAAGCAAAAAAAATAAATATTTCTTATTTGATAATGCGCCAATCGTGAGGATTAAAAAATATACTAGTGATATTATAGTCAGCGCGCTTACTGAACGCTGTACATATCCGGGAAAATTTGGGGATATAAGTGAAAATAAAGATTGCCCTACAATAACCAGAGTCGCAAGAAGCAATATAAGATTTAGCCTAAAATTCGAAACCACGTTGACTATCTCTACTAGACGATGAGGCGGGGAAGATCCCGCATTTTTAAAGAAGCTGACATTATCATGATTTTATATTATAGGCAATTGATAGATAAACCTTTGTCTAATGCAGTTTAATTTTGATAAGAAGAATTATATTTTTACTGGATGGATATCGAAAATCGCATCTTGATCTATGCTCTGCAGTTTAGAGAATTGTAAGTGAAGGCGGGTAAGCAGTTGATGGTTTATTAGTGAATGTATACTATTTATATTCCTTGCTATCTACTTATGTGCTCTCAAAGAGTGAAAATTTGGATAAATATGTTTTTATCTTATGGGTAAATAATTTTTTTATGTCGGCTTACTATTCATAAATAGAAAATTCCGATCGTTATCGGCATTGGCGAGCGCGACCGGAATGGTGGTAAATTTGATGGTTTGAAGTTGGTGTTTTATATTTATTGAGATTAAATCCGTTATTAATATATGTCCTTAGATATCAAGGTGAATGGCGTTTTGATCATGATTTTTATATCAAGCCAAAGAGACCAATTATTTATGTAATGAAGATCAATCTCGACTCTTTTTTGCATTTTCTCAATTGTATCTGTCTCTCCACGGCATCCACTGATCTGTGCTAGGCCCGTGATACCTGGTTTGATTCGATGGCGAGCCATATAAGCGTGGATTTTACCCGTGTAATAGTCATTATGAGCTACAGCGTGAGGTCGTGGCCCAACAAGAGCCATATCTCCATGAAGGACATTGAACAACTGAGGCAATTCGTCGAGTGACGTACGTCGGATAAATCGGCCTACTGTTGTCACACGAGAGTCATTCCGGCTGGCTTGTTGAACATGTTTATCGTCATGAACTTTCATGGAGCGAAACTTTAGAACCTGTATGACTTTGCCATTCCATCCATGGCGTTGTTGTTTGAATAAAATTGGTCCTGGTGAAGATAGTTTCACTGCTAGCGCAATCAATAATAATAAAGGACTCAAAAAAACAATTGCGATAAAAGCTAAAGAGCGCTCCATCAGCGCTTTACTAAAAGCCGCAGTTGGATAGCTCGTCAATGGACTCTCGTTCAGATGAATGGCTGGGCGCCCGCCAACTTCACTAACAGAATGATTCAATAGGAGCATACTATCAAGATCTGGGATCCAGACAACGTCGACATTTAAATCAAGTAGGTCGATATATAGAGCTTCTATACGTTGGGCGTCTTGTAGTGATAAAGCTATATAAAGGCGGCGTATGTTATGTTCGTTAATAAGTGCTCTCAATTGTGTGAGTTCGCCAACAATAAGTGGCGAGTTTTCTGCGTCCTCAAAAGGTGAGGCACTAACAACGCCGACTAATGGAAAGTGATTTTGCTGAATAAAACTATCTGCTAGTTTGAGTGCAACACCATCCGAGCCAATTATAAGGCTATTGTAATGATGGCTGTTACGCTCGTGGTAATGTCGGGACAAATAGTGGAGTAGTAAGTATGGAGGGATTTGGATAGCATATCCGATCATCGCCCAAGACATAATAACTTCGCGTGAAAATAATTCGCTGGATTTAGTGATGAAGGCAACGGTGCTTAAGCAAGTTAGTGTAAATGTCCAGGCGAGTAAGAGACGAAGTAATCCGTTTAAATAGCTATGTCTTTTGTAATATGCATTAGTTGCAGAGTATGCGGGTACCGATATAAGTAGTGTTAAGATGCCGGCAGCGCGATAGTGGAAATCAACACTTCCATTCTTGGTGTAGACCAAAATTAATAGTGTTGAGATAACAAGGCTCATAGAAATGAACCACTGCCCCCAGAATGTAAGCCCTCTGGCGACGGATTTTCGATCTATACGTGTATGTATCAAAATATCAGCCTTGTAAAAGTGTCTGATTGCGAAAAAGTAGTTAGTATTAAATTTTAAAATACCAAGCACTTCTGGTGTGGTTTGTAGGTACTCGACATTAGATTTTTAGTTTATTTTTTAATAAAGGATTATCAGTTTTAAGTTGTCGAGATCTTACGAAATTTTAAAGTGTGACGACTGATGCATTCATGGTCTGTACCTTTTAATTTGAGTTCTCAGATATTTTTCTCACGTATAGCGGTGAGTGAGTGTTCGATGATTGAGCGATTTGTACATCCTGAACTAAGCAATAGCCGCGGTTACGGACCGAACGGAATAAACGCTCGCCAAAAGTGGCTCTAAATTTTTGTTGCAATCGGCTCAGTGACATTTCGAGACCGCTATAATTTTTTGAATCCTTATTGATTCCTGTTATAAGCTCTTGTTTGCTGCAAACTCGCTCAGTACTCAGTGTCAATGTGTTGATCAGTAATGACTCAATAATTGTAAGTTTAATCTGGACATTGGCCTTGCTAAGTTCTCGAGTAGTAAAATTAAAGAGCCAAGTCTGCGGTGACATAGAGTAAGTAGAAGGAATATTAATTTTAGGGCTTGGCAAGTCGGAAACCGAGACTCTATTTAGATTTTTAGAGTGTAATGGATTTAAAATAAGTGAAAGCTTATCTAGCGAGTTTTTTTTATTTCCCCCTTTCGCTGTTAGCCATATTTTATTATCGTTTATAATTTGCGTAAGGTTATCGAGTCGGGGGCTATGAGTAAGTTCAAAATCAGGTGCTGGCTTTTTCGATGATGAGGTATCGCTTTTAGGTAATTTTCCTTCAGGAGCAGTATGCATTACCTTCATTGTTGGGTTCCTCCATGAGTCGTAACGTAATCTCAAGCATCTTATTTTAATTGACCAGATACAGTGATGTATTTTAATCGTATTCTTAAGATTTAAGTATTAGATTAAATCGATATGCTTCCTCGACGCAGGCGATAGCCATGAGCACGAACACTGAGAATGAGCTCAACATTATATGTTTTTTTAATTTTGGTTCTTAGGCGACTAATGGTTTTCTCTAAGGCTCTAGGGTCATAAAAAATAATATTCGGATCTAATGTTTTAGCAATACTGTCTTGGCTCATGACGTGCTCAGGAGCTTGTACAAGTGCGTCGATGATTATCATTTCAGTATATGTGATTTCAATTTTTCTAGTTGCACTAAGCAGCAACAGTCTGGTTCGATCGAGGTGTAATTGAACAGGTGATATCCAATGCGATTCTTGTATAGCTTGTGAAAGTAGGGCCCGCCTCTCTCGCTGATCATTAGGTAACTTTAAGCAGTGATCAGCACCTGAAACATAGTGTTGAGTGCTAGAGAACGATTTAGTGTGTGTTACCAATATGAAGATGCAAGTCGATTGATTAGTTTTGCGGATTTCTTCTATGCATCTAATACTGCTATCGATATCATTTAAAGTATTGATTTCGAAAAAAACAGCATCGACTTGCTTGAGGCATAGTGTGTCACTCAATGCTGGGTTAGAGGCATCAAGGTGCAGAAAATCTGATGATATCAGTTTTTTAATATCATTAATCAAAATTTCTGATTGTGCAAAAATCAGCACAGAAGCACCTGGAATATTAGTTTTGTATCCTGACAAAAGCATATCACTTAACCTAAATGTGTAGAGGCTACTTTTTTTGCCATTCCTGTCTCCAAGAAGTCTGACATTTTAAAATGATATAACTCTGATTCTCATAGGGGAAATAGTTAGGGCGGATGTAGCTGTCTATCAATTTCTTAAGTTTAGAGTGAAGTAAGATGATGACACATAATAGAGCCTAGCAGTATTTAGATGGCTATCGAATAATTAAATTGAAGAGAAGTTTATTCGCGGCTAAAGTTATAGCAGTTCAGTACTTAGGTGAGTTTGCATATTATAAAAAAATTGTTGCTTAAATCATCTTGAATATAAACATTCGGAGTAGCTGCGATTGTGACTACTCCGAATAGCTTCAAAAGATAGATAGGCCAATATTCATCGCCTTGTCATTATATTTTTCTGCATATTATTTTTTATTCTGTAATTTTTCCGAAATTTTCATAGAAGGCATCCCGATTGCGGCCATCGGTCATCGTATGTAGAGAGTATTGACGATGCAACATGGCACCACCGTCCCGTGTGAGTGGAGCCCATGCAATATTCGCGCGACTCATGGTGGATACACTCATCATTTCATCGAAAGGAATCGAGATGTAGATGCCTTTATCGAAACTACCTTCCCCATATTCTTCTGATGAGGCTGTTGTACGAGTCACCCAGCCACCGAATTTAACACCATTGGGGAACTCTCGGGATATGTCGATAGTAGTTCCCCAGTCGCGGGCTAAATAACGCCCTACACTGATTGCTGCATCTAAATCGAATGGTAATTTTGTGTAGCTGGTTATGTGCCCAGTGACAGTTCGGTAATCACGCAAGCCAAAATCTTGCTCATAGTCACGCTGACGCACATAGTTCAAATCAGCCCCAATTGACCATCGTTCCCCCATCGGCCGGTATAGCAGTTCACCCCCTACACCCGCGTACATTGACTCTAGATACCCGCCATAGACCATGCCGTATAAGTCTTGGTCGAGCTGTTTGGCACGATTGAGTTGAAGTGCTGGCATCGTGACATCCGATGTTGTCACGTATTTGCGTAAATCTGTTCTTACACGAGGTAATCCACTTGGAGCATCATATTTAAACTTATCGTAGTTATTCAGCAAGTTCGCACTAATACCACCACTCGCCCAAGTACCAGGGGTGAAGCGGTACTGTCCCTCAGCATAAGCGCTGATTTGATACAACAGAAACCCATCTGGACCACCAATATTTTGTTGATAGCCCAAGCCGAATCCGTATGTGAAAGGATCATTTTTTTGGGTATAGAGCACATTTTCGGTATGAGGAACAGCCCGATTAACCTCAGTCGCACGATGCAAGTTAACTAAATCTTCTTCATTATTCACAACGTTACGGAAAGTCTCTCGCGGTATGCTCGTTTCCTCTATAGGCATGTCATAACGCTTGTTGACCAAGGTAAACCACTTGATATCGTTGTTGGCACTATTGTCAAGAATTCGACTAGCTCGACCCGCGCCCTTGGCCGCATAAAAATATTTTGACTGTTCGCCATATACCATTATCTCGGAGTCACGCTGGGCAATACGATCCACTTTATATCCGGCATTATCCTCTAATTGTTTGGACACGCTCGCCCAGTCAACTTGATTAAGAGGAATTGCGGGTTTTTCGACCGGAAGTGATTGGGCAGGTGGATCAAATGACTTGGCAGGGGCTTTTCGACTAATAAAATTTGTATGCAGCGTGATACCGAACAGTGCGGTATTGCCACGCTCCCACCCTATGCTCAGATCAACGTTTTCGTTAAGCTTGTACACAGCACCGATATTGATAGGCGAGTCTTGAACCTGGTTGTTATTTCTAGGCTCACTTTTATAATCGTTCCCGTCAAATTCAATTTTCACACTTAGTGGCGACCAAGGGGTTTGGTACCCAATACCTCCAAATATTCCGGGTTTTCCTCGAAAATAAGAACTTGTACTAACTTCGCCAGCAGTACCTGCGGTTGTATTAAATGGGCGTCTATCAAACCGATTATCTATATAACCAAGTGGATTTTTGAAGTCTCCTCGGTTGCCAATATAACCCCATGCTAAACCCAGACTAAAATCTAAGTCTTTATAGCGTTTGTTAGCTACAAAGTATTCACTAGAGAATAAGCCTGTACCACCGACATCACGAAAGCCTAGTGCTACTTCGGGGAGCCAATGGTTTTCTTTTAATAATCGAGCTTTAACATCCACCGATTTGTCTTTATAGCTTTGATTACCGCTAAATGATTCCGGACCATAGGGACGGTTAGTAATTGCGGTATAACGAAATGTCCCTTCTAACCAATCCAGTGGTTGCAACGAAAGGCTATAACGCGAGTAAGGATCTGTGCGATTGGCATTCAGGCTCAACTCACCAGCAGGTGCCATACGTGCGGTTGGTGTTTGTAACAAACCTACGCCACCGAAATCATTCTGGGTATAACGCGGCTCCGCATGTACCAAGCCATACGGTAATAAGGCGACTACAACAAAACGTAACTTCAAGGTGCAACCTCAGCCAGCGGTTGAGTGGCGAGAAATTGCGCCAACTGCTCATTCAAATCAGGCGTGGGTAAATCAGGATTATCGTTGCGTACAGGCACAAGAATTGTACTTCCGGCAGCAGCATACACACCATCTTGACGATTCCAAGCCGCTATAGCGACGCGTTGATAGTTACCGTCTGGATGGATTAGCCAAATGTAATCGGCTTCTGCTTCATCCAATGATGGGCAGTTCTCAAGGTAATCACGCGCTTCTTGTTGCGGTTGATAGGGCAGGGTGCAAGGCTCTGGCACCGCTCCAACAACTGTAACCGTATTGATTCGACTTGGGTAAATTAGGCTATCGCCATCATAGAGAACATAATTACGAGCAAAACCTACCTCTAATGCAACAGGATCAAGTACAGCAACCTTACGGCCTGTTACGGGTAGCTGAGAAACTTCATCATGAAGATGCGCAGCAAGAGCTGCCAACCCCATTTTATTATTTAGCAAAGCGCCGCGTTGCAGCATTTTTAGGTCGAACAGAACACCAACCTTCAGGCGCGTCTGTTGTTCTAGGAGCGGATGGTGCAACCAGGCTGCGGCAAGCCAATAGCTTTCCGGATTCGGCTTGGCATGCTCCATAACGTCCAGTAAACGGATTCCTGGGGTGTACGCTACGACCCCAGGATTGAGAACATCTCCACTTACGGAGATTGCAGCTTGGCTGAACATTGCATGGCTTAGTAGCAGACACAGTGTCAGCTTTTTCAAATAACTCACCGGGTTAGCTCCCAGTCGGATCGTAAGTGCACAATAGTCAGAAATAATTCAGGGGTTACATATTGTTCGCTTTGCAATATCAATCCGTCATCCGGCTGGATCCAATAGCGATTTGTGCCTTTCACGCTTAGTGCGGGGATTTCAAATTTTTCATCGATCCGCTGTAGAGTCAGTGTCTTGCCAATAATGGTTACGGTCTCTAGTCCTTTTATATTGAAGCGACTATTAACTTCTAAACCAACTTGTTTACCCTGGTAGATATCTATAAAGCGTGTGCTGGTTTCGCCTTCAGTGACATGCTGTAGCCCACGCTTGAACGGAGATTCACCGCTAAAGCGAGTGCCGTCAAGACCAGGCTCTAGACCCACCGTTCGCACTACAAAACCGTTTCGCATCAGCAAAACTTGCTTACCGGAAGCGACCCAAAACTGCAGATCGCCCTGTTGACGAAGCTTTGCCATCACCCCTTCGCTTGAAGGGGTGGTGACCTTGATTTGTGCATACGGCACAGCAGCAACATCCGCCTTTGTTAGGTGTAATGGGGCGGGGCCCTGAACGGCGGCTTTAAAGGTATCAATCGAACCTTTCATTAGTGGGCTGCAACCACACAGCCACAGACATGCCACCAGGCATGAACGGTTACGAAAAGTATTCAATACGACTCAAACCTTATCGGCTATTGGCTTCACTGAGATTATTAGTAGCAGACGCGCCTGTTCCTAGAATAGTTGCTGACGGTAGCAATTGGCTGATCAGGCGGTTCCAGCGTGTCACCTGAGCTGGACCAACGTAAACAATATCCTGTGGTTTAAGTTCGAATTGCGTTGCAATAGCGAGAGCTACAGGAGACTGGGCATCCAATTGATAAACTTTGGCCGGCTCTGTTTCTAAGTTACTAGCGCCTCGAATCACAAATAAAGCATTACCGTTAGAAGTCGCTTGATTTAAGCCACCTACGGATCCAACAACATCAGCTAGATTTAAGTTTTTAGTTTTGAATCTAATTGCTTGAGGTGCAAGAACTTCACCCATCACATATATTTTTTTACGATCATTGTAAGGTAAGTACAATTGATCGCCGTCTCGTAAATAAATATTATGAAGTTGTGAGCCATTTGCTGTATTGAGCGCATCCATATTCAGCAAATACTCATGGCCATCTCTAGTTAGTCTTAGGCCGGATAAATCTGCATTCAGGGGGTCTACTTCCGCAGCTCCCAATGCTTCAACGATGCTTACAGGTGTAGTAGTGATTGGCATCGGACCTGCTTTGATCACAGCACCAGTTACAATCGCTTTTTGGCTGGCAAAACGCAAAACGTTTAAATCGACTTGGGGGCTGTCGATGTACTGTGCTAGACGGTGCGCAATGATGGTACGGAGCTCTTCAATGCTTTTTCCAGCAGCCTCAACGTTGCCGATATAAGGATAGAAGATAGTGCCATCTGGTCGAACCAGGCGCCCGTTTGCGTCAATTTGCTGTTGTGGACCAGAGGGCGCTGTCAGTTCGGGGTGATCCCAAACGGTGATGTACAGCACGTCGTTAGGACCAATTTTGTAGGCCTGAGGCTTGAATGCCAGCAGTTCTGCTGGCACCGAGCTAGAAACGTAGGTCGCTGCGTTTTGAGCAATGAGTTTAGGAGTGATCGGAATCAACTCAACTCGACTGCTTTCTGGTGAGCCTTCAGTACCGATCTCACTGGTATCCAGATATTGACCGGGGGAAAACATACAACCTTGCAGGGCGAACCCTGCAAGTACCGCGAGCGACAAACTACGAATCATCATTGGGGACACTTGTAAAAGAAACACATCAAAATCAAAGACCTGGAGGGATCCAGGTGGTTAGTTCGATCGATCTGGCAGGGACTTAGCGAGTAGTACCGGTAGTGCCAGTTGTTCCTGTAGTGCCTGTGGTTCCAGTAGTGCCGCCGTTGCTACCACCGCCACCGCCGCCGCTGGAGGAAATTGCTGCAGCGCCTGCTGCGAAAGCAACACCTACGCCTACGGCTGTAGCTGTGCTTACGCCACCCAGGACGCCAGTAGTGGTGGCCAAAGAAGCCTCAGAACCGGCGGCTGGTGCAGCGACATCAGAGGAGGCAGCAGACGCAGCAGACGCTGGGGCTTCAGCTGCAATTGCAGAAGTGCTCAGAGCCAGTGCTAGAGCGGAAATGATAAATTTGTTCATTGAAAAATCCTTTTGATAGATCAGCTGTAGTGGCTGTGATACCGGAGGATGCAGCTGAAGTTGTGAACTGTCGGACGCTTCGTGCGGTGGAGCACTGACAATGCACAGTGCCTAACCCAGCACGAACGACTTCAGAAGCATTCTAATTGCAATATCAACTCAAGAATACCTGTGTATTGAGGTTTTATGAGCTGACGTTTTATAACATTTTTGCCTTGGTAGTTTCTAGTGCTATGTTAGGCGTGATCAAGACCGTATTTCCATAGTCATCCTTGCACCGATCCTATCGCAACAGATCGTGGATGCTCGGAGCATAAATGCATTGGAGGCATTCATGAAAGCCTACGATGCCCGGGACATTGCTCGAAGACCAAGGTAATTTAGCTATTTTTTAACAGTTTCTGAAGAGTAGGGTTGCATTGGTCTTTTGTAGAAAGTTTTGGATTGCTGACAGGCCAAGGTATCCTTACTTCAGGATCATTCCAGATTAGACCACCTTCATCTTCTGGATAGTACAATTCAGTACACTTATAGTGGAAGTCCGCAACGTTACTGAGCACACAGAAACCATGAGCGTACCCTGGAGGTATCCACAGTTGACGGTGATTATCTTCGTTAAGTTCTACACCTACAAATTGGCCACAAGTTGGGGACTCAGGGTTGATATCAACAGCCACATCGTAAACAGATCCCCGACTGACACTTACCAGTTTTCCCTGTGGGCGGGTACGCTGAAAGTGCAGACCGCGCAGTACACCGTATTCCGAGCGTGAATGATTATCCTGCACGAAAGGCTGTACTATTCCTGCGTCACAATAACGTTCGGTTTGAAAGCTTTCCAAAAAAAAACCACGTTGATCACCAAAAACTTTCGGTTCAATGATCAAAACGCCGCTTAAAGCGGTTTTAATGATGTTCACTGTGGCACTTCCTGCTTCAGTAAACGTTGTAGGTATTGTCCGTATCCTGTTTTACTCAAGGCCTCAGCTTGGCTTGCAATCTGATCTGCGGAGAGCCAACCATGGTGATAAGCAATTTCCTCTAGACAGGCAACTTTTAAGCCTTGCCGAGCTTCTATCGTGTGCACGAAGTGGCTAGCCTCCATCAAAGAATCATGAGTGCCTGTGTCAAGCCATGCAAAACCGCGCCCCAATAAGCTCACGTGCAAGTCGCCACGTTGCAGATATGCATTGTTAACGTCGGTGATTTCTAGTTCACCACGGGCCGAGCGTTTCACCTGCTTAGCAATGTCAACTACAGAATTGTCATAAAAATATAAGCCTGTCACGGCGTAGTTAGATTTTGGTTGATTAGGTTTTTCCTCAATAGAAATCGCTTTCCCATTTGAATCAAATTCCACCACTCCAAAGCGTTCTGGATCACTGACGTGATATCCGAACACAACGGCACCTGAAGGGCGAGTTGCAGCCGCCTGAAGCATAGCGCTAAAGCCATAGCCATAAAAAATGTTGTCACCTAGGATTAAGCAGACATTACTAGTGCCAATAAACTCTTCACCAATTAAAAAGGCCTGAGCTAACCCGTCGGGCGAGGGTTGTTCTGCATAGCTGAGCTCGATACCGAACTCCGTTCCATCACCTAATAGCTTGCGGAAATTAGGTAAGTCGTCGGGAGTTGAGATAATCAAGATCTCACGAATTCCAGCTAGCATGAGCACTGATAGCGGGTAATAAATCATCGGCTTATCGTAAACAGGTAAGAGCTGTTTTGACACGCCGCGGGTAATAGGGTGCAGACGTGTACCTGAACCGCCGGCCAAAATGATACCTTTCATGTTAATTGTCCTTACGAAACCTTATGTCGAAGCGCTAGTGTTGTATTTGATATGAAGTAGCTAGCTGATTTAATTATTAATGCCAGTGTTTAGTTATCATTGCCTAGACGACTCAGTCTATAATCGCCGCTCAAGGCGCGCTGCCACCACGAATGATTATCCAAATACCAGTTAACAGTTTTACGTAGACCCGTCTCGAAGGTTTCGGAGGGCGACCATCCTAGTTCGCGTTCAATTTTTGAGGCATCGATAGCATAGCGACGGTCATGACCTGGGCGATCTTTAACGAAGGTGATTAGATCTTTGAATGAGCCTTTAAGATTATTTTTAATCTCCGCAGGAGCCAGTTCATCTAATAATTCACAAATAGATTGAACTACTTGGAGGTTTCGCTTTTCGTTATGACCGCCAATATTATAGGTGTTACCAACAATCCCTTTAGTAACTACTACAACCAGAGCATGCGCATGATCTTCAACATACAACCAATCTCGAATTTGTGACCCGTCTCCATAGATCGGCAATGGTTTGCAAGCTAACGCGTTGAGAATAACATGCGGAATAAGTTTTTCCGGGAAGTGGTATGGACCGTAGTTGTTAGAGCAATTGGTCACGACCACTGGTAGCCCGAAAGTTCTATGCCAAGCTCGGACAAGATGATCAGAGCTTGCTTTTGACGCGGAGTAGGGTGAACTCGGAGAGTAAGATGTTGTTTCAGTGAAGAGATCAGTAGTGCCTTCAAGATCGCCATATACTTCATCAGTGGAAATATGATGAAATCGAAACGTTTCTTTCTCTATTGCCGAGAGCGCATTCCAATATCGCCGGCTTGATTCCAGCAAAGAGTAGGTCCCGATAATATTAGTTTGTATGAAATCCGAAGGACCATCAATAGAACGATCTACATGAGATTCGGCTGCTAAATGCATGATTGCTGTAGGTTTGAACTCTGCAAAAATAGAGTCAAGTGCTAAGCTATCGCAAATATCTGCATGATAAAAATGATAACGAGGTGAGTCTGCGACTGACGTTAGAGAGTCCAAGTTGCCAGCGTAAGTGAGTTTGTCTAAGTTCGCTACTATTGCCGATGTCTTCTGAATCAAATGACGAATTACGGCCGAACCAATAAAACCGGCTCCGCCGGTAACGAGAATTCGTGGTGTCATGTTTGGCTCTTAATTATTTGTTTGGGTACCATTGGGTCAATAGTACTTCGTATTCGCGAAGTATTTGTTCCCAAGTAAAACGCTCGGAAAAGCGTTTTTTACTGGCTTCCTTCATACGCAAGACTGCTGCATCATCGGTCAATAGCTTGTCGAAAAGAGCAGTACAAGCAGCCTCATCTTTAAAATATGCTGCATCAGGCCCCGCAACCCATTGATTAAAATGATTTTCATGGGCTATCACCGCACAACCTGCCCCCATGGCTTCCACTAGGGACGGATTAGTACCACCTACACGGTGCCCATGGAGATAAAATCGGCTGTGATAACGAAGAGCCTGAACCACAGGAGCTTCGTAAATTGCCCCAGGAAAAATAACCTCATTGCTAGCCGCTTCCATCACCTGACGATGAAACGAATTGGTCTGAGGACTGAAGTTGCCAAGCACAACCAATTTGTGGTTTCGATGAGTGGTGCTGAAAGCTCTCACCATTTCCAGGAAAGAGTTTTCGGGCTCTGGACGAGCAATAATAACTGAGAATTTCCCAGTTTCTACTCCATAAGGTTTTAGTAGCCCAGCATCAGCATCTAAGATTTCTTCACCACCGTAGGGGATCATAGTGATCTTATTTTCTTTGACGCGTGTTGCCAAATGATCTTTGATTTTTGGGTGGTCGGCAATGAGATGATTACCAATCCAGCATCCTGCTCTTTCATTCAACCAAAACCATGTTTTCGCAATAAGTCCCCACTTATCGCGGCGCCACTCAATACCATCCATGTTGATAATGTTGGTTTGATTTTTTATTCTTTGCATCAAGTTAAATATAGCGGTGTTATATCCCAAGGTCAAAAATATACCATCTTGAGATAAGGCGTGCTTTGTTGCTTTCCAATCAAATATAACAGTCCCGGCAGCCCCATTTTTTGTTACAGGTATATGAACTCTATTTATACCTTCCCATGTACTTTCCGATATTGGCCCTTCTAATTCTTCCTGGCAATAAACAGTAACGTCCCAGCCTTTTTTCGTGAGGTATACAGAAAGCTTTTCAGCGAATGTTTCGAATCCTCCATGCTGTGCCGGGATACCTCTTATGCCTAAAATGTTGATCTTAGGCTTATATAGGCTTTTAAGATTTTCTATGGGGGGAGTATTCATTTATTGGTAATTTCTAAATTTTAGTGATGACGGTTTATGAGTATTGTTACTCCGATTTTGCTCGGCATGTTCTAACGGTAAATCATTGGATGAGATTGCTATGTGCTATCAATTGTGATTGATTTGTATTGGTTGTAACTATTATATTAGTCTTTTGTTTAAAGCTGTTGGGATGTCAACTATTAGTGGATTTTTATATTATTTTTTAAAAATAGTTCTTTAATTTGTTGGGTGTCTGGTAACTCGCTTACTATTTCATTTATACCGATAGCGATACATTGTGTGTTGCTAGAGATTTTTGATATATTAATCAGAGCGGTGCTGCAGAAGCTTATTGCAGCTGATGGTTCTATTCTTAGTATTACTTCTTCTATTGGTATGTTAGGTTCGAAGGAAAAGCTAACCTCATTTGCAATTTTTTCCTCTGTGGAAGCATGTTCAGGATGAGGTTTAATAATAACTTCTTTAAAATTTTTTTCTATGAAGTTTTTAGCTTTTTCCCGGATTGCCTTGGCTGTTTCTGCGCTTAAGAACTTTTCAAGTGGCTGGTCCAAAAGTATTACAGTGTTGTTGCTTTCTTGAATTTCGGTACTGCTGGAAGGTAGCTGTATTTTTTTTGTGGACTTAAATTTTTCTTTATTGATTATTTGCTCAGGATCTGTAAACCATCCGTGAAGCTCGCTAGTAGGACAGTCGTCTACTCCGGAAAGATGTCCAGAATAGAGATTGTATTTAAAAGGGGTTAGCTGCGTAATTTTTTTCCGTTTTTCGGATTTTTTTGCTATAGCATACGCTCGCTTGTAATGATAGTAGTTGAGGATTCCATCTTCGAGCAAAGTTATACTTAACGCATTTTTGTTAAAGAAAAGTGTATTACCTAACAAATGATCTGGATGAGGTAGAGTTAGGTTGTATTTGCTGGTTTTTGCTTTTAATGCGATTGCTAAGCATGTAATTATAAAATTTATTTTGCTAGTTTTTGTGCGCTCTATAATTTTGCTTTTTAGTGAATTATTAAGCGGTCGTTTCGAGAAATTTATAACGGTTAGATGTTTGTGGTCTATTTCTTTGGATATAAGGTCCCATAGAAAAGAGTGGTAAGTTGTATATAGTAGGCAAATTGATTTGTCTGGATAGGTCATGACGTGAAATTCCGTTAGCGATAATTATATGCTTAGGAAGTCAAGACTGGTCGCGGTGTTGGCTGATACATCTTGATTTACGCGTTGACCAAGAATTTTGTGTAGGTATTTAGGTGGTAAACCGAATCCTGGGCGAACGCTTCTAACTGCATCGCGTGTAATCACATCACCAGCCTTCAAATTTTTAACAAAATATAGAGAGCGACGGAACTTCACGTTTCCTTGCTCACTGGACTTTCGTCCGTAATCGACTTTGCCCAATGACGCCCAAGCGGTTTTGCTATCACGGCATAATGCAGCCAATTCTGTAGGCTCTAATGAAAAACTATCGTCCGGCCCACCACCGCTGCGATCTAAAGTAAAGTGCTTTTCAATAACCGAAGCACCCATAACAACACTTGCTATGGCTGTTGTATTATCCAGAGTATGATCGGATAGACCTGTTACCAGTCCGAAGCGATTCATCATGTCGGGGATGGTGCGCAAGTTGTAATCTTCCGCTGGGGCAGGGTAACCACTTACGCAGTGGAGAATAGTCAGTTCCTTGCAACCACCTTCACGAGCGGCATCAATTGCTTCCTGAATTTCTTCTGCATCGGCCATGCCCGTAGAAATAATCATTGGCTTACCTGTGCTAGCTACATACTTGATGAGCGGCAGGTCTACAGCTTCAAACGACGCAATTTTATAAGCTGGTGCGTTCAGGCTTTCGAGCAAGTCGACTGCACTGTTGTCGAACGGAGAGCTAAAAATTGTAATGCCTAATTTACGCGCATGCTCAAACAAGGTCGCATGCCACTCCCAAGGCATTTGAGCTTCTTTATATAGTTGGTAAAGGTTTTTACCATCCCAGAGTCCGCCATGGATCTGAAATTCCTCAGTGTCTGAGTCTAGGGTAATGGTGTCAGCAGTATAGGTCTGGAGCTTGACTGCATCAGCGCCGGCTTTTTTTGCTTCCTCGATAATTCTCAGCGCTGTTTCGAGCTTACCGTTATGGTTGGCGGAGAGCTCAGCGATGATGTAAGGCGCGTAATCGGGACCAATTGGACGTCCAGCAATCGAAATTTTAGGATTCATGCGTTTTTTCCTGAGAGTTTTATCAATTTATTCATCATGTCGATGCGTTTCTCATCCCATTCGAAGGCGAGTAGCCCTAGCTGATAGATATCGATAAATTCTTGATCTATTTTGTGATGTTCACGAAGGATACCTTCGACGCTGAAGCCAAATTTCTGATGTAACTTAATCACAGGGGCATTGAATGCTAGAACTTCACAATGAAGTTTATGCAGTCCAAGTTCATTGAATGCGCACTCCAATGCTAAAAACTCCATTTTGCTACCCGTACCTTTCGGCGCTTCTGGAGAGGCATAAAATGCCCAAGAGGAGTTTTTGTTAGTCTTATCTATGCCAGTAAAGCCAACGATGCCCAGAGGTACATTATCTGTTTCGTACATGAAGTAACGTTGGTCATCGCGTTCTTGAGTCCGCGCCCACCAAGCAAGATGTTCATCCATGCTAATTTCATGACGAGTATACATGTTGGCCCGCACGCTGGGAGCGTTTCTCCAGCTGAGCATTAGTTCAAGCTCTTGTTGGTTTATATTGCGCAGCTTTCCAAATGCCTGCATTACATGCTCCATTAATTGAGACTCAACAAGTTCAGCGAATCGGCGACAATTTTGCAACCTGTGCCGTCTGTAATTTTTTTAGCGTGGTCTGTAATATTATTAAGGCGACGTGCATCACGCGCAAAATTAGCAAGGATTTTGGCCAACTTTGCATCCATATCATCGTCATTACACAACATCACGGCAGCTTGTGCACTGTCCAAAATACCTGCGGCCATTCTCTGGTTGTCAGCAAGCACCAGCATTATAGTTGGCAAGCCCAAACAGCAACGCTCCCAAGATGTTGCCCCCGCAGCGCCAATGGCTAAATCGCTATCAGCCATCAATTGCGCCATATCACTGATGCCAACCTTGACTGTTGTTTGCCACGGCATTTGTTCAGCGAGTAGTTGAACCTCGGCAAGCCAAGGAGCCGTACTGCCCATTACCACACTGATTTCGCAGTTGCCTGGAAGTTCGGCGTTTTTAAGTGCCTGCAAGATTTGCCCAGTGGCATTGTCTTTGTCAACGCCGCCCATGGTGATAAGCAAGTGTTTCAGTTGCGGGTTTTTCCTGCGCTCCAGGCTGTAACTACGCAATGCTGCAAACTCAGGCCTCAGTAGTGAGTACTGTGAACCGCAGAGTAGGGTACAGCTGTCTGGTGTCCAGGCTTCATAGTCTTTGCTGTCGCGACCGAAAGTCTGATCCAGTAATAGGTCACACCTATGTGCTCGGTCGGCTAGATCATCAATAACCATAAGTTTGTGGTAGTACGGTTTAAGCGTTACTTCCCAGCGCGCATCCAGCGCATAGTGATCTACTATCAACCAGTCTGGTTTCAGTTCGCTAAGGATTGCAGTGCTTTGAGTTGCATCTTCCTGATGTGTTGAACCCAGCCATTCGGCGTGAGCCAATTGTAATTCTTCGTCCTTAAAGGCTGACGAGCTCAAATTTGAGCCCGATAGTGGTAATACATGTACTTGGAAGCCCTTGCTGCGAATGTGCTCAATCAGGTTGCCTGGATGTTCCCTGCAAATGAACTGACAATCGCCGCCGTCTTGCTTCATTGCTTCGGCGAGGGTCAGGCAACGCATCACGTGCCCTGTGCCCATTTGCAGCGAGGCATCGACCCGGAAGGCCACTGTTAGAGAGTTTGGCTTCACTGTACTTCAGCCTGCAATGCTTTGAACAACCATTCAGCACGTACCCAGTCTTCTGGTGTGTCGATGTCTTGTACACGATGGCGTGGCAGGGCTACGGGCACTGAACCTGTGCCGAAAATCATACGACCTTGTAGCCATGCATCCGCTTTGCCCCAGTAGAACTGACCAGCATCATGAAATGCTTCTTCAAGATCCTGAGAGCGGGTATTGAAGTGTTCTGGGTTGAACATTTCAACTCGGCCTTTTCCATTCAGGCGAATGGCTCGCTGAATAGGGAAGGCATAGCTGGTGACTGAAAACGCATAGTCGCCACCACTGGTTCCCAGGATTTTTAAACCACGACGAATATCCTCAGGGCTGACGAATGGAGCCGTTGCATACAAACAGCACGCCTGTTCAACCGAATGTCCCTGATTATTCACCCACTCAATGGCGTGCTGAATAACCGGGATGGTGCCGGTATGGTCGTCAGACAGATGCACCGGGCGCATAAATGGCACCGTGGCGCCATAGCTACGGGCAACCTCGGCAATTTCTTCGTCATCGGTCGACACGAGGACCTGATCAAAGCAGCCACTTTTGAGGGCTGCTTCAATGGACCAGGCGATCATCGGCTTTTCGCAGAACAGCTTGATGTTTTTGCGTGGAATACGCTTGCTGCCTCCGCGGGCAGGGATGATCGCCACCTTCATGGCTGCACCGCGACGCGCAGCGCGGCGATGACTTCGTCCTGCTGTTCATCAGTCATTGTTTGAAACATCGGGATGCTGATTGCTTCTTTGTAATAGACCTGTGCCTGCGGGAAATCTGCTGGCTCAAAACCCATACGTTCATAGTGCGGTTGCATATGCACGGGGATGTAGTGCAGGTTTACGCCAATACCTTGTTCGCGTAGCGATTCAAAAACCTGGCGGTGAGTCTTCTGGATTTGATCCAGTTGCAAGCGAATCACATACAAGTGCAGGCCAGAGTAGCTGTCTGCATGCTGCCACGGTGTCGTTACCGGCAGGTCGGTCAGCAGATCATCATAGCGGCGTGCCAGTTCATGACGACGAGCCACGTATTGATCCAAACGTTCCATCTGGGTCACACCGAGTGCGGCTTGCAGTTCAGTCATGCGGTAGTTGAAGCCCAGATCTATTTGTTGGTAATACCAAGGGCCGTCTGCTTCGTGAGTCATTTGCGCAGGGTCACGCGTAATGCCGTGGCTACGCAGCAGGGCCATCTTGCTAGCCAATTCGTCATCGTTGGTCAGCGCCATACCACCTTCTGCGGTGGTGATGATTTTCACAGGGTGAAAGCTGAACACGGTGATATCGCTGTAGCGGGAATTTCCGATGAACTCGCCTTGGTATTTGCCACCAATGGCGTGAGAAGCATCTTCAATAATCTTGAAACCATAGCGCTGGGACAGCGCATGAATGGCTTGCATGTCACACGGTTGGCCACATAAGTGAACGGGCACAACGATTTTTGGAAGTTTACCGGCGAGTTCTGCCTGTTCCAGTTTTTGTGCGAGTGCTTGTGCGCATAGGTTGTAAGTGCGTGGATCAATGTCAACAAAGTCGACTTCAGCGCCACAATACAAAGCGCAGTTGGCTGAAGCGACAAAGGTGATCGGTGTCGTCCACAACTGATCGCCCGGCCCAAGCCCCAGGGCCAAGCAGGCGATGTGCAGCGCTGAAGTGGCACTGTTCACAGCCAATGCATGGCTCGCGCCCACATGTTGAGCCACACTTTGCTCAAAGCGCGGAACCATTGGACCCTGGGTCAGGAAGTCAGATTGCAGAACCCCCACGACCGCATCAATATCGGTCTGGGTGATGTCTTGGCGGCCGTAGGGAATCATGCCTTAGATGCTCCCGATCTTTTCGCGGTTAGTTTCGATCCAGTCTTCCAGCTCTGCGTCGGTCATCCACTCAGTGTTGTTGTCACTTGCGTAGACGAAACCTTCAGGTACGCGCACACCATCTTTGATGCGTTTAGGGCAAGTGGCCCAGCCATTGATGGTTGGCAGGATCTTGAAGTGTTCCGGATATTCGTAGGTGTAGTAAGCGTCTTCAGCGCTGATCATCTGCTCGTGCAGCTTTTCGCCTGGACGGATACCGATGACTTTCTGTTCAGCTTCTGGTGCGACCACGCGTGCCAGATCAGTCACTTTCATCGACGGAATTTTTTTAACATAAATCTCACCGCCTTCCATGTCTTCAAACGCGTGCCATACCAGTTTGACAGCGTCTTCAAGGGAGATCATGAAGCGAGTCATGCGGTCATCGGTGATTGGCAACATGCCCTTGTCTTTGATCGACATAAAGAATGGAATAACCGATCCACGAGAGCCCATTACGTTTCCGTAACGTACTACGGAGAAGCTCGAATCATGGCCACCCGAATAGGAGTTGCCAGCGACAAACAATTTGTCAGAAGCCAACTTGGTAGCACCGTACAAGTTGATTGGGCTGCTGGCTTTGTCAGTAGACAGTGCAACAGTGCGGTGAACTCGCTTGTCAATGCAGGCATCAATCAGATTCATGGCGCCATTGATGTTGGTTTTCACGCATTCAAACGGGTTGTACTCGGCAGTCGGTACAATTTTGGTTGCGGCAGCGTGAACGACATAGTCAACACCGTCGAGTGCACGGTACAGACGCTCTTTGTCACGAACGTCGCCAATGAAGAAGCGTACACGCGAGTCACCTTCATATTTCTTGGCCATGTCCCACTGTTTCATCTCATCACGGGAGAAAATGATGATTTTTTTCGGGTTGTATTTGGCCAGGGTCATTGGCACAAAAGTGTTACCGAAAGAGCCGGTACCACCAGTGACAAGAATCGTTTTGTTAGTGAGCATTCAACAGGTTCCTTCGTGAAGTACTTTAAGGTTCAGGGGGAGGTGTTATCGATATTGCGTTGGGGTCAAGCGTATAAAAGCCAGACTTTTCCACAACAATATCAACAAGAAAGCTATGCACAGCCCTGCAGGCACTGCTTGTAGTGGCCAGTGCAGGGACAACAACCAAGTGGCTGGAATAAAAATCACCAGGCTCGCAATATGGCTATGAATTATGGGCCGGTCGAACCCTTGGGCATACAGCGCATAGTGCGGAATCATGCCTAGCGCAGAGAGCAGGGTGATTAACAATGTCCATGAAAACAAGTTTTCATTTGCCTGGTACAAAGGTTTATTAAGCCATACCAGCAATGGGTCTATCACCAGTAGAGCAATAATTGCAAATACAGCCGACAATATTACCGTTTGCCATAGAAGCGCTCGAAGTTTAAAGCGGAAGCTAGCGGCATCCTTACTGTGATGCGCACTGATGAGGGCCGGATAGATGAAAGCAAACACACCAGCATCTAGAAATGATAGAAGGGCGTTACTGATACCCATAAACAACACATAAGCTCCCAGTACCTCCAAATTCACCAAGTCAGCAAACCAGTAGCGATCTATGGTTAGCAGTCCGCGAAGTGCCAGAGTTGCGAGCAATAATGGAATCGCGACTTTCAGGCCAGTCCCTATCCATTGCCAGCTTATTTTCTTGTGCCAGCCAGCGATATTTAATTGCTTCAATCGATAAATCGCCAGCAGCAGAGCAGTGAAACTGCCCAGGGTCCAAGCACCTAATACGATGTTCAGATCACGGGTATCGGCTCGAAAAAACATCACTGCGGTCACAATGACTGCCCAAATCCCAGACCGTAGAAATAGCATGATGCTGGCAAGCAACTGTTCAGAGATAGCGATTAACAGGCGGCTTAACTCTTGGGTCAAATGCTCTAATACCAGCAGTGCAAAAAACCAACCAGCAACGCTCCAGGGTAAAAGCCCTTGGATAAATATCAATGTCAGTAGTGGTAAAACAATGATGTATAGCACTAGTGAGAGGGCGCCTTGGTCCTTCAGCAGTCCTCCCCATTCATGACGTTCCCGCTTTAGAATCTCACGCGTAGTGAAGGTGTAGAAATCGAATCCAAGTAAATACAGGGCGTAGCTGATTGTGACGGTGAGTAGGCCGTACAGGCCCAATTCCTGTGGCTCAAGGAATTTGGCCAGAAAAAAAATCAGGAGAAATTTGCTGGCTAGAGTAGTGCCTCGTAAGACAATGTTAATAAGGCGTCTAAGGCTGTGATTTGACATTTAGCGTTATGCCTTTTTACTTGTCGGGCAGATAATTTTAAATTCTTGATATGGCTATTTGATATTGAGCGTGGTTAAAAAGTATTCGTTTATATCGACTCAATACTGATTTAGGCACGCTACCGCCCCAGGATTATTCGCCAATTCCTGAAAGCGGTATTTTTAATTTGCGAGGCTTAAAATAGTTGTCTAACAGTAAAAGCACCCTTGGGTTTTAGGGTGCTTGGGTTGTCAATAGGGATGAATTAAATTAAACGCTATCAGACTTGTACTCGTAGTTGTAATAACCATATGCGCCATAGCCATATTTTGCTGAAGCACGCTTTTCAACGCCGTTAAAAATAGCGCCTTTTAGATTGATACCACTTTGCGCAAAACGACGCATGGTCAGTTCGACTTCGCGTGCTGGGTTCAGTTCAAATCGAGTAACAATAAGGTTTGTGCCTGACTGGCGGCCAACAATTGCTGCATCGGTTACGGCAAGGAAAGGTGGTGTATCGAGAATGACCAGATCGTAGTCCGCACTGACTTGATCAAGGAACTCGGTAAAGTTTTTATGCATCAGTAGTTCAGATGGGTTTGGGGGTATTTGCCCGCGGCCTATCACATAGAGATTTTCTACTTCTGAGCTGTGAGTTGCAGTATTTAAATCGCAGCGTTTAGCCAGTACATCTGACAGACCATTTTCAACTGGGATATCAAACATTTTATGGATATAGCCTTTGCGCATATCCACGTCGACTAGCAGTACGCGCTGGCCCGATTGCGCGATAACTGCAGCCAGGTTTGAGGACACGAAAGACTTACCAACCTTAGGGCTAGGGCCTGAGATCATGAGTCGGTTGTTGTCAGCTTCTAGCATGGCGAAATGCAAGCTAGTACGTAGACTGCGCATCCCCTCAATTGCAAGGTCAGTTGGATGGCTGCTTGCCAGCAACGGTGTGACACGTGTGCCACGGCCGCCAGTGCTCTTGTCATCTTCGACTTTTTGCAGTGAGCTAAATGGAATTGAGGCATATACCGGCAGGCCGAGTTTCTCAATGTCATCTGGATTTTGCACGCCGCGGTTAAGCGCTCTGCGAAACAGAACATAGCCGATCGATATGACAGCACCAATCAAGGTTGCTATCAATACGATCAATGCTTTTTTAGGCTTGACCGGACTTAGTAGATCTACATCGGCGGTATCGATCAAACGCACGTTACCAACTGCGCCAGCGCGCATGACGTCTAATTCTTGGGATTTATTCAGCAACTGAGTGTAGATCTCGGTACTGACCTTCAAATCGCGGGTCAGGCTCAGCAGTTCTTGCTGCGTTGTAGGTAGACCTTCAACTTGCTTTGCTAAGCGATTTTGTTTAGCCGTTAGTTCAGCAAGCTGTCCCATTAGCGCCCGATAAGCTGGGTGCTGTGGAGTGAATTTACGATCCATCTCTGCCTTTTGCAGTTTAAGAGCAGAGATGCTGGTGTCCAAGGCTACAATTTGGTCAAGAATAGCCTTTGCTTCGAGGCTGATATCGATGGATTTACTGCGTATCTGGAAGGCATTCAGAGCATTTTCAGCTTTTTCCAGATCCTTGCGTACTTGAGGTAATTGGTCTCTTAGAAAACCAAGGCTTTGAGCAGCCTCTGCAGAGGTCCGCTCAACGTTTTGCTGCACATACAAGCGCGCAATCTCGTTCAGTGTTTGAATAGCTATTGTTGGATTTTTGTCTTCGAGAGCCAAACCGATCATTCCGGAGTCTTTTCCGCGCTCAGAAACGTCTAATTCCTTTTGGTAGTCCATGATGGTGTTGAGGCGTGGATTGCGGACTACGGTGAATTTAGTTCCAGGATTCGCGTGTAGCGCTTCAACCTGGAGCTTGATGCCATGCTCATTGATATCCTGGCCAACTTCACCTTTAGCCAAGAGATTATTGTCGTCGTCAAGAAGAGTAAAAGTTCCGGCGCCATCACTGACCAGAGTCAGTTGTTTGCCCAATAAATCCCGTGGAACTTCAAGCTGGGCGACCTTTAGCTCTTCTCCGCCCCATGCATAGCTATTCATGCCCAACAGTGGGCTTGCGACTTCATCATCTGTTTCTGGTTTAAAGCGACGTGCTACAAACTCCCCGATCAGTGGGAAGCGATTTGGCTGTACGTCGATATCCAGCTTCAGGTTATCAACGGTCGCACCGATATTCTTACGCGACTTAATCAGCTCAATCTCAGTAGCCGACGGCGACTCTTTACCCAGCAAGCTGCTGACATCAGAAAACCCCAACGGGTCATTCTTCTTCGGCTCAACCTGGATCAACGCATTCGCCTGATACACCGGAGTAGCCAGGAGCGCATACGCCACGCCCGCGGCCATAAATACGCCGGTAACACCTGCGATCAACCATTTGTGATCGATCAGCGTGCCCAACAACCCCATAAGGTCGATTTCGTCGTTATCGTCTTCGTGTTCATGGGACTTTGTCACGGGTGCTTGCTGCATAGTTCGATTCTTTTTCTTCACAGGTAAACAGGAAATGACTCAGCGCTTTAGGCGCTGGGCCCATGCGTTGACAGCTTCTTCAATTAGCGCGTACGCATGGTCGAAGGCGGCTTTCCCCTGGCGATAGGGGTCGTCGATTTCTCGGTTATTTTGCCATTTGCCCAGCAACAAGACTTTACCGCGTGCTTCCGGGGCAATTTTCAGTACACCGTCAATGTGTTTCTTTTCCATGACAAGGATGAGATCCGAATCATTTATCAGAGTTGAGTTGAGTTGGGTACCGCTATGCTCGCCCAGGACATGACCTTTGCTTTCAAGGACAGCACGGGCGTTTTTTTCGATGGCGTGGTTTTCCAAGGCGCCCAACCCCGCAGAACTCACGACAATATCGGAGGGGGCAAGGGCGACCCGCAGCATATGTTCTGCTGTTGGACTGCGGCAGATGTTGCCGACGCAGACAATCAAGATTCGTTTAAACAAGGCAGCTTCCTTTGTGCCAAATATGCTCAGCCGGCGAGAGCATTCAACTAATCGTCACGACCGCCATTCCCGCTTTTGGGCAATGGCTGTACCTGTGTGTAAAAGCCGATGTGTAGCAATTGCTATGTAGACATGGCCTTCACAAGGCAACAGTTCCTTCTGTCTGAAACACAGATAAGGCCGGTGTGAAGTTGTAGGTGCGAAAATATTAACGGCTCAGCGTCTCTAAGATCAACCTTTATATACAAGATGTAACGAGAGGGGCTATATATAGCCTTTTTCAACGAATTTTGCTTGACAAAAAATAACATTTTCTTGTTTTTTCTTGACGAAAATTGACATTTCAGACGTGTGGTTGACGATCCTTCAGGGAGGTTTTGGGGGCACGTTTTGCCTCTGAATTTGCAGTGGCTTTGGCTGCAAAGGCTCAATCTGCGGGCTTTTGGGCTGTACTCTCTGACCTTAATGTGCATCTGTTGGCAGCGCTGTGCCGGTTGCTAACCCTCGCTCGGGTCAGATGTGGGCTCGGGCTCGCTGATCATGGGCTCCGCCGCCATCTCAGTCTCGTCGGGCCGCTGGCAGTACAGCAATGTGCCTCACGTAAGAACTGTTTGTTTATATGTTATGCATACTCAGACTTTAGAGTTCGAACTTGTATGACTATTCACCTAAACTTAGTGGTGGTGGCACTGTGATATTGATGTGCATATCAAAACATCCTATCGACCGATATTCGATAAATAGCATTTGATTACTGGCTATTGTTGTCGAGTTTGACACTACTAATGTGCTCAAGATGTGTTAAGGCGACTTGATTGGCGCTTCAATTTAGTGCGCTTATGCAAGCAATCGCACAGCGATAACACAGCCCATTGAGGCCGGGTATTGTCGGCTGCCTCAACAATTCGGATGAGGCCGGGTTCACCTGTAGACGCTTCTTACGTCAGAGCTGATCACCGTCTTACGTCACCCTCGGCTGTGTTGGTAGAGCCTATGGAAACCCGCGTGTCATGGGGTTCGCCCGGTTGGGGCCTATGGCAGAAGGTGGCGTCGGTTGGCCGCTGGGTGCGTTCAAGAGTGATGCGCTGTTCTCTCGACTGGCATCGAGCCTATGGGCTAGCCCGGGCCGTTAAGTCTGGATCGGTTGTTGCACTTATATGGTGCACTCGGCCTTGGTCAAAGTGCCGGTCGGGCTGCTTAGTATTAATGACAGTTGTGTTAAAGCGCGAAGCCATGACGCCAAGCCTTGCGTAAACATGGGCGAGTTGTATTGCCAGATCAAACATCTGCATAAAGCGTTGGGCTTGTCGCGTTCTCGATCAACTATGGGCTGTATGGCGATATGAGCGAGCAGGTGGTGAGGTGTTCGGGTGGGTAGCTTTGATGTGTCTTTTGCGGGTTTGGCCGGTATTGCCGAGCCTGTCATGCAGGGCCACAAACGCTAGGCGTGTGAGGGTGACATTGCCGTTTCACCTACCGGAGGGTTGAAGCGCCTGTCGCCAAGCAGGCGCGCGCTGCTTTAGTTCGTTGGTAAACCGTCCAGCGATTTATCGATATACGCCTTGGCCAGCTCCACCAGGTGCAGGGTCGATAACACCAGATGGCGCGCGTGCCCGCTAAGGCTGTTTCCCGCTTCGCTTGCCGAAGCACCCGCGCAGCCCAGCAAGTCTGAGGCTTGAGCCAAAGCCGCTTCCAGATCAACGCTGTCCGGGATGGCATAGGTGGCCATGTGCATGTGACGTGGAGGCTTGGGTTCTTGCAGGTAGTAATTGAGCGCGCGCTCGGCGGCGGCGCGGTCCAGCGACTGTGCATCGCATTCAGCAGCATCGTGCAGGGAAGGGGAGGGCGGATCGGGGACAATTTTTTTCATGGGTACAACTCCTGATCACTTAAAGGAGCTGTCACCTGTCGCTACTAAACGAGTGGGTGGCAGCCGTACGCAGGTTAGTAGACCGGTGATCAGGAACCCGGCGCGCCCGAAGACGCCCTGCGCACGGCCACCATAAAACGCGGGCCGAAAAAAACGCCCCGCGGAGGTGGCGCCTTGCGCCTGATCACATCGTCGGGCTACTAAACCCAACCGCTGATGGACAGCGATGGCCAGAGACTATGCCTCGAAGTGGAGCGGAGCAAGCGAACGGGATTTTCTCGGAAGTTTCGCTAGATTGAAAGCGAAGTTTCGTACGAAACGGCTGATTTTCCGGCTTGCACGGCCTGGGAACGGTCGTGTTGTTAGCGATTGTTTCTAAACAACTCCCCCCCTCAAGTCCGGCTGTTGAGGCGGATCTTCGCCCTCGAGGGCTGATGGCTGGCACTCTGTAGAGCACTCGCGTGGAGAAACCCTCAGAAGGGTGCTTTACTCCAATCCACTTAAAGCGCGAGCCCTTGTCGCACAAGGCTCATACCTTGCGCAAACCACCCGAAGACCGTTCATGGCTGGAAAACCAGGCCGACTGAATTGAGGATTCTTCATGCCTACAACGCCGGCCACGGTCTTGATTGTTGATGATGACCCAGGCATCCGAAAACTGCTGGGGATCCTGTTACAGGAACAGGGCTATTTAACACTGAGCGCCAGCTCCGGGGAGATGGCCCTGGACATGGTCGCCAAGCACACGCCCGACTTGATCCTGCTCGATGCAATGATGCCGGGGATGGACGGTTATCAGGTGGCCCGCCAGCTCAAGGCGAGCCTGTCGACGGCCAATATTCCGATCATCATGCTCTCGGGCCGCACTGAACAAAGCGCGCGGCTTACAGGGCTGGAGGCGGGCGCCGAAGACGTGCTCAGTAAGCCGGTGGTCAATGACGAGCTGTGGCTGAGGGTGCGTAATTTGTTGCGGCTCAAGGCCTTTGGTGACTATCAAGTGGTGCATACCTTGCTGCTCGAACAGCAGCTGCAAAAGCGCACCATTGATGTAGAGCAGTTCCGTTCGGCCATGAGCAGCGATGAACGCCTGCTGAAGATGGCCAACTATGACCCGTTGACCGGCTTGCCCAATCGCGATCTGTTTTACACCACGTTGCAAATGGGCTTGACCCAGGCCGAGCTCAGAGGTTGGCATCTGGCGGTGTGCACGGTCGATCTGAATGACTTTAAAAGCCTCAATGAAGTCTGGGGGCACTTGATCGGTGATCAGGTGCTGGCTGAGTTCAGCCATCGCTTGTCTAATTGCCTGAACGTCAGTGACACATTGGGCCGTATGGATGGGGACGAGTTGGCCTTGATCCTGATGATCCGCAAGGGGCAGTTGGGGCCCAAGCAGATTGTGGATCGCATTCGTGAAGTGTTGCGTGAGCCGTTCCGGGTTCATGACCAGGACGTGACCCTGACTGCCAGCATCGGGATTGCCCTTTACCCCGAAGACGGTGCCGATGCCGAGTGCCTGATCAAGCATGCCAACACCGCGATGAATCGCGCCAAACAAGCGGGCCGGGACACTTATCGGTTTTACACCGCGCAAATGAACGTCGAAGTGCAAGCACGCCAAGAGCTGGAAACGGCCTTGCGTGAGGCGGTGCGCAAGCAGGCCTTTGAGTTGTACTACCAGCCCAAGATACGCGTGAGCGACGGCACGCTGTCGGGCGTCGAAGCGCTGTTGCGCTGGCACCGGCCGGGGCTGCCCAGCGTCTCGCCGGCGGTTTTTGTGCCTATTTTGGAGGACATGGGGCTGATCTCCACGGTGGGGCAGTGGGTGATTGCCAGCGTGTGCAAACAAATCGCCTATTGGCAGCGTTCGGGGTTGGGGGTGGCGCAGGTGGCGGTCAACGTCTCGGCGCACCAGATCACCGAAGGTGGCCTGGTAGAAGACATCCGGCGTTCATTGGATGAGTACCAGGTTGAGCCTCAGTGGTTGGAGCTTGAACTGACCGAGAGTTCATTGATGATCAACACTCCGGAGACCATTGCCAGTTTGCTGGCACTGCGTGATATCGGTATGAAAATCTCCATTGACGACTTTGGCACGGGGTATTCGAGCCTGGCTTACTTGAGCCGATTCCCCATCGATAAATTAAAGATCGACATCGCCTTTATCCGCGAAGTGCCCCACAACGCCCAGGACTCGGCCATTGCCCGCACCATCATCGAACTGGCCCATAGCCTCAACCTGCAGGTCATTGCCGAAGGGGTCGAAACCCCGGAGCAATTGGCGTTTCTGACCCAAAACGGCTGTGACCAGGTCCAGGGCTACCTCTTCAGCCGACCTTTACCCACACAAGAGTTGGAATCATTGCTGCGTGAACAGCGATGCTTTACCTGAGCTATACAGCTAAGCGGCAAAGTGGCCAAGATCAAGGGGCTACAGCCGCCGCACAACCCTCCCGCACCGTTAGGCTCTGTATGCGGCACTCAATTTATGCGCTGCCTGGTCAAACGCGGTTTTAATCTCTTCGATTACGCGGTCATCGTGTTCGAAGCTCAGGTACAACCGGCCATAGGGCGATGGCATGATCAGCACGCCCGCTTCGCGCAGGGCCAGGTGCAGGTCTTTGCTGAAGGCCGGGTTGGCGAGTTGCGCCGCTTGTTGGTAGGTGCTCGGGGCGACTGGGCCGTGCCAGATGCCAAATACGTTGCCGTAGCCGCTGGTGGTGACGGTGATGCCGTGGCCTTTGAAGATGTTTTCTATGGCGCCGCGCAAGGCGTCGCCGCGGGCGATCAATTGGGGGTAATCAGCGCAGTCCAGTTGTGTCAGGGTGGTGGTCACGGCTGCGCAGGCCATGGGGTTGCCGCTGAAGGTGCCGCCGCGTGTGACTCGCCCCTCTTCAAAGCCCGCCATGATGTGCGGTTTGGCGACCACTGCCGACACCGGCACGCCGTTGCCGATGGCTTTGCCGACGCTGGCGATGTCGGGGTCCAGACCTTCTTGCAGGGCCGCCAGGCCCGGGTACAGGCGAAAGCCCATCAGCACTTCGTCGCTGATGACCAGCGCGCCATGTTGGTGGGCGATGTCTTGTACGTGTTTGAGGTACCCCGGCAATGCCATGATGCAGCCCGCGTTGGCCAGCATCGGTTCAAGGATCACCGCAGCAATGTTGTTGTCTTCGGCAAACAGCCGCTCGACGTCGTCAAAGTCATTGAAGCGCAGCAATGTGGTGCGTTCTGTCGAAGGGCGGTTGCCGTCGGTGAAGTCGGCTTCAGTGGAGGTGACGTTGCCATAGCTGATGTCATCGAACCAGCCATCGAAACCGGCCGCCATTTTGGCGATCTTGCCGCGGCCGGTGTACGCCCGGGCCGCCCGGCACGCCAGGTGCACCGCTTCGCTGCCCGAGTTGGTGAAGATCACCTTGGACAGCTCTCCGGTGTGCTGGGCCAGCTCGGACGCGGCGGCATGTTCGCGCACGTGGGCCCAGGACGGCGCGGCGCTGTCGCTCAGGGCCTGGCTGACAGCCGCATTGACTGCGTCATTGGAATGGCCTAGCAACACGGCGCCAAAGCCTAGCGCGGTATCGATGTATTGACGGCCCTGGTCGTCCCACAGGTAGGCGCCTTTACCGTTGCGAATAAACAGTTTTTCACCATTGAGATCAGGCAGGATGCGGGCTGCACTGGAAACATCACCCACTAGATTCGGCATAAAAACCTCTGAATTTGGACAAGCGTTACCCGCCCCGGGCGGTTGGCCCGGGAAGGTTGAAGGCGTTGCTAAGGCGTCGTGTGGCGTTATTGTTGTTTGATTTTCAGGGCCTCGTTGCGTCGTCGCAGGACTTCCAGGGTCAACAACATCAACACTGAAAGAATGACCATGATGGTGGCGACGGCGGCAATGTTGGGGCTGATGTTTTCGCGGATGCCCGAGAACATTTGCAAGGGCAGGGTGCGTTGCGAAGGGCTGGACAGAAACAGCGTGACCACGACTTCATCAAACGAGGTGGCAAACGCGAACAGGCCTCCGGAAATCACTCCCGGGGCGATCAGTGGCAAGATCACCTTGAAAAACACCGTTAGCGGCGGGGCGCCCAGGCTGGCGGCAGCCCGGCTCAGGTTGGTGTCGAAGCCCTGCAAGGTCGCGTTCACGGTGATCACGACAAAGGGCACGCCGAGCATGGCGTGCGCCAGAACCAGGCCGGTGTAGCTGTTGAGCAGTTGCAACTTGGCAAAGAAGAAGTACAAGCCCACCGCTACGATCACCAGCGGCACGATCATGGGCGAGATCAGAAACGCCATGATCAGGCCCTTGAACCGGAAGTTGCCCCGGCACAGGCCCACGGAGGCCAGGGTGCCGAAGATCATCGCCAGGGCGGTGGCCGCGGGCGCGATGATGAAGCTGTTTTTAAAGGCCTGGCGCCATTCCTGCGATGACATCAACTCCTCGTACCAACGCAATGAAAACCCGTCCATGGGGTAAGTCAGGAAGGATGACGAGTTGAACGACAGCGGAATGATCACCAGCACCGGGATAATCAAAAACAGCAGCACCAACAGGCAGAGCGAGACCAGTGCGAAGCGGGCCAGCTTTTCAGTTTTGGACGCATAAGGCTGCAGCATGGTCATGACCTCGCCTGGTGAGGGGTGGTGAGTTTGCCGTACACCCCATACAACAAGAGGGTGGCAATCAGCAGCAGGCTGCCGAGCGCCGAAGCCATGCCCCAGTTCACGGTTTTGTTGGTGTAGAACGCCACGAAGTAGCTGACCATCTGGTCTGCAGCGCCACCCACCAGGGCCGGAGTCACGTAGTAGCCAATGGCAAGAATGAAGGTCAGCAGCGCGCCTGCGGCCAGGCCAGCGAAGGTCTGCGGCACGTACACCCGCCAGAACGCGACAAACGGGTGGGCGCCGAGTGAAATCGCCGCCCGCACGTAGTTGCCCGGGATGTTTTTCATCACGCTGTACAGCGGCAAGATCATGAACGGCAGCAGCACGTGGGTCATCGCGATGATCACCCCAGTGCGGTTGAACACCAGTTGTACCGGCGAGTCGATCACCCCCAGAAACAGCAGCGAGCGGTTGATCAGGCCATCCGACTGCAAGAGCACCACCCAAGCCGCAGTACGGACGATCAGCGAGGTCCAGAACGGCAGCAGCACGCAGATCATCAGCAGGTTGCTTTTGCCCTCCGGCAAGGTCGCCAGCCAATACGCCACCGGGAAGCCCAGCACCAGACAGAGCAGGGTGACGACGCCGCCGATAAAGAACGTACGGGCGAAGATGTCGACGTAGATCGACTGGTTGGGATCGGCCTTGACGATGTTACCCGTGGCTGAGTCCACGCGATGGTCAAGTGCGGCCAACAGGAAGTACGGCGTCATGCTGGACGACGCCTGCTTCAGGGCTTTCCAGTAATTGAGCTCGCCCCAGGCACTGTCGATGGCGAGTAACGCATCGCGTTTGGACGCCACATCACTGGCCGGGAGGTTGCGCAGCGTTTTGTTGATGAGGGTCCGGTAGGCCGGGATCTCATAGCTCAGACGCTTGGAAAGCGCGCCAATCTGGCCGTTTTCCTTGGCGTTGTTCAGGTCGCTGACCAGCGCCGCGAAAGCCTGCTCGTTGGGCAGGTTTTTGCCTTTCCAGGCGGCCAATACTTCGACAGTGGCTGGCAGCGCGGTGTGCACGTCGGGGTTATCGACGCTGCGCGAGAGCAGGGTGCCAATGGGGAAGGCAAAGCACACCAGCACAAACACAAACAACGGTGCGATCAGCAGCAGGGATTTGAACTTGAAAGCGCGTTCGGATCTTCTGAGCTTGGCCCTGAGGTTGAAGGGCTGCTCCTTGGCCGGGCCTGACGGGATGGCGGCGGACTGACTCATGATCGACATCTCAGTGTGTGGTCACATCCAGAGCGCGAATGTGCTCTGGGGACCAGGAAAGTGAAATCGAACTGCCGACGGTCCAGCTGTTATTCATGTGTGCTGCGGGCAGCTTGACCATGAAGTCCGGTTGCCCGGCAATTTCGGTGATCATGCGTACGTGATCGCCCAGGTAGATGTATTCCAGAATGCGTGCGGTCAGTGGTGCGCTGCCGGCAGGGCCGACCATGACGCGCTCCGGGCGGATGCACAGGGCCACTTGATCGCCAGGCTGGGACTCGGCCACTGGCACTGCGCGGATCAGGCTGCCGTCTGCCAGGCGGGCCACGGCGTATTGTTCGTCGCGGTACACAAAGGTGCCGAGCAGGGTGTTGTTTTCACCGATAAATTTCGCCACGAAGCTTTTGTTCGGTGCCTCATAGATGGCTGTCGGGGTGTCGATCTGCTGGATCACGCCGTCGTTGAACACCGCCACGCGATCGGACATGGTCAGGGCTTCGCTCTGGTCGTGGGTCACATACACCACGGTCAGGCCAAGTTGTTGGTGCAGGTGCTTGATTTCCAGTTGCATGTGTTCGCGCAGTTGTTTGTCGAGCGCGCCCAGCGGTTCGTCCATCAGGACCAGTTTGGGTTCGAACACGAGTGCACGTGCCAGCGCGACACGTTGTTGCTGACCACCCGAGAGTTGGGCCGGGTAGCGTTTGGCGAAGTCGGTGAGTTTCACCATGTCCAGAGCGCGGCTTACCTTGTGTTTTTTGTCGACGCTGTTGATTTTGCGGACAGAAAGCGGGAACGCCAGGTTTTGCTCAATGGTCATGTGCGGAAACAGCGCATAGTTCTGGAACACCATCCCGATGTTGCGCTTGTGCGGCGGGAGGTTGTGCAGGGGTTTGTCGTTGAGAAAAATTTCGCCGTGGGTCGGCGTTTCAAAGCCAGCCAGCATCATCAGGCTGGTGGTTTTGCCGGAGCCGGACGGGCCGAGCAGGGTGACAAATTCGCCTTCTTTGATATCGAGGTTCAAATCCTTGACCACGGGGCGTATGCCGTCGTAGGTCTTCTGAATATTTTTAAAACTGACCAAGTGTTTCACGTATCCATCCTCACTTGAGAGCAGGCACACATAAGCTGCGCCGGGGTCGCCCGTTCACCGAACAAGAACAGACACCGGCGCAGCAATAACGACGCGGAACCTGCCACCGGTGGGGTGGGTGGCAGTGTTGCCCTGGGTGTGTTCGCGCTTCATTGCAGCCGCCACGCGGGTTTTCGTCCCGGCGACGCGCTGCGCTATGAGCCGCAAACAGCCCCGCTTACTTCTGCACGACCCAGGCGTTGAAACGCTCGGTCAGCGGTTCGATGTTGTCAGCCCAGAACTCGACATCGATTGGCAGCGACTGCGCGAGGTTTTCCGGGGTGGTGGGCAGGGTGTGTTTCAGCTCTTGGGGCACAAAGTTGTTGGCGTTTTTGTTGGTCAGGCCGTAGGCGATGTACTTGGGCAGCTTGGCCTGTTCTTCGGGCTTGCTGGAGAAGGCGATGAAGTCCATGGCTTCAGCCTTGTTGGCGCTGCCCTTGAGTACCGCCCAGGAATCGATGGCCGACACGCTGCCGTTCCACAGGAACTTGAAGTTCTTGCCTTCATTGGTGTTGAAACCGGTAATGCGGCCGTTGTACGAAGAGCTCAGCACGATGTCGCCTGCCGACAGCATTTGCAGCGGTTGTGCCGCGGCTTCCCACCACACGATGCTCGACTTGATAGTGCCCAGCTTGTTGAACGCGCGGTCAACGCCTTCAGGTGTGCGCAAGACGTTGTACACCTCGGAAGGCTTGACGCCGTCGGCAATCAGCGCGAACTCGAGTGCGTATTTAGGGCCTTTGCGCAGGCCGCGTTTGCCGGGGATTTTTTCCAGGTCAAAGAAGTCGGCCCACGAGGTCGGCTCGGTCTTGAGCTTGTCGCCGTCCCACGACAGGCCGGTGTTCCAGACGATGTTACCGACACCGCATTCGCTGATTGCTTCCGGAATAAAGTCAGCCTTGTTGCCGACTTTGGCCCAGTCTATTTTTTCAAACAGGCCGTTTTGGCAGCCCAGGGCGAGGTCTTCAGCTTCTACTTCAACAACGTCCCAGTTCGGGTTGCCGGCTTTTACTTTGGCGTCGAGTACGCCGACCCCGCCATCCCAGCTTTGATCGAGCACTTTTTTGCCGATTTGCTTGCCGAAAGGTGCAAAAAACAGCTCGCGCTGTGCGTCCTGAAAGTTGCCTCCCCAGGAGACAATCGTTAGATCACGGGCCGTGGCAACCTGGGAGGCTGCAAGTCCAATGAGGGCAAGTCCATATGCTGCAACAGCGTGGCGTGATTTATGCATTATTAGCCTCTACGCAGATGTTGTATTTTATCGGTAAAAATTTTTACCATTGAGGGTGGGCACAAGCAAGCTTTATTTTTGCTGAATGTAAAACCCAGGAATCGTCCGCCAGTCGGTAAGCGATTGTTTTTTCACGTCTAAAATTTAAAAAAAACTGACAAGTTCAGCTGGCAGTCTTTTTTTTAGCTAGAGTGTTAGAAGTTTTTTGCAGGGATGAGCCTTTTTTAAACCCTGTCGTTGTGCTGGGCCTGAAGTGTGCCGCAAGCGACGGGATCATCCAACCTGGTGCATTGACTTGTCTGTACCGCCTGAAAGAAATCGGTCATTCAAGGTTCAAATTAAACTTTGGCGCACTCGGGTGCCGTCTAGCTAAGGAATCAACCGTGACACACACATTGGCGACAGGCCGGAGCCCGCATGTTCAGGAAGCCCCACCTGAAAGCCCGCCAGAGGTTGTGGAGACAGCCTCCGTTGGCGCAAGGCTCAAGGCTCTGCGGCAAAGCCGGGGCCTTTCTATCAGAGGCTTGGCAGAGCTGGCGGGTGTGCCGCATGCCACGCTTTCCATTATCGAGCGAGATAAGTCCAGCCCGTCTGTGAGTATCTTGAAGCGTTTGCTTCGGCCTTTGAATGTCACCCTCAGCGTATTTTTTTCAGACTCGGCCGTGGTCGACCGTGCCGTGTTTTACAAAGCCAGTGATTTGGTCGAACTGGCTGATGGCAAGAAGCTATCATACAGACAAGTGGGGGCGAATCTCGAAAATAGTTCAATGATGATCCTTCATGAGCGTTACGAGCCGGGTGCGGACACCGGTGAGGAGGGCCAGGAGCTGTATTCCCACGACGCCGAAGAGGGGGGCATCATCATTGAAGGCCGCCTGGAAATGACCGTCGGCGATGAAATCCGGGTCCTGTCGCCGGGGGATGCCTACTACTTTGACAGCCGCCTGCCGCACCGTATGCGCAATCCGTTCGATGAGGTGTGCATTGTGGTCAGCGCGGTATCACCGCCGACCTTTTGATGCACAGCCCCGCCGAGCAAAAACTGTAGGAGCGGGCTTGTCTCGCGATCTTTTAAAAAGATCAAAAGATCGCGAGGCAAGCTCGGCTCCTACAGGGACAGTGAGAGGTTTAGTCCCAAGGCGAGGCCTTTAATTTCTGCTCCGGAAAATCCCTGAACACTTGTATCCGCATGCGCAATCCGTTCGATGAGGTGTGCATTGTGGTCAGCGCGGTATCACCGCCGATCTTTTGATGCACAGCCCCGCCGAGCAAAAACTGTAGGAGCGAGCTTGTCTCGCGATCTTTTAAAAAGATCAAAAGATCGCGAGACAAGCTCGCTCCTACAGGGACAGTGAGATGTTTAGTCCCACGGCGAGGCCTTTAATTTCTGCTCCAGAAAATCCCTGAACACTTGTATCCGCATGCGCAATCCGTTCGATGAGGTGTGCATTGTGGTCAGCGCGGTATCACCGCCGACCTTTTGATGCACAGCCCCGCCGAGCAAAACCTGTAGGAGCGAGCTTGTCTCGCGATCTTTTAAAAAGATCAAAAGATCGCGAGGCAAGCTCGCTCCTACAGGGGCAGTGAGAGGTTTAGTCCCACGGCTAGGCCTTTAATTTCTGCTCCGGAAAATCCCTGAACACTTGTATCCGCGGGCTCAATCCGTTCGATGAGGTGTGCATTGTGGTCAGCGCGGTATCACCGCCGACCTTTTGATGCACAGCCCCGCCGAGCAAAAACTGTAGGAGCGAGCTTGCCTCGCGATCTTTTAAAAAGATCAAAAGATCGCGAGACAAGCTCGCTCCTACAGGGACAGTGAGAGTTTTAGTCCCAAGGCGAGGCCTTTAATTTCTGCTCCAGAAAATCCCTGAACACTTGTATCCGCGGGCTCAAGTGCTTGCGGTTGGTGTAGATCAGGTAGATCGGCTCCTTGGCTGGGATGTCGAAGTCTTGCAACAGCGGCACCAGCTTTCCTTCCTTGATGTCTGCGCCGATATGAAACTGCGCAAGCTTGACGATCCCGCCGCCGCCCAAAGCGATGTCGCGCTGCAGGTCACCTTGCGCGAACACGGCCTTGGGCTTGGTTGCAATCATGACTTTCTCGCCATCGATCATGAATTCCCAGTTATTCCACACGCTGTTGAAACCGAAGTTGAAGCAGTCGTGGTTGAGCAGGTCTTCAGGATGCTCGGGGGTGCCTTTGCGCGCGAGGTAGTCGGGCGATGCGCAGATGATCCACGCACTTTCACCGATTTTGCGCGCGATGCGCGATGAGTCAGGCAGCACGCCGCTGTGGATGGCGATGTCGAGCCCTTGGTCGAAGTGATCGACATACTGGGCGCCGACCTGGAGGTCGACCGTGAGGCCTGGATAGGTCGCCAGAAACTCCGCCAGCCAGGGCACGATCTGATGCTTGGCGAAGGTGGTCATGGTGTGAATGCGCAGCGCACCGCTGACGCGGGTCGGGAAGGCCTCGGCCAGTGAGTCGGCCTCGGCCATGGCGTCCATGACTTTACGCGCGCTGACCAGATACGCCGCGCCTTCTTCGGTGAGTGTGAGGCTGCGCGAGCCGCGCTGGAACAGGCGCACGTGCAGGCGGTTTTCCAGGCGGCTGATCAGCTTACTGATGGTGGAGGGGGTGAGTCCGTTCGCCCTGGCTGCCACCGAGAAATTGCCGTGTTCGTGCGCCCACAGAAAGGCTTGCATCTGGGAAAAATTATCCATTTTTATTCTCATCGCAACGAATGCGAGCAGCCTGCCATCATTCACCGGCCCAAACAACTTGCCTCATTGGCGAAGGTGGCTCAGCAATGCCTGCAAAGGGTGCAGCAACGCTTTACCCGCATGGCGTTTGACCTGGCTGCGGCAGGAATACCCATCGGCGATCAGGTTGCCCGCCGGCAAGTGACGCTCCACCAGCGGCTGCCAGGACTGCGAGTAGATAATTGCCGAGGTCTTGGCGTTGCGTGTTTCGTGCCCGTAAGTACCGGACATGCCGCAGCAGCCGCTGGGTAGAACGTGCAGCGAGAGGCCGAAGCCCTCGAAGACTTTCTTCCACAGATCAACGCTCGCTGGCTCGTTGGTGCGCTCGGTGCAGTGTGGCAAGAACTGGAAGACGGGTTTGGGGCCGTCCTGCACAGAGGCAGGCAAGGCCGTTGCCAGCCATTCCTGCGGCAAGGCCACGTGTGGCGCCGTTCCCTGATCTAGGGTCTTGGCGTATTCCTGCCGATAGACCAGGGTCATGGCCGGGTCGAGGCCCACCAGTGGCAAGCCACTTTGCTGCAACGCCATCAAGCCCTTGGCGGTGTTGGCGGCGGTCTTCTTGAAGGCGCCAAGAAAGCCCTGCACTTGCAGCGGTTTGCCGTTGGGCGAGAAGGGCGCGAGGTACACCTGATACCCAAGCCGTGCAATCAGTTCGATCCATTGCGCGGCCAGTGGCGTTTCGAAATAGCGGGTAAAGGCGTCTTGCACCAAAATTACGCTGCGTTTGCGCTGCTCGTCCGTCAGTCGCGAGAGGGCCTTGGGCGTGGCGATCTGTACGTTCCATTGGGTGCAGACCTTGTGAAAATCCACCAGGCTCAACAGCGGGCTGTCGACCATGCCCACCACGCGCTCGAGCAGGTATTTGACCGGCGCAGCGCTCATCATCGCGTTATACAGCCTTGGGAAGCGCGCAATGTGCGGGATGCTGAACTCCAGCGAGCCGACGGCATAGTCCTTGAGCGGGCGCAGGTAGCGGCTGTGGTACAGCTCAAGGAAACGCGCCCGGAAGTCCGGCACGTTGACCTTGACCGGGCATTGCCCCGCGCAGGATTTGCACGCCAGGCAGCCGGCCATGGCGTCATACACTTCGTGGGAAAAATCCTTTTCGCCGAACCATCGGGCCAGTGAGTTGCGGGTTTTGCGCAGCACGCTGGTGGAGTAGTTGCCCAACACATCCACGCCCTGTGCGCCTTGCTGGCGCAGCCATTCGCGCATCAGTGAAGCGCGGCCCTTGGGCGAGTGAATGCGGTCGCGGGTGGCCTTCCAGGAAGGGCACATGGCGTCATCAGGATCAAAGTTGTAGCAGGCGCCGTTGCCGTTGCAGTGCACGGCGCTCTGGTAGCTTTGCCAGACACGCTCGTCGATCTGGCGGTCCAGGTCACCGCGCAGCGGCACTTCGTCCACGCGGGTGAGGCGGGCAGTGCTTAGCTGGGCCGGGGTGGCGATTTTGCCGGGGTTGAGCTGGTTGAACGGGTCGAACGCAGCCTTGATCGCCTGCAGTGCGGGGTAAAGCTCACCAAAGTATTTAGGCCCGTATTCGGAGCGCAGGCCTTTGCCGTGCTCGCCCCACAGCAAGCCGCCGTATTTGTGGGTGAGTGCGGCCACGCCATCGGAAATCGGTCGGATCAGCGCGGCCTGGCGCGGGTCTTTCATGTCCAGGATCGGGCGTACGTGCAAGACCCCGGCGTCCACGTGGCCGAACATGCCGTATTCCAGTTGGTGGCTGTCAAGCAAGGCGCGGAACTCGGCGATGTAATCGGCCAGGTTCTCCGGCGGCACGGCGGTGTCTTCTACAAACGGTTGCGGCCGGGCTTCGCCCTGGACGTTGCCCAGCAGGCCCACCGAACGCTTGCGCATGGTGTAGACGCGCTTCACCGCTTCGCTGCCGACCGCCAGCGTATGGCCCAGGCGGCGCACGCTGTGGTCGGTGTGCAAGTGTTCGATAAACTCATGCACGCGCTGTTCCAGGCGCTCGGCGTCATCGTCGCTGAATTCGATCAGATTGATGCCCAGCGTTGGGGTGTCCGGGTCTTGCGGGAAGTATTCGGCGACGCCATGCCAGACGATGTCTTTCATGGCCAGCATCAGCACTTTCGAGTCGACGGTTTCGATCGACAGTGGCTTGAGGGCCATCAATGCCTTGGCATCGCGCAGGGCGTCCATGAAGCTGGCATAACGCACATTGACCAGAATCGAATGCCGCGGGATGGGCAGGACGTTGAGCTTGGCTTCGATGATAAAGCCCAGCGAGCCTTCGGAGCCGCACAGCAAGCTGTTGAGGTTAAAGCGCCCATCCTCTTCGCGCAGGTGCGCGAGGTCGTAGCCGGTTAGGCAGCGGTTGAGCGGCGGGAAGATGGCTTTGATCAACTGTTGCTGGTTGTCGGCTATGTCCTGGGCGCAGCGATAGACCTCGCCGATGACGTCCTGGCGCGCTGCCTGCTGCCCGGCCTTTTCGTTGGCCAGCGCCTGGCTGTCCAGGCGTTGGCCACCCAATAGCACGGTCGACAGTTCGAGCACGTGGTCACGGGTTTTGCCGTAGGTGCAACTGCCCTGGCCGCTGGCGTCGGTGTTGATCATGCCGCCGATGGTGGCGCGGTTCGAGGTCGACAGTTCGGGGGCGAAAAACAGGCCGTGGGCTTTGAGTGCGGCGTTGAGCTGGTCTTTGACCACGCCGCTTTGCACTCGTACCCAGCGCTCTTGAACGTTGATTTCCAGGATGTTGTTGAGGTGCCTGGAGAGGTCGACCACCAACCCGTCTGTCAGTGACTGACCGTTGGTGCCGGTGCCGCCGCCCCGTGCGGTCAGCACGATGGAGCGGTATTCAGGCCGCGCCGCGAGGCGGGTCAGGCATTCGACGTCGGCGTAGTCTTTGGGGAATACCGCTGCCTGGGGCAAACGCTGGTAGATAGAGTTGTCGGTTGCCATCACGGTCCTGAGGCCGAAATCACTGGCGATTTCGCCCTTGAAGCCTTCCGTTGTCAGTGCGCTTAGAAAACGTTGATAAGCGTCATCAAGACGATGGAGGGGGGCGAGACGGGCGATCATCGGTGGTATTTCCTGCAGGCTAATTCATTTCTACATTCACTCGGCGCATGTTGCTGGCAGAGTCGCCCGCGCGGTGAAATTGATTTGGCAGGATTTTCAGGGTCTTGGAGCGTCAAGACAAACGTATAACGTGCAGCCTTTGCATGAGGTTTATGAATGAATGGCGTGTTTTTCGCTTCCTTGTAGTCGCTGAGCAAGCCTGAAGCTGCGATGGGGTGCGAAGCGACCGCCTTAAGGCGGCCCAGCACCCCGCATCACAGCCTCGTCAGCGACTACACGTACTGCATGCTTTTACTGGGCCGGGAGTTTTTCCAGGGCGGCACGCAGTTCGGCGGCAGTGGTAAAGGTCTGTTGTGACACGAGGGTGCCGTTGTCCAGTTGCAACCACAGCACCTGGTCGTCTGGGGCTGGGTACTGGGCGGCGATTTTACCGTCGCGGTCGAGGACGACGCGGTAGCTGTAGTCGCGCATTTTCGGGATGGCGATCAATTTGCCAATCAATGACGGCATGCCATGCACGTCGGCCAAAAACGCCACATGGCGTGCTTCAAGATAACCTTTTGGCTGGTCTTGCAATGCTGCCTTGACCAGTTTGGAGCCGTCCATGTTGCGCGCAACCAGCAACACATGGGTGTTGGCGTCCAGGGTGTAAGGCTGGTCGTGCTGGTCTTGCAGGGTCCAGGGCGCGAGGTGTTCACCCACCGTGGCCGCAAAGCTTTGCATCGACAGTGCGCTCAACAGCATTAAAAGTGCAATTCTCACCGTTCAATTTCTCCGTTTTTGAGTGGGTTGCCATCAGTAGCACCGCGCAGGGTAGCTCATTGCGCACGTAGCTCATGCGGCGGTGTATGTCAGGTGTTCTTCTTTTGCAGGCTTTTCAGGCGCGCGGTGGCGCGTTGTACGGCGGCCATTTTTTCCGGGCGTTTCATGCGCCGCCATTTGCGGATGTCTTCCTTGGTGCGACCGCAACTCACGCACAGATCGCCACTTAACTGGCACACCGCGATGCATGGGTTTTCAATCTCTTTTGCCATGGATCACGCCCGGCCCGGGGTTTTCTGCGCCAGGCGCTTGACCCAGTTGCCGCCACAGGCGCGCTGGCACTCGTCTTCGGAGTCAAAGAACACATGGTTGGCGACCTGGCGCACGTTGATATTGGCGTCGGCCAGCGCGTAGGTGGTGAGTTCGACCATGAAGCGCGCTTCGCCATCGGCCAGAGCAAAGTCTTTGCTGACCTGGGTGTCGAACACCCAGACCACTTTGAGGCTGGCAGGGAAGGCCTCGAAGTCCACAGCGTGGGTCAACCAGACAAAGCCCGGAATTTGCCCCTTGGCACGTTCACAGGCATGGGTCAGGTGCTTGACCAGACGGTTCTCGATCTGTGCCTGGTTGCGTTTGTTCAATGACATGGGTGAATCCTGTGGGCAGCGTTGGCAAAAGCGCGATTGTACGTGAAGTGTCGGGTCTTGATCGGCCTTGGCTCTGCAGGAATGTATCTGCGCGCGGTTGTGTGGCGTTGAATACAGGCTCGGGACGCTCATTTACACCCCGTAAACCCCGCTTCCTGGCCGGTTTTCGCCTTGCCGGCCTTCGTTCGAAAACAGTTCGTACAGCCCCTGGTTGTCTGGGCGCCGGGGAGGGCGTTTTTTGTACAAAATGCCACCTGAGGTAGAATGTCGCGGTTGCAACGCTGGCGCCCTCGGGTTTTGAGGACCCGGGCACTTTTCCTGGAAGGAGGTGCAAAGGGCAGCTAGCGTCAATGGAGTCGCAAGCAAGAAGTGTCGGGGGTGAAGGAGCTGGGCAGGTTGAACCTGTTATCGGCCACGCCCGCCACCTATCACATATGTCACCCAAGTAGCTGAAGCCAAAAGCAATAAAAGATCAGCGCCCAAGGTACATAAAAGTGAGGTCTATAGTGTGCATAGGCCTTATATATCTGCCCGATCAAGGCCTGATGAAGGGCTTGGTTGCAAACTGCCTGACTTGCAATCAGCCCAGTCCTGTTCAGAGCGCCGTGCCGGGTAGATGGCGTTTTATCTTAGGTACGACAACATGATAAAGAAGATGAACAAAGGGCTCATGGGCCTGGCGTTGACCATGGGAATAACGTCCGTGCACGCCGCGGAGCCAAAGAACGTTGATGTCTTACTGATTGGCGGCGGCATCATGAGCGCGACCTTGGGTGTCTGGCTCGACGAGTTGGAACCGGGCGTGTCCATGCAGATGATCGAACGTCTGGACGGCGTCGCTCAAGAGAGTTCCAACGGTTGGAACAACGCCGGTACCGGTCACTCTGCCCTGGCTGAGTTGAACTACACCCCGGAAGACAAAGACGGCAACGTTGAAATCCCCAAGGCCATTGAAATCAATGAAGCCTTCCAGGTATCGCGTCAGTTCTGGGCCTGGCAGGTCAAGAACGGTGTTCTGAAAAACCCGCGTTCGTTCATCAACTCCACTCCGCACATGAGCTTTGTGTGGGGCGATGACAACATCAAGTTCCTGAAGAAACGCTACGAAGCGCTGCAGGCCAGCCCTTTGTTCGCGGGCATGCAGTACTCTGAAGACCCGGAGCAGATCAAAAAGTGGGTTCCGCTGATGATGGAAGGGCGTGACCCGAACCAGAAAGTCGCGGCCACCTGGACGCCGATCGGGACTGACGTGAACTTTGGCGAGATCACGCGCCAGTTCGTGTCTTACCTGCAATCCAAGCCTAACTTCACCCTGAACCTGTCCAGTGAAGTCAAAGACATCAAGCGCAACGAAGATGGCACGTGGCGTGTGGTGTACAAAAACCTCAAGGACGGCACCGAAAGTGAAACCAACGCCAAGTTCGTGTTCATTGGCGCTGGTGGGGGTGCCCTGCACCTGCTGCAGAAGTCCGGTATCCCTGAGGCCCAGGAATATGCTGGCTTCCCGGTAGGCGGCTCGTTCCTGGTGACCGACAACCCGACCATCGCTGAACAGCACTTGGCCAAAGCTTATGGCAAGGCTTCGGTTGGCGCACCGCCCATGTCGGTTCCGCACCTGGACACCCGCGTGCTGGATGGCAAGCGCGTAATCCTGTTTGGCCCGTTCGCGACGTTCTCGACCAAGTTCCTGAAAGAAGGCTCGTACCTGGATCTGTTGACCAGCACTACGCTGCACAACATATGGCCAATGACCAAAGTCGGTATCGAACAATACCCGTTGGTTGAATACCTGGCTGGCCAGTTGATGCTGTCCGATGACGACCGCTTCAAGGCGCTGCAAGAGTACTACCCGGACGCCAAGCAAGAAGACTGGCGCCTGTGGCAAGCTGGCCAGCGTGTGCAGATTATCAAGCGTGACGAAGAGAAGGGCGGCGTGCTGAAACTGGGCACCGAGATCGTTGCCTCCAAGGACGGCAGCATTGCCGGTCTGCTGGGGGCATCGCCAGGCGCATCGACTGCCGCACCGATCATGCTGAACGTGCTCGAAACCGTGTTCAAAGACAAGGTGGCGACGCCAGAATGGCAGGCCAAGCTGCGTGAAATCGTTCCAAGCTACGGCACCAAGCTCAATGGTTCGCCTGAGCGTGTTGCACAGGAATGGGCTTACACCGCCGACGTCCTGCAACTGACCCCGCCGCCAGCCATCCCGGCTGCAACCGGTCATCAAGAAGCACCTAAGGAGCCGGCCAAACCTGCTCCAGATAACCCGGCGGCTGATATGGCGCTGTAAAAAAAAGCCCCGCTCAACCTGTTGAGCGGGGCTTTTGCTTATTTGCTGCGGCGTTTTATCGTCGCCACGTTCTTTTCGATCTGCGCGTTACTGGGTGCCGAACATCGCAGTCCAGTAGATGCCTGCATCACTTTTAGGGTCGACTGCATAGGCAGCGCCCAGCTCGCGAAATTGCGGGTTCATGATATTGGCACAGTGCCCGGGGCTGGCCAGCCACCCATCCACCACTTTGCGTGGGGTATCCAGACCCGCTGCGATGTTTTCGCCGATCTGTTGGGCAATGTACCCGGCCAGTTCGGCGCGATCGCCCGGTGTGCCGCCGGTTTGGTCCTTGTGGTCGAAGTAGTTGTTGTTGGCCATGTCACGGCTATGGGTGTTGGCGGCGGTGCCCAGGGTGGCGTTCCAGGTCAACGGGCCAGCGGCCGCGAACGCTTGGGTGCCGCACTGGCGTGGCTGGTTACGGGCACTGTTGATCAGTGCCAGGATGTTTTGGCCTTCTGTCTGGGCGTCGCCCAGGCGTGAGGTCAGCAATGGCCGCGCCAGAACGATGCGCCAGTCCTGGCCTGAATGGCTGACGCCGATGTCGACAAACTGCGGGTCGAGCACCACTTTGCAGAAACTTTCTCGCACGGCTTTCATGGCTGCCTGTGAGTCGCGGGGGCCGGACAGGTTGATCGCCTGTACGTTGACCATCGGGTAGGCGGCCTGGGCGAGCGCACTTTGCAGGTCGCCAAAACCATTGGCTGGCAGCACCAGACGGGTGTCGGAGGTCAGTGGCGGCAGTTCTTGCGAGGCTTGGGCATTGCACGGTTGGGCCTGGCTGCGATACGCGTTGATTGAATCGACCAGTTGCGATTCTTCGCTGGCCAAAACGGATGCGCTGAACATCAGGCCAAGGCTGAGCGCGGCAAGGCGATTGAAAGTGAAATGACGGCGCATAGCGTTCCCTCGGATCGGAATGCGCCCATCATGCGTTATTTCAGGCTGGCCACGAAAGCCTTGGCTTTGGCGGTGAGCTGGTCGATCTGGCGATCGCGCTTTTTTTCGGCCTCAATCATGGCTTTTTTACCGTTGCGATTGAGCAGGTAGGTATGGATCTGCCGCACTTCGGTGGACTGGTAGATCGCTGAAACGTCGAGCACGCCCATCAGCCCGTCTGAACTGTAATCGCGGGTATTGAGCAGCACTTGTGGGCCGCGGGTGCCGATGACGTGAAAGCCCATGGCTTGCAAGGCCGGGGCTTTGCTCACGCTGCAGGCCAGTTCGGTGTGCGGATAGCGGCGGATGACTTCGCTCAGCATCGTTTGCAACACGCCCGCATGGCGATGGCTGGACCGCTCGGCCATGTACGCGATGCCGCACGCTTGTGGGTCGTCCTTGAATGGCAGGTACAGGACAAACCCGGTGACGAGCTCCGGGTCTTGCTCATCTGTCGCGACGATCAGCTCAACCGCGATGCCTTTTGAGCCGTCGAGGGCTTGCAGGTACAGGTGCACTTCAAAGCCGATGGCGTATTGATAGATGTTGTACAGCAAGTTGCTCGGCGCGATTTCCATGGCGCTGATGTCGCTGAGGTGGTCAACGACAAGCTGCGTGATCTGTGCGTTGATCGGCTCGCTGATCGGCGTGTTGAAGTGGGTGAGGGTGGTCATAAGTCCGGTCTGCGAGGTAAAAACAGCCGTAGGAGCGGGCTTGGCCGGGATCGTCTGATCTTTTAAAAGATCGCGAGGCCAGCTCGCTCCTACACAGGGAGTGGCTTAGCGCTGGCTCAGCCAGTAGTCGTGCAATGCCCGTGCAGCCGGGGCCACTTCGGCCGCCTGTTGCTGGTGAGCCGCTACGTCGAGGTCTTCCGGCAGCTCGAAGTTGTCCTGTTCAGCCAGGTCGACGAGGGTGCTCAGCAAGCGGGTTTGAATGTCTGGCATGTCGGGCCACTGCGCGAGGGTCACGCCGCGGATATAGCCGAAGCACCATTCTTCAGCCAGGGTCACGTTTTGGCCTTGGTGCTCGGTCTCTTCAAAGCGTGGCACGAAAGCGCTGCTGTCTTCAGCCAGTTGCTGGGCCAGGAAGTTGTAGTGCCGGGTGGTCAGCTCAATGAAACGCTCGGCTTCTTCTAGGCTTTCCCAGTTGGGGTTCTGGTTGCCCAAGATCGCAGGAAACCATTCAGCAATGTCCACTTGTGTTGGGCTGGACACCAGGGCGGTGAAGAAACCGTCCAGTTCACAGGTGTTGAGGATGGTGTGATCGTCGCCGTATTTAAGCAGAACGTCTTCGATTGCCTCGAATTCTGCGTCATTCAGTGGCTGGCTTTGCATGGCGGGTTCCTTGGCAATGAGTCCTGAGTCAGCGCTACGTCAGACCTGTCAGGGTTAGTCGATCTGAACAATCGAATCGACTACATAGTATTTAAAGCCGGCTTTGGCCAAAGCTTTTTTCGCTTCCTGCTCGGCATCGAACCGGCTCAGCAATCGGGAGTCGTGTACAAACAGGGTTTCTTCGCCGTCATACACTTTGCTGACGTGCAAGGTGACCCGCAGCATCGGCCCTCGGCGCTTGACCGGCGCGCGTGGCGCAGGCTTGGGAGTGAGGGTAGCAGGTGTTTTGGGGGCGGCGGGTGCTGGGGGTGTGACGGGTGGAGCCGTTGGGGTTGGCGCTGCGGGCAGATCAAGGCCGAGCGCTTTACGCATTTCGTCCTCGGTGAATCCGGTACTCATGTTCTGGCTCTATCGTTATTAAAAAACGCGCTTATAAGTGATTGAGGGTGGTTAGGCAAGCAAAAACAGAGGCTTAGCTCGTTTATGGCTAAATATGTCGGGTGGTTCACTTTTTCCGAGGTGTTTAGGTGTCACGCAGCAGGTCGTGACTGTCGAGCAGCTTGTAAGCAATTTCTGGACGCTTCTCTAAAGCCCGGCGTATGGCCGCCGGAATCGCCTGCCGAGTCTTGCGGCACAAGCCGGGCTGTTCGGCAATGCGGATGTCGATACCGCGCATGGTCCGCACCTCATTGAAGCCGGGCTCAACCTGCACCTGAATCCCCAGTTGCTCGTACATGCGTCGCTGCATGCGCTCAAGATCGCTGAGGCTCTGGATGTTTTCCAGGTGTTGGAGCATGACTTTTTCGGCCTGACGCGTGAGGCTCAGGATGCGCAGGTCAGGGGCGGGCAGCGCCAACAGTTGCTCGCGCTCACAATTGCATGCGCCGGGAGGGCAGGGTTGGCGGACCGCGATGGAAGGGCTCATGGGCATGAGCATAGCCATATTGGCCCGGATTTGTCGCGTTGCGCGGCGTTCTCAGGGGGCCTTGAGGCGTCTGACCACCAGGGCGATCAGTTCGTTGATCATGGGGGCGAAGGCTGTGGCCGTGCAGGTTTGCCCCAGCATCACGGTGCGTGTGGTGAGGTGTGAAAACAGTGCATCGAACAGAATCGGCGGCAGTTCGGAGAACGAGCTGTTGGCCGCGATCAGTCCGCGATGGCGCTGTTCTTCAAGCAGGTTGAAGATCAGTTGGTGCCAGACCTTGGGGCCATGTTCGTACCAGGTTTGCCCCACCTGTGGGACGTGCGCCGAGCCATTGACCACCAGGCGGTAGAAAGCTACATGGCGCGGGCTGGTGACCACGGCGACGAGTTCTTCAAGGATCAACTCCAGGCCGCGGGTCAGTTCGATGCCCGAGGTGTTGAGTTGCTTGAGGTTGATGATGAAGTCTTCGCACAGGTATTCAACCACCGCCACCAGCAGGTCGGCCTTGCTGCCGAAGTAACGGTAGATCGTGGCTTTGGAGCCGCCAGCAGCGGCTACGATGGCGTCCATGCTGAGGCCATCGTAGCCCTGTTGCAAAAAGAGTTCACTGGCGGTTGTCAGCAAGTTGCGCCGCTTTTCCTCGCTCCGGGTCGGGGTTGAAGGGCTGGTGCGGTGCAACTGCGACATAAGAACTACTCTTTTTCAGGGAGCGCGTACGCTATCACGTAATCCCCGCGATCTGGAGACTGGCGTGCGCCACCGGCAACGATCACCACATACTGGCGACCGGTTTTAGGCGAGCGGTAGGTCATCGGTGTGGCTTGCCCCCCAACCGGTAGGCGGCCTTTCCAGACTTCCTTGCCGGTGGCCATGTCCATGGCCCGCAGGTAGTAGTCTTGCGTGCCCGCGTAGAACACCAGGCCGGAGCCGGTAGTGGCACCGCCGCCCAGGGTTGGCATGCCCAGCGGAATCGGCAGGTTGGCGCGAACGCCATTGATCACGGCGTCTTCAACGGTGCCGGCAGGGCGTTCCCAGACTTTCTTGCGGGTGTTCAGGTCGACTGCGGCGAACACGCCCCAAGGTGGGCTCTGGCAAGGGATACCCAGCGGCGAGTTGAAGCCTTTATGGTCGATCACAAAGGGGGTGCCTTCCATCGGGTAGGTGCTGCCCACGCCATGGCCGGATTTGAGGTGCGACAGGTCGACGTTTTCACGCGGCACCAACTTGACCACCTGCGGAATGCGGATGTCGTTGACGAACAGGTAACCGGTGTTCTCGTCGATGGCGCCGCCGCCCCAATTGAAGCCACCGTAGTAGCCTGGGTAAATCAGCGTGTCCTGGGTGCTGGGGGCCGTGAACTCACCGTTGTAGTTGAGCTTTTTGAAGTCGATGCGGCACATCAGCTGATCGAAGAACGTGGCACCCCACATGTCTTTTTCGGTCAGTGGATCGGCGCCGAAGGTAGGCATGCCCACCGAGTACGGCTGGGTTTTGGCGACCCAGTCACCGGCTGCCACATCTTGCGGCACGGGCTTTTCGACCACATCGGCAATCGGCTGGCCGGTGCGACGGTCGAGCATGAAGATCTGTCCGCGCTTGGTCAGCTGGACCAACGCCGGGATGGTGCCACCTTTGCCGTCCGGCACGTCATACAGCGACGGTTGCGCGGCAATGTCGTAGTCCCACAGGTCGTGATGTACGGTCTGGAAGGTCCAGCGTTCGCGGCCGGTGGCCATGTCCAGAGCCACTACGGCCGAAGAGTACTTCTCGGTCAGCTCGGGACGTGTGCCGCCCCAGAAGTCTGGTTGCTGGTTGCCCAGTGGCAGGTAGACCAGGCCCAACTCATCGTCGAACGCCGGGGTAGACCACATGTTGGGTGTGCTGCGGGTGTAGGTTTCGCCTTCGGGTGGCAGTTTGGTGATGTCCGGGTTGCCCAGGTCCCAGGCCCACACCAGCTCACCGGTGTCGGCGCTGAACGCGCGGATCACGCCTGAGGGTTCGTCCAGCGAACGCCCGTCAAACACCCAGCCGCCGAGAATGATCAGGTTGCGAGAAATGGTCGGGGCCGAGGTGTAGGCGTAGTACGGCACGTTCTCCATGACGCGGCCCAGACCCGTGGTCAGGTCGACCGAGCCGTGGTCGCCGAAGTCTTCACATGGTTTGCCGGTTTCGGCATCGATGGACACCAGGCGGGCATCCATGGTCACTTGCACAATACGCTTGGCGCAGCTGTTGCCCTGTGCCGGTTTGGCGGGCTTGAGGTCTGCAAATGCATACGGATGCTCAACCTTGGCCGGCTCGTAGTAACTCACGCCACGGCAGCGGTTCCAGGTCTTGGTGTTTTGCGCTTTTGGATCGAAGGTCCAGCGTTGCTCACCGGTGTCGGCGTCCAGCGCAATCACTTTGCTGGTCGGGGTGCAGGTGTACAGGGTGTCGCCTACCTGGATCGGGGTGTTCTGGTATTCCGACGCACCTTGGGCGATCTCGCCGGTGCGGTAGGTCCAGGCCACTTGCAGTTGGTCGACGTTGTCTTTGTTGATCTGTGTTTGCGGCGAGAAGCGCGTGCCGGCCGGGTTGCTGCCGTAATGGCTCCAGTCGGTGGCTTTATCGGTGCCTTTGACTTCAGGCTGGGCGGCCAGAGACGGCTCGCCTTCAATGACACCATGCGGGGTGAACAGGGCGTTGAAACCCACGGCCAGCACGCCGGCAAACACGGCCGCGCCGCCGTAGCTGGCTGCCCGGTAGCGGCCTTGGGTCAACCAAGGGTGCAGCAGCGAGGCCAGCAGGCCGATGACCAGGAACGGTGCCAGACGTGGAACCATTGGCCAGAAAGTAAAACCAACTTCCCACAATGCCCAAATGACCGTGGCCACAAAGACAATGCCGATAACCGCTGTTGCAGCGGGTTTTCTACGGACATACAGCACGCCGGAAATCAGCATGCCGACACCTGCCAGCAGGTAGTACCAAGAGCCGCCCAGCGTTGCCAATTGGGCGCCCATGATTGCCAGGAACAAGCCGCTCAGGCCGAGCAAAATCCCGAAGACCCCCAGAATCAGGTGTCTCCCTTTAGAGGCGGGTGCCTCCTGTTTAGCGTTTTTCATTACGGTATCCCTGAAGCCGGCAGTCAAGGCCTTTACATGCACTGCGAGCGTAGGTTTTAGAATGGTACTGTACGGTACAGTTTTTATTTTGAGCCTGTTTTTGAAACAAATAAAGACAATTTGTCGCAGCAGATGAATTTTTATTTATGGAAGCGGCTACGCCCGTAGCCGCTGAGGCGGTAAGAAGGCAGATCCGGGGATCAGAGGCATTCAGAGACTGGCGAGGTCTTCATCGAGGAGTGTCGCGTATAACTGGCGGTCGATATTGGCTCCGCTCAAAACCACCGCCACCCGGCGCCCTTGCTGTTGTGCCTGCTCTTTGATCAGCCCGGCCAGGGCAGCGGCACCCGCGCCTTCGGCAGTGTTGTGGGTGGTTTCGTGGTACAGGCGGATGGCGTGCGCGATGTCGTGGTCTGAGACACGAATCACCCGCGCGGCGCCCTGGGCAATGATGGACAGGGCATCGGGCTGAGGCTGACGACAGGCCAGGCCATCGGCGAAGGTCTGGGCGCTGTCGGTGCAGACCACACGGCCTTGCTCAACGCTCAAGGCATAGGCGTCAGCATGCTCGGACACCACACCGACAATCTCGGTGTCCAGGCCCAGCAGGTCACGGGCCTGGATCAGCCCGCAGATGCCTGAGCCCATGCCGATGGGCACATACACCGTGTGCAGGTCCTTGACCGCTTCGAACAACTCAAGGGCATAGGTGGCGACCCCGCGAATCAGGTCCGGGTGGAAGGCTGGCACCAGATGCAAATCATGATCGGTCGCCAATTCGGCGGCATGGCTGCGGGCTTCATCGAAGTCCTTGCCGTGCTCGATCACGCGGGCACCGAGTGCGCGCATGGCGGCGTTTTTTTCCCGCGAATTGCCTTCGGGTACCACGATGCTCAGCGCCAGTGCATTGCTGCGCGCGGCCAATGCCAGGCTTTGGCCGTGATTGCCCCGGGTGGCCGTAACCAGGCCTTTGATGCCCGGCTCCCGAGCAAGCAGTCCCTGCACGTAAAGCATGCCGCCGCGTACTTTAAACGCGCCAGTGGGGGTATGGTTTTCATGCTTGACCCATACCGTACAGCCCGTGTGCTCGGCCAGCAGTGGCCAGGCCAGTTGCGGGGTCGGGGGCATGTACTGGTACACAGTGGTTGCGGCAAGTCGAAGTGCATTGAGGTCAAACATGACACACCGTCATCAGGGGATTTGACTCGATTCTAGGGGCGTCGCATTGTATGGGCCGAGACTTATATTGCATGGCCAACAATAAATGTGGATTCCCGTCATCAACGACACGCCGCTACCGCGCTATCTGGCGCTGGTGGATGCCATTGCCCACGCCATAAGCTGTGGTGAACTCAAACCCGGCGAGCGTTTGCCGCCACAGCGGCGGCTGGCCTGGGCATTGGGCTGGAACCCCAGCACCACCATGCAGGCCTATCGCGAAGCGGCGCGGCGGCACTTGGTATCGGGCGAAGTAGGGCGCGGCACCTACGTGCTGTCGGGCAGCCAGGAAGCGACGTTGTTTCGCTTGCAACAGGTTGATGAGCACGCTGGGCACATTGACCTGCGTACCAATATCCCGGCGATAGACCATGCCAGCCAAAGTGATTCGCAGGCCGTGCAGTGGCTGCTGGAAACCCATCAGTCGATTCGCTTGCAGCATTACCTGAGTGCCGCCGACTTGCTCCAGGCCCGGGTGCTCGGGGCCAACTGGCTCAAGGCGCGCGGCCTGCCGGTGCCGCTGGATAACATCATGCTGTGTACCGGCGCCCAGCAAGGGTTGTTCACGGTATTGCTGTCGTTGTGCCAGGCGGGCGAGCCGGTGTTGGTTGAAGCGTTCACCGCGCCAGGGATCAAGGCAGCTTGCGCGCAACTGCGCTTGCCGATGCATGGCATTGCCATGGACGGGCAGGGCATCGTGCCTGACGACTTCGACCGTATCATTCGTGCGACTGGCGCACGCATTGCGGTATTGACCCCGACCCTGCACAACCCGACGTCGGCGGTGATGAGCGAGCAACGCAAACTGGCGATAGCCGCCATCGCCCGGAGACAGGGTGTCTGGGTTATCGAAGACGATGTGTATGGCGCGCTCACCGACAGCCCGCCGTTGTGCCATTACCTGGCGGACTTGGGCATCCTCGTCAGCAGCTTGTCCAAGACCGTGGCTGCCGGTGTACGTCTTGGCTGGATAGTGGCGACACCGTCATTGCTGGCGCGCATCGACCCTCATGCGCAATCGGCGCACTGGGGGCTGTCGCCTTTGTGTGTGGCGATTGCCAATCAATGGCTTAGCGACGGGACGGTGTTGCAGCGCGTGGCCTGGCAAACCGAAGAAGTGACCCGGCGCTGGCGCCTGGCGAAAAAACTGCTGGGCGCGGTGATGTACCAGACCGCTATCCCGTCGCCGCATATCTGGCTGACACTGCCTGCGGGCCCAGTGCCGTTTGCTGAATCCTGCCGAAAAGCGGGCGTGGATGTAGTCCCGGCGGAGGTATTTGCGGTTAAATCCAGCCCGCTCAATGCGGTCCGCATCAGCCTGACCGCAGCTTCGAGTACCCAGCGCCTCAAAGTGGCGCTGGAGCGGATTGCCCAGATGATTGACCAAGGAACCCCATGCGCAGAGAAATAGGCTACTGGCACCGCGAAGGCCGCGAGCTGTTTTACTACCTGGAATTCAAGCCGGAGACTGCCGAGTTCTACCTCACCTGCGAACACATCCCCGGCGAAGGTGAACCCAGCGTGCGCTCGGTCTTGCTGAGCGAAGCTCGGGGCGAGCGTTACTACGAAGACGCGCTGTTGATCATCAAAGAGGAACTGTTCAAGCAGTACACCGTGTAAACCACGGTTAAAGCAGGCCAGTAGGAGGGCCCGCCCTGTTTTGGACGCTGTGTGGTTGCAGATCAAGATCAAAAGATCGCGAGGCAAGCTCGCTCCTACAGGCCGCTAGAGTCATTGCGTCGGGTAGCAGACGGATATTTTCAGCATTCCCCAATCGGTTCCCTCTCCCTCGGGAGAGGGATAGCGGGGCTTCATGGATCAAGATCAAAAGATCGCGAGGCAAGCTCGCTCCTACAGGCCGCTAGAGTCATTGCGTCGCGTAGCAAACGGATATTTTCAGCATCCCCCAATCAGTTCCCTCTCCCTCGGGAGAGGGAGAGCGGGGCTTCATGGATCAAGATCAAAAGATCGCGAGGCAAGCTCGCTCCTACAGGACCTGGGAGTCATCGCGTCGGGTAGCAGACGGATATTTTCAGCATCCCCCAATCGGTTCCCTCTCCCTCGGGAGAGGGAGAGCGGGGCTTCATGGATCAAGATCAAAAGATCGCGAGGCAAGCTCGCTCCTACAGGCCGCTAGAGTCATTGCGTCGGGTAGCAGACGGATATTTTCAGCATCCCCCAATCAGTTCCCTCTCCCTCGGGAGAGGGCTAGGGTGAGGGGGCTCTTGGCACACAACCCAGATCAAAAGATCGCGTGGCGAGGTTGTTCAGCGCAATCGCTCAAGCATCTGGTAGTACCACATGCCCGCCGCCAGCATCGGGTTGCCGAATACGTCTCCCATGGGCACGCGGATGTGTTGGCAACCAGCGAAGGTGTCGAATTGTTCGAGCTGGCCGGTGATCGCGCGGCTCATGATTTCGCCCATGATGTGGGTGGTGGCGATGCCATGCCCCGAGTAGCCCTGGCAGTACCAGACATTGTCCGAGAGCTTGCCCAGTTGCGGAATGCGGTTGATCACGATGCCCATCGCGCAACTCCACTGGTAGTCGATCTTCACGCCTTTGAGCGCAGGGAAGGTCTGCTCGATGCACGGGCGCAATTCGCCGGCAATGTCGCGCGAATCTTTGCCGCTGTAGTTGGCTCCGCCGCCAAACAGCAGACGACCATCGGCGGTCATGCGGTAATAGTCGAGTACGAAGCGGCAGTCATACACGGCCAGGTCTTCGGGGTTCAATTGCCGCGCCAGGTCACCCAGCGGTTCGGTGGTGACGATGCCGCCCATGGCTGGGAAGATTTTGCCCTTGAGCTTGCCCGGCTCCAGCTTGTGATACACGTCGCCGGCCAGCAGCACCTGGTTGGCATCAATGCGCCCGTGTGCCGTGCGCACGCCTGGGGTGTCGCCGTGGATGATTTCCAGCACTTCACTGTGTTCGAAAATCAGCGCGCCCAGGCTTTCGGCAGCGCGGGCCTCGCCGATACACAGATTGAGCGGGTGCAGGTGCATGTTGCGCAGGTTCTTGATAGCACCGTAATACAGGTCGCTTTGCAGGATGTCGCGCACTTGGCTGCGGTCGAGCAGCGACACGTCATCGCCCATGCCACGGCGCACGGCTTCGTCGTAATCGGTGCGCAAGCCCTCCATGTGGCTGGGCTTGTAAGCCGCATGCAAATGGCCATGTTTGAGGTCGCAGGCAATGCCGTACTTCTCGACCCGCTGCTGGATGATCTCGTGTCCGCGCCAGCGCAATTGCCAGATAAAGTCATCGACCTGGCTGCCCAAGCGGCGGCGCATTTGCTTGCGCATCGCTTCATCGCCCGAGAGGCTGCCGGTCACTTGCCCGCCGTTGCGCCCGGTAGCGCCCCAACCGATCTTGTTGCTCTCGACAATGGCCACTTTCAGGCCTTTTTCTGCCAGCTCGACGGCGGTTGAGACGCCGGTAAAACCACCGCCGATAATCACCACATCGACCCGGTGCTGGCCTTGCAGCGTCGGGTAATCGGTTTCGTGGTTGAGGGTCGCGGTGTAATAGGAATTGCAGCGTTCAGTCATGGTGGCTCCGTTTTCTTTTTATCGGGGTGAGGCAGAAAGGGGGCTGTTAGGGGGATAACCCCTGAGGCGCCCGCGCCGGTCCTGCTCATCCACTTCGGCCATGCACTGAAGATAGGCGAGATGTGAGGGGTAAATAAACCCCTGTTACCAAGTTTTGCAGTGATGCGCTCAGAAGTTGATTTCGCTCAGTTGCAACACCCAGGCGATCGCCTGCTTTTTGTCATCCCACACATACCGAAAATGTGGGCCCTGCACCGGAATCGAGAGGGCAGGCGGGCGAAAGGCAGCCACGCACTGGTGGCCTTTGAGGCGCACGCTGTTGTACAGCAGGCCCCAGGCCAAGGCTTCGCGGTAGGGTCTGGCAAAGGCCTGCGCGACCGCGTAGCTGGCAGGCTCGGGTTGGTGCACGGAGGGTTCGTCACGCACATCAATCATTGGCTGGAGCACCTTGTTGACGTAGGTGCGCATCGTGATTTCGATGCTCGCCTCTTGGGTGGCGCGCCAGAATTGTTCCTGGTGAAAGCAGGTTTCTGCGATGGCGGCTTCGATGCTGTTTGCACAGTAGTACACGCCATAACTGCCGTCGGTAAAACGGCTGGCGCGCCCTACATGGGTGAACGCCGCCATGATCGGGGTCGACCCTTCGCCGCACAGGCGGTCTTGCACAAGTACGCGATTGAGCATTCCAGCCTGGTCGCGCAGCCGGTCATTGGTCAAACTTTCGAGGGCGAAAGCGATGTCCAGATCGTCTGGATCGAGAGTGTCTTCAAAGACCGACAGCGGCGGGAATGAACTGTTGATGATGCGAAAAGCGTTGCCCCATTCGGGCAGGACGGCCGGCAGGGAGGTATCTGGCATCAGCCACGCACCCCGTCCAGATAGCGCCGCACGTCAGCGAGATCGACCACTTGGCCGCCAAGCATATAATTGAGGGCACTTTGGCCATTGAACGGTGGCGCGGTATTAGCTTTGTGCACCCATTCATAAGCGCGCTCAGGCTGATTACTGAACAGGATCCGCAGTGCTTTGTGCACGCCCATGAGATAGGAAATGCGCTCAAGGGTGTCGTGGGGCAGGCGTACATTCGGCAGCTTTTTGTATTTGAAGTAGGTGGTGTTGCCGATAGAGCCGAGCAGGGTGCATTGCTGATCTTTGCTGCAGCCCCAATGCTCCATCAAATTGAAAAAGAAGGTCAGGGCCACGCGGCCTGCATCACCGCTGGTGATATCAGGTTGTGCGTTATGGGCGACTAAATGCATGACGGCCTCCAAAGTGTTGATACTTGTAAGCCTACACCGCATCTGGACAATTACAACCAATCTATTCGTATGCGAACTGATCAAGGATTTTCGTCATCTCTCGGGCAACGACTTCGCCTTGTTCATGCAGCGCTGGCGGCGGTCATCTACGCGCTGGGCGAACCAGGCGGTGGTCAGGTTGCGGGTGATCTTGGGGCTTTGCAGGGTGATGCCCGGCAGCACGGCGCGTGGTAGCGCCTTGCCCTGCTGGCGATCGGCCAGTGCGAAGACCTTGCGGTAGACCTCGGTCTGGTCAAACTCAAGGATGTCAGCTTTGAGCAACTGTTGACGGATCTGGTTGTTGTTCAAGCCTAAAGGTTTGGCCAATACCCGAACGGCGCGTTCGGTCGAACCGACGTCGTAGGAACCGGGGATGGTCACGTCACCATCCAGCGCCAGCTTGATGCCTGAAACCTGGCTCACGGCATTTTGAAATGCGGCGTTGCGACTGGCGTACCAACCCGCGTTGAAGTCGGCAAAGCGATACAGCGATTGTGGGTAATCGACCGGGTAGCCCAGCAAGTGGGCGGTACCGAAGTACATGCCGCCACGACGGGTGAAGACTTCGTGGCGGATCGAGTCGGGTATCGGGTACGGATAGTCTTGTGCGTGCTTCTCGGCGAAGGCGATGCTGACTTGCATCGGCCCACCGGTGTGCACCGGGTTGAGGCTGCCGAACAGGTTTTTGCCCAGCGGCACCATGCCAATGAAGTCATCGAAGATGGCGCTCAGTTGGCCTTCGGTGCGTGCCGCATCGAGGCGCTGGTTATAGGTTTTGCCTGTGGGCGAGGTGATATTAAGCGCACTGCGCACCACGAATTCCGGAATGTGCAGTTTCCCCGCTCGGCGATTGATTTCGCTGCGGGCAATCTTGGCCAGGTTGGGCACCGCAGGGTCGGCTTGAAACGTCGACTCCTGTTCGGTGACTGCCAGCACCGAACACAGGTTTTCGTCGTTGGGCTCAAGCTTTTGCGCCGCGAAGGCGGTATTAATGTCGTTGGCCCAGCCCTGGCGATCCTGAACGTTGGCGGGCAACAGTTGAAGCAACCGCGCACGCGTCTGCTCGGGTGTGCGGCTGGGGTGCGTTTGAGTGCTTTGGCTGCTGCACCCGACGATCACAATGGGCAGAGAAAGCGTCAATATTTGCATGAAAAATCGATTCACCAACGCTTAACTCCCCAAAAATAGAACGATGTGTTAATCGTCTCGCGTGAGCACTTCGAGCAGTTCGATCTCAAATGTGAGGTCGGAGTTCGGCTTGATGTGCGCCCCCATGCTTCTTTCACCATAGGCCAAGTGTGCAGGAACCTGCAGTTTGCGCTTGCCGCCGACCTTCATGCCGATCAGGCCCTGATCCCATCCCTTGATGACTCGGCCTGTGCCAATCACGCACTGGAACGGCTTGCCGCGCTCGAATGAGGAGTCGAATACCGTGCCATCGGTGAGCCAACCGGTGTACTGCGTGGTGATCAGTGCGCCTTTGACGGCGGCTTTGCCTTCGCCCACGACAAGGTCGGTGATCTGGAGTTCGTTGTTCATGCTGGTGCACCCGAAAATTGAGAATGGCCGGGTTTTTCTCAGGATGTGACGTATTTGGCAATCGGTTTTAAATTATTTTTTTGTAGGACAAGCCCTTAAAACAAAGGGATCGGAGGAATTCTCGAGTGAGGATTATTACCATTCGCGCTTTACTCTCATTTGAGAATGGTTACTATTGTCGCCCTTGGCAGTGCCGGGGGTAGCGAGGCGAGGCGAGATCCTTTCAAGGAATCGTGCTGCAGCCACCCGGATTCAGGCCTGCAAAGCACACTCCATCGTTAAGGATTAACTGGACATGTCGTCTCGATTCAAACGCAGTCATTTCTCTTTGGCTATCGTGGCCGCACTTGCTTCACCGACTTTGCTTGCCGACGCGCTGGAGCGTGAACGCGATGAAGTACCCGTGGAGGCCAGCGATCTGCCGGTAGATGGCAGCAAGCAGGCGCTGCAACTGGAAGAAACCCGCGTGTTGGGTACCGCTGCCGAAGAACTGAAGCAGGCACCTGGGGTGTCGATCATCACCGCTGAAGACATCAAAAAGCGTCCGCCGGCCAACGATCTTTCCGACATTATTCGTCGTGAGCCGGGCGTGAACCTCACCGGTAACAGTTCCAGTGGCGCTCGCGGCAACAACCGCCAGATTGACTTGCGTGGCATGGGCCCGGAAAACACCTTGATCCTGATCGACGGCAAACCGTCTTCTTCGCGTAACGCCCAGCGCTATGGCTGGAGCGGCGACCGTGATACCCGTGGTGAAACCAACTGGGTGCCGGCCGAAGAAGTCGAGCGCATTGAAATTCTGCGTGGCCCGGCCGCTGCCCGATACGGCTCCGGCGCCATGGGCGGGGTGGTCAACATCATCACCAAACGCCCGACCGATAAGCTCTCCGGCTCCTTGACCGCTTACTACCTGTCACCAGATGACAGCGCAGAAGGCATCAGCAAGCGCACCAACTTCAACCTCAGTGGCCCGATCACCGACGATCTGGTGTTTCGTGTGTATGGCGGCCTGAGCAAAACCGACGCCGACGATGCGCGGATCAACACCGCTCAACAGGCCTCTACCGACAGCGTCGTGGCGGGGCGTGAGGGGGTGCGCAACAAGGACGTCAACGGCCTGCTGAGCTGGCAGTTCACCCCGGAACAATCGCTCGACCTGGAGGCCAGTTACAGCCGTCAGGGCAATATCTACGCCGGTGACACCATGCTCAACAGCGGCGGCGATTTTGTTAACAGTCTGTACGGCAAGGAAACCAGTATTCTGCAGCGCAGCACCTTCTCGGCGACCCACAATGGCTCGTTTGACTGGGGTACCACCATGGCCATGTTGAGCCATGACCTGACGCGTAACTCGCGCTTGAACGAAGGCCTGGCAGGCTATGGTGAAGGTGCTCCGTCAGAAAGCGCCGGTAGTTTCCAGTCGCGCTTGCGCAACACCCGCGCCAAGGCCGAAGTGAACTTGCCGCTGGACTTTTACACCCACCAGGTACTGACCCTGGGTGGCGAATACCTGTACGAATCGCTGAATGATCCGGGCTCGTTGCGCCCACAAAGCTGGGACCCGGGCGCCGATGGCAGTGCGGGTATTCCGGGAACAAACCGTAGCCAGACCAAAACCACCGCCAACAGCTACGCCTTTTACGTCGAAGACAACGTCGAGGCCGGGGCAAAAACCATCATCACGCCCGGTTTGCGCTACGACCACCACAACAAGTTCGGCGGCAACTGGAGCCCGAGCCTCAACGCTTCGCACCAGATCACGGATGAGCTGAGCCTCAAGGGCGGTATCGCCCGGGCCTACAAAACCCCGAACCTGTACCAGTCCAACCCCAACTACCTGTTGTATAGCCGTGGTAATGGTTGCAGTTCGGTAGAAGCCAACATCGGCGGGTGCTACCTGGTGGGTAACCCGGATCTGCGCCCTGAAATCAGCATCAACAAAGAGATTGGCCTGGCGTTCGACAAAGGTAACTGGCGCACCAGTGCGACGTACTTCCGCAACGACTACCAGAACAAGATCAACGCCAGCAACGAGACAGCTTTCCGCCTGCCCAACGGGCGTCGTGTCTTGCAATGGGAAAACAGTGGCAAGGCACTCGTGCAGGGTATTGAGGGCAACCTGTTCGTCAATTTGCGCGAGGATCTGGACTGGAACACCAACCTGACCTACATGATCGACAGCAAAGACAAGAAAACTGGCGAGCCATTGAGTATCATTCCCAAGTACACGCTTAACTCCACTTTGGATTGGTATGTCACCGAGAAGCTGTCGTTCCAGCTCAACGGCACGTATTACGGCGAGCAGAAAGCGCCGAAGTACAACATGCGCGCCAACCAGTCTCTCGACAAATCGGTACAACAGTCGGTTGATCCGTACGGTCTGGTGGGGCTGAGCAGCGGGTATGAATTCAACAAGCATTTCAGTGTGCGGGTGGGCATCAACAACCTGTTCGACAAGCAGCTGTACCGCAAGGGCAACGCTGACGAAGCGGGCGCCCAGACTTACAACGAAGCGGGCCGTGCTTACTTTGCGTCGGTGACCACTTCGTTCTGATAGCTCCTTTGGGGTCATAACAGGCGCGACACCTCAGGGTGTCGCGCCGTTGTCGCATTAGGGCTCTGGCAAAACCGTGGCTGGGGCTGATGAAGGATTGAACAGATGAAACTTGCATCGTCGGCCTGGATGCCGATTCTGTCTCGTGCACTGGCTGCGATGGTGGGCGGCTATGTCTTTACCTACGCCTTCACGGCGGCGCTGGCGCGGGTGTTACCGCTGGACAATGTGGACTCAATGCTGGTCGCCAGCCTGTTGTCGTTTGCGGTCTACACCTGCGCCATTTTGTGGGCTTTCATTGCCCGCCATCAGTGGTCAGCGTGGATGGGCGCGGTACTGGCGCTACCACTGGCCGCGATCGGCTTTTGGCCGCAATTGCTGGAGCGACTCGCATGAAGCAGACCCTCACCCAATCGTTGGCCTGGCTACACACCTGGGGCGGGCTGATCGTTGGCTGGCTATTGTTTGCGATCTTTCTGACCGGCAGCCTGGCCGTGTTCGATCAAGAGATCGACAACTGGATGCACCCCGAATTGCCCGCCCATCACTTGACCGACGAGCAGGCGGCGGAGCGTGCGCTGGCGTATTTGCACGAACACAAGGCCGATGCCAAACAGTGGGGCATCAGCCTGCCCAATGAGCGTTCGCCCGAACTGCGCGCTTCGACCGGCGGGCGGCGTGACGGCGTGTCAGTGACCCTGGATCCGAACACCGGAGACGTCTTGCCAGTGCGCGAGTCGGCGGGTGGGCGATTCTTTTTCCTGTTCCACTTCACCCTGTTCATGCCCGGCATGCTGGGTATCTACGTGGTTGGTGCGTTGGCCATGGGCATGCTCGCAGCACTGATCAGCGGGATTGTGATTCACAAGAAATTCTTCAAGGAGTTCTTCACCTTCCGGCCCGCCAAAGGCCAGCGCTCGTGGCTCGATGCTCATAACGCCAGCGCCGTGTTGTTGCTGCCGTTTCACTTGATGATTACCTACAGCGGGTTGGCTATTTTTCTCGTGATCTATATGCCAGCGGCCATGGATGCGCTGTTCGATGGCGATCGCGATGCCTTTTTCAAGGCTCAGGACCCAGCGCCGGCAGTGGTTGAAGCCCAGCGCCCAGCGGCGGTTGAACCGGCCCCGCTGGTGGCCCTCGGGCCGTTACTGGCCAAGGCTCGCGATGTCATGGGGCCGTTGAGCGGCGTGAGCATCACCAACCCCGGCAAGAGCGACGCGGTGATCCAGATTCGCCCGATCCTGGGCAACCGGATTGCCTTGATCAAGGGCGGCGGCATGCGCTTTGACGGGGTGACCGGCGAGCAATTGTCCGGGCCGACCGAAATGCGCGCCTCGGTGCTCACGCATCGGGTGATCTCCGGGATGCACTTTGCCCAGTTTGGGGGCTATCCGATGCGCTGGGTGTACTTCGTCTGCGGGCTGATCAGCAGCGCCATGATCGCCACCGGGCTGGTGCTGTTCACGGTCAAGCGGCGTCGTAAATACGCCAGCGAAAGCCGGGTTGCACAGGGGCTTTATCACGTGATCGAAGCCGTCAACGTGACCGTGATGGCGGGCTTGAGCCTGGCGTGCATCGCTTTCATGTGGGGCAATCATTTGTTACCGGCAGGCATGACCGAGCGTCCGGATACCGAGTTGACTGTGTTTTTCGGGGTATGGGCCTTGAGCCTCTTGCATGCCTTGCTTCGCCCTCGCATGCACGCCTGGCGTGAGCAATTGGCGTTGGCGGGTGTGCTGTGCCTGAGTTTGCCGCTGCTCAGCCTGTTTGCCGTTGATTCGCCGTGGGCGTTGTCCAGCCGCATGGGCGTCGAGCTCACGTCCATGGCGTTGGGCGCGATGCTGTTGTGGGCGTGCTGGAAAGTATCGCAACCCCAAGTTGAACGGGTACCGCGCAAAAAAGCGCCCGTGCTGGCGGAGGTGAACTGACATGCTGGCGGATTATTTTGCGGCCTGGGCATTTGCCTATATCGGCATGCTTGCTCTGTGCCAGGGGCTTGAGCGTCACTATAAACAAGTCTGGAACAAGCCACCTTCAGCTGGGCTGCGCCGTGCCTTGCGCGGCGCCGGGTGGTTGAGCCTGGTGTTGAGTTTCTACTTTTGCGGCCTGGCCTGGGGTTGGGCAATGGGCCCGATTGGCTGGTTCGGCCTGATCTCGCTCAGTGGCTTCGCCTTGCTGATGCTCCTGCCATACCGCGCGCGCATGGCGGTGTGGCTGCCGTTGGGGTTTGCCCCGGCGTGGGCGGTGATCAATACCCTGTCCTGAACATGGCGCGCCCCGCGCTCTTTTAACAATCAAAAGACCGTGGGGCGAGCACGCGCCCAGAGGGATGGGTGCGCCGCTATACGTCTAGGTCAGTCAAACCACTTATGCCGGGCTTCATCCAGCAAGTCCTGCATGAGCTTTTCAACATCATAGAAGCTCAGTTTGCTGAAGCGGTGCTCGTCTTCGAATGTTCCGTGCTTGCTGAAAATTCCGACCAAACCATGGGTATGGGTTTGCACGGTCTCCCATTCCAGGGTGTCATTGCCCAGTGCAAGCAAATCTTGACTGTGCGTCACCTTGGGCTCGATCACACTGTGAACCGTGGTGATGTAGAGTTGCTCGCAGTGGGCGCCGTGATGCTTGAGCCGTTCATTCAGAAAGTCGCGCACTTGAGCGTTGAAAGCACCAGCCGGCGCTTTGCCTTTCACGGCCGGTACGTCATTTTTTTCGATCATGTTCAAGGTAAAACTCCATTTAATACAGCCGGCCTATCCAGCTTCATGCTGTGAGAAATTCGGCCGGCCAAACCTTTCGATGACCTATTGAATCGCCTATTGGCCCCCTGCATGCGGTACATAGTTATGGCAACGTTGTCACCGTAGTTATCGATGCAGGGCCTTGGGCTTGACCAACCGGTTGGCGATCAGGTCCAGGCTGCTGCAAAAGACGAAGTACACCAGCGCCACAAACAGGAAGATCTCGGTTGGATGCACCATGACCCGATTGCTGACCTGGGTGGCCACAAACGACAACTCACCCACCCCGATGACATACGCCAGTGAGGTGTCCTTGATCAATGAAATCCATTGATTGAGGAACGAGGGCAGCATCATCGGCAGGGCTTGCGGCAAAATGATCAGGCGCAACACTTGCCAGGTGCTCAGCCCCAAGGCCTTGCCGGCCGCCCATTGCCCGGCCGGCAAACTGCTGATCCCGGCATATACCGAATGCGCGAGGTACGCGCCACCAATCAACGACAGGGCGCACACCACCGTGGCCAATGCCGGTACATCGACGTTGAACACGATCGGCAGCAGAAAGTAGCTCCAGAAAATCAGCATCAGCACAGGAATTGCCCGCAGAAATCCCAGCACGCCGAGCAACACCCAGCGCACTTTGGAGCGGATCATCACCAGGGCGATGCCCAGCACCAGACCCAGAATGGCCGAGATCACCCCGGACAACAGGCTCAGTACCAGCGTCAAGGCCGCGCCGCCCAGAGGGCCGTCGGGGTAAGCACCAAGCAAAAAGTACGACAGGTTGTCGCTAATGACCGAAAAGTCCATGGCTCAGAGCACCCCCTGCCGGTACCACTTGCTGCGTGCAATCAACTGCCCGATCACTTCGAGCAACGCAATGCTCAGCACATACAGCAGGGTGGCGAAACCAAAGGCCTGAAAGGTCTTGAAGGTCTCGGTCTCGACCTGACGCGATGCGTAAGACAACTCGGCCAACCCGATGGCCATGGTCAGCGACGAGTTTTTCAGGGCGTTCATGTATTGCCCCAACAATGGCCCCAGCGCGGTGCGCAGTGCCTGAGGGAAGACGATGTAGCGCCACACTTGCGCCGGTTTGAAGCCCAGCGCCAAGCCCGCAGCCCGTTGCTCCAGGCGAACCGAACTGACGCCTGCGCGAAACTCTTCGCAGATGAACGCGGCGGTGTAGAGCATCAAGCCCCAGAATCCGGCCAGAAACTCAAATGACGGCCATTCAATCTCGAACAACCCAAGGTCCAGGCTGCGCGGCTGGTTGAGCCACATTACCCAGCCTTCGGGCAGCATCGCCGTGACCCCGAAGTACCAGAAAAACAACTGCACCAGCAGCGGCGTATTACGAAACAGCGCCAGGTATGCCCGTGCAGGCCACGACCAAATGCGCAAAGGCGAGATCCTTGCCAGGCACAACAAAAACCCCAACCCGGTCGCCACCAGGCAGGTCAACAGCGAAAGGATCAGGGTGAGAACGAAACCATCGAACAGCCAATGCAGGTATTGCGGGGCAAGCAGTTCACCAAACATAAAACAGCGTCCATCCTGAAACAAAGAAACCCGTCCGGTTGTCCGTGACGGGTTGTAGGTCTTGCTACAGCGCCTTAGCTCTTGTCGCCGATTTTGTACAAGCGAGTCAGCGGGGTCTTGGTGTCCGGGCCGAACCAGGCGTCATAAATCTTCTGTGCCTTGCCGTCGGCTTCCAGTTCGGTGAGGGTTTCGTTGACCACGTCGGTCAGGCGCGTTTCACCTTTGGGAATGCCCACGCCGATCAGGTCATTGGAAATGGTGAAGGGCGGTACTTCGTACTTGTCTTTGTCCGGCACATTGGCCAGCAAGCCGATCAGCTTTGGACCGTCCTGGGTAATCGCTTGCACGTTGCCATTGCGCAGGGCCGTGAAGGCGAAAGGGGTGTCATCGTAGGCAATCACTTTGGCGCCCGGGAATTTCTCGCGCAGCACGCCTTCGTTGACCGTGCCTTTGTCGACGCCGACGCGCCACTTGTTGAGGTCATCTTCGGACTTGAGGGTGCCTTTCTTGACGATAAATTGCTGGCCCGAGGCGAAGTACGGAATGCTGAAGTTCACTTGCTCGGCGCGTTCCGGCGTAATGGTGAAGTTGGCCAGCACCAGGTCGACCTTGTTTGACACCAGCAGCGGCACACGGTTGGCCGGGTTGGTTGGTTGCAGTTGCAGTTTCACGCCCAATTTGTCGGCAATGGCCTTGGCATAGTCCACGTCCAGACCTTCGATTTGCTTGCTTTTAGCGTCTACAAAACCGAATGGCGGGTTGCTGTCAAACGAAGCCACGCGCAGAACTCCGGACTTTTTGATGTCATCCAGACGATCAGCATGGGCCAGGCCCGATAAAACAGCCAGGGTCAGCGCGGTGAGGGCAGTGAGTTTTTTCATTTCGTGCTCATCATGAGTTAGAAGACTTATGACGAGAGTTTTGCAGGAAATGCATGTTTTAAAAAAGAATATAAAACGATTTAAATATTCATTTTGGCTATATGTGATCTGTAGGGGCGAACTTGCTCGCGCAAGATCAAAAGATCGCGAGGCACGCTCGCTCCTACAGGTCGGGTCAGACCGTCACGCTGCTGGCCTGCAACAGCTCGCGGGTGTACGGGTGTTGTGGGTTGGCGAACAGGGTTTGCGCATCACCTTGTTCCACCACTTTGCCGTCCTTGATCACGATCATGTCGTGGGCCAAGGCGTGCACCACCGCCAAGTCATGGCTGATGAACAGGTAGGTCAGGCCATGTCGGGCTTGCAGGTCGCGCAGCAACTCCACCACCTGCTTTTGTACGGTGCGGTCCAGCGCCGAGGTCGGTTCGTCGAGCAGGATCAGCGCCGGCTCCATGATCAACGCTCGGGCAATGGAGATCCGCTGGCGTTGGCCGCCGGAAAATTCGTGCGGGTAACGATGGCGACTCTCCGGGTCGAGGCCGACTTCTTGCAGCACCCGAATCACTGCGGCTTCGCGCTCTTGCTCGGTGCCAATGCCATGCGCCAGCAAGCCTTCGCTGATGATCTGTTGCACCGACATCCGTGGGCTCAGGCTACCAAACGGGTCCTGGAAGACCACCTGCATTTGCCGACGCAGCGGTCGCAGCAGGTCCTGGTTGAGCAGGTTCAGCTGCTTGTTACCGAAACGAATGTCGCCCTCGGATTCCACCAGTCGCAATATCGCCTGGCCTAGCGTCGATTTGCCTGACCCCGACTCGCCGACGATGCCCAGGGTCTTGCCTTTTTTCAGCTCGAAACTGACCCCGTCCACCGCTTTGACGTACTGCCGTTCGCGACTGAACAATGGCTTGGGTAGCGGAAACCAGACTTTCAGGTTGTCGACTTCCAGCAGGTTGTGCCGGTAATCGCACGGTACCGGGCTGCCCGTGGGCTCGGCATCGATCAGCATGCGGCTGTAGGCGTGCTTCGGAGCACTGAACAATTGCTCGCACGTGGCTTGCTCGACGATCTCGCCGCCGCGCATCACGCACACGCGCTGGGCGATTTTGCGCACCAGATTGAGGTCATGGCTGATCAGCAACAACGACATGCCCAGGCGCTGTTGCAGGTCGATCAGCAGCTCAAGAATCTTTTGCTGCACGGTGACGTCCAGCGCGGTGGTGGGTTCGTCGGCAATCAGCAACTCTGGCTCGTTGGCCAGGGCCATGGCGATCATCACCCGCTGGCGTTGGCCGCCCGACAGTTGATGCGGGTAGGCGTTGAGGCGTTTGTGCGGATCGCGAATACCCACCAGGGTCAGCAGTTCCAGAGTGCGTTCGCGGGCGGCACGTTTTTTCAGACCTTTGTGAGTGATCAACACTTCGCTGATTTGCTTTTCAACGGTGTGCAGCGGGTTGAGCGAGGTCATCGGCTCCTGGAAAATCATCGCGATGCGGTTGCCGCGCAGGCTGCGCAACTGGCTATCACTGGCGCTGACCAGATCGGTGCCGTTGTAGCGGATGCTGCCTTGGGTTTCGACGCTTTTACCCGGCAGCAGGCGCAGGATCGAGTGGGCGGTCACCGACTTGCCCGAGCCAGACTCACCGACCAAGGCCAGGCATTCGCCACGGCGGATGTCGAGGTTGATCCCGTGAACGACCTCGCGCCCGGCAAACCCGACACGCAGGTCACGTATTTCAATCAGTGCGTCGTTCATATCAACTCCGTGGATCAAAGGCGTCACGGCAGGCTTCGCCGATAAACACCAACAACGACAAAATCAGTGCCAGCACACAGAACGCGGTCAGGCCCAACCAGGGGGCTTGCAGGTTGCGCTTGGCCTGGCCAATCAGTTCACCCAATGAGGCGGTGCCGGGTGGCATGCCGAAACCGAGAAAATCCAGGGCGGTGAGGGTGGCAATCGCACCGGTCAAAATGAACGGCAGGTAGGTCAGGGTCGAGGTCATGGCGTTGGGCAGAATGTGCCGACGCATCAGTGCACCGTTGGTCAAGCCCAGTGCCCGTGCGGCTTTTACATATTCCAGGTTACGCCCGCGCAAGAACTCGGCGCGCACAACGTCCACCAGTGCCAGCCAGCTGAATAGCGCCATGATGCCCAGCAGCCACCAGAAACTCGGCGATACGAACCCCGACAGAATGATCAGCAAATACAGCACCGGCAGCCCGGCCCAGACTTCTTGCAGGCGCTGGCCGATCAAGTCCACCATGCCGCCGTAAAAGCCTTGCAGAGCACCGGCCGTGATGCCGATCACAGCGCTCACTGCAGTCAGGATCAAGGCAAACAGAATTGAAATTCGCGCGCCGAAAATCACCCGCGCCAACACGTCCCGGGCCTGCTCGTCGGTGCCCAGCCAGTTGGTGGTGCTTGGCGGGCTGGGCGCAGGTTCTTTCAAGTCGTAGTTGACGGTGTCGTAGCTGAACGGGATAGGCGCAAACAGCATCCAGCCGCCTTGATCGCTGATCAGCTTGCGCACGTAATCACTGCTGTAGTCCGGCTCGAAGGGCAACTCGCCGCCGAAGTCGACTTCGGTGTGGTGGCCCACGATCGGGAAGTACCAATGGTCCTTGTAATGCACGATCAGCGGTTTGTCATTGGCGATCAACTCGCCGCCCAGGCACAGCACGAAGAGGCCGACAAACAACCACAGCGACCACCAGCCTCGGCGGTTGGCGCGAAAGTGGGCGAGGCGACGACGGCCCAAAGGGGAGAGGGTAAACATCAGGCAGTCCTCGCCGAAAAGTCGATACGGGGGTCGAGCAGGGTGTAGCAAATGTCACCGACCAATTTGATCAGCAGCCCGAACAGGGTGAACAGGAACAGCGTGCCGAACACGACGGGATAGTCCCGAGACACCGCCGCCTCGTAGCTCATGCGGCCGATGCCGTCGAGGTTGAAGATGGTCTCGATCAGCAGGGAGCCTGCGAAGAACACTTCGATCAGCGCCTGTGGAATCCCGGCAACTACCAGCAACATGGCGTTGCGCAGCACGTGGCCGTAAAGCACACGTTTTTCAGTCAACCCCTTGGCGCGGGCAGTGACCACGTACTGACGGCTGATTTCATTCAAAAAGCTGTTTTTGGTGAGGATGGTGAGAGTAGCGAAGCCACCGATCACCAATGCGCTGACGGGCAGCACCATGTGCCAGAGGTAGTCGGCGATCTTGCCGAAAAAACTCAGGCTGTCGAAGTTGTCCGACACCAGCCCCTGAATCGGGAACCAGCTCAAATAACTGCCGCCCGCGAACACCACGATCAGCAAAATGGCGAATAGGAAGGCGGGCATCGCGTAGCCAACGATGATTGCGGTGCTGGTCCACATATCAAACGCACTGCCGTTGTGGATGGCTTTGCGAATGCCCAGCGGGATCGACACCAGATAAGTGATGAACGTGGCCCAGAACCCCAGAGAAATCGTCACGGGCAGTTTTTGCACAATCAGGTCGGTGACTGTGGAACCACGAAAAAAGCTGCTGCCGAAATCCAGTTGCGCGTAGTTCTTGAGCATCAGCCACAAGCGTTCGTGCATGGGCTTGTCGAAGCCGTAATGCTTGGTGATTTCTTCGATCAAGGCCGGATCAAGGCCACGGCTGCTGCGGCTGGAGCCTGAGCTGTGGGCGGACATTTCGCCGCCACCGCCGCCGACTGAAGCGCCACTAAACCCCTGCAGGCGGGCAATGGCCTGATCCACCGGGCCGCCGGGTGCGGCCTGCACGATCAAAAAGTTGACCACTAAAATGCACAGCAGGGTGGGGATGATGAGCAATAAGCGACGACTGATGTAATGCCACATCTCAGTGATTCTCTGCCGGAGTGTTGGAAACAGGCGGGTTGGCCTTCTCGTACTGCGCGTTGGTCAGCGCGGTTTTGCTGACTTCCCACCAGGTGTTCAAGCCTTCGTCGTACTTGGGCTCCAGCGCCGGACGGCCGAAGCGGTTCTGGTACACGGTCGGGGTGCCGATGGAGTAGTAGTTGGGGATCATGTAGTAGCCCCATTGCAGGACGCGATCGAGGGCGCGGGCGTAATGCACCATTTCATCGCGGCTATTGGCCTGCACCAGCCCGTCCAGCAGTTTGTCGACAGCCGGGTCGCGCAGCACAATGGAATTGGAGGTGCCAGGCCGGGTGGCGCTGCTGGAGCCGTACATGTCATACATTTCGCGGCCCGGCGAGACGATAGGATCGCCGCTGCGCGGAAACCCGGTCACGATCATGTCGTAGTCACGGGCGTTGAGCCGGTTAATGTACTGCGCAGAGTCGATTTTGCGGATGTCCATGTTGATGCCGATCTGCGCCAACGTGCGCTTGAACGGCAGGATCATGCGATCAAAGCCGCCTTGGCCGTCGAGAAAGGTGAAGCTCAATTGCTCACCCTTGGCATTCACTAGTTTGTTGTCCTTGGGCGTCCAGCCGGCTTCTTTGAGCAGCGCCAGGGCCTCCAGCTGTTTGTCGCGGATGTAGCCGCTGCCGTCAGTTTTCGGCGCCTGGTAGACCTGAGTGAACACCTCATCCGGGATCTGGCCGCGCAAGGGCTCAAGAATCTCCAGTTCGCGGGCATCGGGCAGGGCCGTAGCGGCCATGTCGCTTTTCGGAAAGTAGCTCTGCTGACGCACGTAGAAATTGCGCATCATCTGTTTGTTGGTCCACTCAAAGTCCCACAACAGGCTTAAAGCCTGTCGGACCCGGCGGTCTTGAAAAAACGGGTTCAGCAAGTTGAAGACAAACCCTTGTGCAGCGCCCGGTTTCTCCTTGGCAAAGACCCCGCGTTGCAGGCGCCCATCAGTCAGGGCCGGGCCGTCGTATCCAATAGTGAAACCGGTGGCCGAGAACTCACGGTTGTAGTCAAACGCGCCGGCCTTGAGCAGTTGGCGAGCGATGTCGGTGTCACTGTAAAAGTTCACGGTCAGGCGGTCGAAGTTGTACATGCCTTTGCTGACCGGCAAGTCTTTGCCCCACCAGTTCTTGTTGCGCTCAAAGGTGATGCTGCGGCCGGGGTCCACGTGCGACACCGAATACGGGCCGCTGCCCAGGGGCGGCTCAAAGCCACCGCCAGTGGCAAAGTCACGGGTTTTCCACCAGTGCTCCGGGATGATCCGCATGCTGGCCAGGTCCAGGGCCAGGGTGCGGTTCTGGTTGTTCTTGAAGTCGAAACGGATCTGCAACGGGCCTTCGACGACCACGTCTTTAACCTCGCCATAGAGCATGCGATAGCCCAGGCTGCCTTTGGTCATGAGGGTGTTGTAAGTAAACGCGACGTCTTGCGCAGTGATCGGTGTGTCATCGGCAAAGCGCGCTTTGGGGTTCAGGTAAAAGCGCACCCACAGGCCATCCGGGTCGCGCTCCATCTTTTGCGCGATCAGACCGTAGACCGTGTAGGGCTCGTCCAGAGAGCGGAATGCCAGCGGCGAGTACAGCCAGTCATCGACCTGTACAACGCCTGTGCCCTGGTCGATATAAGGAACGATGTAATTGAATTGGCCAATTTCCATCGCTGATCGAGTTAGCGAGCCGCCTTTGGGTGCGTTGGGGTTCACAAAGTCGAAGTGCTGGAAATTGTCCGGGTATTTGGCTGCTTCGCCATATACGGTCAGCGCTTGGGTGGGCGCGGCACTCACACTCAGGCACACGCACGACAGCACGGGCACCAGCAGGGAGCGAAGCAGGGGCAGGAAGAGTGACGACATGATGGGATTTCCTTGTACCGCGTGTGGAGCCTGCTGGAACGAGCCTCGCGATCTTTCAAGGATCAAAAGATCGCGAGCCAAGCTCGCTCCAACAGGGTGCTATCACTTAGAAGTGGTAAGTCGCACGGGCGAAGAAGGTACGGCCCATTGGGTCACCGTAACGAGGGTCGTAACCGCTCTGGAAGTTGTAAGCCTGGTTGGAGAACGGCGGGTTGCGGTCAAACATGTTTTTGATCCCCACATCCAGGTCCACGGTTTTGTTGAAAGTGTAGCCACCCGAGATGTCCCACAACGCGTAAGACGCTACACGTGAGTGAGTGTCCGGATCATAGTCGTTGTAACCGCTGGTGAACCGGTTGACGAGCGAGGCGCGGTAGGCGCCCAGGTTCCAGGTACCGCTCAGCACGTGTTTCCAGCGTGCAATCACGCCAGTGCCTTCAAACGCGCCCACGTTGTCGGTGTAGTTGCCGCCAATGGTGGTCTGGTAGTCATAACGCGACACGTAAGTGCCTTGCAGGCCCAGGCCAAACTGGCCATATGGGGTATTCGGGAACTTGTAGTCGAGGCTCACATCGACACCGCTGGTTTTAACTGCGCCCAGGTTGGCGAGGCCGGTCTGCACGTAGTTCAGTGAGCCATCGGCGTTGCGGATGAAGCGATCGGCATAGGTGTTTGGATCGTCAAACACTGTTGATTCCGGGAACTCGGCGATCTGGTTGGCGATGTGAATCCACCAGAAGTCCAGGCCCATCGACAGGTTGCGCACTGGCTGGTACACGAAGCCCAGTGTGACGTTGCGCGCTTTTTCGGGTGACAGATTGGTGTTGCCGCCGGTGCGGTTGTGGAACTGCTGGCCGCAGTCGCGAGCAGCGTTGCCGCCTGGTTGCACTACGCCACCGGTACACAGTTTGGGGTCGTTGTAGTAACCCTGGGTGTAGGTGGTGTATTCCGGGTTGTACAGCTCATACAGAGATGGCGCACGGAAACCTTCGCTGTACGCACCACGCACGACCAGTTCCTTGATTGGCTGGTAGCGGAACGAATATTTCGGGTTGGTGGTGCTGCCGAAGTCGCTGTATTTGTCGTGGCGCACAGCGGCCGATAGTTCCAGGCTGTCCAGTACCGGCACGTTCAGTTCGGTGTATACCGCTTTGACGTTACGGTCGCCCTTGACGCTGCCGTTCGGGTCGACGCCCAGGCTGGAAATGTCCGCGGCGTATTGCTCATAGCTCTGATGGAAGTCCTCCTGACGGTACTCGCCACCGATCGCCAGGCCTGCCGGGCCAGCACCGAACCAGTCGCCAACTTCGCGGCTCATGCGTCCGTCAAGCCCGGTCACCCGGCCCACCGACGACGAGTACTGGCCGTGGTAGCGGTTGGCGTCAATCAACGCCTGGCCCGCTGCAGTTTGTGGGCCAAACGGGTTGATGATGCCGTCGGCAATGCCATTGATCATGGCTGCGTCGCTCACATAACCGCCGGTGACGCTGGAGATGACCTTGTTCTCGTTGTACGAGGCGCCAGCGTTGTAATCCCAGCCCTGAACGGTACCGTCAAAACTCAGTACCAGACGCTGACTGGTGTTTTGGTCTTTGGCCTGACGAGCACCGGCAGCGGTTTCACGCCAGTTGAAGTCGATCGGTTGGGTTGGATCGAAGTTCGGGTTGCTCGACGCAGGCGTAATACCCTTGCCCGGGAAGAACGGTGACGACGGGTCCAAGGTCAGGCCTGTCAGCGGCGCCGGGCCCACTTGGGTCGCGTTGTTGTTGCGGGCAAAGAAGTACTCGAGGTTGACGTTGTCATCGTCGGTCAGCTTGCCAGTGGCCTTGCCGAAGAATGATGTCTTCTCGGTCGCTGGCAGCAAGTCTAAGTAGTTGCGGGTATCGAAGCGGCATACGCCTTGACGTGCGACCAGGCTAGGGCCGTTGCAGTTGCTGGATGACAACGGGTTGGAGCTGACGCCATTCTGGCTGTAGTTGGCCGGGTACGATGTGCCCGAGGTCTGGTCCAGACCCCGACCCGGTGCATAGGTGGTGGCGAAGGTGCGGTCTTTGGCGCGCAATTCGTCCTGCTTGTTGTAGCCGAACACGCCCATCACGTTGAAACGATCCTTGTCCAGATCGCCATAACCCCAGCTGGCGCTCATGTCCTTGGAGGTGCCACCGCCGCTGGCGTCAGCGCCTTCGCCGCCCAGCGACAGGGTGCCGTCGGTCAGGGACTTCTTGGTGATGAAGTTGATCACCCCGCCGATAGCGTCGGTGCCGTAGAGGGCGGACGCGCCGTCGCGCAGGACTTCAACGCGGTCGATGGCGGCGAACGGGATGGTGTTCAGGTCGACGGCCGAACCATCGATGGCGTTGTTACCCAGGCGGCGGCCGTTGAGCAGCACCAGGGTTTTGTTAGGGCCAATACCGCGCATGTCGGCAAAGCTCGACCCCCCTGTGGCGGCGCCAACGGAGCTGGCAGGGTTGCGAATCGACTGGTTGCCAGAGACGCGCTGCAGAATTTCCTCTGTGGTGGTCACGCCTTCGTTGCGCAGTTGATCGGCGCGCAGAATGGTGATGGGCACGGCAGTTTCTGCGTCGACCCGGCGAATCGCCGAACCGGTCACTTCCACGCGGTCCAGTTGCGTGGTAGGGGCGGGGGCGGCCGTCGCATCGGCGCTCACCGCGGCACTGCTGACAGCACTGCTCGAGTCGTCGCTCACAGTCGCTTCTGCCGCCTGCAACTGGCCTGCGCTCATCCCCAGAGCGACCAGATACAGCGGCACAAAACGATGTCGCTGCAAGCTGGCAACGAGCGGTTTGAGGGTGAAACCTGAACTCTTCATCTGCATGGTTAATTCCGACTTTTTCAGACGATTATTGGAATGGCCTTGTGAGCCCTCATGACTCCAGTTGGGTTGTGTCGACCCGTGGCAAAACACTTTTTTCAAGCAAGCCGCTCCCCTGCGCGGACTGACAGCGTTCGCGCGCGGCGTGGTTACAGCAGGGGTTACTGCGTGGTTACTGCGTCAATCAGCATCAAAAGCCCCTCACCCTGGCCCTCTCCCGGAGGGAGAGGGCACTGATCGCATACGGCTTCAAGACCACCACCCATCAGCTCCCTCTCCCTTTGGGAGAGGGTTGGGGTGAGGGTTAAGGGCGCGCCCAATTCTGAGATCACCGAGCAGTCATCACCGAGATCTTGGTGATGCCCGAGCGCTCAATCGAGGCCATGGCCTTGGCCACTTGCCCGTAATTGACGCCTTCGTCGGCCTGCAACTGGACCCGTACTTCAGGGTCCTTGGCCTTGATGTCCTGCAGGCTGGTTTCCAGCAGTTCAGGGGCCACTTCGTTCTTGGCCAGGAAGAACTTGCCGTCCTGATCAACGCTTACCACCACCGGGTCTTTCTTCTGCTCGGTGGCCACGGCATCGGTCTTGGGCAAGTTGATCTTGATCGCGTTGGTCATCATCGGCGTAGTCACGATGAACACCACCAGCAGTACCAGCATCACGTCCACCAACGGGGTGACGTTCATTTCACTGAGTACTTCATCGCTGTCTTGAGTTGAGAAAGACATCAGCTTGCCTCCCGCACCGCGGTGCGCTTGTTGGATATGGCCTGGCGGTCGATAGAGAAAGCGCTGCGATGGGCGAGGGCGTCGAAGTCATGGGCAAAGTCATCCATGGTGGCCGAGGCCAGCTTGAGGCGACGCAGGAAGAAGTTGTAAATCAGTACCGCTGGGACCGCGACCGCAATACCTACGCCGGTCGCGATCAAGGCGTGGCCGATAGGACCTGCCACCGTTTCCAGGCTGGCGGAGCCGCTGGCGCCGATGCTTTGCAGCGCTTCCATGATCCCCCAGACGGTCCCGAACAGGCCGATGAAGGGCGCGGTGCTGCCGATACTGGCGAGGATCGCCTGGCCGCTTTCCAGGGCGCGACGTTCTTTCTGGATTTGCTGGCGCAGGTTGCGCTCCAGACGATCGGCGCGGTTGATGGTGTTGGCCAGTTGCTGAGTGGTACGCGGCGTGTCATCGACGATCATGGCTTCAAAACCACTGTTGGCGATGCGGGCCAGGGCGCCGGGGTATTGGCTGGCGTGTTCGGCGGCGGTCAACAGATCAGGGGCTGCCCAGAAAGCTTTTGTGAACTGGTTGTTCTGGGATTTCTGACGCAGGTATTGCGATGACTTGATGAGCAACAACGCCCAACTCACCACCGAAAAAAGCACCAAGGCCCAAAGTACCCCCGGGACGATCATGGAAGACAGAGACTCGTTCATGGCTATACCTCGCACTGCGGTTAAATAACGCGCTAATTAATAAGTGTCGGAACCCGGCGGGGTTATTCCGGCAATTTGAAAGAAATGGTCTGGGTGGCGAACCCTTCTATCGGCGTGTCCCCGCGTTTGGCCGGGACAAACTTCCAGTTACGTACAGCGGCCACCGCGGCGTCATCCAGGGCTTGTTTGCCACTGGACTTGATCACCTCAACCGATCCGGCACGGCCGTTGGGCAGCACCTTGATACGCAGGCCTACCGAGCCTTCCCAGTTACGCCGCAACGCGATGGCCGGGTATTCCGGCGGCGGGTTGCCCAGGCTGGCCAGCCCCGAAATCGCGGCTGTTTCCTTGGCCGGGCCGGGTGCTGCAGCCGGGGCGGCGGGAGCAGCCGGGGCCGGCGGTGCGGGCGGCGCGGCAGGTGCTGGTGGCGCAGGCTTGACCGGTTGCGGCTTCTGCACCGGCTTGGGCTTGACCACGGGCTTGGGTTTTTCGATGGGCTTGGGCTTCTCCACGGGTTTGGGAGGCGGCTTGACCGCATCTTCATCCTCTGGCGGCGCCTCGGGCTCTGGTGGCGGAGGCGGTGGCGGCGGCTCTTCGACCGGCGGTGCCGGTGGCGCCGGGCTGCTCAGCTCGACGGTCATTTCCGGGATCTGCGGTGGCGTGATCACCGGCTCGGCCTTGGCCCGCTGGAAAAACCACCAGGCGCTGCCGTGCAACAGCACAACCACGCCCACCAGTAACAGGATATGCGGCTTGCTCAGCCCGCCCGGTTGTGAGGTGTTGGGCACATGTGGAATGTGAGTCCACTGTTGAACGCGCTCAGCTTCCAAGACCGGGGCTGGCCGTTCTGTGTGTTTTACCTCGTTACTCATTAAGTGTCCCTCGACAAAATGAAGGGCAATAAGACTCCGTTCGCCCTTGCGTGCAGGGACGAGAACTATGCGTTCAACGGTTGTTTCAATGGCGTACCGACAAGTGAAAGCTCACCTGTCAAAGGCATTAACCACTGCGGGAATAAAGGGTCATGTTGAGTGCCTGTTGGTTAAGTCAAAGGATCTGGAATTTTGTAAAAATTCGTTAAATTGAGTATTGCAACGGCTATGCCAACAGCAAGCATTCAGTCGTTTTACCCGCAGGATATTTAGACTTATCCAGACAAATTCATCCGGCGAGCCGCGTTAATAAGTGTGGAACTTAATTAACGCGGCTTATCAACCCTTTTAAGTCTAAGTTGTACGCGTTGATAATCACTTTCTTTGTAGGACAATCAGACGTTAGTTGTGGCTTGTCAAAAAAAGTGCACCAAAGTAAATGGGTGTGCCTGTTATTAGTGCGAAGTTATAAGGTCAGGGTTAAATGCTCTATAAGAGCACCTGGCAACACATGGCTGTCCAGACTGCGACGTTCATAAGTGCCTGAGTCGATGCACAGTGCTTGCTCACGGGTCAGGGCCAGCAAGTTGCTGCCCAGCAGGTTGTAGAGGCTGTCATCGAAGCGCATGGTTTCAATTGGAGCGACGATCTTCCCGTCCTCGACCCAAAAGGTTGCAAAACGGGTCATGCCCGTGAGGCGGGCGGAACCTACGTCGGAATAGTTCAAGTACCACAAGTTACTGATGTACAAGCCCGTTCCCAGTTCACGCAGCACGTCGGAGGTGGCCAGTTCACCTGCTGCCATGACCAGTGAATGAGGTTTTTCCTGGCGGTCTGCACCATTGGCCTGCAAGCCGTATTCGGCGGCCGAGCGTGAATTGACCAGTTGCCCGACCAGTTTTCCAGCCTGGATCAGGTCGACGTCCTGGCGTGCCGTACCGTCATGGCCGAAACCCGGCTGGAAGCCGGTTGACGGCTGCTCGCGCAGGTTGACCAGAGGAGATAACTGCTGTGTACCCAGCTGTAACTGCTGTAACGCGCTCTGACGGTTAGCAAAAGACCTGGCCGAAAACGCGTCATAAGAGAGCAAACCCAGTACTTCTTCCAGAGCTGCAGGGGCCAGGTAGGCCCGGTATTGCCCCGGTTTGAGGCTGATTCGTGGCGTACTCAAATGCTTGAGTTGTTCGCGGGCCTGAGCAAAGACGGCGCTTAAGGCTTCAGCGTCCCAAGTGGCTGAACCGTAAGTACTTTTTACGGCTTCGCCACTGGCATCAAACAGGCTCCAGTCGAACAACGCGTTGGCGCATTGATGCCAGCCAAACGCGCCCCAGCTATTGGCAAACCCGCGATACAGCGTGCCTGCGGCATAAATACCGACCATGTCCAGGCCCTGGCTCAAGTCACAGATCGTATCGATGACGGTTTGCAACTCGGGCAATTGGCCGGGCACTTGGCGTTCGCTGGTCCAGGTTTGCGTGTTAAGTAATAAATACGGGTCGACGGGCAGTACATCGAGTATTGAACGAAGCTGGCTCAAGGTCTGGCCGAGCGTCAGTACATCCTGTTCAAACTCACCGCTCAGGTTCAGTTGCGCGCTGCTGTGTCGTTCATTGCGGATCAGGCGCACATTCAACTCAATTTGCAGCACCGGATAGGCCTGGCGCACTTTGCCATGGTTGAAACGTACGAACTGGCTGTCTTCGGCTTCAAACCACAGCGTGAACTGTTCGTCGGTGTGCAGTTGGCTTTTCAGCCATTGTTCCAGCGCCTTGAACTGGCTGGCGAATCGGCAATTGCTCATCAGGCCTGGCCTCCGAACACATCAATCTGACTGAAAACACAGGCCGGCGAAGCGTGGCCAACGGTGACGACCTGGTTGGGTTCGCCCTTGCCGCAATTAGGCGTGCCCATGATGCGGTTGGTCGAGGCATCGCCCACCGCGCTCAAGTTGCGCCAGAACTGCGACGAAATCCCGCGATAATTCGGGTTTTTGACCACTGCCCCCAGTTCGCCGTTTTCGATCAACTGGCCCCATTCGCAGCCGAACTGGAACTTGTTGCGCGCATCGTCGATGGACCAGGAACGGTTGGTCGCCATCACAATGCCGTGCTCGATCCCGCCGATCAGTTGCTCCAGCGACTGATCGCCCGGCTCGATATTGAGGTTGGCCATGCGGTCAATCGGTGCCCGGTTCCAGCTGCAAGCACGGCTATTGGCAACGCCCGGCAAGTCGCTGCGGGCCTGGGACAACGCGCCGCCCATCGGGCGCTGCAAAATCCCCTGGCTGATCAGCAAGTGTTTCTCGGCCTTGAGACCTTCGTCGTCGTGGCTGTAGCTGACCAGTTCGCCAGTCACGCCCGGGTCGAAGCTGACATTGAGCAAGTCGGAGCCATAGCGGTAATGGCCAAACATGTCCGGTGTCACAAAGCTGGTTCCGGCGTAGTTGCGCTCGTCGCCGAGAATACGGTCCAGTTCCAGTGGATGGCCGATGGACTCATGGATTTGCAGGATCATCTGATCCGGCATCAACAGCACGTCGCGCTTGCCTTGCGGGGTGTTGGGGGCGAGCAGTAATTGCAGTGCCTCATCGGCGACCCGCCGGGCCTGCTCGGCCAGGTTGGCCTGGCTCACGATATTGGCGCTGCCTTGCTGGGCCACGTCATAGGTGCGGCGCTGGCTTTGTTGGCCGTCGAAGGCATTGACGCTGATCTCGGGATACAACTGTTGCTGGCTGCGCAGAATCTCGTTGCCGAGGTTGTCCAGGTACAACTGTTGTTCCTGCACCACACGCAAACGGGCCGACCAATGCACCAGTCGCGAGTCTGTGGGCACGTGTTGCGATGTTTCCATTAACAGGGCCAGCCACTCGGCGGTGTCTGGCAGCGGCAGGTCCAGTTCGGGTGAGCGGTAATGGCTCTGCACACCGTGTGTTTGCGGGGTAGGGTAGTGCAGCAGGCCGCGACCGGGCAGGGATTTGGCGATGTGCCGGGCGCGCTCAAGGGCTTGTTGCAAACCCGATTCACTGATGTCGCTGGTGGCAGCAAAAGCCTGCTGCCCCTCTATTTGAACGCAGACCATGACGCCGCAAGTATGCCGCAGCGAAGGCGGTTCAATAATATTGCGAGTCACGGCCAAAGATTGCGATTGCTGTTCAACCAGGCGCAATGAAATAAAGGCTGAGGTATCTGAACACGTTTGCATAAATCGTCTGAGCGACGATTGTGCGTTACTCATGATGAGTGTCCTTTTAGAACAAAGCTCTGGTTAATAGTAGTCAGAGCCTTGGGTTAATAAACACGGGGAGTTTGGGAGGTGTTGTAATAAGTACGCCTTTATAAAGAGTCGTACTTATTAGGGATTGGCGCGCCTTTGTTATGACGTGGCCAATAATTCATCTTGCGATGCATCTTTTTCACTCAACAAACCGTCGGATTGGTGCTGCCACAAACGGAAGTAAAGACCTTTACGTTCAAGTAATGCCGAATGGCTGCCGTCTTCAACTATTAATCCGTTATCCAGTACTACGATGCGGTCAAGATGGGCGATGGTGGACAACCGGTGAGCAACCACCAATACCGTCTTGTCCGCCATGATGTCGTCCAGACTGCTTTGGATCAGGCTCTCGGTTTCTGAGTCGAGGCTGGCGGTGGCCTCATCGAGCACCAGAATCGGGGCGTTCTTGAGCAGGGCGCGGGCAATTGCGATGCGTTGACGCTGACCGCCCGACAATTTGACGCCGCGCTCACCGATCAGGGCGTCGTAGCCTTCGGGCATGTGCAGGATGAAGTCATGGGCGTGTGCACGTTTGGCTGCCAGAACAATCTGGGTCTCATCGGCGGCTACGTCGCCATAACCGATGTTTTCCCGTAGCGAGCGGTGAAACAGCCCGGGTTCCTGCGGGATCAGGCCGATATGGCTGTGCAGCGATTGCTGGGTCATGGTTTGGATGTCAACGCCATCGACTTCGACCTGGCCTTGCTGTGGGTCGTAGGCGCGCAGCAGCAGGTTGAGCAAGGTCGACTTGCCGGAGCCCGACAGACCGACAATCCCGACGCGCTCACCGGCCGGAATGTTCAGGTTGAAGTGTTTAAAGATCGGCTTGTCGGCGCTGTAGCCGAAATTCACGTCACGAAACTGGATTGCGCCTTTAGTAATGCGCGCGGGCTGGGCGTCGTCCCGGTCTGGCATTTCATGTGGCTTGAGCAGGGTGTCGATGCTGTTCTGGATGTTGCCGACCGATTCGAAAAAGTGCATGAACTGCATGCTCAAATAGCTGCACTGGGCCACGATCATCAGGCCCAGTGTGGCGACCATCACCAGCTGTCCGACATCGATTTGGCCCAGATGCCACAGGTACAAAGCGATAGCGACCAGACCGACCCGCAGCACAATCGACAGGCTGTCCTGCAGCAGGCGGATTTTCTCCTGGTAGAAAAACGAGCGCTGGGCGGCTTGTTTCTCTTGAGTCTGGTAGAGGTTGAGGTAATCGAGTTCAAAGTCCTGGCGGGCGAACAGGCGAATGCTGGCCAGGTTGCTGACCGCATCGACGATTTTGCCGGTGGTCATGCTGCGTGCCTTGGCGTGATCCGCGGCCAGCCCCTGTGCTTTGCGCGACAGCACAAACGCCAACAAGGTGTAAGCCACCACCCAGATCAGCAAGCACAGACCCAACCAGGGCGAGGCCAGCGTCAGCAGCACCAGACTGGTGACCAGCACCACCAGAATCGGCAGCATGTCGACCACCAGGTTCCAGGTGATTTCCAGCAGGCCAATACTGCCCTCACCAATGCGATGGGCCAGGCTGCCGGCAAAATGCTCACCGAAATAGCGGGCCGAATGGCGCTGCAAATAGGCGAACAGATCACGCACGATGCGTATTTTCTGTTGTGGCCGGACCATGATCAGGCACAGCGTCGCACCACGGGCGCAGAGCATTTGTGCTACGGCCAGGCCGAACAGCAAGCCCAGGGCGGGCAGGCTGGCCTGCCACAGGTCGGCGTGGTCCCACAGACCGTCACTCACGGCCCCGGTAATACGGCCGATGGCATAGGGCATGAGGGTGGCGGTCATGGCGGCGCCGATTTGCAATGCAGCAATGGCCCAATACCAGCTCGGGTACAGGCGTACGTAATGCCATACAAAGCCCCAAGGCCGTTTGGGAGGAACGGTAATAGCGTCAAATTCAGACATGTCTGACCTTTATTCAAAGCAAAGCGGTCCGCGTTGGCTGCTCGGGCAGAGTCGGCCAATGGGGGGATCAAGCGAGTGCGTGGCGTCTATCAGGCGCTCATGGTGAACAGCTGCGTGATAGCGTCTTCAGGCTAGGTGTCGGTACTTGGCGGGGTACACGCGGCGAGCGCGCAGGCGTAAGGGCGGGGGTTCATTTGCAGCGGGCGCACATCAGACATCGTTGTTATTCCTTTTGTACAGCTGGTCAATGACATGACTTTTGGTCTGCCGTTGCACTGAATGTGGACAGTTTTTTACGTCCGCGTTCGCAATTGGTGCGGGTTACGCACCCCGGAAGCTGTGTTTTCAACCGGCGAATTGCCAACGCGCAATGACAAGAAAATTCTGTGCCAGTTTTGGTAAAACTTTGTAAAAAAATAAAACTTCCATGTAAGAGTGAGCTTGTCTCCCGATCTTTTCAGCGATCAACAGATCGCGAGGCACGCTCGCTCCTACAGGTCGGGTCAGACCGTCACGCTGCTGGCCTGTAAGAGCTCGCGGGTGTAAGGGTGCTGCGGGTTGGCGAACAGGGTTTGCGCATCACCTTGTTCCACCACTTTGCCGTCCTTGATCACGATCATGTCGTGGGCCAAGGCGTGCACCACCGCCAAGTCATGGCTGATAAACAGGTAGGTCAGGCCATGTCGGGCTTGCAGGTCGCGCAGCAATTCCACCACCTGTTTTTGTACGGTGCGGTCCAGCGCCGAGGTCGGCTCGTCGAGCAGGATCAGTTCCGGCTCCATGATCAGCGCGCGGGCGATGGAGATCCGCTGGCGCTGCCCCCCCGAAAACTCGTGGGGGTAGCGGTGGCGACTTTCCGGGTCGAGCCCCACTTCTTGCAGCACCCGAATCACTGCGGCTTCCCGTTCCTGTACGGTGCCAATGTCATGGGCCAGCAGGCCTTCGCTGATGATCTGCTGCACCGACATGCGCGGGCTCAGGCTGCCGAACGGGTCCTGGAAGACCACCTGCATATGGCGACGCAACGGTCTCAATTGGTCCTGGTTGAGCCCACCCAACGACTGGCCGTCCAGCCGGATTGATCCTTCTGACTCCACCAGCCGCAGCACCGCCTGCCCCAGCGTGGATTTGCCCGAGCCGGACTCTCCGACAATCCCCAGGGTGCGACCTTTTTTCAGAGCAAAACTGACGCCGTCCACCGCTTTGACGTACTGCCGTTCGCGGCTGAACAGTGATTTGGGCAAGGGAAACCAGACCTTGAGATCGTCCACTTGCAACAGGTTCTCCTGGACGTTGGCAGGCACCGGGCTGCCAGTGGGTTCGGCATCGATCAGCATGCGGCTGTAGGCGTGCTTCGGAGCGCTGAACAATTGCTCACAGGTAGCTTGCTCGACGATCTCGCCGCCGCGCATCACGCACACGCGCTGGGCGATTTTGCGCACCAGGTTGAGGTCATGGCTGATCAGCAACAACGACATGCCCAGGCGCTGTTGCAGGTCGATCAGCAGCTCAAGAATCTTTTGCTGCACGGTGACGTCCAGCGCGGTGGTGGGTTCGTCGGCAATCAGCAACTCAGGCTCGTTGGCCAGGGCCATGGCGATCATCACCCGCTGGCGTTGGCCGCCCGACAGTTGATGCGGGTAGGCGTTGAGGCGACTTGCAGGGTCGCGAATGCCGACCAGTTCCAGCAACTCCAGGGTTCTGGTGCGTGCCGCACGTTTTTTCAGGCCTTTGTGAGTGATCAACACTTCGCTGATTTGCTTTTCAACGGTGTGCAGCGGGTTGAGCGAGGTCATCGGCTCCTGGAAAATCATCGCGATGCGGTTGCCGCGTAGGCTGCGCAGCTGGCTATCACTGGCGCTGACCAGATCGGTGCCGTCGTAGCGAATGCTGCCTTGGGTTTCGACGCTTTTACCCGGCAGCAGGCGCAAGATCGAGTGGGCGGTTACCGACTTGCCCGAGCCAGACTCACCGACCAAGGCCAGGCATTCGCCACGGCGGATGTCGAGGTTGATCCCGTGAACGACCTCGCGCCCGGCAAACCCGACACGCAGGTCACGTATTTCAATCAGTGCGTCGTTCATATCAACTCCGTGGATCAAAGGCGTCACGGCAGGCTTCGCCGATAAACACCAACAACGACAAAATCAGCGCCAGCACACAGAACGCGGTCAGGCCCAACCAGGGGGCTTGCAGGTTGCGCTTGGCCTGGCCAATCAATTCACCCAATGAGGCGGTGCCCGGCGGCATGCCGAAACCGAGAAAATCCAGGGCGGTGAGGGTGGCAATCGCGCCGGTCAAAATGAACGGCAGGTAGGTCAGGGTCGAGGTCATGGCGTTGGGCAGAATGTGCCGGCGCATCAGTGCACCGTTGGTCAAGCCCAGTGCCCGTGCGGCTTTTACATATTCCAGGTTACGCCCGCGCAAGAACTCGGCGCGCACCACGTCCACCAGTGCCAGCCAACTAAACAGCGCCATGATGCCCAGCAGCCACCAAAAGCTCGGGGCGATAAAGCCCGAGAGGATGATCAGCAAATACAGCACCGGCAATCCGGCCCAGACCTCTTGCAGGCGCTGGCCGATCAGGTCCACCAGCCCCCCGTAAAAGCCCTGAAAGGCGCCGGCCGTGATGCCGATCACAGCGCTCACTGCAGTCAGGATCAAGGCAAACAGAATTGAAATCCGCGCGCCGAAAATCACCCGCGCCAGCACATCGCGAGCCTGTTCATCAGTGCCCAACCAGTTGGTGGTGCTCGGCGGGCTAGGCGACGGCACCGTGAGGTCGTAATTGACCGTGTCGGAGCTGAAGGGTATCGGCGCGAACAGCATCCAGCCGCCCTGGTCGGTGATCAGTTTGCGCACATAATCACTGCGGTAATCCGGCTCGAAGGGCAGTTCACCGCCAAAGTCGGTTTCAAGGTGGTTGGAAAAGATGGGGAAGTACCACTGGTCTTTGAAGTGAATGGCCAAGGGTTTGTCATTGGCGATCAACTCGCCGCCCAGGCACACCACAAACAGGCCGACAAACAGCCACAACGACCACCAGCCCCGTCGGTTGGCGCGAAAGTGGGCGAAGCGGCGACGGCTCAGGGGAGAGAGGGTAAACATCAGGCAGTCCTCGCCGAGAAGTCGATACGGGGGTCGAGCAGGGTGTAGCAAATATCGCCGATCAACTTGATCAACAGCCCGAACAGGGTGAACAGGAACAGCGTGCCGAAGACCACCGGGTAGTCGCGGGATATCGCCGCCTCGTAGCTCATGCGGCCGATGCCATCGAGGTTGAAGATGGTCTCGATCAGGAGGGAGCCGGCGAAGAACACTTCAATCAGTGCCTGGGGCACGCCCGCTACCACCAGCAACATGGCGTTGCGCAGCACATGCCCATAGAGCACACGTTTTTCAGTCAACCCCTTGGCGCGGGCAGTGACCACGTACTGACGGCTGATCTCGTTGAGGAAGCTGTTTTTGGTGAGGATGGTCAACGTCGCAAAGCCGCCGATCACCAGAGCACTGACGGGTAGCACCATGTGCCAGAGATAGTCGGCGATCTTGCCGAAAAAACTCAGGCTGTCGAAATCATCCGAGACCATGCCCTGGATCGGAAACCAGCTCACATAGCTACCACCGGCGAACACCACGATCAGCAAAATGGCGAACAGAAATGCCGGCATCGCATAGCCGATGATGATCGCGGTGCTGGTCCAGATATCAAATTTGCTGCCGTTATGAATGGCCTTGCGGATGCCCAGCGGGATCGAGATCAGGTAGGTAATCAAAGTGGCCCATAAGCCCAGCGAGATCGACACCGGAAGCTTCTGCAGGATCAGGTCGGTGACCTTGGCGCCGCGAAAAAAACTGTTGCCGAAATCCAGTTGCGCGTAGTTCTTGAGCATCAGCCACAAGCGTTCGTGCATGGGTTTGTCGAAGCCGTAATGCTTGGTGATTTCTTCGATCAGGGCCGGGTCAAGGCCACGGCTGCTGCGGCTGGCGCCGGAACCCCCGGCGGCCATTTCACCGCCGCCGCCTCCAACGCCGGGGCCGCTGAAGCCTTGCAAACGGGCAATGGCTTGTTCAACCGGGCCGCCGGGTGCGGCCTGGACGATCAGAAAGTTGACCACCAGGATGCACAGCAAGGTGGGGATGATGAGCAATAAACGACGACTGATGTAATGCAGCACCTTAATGCTCCTTCATCTGCGCATTGGTTTGCGCGGTTTTGCTGACTTCCCACCAGGTGTCCAGGCCCTCATCGAACTTTGGCTCGATGGCGGGGCGGCCGAAGCGGTTCTGGTACACGGTCGGGGTGCCGATGGAGTAGTAGTTGGGGATCATGTAGTAGCCCCATTGCAGGACGCGATCCAGAGCGCGGGCGTAGTGCACCATTTCTTCGCGGCTGTTGGCTTGCACCAGACCGTCGAGCAGGGTGTCGACGGCCGGGTTGCGCAACACGAACGAGTTGGATGAACCGACCTGGGTGGCGCTGCCGGAACCGAACATGTCATACATTTCGCGGCCCGGTGAAACCACGGGCTGACCGCTGCGTGGGAAGGCCACCACGATCATGTCGTAGTCGCGGGCGTTGAGGCGGTTGATGTATTGCGCAGAGTCGACTTTGCGAATATCCATGGTGATGCCGATCTGCGCCAGGGTGCGCTTGTACGGCATGATCATGCGGTCAAAACCGCCCTGGCCATCCAGGAAGGTGAACCTGAACGGCTCGCCCTGGGCGTTTACCAGTTGGTTGTCCTTGGGTGTCCAGCCGGCTTCCTTGAGCAGTGCCAGGGCTTGCAACTGCTTGTCGCGGATGTAGCCGCTGCCATCGGTTTTGGGGGCCTGGTAGACCTGGGTGAACACCTCATCCGGGATCTGGCCGCGCAAGGGTTCAAGAATCTCCAGTTCGCGAGCATCGGGCAGGGCTGTGGCGGCCATGTCGCTTTTCGGGAAGTAGCTCTGCAGACGCACATAGAAATTGCGCATCATCTGCTTGTTGGTCCACTCAAAGTCCCACAGCAGGCTCAGGGCCTGGCGCACGCGGCGGTCCTGGAAATACGGGTTTTGCAGGTTGAAGGCAAAGCCCTGGGGCGCTCCCGGTTTGTCTTTGGCAAAGACCCCGCGTTGCAGGCGCCCATCGGCCAGGGCCGGGCCTTGATAGCCGATGCTGAAACCGGTGGCCGAGAACTCACGGTTGTAGTCAAACGCACCGGCCTTGAGCAGTTGCCGAGCAATGTCGGTGTCGCTGTAGAAGTTCACCGTCAGGCGGTCGAAGTTGTACATGCCTTTGCTGACGGGCAAGTCTTTGGCCCACCAGTCGGGGTTGCGTTGAAAACTGATGCTGCGGCCAGGGTCGACGTTGGACACGGTGTACGGGCCGCTGCCCAGGGGCGGCTCAAAGCCGCCGCCATTGGTGAAATCGCGGGTTTTCCACCAGTGTTCGGGCAGGATATGCAGGCTGGCCAGGTCCAGCGCCAGGGTGCGGTTCTGATTGCTCTTGAAGTCGAAGCGGATTTGCCGCAAGCCTTCGACAACCACATCCTTGACCTCGCCATAGAGCATTCGGTAGCCCAGGCTGCCTTGTGTCATCAGGGTGTTATAGGTGAAGGCGACGTCCTGGGCAGTGATCGGTGTGCCGTCGGCAAATCGGGCTTTGGGGTTCAGGTAAAAGCGTACCCACAGGCCGTCCGGGTCGCGTTCCATTTGCTGCGCGATCAGGCCGTAGACCGTGTAGGGCTCGTCCAGTGAGCGGAATGCCAGCGGCGAGTACAGCCAGTCATCGACCTGCACAACGCCTGTGCCCTGGTCGATATAAGGAACGATGTAATTGAATTGGCCAATTTCCATCGCTGATCGAGTTAGTGAACCGCCTTTGGGCGCGTTGGGGTTCACAAAGTCGAAGTGCTGGAAACCGGCGGGGTATTTGGGCGCCTCGCCGTAGACCGTCAACGCCTGGCTGGGTGCGGCGCTGACACTCAGGCACACGCACGACAGCGCAGGCACCAGCAGCGAGCGGAGCAGGGGCATTAAAAATGAAGACATGAGGGGATTTCCTTGTGCCGCGTGGGGAGCCTGTTGGAACGAGCCTCGCGATCGTTTTTATCGATCAAACGATCGCGAGGCAAGCCCGCTCCAACAGGGGGCTATCACTTAGAAGTGGTAAGTCGCACGGGCGAAGAAGGTACGGCCCAGCGGGTCGGTATAGCGTGGATCGTAACCGCTCTGGAAGTTGACAGCCTGGTTGGTGAACGGCGGGTCGCGGTCAAACAGGTTTTTCACGCCCACGTCCAGATCGATGGTTTTGTCGAAGGTGTAGCCCGCAGAAAGATCCCACAGGGTGTACGACGCGACGTTGTGATGAGTGTCCGGGTCGAAGTCCTTGTAGCTGCTGGTGAAGCGGTTAACCAGCGAGGCGCGGTAAGGTCCCAGGTTCCAGGTGCCGCTCAACACGTGTTTCCAGCGGGCAATCACGCCAACGCCTTCAAACGCACTCACGTTGTCGGTGTAGCTGCCGCCAATGGTGGTCTGGTAGTCATAGCGCGACACGTAGGTCCCTTGCAGCCCCAGGCCAAATTGACCGTAAGGGGTGTTCGGGAATTTGTAATCGGCGCTGACGTCGACACCGCTGGTTTTAACCGCACCCAGGTTGGCGTTGCCGGTTTGCACGTAGTTGATCGAACCGTCGTTGTTGCGGATGTAGCGATCGGCATAGGCGTTCGGGTCGTCAAACACTGTCGATTCCGGGAACTCGGCGATCTGGTTGGCGATGTGGATCCACCAGAAGTCCAGGCCCACCGACAGGTCGCGAACAGGCTGATAAACGAAGCCCAGGGTCAGGTTGCGCGCCGTTTCTGGCGACAGGTTGGTATTGCCGCCGGTGCGACGGCGGAACTGCTGACCGCAATCGCGGCCAGCATCGCCGCCCGGTTGCACGACGCCGTTGGTGCACAGTTTAGGGTCGTTGTAGAAGCCCTGGGTGTAGGTCAGGTACTCCGGGTTGTACAACTCATACAGCGATGGGGCACGGAAGCCTTCGCTGTATGCACCGCGTACCACCAACTCTTTGACCGGCTGGTAGCGGAACGAGTATTTCGGGTTGGTGGTGCTGCCGAAGTCGCTGTATTTGTCGTGACGCACGGCGGCCGACAGTTCCAGGGTATCCAGCACTGGCACGTTCAGCTCGGTGTACACCGCCTTCACGTTGCGATCGGCCGAGACGCGGGCGTTAGGGTCCACGCCAAGGCTGGCCAGGTCGTCTGCGAATGCTGCGTAGCTTTGCTGGTAAGCCTCATGGCGGTACTCGCCACCGATGGCCAGCCCGGCCGGGCCTGCACCGAACCAGTCGCCCACTTCGCGGCTGGCACGGCCATCGATACCCGACACGCGGCCTACCGAAGAAATGTACTGGCCACGGTACTGGTTGGCGTCGATCAGGCGCTGACCGGCTGCGCTTTGCGGGCCGAACGGGTTGATGATGCCGTTGGCAATCCCGTCGAGCATGGCCGAGTCGCTGATAAAGCCGCCGGTGAGGCTTTCGGTGACCTGGTTCTGGTTGTACGAAGCGCCGAGGTTGTAGTCCCAGCCTTTGGCCACACCATCAAAGCTCAGCACGACCCGCTGGCTGGTGTTCTGGTCTTTGGTTGAGCGCCCGCCGGCGGCGGTTTCGCGCCAGTTAAGGCCAATCGGTTGGGTCGGGTCGAAAGATGCGCTGGTGGAGCCTGGGGTAATCCCATTGCCCGGGAAGTACGGCGAAGTCGGGTCCATCGTCACCCCGAGCAAGTTCGCGGGGGCAATATCAACCGAGTTGTTGTTGCGTGCCCAGAAGTACTCCAGGTTGACGTTGTCGTCATCGGTGATTTTGCCGGTGGCGCGGCCGAAGAATGAGGTCTTTTCGGTTTCTGGCAACAGGTCCTGGTAGGGGCGGGTGTTGAAGCGGCACACGCCCTGGCGTGCAACCAGGTTGGGACCATCGCAGTTGCTGGCGGACAGTGGGTTGGTGGTCACGCCGTTCTGGCTGTAGTTGGCCGGGTAGGACACGCCCGAAGTCTGGTCCAGGCCGCGGCCAGGGACGTAATTGTTCGAGAACGAACGATCTTTGGCTTTCAAGCTGTCTTGCTTGTTGTAGCCGATCACGCCGAATACGTTGAAGCGGTCTTGCTCCAGATCGCCGTAGCCCCAACTGGCGTTTAGATCATGGCTGTTGCCGCCGCCACTGTGGCCTGGAACTTCACCGCCCAGGGTCAGGGTGCCGTCGGTCAGGGACTTTCTGGTTATGAAGTTGATTACCCCGCCAATGGCGTCAGTGCCATACAACGCGGATGCGCCGTCGCGCAGGATCTCTACGCGGTCAATGGCCGCGAAGGGGATGGTATTGATGTCGACTGCCGAGCCGTCGATGGCGTTGTTACCCAGGCGGCGGCCGTTGAGCAGCACCAGGGTCTTGTTGGAACCAATGCCGCGCATATCGGCAAAGCTTGAGCCGCCCGATGAGGAGCCGACGGAGCTGGCGGCAACGATGGTCGATTGGTTGCCGGTGACACGTTGCAGGATTTGCGCGGTGGTGGTCACACCTTCATTGCGCAACTGCTCGATGTTGAGGATGGTCACGGGCACGGCGGTTTCGGCATCGACCCGGCGAATCGCCGTACCGGTGACTTCAACGCGTTGCAGTTGAGTGGTCGGTGCCGCTGCATTGCTGCCGGCGCTGACTGTTGTTGCAGTTGAATCATCCGCTGCATTGGTTTCAGCCGCCTGAAGCTGGCCAGCGCTCATCCCCAGAGCGACGACATACAACGGCACAAAACGATGCCGTTGCAGGCTGGCAACAAGCGGCTTCAAGTTAAAGACAGAATGCTTATTCTGCATGGTTCCTTCCGACTTTTTTAGATGTTTATTGGAATGGCCTTATGGGCCCCTCATGACTCCGGTTTGGGTTGTGTCGACCCTGGCAAATCACTTTTTTCAAGCAAGCCGCTCCCCCAGTGCGGATAAACAGCGTCCGCACGCGGCTCAGGTACTGCATGGTTACAACGGGATCTTATTAACTAGGCTCTGTCACTGTTAAGGTTTGTTAACTTTGATAAAGCAACCGCTGTGCCAATACCTTTTATTAATGTATGGGGCATGAACTTTTTTATAATTTTTATATAAATAATCACGTTGGGGTGGCGTGCGATGCGCAACAGCCGTTGAAAGGCTCTGCCAGGAGGAAATTAGACCCAAGTGGAAGCGCTTGAATTGTCTGACAATCAGGCGGGCCGTGGCTTTGCTGTTAGGTATGGAACATCTTTCAAACAGCTGTTTGTTATGTATTGGTACAGCCAATTGAGTGAGTTATAGCGTTAGCGTTAAAGGAACTAAGGGTTTTCAGACCGCCAAAAGCACTGTAGGAGCGAGGGGGGGGGGGGGGGGTTTTTTTTTTTAAAAAAAATA
>NZ_JANLNV010000036.1 GCF_025465935.1 Pseudomonas sp. 7P_10.2_Bac1 | reverse complement strand
CAAATTTTAAAAAAAAAAAACCCCCCCCCCCCCACCCCCGCTCCTACAGGGTTTGGTGTTACTTCTGGCAGCGCGGGCAGAACACGCTGGCGCGCTGGCCCAGCTTGACCTCGCGCAGTTCGGTCCCGCAGACCTTGCAGGCCTCATACGCCCGACCGTATACGAACAGTTCCTGCTGGAAGTAGCCCGGCTGACCATCACCGCCGATAAAATCGCGCAAGGTGGTACCGCCCCGCTCGATCGCCGCCGCCAGCACCCGCTTGATCTCTATCGCCAACTTCAAATAACGCGCCCGGGAAATGCTTCCGGCCGCGCGACGTGGATCAATCCCTGCGGCGAACAACGCTTCGGTCGCATAAATGTTGCCCACACCCACCACCACCGCGTTGTCCATGATGAACGGCTTGACCGCCATCGCCCGCTTGCGCGACAGCTGAAACAACCGTTCGCCATCAAACAGGTCAGTCAGCGGCTCCGGCCCCAGCTTGATCAGCAATTCGTGGTTCAGCGGGTCAAGGCTCCAGAGCATCGCGCCAAACCGGCGCGGGTCGGTGTAGCGCAAGGCCAGCCCAGACTCCAGCTCAATGTCCACGTGTTCATGCTTGAGCGCCGGCAACCCAGCCTCGACCAGACGCAAATTGCCCGACATGCCCAAGTGGCTGATCAACGTCCCGACTTCGGCGTTGATCAATAAATACTTTGCACGGCGCTCGACCTGCACGATTTTCTGCCCGGACAAGCGCACATCCAGGTCTTCGGGGATCGGCCAGCGCAGACGCCGGTCGCGCACAATGACCCGACTAACCCGCTGCCCTTCAAGGTGCGGGGCGATACCGCGGCGGGTGGTTTCGACTTCTGGTAATTCAGGCATCTAGTGCGCCCCCAATTCTCGGATACTTTCTTTCAAGTTCTCGAAGTCATAGTCAGACAGGCCAATGTAGTCCAGCACCAGGTGGCTGATGCTGTTCCATTCGTGGTCTTCGCGCTGATTGCCCAGGACTTTGTACGACGCGCAGATATGCTCGGCCATCTTGAGCACCGCCAGCAGGTTTTTGAGTTGGCTGTTGCGTGATGACTCGTCACTGAAAATCGCCAACGCATTGTGATGGTTGGCAATGGCCTCGGTCAGGTGCGCCGGCAAGCGCCAGGACTTGGCGGTGTAGTAACCGACCACGGCGTGGTTGGTGTTGAAGTGCCGGTTTTCGGTGTCTACCACACGGCGGCCAGGGCCCGCGCTGGCGTAGCCCTGCTCCAGCACGTGCATGTAGTCAGCAAAGCGCTTGAGCATCAAAGGGATGCCGCAATCGTGGAACAACCCCAGCGCATAGGCTTCGTCCGGGGCCGACATCCCGGTGCGCTTGGCCAGCGTCAGGCTGGTCATGGCCACGTCTTGGGCGGTGTCCCAGAAACGGTTGAGGGTGACGATGGTGTCGTCACTCATCTCGCCTTTGATCGACTGGGCGTTGATCAGGTTGATCACCGTGCGGCTGCCCAGTAGCGTCACCGCGCGGCGAATGGACGCTATTTTGTTGGTCAGCCCGTAATACGGCGAATTGACGATCTTCAGCAGCGCACCCGACAAGCCGGGGTCTTGGGCGATCAAGCGAGCGATGACCTCAAGATCCGGATCCGGCATGTACTGCTCCATCTGCAAATCCACCATGATTTGCGGTTGAGGCGGCACGCTGATGCCTTGCAAAGCCTGGCTGATCTGTTGGGATGAAAGCTCTGGGGGCATGTCTGCACACTCTGGAATAGCCGGCGATTCTAGCGGAATTTTCTGCGCGGTTGGGCACGCGATCCGACGCAATACCGCGAATCAGCCGAGCTTGCAGGTGGCGTCTAAGGCTATAATCGCGCCCTTTTCAATACCCGGAGCGACTTCATGTCCCTGCCAAGCCTGCGCCTTAAAGCCAATGCCGATCGACGCCTGCGCGCCGGCCACTTGTGGGTCTACAGCAACGAAATTGATGTAGCTTCCAGCCCTCTTCACGGCTTCAAGGCCGGTGACCAGGCCCTGCTCGAAACCGCGAGCGGCAAACCCCTGGGCATCGTGGCCATGAGCCCGAACAACCTCATCTGCGCTCGCCTGCTGTCGCGCGACATCAAGTTGCCACTCGACAAGTCGCTGCTTGTACACCGCCTGAACATGGCCCTGTCCCTGCGCGACCGCCTGTTCGACAAGCCTTACTACCGCCTGGTGTACGGCGATTCCGACATGTTGCCCGGCCTGGTCGTTGACCGTTTCGGCGACATTCTGGTGGTGCAACTGGCTTCCGCGACCATGGAACAGCACAAAGACGACGTGATCGCAGCGCTGGTACAAGTGCTCAAGCCTCGCGGCATCCTGTTCAAGAACGACTCGGCAGCCCGCGATGCGGAAGGTCTTGAGCGTTATGTCGAAACCGTCTTCGGTCTGGTACCGGAGTGGGTGGCCCTGGAAGAGAACGGCGTCAAGTTCGAAGCACCGGTCATGGAAGGCCAGAAAACCGGCTGGTTCTACGATCACCGCATGAACCGCGCCCGCCTGGCCCCTTATGTCCAAGGCAAGAAAGTCCTGGACCTGTTCAGCTACATCGGCGGCTGGGGTGTGCAAGCGGCTGCGTTTGGCGCCAGCGAAGTAACCTGCGTCGACGCCTCGGGCTTCGCACTGGACGGCGTTGATCGCAACGCCGCCTTGAATGGCCTGGCCGACAAGGTCACCAGCATGGAAGGTGACGTGTTCGAGGCGCTTAAAGAACTCAAAGCCAACGAAGAACGCTTCGATGTCATCGTGGCCGACCCGCCTGCCTTCATCAAACGCAAAAAAGACCTGAAAAATGGTGAAGCTGCCTATCGCCGCCTCAACGAACAGGCCATGCGCCTGCTCACCAAGGACGGGATTCTGGTCAGCGCTTCGTGCTCGATGCACCTGCCCGAAGACGACTTGCAAAACATCCTGCTGACCAGCGCCCGTCACCTGGACCGCAACATCCAGATGCTGGAGCGCGGCGGCCAGGGCCCGGATCATCCGGTGCACCCGGCAATCGTCGAAACACGCTACATCAAGAGCATCACCTGCCGCCTGCTGCCAAACAGCTAAGCGTTGCTGACGTGTGGCGATGGCCTGCAGGCGATCCCTGCCTGCCATCGCCACATGAACGCGCACACGCGGGGCATGGATTCAAGGGAAGTACTTTTCAACCAAGGCATAAATAATGGCCGCCGTCTCAGCATCCAGGACGCCGTCATAATTTTGCGGCCGGAAATGAAGCTGAAAGGCCCGTATTAATTGTTTATAAGCGCTATCACTGGCTACAGCGGAAGTTTCATACCCGTACTTACGAAGTTTCGCTACAACATCGGCTTTAATAGGCAGATCGCGACAAAAGCGTGAGTGATATTTCTGCTTCGTCGACTCTTCATACCAAGCCCCAACGCCAGCAATATAAAGTTCTTTCCAGGGAAACGCAGCGCCCGGATCGCTCTTTCTGCCAATGGAAACATCACTGTGACCCAACACATGGGTGGGTTGAATATCTGGATAGCGTTGCAGAATATCCGCAGCCAGTTCTTTGATCGCCTCCACCTGCGTTGCATTAAAGGGAGGAAACTCAAAGTGACCATTATTGTCGGTCGCCAAGTTAACGATCTCGATACCGATGGCGGTGTCATTTAGATTACTGCGCCCACTCCATTGGCTGACGCCGGCATGCCATGCACGCTCGTTTTCATCCACCAGATTAAAAATGCGCAGATCCGTAAAGCCCGCTTCACTGTAGGTTTGATCCGAGGGGTCGGGAACAAGGTAGTGAGCACTGACCAACGGCCCGGTGAGTGCGTTGATTGAGGCACTAAAATTTATTGCCGTGTAATGCATGATTAAAAAACGAACACGCCGATTAAAGCCTTTGGCGCGATAACGAGTGGCATCTATTGGATACATAATATTCCCGCAGTTATATTTAAACGTCATAAATAAAACTAGCAGGCCAATCCGACTCACTCGCTTAAAAATGTAACAACCTTTATTTTAACTAGCCGATACATAGCTACTACCTAATCACCATTAGCGCTCATATTTATGATGTAACTCACCCTGACGCTGCGAACCCGAAGGCTCACAGCGTTATTGCACTTTCGTAGAGGTCATTAGTTACATTCACACGCCCGCGTCTATAACTGCACTTACTGCGCTCGTGAACCACTCACTTGCGGGCTCAGTTCTACCCCGTCGATGTCCAACGATTGATAACGCGGCTTCACCACCTTCGCATTGCCCTCACGGATCTGCTCGATCAAATGCGGGGTATTGTCCAGTGCTTCAAACGTCCCCGCTTCGTGCCACTTTCCGGCTGGGTCGCGCTTGAAGAAATACAGCGTGTTGCGCCAGGACGTCTTGGGCAGTAACAGCACTTCGCTTTGCCCATCCTGATCCAGGTCGACCGCCCACAGCACACATCCGGGCTTCAAGCAGTCTTCCTTGCTGATCGCCGGATCATCGAACTGCTCGCTGCCTGCGACTTCCGGCCCGATCCACTCCAGCATCCGCTTGTTACGCGCCTGAGTGTCATCACGGCCCTCTGCTCTCTTGAGGCGCTTCAACAATTGTGCGCGCTCAGGTTCAGACAGCACCTGACCGTGCTCGACCTGCGCCAGCAACGCCTCAAACGCCTGCTTGCCCGGTAGACCCAACTGATAGCGCAAGGCCTCTGCATCAAACGCCTGCACCGGGGTTTTACCGCTCAACAGACGCTGCACCTGGTTTTTCGCGCTGAATTGCAACGGGTTGAACCACGGCGTATGAATGGCCAGCAACAGCACCACGCAGGCCAGGGCGATCAACGGATTGCTGACCCGCAAACTGCCCAGCCAGCCCGATTGAGGGGCAAACATCGCCCACACCGCCGCCACACTGTGAGCAAAGACCACCAGCACCAGTAACATCGCCAGCAGGCGGCTAGGGGTCAGGCCATATTGATCAATCCGTAACCAGGTCGAATACCCCGCCAGCACCACCAGCAACGGCAAACACAGCAGGCACAGATCAACCATGCGCACCAGCCATACCGAGTAGCCATGACTGGAGTGCCCGTCCTGAAAAACGCCGTTGAGAAAGAACAGATTGACGGCCACCAGACACACCATGATCGGCGTGGAATAGCCGGTGTTCCAGATCGGCTCAAGCCCGGTGAAAGGCAGCGCACCCACAAAGACGATGGCAATCATCGAACTGAAGGGCAGCAAGAAGCGGCACAACGTGAGCAGAATCCCGCGCAGCAGACCGATCACCCGATCATTCTCGCGCCCCATGTTCAGGCCCAGCGCAAACACCATCATCGAACTGATGTAGATAAAGCCGTCAGTGAAAAACAGCTTATTCAGCGCCACGATCCCGAGCATCTTGAACAGGCCGCCCCACAACAGCAGCAACGACCAGAACACCGCATTGAGCAGCATGCCCAGCAACACGATGAATACCGTGTCCCAGGCATGCCGGAACAAATCTTCATAGCGCGTAAAACGCCCGTCGCGCGTCGGCCAACTGAGGAGAAACGCCGTCACGATGTAGGTGATGACGACCGAGAAAAACGTCCAGCTGCCTTCCAGCCAATGACTGGAGCGCCAAAAGTCCCCGCCCTCCTGAAACGTCCATGCGCTGATGGCCGTCATCAACAGCGTGAACACGCCCAGCAGCCAGATCGTGCCTCGCTGAAAGGCGCTGCCTCCCAGCAAAATCAGATTGATACCGCCGACCAGCGCAAACGTCACCAAAGCAAACTGCAGGCTCGACGCGCCCAAATCGCTGGCCAGCCACAGTAAGAGCCCTTGCACCAGACCAATGGCCAGACACCCATAGACGGAACGGTTGAGGGTAAGCATTCAGAATCCTTGCTGAGAAAAGTCTTTTCTCACTCTAGCCTCTGAGTGTTATGAACGACTAGACCGAGGGGCAAACTGGACACTTTGCGTCGCCAGTGCGGGGCGGACGATAAACCGTTCATCGACTACCTTATTGCGGGCGTTAATCCGATGCAGCCTGAGTCGGCCATCTACCCCCTGATTGGCTGTCTGCCCCGTTCCTTCCCGCCGCCAGCCGTGTAGAATCGACGCATTCATCGCCAATCATCCCCGGCGGGTTTATGAGCTCAGGCCCAAGCGCGCGGCGATCCCGCAGCGTTAACGGCAGCTTGCTGGCACGTAGTCATTTTCTGTGATGCCCGCGGCTTAGAAGCTCACGTCCCTGTTTGTAACCTGATTAGCCGCCCGGAGTTGTTCCATGCCTGACTATCGTTCGAAAACCTCCACCCACGGCCGCAATATGGCCGGTGCCCGCGCGTTGTGGCGCGCCACGGGGATGAAAGATGCCGACTTCAAGAAGCCGATCATCGCCATTGCCAACTCCTTTACCCAGTTCGTACCCGGCCACGTCCACCTCAAGGACATGGGCCAACTGGTGGCCCGCGAGATCGAGCGCGCTGGCGGCGTAGCCAAAGAATTCAACACCATTGCCGTCGATGACGGTATCGCCATGGGCCACGACGGCATGCTGTATTCGCTGCCGAGCCGCGAGATCATCGCCGACGCGGTCGAGTACATGGTCAACGCGCACTGCGCCGACGCCATCGTGTGCATCTCCAACTGCGACAAAATCACCCCTGGCATGCTGATGGCCGCCCTGCGCCTCAACATCCCGGTGATTTTCGTCTCGGGCGGGCCGATGGAAGCGGGCAAGACCAAACTCGCCAGCCACGGCCTGGACCTGGTAGACGCCATGGTCATCGCCGCCGACTCCAGCGCTTCTGACGAGAAGGTTGCCGAGTACGAGCGCAGCGCCTGCCCAACGTGTGGTTCGTGCTCGGGCATGTTCACCGCCAACTCGATGAACTGCCTGACCGAAGCCCTGGGCCTGGCCTTGCCGGGCAACGGTTCGACCCTGGCGACCCACAGCGACCGCGAGCAACTGTTCCTGCAAGCCGGCCGTACCATCGTCGACCTGTGCCGCCAGTACTACGTCGAAAACGACGCATCGGTACTGCCTCGCAGCATCGCCAACTTCAAGGCGTTCGAGAACGCCATGACGCTGGACATCGCCATGGGCGGCTCGACCAATACCATCCTGCACTTGCTGGCCGCGGCCCAGGAAGCCGAGATCGATTTCGACCTCAAAGACATCGACCGTCTGTCCCGCCATGTACCGCAACTGTGCAAAGTGGCGCCGAACATCCAGAAGTACCACATGGAAGACGTGCACCGCGCTGGCGGCATTTTCTCGATTCTCGGTTCGCTGGCCCGTGGCGGCCTGCTGCACACCGACTTGCCGACCGTGCACAGCGCGACAATGGCGGATGCCATCGCCAAGTGGGACATCACCCAGACCGACGACGAAGCCGTGCATACGTTCTTCAAGGCGGGCCCAGCCGGTATCCCGACGCAAACCGCGTTCAGCCAGTCGACCCGCTGGGAAACCCTGGACGACGACCGTGAAAACGGCTGTATCCGCAGCGTAGAACACGCTTACTCCCAAGAAGGCGGCCTGGCCGTGCTGTACGGCAACATCGCGCTGGATGGCTGCGTGGTGAAAACCGCCGGTGTGGACGAGTCGATCCACGTATTCGAGGGCAACGCCAAGATCTTTGAAAGCCAGGACAGCGCCGTGCGCGGCATTCTGGCGGACGAAGTGAAAGCCGGTGACATCGTGATCATCCGCTACGAAGGCCCGAAAGGCGGCCCGGGCATGCAAGAGATGCTGTACCCGACCTCGTACCTGAAGTCCAAGGGCCTGGGCAAAGCCTGTGCCTTGCTGACCGACGGCCGTTTCTCGGGCGGCACCTCAGGCCTGTCCATCGGCCACGCATCGCCGGAAGCGGCAGCAGGCGGTGCAATTGGTCTGGTGCAAGACGGCGACAAAGTGCTGATCGACATTCCGAACCGCTCGATCAACCTGTTGATCAGCGACGAAGAACTGGCAGCCCGCCGTGTCGAGCAGGACAAAAAAGGCTGGAAGCCGGTAGAAGCCCGCCCACGCAAAGTCACCACCGCCCTCAAGGCCTACGCCTTGTTGGCCACCAGCGCCGACAAAGGCGCGGTACGTGATAAGGCATTGCTGGACAAATTGGTGCCATAAGCCAACGCGTTAAACAAAAATCCCGGCCATGTGCCGGGATTTTTGTTTAAACCATCTGCCTGTAGGAGCGAGCTTTTAAAAAATCGCGAGACAAGTTGGCTCCTACAAGGCTGCTTCACTGAATCTCGTCTGGCTTGACGATGACCCAGTTTTTATCAGCGGTCACCGGCAAGCCCGCCTTGGCCTGGGCGGCTGTGTTTTTGGCCATCATGCCTTGCAGTTGCGCCATGTATTTGTCTTTGCGGTTGATCCACAGGTGTATCCCGCCTTTGCTCACGTCGACGCTGTGAAACAGCATGTAGCCGTCACTCGATGGCGTGTCGCCCGCCACCAGCACCGGTTTTTTCCATTGGTCGATGTAGGTCAGGATCGCCGCCTGTTTACCCGCCATCCACGTGGCCGGGGTCCATAAGTAAGGCGTGAGTTCCAGGTCCATGTTGGCCTGTTGGTCGTAGGTACCCGCGCTGATCTGTTTGCGTGCGGTGGTCAGTTCGCCCGTGTCGCGGTTTTTCAGCAGGGTGCTGACGCCAATCACGTTCTGCGGTTTGACGTTGTAGCCGTATTTGGGATCGGCCGCGACCATGCGCACCAGTTCTTCCGAGGCGGCGGTCATCACGTACACGTCGATGCCGTTTTCCATCAGCTTGTTGAACAGCTCAACCTGACCGGCAAATACCTTGGGCGGCTGGATGTCGGCGGTCTTGATCGTGTCGCCTTCGTAGTAAGACACCGGGATCGGCTGACCGGACGCCATTAACTCATCCACATACCCTTTGAGCTGCTGCAGGGTAAAGCCCGAAAACACCTGCGCGACCCACGGGTAGCAGACCATGTCGTCAATTTCGCACAACCGGTAGTAATAGCTGAACAGGCTTTCCGGGTGGTCGGCCGTGTCTTTGAAGGGGATCAGCTTGAGCGACGGGTCCAGGCTGTCACGGGTGATCAGGCCCAGGTTTTCCATGTACGGCAACAACGCTTCTTCCAGGTCGTTGCGGTAACTGGTGTTGTCCATGTCAAAGACCGCGAAGTTTCCCTTGTTCGCGTTGGCGGCAATCATGGCATTCAATTGCTTCGCCTGATCGGCTGGCCAGTGTTCCAACTCGGTGGCCAACACCTGCCCGGCCAAACCCAGACACAGGGTTGCAGCCATCAACTTCGCCGTCAGACTCATCAACTATGCTCCTCAAGAAAGGCGTCGACGCTAGCAAAGCTCTGTGACAGTTTGAGCGTGAATACGACCTCGACCGTCTTGAAAACGTCATACGCTTATTCCAAAAGCGAAGGCGCTCATTCCAGAACGATATATTTCGAGCTATATCAACCTGTTAGCATTTCCGGTTCGAAAAATTTATCGCTTGAAGACGTCACCTGCGTCGTCCCCCTCTCCCCCGGAGCCCTCATGAATGTCCCGCTGATTCTCAATCTGCTGGTGTTCCTCGCGTTGCTGTTCGGCTTGTCGCTGACCCGCCACACCGCGTGGAGCCTGGCGAAAAAAGTCCTGCTGGCGCTGGTTATCGGCGTGCTTTTCGGCTTGGGCTTGCACCTGGTTTACGGCACGGACAGCCAAACCCTGAAAACCTCCATCGGCTGGTTCGAACTGGTCGGCAATGGCTACGTGCAACTGTTGCAGATGATCGTCATCCCGCTGGTATTTGCGTCGATCCTGAGCGCCGTGGCGCGTCTGCACAATGCGTCGTCACTGGGCAAAATCAGTTTCCTGACCATTGGGACGTTGCTGTTTACCACCATGATCGCGGCACTGGTGGGCATCGGCCTGACCAATCTGTTCGGCCTCACCGCCGACGGGCTGGTCGCAGGCGCTGCTGAGATCAGCCGCCTGCACGTGATCCAGAGCGACTACGCGGCCAAGGTGTCGGACCTCAATGTGCCGCAATTGCTGCTGTCGTTCATCCCGCAGAACCCGTTCGCCGACCTGGCCCGCGCCAAGCCGACGTCGATCATCAGCGTGGTGATTTTTGCGGCCTTCCTGGGCGTTGCGGCCTTGCAACTGTTCAAGGACGACCCGGAAAAAGGCAGCAAAGTGCTGAGCGCCATCGACACCCTGCAAGCCTGGGTGATGCGCCTGGTGCGCCTGGTCATGAAGTTGACCCCGTATGGCGTGTTGGCACTGATGACCAAAGTGGTCGCCACCTCCAACCTGCAAGACATCCTCAAACTGGGCAGTTTTGTGGTGGTGTCCTATATCGGCCTGGCGCTGATGTTCGGCGTACACGGGGTGATTTTGTCGGTATCGGGGGTTAACCCGTTGCGCTTCTTCCGCAAGGTCTGGCCTGTGCTGACGTTTGCGTTCACCAGTCGCTCGAGCGCGGCCAGCATTCCGCTGAGCATCGAAGCTCAGACACGCCGCCTGGGTATTCCGGCTTCGATTGCCAGCTTTGCCGCATCGTTTGGCGCAACCATCGGGCAAAACGGCTGTGCCGGCCTGTACCCGGCCATGCTGGCCGTGATGGTCGCCCCGACGGTGGGCATCAACCCGCTGGACCCGGTGTGGATCGCTTCGCTGGTGGCCATTGTGACAGTGAGTTCGGTGGGCGTTGCGGGCGTGGGCGGCGGTGCAACCTTCGCGGCCCTGATCGTGCTCCCGGCCATGGGCTTGCCGGTGTCATTGGTGGCGTTGCTGATTTCGGTCGAGCCCTTGATCGACATGGGCCGCACGGCGCTGAACGTCAGCGGTTCAATGGTCGCCGGTACCGTCACCAGCCAGGCCTTGCACCAGACCGACAAGGCCATTCTGGCTGAAGACGATCATGGTGACCTGGCGCATACATAAAGGCTCGCCCTCACCCCAGCCCTCTCCCGGAGGGAGAGGGCGCTTTACCGAGGTGTTGCCACATTCAGCGTTGATCTTGCAGAACGCAGCCACTCCAGAGCATCCCCCAATCAGTCCCCTCTCCCTCTGGGAGAGGGTTAGGGTGAGGGGCTTTGATCTTAAGCCCTTTCCCACACCTCAAAGCTGAACGCCGGTTTGCCCTCTGCGGCCGCGTGCTGGTCTTCTGAGACCAGCTTCCACTGCGCCGGATCAAACTCAGGAAACCACGCATCCCCCTCAGGGCTCAAACCCACGCGCGTCAGGTACAACCGATCGGCATCCGCCAACCCCTGGGTGTACAACTGCGCGCCGCCGATCAGCATCAGTTCGCTCACACCCTGCTCAGTGGCCCAGGCTTCGGCGCGCTCGATGGCCGCATCAAGCGAAGCAAACACTTCGGCACCTTCAAGCTGCAGATCGGTCTGACGACTCACCACCAGGTTCAAGCGCCCCGGCAGCGGGCGGCCCAGCGAATCCCAGGTCTTGCGACCCATAATGATCGGCTTGCCCAAGGTGGTGGCCTTGAAGTATTTAAAGTCCGCCGGCAAATGCCACGGCATGCTGTTGTCGATGCCGATCACGCGGTTTTCACCGAGGGCCGCGATCAGGCTGAGGGGGAGTGATTTTTTCATGCCGCCGAGGATACCAGAGCCGCCCGCGCTGTCAGTACCCCGCCTGACTAACCGGCATACAGCGGTTATGCTCATGACTCACTTGAATGGAATGTCGCGTGACTGAACTTTCCCCGCTGCAACGTCTTTGGCTGACCGAAACCGTGCGCCTGCGCGAAGAGCACGCCGGCCCGCTGGACGATCTCGAAGCCAACCGCCGCGCCCGCAACAGCGCCGGTGACCTGGCCACACGCCTGCAAAACCGCGCACTGTGGCTCGCTGAGCGCGATGGGCTGGTCACGGCCATGCGCCATTGGCTGCAAGGCTCGCGCCTGGCCCTGCTGGGCCTCGTGGTACTGGCCATCCTTAGTGGCGCTGGCATGGCCTTCGCCGCGCTGGGCAATGGGCAAGCCCCTGTCAATGTGTTCTGGGCGCTTGGCAGCTTGCTCGGTTTAAACCTGATTTTGCTGATTAGCTGGCTGCTGGGCCTGTTGTTCGCCGGTGAGCACGGCGCCAGCCTTGGCCGTTTGTGGCTGTGGCTCAGTGATAAATTCGCCCGCGACGCCAAGGCCGCCCAGTTGGCCCCAGCGTTATTACTGCTGTTGCAACGCCAGAAACTCAATCGCTGGGCGTTGGGCACATTGGTCAATGGGCTGTGGCTGCTGGCAATGCTCAGCGCGCTGACGCTCATGCTGTTACTGATGGCCACCCGCCGTTATGGCTTCATCTGGGAAACCACTATCCTCAGCGCCGATGTGTTCGTCAGCGCCACCCGCGCCCTTGGCGTGGTGCCCGGCTGGTTGGGGTTTACCGGCCCGACCGAAGCCATGATCCGCGCTAGCACCGACACCAGCTTGAGCAGCGAAGCCGTTCGCCAGGCTTGGGCCGTGTGGCTGGTGGGCGTGCTAGTGGTTTACGGCGTGTTGCCGCGTCTGCTGCTCGCAGCCTTCTGCCGCTGGCGCTGGATACGTGGGCGCAACGCACTGCTAATGGACCTCAACCTGCCCGGCTACAGCCAACTGCGCGAACGCTTGATGCCGAGCAGCGAGCGCCTTGGGGTCAACGACGTGGCCCCCGAGCAACTGCATAACGTGCACGCCGGGCAGACCGACCTGGACACCGACGGCGCACTGATTGTCGCCATCGAACTGGACAACCAGCACCCGTGGCCACCCAAACTGCCCACCACGATCAAGGACGCCGGCATTCTCGACAGCCGCGAATCCCGGCAAAAACTGCTGGAGCAAATGACCCGCTTCCCGCCCGCTCGGCTGGCGATTGCCTGCGACCCACGGCGCTCGCCCGACCGTGGCAGCCTTGCCCTTATCGGCGAACTGGCACGCAGCGCGGCCTCTACCCGCATCTGGCTGCTGCAAGCACCGCCCGGCCAGGCGCTGGACGCCGACCGCCTCAGCGACTGGCACCATGCACTGGAAAAACTCGGGCTGCCGTTTGCCACCAGCGCCCCGATCAACTGGTTGGAGACAGGCCATGACTAAGCCACTGACGCTGGCCGTCGTCGGCCACACCAATGTCGGCAAGACCTCGTTGCTGCGCACCCTCACCCGCGATATCGGCTTTGGCGAAGTGTCCCATCGCCCCAGCACCACCCGGCATGTGGAAGGGGCGCGCCTGTCGGTAGACGGCGAACCGTTGCTGGAGCTGTACGACACGCCGGGGCTGGAAGACGCCATCGCCCTGCTCGATTACCTGGAACGCCTCGACCGCCCCGGCGAGCGCCTGGACGGCCCGGCGCGGGTCGCACGTTTTCTCGAGGGCAGCGAAGCGCGCCAGCGCTTTGAGCAAGAAGCCAAGGTGCTGCGCCAGTTACTGGCCTCCGACGCCGGGCTGTATGTGATCGACGCCCGTGAGCCGGTGCTGGCCAAGTACCGCGACGAACTCAGCGTGCTGGCCAGTTGCGGCAAGCCGCTGTTGCCGGTGCTCAACTTTGTCAGCAGCCCCCAGCACCGCGAGCCTGAGTGGCGCGACGCCCTGGCCCGACTCGGCCTGCATGCGTTGGTGCGTTTTGACAGCGTGGCGCCGCCTGAAGACGGCGAGCGACGTCTGTATGAAAGCCTCGCCTTGCTGCTGGAGCACTCACGCGACGCGCTGCAGCGCTTGATCACCGATCAAGAGGCCCAACGCGAAGCGCGAAAACACAGCGCCCTGCGCCTGATCGCTGAACTGTTGATCGACTGCGCCGCTTGCCGCCGCAGCGTGGCCAGCGAGAAAACCATCGAGCAGCAAGCCATCAATCAACTGCGCGAAGCGGTTCGCCAACGTGAGCAGCGCTGCGTTGAAGCGCTGCTCAAGCTGTACGGCTTTCGCCCCCAGGACGCGGCGGCCAGCGACTTGCCGCTGCTGGACGGACGTTGGGGGGACGACTTGTTCAACCCCGAAACCCTCAAGCAACTGGGGGTGCGCGTGGGCAGCGGGATTGCCGCCGGGGCCGCCGCCGGGGCGGGCGTGGATTTGATGGTCGGCGGCCTGACCCTGGGCGCAGCGGCACTGGCCGGAGCGATTGCTGGCGGCGCGCTACAAACCGCGCGCAGCTACGGCAGCCGTTTGCTGGGCAAACTCAAAGGCCAGCGTGAATTGACCGTGGATGACAGCGTGCTGCGCTTGCTGGCCTTGCGTCAGCGCCAGTTGCTGCACGCACTGAATGCACGTGGGCATGCGGCGGTCGACAGCATCCAGGTGGCCACCCCGCAAGACAAAACCTGGCGCGAAGGCAAACTGCCCGAACCGCTGAACAAGGCGCGGGCCTACCCACAATGGTCGTCGCTCAACCCGCACCCCAAATTGAGCCAGGCTGAACGCCAGGAACAGATCGAGCTGCTGGCCGAGCAAATCTGACTAAGACACCTCCCACAAGGGTTATGTGTTTAATAGCTTCAAGGCTTTGGCCTTAAGCATGTGCAGGTCGATGATCGGTACATTCATTTGCTTGGCCTGTTCGTCCCACAGCCGCATACGCAGACTGAGTGGGCACAACGGGTCTTGCTCAAACGCATCGGCCTCGGCTTCGCTCATCACACCGCCCTGATAACCCAACGTCTTGATGCTGGCTTCGCTCAACAGGTCGTAATAGCCGGGTTGGCGCAACGTCAGGTAGCGCTTGGCCTGTACGTGATATTCCACCAGTTTGGCCATACGCTCACTGAAACCCGCACGGCGCAGGTAGTCGGCTCCTAACTGTTCATGGCTGACTACGCCATATCCGCCCATGTTCTGTGCATTTTTGGCGCATAAATGCCCAATATCATGAAAGAACGCGGCCAGCACCACTTCGTCGTCATGCCCTTCGGCCATCGCCCATTGCGCCGCCTGAGACATGTGCTCGAGCTGCGACACGGGTTCACCGATGTAGTCGTCGGTGCCGAACTGCTGATACAAGGCAAAAACCTGATCTACCGCCTGTTGCGCCGGTGTCATCACGCCTCCCCCAGTAAACGCGCCATGTTGCGCTCGGCCATCGCCGGGCCAACGCTCATGCCCACCCCGGTCTGCATCAAGGCGGCGCTCAAGCCCGGCGCCACGGGCAGCCAGGTAAACGGCTTGACCCCACGTGCGCCATACACGCCCTGCCAACGCTCAACCACCTGCACTTCACAGCCCAGCGTGTCTTCGCACAACTGCAACATCCAGTTATCAACCTGTTCGGCGTTGAAGGGCGATGGATCGTCGCTGTAATCGTGAGAATCGCCGACGATCAGGTCGCCATGAGGTGTCGGGCTGATCAACAGGTGGATACCGTGCTGATCCAGATGCGGGCTGTCGCGCAGGATCTCGGCCTGCACCGCCGCTGCCTCCGGCAAATCGGCAAAGGCGCCGTAATGCACACAGCTCAGGCCGGTGAGCAGGGCGTGTTGCAGCTGCAAATCGACTTTTGGTCGCACGCGCAGCATTTGCAGGCGGCAGATGTGCGGGTTGAGCGTGGCCAATGGTTCGGCCAGCAGGGTTTGATAGTCATGCCCTGAACAGACGATTACCTGCGCGCCTTTAAAGCTGCCCTTTGCGGTATGGACCTGACCCGGCTCAACGTCGCGCACCAGCGTCGAAAAATGAAACTCGACGCCGAGGTCGCGCTGCAGGTACTGCACCAAGGCCGGCATCGCTTCGCGCGAATACACCTGTTGATCGTCCAGCCCGTGCAGTGCTGCGCGGTGATGGTTGAACTGGCCGCCGTACAGTGCGTCGAGTTCGGCGCCGCGCAGCAGTTCGGTGCGGTAACCGTGTTCGCGGGCACGGCCCTGGCAAAAGGCTTCCAGCAGATGCTCTTCAGCCTCAGTGCGGGCAAACAGGTACGAGCCGTTGCGCTTGAGGTCAAAGCCCGCCTGTTGCGCCCACTCGCCCCAGATACCCCGGCTGGCCTGGGCCAGATCGAGCATCACCCCTGGAGGCTGGCCGGTGACCAGCGCCTGGCCAAAGTTGCGCACCGACGCGCCCAGAGGTGTATTGGTGCGCTCGAATACATGAACGTTAAGCCCGCGTTTGGCTGCGGCGTAAGCATGGGACAGCCCCAGAATGCCTGCGCCGACGATGAGAATTGAGTTGGATTGGGACATCTCGACATCCTTGGATTACGGCACCCTCACCCCAGCCCTTTCCCAGAGGGAGAGGGAGCAGATACGGGCTGTACACAAAATCGAAAACACCTCGGTAAAGCGCCCTCTCCCTCCGGGAGAGGGCTGGGGTGAGGGGCTTTTAGTTCGTCACTTTCTCGGTCTTGCCGTCATAGCGCTTGCGCCATTCGGTCAAAATTTCATCGCGGTTTTTCGAGGCCCAGGCGAAGTCGTTTTTAATCAGGCGCTGTTCATAGTCAGCAGGCAACTCGGTCTGCGGCTTGGCAATACCCGGCTGCGCCAACACGGCGAAGTTCTCTTTATAAAGATCCATCGCCGCCGGGCTGGCCGAGAAGTCAGCCAGCTTTTGCGCCGCAGCTGCATGGGGCGTGCCTTTGATCACAGCGGTCGCTTCGATCTCCCAGCCCAAACCTTCTTTAGGCAGGATGATGTCCAGCGGCGCGCCCTGGCGCTTGAGCTGCACGGCCGGGTATTCAAACGAGATACCAATCGGGAACTCACCCGAAGCGGCCAATTTGCACGGCTTGGAACCGGAATGAACGTACTGGCCGATATTCTGGTGCAGGCCGTCCATGTACACCCAGCCCTGCTTCTCGCCAAAGGTTTGCAGCCACGCGCTCACGTCCAGAAAGCCGGTCCCGGACGAAGCAGGGTTTGGCATCACGATCTTGCCCTTGTATTCGGGCTTGGTCAGGTCTTGCCAGCTCACCGGCTTGCTCAAGCCCTGTTTTTGGGCTTCGACGGTGTTAAAGCAAATGGTCGCGGCCCACACGTCCATGCCGACCCAGGCGGGGGGATTGGCCGAATCGCGATAGTTAGCGCCAATCTTGGCCAGGTCGTGGGGCGCGTAAGGCTGCAGCATGCCTTGTTGATCGAGAATCGCCAGGCTCGACGCCGCCAGGCCCCAGACTGCATCAGCCTGCGGGCGGTCTTTCTCGGCCAGCAGTTTGGCCGTGATGATGCCGGTGGAATCACGCACCCATTTGATTTCAACGTCCGGGTTGGCCTTCTCGAAGGCTTGCTTGTAGCTCTTCAACTGCTCGGCTTCGAGGGCGGTGTATACGGTCAGTTCGGTTTTGGCGGCAAACGCGTTAACACTGAAAGCAGTGAGGACAGCAGCGACAAGAGCAAGAGGCTTGAACATGGTGCGGTTCCTTGTGGTTGAGGGGTTATTGCGCAGGAGCGCCCTGGCGCCATGCCTGGGAGCGGCGCAGCACGCCGCGTGAGGCCCAGGCCAGCAGCAGGGACACGCCGATGGAGGTGAACAGGATCAATGTCGACATGGCCGCCGCGCCGCCCACATTGCCGGCGTCGTCCATGTTCAGCACCGCCACCGCCGCGAGGATGGTGTCGGGGCTGTAGAGGAAGATCGCCGCAGAAACAGTGGTCATCGCCGAGACGAACAGGTAACGCACAATGTCCAGCAACGCAGGCAGGCAAATCGGTACGGTGACGCGCCAGTAGTGGCGGTACAGCGGCGCCTTGAGCGACAACGCGACGGCTTCGAATTCGCTGTCGAGTTGGCGCAGCGCCGTGGTGGCGGTCATTTGCGCGGTGGTCAAATAGTGAGCAATGGTGCACACCACCAACAGGGTCATGGTCCCGTAGAACACGTGCAGCGGGTTGCCCGGCAGGTTGAAAAAGAACACGTAGCCCAACCCCAACACCAGACCCGGCACCGCCATGGGGATGAAACTGAGCATGCGCAGTATCAGGTTCAGGCGTTTTTGGCCGTTGGTTTTCTCCATCAGGTACGCGCCGGTGAAGATCACCGCGCTGCCGATCAGTGCCGTGCACAGGGCCATGGTCACGCTGTTGCGATAGGCCAGCCAGCCGCCGCCAGCGGTGTCGTTGAATTGGTAGTGGTTGAGCGAGAGCGACAGGTTGTAGGGCCAAAACTTGACCAGCGACGAGTACACCGCCATCCCGAATACCAGCAGCAAGGCAGCGCAGATCAACAGCACGATGACCAAATAGCAGCCGTCACGCAGCTTTGAAGGCACCGGCTTGAAGACCTGGGCACGCCCGCTCATGGCGTCGCCATGCTTTCGGCGCAACCACGCATCGACCGCGAAGCTGAACAGCGCGGGTAGCAGCAAGACCATGCCGATCAGCGCACCGCGGCCAAACTGTTGCTGGCCGACCACGGCCTTGTAGGCTTCCAGCGCCAGCACTTGATAGTCGCCGCCCACCACCACAGGCACACCGAAGTCAGTGATGGTCAGGGTAAAGACCAGACAGAATGCGGCAAATACGGCTTGGCGAGTACCCGGCCAGGTGATGCTGCGAAACGCCTTGAAGGGCCCCGCGCCCATGCTCGATGCCGCATCGAACAGCCGCGCATCGGCCAGCGACAAGGCAGACAACAGAATCATGAGGGCGTGGGGAAAGGTATAGATCGCTTCGCCGAGCACGATGCCCCAGAAGCCGTAGATGTTGTCCGAAATCAGCCCGCGCAACACGCCCTGATTGCCAAACAGGTACACCAGCGCAATACCCGGCAACATCGACGGCGCCATGAGTGGAAGCAATGACAACCCGCGCCAGATACGTTTGCCGGGGATCAGCGTACGTTGCAGCGCGTAGGCAAACAGGTACGCCAGCGGCACCACAATCGCCGCTACGCTGAAGGACACTTTGAGGCTGTTGCCCACCAGCCAATGGAAGTTGTCGCTGGTAACCAATTCCCGCGCAGCGACCCAACCGCCACCTTGGCCGTCTTGCGCACTGAAGCCGCGCCAGAAGATCGCCAGTAAGGGCATCAGCACCGCGATGCTGAGCAACAGCAGCAACAGCCCTTTGCCGCCGATCACGAAAATCTTGTCTCCACGCTCGGCCCGCGGGGCGTTGGAGGCGCGCTTGTCGCTGAAGGGCAACGTCACTGGCGCGACCATCTCAGGCAAACACCTGAAGGCTGCTCGGCGGCAAAGCGACGAAGATGTCTTGTGCGCCCAGGCGCGGCAGGTCATGGCTGCCGACTTCGGCCGTAAGCGGGTGACCCGGCAAATGGTTGAGCTCAAAGCTCATGCGGCAACGATTGCCGAGGAAGGTAATTTCACGCACCCGTGCCGGAAACAGGTTTTCCTCATGCAGAGCCGGGTTCACGCTGATCGCCTCGGGGCGGCAGAACAGGCGACCCGACTCGGCAGGTCCGGCGTCGGCCGCCAAACGCATGTTGATACCGCCCACTTGAGCGTAACTGCCGCGGTGATGATCAAACGGCAGCCAGTTGCCTTGCCCGACAAACTCGGCGACAAACGGGGTGGCGGGCTTGTTGTAGATCTCTTGTGGGGTGGCGTACTGCTCGACCTTGCCGTTGTTCATCACCGCAATGCGGTCGGCCATCAGCATGGCCTCGTCCTGGTTGTGCGTCACCATAAGGGTGGTGATGCCCAGGCTGCGTTGCAGTTGGCGTAACTCGGTACACAAATGCTCGCGCACCCGGGCATCCAGCGCTGACATGGGTTCGTCGAGCAACAGCAATGACGGCGCCGGTGCCAGGGCGCGGGCCAGGGCAACACGTTGTTGCTGGCCGCCCGACAATTGGCCGGGGAATTTCTTTTCGCTGCCGGTCAGGCCCACCAGCTCCAGCATCTCGCTGACGCGTTTGCGCACCACATCGCGATTACTGCCGGCCAGGCCGTAGGCGATGTTGGCTTCGACGGTGAGGTTGGGGAACAGCGCATAGGATTGGAACAGAATCCCGTAGTCCCGTGCTTGCGGGGCGAGGCCAGACACGTCGCGTGAACCGAGGTACAAGACGCCCTCATCCTGACGCTCCAGCCCGGCGATGCAGCGCAACAACGTGGTTTTACCGCACCCCGAAGGCCCGAGCAGACACACCAGCTCACCCGCTGCCACCTCCAGTGAAACGCTGTCCAGCGCGGTAAAAGCGCCAAAGCGCTTGCTCACATTGCGCACCTTCATCGGCACGCCGGGTTGGGTCAAAGGAGTTGCGTTGGAGCGGTTCATGGATGCACCTCATCAAGCAGATGGGGTCATCCTAGAGACGCTATGCGTACAAGATGTGGCAGTTTGGCAAAAGCTGCCGATAGGGGTATTGGTGAATTTTGGGGTAAATCAAGATCAAAAACGCCCTCACCCTAGCCCTCTCCCGGAGGGAGAGGGGACTGATTGGGGGTTGCTGAAGATTTTTTGCACCCTGAAGATCTTGCACCGAATCTGACTACACCTCGGTAAAGCCCCCTCAGGAAATGAGAGCTGATTGAGCAGTACTGAAGATTTTTTGCACCCTGAAGGTCTTGCACCGAATCTGACTACACCTCGGTAAAGCTCCCTCAGGAAATGAGAGCTGATTGAGCAGTGCTGAAGATTTTTTGCACCCTGAAGGTCCTGCACCGAATCTGACTACACCTCGGAAAAGCTCCCTCTCCCTCCGGGAGAGGGTTGGGGTGAGGGGCTTTGGGTCAGCAGCCTGCCATTTCCTGGGCCAACCCCAGAAAAGCCGCAGGCAAGCGCGCCGACTTTCGCTCTTTGAGGCAGTACAAATACTCGACGATCATCGGCGCACCTTCGAGGCTCAACACGCGCAGTTGCGGGTCGTGAGGAACTTCCTGGCGGGCAATGATGCTGATGCCAATATTGCGCAGCACCGCTTCACGGATCGATTCCCGACTGCCAATTTCCAGTAACGGGCCAAACCCCACCCCGGCGCTTTTGAGCAATTCTTCAGTCAGTTTTCGCGTGGTCGAGCCTTGCTCACGCATGAGCAGACAGTGTCCAGCCAACGCACTCAGCGGCACGTGGTCCAACTTGGCCAGTGGATGATTGCGGTGCACTGCCACCACCAGCGGGTCTGAACCCAAGACGCGGCGTATCAGCCTCGAGTCTTCCAGCAGTTGCGATGAAGCGGCAATGTCGACGCGGTATTCGTCCAGCGCTTCGAGTACTTGCTGCGAGTTGCCGATGTCCACCGACACCTCAATGTGCGGCAAGCGCTCACGAAAGGTTTTGACCAGATCCAAAATGTAATACGGCGCCGTGGCCGCAATGCGCAAGGCACCTGTACCGTGGCCGCTGTTGCGTAAAAAGAACTCGATATCGGCCTCTTGCTGCAACAACGTTTTAACCATCGGCAGCAAGCGCACGCCGTCATCACTGAGGGTCAGGCGCCGCCCGCCACGGTAAAACAGTTCCACGCCGTATTGGCTTTCGAGCTGGCGGATCTGGGTGGTCACGGTCGGCTGGCTCAACCCCAGCTTTTTCGCCGCCTGGGTAATGCTGCCCAACTGGGCCACCCGGTAAAACGCTTTCAGCTCGGCACTCAACACTGCGGCCTCTCTTGATCTATTTACGCACTAGACGCAACCCGTTAAACACCACCAACAAGCTCACGCCCATGTCAGCAAAAACGGCCATCCACATAGTGGCCAGACCCATGAAGGTTACCGTAAGAAAGATCGCTTTGATGACCAATGCCAGAGCAATGTTCTGTTTCAAAATGCTTGAGGTATCACGTGACAAGCGGATAAACGTCGGGATTTTGCGCAGATCGTCGTCCATCAAGGCAACATCAGCGGTCTCTATCGCCGTATCTGTACCGGCCGCGGCCATCGCAAAACCAATCTCCGCGCGGGCCAAGGCCGGTGCGTCGTTGATGCCGTCGCCCACCATGCCCACGTGATGGCCCTGTGCATAAAGCGCTTCGATGGCCTTGAGCTTGTCTTCCGGCAACAGGTTGCCCTGCGCCTGATCGATGCCCACCTGGGCCGCGATCGCGTTGGCGGTGTGCGGGTTGTCGCCGGTCAGCATCAGGGTCTTGACCCCCAGTGCATGCAGTTCGCGAATCGCTTCGCGACTGGATTCCTTGACCGTGTCGGCCACCGCAAACAAGGCCATGGGGCCCGCGCTGTCGATCAGCAAGATCACGGTTTTACCCTGTTCTTCCAGGGCGAAGAGTTTCTCTTCAAGCGCAGGCGAGCACAGGCCAAGCTCTTCGATCAGGCGATGGTTGCCCAAGTGGTAGACCTTGCCGTCGATTTCACCACGCACGCCGCGCCCGGCCAGCGCAGTGAAGTTATCCACAGTACGCAACGACAGGTTTTTATCCACAACCGCATTGGCAACCGCCAGCGATACCGGGTGATCGGAGCGCGAAGCCAGGCTTGCCGCCAGCAGCACGGCACTCTCGGTGTACAGCGGATCAAGCGGCACGAAGTCGGTTTGAACCGGCTTGCCGTGGGTGATGGTGCCGGTTTTGTCCAGTGCCACATAGTCCAGTTTGTGACCGCTTTCGAGGTACACACCGCCTTTGACCAGAATGCCTTTGCGCGCCGCAGCGGCCAGACCGCTGACGATGGTCACCGGGGTCGAGATCACCAGCGCACACGGGCACGCCACCACCAGCAGCACCAGCGCACGGTAGATCCAGTCGAACCACGCGCCGCCCATCAGCAATGGCGGGATAATCGCCACTGCCAGTGCCAGCAGGAACACCACCGGGGTGTAGATTTTCGAGAAGCTGTCGACAAAGCGCTGGGTTGGCGCACGGGCGCCCTGGGCTTGTTCCACCGCAAGGATGATGCGCGCCAGGGTCGAGTTGCCAGCCGCCGCGGTGACGCGAAACTCCAGCGAACCGGCCTGGTTGATGGTGCCCGCAAAGACTTTGTCGCCCACGGTTTTTTCTACCGGCAGGCTCTCGCCGGTGATCGGCGCCTGATCAATGCTTGAGTTGCCCGACACCACTTCGCCGTCCAGGCCAACGCGCTCGCCCGGCTTGACCCGCACAATAGCGCCCAACTCAACGTCTTTGACCTCACGTTCGAGCCAGGTGCCGTCAGCTTGCTGCACGGTGGCTTTGTCCGGGGCCATTTGCATCAGGCCGCTGATGGCGTTACGCGCACGGTCCAGAGACTTGGCTTCGATCAGCTCGGCCACGGTAAACAGGAACATCACCATCGCCGCTTCGGGCCATTGGCCTATCAGCAGGGCGCCCGTCACCGCGATGCTCATCAATGCGTTGATGTTCAGGTTGAGGTTTTTAAGGGCAATCCAGCCTTTTTTGTAGGTGGTCAGGCCACCGCTGAAGATCGACACCAGCGCCACCAGGGCAATGACCCAGGTCGGCGCTGCGCCGGTAAAGTGCAACACCTCGGCAGCCAGCGCCCCGACACCGGACACGGCCAGCGGCCACCAGTGTTTTTGAGGCGCAGGCGCAAGCGGTGCGTCGGCATCAGTGCCCGCCTCCAGTGGATCGGCCTGCATGCCCAGGGTTTTGATGGCCGCAACAATCGGGTCAGTCGACGGCAGGTCGTGGGTCACCACCAACACCCGATTGATCAGGTTGAACTCCAACTGCTGCACACCGGCCAGCTTGCCCAGCTTGTTCTGGATCAGGGTTTGCTCGGTGGGGCAGTCCATGGCTTCAATGCGGAAACTGCTCAAGCGAGCGCCCACCGACACATCGGCGCTGAGTTTGATCACGCTGGGAGCAGCCGTGCTCGAACAGCAACTGTGGGCATGGCTGGCGTGGTCGTGCTTTTCCTCATGGCCGTGGTCGTGGTCATGGCCGTGGTCATGGTCATGGTCATGGTCATGGTCATGGTCATGACCAGCATGGGGTTTGTGCGGGGTGTGAATGGAGTCGCTCATCGGGTGCGTCCAAAAAAGGTGCCTGTTGCCAAGTAAAGACCCTGTAGCCACTATAGGGTCAAGCATCCTTTGGGAGATAAGCGCGATGAAAATTGGTGAACTGGCGAAATTGACCGATTGTCAGGTCGAAACCATCCGTTATTACGAGCGAGAAGGCTTGTTGCCAGAGCCTGCGCGCAGCGACGGCAATTACCGTTTGTACACCCAGGCGCACGTCGAGCGGCTGACGTTTATCCGCAATTGCCGCAGCCTGGACATGACTCTCGAAGAAATCCGCAGCCTGCTGAACCTGCGCGACAGCCCGCAGGACCAATGCCAGAGCGTGAATGCGCTGATCGACGAGCATATCCACCACGTCAAGGCGCGCATCGATGGCTTGCAAGCCTTGCAGGCACAACTGCTCGACCTGCGCCAACGTTGTGGCGAAGGGCCGGGGATGGATCAGTGCGGGATTTTGCAGCGCCTGGAAGTCAGCGGCTCAGTGACAGCGCCAGAAGGCGAACCGAGCCATGTGGGCAGAAGCCACGGGCACTAGCCCTTGTAGGAGCGAGCTTGCCTCGCGATCTTTTGATCGTTAAAAGATCGCGAGGCAAGCTCGTTCCTACAGTTTGGCGGGTTAGACCGCCATCGGTGCGGTCATGGGGGCGTGGTGCTGGTAGCCTTCGAGGCTGAAGTCGCTCGGCTCGATCAGTTCCAGCCACTGCGGCTGGTAAACGCCAGTCTTGGCGAATTCCGGCACACGATCCGAAATCACCAGTTTGGGCATCGGGAACGGCTCGCGGGTCAGCTGTTCGTTGAGCATGTCCAGGTGGTTTTCATACACGTGGGCATCGCCAATGAAGTAGGTGAACCAGCGGGGCGTGTAGCCGGTCAGGCGGCCGATCAGGCTCAGCAACGCGGCGCCTTCGGTCAGGTTGAACGGCGTACCCAGGCCCAGGTCGTTGGAGCGGATGTAGAGCGTCAGGGAGATTTCCTTGGTCTCGACATTCGGGTGGAACTGGTACAGCAGGTGGCACGGCGGCAGGGCCATTTCGTCGAGCTGGGCACAGTTCCAGCCGTGGAACAGAATGCGACGGCTGCCCGGATCATTGATGATCGTGTCGACGCACTGGCGCACTTGGTCGATGGCCTTGTACAGCACTACGTAGGCCTCACCGTCTTCTTCGCCTTCGGCAATCAGGCGGTAGCCTTGGCTCAGGCACAGCTCGATGGCCGCCTGGTTACTGCGCGCCACTTGTTTGTACGCGGGCCATTTGCGCCATTGCACGCCGTAGATCTCACCCAGGTCGTCTTCGCCCTGACGGAACGGGTTGGCCAGCCATTGAGCGTTTTCGTTGGCGTTCTGGTCCCAGACCTTGCAGCCCAGTGCGCGGAAGTCCGCTGCGTTGTTCACAGGGCGCAAAAAGCCGCACATCTCGCCAATCGCCGACTTGAACGCCATGCGCCGCGTGGTGATGGCCGGAAAGCCTTCTTTGAGGTCGTAGCGCAACATGGCGCCCGGCAGACTGATGGTCTTCACACCGGTGCGGTTGGCTTGCAAGGTGCCATTTTTAATGACGTTGGCAACGAGGTCGAGATATTGCTTCATGGTATTCCTAGCGTTTGAATGCAGGGCCGCGGGCCCTGCAATTCGACTTTAATGCGCAGCCTTTTGAGCCGCCGGATCACGGTTGTAAGCCAGCCAGATCAGGAACAGGCCGCCCGCGATCATCGGGATGCAGAGGATTTGCCCCATCGTGACCCAACCGAAGGCCAGGTAGCCCAACTGAGCGTCCGGCACGCGGACGAACTCGACGATGAAACGGAAGATCCCGTAGAACAGGGCGAACATCCCGGAAACCGCCATTGTAGGGCGCGGCTTGCGCGAGTACAGCCAAAGCACCAGGAACAGTGCCACACCTTCCAGCGCAAATTGGTAAAGCTGCGACGGATGGCGCGCCAAATGCTGTGGGTCGGTCGGGAAAATCATCGCCCAAGGCACGTCGCTGGCCTTGCCCCACAACTCGCCGTTGATGAAGTTACCAATGCGCCCTGCGCCCAGGCCGATAGGCACCACCGGTGCGATGAAGTCCAGTATCTGGAAGAACGACTTACCGTTGCGCTTGCCGAACCACCAGGTCGCCAGCATCACGCCGATCAGGCCGCCGTGGAACGCCATGCCGCCCTTCCATACTTCGAAAATCAGCAACGGGTTGGCGATGTAGGCGCTCAGGTCGTAGAACAACACGTAGCCCAGGCGGCCGCCGACTATCACGCCCATGGCCACCCAAAACACCAGGTCCGAGAGTTTCTCTTTGGTCCAGGTCGGATCGAAGCGATGGAGCCGCTTCGACAGGATCAGCCAGGCGGCGCCTATGCCGATCAGGTACATCAGGCCGTACCAATGGATTTTCAGCGGTCCAATGGCCAATGCCACCGGGTCAATCTGCGGGTAAGGCAGCATTGCGACTCCTCGTTAGATCAGGAAACTCAAGCCAACACAGAACAACAGTGCGGCAAACAGCCGTTTCAGCAAGCGTGGCGAGAGTTTGTGAGCCAAACGCGCACCGAAACGGGCAAAAAACATACTGGTCAGGGCAATCCCGATCAGCGCGGGTACATACACAAAACCGAGACTATGCGCGGGCAGGTCTGCATTGTGCCAGCCGATTACCATGAAACTTAATGCACCGGCGATGGCGATGGGCAGCCCACAGGCCGACGAAGTCGCCACCGCTTGCTGCATGGTCACACCTCGCCAGGTCAGGAACGGCACAGTCAGCGAGCCGCCACCGATACCGAAAATCGCCGACGCCCAGCCGATCACGCTACCGGCAAGGCTCAGACCCAACTTGCCCGGCACCGTTCGGCTGGCCTTGGGTTTTAGATCCAAAGCCATTTGCAGGGCGATGATCACGGCAAACACGCCAATGATTTTTTGCAAGTGCGGGCCAGAGATCGCCTCGGCGGTCAGCGCGCCAACACCCGCACCAACCAGAATGCCCAGACTCATCCAGGCAAACAGCCGCCACAGCACCGCGCCTTTGCGGTTGTGCGCAATGACCGAGTTGATCGAGGTAAAGATAATAGTGGCCAATGACGTGCCGACGGCTAAATGCGTCAACACCTCGTTGCTGAACCCCTGCAGGGTGAAACTGAACACCAGCACCGGCACAATGATCAGACCGCCGCCGACCCCAAACAGCCCGGCCAGTACGCCAGCGAAGCCTCCCAACACCAGATAGAGCAGAAATTCCATGACGCCCCCTATTTTGATCCGCATGGTAACGGAGCAAGGGCTTGGGCTCCACTGCATGGCGTAACACGCAGGGGCAATCTATAAGTAGAGTGATTAAAAAAACATTAAGGACTGCCCATGTGCCTGATTGTCTTCGCTTGGCGCCCCGGCCACGCACAGCCTCTGGTCGTTGCGGCCAACCGTGATGAGTTTTATGCGCGGCCCACTAAACCGCTGGCCCAGTGGGATGAAGCGCCCCACGTCTTTGCTGGTCGCGACCTGCAGGCAGGCGGCACCTGGCTGGGCGTGGGGGCCAATGGCCGCTTTGCCGCGTTGACCAATATCCGTGAACCGCATCAACCGCCCGGGCGGCATTCGCGCGGTGAGCTGGTGTCTGATTTCTTGAGTGGCAACAAGCCCATAGCTGACTATTTCGACGATGTTGGCCGACGAAGGCTGAGTTATGCAGGCTTTAACTTGCTGCTGGGGGATCGTGACCAGCTCTGGCATTTCAACTCCAAAGAGCTGGTGCCGCAGCCCTTGAGTACGGGGCTGTATGGCTTATCGAATGCCGGGCTGGACACACCATGGCCCAAGCTGCTCAGGGCCAAGGCGGCGCTGGCTGAGGTACTGAGCGACCCGCACCCGCAAGCCTTGCTCGCGCTGCTCGAAGACGCACAACCCGCGCAGTTCAGCGAGCTGCCGGACACCGGGGTCGGGCTGGCCACAGAGAAGTTGTTGTCGAGCGTGTTTATCGCCAGCCCCAATTACGGCACCCGCGCCAGCACCGCGTTGATCGTCAATGCCGATGGTTCTCGGGTGATGGTGGAGCACAGCTTCGGGCCGCTGGGCGGGCGTTTGGGCGAGGTGCGACTGGGACACCCCTCACCCTGACCCATGCAAAAACCTGTAGTCGCTGCTCAAGCACGAGGCTGCGACTACAGGGCTTGGCTATCAATACGGTTTGATCGCCGCCGGGTTCATCATGCGGGTCAGGCCCATGTTTTTCAGGGCCAGTTGCACGGTGCTGCGAATGACCTGCGGGTTGTCGATGGTCATCACTTCTGCCAGCAATTCCTTGGCTCGGCTCAGGCTCACCTGACGCAACATCCACTTCACTTTCGGCAAGTTGGTCGCGTTCATCGACAAACTGTCGAAACCCATGGCCATCAACAAGATCGCTGCCGCCGGATCACCCGCCATTTCGCCGCAGATACTCGCTGGCTTGCCTTCGGCATGCGCATCACGCACCACCGCTTGCAGAGCCTGTAGCACCGCCGGGTGCAGGTAGTCGTACAAATCGGCCACACGCGGGTTGTTGCGATCGACTGCCAATAAGTACTGAGTCAAGTCGTTGGAACCCACCGACAGAAAGTCCACCTGACGCGCCAGTTCTTTGGTCTGGTACACCGCTGCCGGGACTTCGATCATCACGCCAATAGGCGGCATCGGCACGTCGGTGCCTTCGTCGCGCACTTCACCCCAGGCACGGTGCAACAGGTGCAGGGCTTCTTCAAGTTCGTGGGTACCGGAGATCATCGGCAGCAAGATGCGCAGGTTATTCAGGCCTTCGCTGGCCTTGAGCATGGCCCGGGCCTGCACCAGGAAGATTTCCGGATGATCAAGGGTCACGCGAATCCCGCGCCAGCCCAGGAACGGGTTGTCTTCTTTGATAGGGAAGTACGACAGTGACTTGTCGCCGCCAATGTCCAGGCTGCGCATGGTCACCGGTTGCGGATGGAAGGCGGCGAGTTGCTCGCGATAAATCGCCAGCTGCTCCTTTTCGCTCGGGAAGCGCTGGTTGATCATGAACGGCACTTCGGTGCGGTACAGCCCCACCCCTTCGGCGCCACGCTGTTGCGCGCGCGCCACATCGGCCAGCAGACCGGTGTTGACCCACAGCGGCATGCGGTGGCCGTCCGGGGTAATGCACGGCAACTCACGCAGGGCGTCGAGGCCCTGGGACAGTTGGCGTTCTTCCTCGACCACATCGGCGTATTGCTTGCGCAGCACGTCGCTGGGGTTAGTGTAGACCTCGCCGTGGTAGCCATCGACGATCATCTGGATACCGTCGACCTTGGAATACGGCAGGTCGACCAGGCCCATCACGGTCGGAATCCCCATGGCTCGGGCCAGGATCGCCACGTGGGAGTTGCCCGAACCCAATACCGAGACCAGACCCACCAGCTTGCCCTCAGGCACTTCGCCGAGCATGGTCGCGGTCAGCTCTTCACTGACCAGAATGGTGTTCTCGGGATAGACCATGGTTTGCTGGTGATCGTGCTGCAAATAGGCCAGCAACCGGCGCCCGAGGTCGCGCACATCCGACGCCCGCTCGCGCAGGTAGTCGTCATCCATCAATTCGAAACGGTTGACGTGATCGGTCACCACCTGACGCAGTGCGCCCTGGGCCCATTGACCGGTCTTGATCACGTTTTTGACTTCGCTGCCCAGCGAGGCGTCGTCGAGCATCATCAGGTACACGTCGAACAGCGCCTGCTCTTCCGGGCGCAACTGGGTGGCGAGCTTCTTGGAAACCGCCCGCATGTCGTTGCGCACGCCTTCGAGGGCGTTTTTGAACAGGGCGATTTCAGCCGGAATATCCGTGATGGTCTTGTCGGGCACCACGTCCAGGTCAGCCGGAGGCAGCATGACCACCGCCGTACCGACCGCAGCACCGGGCGAACCGGGGACACCGACGAACTTGGCTTCCTGGATGCCTTTGCCCTGACGGCCCAGGCCACGGATCGACCCCGTGGCTTCGGCGTGGGCTATCACCCCGGCCAATTGCGCGCTCATGGTCACGAGGAAGGCTTCTTCACCTTCGTCGAACTGGCGGCGTTCTTTTTGCTGAATGACCAGAACCCCCACCACACGGCGGTGGTGGATAATCGGCGCGCCAAGGAAAGAGGCATAGCGTTCTTCACCGGTTTCGGCGAAGTAGCGATAGCGCGGGTGATCGGCGGCGTTTTCGAGGTTCAGAGGCTCTTCACGGGTGCCCACCAGACCGACCAGGCCTTCGTTGGGCGCCATGCTGACTTTGCCGATCGAGCGCTTGTTCAAGCCCTCGGTGGCCATCAGTACAAAACGGTTGGTCTCTGGATCAAGCAAATAGACCGAGCAGACCTGGCTGCCCATGGCCTCTTTGACGCGCAACACAATAATCCCCAACGCCGCCCTGAGATCTTTGGCGGCGTTTACTTCCTGGACGATCTTGCGCAGCGTATTGAGCATGGCTCGGGGTCGAACTCCGTGTCAGGCGCGCGTTAAAAGGCGCGGTGCAAGCTCTTTGAGCGCGCGACGGTAGACCTCGCGCTTGAATGTCACCACCTGGCCCAACGGATACCAATAGCTGACCCAGCGCCAGCCATCGAATTCCGGTTTACCGGTTAAATCCATCCGCACCCGCTGCTCATTCGAGACCAGGCGCAGCAAAAACCACTTTTGCTTCTGGCCGATACACAGCGGTTGGCTGTGGGTACGGACCAGGCGTTGCGGCAAACGATAACGCAACCAGCCTCGCGTGCAGGCGAGTATTTCTACATCTTCGCGTTCCAGGCCAACTTCTTCGTTCAGCTCGCGATACAAGGCGTCTTCTGGCGTCTCATCAGGGTTGATACCGCCCTGTGGAAACTGCCACGCGTCTTGATTGATACGGCGAGCCCACAGTACCTGTCCGGCATCATTTGTCAGAATAATCCCGACATTAGGACGGAAACCATCGGGGTCGATCACGGCAACAACCTCGCAAACGCATGTCGCCGCATTGTTCCACAAAGGTTGTGAAAGCAGCAACGCGCCGTCCTACCTTATGTGCACTCTTATTAAAAGACCGTATTCTTGTGGGCTTTCAACCGACAGCTCAGCGGGTAATTGCAATGCGTTTGGCTTTATTCGACTTGGACAACACCCTTTTAGGCGGCGACAGCGACCACGCGTGGGGCGATTACCTGTGCCGACGCGGCATTCTGGACGGTGACGCCTACAAAGCCCGAAACGACGAGTTTTATCAGGATTACCTGGCCGGAAAGCTCGACAATGCTGCCTATCTTAATTTCAGCATGGAAATTTTTGGCAAACATGACATGAATCAACTCGATCAATGGCACCGCGAATTCATGCGCGACTGCATTGACGAACTGATGCTGCCAAAAGCGGCCGCGTTGTTGGACAAACACCGCGAAGCTGGCGATACGCTGGTGATCATCACCGCGACCAACCGTTTCATCACCGCGCCGATTGCCGAAAAGTTGGGCGTGAAACATTTGATCGCCACCGAATGCGAGATCGTCGATGGCCGCTACACCGGCCGTAGCACCGACGTACCGTGCTTCCGCGAAGGCAAAGTGACACGACTGAACCAGTGGATGGAAAAAAACGGCCACAGCCTCGAAGACAGCTACTTCTATAGCGACTCGATGAACGACCTGCCGTTGCTGGAGCAAGTAACCCACGCGGTTGCGGTCGATCCGGACGACAAGCTGCGCGCAGAAGCGGTTAAACGTGGCTGGCCAGTGATTTCACTGCGCGATTGATCCCCTTGCCGCTTGTAGGGGCGCGCTTGCCTCGCGATCTTTTGATCTTTTAAAAGATCGCGAGGCAAGCTCGCTCCTACAGGGGTTGGTTAAACCGGCTTTGCGCCCATCATCGCCGCAATGGCGATAAAGCAGATCGCACAGAAAGCCGCCAGCACCACGGTAAACCACGGATGCTTGGCCACGCGCCCCAGTCGCAGGCGATTGAGCCGGACCACCAGCCACAACCAGCTCAAGCCACCCAACAGGTACAGACTGCTGCCGCCCAGCAACCACAGTTGGCTCAGCGGCCAACCCGCCATGTGCACCAGAAACCAGCCACTGACCGGCAGCGCCAGCAAACACAGGCCCATCAGCCCCCAGACAAAAGCCCACGGGCGACGCACCAGGTCACCCGCGAGGAAGGGGCCACCGGCACGCCAACGGCGAATCACCACAACCAGCAATACAAGCGCGCTGACAAACAGCAACAGTGTCGACACGCCGTGCAGCAGTTTTAACGCGGTGGACGTTTCCATGTGATTTATCTCTTGAGCCGTTCAATCAGCGTAGCGTCTATCAGCCAAGAAACAGCTGATAAGCCGGGTTATCGCTTTCATCCCAGTACGGATAGCCGATTTCAGCCAGCGCCGCCGGCACCAAATGACGCTCATCGGCAGGCACTTGCAGGCCTGCCATCACCCGGCCGTCCGCTGCACCATGGTTACGGTAGTGGAACATCGAGATGTTCCAGCGCCCGCCCAGCTTATTAAGGAAGTTGAACAGCGCCCCCGGACGCTCCGGGAACTCGAAGCGGAACAGCAGCTCATCACTGACCTTGGCCGCGTGACCGCCCACCATGTGGCGAATGTGCAACTTGGCCAGTTCGTTTTCCGTCAGGTCAACCACCGGGAAGCCCTGTTCAGTCAGGCTGGCCAGCAAGCCACTGCGCGGGTCGTTCTCGGGGTGAGTCTGAACGCCCACAAAAATGTGAGCTTCGCTGCCCGTGTGGTAGCGGTAGTTGAACTCGGTGATCTGACGCTTGCCGACCGCCTGGCAGAACGCCTTGAAGCTGCCCGGCACTTCAGGAATGGTCACGGCAATGATCGCTTCGCGCCCTTCGCCCAACTCGGCCCGTTCAGCCACATGGCGCAGACGGTCAAAGTTGACGTTGGCTCCCGAGTCGATGGCCACCAGTGTCTGGCCGCGCACGCCGCGTTGCTCCACGTACTTTTTGATCCCGGCCACACCCAGCGCGCCCGCAGGCTCGGTGATCGAGCGGGTGTCATCAAAAATGTCCTTGATGGCCGCGCAGATTTCATCCGTGCTCACGGTGATCACTTCGTCGACATAGTCTTTGCAGATATCGAACGTGTGCTGGCCGATCTGGCCAACGGCAACGCCGTCCGCAAAGATGCCGACGCTTGGCAGTACCACGCGCTCACCCGCCGCCATCGCGGCCTGCAGGCAATTGGAGTCATCGGGCTCGACGCCAATGACTTTAATGTCTGGCCGCAGGTATTTCACATACGCCGCAATACCGGCAATCAATCCGCCACCGCCCACCGGCACGAAGATCGCATCCAGCGGCGTCGGGTGCTGACGCAGAATTTCCATCGCCACGGTGCCCTGCCCGGCGATGGTGTGCGGGTCATCGTAAGGGTGTACGTAGACGTAGCCTTTTTGCTCGACCAACTGCAGCGAGTACGCCAGGGCTTCCGGGAAAGAGTCACCGTGCAGCACCACAATGCCGCCACGCGAACGCACGCCTTCAATCTTGATCTCAGGGGTGGTCTTGGGCATCACAATGGTGGCTTTAACCCCCAGCACCTTGGCGGCCAGCGCCAGGCCCTGTGCATGGTTGCCGGCCGAGGCGGTGACCACGCCACAGGCACGCTCGGCGTCGGTCAATTGCGTGAGCTTGTTGTACGCGCCACGAATCTTGAACGAAAACACCGGCTGCAGATCTTCGCGCTTGAGCAGAATCTGGTTGCCCAGGCGCTGAGAAAGCTGATTGGCAGGTTGCAATGGGGTTTCTACCGCGACGTCATAAACGCGCGAGGTGAGTATCTTCTTAACGTACTGTTCGAGCATTGGAAAGCTTCACTGGGCGGTTAGCAGGACCAAGGAGTCTACCCCAGCGTTTACACGGGCGACCATACGAATCCAAAGGTTTTAGTTATACTCCACGCCCTTCTGTTTACCCTTCCCGCCCCGGAGCCCGCATGACCCAGGATCAACTCAAACAGGCCGTAGCCCAGGCGGCTGTCGACTTCATCCTTCCCAAACTGGATGACAAGAGCATCGTCGGGGTCGGCACCGGCTCCACGGCCAACTGCTTCATTGACGCACTGGCCTTGCACAAGGCCGCTTTCGACGGCGCGGTGGCCAGTTCCGAAGCCACCGCCGCACGCCTCAAGGGCCACGGCATTCCTGTGTATGAGCTGAACACCGTCAGCGACCTGGAGTTCTACGTGGACGGCGCCGATGAGAGCGACGAGCACCTGAACCTGATCAAGGGCGGTGGCGCAGCCCTGACCCGCGAGAAGATCGTCGCAGCCGTGGCCAAGACCTTTATCTGCATCGCTGACGCCAGCAAGCTGGTGCCCGTGCTGGGCGCGTTCCCGCTGCCGGTTGAAGTAATCCCGATGGCCCGCAGCCACGTGGCCCGCGAGCTGGTCAAGCTGGGCGGCGACCCGGTGTACCGCGAAGGCGTGGTGACCGATAACGGCAACATCATTATCGACGTACACAACCTGCAGATCGTTAATCCAGTGGAGCTGGAGAGCCAGATCAACGCCATCGTTGGCGTTGTCACCAACGGTTTGTTCGCGGCACGTTCAGCTGACCTGTTGCTGCTGGGTACGCCTGAAGGCGTCAAAACCCTGAGCAAATAACCCGTAATCGTGTAGGAGCGAGCTTGCCTCGCAATCTTTTAAAGATCAAAAGATCGCGAGGCAAGCTCGCTCCTACACGGTGTTGATTTAAGGCTTTTTGAACACGTAAAACAGGTTCGGCTCACTCACGATATACAACGTTCCCTCTTCATCCATCGCGACGCCTTCCGCTTGCGGCACGGACTTTTCCAGGCCACTGCGCCCCTGTTTCAACGACAACGTGCTGAACGGGCGGCCTTTAATGTCCAACTCCAGCAGCAATTTGGATTCATCCGACAGCGCCAGCAAATGACCGCTGCGCTCATCAAACTGCAAACTCGACAGGTCACGCACAAACAACCGCGCATCGCGTCGCGGGTTGGTGATCACGTGGGTGGCATACGGCTGTAGCGGGTTGTCATGAGGAAAGCCGCGCACCTCGTAAATCAACATCGGATCACGTTCCTTGGCCACAAACAGGCGCTTGCCCACCGAATCGTAGGCCAGCCCTTCAAAGCCCTTGTTGCCCGACGGGCTGATCCCCAGCGTCAATTGCTCGGCCTCTTCGGCATTCAGCACTCGCGTGTTGTCATCAACCTGCACCTTGATCAGTCGCTGCGTGTATTCATCAGTGATCACATACGTGTTCTTCTCGATGAACTCGATCGCCTCGGCATCACCAAATCCGACCAGCGGTATCCTGCGCACGACTTGGCCATCCAGCGTCAGCTCTATCAGCTCCGGGTTTTTATTGGTCACGGTAAACAGGCTTTTGCGCACCGGGTCATACGTCAGCGCCGAGACATTGTCCTCAAGGCCATCAATCACCCGGCCTTGCAGCACAGCGCGGTACTCACCCAGGTTGATGGCATTCAGGTTGGCGGGTTGCCAGAGCAGGCTTAAGTTGAACCAGGTTCGGTCAAACAAGCGGTAATGCTGGGCCGCGAAGCCCGCGGCCAACAACGACACGAGCAACACGCCCAGAAGAAGCGGGGTAGAACGGCTGACACGCAGCATAAGGACAAGCTCTAGAAAAATCAGTCGGATGAAATATCACGACTGCATGAATTCAAGCTTAATCCGTAATGGCTATTTGGCTTTCTTCTCGAACCGATAAAAGAGGTTCGGCTCGCTGACCATGTACAGCGTGCCGTTGTTATCAATCGCGACCCCTTCAGCCCTGGGAATGGTGCTCTTGAGGCCATTGAAGCCACGCAGCAGGGTCATGAAGCTGACCTGCTCGCCCAGCTCATCCAGCTCCAGCAGCAAGTGGGAATCGGCTGACAGCACCAAGGTATGACCCGTACGCGGGTCAATACTCAAACCCGACAGGTTGCGCAGGTCCAGCTCATCACTAGGGACTTTCTGCTTGTTGCCCAAGAGGGTCTGACTGCCGTCACTCTTCCAGACGTACATGGCCGGCGGACGTTCCTCACCGAGCAGCAGCTGCTGGCGACGCGGGTCCCAGGCAATCGCCTCGAAGGCTTTGTTCTGGTCTTTTGAAGGCCCCAGGTCATATTTGGGGAAGTCGTTGATGTTCAGGGTTTTGGTGTCGGCGTCGACCTTCACAATGGTCAATAAATGATCACGTTCATCGACGATCCCCAGCAGCCCGTTCTCCATCACGGTCAAGCCTTCAGGGTTGCTCCAGCCCACCAGCGGCATCTTGCGCAGAACATCACCCTCAAGGCTCAGCTCAACCAGAAACGGGTTTTTGCCCATGACCGAAAACAGCGTGTTGGTCTGGGGGTTGTACGCCAGGTCCGAGGCCTCATCCTTCTCCAGCCCCGGCATCGGCTTGGCATCAATGACCACGCGGTAGTTGGGCAGCCAGACGCTCTCATTCTGATCGCTTTGGCTCTCAAACTGCTCCAGTACCCACAGAGCTCCCCGGTCATCCCAATGCAGGACAGACGCTATGGCGTAGAACAGCGCCGCCAGCAGCAAAAGCCAGTAATACCAACGCATGCGAAAACGCGAAGATCGGGGGGCAGACGATGTCTGCAGAGGGTCTGTGGCCATTAACGTGATCATCCTGGAAATTTGCTACGTCTAAATAACACAAAGCGGGCAAAACCGATTGCCCCTCTCGCGCTCATTATGCAGAGAGTGTGTGAAATTATTGCTAAGAAGCGCCAACCACTGAGCACCGTCGAGAAAGCTCTCACGTCCCCGCTACTTGCCCACCTGAAGCCATCGATTCAACCGTAGGAGTTATCTTTTATTCTCAGTAGCAATAAGCACAACTTGCCTGGGCATATTAAACCCTGAGCAACTTTAACAAGTAGCGTGGGATTTGTACCCACCCTCATTACATATAGTTACCTCTTTCATTCCGTTCAATGCATCTAAACTGCAGCAGCCAATAGCGCTTTAAAACGTATGACCAGTAGGAACTTTCTGATTATGACCAAGAGATGACCAATTATAATTTCACGCCTTGACACTCTTGCATTAAGACTCTTATCTAATAAAACAAATAGATCCACCCTTTACCCAGTGCCACCTTTTATTACCTCTACTACAGTGCACACGGATTGTTAGCCCGACTCTCCAGGCCACACAGCACCAGCCGCCTTGGCCGCCTTGAATACAGCCTCCATAGCCGTGCTGTGTGCCACTTAGAAGTCAGACAGGAGTTTTCATTTATGCCTTTTACCTCACATGCTCTAAAGTTGGCAGCACCCACACTGGAACAATCGAATAAACACACCATTTGCGCGCGCGCCGCCGAACATTTATTGGTCACCATAGCGCCCTACACCCATATGGAAGAAGGTGACTTGATTGAACTATTCTGGGACGGCTGCTATGTATCTTCACGGCAAATTTGCAAAACCGACATGGGCCGTCCGGTATCACTTAGAGTGCCAGAAAGTTTTATTCAAAACGGAACAGCGCGTCTTTACTATCGGGTGATGCACATTGGCAGTTGCCCGGCTCTTTCCGCGCAACTTAAAGTGCTGGTCAAACTCGACTGCCCGGGCGGTTTGGCCATCGGCGAAGAAAACCAGGGGCTCGCGCCCTTGATGATTCCCGACCAGATCCAGCGCTACGGGATCAACTGTAGCCAGATGAAGCGCGGCGTTCCCGTAACCATCGAGCCTTATCACAATATGGCAAGCGAGGATGAAATCACCTTGCTGTGGGGAGATGTCCGCCTCGACCTGCCCAAGTTGCGCCAGACCGACATCAACAAGCCCGTCAGCGTGTTCGTGCCCCCTGAAATCATCCAGGAAGCCGGTGAAGACCCAAAGCTGGAGGTCACTTACTGCGTGATCGACCGTGTGGGCAACAACTCACGCTGGGCACCGACCCGTACGCTGAAGGTCGGCACCAACAAGCGCTATATCAACGCCGCTCCCAAAGAAATTCTGCGCGCTGCCGAGACCCGCCCCAACTGGCGGGACTGAACGGAGCAGGTGGCACGAATCATCTATTCATATTCCGAAAAGTTAGTTCTTTTAATTTTTATACTCAATTAGGGTATATGCACCGGACCACCGGACTCTCTTGCTTTACTTCGCGCCGCTCAAGCGGCGCTCCAAAGATGAGGTAGGTATGGTCAGCAACACAATTACCCTTTCCGGGGCATTGCGTGCAGCCAAGGAGCGGAACTAATGACTCTTTTGGCAAATGCACAACTGCAAAGCGACTTGGATGTCGCGCCCCTGTTGTTGGCAGCGCACGTCCTGCGCACCGATAACGAAGCCCTTCAGGCCGCCCACGACTTGGCTAAAGCCGCGCGTGAGCACGCTGCAAAACGCGACCAGCACCGCAAACTGCCGTGGTCACTCATAGAAACCTTCACCCGCAGCGGTTTGGGCGGTATTTCGATTGCGCGTGAATTCGGCGGGCCACAGGTGTCTTTTGTCACCTTGGCTGAAGTCTTCGCGATCATCTCGGCGGCCGATCCGGCGCTGGGGCAAATTCCGCAGAATCAGGTCGGGCTGCTCAACCTGATTGCAAGCGTCGCGACCCCCTCGCAAAAAGAACAGTTATTTACCAGCGTGCTGCAAGGCTGGCGCATTGGTAATGCCGGCCCTGAGCGCGGCACTAAAAACACCCTCGAACTCAAAGCCCGGATCACGGCAGATGGCGAAGACTTCGTGATCAATGGCCAGAAGTTCTACTCCACCGGCGCGCTGTTTGCGCACTGGATCGCGGTCAAGGCGCTGAACGATGATGGCAAACAGGTCATGGCGTTTGTCCGCCGTGGCACGCCCGGTTTGCGCGTGGTCGATGACTGGTCCGGTTTTGGCCAGCGCACCACGGCCAGCGGCACGGTACTGCTCAACAACGTACCCGTTGAAGCAGAACTGGTGATCGACAATTGGCGGCTGGCTGAGGTCCCGAATATTCAAGGCGCCGTGTCGCAGTTGATTCAGGCCGCCATCGACCTGGGCATTGCCCGTGGCGCTATCGCCGATACCCTCAGCTTTGTCCGCGAGCGCTCACGCCCGTGGATCGATGCCAAGGTCGAGCGCAACAGCGACGACCCTTACGTAATCGCCGACATCGGCAAGTTGCACATCGAGTTGCATGCCGCCGAAGCGTTGTTGCGCAAGGCTGGTCGAGTACTCGACGAGGTCAGCGCAGCACCGATTGATGCACAGGCCGCCGCCCGCGCTTCGATTGCCGTGGCACAAGCCAAGGCGTTGAGCACTGAACTGTCGTTACTGGCCAGCGAAAAACTCTTCGAGCTGGCGGGCAGCAGTTCCACCCTGGCCGAGTTCAACCTTGACCGGCATTGGCGCAACGCGCGGGTTCACACCCTGCACGACCCCGTGCGCTGGAAATACCACGCCATCGGCGCTTATCGCCTCAACGGCACTTTGCCTGCAAGGCATTCCTGGATCTAACGGAGACACCCATGTCACTGATATCCAAACAGGTCCCGGTCATCCAGAGCGATGCCGAGGCCCTGAGCGTAGCGCGTGAGCTGGCCGCTTATTTCAAACGTGAAAGCACGGTGCGCGATCGCGAACGGCGCCTGCCACTCGATGAACTCGAACTGTTTTCCCACACCGGGCTGTGGGGCATCACCGTGCCCAAGGCCTATGGCGGCGCAGGCGTATCCAACGTCACCCTCGCCGAAGTGGTCAGCCTGATCTCAGCGGCCGACAGCTCGCTGGGGCAAATCCCGCAGAACCATTTCTATGCCCTCGAAGTGCTCCGGGTAAACGGCAGCGAAGCGCAAAAAAAACGGCTCTACACAGAGGTTTTAAACGGCCAGCGCTTTGGCAATGCCCTGGCCGAACTGGGCACTAAAACCGCCCACGACCGCACCACACACTTGGCCAAGGCCGAGCACGGCTATCGCATCAATGGCCGCAAGTTCTACGCCACCGGCGCACTTTACGCGCAGCGCATCCCGACCTCGGTGGTCGATGACAACGGCGTGCAGCACCTGGCCTTTGTGCGCAGCGACAGCGACGGTTTGAACGTCATCGACGACTGGAGCGGCTTTGGCCAGCGCACCACGGGCAGCGGCTCAGTGGTGTTCGACAATGTGTTCGTGGCCACTGACGACGTGATCCCGTTTCAAAGGGCGTTTGAGCGCCCCACCCCGGTCGGCCCGCTGGCGCAGATTCTGCACGCGGCCATCGACACCGGCATCGCCCGCGCCGCCTTTGAAGACGCGCTGAATTTTGTACGCACCAAAACCCGGCCCTGGATCGACGCCACCACCGACATCGCCAGCGAAGACCCGCTGACCCTCAAAAGCTTTGGCCAGTTGAGCGTGCGCCTGCATGCGACCGAAGCCTTGCTGGAACGCAGCGGCGAGTTCCTGGATATCGCCCAGGCCAACACCAACGCCAGCACCATCGCGGCGGCCTCGATTGCCGTGGCCGAAGCCCGAGCCCTCAGCACCGAAGTGGCGCTGAGCGCCGCCAGCACCCTGTTCGAACTGGCTGGCAGCCAGGCCACCCTGGCCGAGTACGGCCTTGATCGCCACTGGCGCAACGCCCGCGTGCACACCCTGCACGACCCGGTGCGCTGGAAGTACCACGCTGTCGGTAACTACTACCTCAACAGTGAAAACCCACCGCTGCGGGGGACGATCTGATGAGCAAAAAGAAAATCCTGCTCAATGCGTTCAACATGAACTGCATTGGCCATATCAACCACGGGTTGTGGACGCATCCGCGCGATACCTCGACGCGCTACAACACCCTGGAATACTGGACAGAGCTGGCAAAACTGCTGGAACGCGGGCTGTTTGACGGGTTGTTTATCGCCGATATCGTCGGGGTCTACGACGTTTATCAACAATCAGTTGATGTCCCGCTCAAAGAATCCATTCAATTGCCGGTTAACGACCCATTGCTGTTGGTTTCTGCCATGGCCGCCGTCACCCAAAACCTCGGTTTTGGCTTGACCGCCAACCTGACCTACGAGCCGCCATACTTGTTCGCACGCCGCATGTCGACCCTCGACCACCTGACCCAAGGCCGGGTGGGCTGGAACATCGTCACCGGCTACCTGGACAGCGCCGCCAAGGCCATGGGCCTGACCGAACAAGTGGAACATGACCGCCGCTACGACCAGGCCGACGAATACCTTGAGGTGCTCTACAAACTCTGGGAAGGCAGTTGGGAAAACGACGCCGTGCTGAACGACCCGGCGCAGCGCATCTACGCCCAGCCGGGCAAGGTGCACAAGGTCAAACACGCGGGCGAGTTCTATCAGGTCGAGGGTTATCACCTGTGCGAACCTTCGCCTCAACGCACACCCGTGCTATTCCAGGCGGGCAGCTCGGACCGTGGCCTGGCCTTTGCCGGGCGCCATGCCGAGTGTGTGTTCATCAGCGGGCAGACCAAGGCGGCGACCAAAATCCAGGTCGACCGCGTGCGGGCCAGTGCCACGGCGGCAGGCCGCAACCCGGATGACATCAAAGTGTTCATGGGCCTGAACGTCATCGTCGCCCCGACCGAAGCCCAGGCGCTGGCCAAGCGTGAAGAATACCTGGCCTACGCCAGCGCCGAAGCCGGGGTCGCGCATTTCGCCAGCTCCACCGGCATCGACTTTGCCGATTACGAGCTGGACGAACCGATCCAGTACGTGAAGAGCAACGCTATCCAATCGGCCACCAAAGTGCTGCAGAACAACGACTGGACACGCCGCAAGTTGCTGGAACAACACGCGTTGGGCGGGCGTTACATCACCGTGGTCGGCTCCCCTGAACAAGTGGCCGATGAGCTGGAGTCCTGGATTTCGCAAACCGGCCTGGACGGCTTCAACCTGACCCGCATCGTCACGCCCGAAAGCTACGCCGACTTCATTGATCTGGTGATCCCCGAGCTGCAGCGCCGGGGCTCCTACAAAACGGCGTATGACACCGGCAGCCTGCGACAAAAGCTGTTTGTCGAAGGCGAAGCCCATCTGCCTGAACGGCATACCGGCGCTTCTTTTAGACCTTAAAAACTGTAGGAGCGAGCTTGCCTCGCGATCTTTTAAAAAAAAAAAAAAAACAGCCGCCCCCCGCGGCCCACCCG
>NZ_JANLNV010000089.1 GCF_025465935.1 Pseudomonas sp. 7P_10.2_Bac1 | reverse complement strand
AAAAAAAAAAAAAAAAAAAACCCCCCCCCCCCCCCCTCGCTCCTACAGGAGGGGTGTGGCGTCAGATCGGGCAGGTCACGCCTGTGCCGCCGATGCCGCAGTAGCCTTGCGGATTTTTCGCCAGGTATTGCTGGTGGTACGCCTCGGCGAAGTAGACCGTTGGAGCCTCTTCGATTTCGGTGGTGATGGTGCCCAGGCCTGCTTTGTTCAGTTCAGCCTGGTAGGCGTCTTTACTGGCTTTGGCTGCGGCCAGTTGCTCTGGCGTGGTGCAGTAGACCACCGAGCGGTATTGGGTGCCGATGTCGTTGCCCTGACGCATGCCCTGGGTCGGGTTGTGCAGTTCCCAGAACATTTTCAGCAGGTCTTCGTATTTGACCTTGGCCTGGTCGTACACCACCAGCACCACTTCGGTGTGGCCGGTCAGGCCCGAGCAGACTTCTTCATAGGTCGGGTTGGGGGTAAAGCCACCGGCGTAACCCACGACGGTGCTGACTACGCCATCACGCTGCCAAAACCGGCGTTCCGCACCCCAGAAGCAGCCCAGACCAAAGATCGCGAAACCTACGTCGTCCAGAAACGGGCCCAGCAGCGGGTTGCCGTTAACGAAGTGGGTTTCGGGCAGTTGCATCGGTGTTTCGCGGCCCGGCAGGGCCTGATCTTGAGTCGGTAGCACGTTTTTATTCACCAGGATTTCCGAGCGTAAGACCATGTTTCAAGTCCTCTCAGTCAGATTGTAGGAAGTTAGACAGGTAGTGTGCCCGAGTGTTGCAGCCCTGTCAGGTCAGCGGTCTGCGCGGGTAGCGTTTGAGTCTGTGTTGCAGTTCGGCGCCGGGGATCGGCCGGTCGAACAGGTAACCCTGGCCTACGTCGCAGCGGTGGCGGCGCAGGAAGGCCAGTTGGGCGGCGGTTTCGACGCCTTCGGCAACCACTTTGAGCTTGAGGTTATGGGCCATGGCAATCACTGCAGAGGTGATCTCCATGTCGTTCTGGTTGTCGGGGATGTCTTTGATGAAACTGCGGTCGATTTTAATGATGTCGATCGGGAATTTCTTCAGGTAGCTGAGTGAGGAATACCCGGTACCGAAATCGTCCATGGCCAGGGTCAGGCCCAGTTCCTTGAGCTGATCCAGCTGCAGGCGGGTGTCGTCGGTGGCTTCCAGCAGCAGGCCTTCCGTCAGTTCCAGCTCCAGCAACGCCGGGGACAACTGTTCTTCTTTGAGGATGCTGGCAATCGAGGCGACCAGATCCGGGTCTGAAAACTGTTTGGGTGACAGGTTGATCGCTACCTGCAAGTTGCCAAACCCCGCCGCACTGAGTTGCTTGCTCATGCGGCAGGCCTCACGGGCGACCCATTTACCAATCGGGATGATCAGCCCGGTTTCTTCCGCGACGCTGATGAACTGGTCGGGGCGGATCATGCCTTTTTCGGGGTGGTTCCAGCGCAGCAGGGCTTCCATGCCCAGCAGTCGCCCGGTGCGCAGACAGAGCTTGGGCTGGTAGAACACATCCAGTTCGTTTTGGGTCAGGGCGCGGCGCAGGTTGTTTTCGACGAACAGTTTATAACTGGCCTCGGCGTTCAAGGTTTCGGTGAACACCTGCACCTGATGCTTGCCGTTGGCTTTGGCCTTGTGCAGCGCCAGCCCGGCGTTACGCATCAAGGTTTGTGGGTCGAGCCCGTGCAGGGGCGCGCAGGCCACGCCGACAGAGCCCGTAACGCTGATCAGTTGGTTATCGACGAACATCGGTTTGTCGAGGGTCATCAGCAACTGGCTGGCGGTTTGTTGGCCGACATCAAGGTGAGTGTTGTCCAGCAGCACCGCAAACTCGTTACTGGCGAAGCGGGCCAGGCTGGCCTCAGGGTTCAAACTGTTGCGCAATCGACGAGCCAGGCTGATCAACAGCTTGTCGCCGGTCTGATGGCCGAGGCTGTCGTTGATCCGCTTGAAGTTGTCGATGTCCACCAGCAGCAGGCAGACGTGGGTCGTGCTGTCACGCGCAAAACGCTCATCGAGGTTGCGGATAAAGGCAGGGCGGTTGCCGAGACCGGTCAGGTTGTCGGTGTAGGCCAGGCGCTCGATGCGCTGTTGCGCCAGTTTGGCCTCGGTGATGTCTTCGTAAATACCGATGTAATGGGTCAGTTCTCGGTTGTCGCCATACACCTTGGAGATCGACATCTGGCCCCAGTATGGCTCCAGGTTTTTGCGCCGGCTCTTGAATTCACCTTGCCAGCTATTGCCTTTGCTCAGGCTTGAGTGAGCATCGAAGAGCAAGTCGCTGAGGTTCTCCAGCGCCAGAAGTTCAGACAATTTGTGGCCTTGAACTTCCTCGGAGCTGTATTGGGTGATGGCGGTAAAGCTTGGGTTGACGTATTCGACCACGCCGTCGCAGTTGACCAGCAAAAAGGCATTGGCGCTTTGCTCGACGGCGCGCTGGAAGAGGTGCAAGGCGTTGGTGGCAGCGCGTCTGTTGTGGTTGTTGATCACCTGGGCGAACTGGTCAGCGAGTTCGCCCGCAAAGGCAATTTCATCGGCTTGCCAGGCCCGGGTCTTGCCGGTTTGTTCAAGGCACAGCACGCCGATCACCTGCCCGTCGATACGGATGCTGGCATCGAGCATGGCATTGGTGTCAAAGGGATTCAGGCAGGCCGCCAGCGCGCGGGTGCGCGGGTCGCGGTTGGCGTTGTGCGCATCGATGGAGCGGCTGGTGTGCAAGGCTTCGAGGTAGTCAGGAAAAAGACTCACGTCGAGCGCGTCTTGCACCACATAAGCCTGACTCTCGCGGTGATACGCAGAAATCGGCAACAGTTGGTGGCCATCGAGGGTCCAGAGGCTGGCGGCGTCAATCTGGTAGATGTCACAAGCGCTGCGGGTGATCAGTTCGGCGGCTTCTTGCAGCGAGTTGTGCTGGCTGTAACGGTGGCGGGCCAGGCGCAGAATCAAATCCTGTTGAGCGCGAACACGCTCCAGGTGCTGCAACTGTTCTTGCTGGGCGCGCTGGTTGAGTTCCAGGGCAATGTGCAGTCGGCTGTTCTGGGTTTCCAACTCGGCAACCGGCGCAGGGCTGCTGATCGGGTTTTCGAGCACCAGCAGATAGCCGCGCAACAATTGGCGGTTGTGTTGTTTGTAGGATTCGCCGACTTCCATCAGGTTCAGCGGCCCCTGGGTCGTGTGCAAGGTGTAATGCACCACGTAGTGGGAGCTGGAGCGCAGTTGCAGCTCAATCGCATCATGCAGGCGATAGCGCGCCTTGGGCTCCATCAGGCTGGCGTAGGGCGAACCCACCAGCGCGCACAACTCAGAGGCGGGCAAGCCGAAATGGCGCTCGCAGTTTGGATCAAGGTAAAGCAAGGCCCAACTGGCCTCATTAAGCCGCTCGAAACGCAGCATCCCGAGCCGCGAGGGCACGGGTAACTGCGTCACGACCTCGGCTGCCGTTCGCAGGGCAGCATCGGATGGGCTTTTCATGGGGGCACTCGCTTCACACTTGCGGATGGCATAGGGCCTCGAGCCCTGTTCCTGCGGTCTGCGGCAAGGTTGCATCATGCGTACTGAGCTGACAAGTGAACATGATTGCCACAGCACGCTAAAAGGTTAGCTTCAGGGCGGCGAGTTGCAACAGGCTGGCGCTCGCGAGTTTCAGGTTTATGACCGCTACTTCAGCTCAATCGTCACGGACGTGAGCACCTGGCCCGTCGGGTTGTAAAAATCGACCTTCAGTTGTTGGCCTTCAAGCGTCAGGCAGGCGAAGTTGTCTTCGCTGACCATGGTGCTGGTGAGTGCAACCGAGTAAAGGCCTTTCTCGTTACTGGCAAGGGGGGCGTCGAGCACTAAATTACTGGCTTTGGCATAAGGCAGCATTTTGGTGTTGCACAACGGTGACGACACGATGCCGTGCACCACAAAGTCCGGGTTCTCGCTGTGGGTGAGCTTGCAGGTGAGCGAGCCGTGGATGTCTCCGGACACCAGGATCACGTTTTTGAGGCCGTTGGCGCGAATGGTTTCGAGGAGGCGGTGACGTTGTTCGGCAAAGGACTTCCAGCCATCACCACCATGACTTTTCTGGTCGGGCATGAACATGACGCTGCTGACGATGAACTTCACTTTCGCGGTGCTGTTTATCAGCCATTTGAAGAGCGCGTACTCTTGCTCGACACCGATCATCCTGCGGTCAGCTCCGGTTAAAACGCGCTCGGTGCGACAGTCCAGGACAAACCAGTCAGTGTCGCCATCAGCAAAGGTGTACCAGTATTGGTTTACGCTGCGGTCGATGCGCCCATCGGCAAGCAATTTGTGGGCGGGGCTGTGGCTGCACTGGAAGTTTTCATAGGCCCGTATTGCATTGCGGTAGAGAGGGGCGTCCGTGTCGCTGCGGTTGGAAGGCCAGTTATCTTCGATCTCATGATCGTCGAGGATCATGTAGGTGGGGGTGCCGGCCATGAGCTGGCGGATATGGGGTTGTGAAAAGGCGGCGCGGTATTTGAGCGAGATGTCCTTGTAACTGCGATCCGGGGCCACGACATTCAAGTCATCGACGTACACCTGGTCGCCCACCATCAGCACGCCATCCAGCGGGCTGGTGGCTTTCACGGCGTTGATGGCGTTGAAGACCTTGTCGCCAAGATCGGGGCGCGACGGGACGCCCAATGTGAGCCTGAGATAGCGGCATGAGCCCACGACGTATCGATGCACCCGGTCACGTTGGGTGGACGCGCTCTTGAACTGGTAAATCGTCGAAGGCCATTGCAGCGCAATCTGTTTGACCGTCTCAGGGGTGTGGCCGGGGTGGGAAGTTGTGAACCAGCCTGCCTGGTATTCGTACTGGGTGTCGGCGCTCAAGCCGTGCAAAACCAGTGTGTCAGACATGTCGTAAGTGTCACTGAGCGCCGAATACACGCCTTCAGACCATTGCTGTGTGCCGGCCTTGCGGTGACGAATACCGGCGAAAACGCTATCTCTTGGGTCCTTTGCCCCCCTCAGGAAAATACGCGCGTGCTCCGGGGTGGTGTAGCCCACAATGGGCCCAACGGTTGGTTTTTCCACATCGAATTCCTTTCTGATGTTTAGCGATCACAGTCGCGGTGGTTAAGTCCTTTTGTTAACCGTAGAGGGGCTGCTGAGGATCCTCGCTTCCTGAAATCAGCGGGATTTGTAGTGCCGAGGTGCTGTGTGTTGAGGGAGTTTTCTGGTCACGGAATCAAGAGATTGGCGCGCACCCGCTTCTGCGGGGTGTGGGTAAGTGTTGAGGCAAAAAAAAGCCCCGCTTATTGGGCGGGGTTGAGGTACGAGCGTGGCGCTCGGAAAACAGGGCGCAGCCCCGGCCTTCGGTGAGGAAGGCCGGGACGTGGCTTACAGCAAGATGGTGCGGATGTCGCCCAGCAACTGGCTCAGACGCTGGGTGAAGCGTGCAGCTGCAGCGCCGTTGATCACGCGGTGATCGTAGGACAGCGACAGGGGCAGCATCAGCTTCGGCTGGAAGGCTTTGCCGTCCCAGACGGGCTGCATGGTTGCCTTGGACACGCCGAGGATCGCCACTTCCGGTGCGTTGACGATCGGCGTGAAGCCGGTGCCGCCAATGTGGCCGAGGCTGGAAATGGTGAAGCAAGCGCCCTGCATGTCGTCAGCGGTGAGCTTCTTGTCACGGGCTTTGGCAGCCAGTGCAGCCGCTTCCGCTGCCAGTTGCAGCAGGCTCTTCTGATCAACGTTCTTGATCACAGGCACCAGCAAACCGTCCGGGGTGTCGACGGCGAAGCCGATGTGGACGTATTTCTTGCGGATGATCGCTTTGCCGCTTGGCGCCAGCGAACTGTTGAAGTCCGGCAGTTCCTTGAGCAGGTGTGCACAGGCCTTGAGCAGCAGCGGCAGGACGGTCAGTTTCACACCGGCTTTTTCTGCAACGGCTTTTTGCGCAACGCGGAAGGCTTCCAGGTCGGTGATGTCAGCCTGGTCGAACTGAGTCACGTGCGGGATGTTCAGCCAGCTGCGGTGCAGGCTCGACGCGCCGATTTGCATCAAGCGGGTCATGGCCACTTCTTCAACTTCACCGAAACGGCTGAAGTCGACGGTCGGGATCGGCGGAATGCCAGCGCCGCCGGTAGCAGCGCCGGCAGCCGGAGCTTCCTTGGCTTTCTGCAGAGCGGTTTTGACGTAGGCCTGCACGTCTTCTTTCAAGACGCGACCGTGTGGGCCACTTGGGCTCACCGCGCTCAGCTCAACGCCGAACTCACGGGCCAGTTGACGCACGGCAGGGCCAGCGTGAACTTTGGCACCGCTTGGCGCAGGGGTAGCAGCCGGTGCCGGAGCAGGGGCGGCTTCAGCCTTGGCGGCTGGCGCAGGAGCAGCAGCCGGGGCTTCAGCTTTCGCAGCCGGGGCTGGTGCGGCCTGGGCCGGAGCAACAGGCGCCGCAGCGCCCGCTACTTTCAGCTTGAGGATGAAGTCGCCAGTGCCGACTTCGTCGTCCAGCTTGACCGCAATGCTTTCCACCACACCGGCGGCTGGCGATGGGATTTCCATGCTGGCCTTATCGGATTCGAGGGTGATCAGCGATTGATCAGCTTCAACGGTGTCGCCAGCCTTGACCAGAATTTCGATGATCTTGGCCTTGCCCGACGAGCCGATGTCCGGCACGTGAATGTCCTGAACAGACTCGCTTGCCGGTGCTGCAGCCGGGGCCGCAGGGGCCTCGGCGGCAGGGGCGGCAGCCGGTTTTTCAGCTGCAGCGGCCGGTGCAGGTGCTGCAGCTTGAGGCGCCTGTTCAGCGCCACCTTCAGCTTCCAGCTCAAGCAATTCGTCGCCTTCTTTCAAGCGGTCGCCCAGCTTTACTTTCAGGCTTTTGACGATACCGGCTTTAGGCGCAGGAATTTCCATGCTCGCCTTGTCCGATTCCAGCGTCAGAATGCTCTGATCCGCTTCGACACGGTCGCCGACCTTTACAAACAGTTCGATGACTTCGCCGTCACCGCTGCCGATGTCAGGTACTCGAATGAGTTCGCTCACAAAAATTCTCCTCAGCAGTCCAGTGGGTTGCGTTTTTCCGGGTTGATGCCGAACTTGACGATAGCGTCTGCTATCACCTTAGGTTCGATTTCACCGCGGTCAGCCAAGGCTTCCAGGGCTGCCAACACCACGAAGTGACGGTCTACTTCAAAGAAGTGACGCAGTTTTTTGCGGCTGTCGCTGCGGCCGAAACCGTCAGTGCCCAGCACTTTGAATTCCTTGACCGGTACCCACTGACGAATCTGCTCGGCGAACAGCTTCATGTAGTCAGTCGAAGCGATGACCGGACCCTTACGGCCAGTCAGGCACTCTTCAACGTAGGTACGCTGTGGCTTCTGGCCAGGGTGCAGGCGGTTGTGACGCTCAACGGCCAGGCCGTCGCGACGCAGTTCGTTGAAGCTGGTAACGCTCCATACGTCAGCGCCGACGTTGAATTCATCACGCAGGATTTTCGCAGCTTCACGCACTTCACGCAGGATGGTGCCGGAGCCCATCAGTTGAACGTGGTGAGCGGCTTCCTTGGTGTCTTCTTCGAGCAGGTACATCCCTTTGACGATGCCTTCTTCAACACCGGCCGGCATGGCAGGTTGCTGGTACGACTCGTTCATCACGGTGATGTAGTAGAAGACGTCCTGTTGCTCTTCGGTCATCTTCTTCATGCCGTCCTGGATGATCACCGCCAGCTCATAGCCGTAGGTTGGATCGTAGGTGCGGCAGTTCGGGATGGTCGAGGCCAGGATGTGGCTGTGACCGTCTTCGTGTTGCAGGCCTTCACCGTTGAGCGTGGTACGCCCGGCGGTGCCGCCGATCAGGAAGCCACGGGTGCGGCTGTCGCCAGCGGCCCAGGCCAGGTCGCCAATACGCTGGAAGCCGAACATCGAGTAGAAGATGTAGAACGGCAGCATCGGCTGGTTGTGGTTCGAGTACGAAGTACCGGCGGCGATGAAGGAGCTCATGGCGCCTGCTTCGTTGATGCCTTCTTCGAGGATCTGACCTTTTTTGTCTTCCTTGTAGAACATCACCTGGTCTTTATCGACTGGCTCGTAGAGCTGGCCGACGGAGGAGTAGATGCCCAACTGACGGAACATGCCTTCCATACCGAAGGTACGGGCTTCGTCCGGGATGATCGGCACGATGCGCTGACCGATGTCCTTGTCCTTCACCAGCTGCGCCAGGATGCGCACGAACGCCATGGTGGTGGAAATTTCACGGTCGCCGGAGCCGTCAAGGATGGCCTTGAGGGTGTCCAGAGGCAGGGTCGGAATGCTCAGGCTCTTGGCGCGACGCTGCGGTACGAAGCCGCCCAGTGCTGCACGGCGCTCGCTCAGGTAGCGGGCTTCAGCGCTGCCTTCTTCTGGTTTGAAGAATGGCAGGTTTTCGATTTCTTCGTCTTTGACCGGGATGTCGAAGCGATCGCGGAACAACTTCAGGCTGTCGACATCGACTTTCTTGGTGTTGTGCGCTGTGTTTTTCGCTTCGCCAGCGCCGGTGCCGTAACCCTTGATGGTCTTGGCCAGGATGACGGTTGGCTGGTCTTTGTGGTTGACCGCTTCGTGGTATGCCGCGTAGACCTTGTACGGGTCGTGGCCGCCACGGTTGAGTTTCCAGATCTCGTCGTCGGACAGATCAGCAACCATCGCCTTGAGTTCTGGCGTGTTGAAGAAGTGTTCACGTACGAACGCGCCGTCTTTGGCTTTGTAGTTCTGGTACTCGCCGTCGATGACTTCGTCCATGCGGCGTTGCAGGATGCCGTCGACGTCTTTGGCCAGCAGTGGGTCCCAGAAACGGCCCCAGATGACTTTGGTCACGTTCCACTGAGCACCGCGGAACACGCCTTCGAGTTCCTGGATGATCTTGCCGTTGCCGCGAACCGGGCCGTCGAGGCGCTGCAGGTTGCAGTTGATGACGAAGATCAGGTTGTCGAGGTTTTCGCGGCCAGCCAGCGAGATGGCGCCCAGGGATTCCGGCTCGTCACACTCGCCGTCACCCAGGAAGCACCAGACTTTTTGCTTGCCTGCAGGGATGTAGCCGCGCGATTCCAGGTACTTCATGAAACGCGCCTGGTAGATCGCCTGGATCGGGCCAAGGCCCATGGATACCGTCGGGAACTGCCAGAAATCAGGCATCAGCCAAGGGTGCGGGTAGGACGACAGGCCCTGACCGTCGACTTCCTGGCGGAAGTTGTTCATTTGTTCTTCGCTGATGCGACCTTCCATGAACGCACGGGCATAAACGCCTGGAGAGGTGTGGCCCTGGAAGTAGATCAGGTCGCCGCCGTGTTCTTCGGTCGGGGCCTGGAAGAAGTAGTTGAAGCCGATGTCGTACAGGGTTGCGCTGGAAGCGAAGCTGGAGATATGACCGCCCAGGTCAGAATCTTTCAAGTTCGTGCGCATAACCATAGCCATGGCGTTCCAGCGTACCAACGAGCGAATGCGGCGTTCCATGAACAGGTCGCCAGGCATGCGTGCTTCGTGGGTAACAGGAATCGTGTTGCGGTATGGAGTCGTGATGGCGTACGGCAGTTGCGAACCGGTGCGAGTAGCGAGCTCACCCATACGGGTCATCAGATAGTGAGCACGGTCTTCGCCTTCTTTGTCGAGAACCGATTCCAGGGCGTCCAGCCATTCCTGGGTTTCGACGGGATCGAGGTCTTGCATGGCTTGCTCCAGGGCGGAAAGGCTTCCAGAATCGGTTGCCTGAGTTTGCGACTGGCCTTGTGGGCAGACGACATAAATTCTTGGATGACCGGAAGGTTGATTCCGGCGTCGTGTAGTTTTACTACAAATCGTTGCTCATTTCAGCCTTTCAAGTGTTTGAACCAGTAGTAAAACTACAGCGCAGCCTTCGGTGGCCACCTGTTGAGTTGTGCGATAAATCGATATTGTTGGTGCTGTACTTGGTTTTTTGCCGTCGTGACAATGTTTTTTTGCTAAAGAAATACCTTTTAAAGCTATTTATAACCTTTGTTCGACAGTCGGATTTAACCGCTGTTTCTTCCTGTCACCGTACTCGGCATTACCATCGCCGATCAAGGATAGACCATGAGCCTTCCCTCGCTTGCCGCAATTCCCCCCCTTTTATTGCCCCTTGCCAGCCGTGCCGAAGAGTCGTGGCGCAACGCGGTGGCCGGTTTGGAAGGCGAACAGGGAGTCGACGAATGGTCATCTGAACGCTGGTCCGATTTCGCCCGAGTGAGCGCGGCTAGCGACTTCTTTATTGAACAGGCCTTACGTGACCCTTTGATGTTGCTTGAGCTGGTGAGTTCAGGTGAGCTGGATCGCAGTTTCGCCTCCGGCGAGTTGTGCGGGCAGATCGCCGAGGCCGCCCAGCAGGCGCAAACCGACGATGAACTGGGGCGTACACTGCGCCGTCAGCGGACGCGCCAGCAGATCCGCATTATCTGGCGTGACCTGACCCGACAGGCGGATCTGGTCGAAACCTGCCGCGATCTGTCGGACATGGCCGATGCGAGCATCGACCAGGCTTATCGCTGGCTGTACCAGCGCCATTGCCAGCAGTTCGGCACGCCGACCGGGCGGCGTAGCGGTGAGCCGCAGCAGATGGTGATTCTGGGCATGGGCAAGCTTGGCGCGGTCGAGCTGAACCTGTCGTCGGACATCGACCTGATTTTTGCCTACCCCGAGGGGGGTGAAACGGTCGGCTCCAAGCGCCCGCTGGATAACCAGGAATTCTTCATCCGCCTCGGCCAGCGCGTGATCAAAGCGCTGGACCCCATGACCGTGGACGGTTTTGTGTTCCGCGTCGACATGCGCCTGCGCCCTTACGGCTCGTCGGGCGCACTGGTGCTGAGTTTTAACGCGCTGGAGCAGTACTACCAGGATCAGGGGCGTGACTGGGAACGCTACGCGATGATCAAGGCGCGCGTGGTGGCCGGTGACCAGGCCATGGGCGCACAACTGCTCGATTTGTTGCGCCCGTTTGTCTATCGGCGCTACCTCGACTTCTCGGCGATTGAAGCGCTGCGCACCATGAAACAACTGATCCAGCAAGAAGTGCGGCGCAAGGGCATGGCCGACAACATCAAGCTGGGCGCCGGCGGGATTCGTGAAGTCGAGTTTATTGCCCAGGCCTTTCAATTGATCCACGGCGGTCGCGACCTCAGCTTGCAACAGCGACCGCTGCTAAAAGTGCTGGGCATCCTCGAAGGCCAGGGTTACTTGCCGCCTGCTGTCATCGTCGAGCTGCGTGAAGGGTATGAATTTTTGCGTTACACCGAGCACGCGATCCAGGCTATTGCCGACCGCCAGACACAAATGTTGCCTGACGATGAGCAGGATCAGGCGCGCATCGCCTTCATGATGGGCTTCGACACTTGGGCGCAATTCCATGAGCAACTGATGGCGTGGCGTGGGCGAATCGACTGGCATTTCCGTCAGGTGATTGCCGACCCGGACGAGGAAGAAGACTTAGATGAAGGCGAGCTGATTGTCGGCGGCGAGTGGTTGCCGTTGTGGGAAGAAGTCCAGGACGACGCCGCTGCCTGCGCGCAGCTGGAAGAAGCCGGCTTTGTCGATGCGCCCAAAGCCTTGAAACAACTGGCCAGCCTGCGCTCCAGCCCGCAGTTGCGGGCGATGCAGCGTTTGGGCCGCGAGCGTCTGGATGCGTTCATCCCGCGCTTGCTGGCACAAGCGGTTGAACATGCCAACCCGGATCTGGTGCTCGAACGGGTGTTGCCGCTGGTTGAAGCGGTGGCCCGCCGTTCGGCCTATCTGGTGCTCTTGACCGAGAACCCGGATGCGCTGCGCCGCCTGCTGACCCTGTGCGCGGCCAGCCCGTGGATCGCAGAACAGATCACCCGTTTCCCGCTGCTGCTCGATGAGCTGCTCAACGAAGGGCGCCTGTTCAAACCACCGTTGGCGCCAGAGCTGGCCGCTGAGTTGCGTGAGCGGCTCACGCGTATCCCTGAAGATGACCTGGAGCAGCAGATGGAAGCGCTGCGCAACTTCAAGCTGGCGCACCGCCTGCGGGTTGCGGCATCGGAAATTGCCGGCAGCTTGCCGCTCATGAAAGTCAGCGATTACCTGACCTGGCTGGCCGAAGCGATTTTGGAGCAAGTGCTGGCCCTGGCCTGGCGCCAGACCGTGGCCAAGTACGGCACGCCGCAGCGTCCGGACGGCAGCCTGTGCGATCCCGGCTTTATTATTGTGGGCTACGGCAAAGTCGGCGGGATCGAGTTGGGCCATGGTTCGGACCTGGACCTGGTGTTTATCCACGACGGCGATCCGAATACCGAGACCGACGGCGCCAAGCCCATCGACAGCGCGCAGTTTTTCACCCGGCTGGGCCAACGGATCATCCATTTGCTGACCGCGCAAACCAACTCGGGCCAGCTGTATGACGTCGACATGCGCCTGCGGCCGTCAGGCGCGGCGGGGTTGTTGGTCAGCTCGCTCGGAGCGTTTGAGCGCTATCAACAGAATGAAGCCTGGACCTGGGAGCACCAGGCGTTGGTGCGGGCACGGGTGCTGGTGGGCTGCAAGCAGGTCGGTGCGGCGTTTGAAAAGGTCCGGGCGCAGGTGTTGGGCCGCGAGCGCGACTTGCCGAGATTGCGTCAGGAAGTCAGCGAGATGCGCGCCAAAATGCGCGACAACCTGGGCACCCGCAGTACTGCCGCGGGCACGGCTGAGAACGCCTTTGAGCCTACGGTGCCGTTCGACCTCAAGCAGGACGCCGGAGGTATCGTCGATATTGAATTTATGGTGCAATACGCGGCCCTGGCGTGGTCCAGGGAACACCCGGAGTTACTGCGTTACACCGATAACATCCGCATTCTGGAAGGGTTGGAGCAGGCAGGGCTGATGCCCGCCACCGACGCCAGCCTGCTGCGTGAGGCGTATAAGGCCTTCCGCGCCGTTGCTCACCGCCAGGCCTTGCAAAAGGAAGCGGGTGTGGTCAGCGGGGATCAATTGGTGGACGCGCGCCGTGATGTGCGGCGCATATGGGCGCAACTGGGCTTGAGCTAAGCTACAGCTAGCAATTACAGCGGGGAGGCAAGCGTCTGAAGCCTGTCAGTAACGTGAACGCGGTCTGTGTAGGAGCGAGCTCGCCTCGCGATCTTTTGATCTTTAAAAGATCGCGAGACGAGCTTGCTCCTACAGTTGAGTGTTCTGGCTGACGAGCATCAGGCCACTGCCTCCCTTGCTTGTTTATGGAAACTTATGAATATTTTGATCGTTGGGCCCAGCTGGGTCGGTGACATGGTGATGGCGCAGACACTGTTCCAGTGCCTGAAACAGCGCCACCCACAGTGCGAAATCGATGTGTTGGCCCCCGAGTGGAGCCGCCCCATCCTTGAGCGCATGCCTGAGGTCCGCAAGGCCTTGAGCTTTCCGCTCGGCCATGGCGCCCTTGAGCTGGCCACGCGCCGCAAGATCGGCAAGTCCCTCAAGGGGCAATACGATCAGGCCATCTTGCTGCCTAACTCGCTCAAGTCGGCGTTGGTGCCGTTCTTCGCCGGGATCGCCAAGCGCACCGGCTGGCGGGGCGAGTTCCGTTACGGGTTGCTCAACGATGTGCGCACGCTCGATAAAGAACGCTATCCGTTGATGATCGAGCGCTTCATGGCCCTGGCTTACGAGCCGGGTGCCGACTTGCCCACACCTTACCCGCGCCCTGATCTGCAAATCGATCCGCAGAGCCGCGAAGCCGCCCTGCGCAAGTTCGGGCTGGAGCTCGACCGTCCGGTGCTGGCGCTGTGTCCGGGTGCCGAGTTTGGCGAGTCCAAGCGTTGGCCGTCCGAGCATTACGCCAAGGTCGCCGAGCAAAAGATCCGCGAAGGCTGGCAAGTGTGGCTGTTCGGCTCGAAAAACGATCACGGCGTGGGCGAAGACATCCGCTCGCAACTGATTCCCGGTTTTCGCGAGGAGTCCATCAACCTTAGCGGCGAAACCTCGCTGGCCGAAGCCATCGACCTGTTGTCGTGTGCCGATGCCGTGGTGTCCAACGATTCAGGCCTGATGCACGTCGCCGCGGCGCTCAATCGCCCGTTGGTGGCGGTGTACGGCTCCACCTCGCCGGGTTTTACCCCGCCGTTGGCTGATCAGGTAGAAATCGTGCGCCTGGACCTGGAATGCAGCCCGTGCTTTGAGCGCACCTGTCGCTTCGGCCACTACAACTGCTTGCGCGAACTGATGCCAGCGCCGGTGATTGAAGCCTTGCAACGTCTGCAGGTCACCCCGGTCGAGGTCAACTAGGTGCGTGTTCTGTTGGTTAAAACCTCATCCCTTGGGGATGTGATTCATGCCTTGCCGGCACTGACCGATGCGGCCCGGGCTATTCCGGGCATCACCTTTGACTGGGTGGTTGAAGAAGGCTTTGCCGAGATTCCGACCTGGCACCCGGCGGTCGGCAAGGTGATCCCGGTGGCGATTCGCCGCTGGCGCAAAAATATCTGGCAAACCCTCAAAAGCGGCGAGTGGAAGCGCTTCAAGCAAAGCCTGCGCGCCGAGAAATACGACCTGGTGATTGACGCCCAAGGGCTGGTCAAAAGTGCCTGGTTGACCCGGTACGTCAAGGCCCCGATCGCCGGGTTGGACAAAAACTCTGCGCGTGAGCCACTGGCCAGCCACTTTTATCAGCGCCGCCTGGCGGTGGCCCGCGGGCAGCATGCGGTCGAGCGTATCCGCCAGTTGTTCGCCGTGGCGCTGGGTTACGACTTGCCAAAGGGGCTGGGCGATTACGGCCTCGACGTCGAGCGCCTGATTGAATTGCCGCGCAACAAGCCTTACGTACTGTTTTTGCACGGCACCACGTGGGACACCAAGCACTGGCCCGAAGTGTACTGGCGGGATTTGACCGTGCGCATGGGCCAGCGGGGCATCGAGGTGCGTTTGCCGTGGGGCAACCCGGCTGAAAAGGCCCGTGCCGAACGCATCGCCCATGGCCTGAAAAATGCCGTGGTGCTGCCCAAGCTGAATCTTGCAGGTGTGGCTAAAGTATTGGCCAATGCCAGCGCCTGTGTGGCGGTGGATACCGGCCTTGGGCATTTGGCGGCAGCACTGGATGTGCCGACCATTTCCCTGTTCGGCCCCACCAACCCCGGGCTTACGGGTGCCTACGGCAAGGTGCAGATTCACCTGGCCAGCGATTTCCCGTGTGCACCTTGCCTGCAGAAAAAATGCACTTACCAGCCGACTGCACAGGATCAGCAGCGGTTTGATCTGAAAAACGAGTGGCCGTTGTGCTTCACTCGTCTGAACCCAGAGCGTGTCGCAAGTCGATTAAGCACGTTGTTACTGGCTGAGGAACTGCGCTGATGCAACTGGCTTTTGTGCTGTACAAATATTTCCCGTTTGGCGGTCTGCAGCGCGATTTCATGCGAATCGCCCTGGAGTGCCAGAAACGCGGGCACCAGATCCGTGTGTACACGATGATCTGGGAAGGCGACATCCCGCCGGGCTTTGAGGTGCTGGTGGCGCCGGTCAAGGCGTTCCACAACCACACTCGCAACGAAAAAATGCTCGCCTGGATGCAGGCTGACCTGGCCAAGCGCCCGGTCGACCGCCTGATCGGCTTCAACAAAATGCCGGGCCTGGACGTTTATTACGCGGCCGACGGCTGCTTTGAAGACAAGGCGCAGAACCTGCGGCATTCGTTTTACCGCTTCTTCAAGCGCTACAAACACTTTGCCGAGTACGAGCGCGCGGTGTTCGACAAGAACGCCAAGACCGAAATCCTGATGATTTCTGAAGTCCAGCAGCCGTTGTTCATCAAGCATTACGACACCCCGTTGCAGCGCTTCCATTTGCTGCCGCCGGGCATCGCGCTGGACCGCCGGGCGCCGCCGAATGCGGCTGAAATACGCGCCGAGTTCCGTCGTGAATTCAATCTGGCAGACGATGACCTGCTGCTGGTGCAGATCGGTTCGGGGTTCAAGACCAAAGGGGTCGACCGCAGCCTCAAGGCCCTGGCCGCCTTGGCGCCCGAGCTTAAAAAACGCACCCAGTTGTTAGTCATTGGCCAGGACGATCCCAAGGTCTTTCAATTGCAAAGCGCCACGTTGGGGCTGGGCGAGCATGTGCAGTTTCTCAAGGGGCGCAGTGACATTCCGCGTTTCCTGCTGGGCGCCGACGTGTTGATCCACCCGGCCTACAACGAAAACACCGGAACCGTTCTGCTTGAAGCCCTGGTGGCGGGTTTGCCGGTATTGGTCAGTGCGGTGTGTGGGTATGCCCATTACATCAGCGACGCCGATGCGGGCCTGGTGCTGGACGAACCGTTCGAGCAGACACAACTCAATGACTATCTGACCCACATGTTGTCCGACGATGCTGCACGTGCGGCCTGGAGCCAAAATGGCCTGGCCTACGCGCAGACGGCCGACCTCTATAGCATGCCGCAGCATGCTGCGGATGTGATTCTGGCGGAGCAACACTGATGAAACTGATACTTGCCGAACCCTTCAAACGCTTGTGGGAAGGACGCGATGCGTTCACCGAAGTCGAGCAACTGAAGGGTGAGGTTTACCGTGAACTGGATGGCCGCCGTACCCTGCGTACGGAAGTCGACGGTCGCGGTTACTTTGTGAAAATCCACCGGGGTATTGGTTGGGGCGAGGTCTTCAAAAACCTGTTCACCGCCAAATTGCCAGTGCTCGGTGCCGGCCAGGAATGGCGAGCGATCAAGCGTTTGCACGAAGTGGGTGTGCCGACCATGACCGCTGTGGCCTATGGCGAAAAGGGCAGTAACCCGGCGCAGCAGCACTCGTTCATCATCACCGAAGAGCTGGCGCCAACCGTCAGCCTCGAAGACTTCAGCCTCGATTGGCTCAAGCAGCCGCCGCAGCCCAAGCTCAAACATGCGCTGATCGCTGAAGTGGCGCGCATGACCGGCATGATGCACCGCGCCGGGGTGAACCATCGCGACTGCTACATCTGCCACTTTTTGCTGCACACCGACAAGCCGGTGACGGCCGATAACCTGCGCTTGTCGGTCATCGACCTGCACCGTGCCCAGACCCGCGCCGTGATAAGCCGTCGCTGGCGCAACAAAGACCTGGCCGCGTTGTACTTTTCGGCGCTGGACATTGGCCTGACTCAGCGCGACAAGCTGCGCTTCCTGCGCGGTTACTTCCAGATGCCGCTGCGCCAGATCCTGCGCGAAGAAGCCCGTTTGTTGGCCTGGCTCGAAGGCAAGGCGCAAAAACTCTACGAGCGCAAAGTGCGCTATGGAGATGCACTGTAATGGCGGGTTGGAACCTGGAACCTGCTTACCGCGCGTTGGCACATGATTTTGGCAGTCTCGATGCTGTGTTTGCCCTGCAAGGCGAGCACCTGACCCGCGATCCGTTGTCGCAAGTGATCCGTGTCGAGCGTGATGGCGTCAATTACTACGTCAAGCGCTACACCGGGGCGGGCAAGGGGCTGCGCCGTTATCTGGGGCGCCCGCGGGTGAAGTCCGAGTGGCAGAACCTCAAGCGCTTTGCCAAGTGGGGCATACCCACAGCCGAGGTGGTTGCCTGGGGCCTTGAGCGCAAGGGGTTTGCCTTTGCGCGGGGCGCGATGATTACCCGCGAACTGCCCAACACCCGCGATTTGTCGGATCTGGCGGACAATAACGATCCGCTGCTCAAGGACCGTGCCTGGGTCGACGGCGTTAGCCGCCAATTGGCGCGCTACACCAAGACCATGCACGATCATCGCTTCACTCATAACGACTTGAAGTGGCGCAACCTGCTGATCGACGATCAGGCGCACCTGTACTTGATCGACTGCCCGAACGGCGACTTCTGGCGGGGTTTCTGGCTCAAGTACCGGATCACCAAAGACCTGGCGTGCCTCGACAAAGTGGCCAAATACCACCTGAGCGCCACCCAGCGTTTGCGTTTCTATTTCCAATACACCGGGCGCACCACACTCAACGCGGCAGACAAAGAGCGAGTCCGTCATATCGTGCGTTTTTTTGAGGGCCGGGAATGACTGATTTTTTGGCAGGAGCCGAAAGGGCTTTACTGGAACGCAATGGATTGGCTGATTTCGACGCCCTGTGGAACCTGCAACTGGATGCGGTGGACGAGCCCAACACCAGCCGGGGTGGCTGGAGCACAGTGTTTCGCATGGACCTCGAAGGGCACGGTTTCTACCTCAAGCGCCAGAGCAACTACCTGACCCGCACCTTGCACAGCCCGTTCGGCGAGCCGAGTTTTGCCCGCGAGTTTCGCAATATCCAGCGTTACCAGCAGTTGGGCATTCCGGCGCTCCAAGCGGTGTTTTTTGGTGAGCGCAAAGTGGCCGGTGAGCGTCGCGCGATTTTGATGACACGCGCGCTGGACGGCTGGAGTGACCTCGACTCCCTGCTCGAGCAATGGCCGCAACTGACTCCAGTGCAGCAGCAAGCCATTTTGCGTACCTGTGGCCAGTTGGCGCGCCACCTGCACGCTTCGCGTCAGGTGCATGGGTGCTTCTATCCCAAACACATCTTTTTGCAGGCGGACGGGGCGGGCTATCGCGCCCAGTTGATCGACCTGGAAAAAACCCGGCCTTTGCTGCTGGGCCAGCGTGACCGGGTCAAAGACATCGAGCCGTTGTTGCGCCGGGCCCAGGTCTGGAACGCTGACGAGGTGCGCACTCTGCTCGCGGCGTATCTGGAACAACCGGTTGAAAGCGGATTGGTGGATGCCTGGTTTGAGCGGCTGAATGTTCGTCGCAGCCACAAGGAGAGTCGCTGATGCGCTTGTCCGAATTGCAAAAGGCCGGTCGCACGCCGTCGTTGCCGCTCAGCATCGAGCTGGCTGACGCGGCCGGGCCTGCACAGTTGCAGTTGTTGAGCCTGCTGCGGGTGCTGCCGGGGCAACGTTACGTCGGTGCCGGTGTGTGGCGCGGGCGCACGGTGCTGGCCAAGTTGATGGTCGGCAGCAAGGCGGCGCGTAACTTTCAGCGAGAACTGGCGGGCGTGCGCCTGCTGGCGGAGCAAGGCCTGACGACCCCGCAACTGCTCGCCGATGGCTTGCTGGAAGGCGAGGGTGGCTGGCTGCTGTTTGAGTACCTTGAACAGGCACAAAGCCTGGGCGATGCCTGGAGCGCGGTGCAATCGCTCCCGGTATTGGCTGACGAGCAGCAAGTCGTGCTGGCCGAGGCCCTGGAAGCGATTGGGCAGATGCATCTCAAGGGGCTGTGGCAGGAAGACCTGCACCTGGACAACCTGCTGCGCTGCAACGGCAAACTGTATTTGATCGATGGCGCGGGTATTGGCGTCGAAGAGGCGGGTAAACCGCTGTCGCGGCAAAAGGTGCTGGAAAACCTCGGCGTGTTCTTCGCTCAGTTGCCCAAGAGCCTTGAGCCGTTCATTGAAGAGTTGCTGGTGTATTACCTGCTGAGCAACGGTGAACACGCCTTGCCACTGGAAGCGTTGCTCAAGCAGGTCGAAAAGGTGCGCGCCTGGCGTCTGAACGACTTCATGAACAAAGTCGGCCGCGACTGCACGTTGTTTAGCGTACAGCGCGGAGCGTTTGCCTTGCGCGCGTTTGCTCGCGAAGAAGAAGCGGCGATGTTGCCGGTACTGGCCAAGGCCGATGCGTTGCTCGATCAGGGGTATTTGTACAAGACCGGCGGCGCGGCCAGTGTCGGCAAAGTCGACGTGGCGGGCCGCACGCTGGTGGTCAAGCGCTACAACATCAAAGGTTTTGCGCACTGGCTCAAGCGCTTTTGGCGCCCCAGCCGAGCGTGGCATTCATGGCAGGAAGGCAATCGGCTGCTGTTTCTCGGTATCGCCACGCCCAAGCCGCTGGCGCTGCTGGAAACGCGTTTTTTGTGGCTGCGCGCCAAGGCGTATCTGGTGACCGAATACCTGCCCGGGCCGGACATCATCGAGCGTTTTGCGCCGTATCAGGACAGCGGCGACGCCCCGCAAGCCGAGTTGCAGGCGTTGGATCAACTGTTTGCCGACCTGATTCGCGAGCGCATCAGCCACGGTGACCTCAAGGGCCATAACGTGTTCTGGGATAACGGCCGTTGGGCGTTGATCGATCTGGACTCGATGTGTCAGCACTCATCCCGCAGCCAATTTGCCTCGGCCTACGCCCGCGACCGTGCACGCTTTATGCGCAACTGGCCGGTGGGCAGCGCTTTGCATCAAGTGATTGACGGGCGTTTGCCGAAAGAGGTGTAACCCAACCCTGTGGGCGCTGCTGTCCAGTCTTCGACGCCGTGCTGTCGCGCAGCAAACAGGCCACCGATTACCGACAGCATCCCCCAATCGGTTCCCTCTCCTTCGGGAGAGGGGGCTCTTGATTTTTTGTACGTATCCATTGCTGCGGCAACGGCCACTTAAGTTTCTGGCCTTACGCGGCGTTACTTTGAAAAGCGCAAAGTAACCAAACGCTTTTTACTCCAACCCCTCGGTGACTCGCTGCGCAACACTTGCGTTTGGCCAGCGTAGTTTAACGGGGCTCCCTAGATCAAAAGCTAGATCAAGATCAACAGCTCGCGAGGCAAGCTCGCTCCTACAGGGCTTTTAGAATCAATCACTTATTTTGTATTTGATAAGAGCGAGGGGGGGCGACTCAGAAGCTGTACTGCGCCCCGGCCCCGGCGTACCACGAGCGGCCCGGCGCGGCTTCGTAGAAGCGGTTATTGCCATCGGCCACGATCACCGAACCCACGTATTGGCGGTCCAGCAGGTTGTCCAGGCGCAGGGTTTGGTGGAAGGTCCAGTGGTCAACCTTTTGCTCAAATTTGGCGCGCCAGTTGAAGACGCTGTAGGCCGGTGCGGCTTTTTGCGTGTTGGTGTCTTCGACATAGACTTTGCTGCGGTACATGCCTTCTATGGCGGTGCTGAGCCAGTCGACGGGTTTCCAGTTCACCTCGGCAAACAGGGTGGTCTGCGGCACCCCCGGCAGGTAGTTGCCCTTGTCCACGGTACCTTTGGGGCTGGCGAAGTCGCGGTCATAGGTGGCTTGCAGGCGGGTGTAGGCCAGGGTGGTGGTCCAGTCGTCGGCAAGCTGGCTCTCGATGCCCAGTTCAAAGCCGCGGCGCAGCGTACGGCCCGCGTTCTGATACGTGGTGCGACCGCCGCTGTTGCTCAGAACGACCAGTTCGTCGGTGGTGGTGATCTGGAAAATAGCCGCATTGATGCGGGTGTTGTCGACCTGTGCTTTGAGGCCCATTTCGTACTGTGTGCTTTCAGAGGGCTTGAGGCCAAAGTTGAAACCATTACCGCTCGGTGAGTACGCCAACTCGGCCTGAGTGGGTGTTTCAAAGCCCTTGCCGGCGCTGACATAGCCATGCAGTTCGGGGGTAAAGGCGTACATCACGCTCATCGACGGCGTGGCTTTTTCGTAGCGCTTGGTGCCGCTGTCGTCGCCGTTGCTTAAAAATTGATCATGCACGTCCAGTTCCATGGTGCTGTAGCGCAACCCGGCTTGTACCGTCCAATCGTCGATGGCCCAGTTAGCTTGTACGTACGGATCAAGGCTGCGAGCGGTGTCGATCTCGTCTCGAACCAGTGCGCCTTTTATCCCCAACTGATCGCCCACGAAGTTGTTGTAACCGTGGCGGCTGTCCCGGCTCTGATCGTAATCCAGGCCGCCAATCAGGGTCAGGTCGCCGGGCACGCTGTGCACCGGTTGCAGCCAGCGCAGGCTGCCGCCATAGAACTTGCGGTCGAATTGCACCACGCCGCCGCCCTGGTTGTTGCTGGGCGTACCCTTGGGAATCGCCAGGTACTGGATCACGCTGCGGGTGCCGGTGTAAGCATTGACCTGCAGGGTCGCGTCGCCGATGTAGCGCTCGTAGTTCAGGCCTACTTGTTGGTGGTCGATGCTCTTGCGGGTGTTGTAGGTCAGGGCCGCAGGCGTCACGGAACGCGGGTCGGCTTTGTAGGCTTCCCAGGTTTGCCCTAGCGGGTCCTGGGTGCCGTTCTGCTCCAGGCTGCTGTAGATCAGCGCCAGTTTGCTGTCTTCGTCGGGCTTGAGGTTGAGCTTGGCAAAAGTCTGGTCACGGCGGGCGGCGCTGTGGTCACGGTAGCCGTCGGTGTCCATGCGCGAGGCGTCGAGCACAAAGCCTACGTCATCTGTCGCGCCTTCGGCCGTGAGGTGGTTTTTGCTCATGCCGTCGCTGCCGACCAGGGTTTCGGCGCCAATGCGCGGCGGCCCTTCGCCGTCGCGGGAGAACATTTGAATCACTCCGCCAGCATTGCTGCCGTACAGCGTGGCCGCCGGGCCGCGCAGCACTTCGATGCGCTCGGCGGTGTCGAGGTTGAAGGTCGCAGCTTGGCCCTGGCCGTCCGGCGTACTGGCTGGAATCCCGTCGGCAATCAGCTTGATGCCCCGCACGCCAAACGCCGAGCGAGCGCCAAAACCCCGGGAGGAAATTTGCAGGTCCTGCGCGTAGTTCTGCCGGTTTTGTACCACCAGCCCCGGCACCCGGGTCAGCACTTCCGAGGCGTTGATGCCCAATTGACCGTCGCTGATTTGCTGCTGGTTGATGCTGTCGACTGAGTAAGGCAGGTCAAAGCTTGGGCTGGCGCTGCGCGAACCGGTGATCACGCTGGGGTCGAGTTCCAGCGTTTCGGCGAAGCTGGTGGGGGCGAGGCAAAGCCCCGGTAGCAGAAGGGCAAAACGGGCGGGGACAAAAAAATTCATGGGCAGTATCGGGGTTCCGTGTGACGCGACCCGTCTGGGCGACGGGTATCAGGCTAGCAGAGGGTGGGCAGTTTAGCGGGCGCAAGCGCGTGCAGACGAGCATTTAAGCGCGTGCGCCCGGCGTCTCAGGTGGGCTGGCGGCTGCTGAAGACGAAGCGCCAGCTCATCAGCAGGGTTGCCAGGGTCAGGGCGCTGATAAGGCCCAGCCACACCCCTTGCGGTCCCCAGTGCAGGCCGAAGCCCAGACCTACGCCCAAGGGAATGCCCACGCCCCAGTAGCAAAAAACCGCAATAAACATGGGTACCCGGGTGTCTTGCAGACCTCGGAGCGCACCGGCAGACAGCATTTGCAAACCATCGGGAAATTGCAGCGCGGCGGCATACATCAGCAGGGTGGACGCCAGTGCCAGCACCGACACGTCGGCGGTATAGAGGCCGGCAATCATCTGGCTACCGGTCAGTAGTACCACCGTCGAAAACAGTTGCGTGGCACCGACGAGGGCGTAGCCGGCCCAGGCCGCCTGGCGGACCGCATTGTAGTCGCCGCGCCCTAGCGCATGGCCGACGCGAACAGTTGTTGCCTCGGCCACGGCCACCGGGATCATGAAGCACAGTTGGGCCGCATTGACTGCAATCTGATGGGCCGCCAGCACCGTGGCGCCCAATTGGCTGAGCAACAAAGAGGTGGCGATAAACAAACTGCCCTGCATCAGAATCGCCACCCCAATGGGCAAGCCGACGCTGAGCAGTTGCTTGATTGTGGGCAGGCATGGCCACTGGAAATGGCTAAACAGGCGCAGGTGTGAAAAGCGCGGTGTGCGCCATAAATACACGGCAAACAGGATCGCCTGAACCCACATCATGGTGGCGGAGGCAATGCCCAGGCCCAGCGCCCCCAGCTCTGGAAAGCCCAGCTTGCCGTTGGTCAGCCCGTAGCCGAGTGGGGCCAGAACCAGCAAACCGCCGAAACCGAAGAACATGGTCGGGCGCATCCAGTGCATGCCTTCGCACACATAGCGCATGCAGAAAAAAAGGGTTAGCGCCGGGCTCCCCCAGCGCACTGCCGAGAGGAAGGCCTGGGCGCCCGGGATGATCTCCGGTGCGATGCCGACAGTGCCCAGCAAAGCGGACGCCAGACTGAGAAAGGTAAACATGATGAGCCCCAGCACCAGTGCCAGCCACAGGGCCTGCTGAAACCACGGCGCAACTTCCTCCGCCTTGCTGGCCCCGCACAACGCCGCGACTTTGGCGGTCAGGGCAATCAGGATGCCAATCGGCAACAGCATCGGCAGCCACAGTAAGGCGGTGCCGACGGTCACGGCGGCTAGTGTGTCCGTCCCGTGGTTGCCAGCAATGATGTTGTCGATAAAGGCGATCAACCCCGTCGATACGTGGCCAATCAGTAGCGGTATGACCAGTACTGCCGTTGTGCGCACTTCTTTTAGAAAACCAGAGGCTCCGGGCGCCACAGAGACTTGCATAGGGCAGTCCTTTTTGGGGGAAAGTGAGAGGCTTTTCAGCGTTGCGGTTTATCCCACCCGGTTGGAAAGTGCGGCAAGTCGGACGCTTCCTGAATTGCGTCATGCGTGTGCGCTTATAGGCAGTGAATATTCCTACGCCAGTGAAGACGCCCGTTACGGGCACTTCGCCAGCAGCAGGGCGTGGCAAATAGGGCTGGGTCATTCCCGTGCGCTTTACGCTATAATCCCGCCCTTTAGTTGTTTCTGTGCATTGCGCGCAGTACACCCTTTTTTCAGGCGCCCGCCGCCTGCCTGCATTTTTAAGAGGCTAATCCAGTGGCATTGACGATCCTTGGCCTGTCCGGCGCCCTTAGCCATGATCCCTCCGCAGCCCTCTATATCGATGGCAAGCTGGTCGCAGCGGCTGAGGAAGAACGCTTTGTGCGCGACAAGCATGCAAAGAACCGCATGCCGTACGAGTCCGCAAAATTCTGCCTTGAGCAAGCGGGTATCAAACCTTCCGACGTTGATGTGGTTGCGATCCCATTCGCTCCAATCAGCTTGTTCGGCAAGGCCCGCTGGCACTACGCCAAGCGTTACTGGTATGCCCCGGATCGCGCCCTTGACGCGATTCTGATGGGCAACCGTCGCTACAAACGCTATCGCAACAAGATTGTGTTCTGCCTGCAGCAACTGGGTTTTGATCCGAAGAAAATCAAGATCGAGCCGGTTGAACACCACCTTGCGCACGCTTCCAGCGCCTACCACTGCTCGGGTTTCAAAGAGAAAACCGCGATTCTGGGCATTGATGGCAAAGGCGAGTACGCTACGACCTTTTTCGGTTATGGCGAGAACGGCAAGATCACCAAGATCAAGGAATTCTTCGACCCGGACTCCCTCGGCGGCCTGTATGGCGCGATCACCGAGTTCCTCGGTTTCGAGATGCTCGACGGCGAGTTCAAGGTCATGGGCATGGCGCCGTACGGCGACGCCAGCAAATACGATTTTTCGCGCCTGGCCTCGTTTGAAAACGGCGAACTGGTGATCAACACCGAGTACGCCAACGTCATCGGCCTGCGCCGTTATAAAGAGAAGGGCAAGGGCTTCTACTTCTCGCCAAAACTGATCGAATGGCTGGGGCCAAAGCGTGAAGGCGATATCGCCGACGAGCCTTACATCCACTATGCCGCCAGTATGCAAGCGCTGTTTGAAAAGCTGGCGCTGCAGATGATCGACTACTACCTGGGCGACATCCTCAAGGAAACCGGCAAGCTGGCGTTTGCGGGCGGCTGCGCGTTGAACGTGAAGCTGAACCAGAAAATCATCGCTCGCCCTGAGGTCAAAGAGCTGTTCGTGCAACCGGCGTCCGGCGATGCCGGTACCGCAGTGGGCGCGGCGGCCTATGTGTCCGAGGCGCGCGGCGTACCGGTCGAGAAGATGGAACACGTCTACCTCGGCCCTGCGTACAGCAACGAAGACGTGATCGCCGCATGTGCCCGTCACCCGGGCAAACCGGCCTGGCGCAAAATCGACGGTACCCCTGAGAAAATCGCCAAGATCATGGTGGACGGCAACCCGGTGGCCTGGTTCCAGGGCCGCATGGAGTTCGGTCCGCGTGCCCTGGGTGGTCGTTCGATCATCGGTTGCCCAAGCAGCGTGGGCGTGGCTGACCGGATCAACGAACAGATCAAGTTCCGTGAGCGCTGGAGGCCTTTCTGCCCGTCGATGCTCGACACCGTGGGCCCGCAGATGATCAAGGTCGACCACCCGGCACCTTTCATGACCTTCACCTTTGAAGTGGCTGAAGAGTGGAAAACCCGCGTGCCGGAGGTTGTGCACGAAGACGGCACGTCCCGTGCCCAGGTGCTCAAGCGCGAATACAACCCGCGCTACTACGACATGATGAAGGCCCTTGAGGTGCTGACCGGCAACGGTGTGTCGTTGAACACCTCGCTCAACCGTCGCGGTGAGCCGATGGTGTGCTCTCCGACTGACGCGCTGAACATGTTCTTTGGCTCGGATCTGCAGTACCTGATCATGGAAGACATCCTGGTGGTTAAAGAAGGCGCCGAGCGTTATGAATCGCTCGACTGAGCGTCATGTGCTGCAGTTCTGCCACGGCTATGACGGGCCGTTTCTGGACTGCGCGCGCCAGTACGCCAGCCTGTTTGCCGGCAGCGGGTACAAGGTCACCACGGTCTTTTTGACCGGGGCAGCCGACCCCGAAGTCGCCGCAGGCTGTGCGTCGGACGAAGTGCTGTTCATGGAGTTCAGCTCCAAGGCCATTCGTGGCCTCAAGCTGGGCGCTATCGCGAAGCTGCGTAAAATCGCAGCGTCGCGGCCTTTCAGTTTCTGCATTGCACACCGCTTCAAGCCGATTTATATCGCTTTGTTGGCCACCGGTTTGCCGGTGATCGGCGTGCATCACGCGTTTGGCGACTACCAGCGTGGCAGCCGCAAACTGTTCGCTAACCTGTTTCGTAAACGCCTGAGCCTGCTCGGTGTGTCTGACGCGGTGCGCGACGACATGCGCCAGTGCCTGCCCAAGTGGCCGACCGGGCGCATCAGTACGCTGTACAACCGCATCGATATCCAGGCCGTGCAAGCCAGCCAACTGCCGGGCACCCAGGCGCGTGAGGCGCTGGGGTTGTCCATTGATGGTTTTATCGTCGGTAACGTCGGACGTCTGCATCCGGACAAAGACCAGGCCACGTTGATCAAAGGCTTTGCCAGCGCACTGCCGGAGTTACCGGCCGATAGCCAGTTGGTGATTCTCGGCAAGGGTCGTCTGGAACACGACCTCAAGCAACTGGCCGAAGAGCTGGGCATTGCCCGGCAAGTGAAATTCCTGGGGCAGGTACCAGACGCACGCCGGTATTTTCGGGCGTTTGATGTGTTTGCCCTCAGTTCCGATCACGAGCCGTTCGGCATGGTACTGCTGGAGGCCATGGCCGCTGGTGTGCCGTTGCTGGCCACTGCCTGCGGTGGTGCCAAGGAGGTGGTCGAGGGCGTGGGGATCCTGTTCCCGCTGGGCGATGTCGAGCCTCTGGCCCAAGGCATCAAGCACCTGTCGACCCTCACCGATGAGCAGCGCCATGCCTGTGCAGACCTGATGCTGGCGCGCCTGCAAGAGCGTTTCAGCGACCAGGCCGTGCATGATCGGTTTTGGCAACTGCCGCAAGTCACCGACCTGACTGCGGAGGCCTGATGCTGAACTTTTTCCAAGGCTGGCGTGAGCGCGGCTGGTGTGTTGTTGACGCGAGCGTTTATGCGGCCGCCTGGCAGCGCTTTGGGGGCAGTGTCGCCACGCACCCTATGGTGGTTGAGCGTTTGGCCCAATTGGCGGGCATCCCGGTGCGGTATCTGGCCTGGGAGCAGAATGGCGAGGTGAAAGCCGCGATCCCGACTTGGGGCCGCGACTTGGCGTTGTCCAAGGACGTGCTCAAGCGTGCCGGCAAAAAAGGCCTGTTCGACCTCGGTAATGCCGAGATCATCCTGCCTGCAGCGGCGGATGCCAATGTGCCTTTGCGCCACCGTGGCCGTTACCTCTCGCAGCTCAACGAAGGCCGTTTCAGCACCCTGATTCAGCAGCCCGAACAGTTGGCCATGGCGCGAACACCCGAAGAGCTGTCGAAAAAATTCCGCTACAACCAGCGCCGCGAATTGCGTCTTCTGGAAGAGGCGGGGGGCGTGGTGCGTCCGGTGACGGAATTTTCCAGCAGCGAGCTGGCGGCTATCTACTGTGATCTGTTCATGCGTCGCTGGGGCTTTGTGGCCACCGGTGCCGAGCGCATGGCCGATGTTGTCGAACTGTTGCGTGAGCTGTTGATCGGTTCTGTCATCTTTTTAAACGATGCACCTATTGCCATTCAGTTGGTGTACCGCGTTGAATCTCCCGAGTGGATCAGCGTTGAGTACGTCAATGGGGGCGTTGATCCGCAAACCCGCGATTTCAGCCCTGGCAGTGTGTTGAGCTTTCTCAATACCCAGTCGGCCTGGGAGCAGGCGCGCAGCGTCAGCAAGCCTTTGCGTTTCTCGTTCGGCCGCGCCGACCGCGAATACAAAGAGCGTTGGTGCAACCCGGTACCGGTCTTTAAAACGTAAACGATCCGTTGTAGGCGTGAGCTTGTTCGCGATCTTTAAACGCTCGAAAGACTGCTAGCAAGCCCGCTCCTACAGGAGAAAACATGAGCCGCAAACAGCAACTTCTCAAGCGTCATCGGCGCAATAAACGACTGGGCTTGCTGATCGGTCTGCTAGTGCTGATTGTCAGCGGGTTCGTGCTGGCCTGGTGGGTGCCGCTGGTCCTGGCGGTGCTGGGCTGGGTGGCTCATGAGGCCTGGTTCGCGGACCATCTTTTCTATTCCCCTCACGATGACTACCAGTATGCCTTCGACCCAGACGGCGAGCGCCTTGGCGTGCGTCTTGACGGTGAGCGCCTGGTGCTCGAGCAACCGTTGAGCCTCACGGGCAATGAAACCCTGGTCCTGGCCATCAAGGTCAGCAGTCGTGGGCTGGGACGCTTGATTGACCCGAGCGTTCAGTTGCTCGGCGGCGAACATCCCGACCAGCAGGCTTTCGAGCGCGGGGTCGACGGGCTGCGTTATTTGAATTTGAGTGAGCAGGCTGATGCATTGGGCCGTGGTGAATTGCGCCTCAAGGGGCGTCATTGCCGTGTGTCGGGGCAGCCGCAGTTGTGGGTTTTTCGTCACGCGGATTATCGCGAGCAGCGGGTGATGGTGATCGCCCCCCATGCCGACGATGCCGAGCTGGCGGCTTTTGGGTTGTACAGCCAGGCCAAAGAGGCGTGGATCGTCACCCTGACCGCCGGCGAAATCGAAGCCGAGCATTATCAGCAGATGGGCCTCGAGCGAGCCGAAGCCGCACGCCTCAAAGGTCGGTTGCGCGCATGGGACAGCCTGGCGGTACCGCGTTGGGCTGGTGTGCCTGAAGCGCAGTGCGCGCAACTGGGTTATTTCTGCCTGCAACTGCCAGCCATGCAGGCCGCCCCCGATCAGCCGATTGCCTCACGCGAGGCTGATTTGAGTGATACCCGATTATTTCGCCAACTCAATCCGTTCCCGCTGCCCGGCGATAGCGACGGAGCGCCGACCTGGAATAACCTGCTGGCGGATTTGCGCGCGCTGATCCTGCGTGCCCGTCCTGAGGTCATTGTGTTGCCGCATCCCTCGCTGGACCCACACCCCGACCATATCTGTGCACAAGCCGCAGTGCTTGAGGCTCTGCAAGGGCTTGAGTGGCAGCCGACGACGATTTTGGGCTACGCGAACCACCTGCACGACAATGACCGCTGGCCAATGGGCAACAGTGGTGACGGGGTTGCCTTGCCGCCGGTGTTCGATGCTTCGCTCAGCGTGTATCCATGCAGTTTGCCGCTGACGTTGCAACAGCAGCGTGACAAGGCCATGGCGTTGGGCATGATGCATGATTTGCAGCCGCGTGCTGCTCTAAAGCGCAGGCTACGCAGGTCAATCCAGGCGCTGCTGGCGGGCAGACGGCCATCGCCTTATGGCGAGAATGAATATTTTCGTAAAGCAGTTCGACGGCATGAGCTGCTCTGGCGCCTCAAGGCGTCGCAAGGAAACCCATGAGAGTTCTATTTCTAGTACAGAAAGAGCAGCGGGCCATTCTGGATCGCTTGTATGACGGCATCTCAGCGCATTGCGAGTGCGATACACGCTGGCTGAGCAGTGCCGAACAGCGCAACTTGCGCGGCTACTTTCGCCGCGAAGTAGACGTTTCGCGTTATGACCGCATCGTGTTTTTCTTGCGTTTTAAACAAGAAATCCGCCAGGTCGGCTTTATCCGTACCGTGCCCAACCTGGTCATCCTTGAGCACGATGCGTATCAGAATTACATCGAATGCAAATACACCGGTAAATTCAGCGCTCATTACCGGCAATTGCCGTGGGCCCGTGTGATCACTTCGGGTTTCATGGTCACCGAGCGCTTGCGCGAAGAGGGGTTTGACGCCGTTTTCGTGCCCAAGGGCTACGACCAGACTCTGTTGCATGACCTGGGTCGTGAGCGCGACATTGAGCTGGCGTTTGTTGGCAGTACCAACAGCGTGGCTTACAGTGGCCGCAAAGCATTGCTCGACGAGTTGGCCAGCGTAGAACCGCTGGTGGTGACGCGCACCAAGTCCGGTGATGACTACCGGGACACCCTTAACCGCATCCGTTTTTTTGTCAGCGCGGACGTGGGTATGGGTGAATACATGATCAAAAACTTTGAAGCGATGGCCTGCGGTTGTGTACTCCTGGCGTTTGATCAGGGTGAAGCCGAAAACCGTGCGTTGGGCTTTATCGACATGCACAACATTGTTTTTTATCGCGACATTTCAGAGCTGCAAAGAAAACTGCAACAACTGCGTAATGATCCGCAACTGGCTGCCGATATCGCTCTTCGTGGTCGTGATCTTGCGGTGTCACAGTACAGCTTCGGCCGAATTGGCCAGCGCATTGTTGAAGAGCTGCAACCGGTACTACGTCCGCATCCGCCCTTGTCCTGGGTTGATCGGGTGCGATTGAAACTGGGGGTTTAAAACAGCCACCGGCTCAATCGTGGTGATACCCAATGGACTGAAACTATTAATGAGAGGAGGCGAACCGTGCGGTTCTGCCAAGAAAGTGACATCACCCTGGTTGTGACCAGCTGCGGCCGTCTTGACCTGCTCAAGCTGACGCTCGAAAGCTTTGACCGGTTCAATACCGCCCCCATTCGTGAAGTCTTTATTACAGAAGACTCGGGCGATGAGGCCGTACGCGAGGCCATTCCGCCCAACTGGCTTGAGCACTGCACGGTTTTCGTGAATAAACCGAAGCTGGGGCAGTTGGCCTCCATTGATCTGGCCTACTCTAAAGTCAGCACGACTTACATTTTTCATTGTGAGGACGATTGGGAGTTTTATCGTCCGGGCTTTGTCGAAGACTCAAGAGTCATTCTGGAGAACAAGCCGGAGATTTTGCAGGTCTGGCTACGCAGCTACGCTCACGACTTGCGAATTCACAGCCCTTACCTACATTACGGTAAGCGAGAAGTAATTGGAGGCGTTGCGTGCTACCCGGTGCTGTCGGATAAACCTGACTGGCAGAGCTTTTCGCTCAACCCTGGATTACGCCGTTACAAAGAATATTTGTTGTGTGCGCCTTTTAGCAGTCATGGTGGCGAAAAATCGCTATCCAAGCGCTATGCAGAACTTAATCTGCAAGCGGTGGCACTAGAGGCTGATGCGGTGTTACACACAGGCTTTGGCAATCATGTCGAGCTGCCTGAAGAGCGCCAGCGCAAGTTGCGTCGCGGCCGTCGTGAGCGGGTCAAGTTGTTCGTTACGTTGTTGGTGGGCGTGTTAATAGGCGTCCTTATCAGTTAGCAGGTACAGGTTTGAATGGTGATGATTGAACGGCGAGGAAGCGTGTGATGAGCATCATTAATGTGATGTGGTCAGGCGGTTCTCCTTATGCGTCTGTACACAAGGTTCACCAGCAAATCCTCTCTCAGGCTGCACTGGGCACTCCGGTAAAGACCTGGCTATTACAGCACTCTGCCCCGGTTTGCCTGCAGGAGCTCGGGCAGGTTGAGGCTTTGAAATTGTCATCGCGCTTTTTAAAAGGGCGCGGCATCTGGGCGTTATCGCGCCCTTGGCGTAATAGTTTTTTTCGCAAGGCTCTGCTCAAAAATGATGCCCGGCAGGTGCTGATTGATGGGCTGGGCGTGGCTCGGGTGCTGTTGCCTGCATTGCGTGCACTGCCGCAGGTACGGGCGGTGGTGATGTTTCACGGCTCCACCCGTTTGCAATGCAAGGATGTCAGGCTGCTACGTCAGTTCTCGAGTGCGCAACTGACCTTATGCGCTGTCTCGCAAACCCTCGCAGACTCCATTTCGGCCGATGTTAAGTTGCCGGTGTTCACGCTGAGCAGCATGCTCAACCCGCAAGTATTTGAGCAGCAGTTATTGCCCCGTGATCAGGCGCGCCAGCAACTGGGCATTCCTGCGCACATTCATAAGGTGTTCGGTGCCGTAGGCCGGCTGGTTGATTCCAAGGGCTTTGACACCTTGCTCAGCGCCTTCGCCAAAACCCTCGTTACCCATCCCGATCGACTGCTGCTGATCATCGGTGAAGGGGTCATGCGCGCTGAGCTGGAGGCGCAGGTCAATGCGCTCGGGCTACAAGGCAACGTCATGTTGCCGGGCTATGTCGACAACGTGACCAGCCTGTATCGGGCATTTGACTGGGTGCTGATACCGTCACGGGCAGAAGGCCTGGGCCTGGTCGTCCAAGAAGCCGTCATTGCTGGCGTGCCGATACTGGCCAGTGACCTGCCCGTGTTTTACGAGCAGTTGGGCGAGGCGGGCAACTACGTAACGGTCGGCGATGAGTCGGCATGGACACGGGCGATTGAAGCCAGCGACGCGCTGTCGACAGCAGAAGTGGCTGCGCGCCAGCACGCAAGCCTAGATCCGGAACATGCCTGGCTACGTTTCAGGCAGGCATGTACCACGGTGTTGTCAGGCCTTTAAAAAGCGTCTTTGAGGGCTTGGGCGGGGAAATTATCGCTGAGGCTCTCGCGCTCGATGTAACGCAAGAAGTGTTGCAGGTTGCGCTGAACCAATTTTTTAGACAGTGGCGCCTTAACGAAACTCATGTCGGCGACATCAATCAAACCCCACGCGTTCTCGGGGGTTACCACTATGTTGCCCAAGTGCAGAGAGCGGAAGTAAATACCGGCCGCGTGCAATCTGCGAATCAGATCGATAAGCTTCGGCAGATTTTCTTTCCAGTTAAAACCGTTTTTTTCTGCAATCTGACGCAGGGTTTCACCGGGCAGCGGGCGATACAGCACCGCGGTCATGCCGGGTTTTTCCAGGCGGTAAAACGCCAGCACCTTGAGGGTGGGAATACCGAGCTTCTCGAGTTGCGTCGCGTTGTCGATAAAACGTTTTGAATAGGGGCGTAGCAAGGCAGACGACAGAAGACGCTTGCGACGGAACAGTTTCAGTATATTCCCGTCTTGCAGCAGGTAGACTTTTGCACCATAACTGTCCGCCTCAAGAATTTTGGCGCCTTCAATCATTTGATTTAAAGCGGCTTGTGGAAGCCGTGAGCATTGCATCGTAGAACCCTTGCGAGCAGTCAGACACGTAATGATGCCGAAAAAGTGGCGCTTTAACCATGCCAGGTTGGCCGGGTAGACGATTTAGGAGCGGGATGATGTACGAAAGTCGTTGGGCTCAGACCCTTATGACCTGCGGCGTGCTGTGGTTCATGTTGGCGATTGCCTTTGCTCCTACCAACAAAATTTATCAGCAGGGTCTGGTGTTGCTTGTCTGGTTGCCGACTCTGCTGGTGGCCTGGTCTGCACGCTCTGTCTTGGCGCAGGTCTGGCACGCGCAAAGAGCACTGTGCCTGGCACTTATCAGTTTGGCCGCGTGGGCCACCCTCAGCTTGAGCTGGAGTGGCCAGCCCCCGAGTCATGCCAAACAATTGCTCTATATCGTCCTGTTTGTGGTGTCATTGCCGATTCTGGCCAATGGCCGTCCTGAACGCGTGGTGTGTCTGCTGCAGTGGGGCGGGCTAGGGCTGGCAGTCATGGCGGCAGCGGCGATAGTGCGTTTCTATTTCATTGACGCGCACCCCTTGATGGATCGTCTGGAAGGCCTGGGCGAGTTGGCGCACCCCATTTTGGGCGCTTATGCAGTGGGTATCGCCGGCGTCTGGATGTTGCACTGGATGCCCCGCGAGGGTGGGATCAAAGCCTTGTGGTGGGTCGCGCTTGCGTTGTTAGGCGCCTTTGTGGTCTTGACCCAGAGCCGGGGGGCGGCAGTGGCGCTATTGGTTACGGTGCTGGCCATGCCGCTTTGGCGTTGTAATCGTCAGACCGTGGTGATCTCAGTGGCCGGGCTGCTTGGCGCCGGGATCGTGTTTTGGTGCATGCAGGCGCAAATGATGTCGCGCGGTTCGTCTTATCGGCCCGAGCTATTTATGTCCAGCATCCAGATGATCAAGGCGCATCCATGGCTCGGCCTGGGGCTTGAGGCGCCATTTGGTGTGCCGGCGCTGGGGATTATGTTTGATCATTCGCACAACCTGTTCACCAGTGTGGCGATCAGTCTGGGCTTGCCAGGTTTGCTGTTGTGGAGCATCGCCTGGTTTTCGATATTGGTATATGGCTGGCGCGCACGCGCCTCTTTACTGGGCCAGGGATTGGTGGGCATGTGGGTATTTTCGACTGTGGCTATGCAGTTTGATGCGGCCAGTTTGCTCGATACCCCGCGTGCCGAATGGTTTATCACCTGGCTGCCCATTGCCGTGGCGACTCTTTTGTCGTTCAAGACGGCGCAGGGTAAAGCCTGTGATAAAATTTCGCGTTTTCCTTAATCAGTGAGCTCTACGATGAGTGATTCACCGTCCGAAGAAGGACAGAGTTCAAGCCTGAAAATCTACTTCCGGCTCTTGAGTTATGTGAAACCCTACATCGGCCTTTTCCTGCTGAGTATTGTCGGTTTCCTGATCTTCGCTTCGACTCAACCGATGCTTGGTTACATCCTCAAGTATTTTGTCGACGGCTTGTCCAACCCGGATGCAGTGCTGTTTCCGAACGTGCCTTACCTGCGTGACATGCGCCTGCTGCAGACCGTGCCTATATTGATTGTATTGATCGCGGCCTGGCAGGGGCTGGGCTCCTTCCTGGGTAACTACTTCCTGGCCAAGGTCTCGCTGGGGCTGGTGCATGATCTGCGGGTTCAGTTGTTCAACAACCTGCTGGTGCTGCCTAACCGCTATTTCGACAAGCACAACTCGGGGCACTTGATCTCCCGGATCACCTTTAACGTAACCATGGTCACCGGTGCTGCCACCGATGCGATCAAGGTGGTGATCCGTGAAGGCATGACGGTGGTGTTCCTGTTTGCCTCGTTGTTGTGGATGAACTGGCGTTTGACGCTGGTGATGGTGGCGATCCTGCCGCTGATCGCCGTGATGGTGAGTACGGCCAGCAAAAAATTCCGCAAGCAAAGCAAGAAGATCCAGGTGGCCATGGGCGATGTGACCCACGTGGCGTCCGAAACCATTCAGGGTTACCGGGTGGTTCGAAGCTTTGGCGGCGAGAAATATGAGCGCGAGCGTTTCCTGAAGGCCAGCCAGAGCAACACCGACAAGCAACTGCGCATGACCCGCACAGGGGCGATCTATACCCCGATGCTGCAATTGGTCATCTACGTCGCCATGGGTATCTTGATGTTCCTGGTGCTGTACATGCGCGGCGATGCTTCGGCTGGTGACATGATCGCTTACATCACTTTGGCTGGCTTGCTGCCCAAGCCGATCCGTCAGTTGTCGGAAGTCAGTTCGACCATCCAGAGGGGGGTCGCCGGTGCTGAAAGTATCTTTGAGCAACTGGACGAAAAACCGGAAATCGACACTGGCACGGTCGAGCTTGACCACGTGAGCGGTCGTCTCGACGTGCGCCACCTGAACTTCACCTACCCCGACACCGAGCGCCAGGTCCTCAAGGATGTGACGTTCTCGGTCGAGCCAGGGCAGATGGTGGCGCTGGTAGGGCGTTCGGGTAGCGGCAAGTCGACGCTGGCGAACCTGATCCCGCGCTTCTATCACCACACATCGGGTGAAATCCTGCTCGATGGGGTCGAGATCGAAGACTACCGTCTGCTCAACCTGCGTCGTCATATCGCGCAAGTGACCCAGAACGTGACCCTGTTCAGCGACACCGTTGCCAACAACATTGCCTACGGTGATCTGGCCGGAGCGCCGCGTGCTGACATTGAAAAAGCCGCGCGTGATGCCTACGCAATGGACTTTATCGAGCAGTTGCCAAAAGGCTTGGACACGCCCGTCGGTGAAAACGGCGTGCTGTTGTCGGGTGGTCAGCGCCAGCGCCTGGCCATCGCCCGCGCGTTGCTCAAAAATGCGCCACTGTTGATCCTCGATGAGGCCACCTCGGCACTCGATACCGAGTCTGAGCGCCACATTCAGGCGGCTCTCGATCACGTGATGCAGGGCCGTACAACGCTAGTGATCGCGCACCGTCTGTCAACCATCGAAAAGGCTGACCTGATTCTGGTCATGGATCAGGGCCAGATCGTTGAGCGAGGCACCCACGCCGACTTGCTGGCGCAAAACGGCTACTACGCCCGCTTGCACTCAATGGGCCTGGATGCGCCATTGGCTGGCGATATTGCTTGAATATCGGTGGGAGCGGGCGTGCTCGCTCCCACAAGATGCTTACGGCGCTGACGTGGGTTCACCCTGTGTTAATATCGCGCCCCTGTTCATTTTGTATGTGGGTTCTCCATGAAGTTGTCCATGCCGCGATTCGATCAAGCCCCAGTCTTGGTGGTAGGCGATGTCATGCTCGACCGTTACTGGCATGGCGGAACCTCACGGATTTCCCCTGAGGCGCCCGTGCCGGTGGTCAAGGTCGAGCAAATAGAAGACCGTCCGGGTGGTGCTGCCAACGTTGCCCTGAACATTGCAGCCTTGGGCGCACCGGCTTCGCTGGTCGGTGTGACGGGCAACGACGAAGCCGCCGAAAGCCTGGCCAACAGCCTTGAAGGCGCAGGCGTACGTGCGTTGTTCCAGCGCATTGAGCATCAGCCAACCATCGTCAAACTGCGTGTGATGAGTCGTCACCAGCAACTGCTGCGTATCGACTTTGAAGAACCTTTTGCCACTGACGCCCTGGCGTTGGGCGATGAAGTCGAAAGCCTGCTCGACGGCATCAAAGTGCTGGTGCTGTCTGACTACGGCAAAGGCGCATTGAAAAATCACCAGGTCTTGATTCAGGCTGCGCGTGCCCGGGGCATCCCGGTGCTGGCCGATCCGAAAGGCAAGGATTTCTCGATTTACCGCGGTGCGAGCCTGATCACGCCGAACCTCAGCGAGTTCGAAATCATCGTGGGTGGTTGCATCGATGAAGCCGATCTGGTGGCCAAGGGCGCCAAGCTGATGGCTGATCTGGAGTTGGGCGCCTTGCTGGTGACCCGTGGCGAGCACGGCATGACCTTGCTGCGTCCGGGCTTCCCGGCTATGCACCTGCCGGCGCGTGCACGAGAAGTGTTTGACGTGACCGGTGCCGGTGACACGGTGATCTCGACCTTGGCCGCTGCCATTGCGGCGGGTGAAGAGCTGCCTCACGCCGTGGCGCTGGCCAATCTGGCTGCGGGTATCGTGGTGGGCAAGCTGGGCACGGCGGCCATTAGCGCCCCGGAGCTGCGTCGCGCCATTCAGCGCTCGGAAGGCTCCGAGCGTGGCGTGCTGAGCCTCGACCAGTTGCTGCTGGCCATCGACGATGCGCGGGCGCACAACGAGAAGATCGTCTTTACCAATGGCTGCTTCGACATCTTGCACGCCGGCCATGTGACCTATCTGGAGCAAGCGCGGGCGCAAGGTGATCGTTTGATCGTTGCGGTGAACGACGATGCTTCCGTGAGCCGCCTCAAAGGTCCCGGGCGTCCGATCAACAGCGTGGATCGCCGTATGGCGGTACTGGCGGGCCTGGGTGCGGTGGACTGGGTGATCAGCTTCCCGGAAGGCACTCCGGAAAACCTGCTGGCCCAGGTCAAGCCGGATGTGCTGGTCAAGGGCGGTGATTACGGGATCGACCAAGTGGTGGGAGCTGACATCGTGACCGCGTATGGCGGGACGGTGAAAGTACTCGGGCTCGTAGAAAACAGCTCGACCACGGCTATCGTCGAGAAGATCCGCGGGCAGTAAAGGCATTGCCCACCCCAACCCTCTCCCGGAGGGAGAGGGAGCTCTATCGAGGTGCTTTCAGGTTCAGCGTTTCACTGACAGAGCACAGCATTTCTTAAGCGTCCCCCAATCGGTTCCCTCTCCCTCCGGGAGAGGGCTAGGGTGAGGGTGCTTTTGATTCAAGCTTTTTTTACGACCTTCCTGAACATCTGCCGTGCCTTGCCCGTGAGGCGCTTGAGCCGCGAGTCCTTATTGGGTGCGCTCAAACCTTGCTGCCTGAGCCAGTCCTTCCAGCGAATACGCTCCTCGCTCACGACCCAGCCTTCCTGCGGTGCAAAACTTTCCGCCAGGTACAAGCCTCGGGTGCTGGCCGGTTTCAGTTGATCCTTGTGCAAGGTGTACAACTCGGCGCACGGTTTGCCGTCGGTCAACGGCATCAGGTACAGGTCTGGGCGCTTGCGGTTGAGGCGGGCGACCAGTTGATCGCCCTCCAGTCGCTCGTCCACATGAAACAGGCTCAGTGACTTGGCCTCTCTGGGCACCTCAAGGCGCAGGTCGTAGATCAGTTGCAGGGAGGCGGTGGGCAAGTGCACATAGGCTCGCGGTCGCTCAAGCAATGGCTGGTTGGCGCAGCGCACGGTGCGGGCCGCGCCGGAAAAGGGCGTCAGACGAAAGGACACGGCTTCGCGGTAATGCAGTGCGCTGGCGTAAGGCACTGGCAGCCAGGTGTCGTTGAAGCGCCCGCCGAGCCAACCTTCAGGGGTTTCCAGCAGGCACTCTTCGGCCACTTCCTGGACCGCCGTGTGCAGCGGCAAATTGACCTCGTGGGCCGGTACGTAGCCCGAGATCAGCTTGAGTACCACATCGCCGCGGTCCTGACGCCGCTGGCGCACCAAGACCCAGTAATCGCGGCCTTGCCAATTGAGTGTCAAACGCACCGACACGCCAAGGTTGGCCAGTTCCAGTGCGAAGCGTTCCGGGTCGCTTACGCTCACCTGACGGCGTTTGCTCAGGGTTTGCGCGAAGTTTAGCGGCATGCCGACACTTTGATAGCTCAAGCCTTCGGCTGTCGCCTCGACAAACAACGGCAACGTTTTGAAGTCACTGGGGTTCTTGCGGATCAGCATTCGCGGCATGTCGGCTCCTTCTTGCGTCGGGGTCGGCCGAATCGGCGGCTTTAAGCGCTACGCAGAACCTGCGCAACCATTGCCACGTTATGGGCCAGGTGCAGCGGATTGATAGTACCGACAATAGCACTCGCAACCCCGTGATGGCCAAACACCAATTCGAAGCTGGCGCGCACCGGGTCAACACCGGGTTTCAGGCAGACATGGCCACTGGCCAAAGCCTTTTTCACCAGAATGGCTTTGCCATGGGCTGCGGCATAGTCGATCACTGGTTTTTCAGCTTGCTCATTCAGGTTGTAGGTGACCATGGCGCAGTCGCCGTTTTCAAGGGCTTTGAGGCCACCTTCCACCGTTTTGCCCGAGAAGCCAAAGCCGCGAATTTTACCTTCGCGCTTGAGCTCGGCCAGGGTTGCGTAGACCTCGCTCTCATTGAGAATCGCCAGATCGTTGCCGTCAGAATGCACCAGCACCAGATCGATAAAGTCTGTTTCCAGGCGCTGCAAGCTGCGCTCCACCGAGCGCCGGGTATGGTCGGCGCTGAAGTCGTGGTGTGACACACCGTTGTCGAACTCTTCGCCGACTTTGCTGACGATCACCCAGTCCTTGCGCTGACCACGCAACAGCGGCCCCAGGCGTTCTTCGCTACGGCCATAGGCGGGCGCAGTGTCGATCAGGTTGATACCCAGGTCGCGGCTCAGTTTGAGCAGCATCTTGGCTTCGTGGTCATCCGGGATTTGAAAGCCGCTGGGGTATTTCACCCCTTGGTCGCGGCCCAACTTCACTGTGCCCAGGCCCAGCGGCGAGACCAGCAGGCCGGTGCTGCCCAGCGGGCGAAGACAGTTATGCAGGGTTGCCTGGCTCATGGCAGCAATTGCTCCCAAGCGGTTTTGCCCAGCGGCGGGCGGGGGAAGTCTGGCAGCGCAGGCAGGTTGCCCGGCTTGATGCCGTCTTGTTCCAACGCCGAGATCACCCGATCCGAGAAGTCCGGTGCCAGCGCCAGCTTAGTTGGCCAGCCCACCAGCAAACGGCCCGTATCTGCGAGGAACGCGTTATCTGGGCGTACCAGGCCGGACTGCGCCGGTTCGGCACGATCAACCCGCAAGGTGGCCCATTGCGCTTGGCTCAAATCGACCCACGGCAGCAAGTTGCCCAGCTCTTTTTTGGCCTCGGCAATTTGCTCGTCTGGGGTGCGGGCCACGCCCTCGGCTTCGGCGATATCGCCGCCCACGTACCACACCCACTCACCATTGGCGGCCGGGTGCGTGGTCACAGTAATGCGCGGCTTGGGCCCACCGCCCAGGCAGTGAGCGTACAGCGGCTTAAGGCTAGGACCTTTGACCATCACCATGTGCAGGGGGCGCAGCTGTTGAGCGGGGACGTTGATGCCGAGGCTGGCCAGTAACTCGGCGTTGCCCTGGCCGGCGCTGAACACGATGCGTTGCGCCAGAATATCCAGGCCATCGACCCGCAGGCCGATCAGCTTTTCATTTTCAAGTAGTGGCTCAATCTTTTGACCTGCCAGCAGGCTGTCACCGGCCAGTTCGGCCAGGCGCTCAACCAGGCTCGGCACGTCCACCACCAACTCGGCCAGACGATAGACCTTGCCCTTGAAGCGCGGATTTTGCAGGGCGGGAGGCAATTGATCGCCCTTGACCTGATCGACCCGGCCGCGCACGGCCTTGCTCGCAAAAAAGCTGGTCAGGTTGCCGGCCAGTGTGCCGGGCGACCACAGGTAATGGGCTTCGGAAAGCAGGCGCACGCCGGTCAGGTCTAGCTCGCCGTCGCCGTCGCCGGCTAGGGCTTCGCGCCAGCGACGCGGCATGTCGGCAATGGCTTCGGAAGCGCCGGTCAACGCGCCGTGCAGCGCATACTTGGCGCCGCCGTGGATAATGCCCTGTGATTTCAAGGTCTGTGCGCCGCCGAGCGACTGGTCTTCAACCAGCACGGTCGAAAAACCCTGACGACGCAGGCGAGCATTGAGCCAGAGGCCAGCAACACCAGCGCCGACAATCAGCACATCGGTGGAAATAACAGATGCCATGGGCGACCTCAGCGTTTAAAGACAAAGACGCAGTATAGAGAAGCTGCAAGCTGCAAGCTGCAAGTAAAGGCAAGATCAAGAGCCAGAGATCACATCGCTTCTGATCTTGCCTTTAACTTGTCGCTTGCAGCGGCTTCAATGGCCTGCCGTTTTCGAAAACAGCTGTATCACCACCACGCCCAGCACAATCAGGCCCATGCCCATCATGGCCGGCAAGTCGAGTTTCTGCCCGTAGATAAACAGCGCCGCAACGCTGACCATCACAATGCCCATGCCCGCCCACACGGCATAGGCAACCCCCACCGGGATGGTGCGCACCACCAGCGTCAGCATCCAGAACGCCGTGACGTAGCCCGCGATCACCAGTACCAGCGGCAGCGGTGTACTGAAACCCTTGACCGCTTTCATCGAAACGGTGGCAATCACTTCGGCGCAAATGGCGATAGCCAAATAGTAGTAAGCGGTCATGGCGCAATCCTGAATGTGGGTGGGGCAATTTAACAGCAGGGCATTCTAGAGGTTGTAAAAGTCTGTAGGGGGCTTTTTGTTAAGCCTTGAAATGGCACTGTTCGGTGCCATCATCGTGGAGGTCGTTTTCAAGTAAACTCCGGGCCCATGAATAGAACTCTCTACACCTTGCTGTTTCATCTGGGGCTGCCGTTGGTGGCGATTCGCTTATGGCTGCGGGCACGCAAGGCCCCGGCATATGCCAAGCGCATCGGTGAGCGTTTCGCGCTGAACCTGCCAGCCATGCAGCCGGGCGGGATCTGGGTACACGCTGTGTCCGTGGGCGAAAGTATCGCCGCCGCGCCTATGATCCGGGCGTTGTTGCAACGTTATCCACAACTGCCGATTACCGTGACCTGCATGACCCCGACTGGATCGGAGCGTATTCAAGCCCTGTTCGCCGACGAACCACGCATTCAGCACTGTTATTTGCCTTATGACCTGCCGTGGGCCGCCGCACGCTTTCTGGATCGGGTGCAACCCAAGCTGGCCGTGATCATGGAAACCGAGCTGTGGCCTAACCATATTCACCAGTGCGCCAAACGCGGCATCCCGGTGGCGCTGGCCAATGCACGACTGTCAGCCCGTTCAGCCAAAGGCTACGCGCGGTTTGCCAAACTCACCCGGCCGATGCTCGAAGAAATGAGCCTGATCGCGGTGCAAACCGAAACTGAAGCCGAGCGCTTCCGCCAGTTGGGTGCCCGGCCTGAATGCGTAGAAGTGACCGGCTCGATCAAATTCGATCTGACCATTGACCCGCAGTTGCTGATCAAGGCCCGTGCGCTGCGTGAGCAATGGCAGGCGCTGGAGCGCCCGGTGTGGATCGCTGCCAGCACCCATGAAGGTGAAGACGCAGTGGTGCTCGCGGCGCATCGGCAATTGCTCGGCATTTACCCGAATGCCTTGTTGATCCTGGTACCGCGCCATCCTGAGCGTTTCAACTCGGTATTTGAGCTGTGCCAGAGCCAAGGTTTTGCCACGGTGCGGCGCTCGGCTGCAACGCCGGTGGATGCGCAGACGCAGGTGCTGTTGGGCGACACCATGGGCGAGTTGCTTTTCTTGTATGCCTTGGCCGACAGTGCGTTTGTGGGCGGCAGCCTGGTGCCCAATGGCGGGCATAACCTGTTGGAACCGGCCGCGTTGTCCAAACCGGTGTTGAGTGGGCCGCATCTATTCAACTTCCTGGAGATCGCGACGATGTTGCGTGACGCCGGAGCGCTGGAAGAAGTGGACGACGCGCAAGGTTTGGCAGTAGCGGTGCGTCGCTTGTTCGAACTGCCGCAAGACGCGCAGCAGATGGCCGAAGCCGGCTTGAAGGTGATGCTCGCTAACCAGGGCGCCTTGCAGCGCTTGCTGGATGGGTTGGGGCGATTGCTCAATCGTTGACGGCCCTGTAGGAGCGGGGGTTGCTCGGCCGCGGTTTA
>NZ_JANLNV010000092.1 GCF_025465935.1 Pseudomonas sp. 7P_10.2_Bac1 | reverse complement strand
TAAAAGAACAAACCGCCCCCCCCCCCCCCGCGCTCCTACAGTTATGCGTCAACTACACCAGGCTCGCGTCGATCACCAGCACCAGCTTGCCCGACACCTGATTGCCGGCCAGTTCGGTAAACGCCGCTTGCGCCTCTGCAATCGGAAAGGTCTTGGCCAACTGCGGGCTGAGTCGGCCCTCGGTAAACAACGGCCATACCTGCTGGTACAAGTCACTCAGCAAATCGGCCTTGAACTGGTCGTTGCGGCTACGCAACGTCGAGCCCAGCAACTGAATGCGCTTACCCAGTACCAACGCCAGGTCCAGCTCAGCCTTGCGCCCGCCCATCAGGCCAATCAAGACCCAACGCCCATCCAGCGCGAGCAATTTGAGATTGGATTCCACATAGTTGGCACCCACCGGGTCCAGCACCACATCAAATGGCCCTAACGCCTTGAGGCTGTCCAGGCTTTGGGTACGTACAGCCCCGCCCTGAGCACCCAGCGCCTCGCAGTAGGCTAAACGCTCGGCCGAACCGACCGTCACCCAGCACGGGCTGCCAAACGCTTTGCACAGCTGAATAGCGGCTGAACCAACTCCACTTGCTCCGGCATGCAGCAAGACTTTTTCACCCGGTTTAAGGGCCGCCAACTGGAACAAGTTCAACCATGCCGTGCTGTACACCTCAGGCAAGGCCGCGGCTTCAATCAGCGACAAACCTTCAGGCACTGGCAAGGCATGACGCGCATCGACCACCACTTCTTCGGCCATGCCACCGCCCGCCAACAGCGCGCACACGCGGTCTCCCACCTGCCAGGACGAACCTGGCCCCACTTCGCTGACCACGCCGGAGCACTCCAGGCCCAGCATCTGGCTGGCGCCTGGCGGTGGCGGATACAAGCCCTGGCTTTGCAAAAGATCGGCGCGATTTAGGCCTGCAGCCGCCACGCGAATTCGGATTTGTCCTACATCACAGCGTGGGCTTGGTTCTTCTACCCACTTCACTTGTCCCTCAACGCCTTGCAATGCTTTCACAGTGCCTCCATAGTGAGTCTGGACTGAGCCCGGTGCTGCTGCATCGGGCTTCTTGCATTATGCGGCCGGTTCTTAGGGAACCGGCGACTTCAAAGACGGCCTAATATGCGTTATCAATTGCCCCCGCGTCGACTCAGCATGAAGCAAATATTCCCTAGCACCGCACTCGCTCTCTTCATCGGCTTAGGCGTAATGCCGTTTTCGGCCACTACGTTCGCCGCTAACAGTTGGGATAACCTTCAGCCCGATCGTGATGAGGTAATTGCCAGCCTTAACGTTGTTGAGCTGCTCAAACGCCATCATTACAGCAAGCCGCCACTGGATGACGCACGTTCAGCGATCATCTATGACAGCTACCTGAAGCTGCTCGACCCATCGCGCAGTTACTTTCTGGCCAGTGATATCGCCGAATTCGACAAATGGAAATTCCAGTTTGACGATTTCCTCAAGAGCGGCGATCTCAATCCCGGCTTCACCATCTACAAGCGCTACCTGGACCGCGTCAAGGAGCGTCTGGATTTCGCTCTTGCCCAACTGGACAAGGGCGTTGATTCGTTCGACTTCAACACCAAAGAGACCTTGCAGATCGATCGCAAGGACGCTCCGTGGCTCAAGACCGAAGCCGAACTCAATGACTTGTGGCGCAAACGCCTGAAAGACGAAGTCCTGCGCCTGAAAATCGCCGGCAAAGAGCCGTCGAAAATTCAGGAACTGCTGACCAAGCGCTACAAGAATCAATTGAGCCGCCTTGATCAGACCCGCAGCGAAGACATCTTCCAGGCGTATATCAATACCTTCGCCATGTCTTACGACCCGCACACCAACTATCTGTCGCCAGATAACGCGGAAAACTTCGACATCAACATGAGCCTGTCGCTGGAAGGCATCGGCGCCGTGTTGCAGAGCGATAACGATCAAGTGAAGATCGTGCGCCTGGTACCGGCAGGTCCCGCCGACAAGACCAAGCAGGTCGCCCCGGCTGACAAGATCATCGGTGTCGCCCAAGGCGACAAAGAGATGGTCGATGTGATCGGCTGGCGCCTGGACGAAGTGGTCAAGTTGATTCGTGGCCCTAAAGGCTCTGTCGTGCGCCTGGAAGTGATTCCGGCGAGCAACGCGCCTAATGACCAGACCAGTAAGATTGTGTCCATCACCCGTGAAGCGGTGAAGCTTGAAGAACAGGCGGCGAAAAAGTCGATCCTCAACCTCAAGCAGGATGGCAAGGACTACAAACTGGGCGTGATTGAGATCCCGGCGTTCTACCTGGACTTCAAGGCCTACCGTGCCGGCGATCCGAACTACAAGAGCACAACCCGCGACGTTAAAAAACTGCTGACCGAGTTGCAGAACGACAAAGTCGATGGCGTGATCATCGACCTGCGCAACAACGGTGGCGGTTCGTTGCAGGAAGCGACCGAACTGACCAGCCTGTTTATCGACAAGGGCCCGACGGTTCTGGTGCGAAACGCTGACGGTAAAGTCGACGTGCTTGAAGACGAAAACCCGGGGGCGTTCTACAAAGGCCCGATGGCGCTGCTGGTCAACCGCTTGTCGGCATCGGCGTCGGAGATTTTTGCCGGTGCCATGCAGGACTACCACCGCGCGCTGATTATCGGCGGCCAGACGTTCGGCAAAGGCACGGTGCAAACCATTCAGCCGCTCAACCACGGCGAACTGAAGCTGACCCTGGCCAAGTTCTACCGGGTTTCCGGCCAGAGCACCCAGCATCAGGGCGTACTGCCTGACGTGGCGTTCCCGTCGATTATCGACACCAAGGAAATCGGTGAAAGTGCACTGCCCGAGGCCATGCCATGGGACACCATCCGGCCTGCGATCAAGCCGGCGGCTGACCCGTTCAAGCCGTATCTGTCGGAGCTCAAGGCCGATCACGATGCGCGCGTGGCCAAAGATGCCGAGTTCATCTTCATTCGCGACAAGCTGGCGTTGGCCGACAAGCTGATGGCCGAGAAAACCGTGAGCCTGAACGAAGCAGAACGTCGTGCTCAACACGCTGACATCGACGCCCAGCAACTGGCCATGGAAAACGCCCGTCGCAAGGCCAAGGGTGAAGCACCGCTCAAGGAAATGAAGAAAGAAGACGAAGATGCACTGCCGGTCGAGCCTGAAAAGACCAAGCCAGAAGATGACGCCTACCTGAGTGAAACCGGGCGCATCCTGCTGGACTACCTCAAGCTCAATCCACAGGCTGGCAAGAAGTAACCTAAACCCAGCCAGGAGCTGCGCTGGCCGCGATCTTTTGATGCAGTAGAAGATCAAAAGATCGCAGCCTTCGTGCCTCGCCAGCGGCTACAGGTGTGCTGCGCGACAGCGCGGGGACTGGACAGTGGGTTTGGGCGTAAAAAAGGGCGGGTCGCATCATGCGGCCCGCCCTTTTGTCTTTATGCTTGCTCGTGTTCGTAGCTGTGTTCAAACACCCGAACCACTTCAGAAGCATGCCAGGAGGCGGCTGCAACGCCATCCGGCGGCCCGGAAAAACGGCCAAGGCGCTCCACGCACTCAAAAAAACCGGTTCGCGGCAAGCGGCTCGCACCCTGGCTGATCACCAGCGAACTGCGTAGCGGCTGCTCCGCCCGCACATCCATGGCCGCCAGGTGCTCCAGCGCCGACGTAAGGGTCAGCATGGCAGGGCTGGGCAGTTGCAAACGCTCCAGCAGCGCGCGATACGTGACTAGATGGCGCTGTCGACGCGCCTGATCCAGTTCAGCCAGTAACCCATCCCAATGTTGACGACTGATGCGCACGTTCATGAGGCTTCCCTCCAGCCCGCAACGCCCAGCTCCCAAGCCAAGCTACGGCGAATGGCCAGATCCGGCAGACGCTCACCGGCTTCGATCATCCCAAGGTATGAAGGGCTGATGCCTACCGTGCGCGCCAGCGCCTCCAGAGCCAACCCTTTGTCTTCGCGCAAGCCACGTAACTGATCGAGCCCTGGCAACGCGTGCGCGGGCTCGGATGGCTGTCGTTCAGCCTCAGTTGCCAAAGGTGCTACCGAATCATTGATGCCTGCAGCCTTGAGTAGCGCCTGGTAGCTCGCCCACGAAAGAACCGCGTATTCGGGCTCTCCATTGCGTTTGATGATTTGAAGATCCATTGCTAACCCCGTCAGACTTATATACATATCGAGTCGGAATTTTCCCTAGAAGCATAATCCTATCAGCCGCCAAGGTCTCTGGGGTTTTTGATCTGCATTTCAGTGTTCATCTTCAGCACGGGAGTGAAACCGGAATACGGGAAATGTTATCCACACAAATTGTGGATAACCTTGTGAACAGAGCTGATTTTCACCTCTGAAAGCCACGTGCCATAAGGCCTGCGCTTAGATCGGGCATTTTTTACACACATAAAAAAACCCATAAATTCATTGACTTGGTAGTCAGCAACTACTAGCCGGCAGAAATTATGGGATAAACAACCGTTGGTCGGGTCCGTGTTTAAAAAGCGCCTTCGGCCCCCGAAAACAACAACGCCCCGTCGAGACGGGGCGTTGCATCAACACAAAAGCTGCTTACTTGGCAGCGTCTGCTTCTGGCTTGGCCGGGTCTTTGATACCTAGCAGTTCCAGATCGAATACCAGCACCGAGTTGGCCGGAATCGCCGGGCTCGGGCTCTGTGCACCGTAAGCCAGCTCGCTTGGAATATACAGCTTGTACTTCTCGCCAACGTGCATCAGTTGCAGGCCTTCAACCCAACCCGGGATCACGCCGCTCACTGGCAGATCAATCGGGCTACCGCGCTCGATCGAGCTGTCGAATACCTTGCCGTCAATCAGCTTGCCTTCGTAGTGAACAGTCACCACGTCTGTTGGCTTAGGCTGAGGACCATCGGCTTTCTTGATGACTTCGTATTGCAGGCCAGAAGCGGTTGTCACAACACCAGGCTTCTTGGCGTTTTCTTCGAGGAATTTTTTACCGGCTGCAGAGGCTTCGTCACTCATTTTGGCCAGACGCTCTTCAGAGCGCTTTTGCAGGGCGGCGAAGGCTTCAATCAGCTCGTCATCCTTAAGCTTTTGCTCTTTCTTGCCAACGGCGTCTTCGATGCCCAAGGCTACGGCTTTGGAATCCAGATCATCCATGCCTTCTTGAGCCAGGCTTTTGCCCATGTTCAGGCCAATGCCGTAAGAGGCTTTTTGCGCCGGGGTTTTCAGCTCTACGCTGGTCTGCGAATCGCAACCCGCCAGTACCAGGCTTACCAGAGCCACAGCTGCCGCCAACCGATGCTGTTTCATGCTATTTCCTTGTTCATGCGCCAAATGGGCAATCGAATAAAGCCGCGAGCTTATCAGGCGGCCGCAACCAATGGCTACCGGCATGAGAGGGGCAATTCGCGGATAAGTTCATGTCTAAAACACAATTCATAATTACCGCAACTTTTGCTAACACATCAAGCAGGCTTGCAAACCTGCACCTCACTTTACCTAGCCACTTGATGCTGGCCCTTCGCTCAGGCATAAGACTGAAAAAATTCCTACAAGGAGCGTTACTTTGCGAGTGTTTTACCGTGTGGTGCTAGGGTTTGTCGCAGCCTTGGCACTAGGGCTCTGTGTTGTTGTTTACTTCATCGCCAACCCTAAACTGCCCTCTTACACCCCGGCGCAGCAGGTGCACTATCAAGACCAGTGGAGCGAGGCTGACCGGCAAACTTATTACTACACGCCCCAGGGCACGCAAGTTAAAGGGTTGCATTACGACTGGTTTACAGCTCTGGAGCTGCCTTTTTCAACACAGCGCTTCGCCGCGCCCGAGTACATGGCACGTTTTGGCTTTTTGGTGGACCCCAAGCAGCAACCCAGCGCTGCCAATCCGGGCAACTTGCCAGTAGGTTTCACCCGTCATCAAAACCCAGGCAATAACGTCGAGTACCTGGATATCACGTGTGCGGCGTGCCATACCGGCGAACTGCGTTACAAAGGCCAGGCTCTGCGCATTGACGGCGGCCCGGCGCAACACGTGCTGCCTTCCAGCGTGCCGACCCTGCGCGGCGGCAGCTTTGGCCAGGCGCTGGTCGCCAGCCTGGCAGCGACCTACTACAACCCGTGGAAGTTTGAACGTTTTGCCCGTACGGTCCTGGGCGACAACTATGAAACCGGGCACGAACAACTGCGCAAAGACTTCAAGACAACGCTGGACACGTTTTTGGCCGTGGCCTGGAACGACACCCATCGCGGCCTTTATCCCACGCAGGAAGGGCCTGGCCGCACCGACGCCTTTGGCCGTATTGCCAACGCCAGCTTCGGCGACGCGATCTCCCCCGACAACTATCGGGTGGCCAACGCGCCAGTGGACTACCCGCATCTGTGGGACATGTGGACGTTTGATTGGGTGCAATGGAACGGCTCGGCCCAGCAGCCCATGGCGCGTAACATCGGCGAGGCGCTGGGGGTAGGCGCTACCCTGAACTTCTTCGACAGCCACGGCCAGCCGCTGCAAGGCGATGACCGCTACCCGTCCAGTGTGCGGGTCAATGACTTGCACCTGATCGAAGAAACCCTGCAAAAACTCAAGCCTCCGGTATGGCCCGAAGATCTGTTTGGCAAGATTGACCGCCCGCTGGCCGCCAAGGGCCGTGCGCTGTTTGCCGAGAACTGTGCCGCCTGCCACGTGCCGCCTGTGGTTGAGCAAGATGGGCGCGGGGTCAAGCAGCTCAAAATGTTGCCAGTTGAGGTCATCGGCACCGATCCCAACACAGCCACGAACATCGCTGATAACCGCTACGACCTGAGCGCCCTGCAATGGGACCCAGTGGAGTTGGCCAGCATGAACGTCAACCTGCTCCCCAAGTCTGACGAGCCATTGGACTTGAAGCACATGTCTGTCGCCAAGGGGCTGGCGTATGTCACTGCCTTTGTCGAGAAGCGCGCCTATAAAGACGACCAAATCAGCACTGAGGAGCAAGTGCGGCTCAACGGTTTTGGCCTGCCGATTGGCGTGCTGGAGTTACGCGCTTACAAGGCACGCCCGCTGGACGGCATCTGGGCCACTGCGCCCTACTTGCACAACGGCTCTGTGCCGACGGTGTATCAACTGCTTTCACCGCAATCAGAACGCGATCAGACCTTCTATCGTGGCAATTTTGAGTATGACCCGCGCCACTTGGGCTACAGCACGCAGGCCTTTGACGGTGGCTTTGTGCTGGACACGCGCATCAGCGGCAACCACAACAGCGGTCACGAGTTCCGCGCCGGGCCTCTTGGCAATGGCGTGATTGGTCGCCTGCTGCAAACCGAAGAGCGCTGGGCCTTGATCGAGTACCTGAAAGTGCTTGGCGGCCCGCTCGAACAACAGTTGCCCAACCCATAACGATTAAAAGGATGTTTGCATGCTGATCACTTTATGGCTTCGACTCGGCACCTGGCTGGGCAAGCTACTGCTCGCCCTGATCGTGCTGGGGCTGTTGGGCTGGGCGCTGACAACCGGCTGGTATGCCTGGAAATATCGCGGCCCGGTATCCGCCCAGGAACAGATCCCGGCCGATGAAGCCGCGATGACGCAAGACACGATCCAGACGGCGATCAAAATCGTCGATCAGCATCGTGACAACACGCGCTACCTGCGTGATGCCCATGCCAAAGCGCATGGCTGTGTCAAAGCCGAAGTCAAGGTGCTGGATGACCTCGACCCGGCCTTGCGTCAGGGCGTATTCGCGACACCCGGCAAAACCTGGCAGGCGGTAATGCGCCTGTCCAACGGCAACGCTTACCCGCAATTTGACAGCATCCGCGACGCGCGCGGCATGGCGATCAAATTGCAGGACGTACCGGGGACGCAACTGATGGCCAGCCAGCAAGGGCGCGCCGAGCAAGACTTCGTGATGTTCAACCATCCCAACTTTTTCGTCAGCGATGTCGCGGAATATCGGCAAAACATCGCGGCCCAGGCCGACGGTAAAAAAGTGCTGGCGTTTTTCCCGTCCTGGGACCCGCGCACTTGGCAGGTACGGCATTTGTTTATCGCGCTGGCCACCTTGGCTCCCGCGCCCGCCAGCCCGACACAGACCACCTACTACTCGGTTTCGCCGTACAAGTTCGGTCTGGCCAATGCCAAGTTTCGAGTGGAACCCGATGCGCATAATTGCCCGGCATACACCTTGCCCAAACAAAATCAGGACCTGCCGAACTTCTTGCGCAGCGCCTTGACGCAGCAGCTCACCACCGACCGCACGCCCGCGTGCTTTGTGTTGCAGGTTCAACGCCAGAACGCCAATCACTACATGCCGATTGAGGACACCAGCATTGAGTGGAAAGAATCTGACGCACCGTTTGAGACCGTGGCGCGCATTACCGTAGCGCCACAAGACTTTGATACCCCGAGCCAGAATCTGGCGTGCGACAACCTGTCGTTCAGCCCTTGGCATGGGATCGAAGAGCATCGACCAATCGGCGGCATCAATCGCCTGCGTAAAGCCGTATATGACTCGGTCAGCCAATACCGTCACACTCGCAACGCCGAACAGTAACAACGCGTGACGTTGTCTCTCGCCGGCGCGCCCGCAGGCTGCGATCTTCTGGATTTATAAGATCGCAGCCCTGGCGGCTCTCCAGCCCCTACGAGCCATTCTTCACCCATAAAAAAGTGTTGAGGCCTATGCCCTGCAAAGGGGGAGGTATCCCGTAGTCATTTGCCCGCCAGATATCTGCCAGCAAACCTTGGGCAAATCATTCACTGCTTGGCAGTCCTGCATAGGCAAATCGCTTTTTCTTGCCCGGAGTATTGGCCACTGCTTGCCCACCGGACACGACGAAGGGCGCCCAATCCGGGCCGACGCGTCCAACCTGCGCCCAGACCTCATCGGCGATGATCACATCCAGCTTGCCTGCCTGAGCGACGCAGTGGACGTAGGCCACGGTGCTGCTGTCGTAAGGGAATAGGTTTGCTTCTATGTCAGCCAAGGTGTTGTGCACCCGATTCAGTCGCGCCAGTAACTGTGCTTCCGCCTCTGAGGCTTCAACCTGATAACGCAGCAACCCACCCTCGCGTGCGCAGAAAAACACCTCGCATCCCGGCGTCGCACGCACCAGCAACAAACTGGTTAGCAGTGCACGTGGCGAGAAAAAATCTCCAAACAACTCATTGGTACTTTCATGCAAAAGTACATCCGGTTCTTCACCCGACAAGTAGACTCCGACAATGCTGTATCCCTCAGGCAGTACTGGAACTCCGCTGGAGTCCTTGGGGAAGAGCACATCGCGGTCAAACTCAAAGTACGGCGTCTCCAATGGTCGGGTGCACACGTAATCTTGTGTGTCGGCATGTTTGAGGACATAACCCGCAAACTGCACATGCTTGCGCAACCGCAGGTGCCGCTGAACAGCCTTTACCGCGTCAAGCACATCGCTGAACACGCTTTCACACAATGGAGGCATGTCGACTGACGTACGACCGTTCTGCTGATCGATCTTCCAGTTGGCCCCCAAACGGGTTCGACGAGCCCAGCGCGCACCCGGCAACACGATGCTGAGTGTCCCCGCCAGGCAGATCAGGCCGATCAAGTGTGAGGGCATCAACGAGCCCACGTCATAGGCTCTTTCAAACGTTCCGGGGTATTGCGGCCGCGTGCGCGAGAGCAGAGGTAGCAGCGCCTGCTCAAGAGCCGACCCGCTGGCGATGTAACTCAACACGCATTTGTCCGGGCAGGACAAATAGAAACGCGGGTAGTTGTGTCTGTAGCGAATGGCCAGGTTCAGGTCTTGAATCGAAAAAAAATTGTCCTGCAACTGGCTTTCCTCGTGCACCTGCCAAGGCACTCGATAAAGAGAGGTATTGGAGTGATACATCGCTTCGATGGTGTATCCCTCAATCGGCAGAAACAGACCGTCGTCGGAGAGGGTCAGCACATTGGCAGGGTCGAAGGACAATGCGGACCCGGCCTTCGGCAAAGTGGCGTAATAGCGGTTTTGCCGAGCGAGGATGAAACCGCCATAGACAACGCCATTTTTGATGGTCGTGATTAACTCATGGGCATACACGGCCGCATCATCGGCACTGATGAAAGCCGGGCTTAAAGGTGGAATCAGAACTGAAGCAGTCTGGGAGCGGTTACTCATGAACGGATCCTTGTCAGGGTATGGCCGGGCGGCAGGCCCAGCGTGAAGTCACACCGTGAGTTTCAAGGTCTTCATGGCAATCTGTGCGTTAGTGGGATAGGTGCATTCATGGGCGGTATTGGCACGCACGCCACTACCGCCATGGATTCGACAGGCCACTTCGGGCCTGTCAGTTCACTCAGTGAACAGGCAATTCAACCCCTTCAAAGAGATCTTCAAGCTCTTGCTTGTTGTGGCAGGCAATCGCCTTGGCCATCACTTCGCGGGTCAGGTGCGGTGCAAACTTTTCAATGAAGTCGCACATGAAACCACGCAGGAAGGTCCCGCGACGGAAGCCGATCTTGGTGATACTGGACTCGAACAATTCGCTGGCATCCAGGACCACGAGGTCTTTGTCGAGGTTGGTGTCCACGGCCATCTTGGCCACGATACCGACGCCCAGGCCCAGACGCACATAGGTCTTGATAACGTCAGCGTCGGCCGCGGTAAAGACTACTTTCGGGGTCAGGCCACGATGGCTGAAGGCTTCGTCCAGTTTTGAACGGCCCGTAAAGCCAAAGACGTAAGTCACAATCGGGTATTCGGCCAGGGCTTCGAGGGTCAGCTTCGGCAGTTTGGTCAGCGGGTGACCTTGAGGGACCACCACGCAACGGTTCCAGCGATAGCACGGCATCATCACCAGGTCGCCGAACAGTTCCAGCGCTTCGGTGGCAATTGCAAAATCGACAGTGCCGTCAGCGGCCATTTCAGCAATTTGCATCGGTGAGCCCTGATGCATGTGCAGGGCGACATCCGGGTACTGCTTGATGAAGTTGCTGATCACCGGTGGCAAGGCATAACGTGCCTGCGTGTGAGTGGTGGCAATCGACAACGTGCCTTTCTTCTCGTTGGAGAATTCCTGGGCGATCTGCTTGATGCTCTCGACCTTACGCAAAATCTCACCGGCAGTGGTGATGATGCGCTCGCCCGCTGGGGTGACACGGGTCAAGTGTTTACCACTGCGCGCAAATACTTCCACGCCCAGCTCGTCTTCCAACAAGCGGATCTGTTTACTGATCCCCGGCTGCGAGGTGTAAAGACTCTGAGCTGTAGCTGAAACGTTGAGGTCGTGGTGCGCCACTTCCCAGATGTAGCGCAGTTGTTGAAGCTTCATATGCATCCCTCAGAGCAAATAGGCGCCATGAGTATCGGCGGCGATATATAACTATATGGAAGGTAAGAAGAATAAATCTAGAACTTTTTTATCGTTTTTAGCAGTTCGTCACCCTCACACATCGGTGCGACGCCGACGTTGCAACAAAGGCACCAGGTACACCGGCATCTGCGCCTGCTCTACGACGCGGGCTGCGTTGTGCCCCAAATGGGTATTTGCCCCGATAGACTGGCCGTGACTGCCAAGGATCAGCAGATCGACACCCAGCTTTCGCGACTGCTCCAGAATCACCTGGGCAGGTTCGCCCTGAATCACCTTGACCGAACGGATCAAGTCAAGTTCTTGGGCCCCTTCGGACAGTTCATCTCGAAGGCTGTCGAAAACACGCTGTTCAATATTGGACAGCATGGTGTCCATGCCCTGCTGTTGCAGTTCATTCAAGGCTTGTTCATCGAGATAACTTTGCAAAACCGACTCGGCAAATAGCCCCATGGGCTCCACGACGTGAAGCACATACAAATCAGCCTTGAAGCTTCGGGCCAGTTCCAAGGCGTGCTGCATCACAACCGGTGCATAAATACCGAGGTCTGTGGCGTACAGTATCGAGCGAATCATGCGACCTCCTTGACAGGGTGTTGTGGCCGAGATCAACTCATCTTAGCAGCGCCCGGACAACTACGATGGACCAGGCGATAACGTGCTCATACCGTACAGGCAGCGTGTATTTCTGGAAGCTTACGGCAACTCGTCGGGCTCGAGCAGCAGAGCCATCCTGATATGATGCGCCAGCTCCCCTTCGCTCAGGCGTGACTTCAATTCGCCATAAAATGCACCGTCACGCACGACAAACAACGCAGGAAGGTGGAAGATCCCATAGCGCTCGACCAGTCCGCCGTTGTCACCCGCATCAATCCAGCACAACTGGTCGATGGGCAACTGCATATCAGGCAACATCTTGCGCGCGGTGCGGCAACTCGAACATCCAGGGCTGGTGAACACCACCAGCGTGGTGCCGGGCTGCGTCAGCAGGTGCTGATCCGCATCAAAATCAGTCAGTTCCATTTCAATCACTATACTCAGCAAAACAACACTAAATTGCTGGCACTTGGAGTGTGCGTACATGGGTCGTTTTTTACCTCACCCAGACGATGTTCCTGTTCAGATCACCCTTCGCAAGCACCCTGCCCTTTCGCGCCAGAAGCTGCACTCTATCAGCCTTGGCGGTGTGGCATGCAACACTGACAGAGGCTGGAGACGCGGTGCAGCGGTCGACATGTACATGCCTACTCTGGGTGAAACCGCGCACTACCCCGGCTATATAGCCTGGTGTGAAAAGCATGCCGGCGGGTATCGCGTTGGCGTAGCCTTTACCGACGACCAGACGCTATTTGGTGCGCGCATGGGGGAACAGGTATGCCAAATTGAACATTATTGCCGACAGCGGCATCAACAAAGCCTCACCTTCGAAAACAAGGATGCGCTGGCACTCGAATGGGTCAACCTGCACGCCGTGGAATTTTCACAAGAGACCCTGGATAAGGCCCTGGCACAACCTGCGCTGGATTAAACAGCTGTCAGCCCATTGTCGAATTACCGGTTAACGCGTTAAGGTTCCGCTCCCCGATGCGCTCAATCAAGCTGTGCTCCGCCGCACGGGGATCGCTGGCGGCCGGCACCCGTGACCTGACGAGTAACACGATGGCTGATTTACCGATCGACGACCTTAACGTTGCCTCCAACGAAACCCTGATCACCCCTGCACAGCTCAAGCGCGAGATTCCTCTCAGCGATACAGCGTTGCAGACCGTGAACAAAGGGCGCGAGGTCATTCGCAATATTCTGGATGGCAAGGACCATCGCCTGTTCGTTGTCATCGGGCCCTGCTCGATCCACGACCTCAAGGCTGCTCACGAGTACGCTGAGCGTCTGAAGGTGCTGGCGGCTGAAGTCAGCGACACCCTGTATCTGGTCATGCGCGTTTATTTTGAAAAACCACGGACCACCGTGGGCTGGAAAGGCCTGATCAACGACCCTTACCTGGACGACTCGTTCAAGATCGAAGATGGCCTGCACATCGGCCGTAAACTGCTGCTGGACCTGGCCGAAATGGGCCTGCCAACAGCCACCGAAGCCCTTGATCCGATTTCCCCACAGTACCTGCAAGACCTCATCAGTTGGTCGGCCATTGGTGCTCGTACCACCGAATCGCAGACTCACCGCGAAATGGCCTCTGGCCTGTCTTCAGCCGTGGGCTTCAAAAACGGTACCGATGGCGGCCTGACCGTTGCGATCAACGCCTTGCAGTCCGTGTCCAATCCGCACCGTTTCCTGGGCATCAACCAGGAAGGCGGCGTGTCCATCGTGACCACCAAGGGTAACGCCTATGGCCACGTGGTATTGCGCGGCGGCAACGGCAAACCTAACTATGACTCGGTCAGCGTGGCCCTCTGTGAGCAAGCCCTGGCCAAGGCAAAAATCACCCCGAACATCATGGTCGACTGCAGCCATGCCAACTCCAACAAAGACCCGGCGCTGCAACCGCTGGTGATGGAGAACGTGGCCAACCAGATCCTTGAGGGCAACCAGTCGATTATCGGCCTGATGGTTGAAAGCCATCTGAACTGGGGATGCCAGGCGATCCCGAAAAATCTCGAAGACTTGAAGTACGGTGTTTCGATCACTGATGCCTGCATTGATTGGGCCAGCACTGAAAGTACCTTGCGCAGCATGCATGCCAAGCTCAAGGACGTACTGCCCAAACGCGCGCGCGGCTGATTGTTCAGCGCACACAAAAACGCCGGGCTAGCCCGGCGTTTTTTATGAGTGCAGCTTCAGGTCTTGGCCTGGGCGCGCTTGTGACGCTCCATGTAGCGCTCAACGTAGGAGCACGAGGGAATCACCTCGTAGCCCATTTTCTCGGCATAATCGAGCGCCCGCTCGGTCAATGCGGCCGCAATGCCTCGCCCGCGCAGGGCGTTGGGCACGAATGTGCGGTAAATATCCAGAGTCTGCTTACCCAAATCCATGTAGGTCAGGTAGGCACGGTGACCGTCGACAGTGGTCTCAAACTGGTGACCTGCCTGGTCATGGTGGATGGACAGCGCCTCGCTCATCATTACTCCTCGCGGGTCTTGGACTGTGACCTCTACCTTACTCATGTTTGTGTGCCGAGGGAACCCGAGGATTCCCCAGAAGGGTGCCGCACAACGGCATACGGGGGTACCCTCAGAAACAGACACATCGACACCAGCAGGCGCGCCGACAGGCAAAATTTAGAATAGTCGCTCTCGCAATTGATGCTCAGTGTGTGCTCGCACGCAGAGACAGACGGATCACACCCAACACGTTTTCACGAGGTTGCATTTAAGACGCAGACGCCCTCTTGAAGTCACTTTGGACTGTCTTTATATTTGCTCGCCGCTTGCTCAAGTCCACCAAAGACGGGCCATTTTTCGGACACAATCTGTTAAATCTAGCCCAATGGCATTTCTTGCCAATTATTTTTTTTGGTTCTTGCGCTAGGTCAGTTTACTTACTACAAGTAATGGGTAGTATGTACGCCGGCTGTTTCCTCATGTCGAAGGAGCAGCTTTAATTAGAAAGTCCTTGAAGGGGAACACGATGAACAACGTTCTGAAATTCTCTGCTCTGGCATTGGCCGCAGTTCTGGCTACCGGTTGCAGCAGCGTATCTAAAGAAACTGAAGCCCGTCTGACTGCAACTGAAGACGCAGCAGCTCGTTCCCAGGCTCGTGCTGACGAAGCCTACCGTAAAGCTGACGAAGCTCTGGCTGCTGCTCAAAAAGCACAACAGACTGCTGATGAAGCTAACGAACGTGCTCTGCGCATGCTTGAAAAAGCTAGCCGCAAGTAATAGTCCTTCGGGATTATTATCGAAGCCGACCCATTTCATGGGTCGGCTTTTTTTATGCCCGATCGCCAACTAAGCGGGCAATAAAAAACCGCCAGGGCGTTAACCGTGGCGGCTGTTTTAATGCCTGAACGCTTACTGAACGTAGTCCAGTGACTGCCCCTGTTGAACGGCGGTATTGGCCACGCCGATTTCTTCAGGTATGCCGGTCTCGGCACCGACCACAGGGAATGCCTTGTCCTTGTCGATCTGGATGAGGTTTTCCAGGTCTTTATGGTTCAACAAGAAGTTGATGAACCCTGCGTACTTGTTCTGCAGGTCTTCTTGGGTCAAGTGCGACTTATCGCCTTTAGCTATCAAAGAGCCATCTTTGACATTCAATGGTTCGTGCACTTCAAGGAAGACCTTGCCGCCACTCACGCCAATCTTGTACGGCTCGTTGATGATGCGAACAGGCGTGCCCACCGGCACCATGTTGGCCATCTCAAGTACGTTCTTGTTCAGCATGCGGAAACAGCCATGGCTGGTGCCGGTGCCGATACCAAACTTCGCGTTCGAACCATGAATCAGGTAACCCGGCATGCCGAGCGTGAACTTGAACGGCCCCAGCGGGTTATCAGGGCCGGCTGGCACCACGTTAGGCAGCGGGTCACCATTGGCGGCATGCTCGGCCTTGATCGAGGCTGGCGGCGTCCAGGTCGGGTTTGGCGTTTTGGCGGTGACTTTGGTCAGCCCCAAAGGCGAGCCCCAGCCTTCACGACCGATCCCCAGCGGAAAGGTGTAGACCTTGTTCTGATCCTTTGGGAAATAATACAAACGATACTCGGCAAGGTTGATCACGATGCCTTCACGCTTGCCCGGGGGCAGGATGAACTGGGTAGGCAATACGATGTCGGTGTCGACGATCGAGCCATCCAGGTTCTTCTTGACCGGCAACCAGGCATCGACGCCCGGGTTGGCGGCAATCATTTCCGAATAGCCGAGTTCGTACTGGTTACCAAGATCCGAGAAGGAGTCTTCGTACTTGCCCTTGATCACCTGCACCTGCCCGACAACGTCTTCACCTGGCGGCGGCAGCGGAAATTCAAGCGCATGAACGGGACCCGCAACACACAGTGCGGCAACTGACAGATAACGGGTGACAGCAGGTAAGCGCGAGAACATCCGGAAGATCCTTCGCAATCAACATGGGACAAAAAAGAGAGTGTACACGCCACCCCGAGAAGCCGGGAGGCGTCGTATTGAGTCTTAAGGTTTCAGACAGGTTGAATCATAATTCAAAGCGTAACTCAGGCCAGATCGGCTCAGTGCCACGGCGCTGAGACTCGATGATCGCCCGACACAGCGGGCACAGCCGATGATCCTGAAACACCTTGCGCGTGACATCCGACCAACGCGGCTGCGCCGGCAGCAAAGAACCGCACAGCGTGCGATCAATCGTGCCGCCCAGCTCCAACTGGCGCGTCACCAAATGCACCCGTACCTCCTGGCAGGCGAACAGATCGAGCTGTTCATCGGGCTCGATCAGTTGATAAGCATATAAAGACCAGGCAGGACGCGACATCAGGGGCTCCAAATCGGGGGGGCGCCACATTAGCCGAAACCATGCCGCTAGAAAAGCATCAAAGCAGCGGTTTTAGGGTTGGCCACACATTATCCAGTAAACGCCCCTGCGCATTGGCCTTGGGATGCAGTCCGTCGGCCTGGATAAACTCGGGATGCCCACCCACGCCCTCCATGAAAAACGGCACCAGCGCGACCTTTTTCTCACTGCCCAGATCGCTGTAGACCTTGGCAAAGGCCTGGGTATAGCGCGGGCCATAATTGGGCGGTAACAACATGCCCAACAGCAGTACTTTGGCACCTGCTTTTTGTGAGTCATCGACCATCGCGGCAAGATTTTGTTTCAATTGAGCAGGCGGCTGTCCACGCAGCCCGTCGTTGGCGCCCAGCTCAATGATCACCACTTGTGGCTTATGCTCCGCAAGCAGCGCAGGCAGGCGCGCAAGCCCACCTGCACTGGTGTCACCACTGATCGAGGCATTGACCACCTGGTCGTCATAGCCCTGCTCCTTCAACCGCTGTTGCAGCAGAGAAGCCCATCCCAGACGGGTATCCAGCCCCAAAGCCGCGCTGATACTATCGCCAACGATCAAGATTGTTCCCGCAGCTGCATTCTGCGCTATACACATCAGAGCAAGAGCAGCACTTAAAAACCACGTACGCATTGGATTCTCCATGGGCGAAAGTATTCTCACCGCGCAGAACCTTAGCAAAGTGGTTCTCAGCGCGGAAGGCGAGTTAACCATCCTGCACCCCCTGAGCCTGGAACTGCGCAAAGGTGACAGCCTGGCCATCATCGGCGCATCAGGCTCGGGCAAATCCACCCTCCTGGGCCTGCTCGCGGGCCTGGACCTGCCCAGTCAGGGCGAAGTCATATTGGCCGGCCATGCGCTGAGCACGCTGGATGAAGATCAGCGCGCCCGGGTGCGGGCCGAACACGTGGGCTTCGTGTTCCAGTCATTCCAGTTGCTAGACAGCCTCAACGCCCTGGAAAACGTCATGTTGCCGCTGGAGCTCGATGGCCGCAAAGACGCCCGCGAACAGGCGCGGCATCTGCTGGAGCGCGTTGGCCTGGGCCAGCGCCTGAGCCATTCCCCCCGCCAATTGTCAGGCGGCGAGCAGCAGCGCGTTGCCATCGCGCGGGCATTCGCAGCCAACCCTGACGTGCTGTTTGCCGACGAACCTACCGGCAACCTCGACAGCCACACGGGGGAGCGCATCACTGAGCTGCTTTTTGAGCTCAACAAAGAACAGGGCACCACACTGGTACTGGTGACCCATGACGAACGTCTGGCCCATCGCTGCCGACGCTTGATCCGTCTTGACGCTGGCCACCTGGTCGGCCCTCTGGAGCCTTGATGGCACGTCTGCCGCTGCTACGTCTTCTCAGTCTCGCCCTGCGCCAACTCCTGCGAGATGCGCGCGCCGGTGAATTGCGCGTGCTGTTTTTTGCCGTACTGGTGGCGGTGGCCGCCAGCACCGCCATCGGCTACTTCGGCGCCCGCCTCAACGGCGCCATGGTGCTGCGCGCCACCGAGTTCCTGGGGGCCGATCTGGTGCTCGAAGGCAGCTCACCGGCACGCGAGGAACAGATCAGAGTCGGCAACGAACTGGGACTCAAACACGCACAGATCGTCGAGTTCTCCAGCGTGATCGCCACTGACAACGGCATCCAGCTGTCCAGCATCAAGGCTGCCGATGAAGCCTACCCCTTGCGCGGCCAACTCAAAAGCGCCGCGCAACCCTATGGCGAAGAACAACCCGGCGGCGGGCCTGAGCCCGGGCAAGCCTGGGTTGAACCGCGACTGTTGACAGCGTTGGATCTGAAGATCGGTGATGACATCGATGTCGGCTCCAAAACCGTCAAGATCACCCGTGTTCTGACCTACGAGCCCGACCGAGCCGGTAACTTTTACAGCCTGACCCCACGCGTACTGATCAATCTGGACGACTTGCAGGCGACCGGAATCGTACAACCCGGCAGCCGGGTGAGCTTTCGCGAACTGTGGCGCGGCGATGCACCGGCGCTTGAATCCTATCGCGATGTGATCCAGCCAGGCCTCGAAGCCAACCAGCGCTTGCTGGACGGCCGTGATGGCAACCAGCAGATCGGCGGCGCGCTCGGCAAGGCCGAACGCTATCTGAACATGGCCAGCCTGGTGGCGGTCTTGCTCGCCGGGGTAGCGGTTGCACTGTCTGCTACCCGCTTTGCCAATCGCCGCTTTGATGCTAGCGCTTTGCTGCGCTGCCTGGGTTTGTCACGCCGCGAGACACTGTGGCTGTTCAGCCTGCAATTGGCGATGCTCGGCGTGCTGGCCAGTGTCACGGGCGCCCTGCTCGGTTGGCTGGCACAACTGGGATTATTCGCTCTGCTGCACGACTTGCTCCCTACTGACGTACCGCCCGGTGGCGTCATACCGGCACTTGCCGGCATGGGCACCGGACTGGTCGCGCTGGCCGGTTTCGCCCTGCCGCCGCTGGCAGCATTGGGCCGGGTACCACCCTTGCGCGTTCTGCGCCGCGACATTCTGCCGATCCCGGCCAGCACCTGGACGGTATACGGCGCCGCCTTGCTCGCGCTAGGCCTGATCATGTGGCGTATGAGCCTTGACCTGGTGCTGACCTTTGCCCTGCTCGGGGGCGGCGTGATTGCCGCTCTGATACTTGGCAGCCTGTTGCTACTGGGCCTTAAGGGCCTGCGTCGCGGGCTGGCAGGAGCCTCCCTGCCTTGGCGCCTGGGCTTGGGGCAATTGCTGCGCCAACCTCTGGCCGCGGCAGGTCAGGCACTGGCCTTCGGTTTGATCCTGCTGTCGATGGCGCTGATCGCACTGTTGCGCGGCGAACTGCTCGACACCTGGCAAAGCCAATTGCCCAAGGACGCACCCAATTACTTTGCGCTGAACATATTGCCCGCCGACAAAGACGCCTTTGGCGCCCGCCTGCACGAACTCCAGGCCGAATCCGCGCCGATCTACCCGGTGGTGCCAGGACGCCTGATCAGCATCAATGGCGAACCGGTACAGGAAATCGTCACCAAGGACTCCAGCGGCGACAAAGCCGTACAGCGCGACCTGAGCCTGACCTGGGCTGCCAACCTGCCCGAAGGCAACGAAGTGACCGAAGGCCAATGGTGGTCGGGGCAACCTGCTGATGGCGTGCCTGGGGTTTCAGTCGAAGCCAAAGTGGCCGAGAGCCTGAAGCTCAAGCTGGGCGATCATCTGGTCTTTACGGTTGCCGGGGTCAATCGCGAGGCTCAGGTCACCAGTTTGCGCAGCATCAACTGGGACAATTTCCAGCCCAACTTCTTCATGATCTTCCAACCGGGCACCTTGAAGGACTTGCCGACCACCTACCTGACCAGTTTTTACCTGGCTTCGGGGCATGATCAGCAAATCATCGAGTTGTCGCGCAGCTTCCCGGCAGTAACCATCCTGCCGATTGACGCATTGCTCGAACAACTGCGCAGCATTCTGGCCCAAGTCACCATAGCCATTGAGTACGTGCTGTTGTTCGTGCTCGCGGCGGGCATGACCGTGCTGTTTTCCGGCCTGCAATCCACCCTCGACGAACGCATTCGCCAAGGCGCCTTGTTGCGGGCATTGGGGGCAGAGCGGCAACTGTTGATCAAGGCCCGACGCATCGAGTTCGGCCTGCTGGGTGCCACCAGCGGCCTGCTGGCGGCCCTGGGCGCAGAACTGGTGAGCCTAGTGCTGTACCGCTTTGCCTTTGACCTGCCCTGGCATCCGCACCCATGGTTGTTGCTGCTACCCATCGTGGGCGCCGTGATGGTCGGGGGTGCGGGGGTAATGGGTACCCGCCGCGCACTCAATGCCAGCCCACTGACAGTGCTGCGCGAGGGCTGATAGACTCGCGCCCTTCTCTGCCAACGGATTGAACATGAGCCGCTATCGCCCTCCCCGCCCTGCTGGCACCGCGCTGATCACCCCCGAAGGTGAAGCGCGGATGCGCGCCGAACTGCATGATCTGTGGCATGTGCGCAGACCACAGGTCACGCAATCGGTCAGCGAGGCGGCGGCCCAGGGTGATCGTTCGGAAAATGCCGAGTACACCTACGGTAAAAAGATGCTGCGCGAGATCGACAGCCGCGTACGTTTTCTCACCAAGCGCCTGGAAAGCCTGAAAGTGGTGGGCGATAAGCCCAGCGATCCAAACAAAGTGTATTTCGGCGCCTGGGTCACGATTGAAGATGAAGACGGCAAACAGTCGCGCTACCGCATCGTCGGGCCTGATGAACTGGACCTCAAGCAAGGCCTGATCAGCATCGACTCACCACTGGCGCGCGCACTGATCGGCAAGGCGCTGGATGCTGAAGTGCAAGTGCAAACGCCCACCGGGGAACAGTGGGTGCTGATAGTGGCTATTGAATACCCTTGATGTTCCACGCCACTGGAAGTGTCTCTTTTCATGTAGAACACGTGCACAAACACTCTTTTAAATTAAGCTCAGGTTAATAACCCAACGGTCATTCAAGGAGTGAAAGACCATGAGTTTTATAGAACATAGTTATTGGATGGGCCAAACAAAACAACTGAAGAACCTGCTGATCGGCCAACTCATCTTGCCCGGAAGTCATGATTCAGGAAGTGACAAAGAAGCCCCCAACTTTCAACTCCCTCAAGAAATCACACAGGATGTCTCCCCAAGGAAACAGGTGCTACATGGCATCCGCGTATTGGACTTGAGAGTGGCGTTTTACAGTAAGTACGCCCCGGGGCAACCTGAACGTTTTCAACTGTTTCATCGCACATCATCAGGTCGTACCGTGGCCAATGACATTCTGGCGATGCTGCTGGATTTTTTTAAAGACCCGCAGGCACAACAAGAAATCATTGTGCTCGACTTTCATGAGTTCAGAGACTTCACAGCCCAAGCCCACGAGGAATTAGAGGCACTGATTGCCAATACCCTGCAATCGCGAATGATTCCCCATCGACTTGCAACACTCACCGTGGGTGAAATCTGGGGTCAGTACCCTGGGCAAAATGTGGTGATCGCTTATAACCATGGCACGAATAATCCAACTTTCTGGCGCGGCGTCGATCACTACTGGAGCGGAGACAACGACAACACCACTCAAAAACTAAAAGTCTTTATGGATAGCACCATCGGCAAATATAAACCTCGTTATAAGTTGGTCTCCATTCAGTGCGCCAAGTATGTCTGGCCATTTTTCGTCCCGGACGACTTTAGCGACAAGATCGATCTCTGGTTCGAATCCATAAACAAGGACAGTTACATCCAGAACTTTTTCATTATCAATACAGACTGGTCAACACGCAGCCAGGTGGTCAGAAACTGCAAACATGCCAATCAAATAAGAGCGCAACAATTAGACCTTTAACCTGCTCACCGGGCAACCGCCAGCAGCCGCGCCGAATCACTTGACCTGATTCGGCGCACACGGATCAACGAAAGGTAATCAAGCCCTGACGCGACACGCGGATCAAGTTGCGTATGACCTGCTCGGCGCTATCGACTGCAGGCGATTGAATCACCGCCAAGTCAAAGCTATCTGCGGCAAAACGCGTCAGCTCGTCTCCTTCATCGACAAACTGGATCAAAAACGCCGACGCCTGGCCTTTGCGGCGCGGCCAGCCGTCCAGATAACGCAATAGCGTCGGCTGATGTTTACCGCCCAGAAGGATTTTTGGATTGCGAGAAGTCTGATTGGCCGTGATCGGCGCTAGACGAACTACAGGACGTGGGTGACTCATACATCGGTTCTCCGCCTCAAGGTTCTGCGTGGCAGGTGAGAGGCAACACCGAACCAGCGCTTTAGCGGTATTTCGAGTGTCTTTTGACACCCCGGCGCCCCGCAAGTAGCTGTTTAAATCGGCGCAATAAACATCCTAGATAAAGCCGGTTAGAACTGTCAAGAATCATATGCCACGAAAAGCCCGCACCAGACGCCCCCACGAATTCGAGCACGCATAGATGAAGAATGCGGCTGCTCCTGATTGAATTCGATCAATTGAAACCCCTCCGTCATAATCCCTTGTTACGCTGCCGCCGAAAATGTTTTGTAACAGTTAACAGGATCCCCTTAATGAGCGACGAAAAAGACAAGGACACCCAACTCCCTGCCGATGCCAGCCGCCGTCGCTTCCTCGCCGGTGCAGCCGCGCTGGGTGTAGGTGCGGCGACCTTGAACGTGTATGCAAACAATCAGCACGGCAGCGAGACTCACGCCCATGAACAGACGCTGAGCCCGACCGAGCTGGACAAGAAGCTCCACGAAAAGGTGAAAACCATCGTGGTGATCTACGCCGAAAACCGCAGCTTCAACAACTTGTTCGCCAACTTCCCTGGCGTTGAAAAACCTCTTTCTGCCCTCAAGCCTGCCGACTATCAACAGCGCGACCGCGATGGCAGCCTGCTCAAGACCCTGCCACCGGCCTGGGGCGGAGTGCTGCAAGTGGGCCCGCAAACCGTTGACGGCGTTACGTACACGCAGGGTGTGCAGTTCCAGGAAAACCTGCCCAACGCACCGTTCGCCCTGAAAGGTCCGAATCAGGAAGACCTGCCGCTGAACCTGGTCACCCGCGACCTCTGGCATGTGTTTTATCAGAACCAGATGCAGATCAACGGTGGCAAGAACGATCAGTTTGTCGCGTGGGGAGACTCAGGCGGCTTGCCGATGGGTCATTACGCTCAGTCTCAATATTCCTTGCGCCTGTGGGATGTGGCCCGCGAATTTGTACTGTGTGACAACTTCTTTCAGGGCTGCTTTGGCGGTTCGTTCCTCAACCACCAGTACCTGATCAGCGCAGCCGTGCCGGTCTACCCGGACGCGGCCAACTCGGTGGCCAAGGCCCAGATCGCCACCCTGCAGGGCGACGATCCGGCAGGCACACGTCTCAAGCCACTGGATCACTCGCCAGAAAGTGCCATGACTGGCGCCCCGCAGTTTGGCCCAAGCGCTATTACCCCCGACGGGTATGCCGTCAACACCATGGCCCCACCCTACTGGCCAACCTGGATTCGTGACCCGGAGCGCCCGGACTACTCCAAGCCCGACATGCCCAGCGTGCTGGTGCCGCAAAGCCATGAGCACATCGGCGACAAGCTGAGCAAAAAGAATGTCAACTGGGCCTGGTACGCCGGCGCTTGGCAGGCCACCCTCGATCAATACAAAGACTCGGATGGCATCCCCAAGATCCCGAACTTCCAGTACCACCACCAGCCGTTCAACTACTTTACCCAGCAAGGCCCGGAAAACCCTGCCGAGCGCAGCAAGCGTCTGCGTGACGGCGGCCTGGGCGACGAAAGCAGCACCAACCGGTTCCTGGCCGATGCCGAAGCTGGCAAGCTGCCTGCCGTGTCGTTCTACAAGCCTCAGGGCAACCTGAACCTGCACGCCGGTTATGCCGATGTGGCGTCTGGCGATCGTCATCTGGACCGCGTACTCAAAGTGCTGCGCAACAGCCCCCAGTGGGAAAACATGGTGGTTGTACTGACTGTGGACGAAAACGGCGGCTGGTGGGACCACGTCGCGCCGCCCAAAGGCGACCGCTGGGGCCCGGGCACCCGTATCCCGGCACTGGTGGTGTCACCGTTTGCCCGAAAAGGTACGGTCGACCACACGGTGTATGACACGGCCTCGATCCTGCGCCTGATCACCCGTGTGCATCAGTTGGAAACCCTCGACGGCCTCAAACACCGAGACGAGGCAATGAAAGCCCGCGGGCAAGCCCCCATGGGCGATCTGACCAACGCGCTGATGTTCTAAGTCAGCGCTTTAGTCTCTGTTCTCGTTTATTGCAGCCGCGACGAAACGGGAACAGAACCTGATACGCCCAAAAAATCCGCAGGCCTGCTGTAAGGCCTGCGGATTTTTTATGGGCCAGCGAAACGCAGGGGGTTAATCAGCAATGGCCCGATCAAGCGAGAGCCTGCCCGCCCCTTCAATCAACACCGCTAGGGTGCCGCCGAGCAAGGCCAAGGCAAACTCATAACCGTTGTTGGCCATAAACAGCCCGTTATGAATGTGCACCGAGAAGATCGCCACCAGCAGGGTAAACGACAACCCCAGGGCCGCAGGACGCGCCAGCAAACCGATAATCAAGGCCAGGCCGCCAAAGAACTCTGTACCGCCAGACAGCAACGCCATCAAGGTACCCGGGGCCAGACCGATGCTTTCCATCCATTGCGCGGTGCCCGCAAGGCCACCCCCACCGAACCAGCCAAAGAGCTTTTGCGAACCGTGGGCCGCAAACACGATGCCGATAAAAATCCGCAGTACAGTCAAGCCAAAGCCGGCGCGGGTTCCGAGAACAGTCTGGATCAGTTTGCTCATGGTGCGTTCCTTCAAATCAGGTGGGGAATGGACGCCATACTAATCAGTTTTTATCATGTTAAAAGTCGAATAAACCCAGCATTAGAATCGAATTATTCGATTATTTCCGTGAGACTACCCGGCGTGCTGTCGGCTCTAATGAGTCTCGCTCACGGTCGAAGGCCAGATAGTATTTGTTCACACTATTAACATAGCTGACGGCATTCATACCTACCTGCTCCATGGCAATACGTTCCACCTGAAAGAACCACTGGTTGGGATTCAAACCACGACGCTTGGCTTCCGCCCGCATGGCCTGCACCCGCTCAGGCCCCATGTTGTAAGCCGCCAGCACAAAAGCCATGCGCTCACGCTCGTTGAGTTTGGGGCTGGAGAAAAACTTGCGACGGATCATCGACAGGTACTTGGCACCAGCCTGGACGTTGTTATCGACATTCCTGATGTCATTGACGCCAACCCGTTGCGCAGCCGAGGGAGTAATTTGCAGCAGGCCTGTGGCTCCACCCGAGCCTCGGGCACCAGGGTCCAGGGCAGATTCCTTGAACGCCAGCGCGGCAAGGTTCAGCCAATCCATACCCTGTTGCCGTGCATGCTTCTGCAGGACGGGCCGCAGTTTTTCCAGCTTCTGCCGGTCTGCCTTGGCCAATGGGTAATGCACACGGTACAAGCCTCGATACACTCGCTGGAAGGCCACGTCCTGATTGGACGGCGCCTTGTAACTGGCCAAAAACTTATCAATGCTGGCGTGCAACATCGCCGCATCACGGCGCACAAACCAGCGCATCGCGGCCGGTTCGCTGATCAGCACCTGATGATCAAAACGCAACTTGGGCATCAGCGTGGCCCAACGCTCGGCAATCGGTTTTTCCACGATTGTCAGATGGAAGATCCCGGCCTGGACCATTTCCAGTACGTCTTCCACCGCCAGGCTCGGATCAACCCATTCCACCTTGACCGGGGGCAATTTGCGCAGCGCGAGCTTCTGGTTGATCAGGTTGATCGACTCACCGGCAGCACTGCCGGTGGTCAAGGCCACCGTGCGCCCGGATAACTGCTCGAAGCGGGTGAAACGGCGCTCGCCCTTGACGCCCACTAACAGCAACGGCACCCGGTCGACCACCGGATCACTCGGGCTGACGGCATGGCTGGGCTTGACGTCCAGCAACTCACCCGGCGCCATCAAATCGCCTTCTCCGCGCATCAACGCGCCGAGCAGCTGGTCCTTGGCCTTGGGAATGATCTTGAGCGTGATTTCATGCCCATCACGGGCGCTGGCATTGAGGTATTGCTCGAACGCACGCAGGCGGTGGTATTCCTCGCCAATGTCCTGGCCCTGCACTTCACCTGAGCTGTTGCGACTTTGATTCACCAGCACGCGCAGCACCTGGCTGCTGCGAATCTGCGCCAGATCGCGGACCTGGCTCGGCTGCCCAACCTGCAAAGGCCCAGCCAGCCGCGCCATGGCCGGGAGTGGCAACAGCAACAGGCACAGCGCGATCAATAACGTAGGTCTCGTCATCCGTTCTCCGGAAAGAATACAGTCCCGCGCCGCGTCGGATTACCCGACAATCGGTCACCCCATTGGGGAGATTTCAGCGCTGGAAACAGAGCGCAATACAGCCAATGCACCCTTAAATGAAAAAGGCATTGCGTTGTTGCGGCATTCAAAGACAACCATAACTGTCTGTAGTTCTTGGTTTTTCTTATAAATCTACAGCTCTGATATGCTTCGCGGCCTGTGGCCTGAGGTAGAACCATGCAACTCATCGATATCGGCGTCAACCTGACTAACCCCTCTTTCGACGGTAAGCATCAAGCCGTGCTGGACCGCGCCTACGCGGCTGGCGTCGCGCAATTGGTCCTCACCGGCACCAGCGTTGAAGGCAGTGAACAGGCCTTGCAACTGTGCTGCGAACGGGATGAAGAAGGCCAACGGCTGTTCGCCACGGCCGGTATCCACCCGCACTCGGCCAGCGACTGGAATGGCGACAGCGCCCAGCGTTTGCGGGCCTTGCTCAAAGAGCCCAACGTGCGCGCTGTGGGCGAATGCGGGCTGGACTTCAACCGTGACTTCTCGCCGCGCGTGCAACAAGAGAAAGTGCTCGAAGAGCACCTGGCGATGGCTGTCGAGTTGCAGTTGCCGGTCTTCCTGCACGAGCGCGACGCCAATCAGCGCCTGCTGGAAATCCTGCGTCAGTACCGCGACCACCTGCCAGCGGCAGTGGTGCACTGTTTTACCGGCGAGCAACGGGCCTTGTTCAGCTACCTCGACCTGGACCTGCACATCGGCATTACGGGCTGGATTTGTGACGAGCGCCGCGGCACCCACCTGCATCCACTGGTGCGAGACATCCCACGGGGACGCTTGATGCTGGAAAGCGATGCCCCTTACTTGCTTCCGCGCACCTTGCGCCCCAAGCCAAAGAATGGCCGAAACGAACCGGCCTACCTGCCTGAAGTGCTGCGCGAAGTGGCCCTGCACCGTGCCGAGTCTGAACACGACCTGGCTGAACACACCACGGCCTGCGCCCGGGCGTTCTTCGGGTTGCCGGTGCTAGACGCATAACCCTCAAACGGTAGGAGCGCGCTTGCCTCGCGATCTTTTTGATCTTGATCAAAAACCAGTTCCGGGTAGCGCGCGATAGCTTGACTCATATCAACGTTGTCTTCATAAAGTAGCGGCACAATGATGGCACCTTGCCAATATTGTTTTCGCCACATCAGAGAAGACCTTCCATGGGTGCCTGGCTTAGTAACATCTCGCTTAAATACAAATTCTGGGCTGTGAATGCGGTGGCGTTTGTCACCACGTTGTTGCTGGTGCTGTATGCCGTCCAGCTTGAACAGCAGGCCCGCAGCCAAGCCGCGCACGCCAATGCCAAAGCCCAGGCGCACCTGCTCAGCGTGTGGCCGGCCAATCAGGCGCTGCCCGAAACCCAAGATTTGTTGCCACTGGCGCCCAACCGCGTGCCGTCAATCAACGGGCAACCGCTGCCGCAATTGAGCGATGCCACCGGCTGGGTCTCGCTCAATCACATGCCCCTGTTTGGGCACAACCCGTTGTCCGGGGCTGAGGTCGTGACCCGCGCCAATGAGCAAAAGGTGGCTGTGCTGGCCTACGCGCCCAGCCTGGCGCAAGTGTTCGTAGAGCGTTTGCCCAACTATGCCGCGGCGGTTTTGGTACTCATGCTGGCCATGCTCTGCGCATCTCAGCTGTTGATCCGCTTTTTGCTCAGCCAACTCAACACTCTCAAAGACGTGATGCTGCATGTCGAGAAAACCGGCGATCTGTCAGCTCGCGTGCCGTTGGCGTGCGCCGACGAAGTCGGGCAGATGGCCAGCGCTTTCAATGCCATGCAGGCGGGCTACCAACGAGTGGTCAACACCGTAGCCGACACCGCCGCGCAACTGGACGCCGGTGCCGCACGCCTGGCCAGCAGCATGAACGAGGTGCAGCACGGCATGTTCGGCCAGCAAAGCGAGACCGATCAGGCTGCCACCGCGATCAATGAAATGACCGCCACGGTCCACCACATCGCCCAACACGCGGGGGCCACCCGTGATCTGTCGCAAACAGCCGACGATCTGGCGGGCAGTGGACAGCAAGTGGTCAGTCGGGTGCAAACCTCCATCGCCAACCTGTCGGACGGGGTGCAGAAAACTGCCGAAATGATTCAGCAACTGGCGCAAGACAGCCAGCAGATCAATGGTGTTGTCAGTGTGATTCACAGCATCGCCGAACAAACCAACCTGCTGGCCCTGAATGCGGCCATTGAAGCCGCCCGTGCTGGCGAAATGGGCCGTGGTTTTGCCGTGGTCGCCGACGAAGTGCGGCACTTGGCCAAGCGCGTGCAAACGTCCACCGACGAAATCACCAGCATGGTCTCAGCCTTGCAGGCCGGTACCCGCGACGCCGTGGACTTTATGCAAGAAAGCTCATACAAGGCCGATGATTGCGTACAGCAGGCCCAGGAAGCAGGCGCGGCCCTGGCCGAGATCACCCATGCGGTGGCACAAATGCGGGAGAGCAACACGCAGATAGCCGTCGCCGCCGAACAACAAAGCCAGGTGGCCGAAGAAATGAACCGGGCCGTGGTCAGCATTCGCGATGTGACTGAAAACACCGTGCAACAAACAGTCGACTCGGCCACCACCAGCAATCAGTTGGCGACACTGGCAGGCGAACTGAATCGGGCCATTGGTCAGTTGAAACTATGAAGCCAATAGCCAGACTTGATTCGCCGAGCGCCTGACTCGTCCCTATTCTTGGCTCATCCGGTTCAGAAAGACTGAACCCTTGAACCAAGGAGAGTAATCATGGGCAAACGTCATCCTGATTTTCCTGCCTGGCAATGGCGCTCAACCCCCAAGGCCCCGCACAGCATTCACCATCAGGCGCTGAGCCTGCTGGCCGTACCGATGATGGCGCTGGCGTTTCTGCTACTGACAACAGGCGTGTTCAGCAACAACGCCTCAAGCGCGGTGATTGGCCTGGTTGCCCTGTTTGCCGGCCTGGCCATCCAGCACCGTGGCCGTCAAATCGACGCCAAGGTGCTGAATGCCTCAGTCAGCAAGGCGTTTTGATTAGCCAAAAATGGCTACGGTCTGGCGACTGATTGCGATCAACTCACCGTTGGGCGCCCACAGATTGGCCGCCACATGACCGTAGCCATCACGTGCATGCTCAATCACAGCCAGGTATTTGCACCAATCGAGGGTGTTGGCCTTGGGCAGCGGCTGCACAAACTCCACCGTCCAGGTCAGTGTGCTACCCGCCGTCGGCTTGTTGAGCAGCGGCAACAAGGCCGGAGGCCAGGTGTCGATCAACGCCAGCAGGTGAGTTTCTGTGAGCGGTTGCTCTTCAATCTCGCCGTCAAAACGGACCCACCCGCCCATCTCTCGCGTGCCACGCCCGGTAAACGGGATGGCGCCCACGGCAAAGCCCATGGACAAATGCCGCATGAATTCTGGCGTCACGCCTTTGATATAGGGCAGTAGCTGGCAGTCTTGTGGCGCTTTCATGTCCGGGGCGGGCAAGCTGTCGACCTTCACCGCAGACTCGCGTGCGCCACCAAAGCTGCCTTGCACCAGCGTCACGACCTGACCGTTTTGTACCGCCCGGCCCAGCACTTGGCTCACCGCTTTGCCTTCGCGCAACACCTCGACTTCAAAACTTACCGGTACACCCGGCTCGGCCGGGCCGACAAACGTCACCGCCAATGAGCGCAATGCCCGTTCGCTGGCCACTTGAGCGCGCATGGCTTCGTACTGCAACGCCACCATCAGCCCACCAAAACTGGCCCGCCCTTGACCCCAATCTTCAGTGATCGTCACGTCCAGAGGATTTTTACGTACGGCGTCGACCAATTCAGAAAACTGCATAAACACCTCAACACTCAACAATAGGCCGAGATACTAATGGCCCACCCGCCTCGGCACAGCGCCTATATGCGCCAAAACAAGCAGTGAAACGCACAAATACGCAGCCCCGAGGCACAGCGCGGCACTGTGTGGTCGGGGCGGCAGTTCCTGCGAGGTGTGCAAAGCCTTCAGCGCAACTTGGCCAGCACCCGGTCGGCACGCTTCTCGCCTCGGACCAGGGTCTTGCGCCATTGCTCTACGCACGGCTGCAAGTCGGGATGTTGTTCGGCCTGAGCCAACCATTGCCAGGCGTCATGCCATTCACCCAGAGCTTTTTGCGCCTCCTTGAGACGCTTCATCACCGCCTTGGGGACGCGGTCCAGCTGCGGGTAGGCTTCGGCGCCATAGCGCACACGCTTGATCAACAACCTGACCTTGTGCCGGTCGTGCGCCGGATCCTTCAACGCTTTGCGCAGTGCCTGCCATTGCTTGGCCAGAATGTCCTCGACACGCGGGCGTAACCCGCGCAGCAGGCCTTCGCGCTCGCTGGCGCGCAAGAAGCGAGGAAAAGCCTCCAGAATCATCAGCAATTGCGACAGCTCAGTGCTGGCCGCGACCTGCGGGTAACTGCCCGCCAACTGGCTCAGCCGACGCTTGGCCAGTGTCGGGTGCCCGTGTTGCTCCAGGTGCGCTGCCAACACTTCAAGGTCACGCAGCGGGGTGGTCAAAACACCGACCTGGGAGGCCGACATTTCGAGCTGGACCACGCCCGGCAAACCGCGCAGCGGACGCAGCAGGCTGCGCAGACGACGAACTATCGTGCGCAGGTCATGCAATGCCTCAGGATCGGTTTCGGCCTGCAAGCGGGCCTGACAGGCCAGCAACCTGACCTCCAGGCGCAAGCAATTGGCCACAATCCGGTTAACTAAATCAGACATCCTTTCTCTCCCCCGTCACAGTGGCGCCTTAACGCCCGGCGCGGGACTCTTGAATATAGAAACGCGCTTTCTCGGCCTTGGCCGTGCAGCCTTCAAACGCCTCGAACTGTTGCTGAGTTTTCGCTGCCGTCAGCAAGGACAATGCCTTGGAGTAACTGACCGTGCCGGCAAAACCTTCTGCCTTGGCCAGATCCAGTTCGTGCCAGGCCGCATCCAGTTGCGTACCGCACGTATCACGATAGACCTTCTTGCCTGCGCAACCGACCAGAGCTACAGCCATTAATGGCACACAGATCCAAGCTTTCATGGGGCAAATCCTCACTTTGATGTTCAATGCATGCTAAGACGGGCAACTGATCTAAAAGTGCCCCGCGCGACTGATCATTGAGCAAGACTAGCTGGCAGAATCGGTTTGGGTTGTCGCGACACGATACAAAAAGGCATTGTGAACACTTGTCTTGCATGGGACCGGCTCATGAAAAAACGTATTGCACTGGTGCTGGGCTCCGGAGGCGCACGGGGTTACGCCCATATCGGAGTCATTGAAGAACTCGAAAGCCGTGGCTACGAGATTGCCTGCATCGCCGGTTGCTCGATGGGCGCGGTGATCGGCGGGATTTACGCCGCTGGCAAGCTCGATCAGTATCGCGACTGGATTCAAAGCCTGGACTACCTGGATGTACTGCGCCTGGTGGATGTGAGCTTTCGGCTCGGGGCCATACGCGGCGAAAAAGTCTTCGGGCAAATTCGCAACATTGTCGGCGAGATCAACATTGAAGAGCTGCGCATCCCCTACACCGCCGTCGCCACCGACCTGACCCATCAGCAGGAAATCTGGTTTCAAGAAGGCTGCCTACACCAGGCCATGCGCGCCTCTGCCGCCATTCCCAGCCTGTTCACCCCAGTGATGCAAGGCCAGCGCATGCTGGTCGACGGAGGCCTGTTAAACCCGCTGCCCATCGTTCCGGTGGTGTCCAGCCATTGCGACCTGATCATTGCCGTCAACCTGAACTCCAACACGCAAACCCAATATCAGCTCCCGGTGATACAGCGTCCGGCGGCGTTCAAAGGGCGCTTTAACAGCCTGATGAGTTCGCTGGGCTCGCACATTCCCTTTCGCACGCGGCAGGCCGAGCGCCTGCTCGACCTCGAGCAGGAGCTGCTCAACCCGGCAGGCGAGCCAGCACCGGACGACCCGCTAGAACCCTGGCTCGAATCGGCGGCCCCGACTCCCCGCCCGGCTGTCTCCGCCCACCAGGATGCAGCCCCCAAGTCGGCAACAGGCTCGGTGATCATCGACAACGTCGGCCCGGCTTCCCTGCTGGATTTGATCAACCAGAGTTTCGAGGTGATGCAGACCTCTTTGGCGCAATACAAAATCGCCGGTTACCCACCGGACATTCTGATCAACGTGCCGAAGCGGGTGTGCCGTTTCTTCGAGTTTTACAAGGCCGCCGAACTGATCGCACTGGGCCGGGAGATTGCCAAAGACACCCTGGACCGCTATGAAGCGGACCAACGTTCGCAGTAACGACTCAGTTTATTAACCGATACCCCACGCCCGCCTCTGTCGCAATAAAGCGCGGGGCTGTGGGGTCATCGGCCAGTTTTTGCCGCAAATGCCCGACCACAATGCGCAGGTAGTGGCTGTTTTCGACATGGGTCGGGCCCCAGATATCCTTGAGCAATTGCTGCTGAGTAATCACCCGCCCCGGATGCCGCGCCAGTTGTGCCAGCACTGCGAACTCCTTGCGAGTCAGGGCCACTTGCACGCCGTCCAGCACCACCCGGCGAAACGCCAGGTCGATGGTTAGAGGGCCCAACTGCACCGCCGCGTGCTGGGCTTCCCCGCCGGGCGCCTGTCGCAGCAAGGCACGGATGCGCGCCAAAAATTCTTGAATACCAAAGGGCTTGGTTACGTAGTCATTGGCACCGCCATCCAGCGCCTGGACCTTTTGCGCCTCGCTGGCGCGTACCGACAGCACCAGCACCGGTGCACCCGACCACTCGCGAAACTCGCGCAACACCTGTTGGCCGTCCATGTCCGGCAAGCCCAGGTCGAGCACCATCACGTCCGGTTTGTTCAAGGCGGCCAGGCTCAGCCCGTCAGCGCCGGTGGCCGCCTCAAGGACGGTGTAGCCCTGTGAAACCAGACTGATGCGCAAAAACTTGCGAATCTGAGGCTCGTCATCAATGACCAAAATCGTCGCAGGCTGGCTCATGGCAGTTCATCGCAGCAAAAGTATGGCCAAAGAGTATCAGTCTTCACGCTCCGCCTCTTCCTGATCCATTGCCGGTTGATCGCGCAATGGCAGATACAAGGTGATGCAGGTGCCCTGCCCTTCGATGCCTTCACCCACAGTGATGCGCCCGCCATGGGCGCCGACCATACCCAGGCAGATCGCCAGGCCGAGCCCGGTGCCCTGTCCGCCGCGATCGCCACGGGCGGCGGTGTAGAACATGTCGAAGATCTTGGCGCGTTCTTCTTCGGGTATCCCAGGCCCTTGATCGCTCACCGCAAACCACAACTCACCTTCATGCGCCCCGGCGCTCAGGCGCAGTTGCCCATGGACCGGTGAAAAACGTGCGGCGTTTTCCAGCACATTGACCAACGCCTGCTCGATCAGCGCTGCGTGCACATGCAACAACGGCAACTGCGGCGGCACATCGACTTGCACCTGCAACGGCGCCAGCACAGCACGCAGCCGATTGAGGGCGCTGCCCACGATATCGGCGGGTGACACCCAGTCACGGGCCAGTTTCAAGGCACCGTGGCCCAGGCGGGTCATGTCCAGCAGGTTCTGGATGTAGCGATCCAGACGCTCGGCTTCATCGCGGGTGCCTTCAAGCAGTTCACGCCGATCCTCCAACGGGATCGCTTCCCCAAGCGCCAGCAACGTGTCGATGCTGCCGCGCATGGTGGTCAACGGGGTGCGCAAGTCATGGGACACCGACGCCAGCAAGGCGCTGCGCAGTTGTTCGGTCTCACCGTGCAGCCGCGCGGCCTCAAGGTCTTGTGCCAACCTGGCACGGGCCAGCGCCTGTGCCAGCGGCTGACTCAACGCCATCAACAGGCGCCGACGTTGACCACTGAGGGTTTGCCCGTCTCTGGGGCTTACGCCGAGCAAAGCCAATGGCCCTTCTTCGGCGGTGATCGGCCACCACCACCAATTGCCCATGGGCAACGTGCCTGTGCCTTTACCTGCCGGTTGAAGGTGCGCCCAGGCCCAGTCGGCGGCGGCGCGCTCTGCCTCGTTGAAATGCACAGGGTCGCCGGTTTCGATGGTCCAGTCACCGTTGTCATCGCGTTTGAGCAGGCACATGTTGAGTTCTTTCCAGCCGCTCAAATGCTGGGCCGCGGCATTGATGACCGCCTGACGGTCAGTGGCAGCGGTGAGCTTGCGCGACAAGTCGAGCAACTGCGTGGTTTCTTCCTGGGTGTCGCGCAAGGCTTGCAGTTGCCGACGTTGGCGCGCGGCCAGGTTGCCGGTGAGGGCCGCCATCAGCAGAAAAAACAACAGCGTGAGCACGTCTTCTTCGCGCTGGATGCTGAACGAGAAATTCGGCGGAATGAACAGAAAGTCATAGGCCAGAAATGACATCGCCGCACAGGCCAACGCCGGCCCGAGGCTGCTGCGCACCGCCACCAGCAACACCGCCGCCAGAAACACCAGCGAGATGTTGGGCAACGCCAGTACGCTGGAAACGCCCCAGGCCAAGGCGCTGGCCAGCACCGTGGCCACCAGCGCCAGGCCATAGTCAAACCACACCAGCGTGTGCTTGCCATGGGTCACCACCGGCGCGGGCGATTGCTCGTGATCGAGCACGTTGATTTCCAGGCCATGGGCATCGCGCAGTAAGCGCGCAGCCAGCCCGCCACCCAACACGCGGCGACGCCAGGTCAGGCGCGACTGGCCCACCAGCAATAGGCTGGCCCGGCGTTCGCTGGCGTGTTGAATCAAGGTCTTGGCCACCTCGCCAGCGCGCAGCAACACCACCTCGCCCCCCAGCCGCTCAGCCAATTGCTGGGCGCTTTGCAGACGCAGGCGTGATTGTTCATCGCGCACCGTGCCGTTATCCACATGCACCAGGCTCCAGGGCAGATGCCGCCGCTCGGCGACCCGGCTGGCGTGGCGTACCAGGCGTTCGGCATGCACATCGCCATCGACCCCCACCAGCAGCCGCCCGCGCAGCGCCGGAGCCGATTGCCCTTGCTGGCGGTAGCCTTTGTCCAGTTCGTCATCGACATACACGGCGGCGGTCTGCATCGCCAATTCGCGCAGGGCGTTGAGGTTGGTCTGTGAAAAAAACGCATCAATCGCCGCCCGCGCCTGTTCGGGCACATAGACCTTGCCTTCGCGTAGCCGCTCCAGCAGTTCGCGCGGCGGCAGGTCAATCAGCAGCAGGTCATACGCTTCCTGGACGATCCAGTCGGGCACGGTTTCGCGCACCTGCACTCCGGTGATGCCGCGTATCTGATCGTTAAGGCTTTCAAGGTGCTGGACGTTGACCGTGGTGTACACGTCAATGCCCGCCGCCAGCAATTCCTGCACGTCTTGCCAGCGTTTGGCGTGACGACTGCCGGGGGCATTGGTGTGGGCCAGTTCATCGACCAGTGCAAGCTTGGGCTTGGCGGCGAGCAGGCCGTCGAGGTCCATCTCTTCAAGCTGCACCCCGCGATACTCCGAGCGCAGCATGGCCAGTTGCGGCAAACCGTTGAGTAACACCTCGGTCTCAGCGCGACCATGGGTTTCAACCACCCCGGCCAGCAGTGTGACCCCTTGGCGCAATTGAGTGTGAGCGGCTTGCAGCATCGCGTATGTCTTGCCAACCCCGGGCGCTGCGCCCAAAAACACTTTGAGCCGCCCACGGCCAGCGCGTGGCAAGTCAGCTAACAGCGCATCGGCGCGACCGGAATGGCTCATGGATTTGTCCTGGTGAATACCTACAGACCTTATAGGAGCGAGCTGGCTTCTCGATCTTTTAAAGATCAAAAGATCGCGAGGCAAGCTCGCTCCTACGCGGGAGATTTATTGCAACTGCGCCAGCGCTTGGTTCAACAACAGAACGTTAACCACCGGCGGCCCTACCAACGGTTGTTCGATATGTTTTTCAACCAACTGTTCAACCGTTTGTACCGGCAAGTGCCGCGCCGCTGCAACCCGTACCAGTTGATAGCGTATGGCTTCGGGTGGCAAGTGCGGGTCCAGGCCGCTGCCCGAGGTGGTCAGCATGGCCATCGGCACCGGGCCTTGATCCGGCACGGCAAGCTGTGCGGCACTGTCCTTGACCCGCGTGGCCAGGGCCGGGTTGCTCGGCGCCAGGTTACTGGCCGAACTGGACACCGTGGCAAACGCGCCCGCCGAGGGCCGCGGGTGGAACCAGTCGTCGCCAGTAAAGTCCTGAGCGATCAAAGCCGAGCCTTTCACCTGCCCTGCGCTGTCGCGCACCAGGCTGCCGTTGGCTTGCTGAGGGAACACCGCCTGGGCGATCCCGGTGACGGCCAGTGGGTACGCCACGCCGGTAATGAGGGTCATCAACACCATCAGGCTCAGGGCCGGACGCAATACATTAGCCATGATCAAATCCTCTGAAATCGCTTAAACCAGGTGCAGCGCAGTGAGCAGCATGTCGATCAGCTTGATGCCAATAAACGGCACCACCAGCCCACCCACGCCATAGATCAGCAAGTTGCGACGCAGCAGATGCGCAGCGCTCGCCGCCTGTACCCGCACCCCGCGCAGAGCCAGCGGGATCAGCACCACAATGATCAGGGCGTTAAACACGATAGCCGAGAGAATCGCGCTCTGCGGGCTGGCCAGGTGCATGATGTTGAGCACGCCCAATTGCGGGTAGATCGAGGCAAACAGTGCGGGCAGGATGGCAAAGTACTTGGCCACGTCGTTGGCGATCGAAAAGGTGGTCAGCGCACCCCGGGTCACCAACAGTTCTTTACCGATTTGCACCACGTCCAGCAGCTTGGTCGGATCGCTGTCGAGGTCAACCATGTTGGCCGCTTCACGCGCCGCCTGGGTGCCGTCGTTCATCGCCATGCCTACGTCGGCCTGCGCCAGCGCCGGGGCGTCGTTGGCGCCGTCACCGCACATCGCAACCAGGCGGCCATCGTTTTGTTCGTGACGAATGCGCGCCAGTTTTTTCTCGGGCGTGGCCTCGGCCAGTACGTCATCCACCCCGGCTTCGGCGGCAATGGCGGCGGCGGTCAACGGGTTGTCACCGGTGACCATCACGGTACGAATGCCCAGCTTGCGCAGTTCGGCAAAACGCTCACGAATACCCGGCTTGACCACGTCCTTGAGGTGGATCGCGCCAAGCAACCGACCCTGGGCACAAACCAGCAACGGGGTGCCGCCACTTTGTGCAATTTTGTCGATTTCACGGGACAACGCAGGCAGCACCTCGTGACGTTTCATACCGACAAACGCCAGTACAGAATCCACCGCACCCTTGCGGTACACCCGGCCGTTGTAGTCGATACCCGACAAGCGTGTTTCAGCGGTAAACGGCACGGCGGTGATTTGCGACGCCTCAGGCTCAGTGAACGCGTGCAAGCCGCGAATGAATTCGACGATGGACTTGCCTTCAGCCGTGTCGTCTGCCAACGATGCACGCAGCGCGCCTTCAGCCAGTTCTTTGGCGGTCACGCCGGGTGATGCATACAGGGCCGCGCAACGACGGTTACCAAAGGTGATGGTGCCAGTCTTGTCGAGCATCAACACGTGCACGTCACCCGCTGCTTCGACCGCACGGCCCGATTTGGCGATCACGTTAAGACGCACCAGACGATCCATGCCGGCAATACCAATGGCGGACAGCAAACCGCCAATGGTGGTCGGGATCAGCGTGACTAACAGCGCCACAAGAAACACCAGCGGCAGGCTGCCCCCGGCAAAGTAGGCAAACGGTTGCAGGGTCACGACCACGATCAAAAAGATCAACGTCAGGCCGATCAGCAGAATATCCAGAGCAATTTCGTTCGGGGTTTTCTGCCGTTTAGCGCCTTCAACCAGAGCAATCATGCGGTCCAGGGTCGACTCGCCGGGGTTAGTGCTGATGCGCACCAGCAGCCAGTCCGACACCAGTCGGGTATTACCGGTGACTGCCGAGCGATCACCGCCCGACTCACGAATCACCGGGGCCGATTCGCCGGTGATCGCCGCTTCGTTGACCGCGGCAATGCCTTCGATCACTTCGCCGTCACTGGGGATCATCTCTCCGGCTTCGACACGCACCACGTCGCCTTTGCGCAGACGGGTTGCCGGCACGATTTCAAAGCTGCCAGCCGTGGTCCGGCGGCGAGCGCTCAAGCCTTCGCTACCGGCCTTGAGGCTGTCGGCGCGGGCTTTACCGCGACCTTCGGCCAGGGCTTCAGCAAAGTTGGCGAACAACACCGTGAACCACAGCCAGAGGGCGATTTGCACTGCCACGCCGGTCGGCACCAACGCTTCGGGCATGAAGCACAATATCGAGGTGAAAATGGCGGTCAGTTCCACCACCAGCATCACCGGCGAGCGTTTGAGCTGGCGCGGGTCGAGCTTGACGAAGGCTTGCAGCAACGCCGGGCGCCACAGGTCGGCAAACGCGGTTTTGGGGGACTCGGGCGCCTTGTTGTCAGGTGTCGGGGTCAGTTTTGATACAGGAGCAGGCATAGTCATGATCGTCTCCTCACAAGCCCATAGTCAGTTGTTCGGCGATTGGGCCCAATGCCAGCGTCGGCAAGAAGGTCAGGCCGCCTACCAGCAGGATGGTCACGGTCAGCAGTGCTACGAACAACGGGCCGTGGGTCGGGAAAGTGTTCTGGCCAACCGGTGCGGTTTTCTTCATCGCCAGGCTGCCCGCCAGGGCCAGCACCGGAAGGATGTAACCGAAGCGTCCGAGCAACATGCCCAGGCTTAGCATCAGGTTGTAAAACGGCGTGTTGCCACTGAGCCCGCCAAACGCCGAGCCGTTGTTGGCACTGGCCGAGGTAAAGGCGTACAAAATCTGGCTGAACCCATGCGGGCCGGGGTTGCTCAAGGCTGCCACGGCGCTAGGCAATACGGCAGCAATGGCGCCCAGCACCAGTACGCCGACTGGCATCACCAGCAGGGTCACTACCAACAGTTGCACTTCTTTGGCTTGTAGCTTTTTGCCCAGGTATTCAGGTGTACGGCCAATCATCAGGCCCGCCAGGAACACCGCAATCAGCACGTTGAGCAACATCCCGTAAAGCCCGGCGCCGACACCGCCGAAGATCACTTCGCCGACCATCATGTTGACCAGCGCCACCATCCCGCTCATGGGGTTGAGGCTGTCATGCATGGCGTTCACCGAGCCGTTGGACGCCGCCGTGGTTGCTTCAGTCCAGAGCACGGTGCCAGTGGTGCCGAAACGCACTTCCTTGCCTTCTTGAGGCGCGGTGTGCTCAACCAGCGGGCTATTGAGCGTCGGATTGGGCTGATATTCGGTGTACAGCGCCGTGCCGCCACCGATCAGGAACAACGCCAGCATACAGGCCATGATGGCCCGGCTTTGACGCAGATCCTTGACGTAGTGGCCGAAAGTAAACACCAGCGCCACCGGGATCAGAATGATCGACACCAGCTCGAACAGGTTGGTCCAGGCGGTCGGGTTCTCGAACGGGTGCGCCGAGTTGGCACCGAAGAAACCACCGCCATTGGTACCCAATTGCTTGATCGCAATCTGGCTGGCAGCCGGGCCCAGCGGGATCACCTGATCGACACCTTGCATCGTCACAGCGTTGACATAGTGCGCAAAGGTTTGCGGCACCCCCTGCCACACCAGGAACACCGCCAGCACCAGGCACAACGGCAACAAGCCATACAGCGTGGCGCGGGTCATGTCCGCCCAGAAGTTACCCAGGGTTTTAGTTGAACGCCGGCTGATACCGCGACACAACGCAACCAGTACCGCAAGGCCGGTGGCCGCACTGACAAAGTTCTGCACGGTCAGGCCGACCATTTGGCTGAGGTAGCTGAGCGAAGCTTCGCCGCTGTAACTCTGCCAGTTGGTGTTGGTGACAAAACTCACCGCCGTGTTGAACGCCAGCGTCCACTCTTGCCCCGGCAAGTGTTGCGGGTTGAGCGGCAGATACTGCTGGAACAGCAAGATCGCGAACAGAATCACAAAGCCTGCGAGGTTGAAAGCCAGCAGCGCCAGTGTGTATTTGACCCAGCTTTGTTCACTGGCAGGGTCGACCCCGGCAATGCGATAGCAGACGTTTTCGACCGGGCCCAATACGGGTGTCATCCAGGTCCGCTGACCTTCCATCACCTTGTAATAAAAGCGCCCCAGCCACGGTGCTGGCAGTAACACCAGAACAAAGAAGGCCAGAATCAGCGCATAGTCATAACTGTGCATATCCGCTCCTAGTTCTGATCTGCGCGCAACAGCGCAACCAACAGATAAACGAACAGCCCCACTGCCAGCAGCAGGGACACCCCATCCAGAACGCCCATGACAACTCTCCCAAAGCGGCACGTGCCGCGTGTAGGAAGAGTGTGTTCAATGTGTGCGTAAAGGATCGAGATCGAGAGGAGTACGGGGGCGTAAAGAAGGTGTAAAGAATGAAGGATCGCAAGCAATTATCTCTACGTAGGATACCTTGGCGTAATGAACATCCCTTTTCAAAACGCCCAGTAATTTTTAGCCAGAAGGATACATCGCCTGCTTTTAAACCACCTTATATAGCCCTTAACTACTTGCAACATGCACACTTCAAATACTCATACCCGAATGCTATCCGCTGCCTTTCGAAGCGAACGGCCTGTTATGTGTAGTTGATGATCAAAGCCCCCCGCGATTAAAGCTCCACCTAAATTCATGACAGTGCCCACAACACGTTGAGCCCCCGTCGTTTCTGAGAACCAACGCCCGGCTGAACGTGAATGTGCACCGGCGTTAGAGAGATTCCCATCAACTACTGAGTGCGCATCGCCCAGATAAGCTTGGGCGTGAGGCACACTCAGACTTTGATCTGCGTGTGAAATAAGGTTCTCATTGGTTTCGTATAGCCGCTTGACATAGGGTTGATTTTTGGGGACTTTGTCGAGCCCATTACTCAGGAGATTCCTGCTATATGCAATTGACTCAGGGGCAGATTTACTGCTTGTCAATGACTTTTTGACAAGGTTGAGAGCTTGTTTCCATGGGCCGATATTGTCACTAGACACACTTGAGGCCGTCACTCCAATAACACTCAACAGTTTTGCAGGAAAACGAATATGCCCCGTTGGATCCCGCCAATTGACCGGGTCACCCGAACAATACGCGTAGGCATTAATACCGCCCTCCGAAAAGGGGCTCAGCGAATCCGGGCTGTTAAACCGCATCAATACTGGGTTATAAGCTCGATGACCATTACCCAACAAATAATGGCCGATCAAGGCTTCAGGCAATTCGCCGTTAAACCCCACCAGCGCCCCCCCACTGTCGAGAGACCGTGAATAACCATAAGGGCTATAGACAGCGTTATTAACCGGATGCAGTGGCTTGACAAGGCTTATGGTAGAACCGGACAAGTCGGTTGCCAGTAAGCCGGTCCCTGTAGAGTCAAGCTGTGCAAGCGCTTGATGATTATTACGCAACAGCGAAGTGGACACGTTGCCCTGAATGGCCGTTACCAACTGATCTCTCTGATAGAAACGCAACCCAACAGGCTCACCCGAACGCGCGCAAACTGTGCAGCGATCAAGGGGATCGTAGTTAAAGCTGATGATTGAAACCGTCATGATTTGACACTCCAGTGATTGAAGCTGAAGCGTAAAACATGTTATGGCATGGGGACACCTGACAGTATGACTAGGTTGTATGCTCAAACATGTAAATCAATATCAATTCGATGCGCACATTAGCGCAGCAATGGGCTGTCCAGCACACTGGAATTCCCACCTAGCACACTTTCGCTGAGCTGAATGAACGACGCCGTATTGACCTTGTCCATGCGCATCAGCGCCCGGCTCACGTCATCCAGCGAGCGCTTGTTGTGTGTTTGCAGGCGTATTTCGCGATCCAGTGCCTGCAACACAGTCACCGCACGGGCCTGCATCGCCTGGTTAGCGGTCGCTGCGCGCAAATGTGTGACGCCTTTACCAACCGCATTGAGCCGATGCTGCAGGGTCTGGTACCGCTCATCGCTCATGCCCCCCGCACGGCGCAGCAGTTCAATGGCGTAGTACTCACTGAGACCGTCTACGATCCACTCATGGCCTGGCTCAGCATTAATGCCGGCAAACACCTGCACCACTTCCCGCAACAATGGGCTGTTGCCACTTTCGCTGACCAGTGGCAAGCCGCTGTAGAGATAAATCGAGTTGTGATCTGCCGTGCTGCCTTTCCACATCGGGCTGGCCGCCCCCACGATCAACATTTTAGGAGGGTTACGCGGGAACACGGCTTGCACTTGTGGCCACACAAACGTCAGCAAGGTGATGACATCCATGCGGTGCATACCCTGCCCTTTTGGCGCCGACACAGTCACCTCGGTTTCACCCAGGGTGGTGCGTCGGGTGCCTAGCGTGCCAGCGAGCATCCAGCCCGTAGGCCGGTCAAATACGCGTGATGCATCGTCGATACGAAAGCGGTTTTTACCGATACGCGGCCATGCGGTTTCAATACTTTTCCAGCCCTTGGGCAACTCAAACTCCAGCCGCGAAACCAGCTCGGTGCCGTCTTGTTGATCAAGGCTCGCAGGCGGGACCAACTGCTCACCGCGAAACAAGGCCCACGTCGGGGTCATAAGGGTGTCGTAGCTGCCATTTTTGAGTGAGTGATTCAACCGCACGCGGTAAGTGAGGCTGGCCTTTCCCGGCCCCGGATGCCACAGACCACGGCTGTGCTCGGGGTCCGGGGTCAATTGCCACTGTCCGTCCGCCTTGAAATCGCTGTAACTGTCGGGCACCCCCAGGTCGAAGTCCAGGCTGCGCACCGCCGAACCTTCGGCCAGAGTCACGCGCACCTGCGCCTCATCGCTCTGCGGCAACAGTTGCACGTGGTAATCCAGATCGACTTTTTTAGCGGCCCACAGCGGCCCGCTGGCTATCACTAGCAGTAGGCACAAAGCCCCTTTTAAATGCCGCGGCATAAACACTCCTTTGCACCGCTCCGGCACTTAACCGGCGCGAAAAATCAGATGATCTTCCCAGTCGTCTTCTGGCACGCTGCCCTCGGCCAGCATGCGCCCGGATTGCGAGATGCGCTCATGGTGCACAGCGTCCGGGTCACCGCAGACCAAATGGTGCCAGAGCGGCAGATCCTTGCGCTCGCTGACCAGTCGGTAACCGCAAGTGGCGGGCAACCACTTGAATGCTTCAGCCTTGCCCGGCGACAACTGAATACAATCCGGCACGCTGTCACGGCGGTTGGCATAGTCAGTGCATTGGCAGGTCTTAAGGTCGAGCAATTTGCAGGCGATACGGGTGTAGTAGACGCTGTTGTCTTCATCATCCTCAAGTTTTTGCAGGCAGCACAGGCCACAGCCGTCGCACAACGACTCCCACTCCTCTTGATCGAGTTGATCGAGGGTTTTGCGGATCCAGAAGGGTTTAACGATTGCGGCCATGGCTCAAACATCAACATCAGGGAGTGGAAAAGGCCGCCAGTCTAGTGCCCAAGCTGCCGCGGGCCAAGCGCTTGTGACTGACGGCGTAACAAGACTTGTCAGCTTGCAGACATGACAGTAGTTTTGCTGCTGGTCAAAAACACTCAGGACATTCGAATGCCAACCTCCAATCGCGTTGCTGAACACCCGATTCACGAGCAATTCACCCAGCGCTGGTCGCCGCGCGCCTTCACCGACGCGACCATCGACAAGCCCACCCTGCTGAGCTTTTTCGAAGCGGCCCGCTGGGCGCCGTCGGCTTACAACGCTCAGCCTTGGCGCTTCCTGTTCGCCCTGCGCGGTACACCGGATTTTGATCGCTACCTCAGCCTGCTGATTGAATTCAACCAGGGTTGGGCCAAGCACGCAGCGGCACTGGTGGTGATTGTGTCGAAAACCACCTTCGCCGCACCGGGCAGTACAGAAGAAAAACCCGCACCCACCCACGCTTTTGACACGGGCGCTGCTTGGGGCCAGTTGGCCTTGCAAGCGCACCTGAGCGGGTGGCATACCCACGGCATGAGCGGCCTGGATTTCGAGCGCGCCCGCACCGAACTGAAAATCCCAGAGGGTTATGCGGTTCAGGCCATGGTTGCCATTGGCAAACTGGGCGATAAGGCGAGCCTGGTGGACTACCTGCAAGCCAAGGAAGTACCAAGCCAGCGCGAGCCTTTGAGCAAGCTGGTGGCTGAGGGGGATTTCAGCCTGTAAAGGGGGCAATAGGCTGCGATCTGGCGCGAAGCGCTTTTATTGGGTCGGTGTACCTATCCATTGGAGGCGCAACGCCGATCTACGGGTTTCGCTCCGGCCTCCTGAAGGGGCGGACAGATCAAAAACCAAAGCAACAGCCAGATCAAAAGATCGCAGCCTACGGCAGCTCGGCTAGCAGGTTGTCCGGCAGTTGATCTGGCTGTTGCCGTTGCTGTTGCTGTTGATCTGGTTTGTGATCTTGATGTTGAAGGCCCCATTAAACCCTGCTGGCCGAGCGCAGGTTTTGTGT
>NZ_JANLNV010000083.1 GCF_025465935.1 Pseudomonas sp. 7P_10.2_Bac1 | reverse complement strand
ATCTTGAAAGATCGCGAGACAAGCTCGCTACTACAGAGGTTTAGAGGGGCCTTAAATCTTTTTCGTCGATGGCAACAAGATACCCAGCAACGCCGCACCGAGCACTGTCAACAGAAACGGTAGGAGCGAGCTTGCCTCGCGATCTTTTGATCTTGAAAGATCGCGAGACAAGCTCGCTACAACCTCGTGTGCACGCCAACCTATAGTCGTTGTCGAGCTTTGCGTGGCTAGGTCCGGCTGCGCAGCAGTCGTAAAACCATCCACCTCGGTGTTCCGGACGCGCAGGTCCTACGCGTGCCCGGTACTGCGTGGCACCACTGTCAACTCTGGGGCTTGCACCCGGCGCTGGCTCAAATAGCGCGTGCAACTGACTCGCAGGAACGAGGCGAAATTGACCACTTCACCGCGGTAATCCATCACTTCTTCATACAACTTGGCCACCAACTGGTTGGTGGTCAGGCCGTCTGCTTCTGCGATCTCGCTGAGGATGTCCCAGAACTGATTTTCCAGGCGCAAGGTGGTGACCACGCCGCAGATACGCAATGAGCGCGAGCGCGATTCATACAAGATCGGATCAGCTTTTACATAAAGCTCACACATGGTCACGCCCTCTGCTTACAAAGTGATCCGGGTACCCAGCAACGCAAGGAACGCCGCCAACCAAGTGGGATGCGCAGGCCACGCCGGCGCCGTGGCCAGGTTGCCCTGCACGTGTGCCTTGGTCACATCGATATCAATATAAGTCCCCCCCGCCAGGCGCACTTCAGGTGCACAGGCCGGGTAGGCGCTGCATTCACGGTCTTTGAGGGTGCCCGCTGCTGCCAGCAGTTGCGCGCCGTGGCAGACCGCGGCAATCGGTTTGCCCGCCTTGTCGAAATCACGCACCAGCTCCAGAACCTTTTCGTTCAAGCGAAGGTATTCCGGCGCACGACCACCCGGGATCACCAGCGCGTCATACGCGCTAGCCTTGACCTTGTCGAAATCAAAGTTAAGGGCAAACAGATGCCCGGGCTTTTCGCTGTAGGTCTGGTCGCCCTCGAAATCATGGATCGCAGTGCGAACAGTCTGGCCAGCGGTTTTACCAGGGCACACGGCATGCACCTGGTGTCCGACCATCAACAGCGCCTGAAACGGCACCATGACTTCGTAGTCTTCGACGTAATCGCCAGCCAGAATCAGAATTTTCTTTGCTGCCATGGTGCGTGCTCCTTATAGGTAAGACCTTGGGCCAATAAGAGTAGCCAAGGTAACCCCTAAGCGCCCACGTGGGTAATAGCCAACTACTACGTACCCGACCGAGCGCTTGCTGCACGCTTACTTCAACAAGCCATCGGCCTCAAGCAGGGTTTCGAGGCAGTGTTCCTGGATGTTGTAGAACGTCTTGAGTTCCTGAATTTTCACCAACAATTGCGCCGGGTCTTGCGGCTCGGCACGTTTGACCGCGAGGATCATTTTGTTTTTGTTGGTGTGTTCCAGCGAGATGAACTCAAACACCTTGGTTTCATAGCCGCAGGCTTCGAGGAACAACGCACGCAGGCTGTCGGTGACCATTTCGGCCTGCTGGCCCAGGTGCAAACCGTATTGCAGCATCGGCTTGAGCAATGCCGGGCTCTGGATCTGCTGGCGGATCTGCTTGTGGCAGCACGGCGAACACATGATGATCGCCGCCCCGGAACGAATCCCCATGTGAATCGCGTAGTCAGTGGCAATGTCACAGGCATGCAGTGCGATCATCACGTCAATCGGCGTCGGCGCAAAACTGCGCACATCACCGTGCTGGAAGCTCAGGCCAGGATGCTCCAGGCGTTGAGCAGCGTTGTTGCACAGCGTGACCATGTCTTCACGCAACTCAACCCCCGTCACCAGGCCCTCGGCCTGCAAGCTGTGGCGCAGGTAATCGTGGATGGCGAACGTCAGGTAACCCTTGCCCGAACCGAAGTCCACCACCTTGACCGGCTGATCGAGCTTGAGCGGCGAGCTGCTCAAGGCATGGGAAAACACCTCGATAAACTTGTTGATCTGCTTCCACTTGCGCGACATCGCCGGGATCAGCTCTTGCTGCTTGTTGGTGACGCCAAGGTCCGCCAAAAAAGGCCGTGTCAGGTCCAGAAAGCGATTTTTCTCACGGTTATGCTCAGCCGACGGCACTTCCCGCGCCTGCTGGCTTTTGCCTTTAAACAATGAGCTTTTGCCTTTTTTGCTGTACTCCAACTGCACTTCGTCGGTCAGCGTCAACAAATGCGCATTCTTGAAGGCCTCCGGCAACAACCCGGCAATCGTCGACACCGCCTCGTCCAGTGGGAAATTCTTGGTGATGTCGCGGGTCTTGTAGCGGTACACAAACGACAGGCAAGGCTGATCCTTGACCGTGACTTGCTTGATGATAATGCGCTGCAACTCTGCTTCCGGGCCCACATGTTTGGCCAGCACCAGCTTGATAAACGAGTTCTGCGCCAGGCCGGTTTCCAGCAGGTTCAAGAATTGCGCACGGTGATCCGGCGCAGAGGTGGCGGAGGTTGCAGTCACTGACATTGAAAATGGTGCCTCGAGGGACAGGAGGGGGGGAATCCTAAAGACCGCCATTTTAGGCGTGTTGACGTCCGGGGGCACGGGGTTATTTCGCAATACGCGCCGCCTATACCTATCTACCGCTGCTGAACCGCACCCATTGCGTCTAATCAACGCCTCGAACCTCACCGGATTACCTTCGGCGCAGGCGTCCTGTTTTTATTCCCTGACGCAATGGAGATTCATGAAAACACTCTCATCTACACCGGACTTCCTGGCTCGTTTCACCGCCATAGGCAATTTTCCCCAGGACCAGTTCCTGCCCCGTCCGACCTTTGAAGGCGCGGTCGCCGCAGCCTTCAAACAAGCCATGCTAGAAGCCTCGCCCGCACTTCAAGCCGATTTCACACAACTGCATATTGCCCAATGCGTGTCATTGACTGACCCTCAGCCGGCCCAGCAGGCGGATCAGATCGACACCTGGCAGTTAATCGTGCCCTCCAAGATGCTGATTCAAGGCTTTATCGATCAGCGCACGATCAACCTGTCAGCGGACAGGCACCGTCTGACCGTTGATCAGAAACCCGACAACCCCGCGCCCTTGAGTGTGCGCATGGACACCCTTGAGGGCGTGCTCAATGAGTGGGCGCCGCAGGTGATCGACGTCTTCGCCCAGGCATTGACCCACTTCTGGAGCACCCCATCAGCCCTGGGTGTCAGCCCTTGGCTGTGGTTGGTTCGCGTGCTCCAGGTGGGGCTGAGCGCTGCGTTCAATAACAGCAACCGCCAACCCGCACTGACCCAAGAACAGGCTGCCGGGCTCGGCGCCCTTGCAGCCTTTGCTGAAAAAAACGAGCGCTTGAGGCTCACCACTGAAACACCGCTGCATGCCTACCTGATCAACATCGAGACCACGCAGGCTCAAGGACCGCAATACATTCAATTCCCGGGCCTGGCACTGATTACACGCCGCATCGGCGAGCGTCTGATCGTCATGGCCTGGTCATTGACCGAAGGGATTGAGGCATTCGATTCGCTACAAGACTTTGCCCAATCACTGCCACGGCGCATACCGGGCCTGCCGGCGGACAGCCCGTTGGTCTGGAGCCTGTATGAGCCCGAAGGTCATTTTTTTCAGGCTTTGGCCCAAACCCTGCTGGACCAGACCCTGCGCACGCTGGTGACGCTGGGCCAGACCGCCCGGACAGAACGCTGGAGCGCCTCCCGGCTGGCGCAAGCGCTGGATAAAGAAGCGGCGATGTTTCAGTTTTTCAGCCCTGAAGAATCCCCAGGTTTTCAACAACTGGTCAGCAAAGTCCCGCCATGGTTGACCGCGGCCTCACCTGCCGACCTTCGCGACTACAGTCGGTTGATGGCCGCTCAAGTGGTGCAACAACACATGGCCTTGGGCAAAACCTTTCTCGATGACATCCCGCCGCTGCTGGATTTCGCGGTGCAAACCCTCAATGCCCGGATGCTGCAGGACCATCCGGACGAACACGTCGACGCAGCCAGGATCGAGATTCATGACATTGCCATCCAGAACCTGCAGATGGCCTGGCTGACAGAAGACGTCCTGTCGCTGGCCGAGTTTTCACTCACCTATGTAGGTGGTAAACCCGCCGCCTTTATCGGGGTCAAAGAACTCAGCGACCTGCCTTTGCCTACATGGCTGAACGCCAGTTACCTCAAGAACCTGCTAGAAAACATCGATATCGGAGCGCTGTACATCAACCTGCTCAAGGCCAAATTGGTGGATGACGTCGCGCAAGTGACCAGCCGTAAAGCGTTGTTTACGTTTCAGTTGAAGGCACAACTGCCGCTATTGGCCCTGGAGCATAAGATCCGCGGCACTGGCGGGTTCACCGAGGCAGGCTGGAAACTCGTCGCCCGCCTGATGGGCGCTACGTCCGTGCCGCTCAACAATGGCCAGGACTGCATCCGGCCACTGGCCTTCACCCTATATGAAGGCGCCGCAGTCAACCTCGTCGATAACATGTTCGTCTTGGGTCCCAGAGACCTGAGCAGCGGCCCTTTAGTGCTGTACCGTCCGTTTGCCACCGATTCGCTGCTCGAGTTTGCCGACCGCGAGGCGCTGATGACGGCCATCAAACAGCCCGGCGAACTCCAGGACCTGGTCTTGGCCTGGCTACCGGATTCGATGCGCAGTTATTACGCCGATGGCGGGTTTGAACGTCCTCATCTGGAAAGCGTGGTCAATGCCGGGCTTCTGGCATTGCTACCACGCAGCCCCGCGCAACTGGCCGATCTGATCATTAAGGGGGACGCGCTGGCGTATGTCTTTGATAGCCATGTTCAGGCCCTCATCACGCTCTCGGACAAACAGAGCGTTTCCGGTTCCGAGCGGCGCTGGCTGATGTTCAAGCGCTATGCCTGGATGCTGTTCAACGGCCTGACCTTTTTCGTCAACGGCCCGTTGCAAAAAGCCGCATGGATTTTCCAGACCCTGATCAGCATCGACGAGGCGCTGCAAGCCAGAATCGAAGGCGACCAGCAAGCCGCCAAAGAAAGTGTGATCAACCTGCTGCTCAATCTGGGGCAAGCGCTGCTCAACGAAGGGCTGAGCTTTCATGCCGAGCAAAATGCCCACTCGCGTCTTAAGGCACCGCACGACCTGCCCATGTTGGCCCCGCTGAAGTTGCCCGCCGAGCCAACGCCTGAGACGGCCCCGGCCAGCGAGACACCCCGCGCGTTGAGCCGTAAGGCAGGCCCCGATCCGGATGCCCTGGCCATCCGCAGCTATTCGACACTGGACTTTTCCTGGTTCAGCGCACAGTCCCGACCTTCTCCCAGCCAGCGCGCCGCCCTGGACACCTTCATCACCCCGCTGGATGTCAGCGGCGGGGCACGCATTGAAGTCGCCCCGCTAAAAGGCCTGATCAACTTTCAGGGGCACACCTACGCTGTCATTCTCGAAAAAACCTACCGCGTCAGCCGTCAGGATGATGGCGTAGTGATTCAGGACGCCATTAGACCTCTGCGCTTCGGGCCTTGGCTGATGAGCGATGAGGCCGGGCAGTGGGATTTCGACCTGCGCCTGAAACTGCGGGGCGGCGGGCCAAAAAAACGGATTGCCCAATTGCGCGAAGAAAAAAAACAGGCCTTGATGCAATTGGTCGCTGAAGAAGCACGGCTGATGACCGAAAAGCAGACCCGCGATCGCGTACTGACGCTCACTGAACACCTGCTGGCCACGCCAAGCGGGCGCGAAGCGACGTTCTTCGAGCGCTACGAAACAGAGTTCATCCAATGGCGCAGCAGTGCACGGGCGTTGATCAACGTCCTGGAAAAGATGAACGAATTGGTCCCCGTACCCGCTTTCGCCAACAAAATGCAGGCGCTGTGGGTCGAGCTGACTTTCAAACTCTTCAAGATGCAAAACTTCCTTGAAGAACAACGCAAGGACCTGCCGCTTACCACGTTCAGTGAGCAGTTCAAGATCCAGCTGGGCATTGCCATCAATCAATTGGAGACCGGTAACCAGCGGCCTTACCTGCAAATCATCGAACACCTGAAAAAAGCCGAAGTGCTCGAGCGCAAAGCGTTTGATATTGCACTGATGGAAGCGGAAGGTATCGAAGAAACCAGCAAGTTACCGTTGCCGCGCGATTCGCCGTTGGCAGACCTGTTCCAGAAAAAGGACAAGCATTTTTTCGACCGTCACTGGTCCGTCATTTATATGGAAACACTGCTGGAACTGGTGCTCAACCGCACGGCCAGCGACCTCACGGCCGAAGAGCTGCACGCCTTCAAGCAACTGGACACCGATGCCTTCGTCAACATGGGTTGGTCACAGTTGAGGTTGCGGCTGCAGCCGCAGATCACCGAAGAGCACATTGAGTTTTTCGAGTCAGCCATTGCGCTTTACCAGAGCTTGACGGCGACCTGTGAAAACCTGATCGCGCTCAACTCGGAGCATTTTCGCAACGAGTACCTCCCCTCATTGAAGGCTGTCGTCAAACCATTGCAGGCGTTTGCCGAGCTGCAGCTTTCAAAGGTGATATGGGAGTCTGAAAGCTCAAGTTCCGAGTCTGATGAGCCGCAGCCCGGCCCCAGTTGGAAAGCGGCCCTGCCCCAGACCAAGGCCAAAGCCGGCACCTCTCGACAAAAGGTCTTCAAAACCACCGGCAAGCAAGTATTGGTGGGCGTGGTACGTGAGCCCAGCCCCGACAACCCGACTGAAATTGTCGACGTCGTCGATGCATTCAGCCAACTTACCGTCAGTTCATACCGGCGAGCGACGGGCGACGAATGGGAGCCGATCGAAAACGTCAGGCCGGCCAATCCCGCACCGGTCTCTCATGCCAAATCCCTGGTCAGGCTGGAGACCGACGCGGCCAAATTGCTCGACCGGGTCGAGACCAGCATTCAACAGGCACGCGCGTTTGCCAAGACGTCGAAAATCCCGGTGGAAATAGAGGAAATACTCGAATTCAAAAGCCAGTCCCTGGATGAGGTCGCCGAGCAAATGCAGCGCCTGCTTTTGGCACAGGGGCCAGATGTAGAACCTCTGTCGCGCAGTCGAATCAGCGCAGCCAACGGACTGATTGCCCAGTTAGAGCTCAACTCGGTGCGGTTGCGCACTGAGGGTAAACGGCTGCGTATCAGCCTGATTACCGACTTGCCACCCACGGCAGCGCATATCGACTACCTCAAGGCGCAAGACCAGGTGGAGATTGTGCGGTTGGGCAGGCGCCGCCCACTCAGCGGGCCGCGTAAAGATTACATGCAGGAATATGAGATCCGCAGTCGCGATGGAAAGGCCTTGTGGTACGCGCACTTTCATTACGACTCAACCGATGCGCCGCTCACTTCTTTTACGGCCGCGCATTTGAAGACCGAGGAACAACGCTTTCTGAGTGCCCAGGCGTTGTATGCGCAGGCGGGGTCAACGACTGATGTGATTCAAATTTACCGCAGCAAGATCACCCTGGCGCTTGCGGAAAAACTGTTTCTGGCGGTCCAGTAAACGTGATGAAAGCGCCGTACTGGCGCCTTCATAATTGTTACGGCGACACCCACATGGACAGTCAGGCTCATTTACCCTGTTGTTTAAACGTGAGATAAGGCGATGTTAAGTTGTCATCCACAATCTTCACATAAATAGTGCCTTGCCCTTCCTGCCCAGGAAGAGAAATATCACTGGCGACAACGCAAGTGGCCTTCCCCTGATCGTCTGTAAGGCTGCTTGAAGAGGTGATTGAAATTGATCCGTTACTCGTCCAGGTTACCGGCGTTTTACCCTGTGGTTCGCCCGTTGGACTATATGCCTGAAGCGTGCATTGTATGGTTTGATCGTGCTCGACTGTTTCGGCCGACACTGTCAAATAGGAGGTTTTGACAACGGCTTCGAGAACAACGTTATCAATCGTCACTGCACGCGCTTCAGTAATAAAAAGTAAATCTACCTTGGTAACACCCGTCACAAGATGATCGACACTGTTGGCGAACGTCTCACCTTCAGAAACAGTTTCCAGGTTATCGATGTTTTTCCCATTGACCGAAACATAACCGTCGTTGTTTCCTTTACGCCGGACTCTATACGAAAATGTCAGTTTGTAATTTTCGCTCGCTGACAGCCCTGTCACTGTTTGCACCGCACTGTTTAGCCCGCCAGCCGAAAGAAGTAACAGCCCACCCTCTACCCGAACAGTGCCGCCGGTATTTGAAGCCCACCCACTATTACCCTCAGAAAAGTCACCGTTGGTAATAAGGTTAACGGCAGTGCGTTTACTTACTTTTGGCTTGCTCATTTACTTGCGCCCCGCATGTTTTTAGAGTGACAGCGAGCGTTCAATCTAGCAGCCGCCTCGGATGCTAACTACTGTCACAAATAACAGTTCCGAGCGAATTAAATGGCCGTTGGTCGCCTGCCATTGTTACCAGCACCTGCAAACAAAACGGTAAGTGCCACCCTCCTTTTAAACATCGCCGCCATTAATATTGGTTTACGGCGGTGTTCTGATTGACCGGTGCTATGGCTTACAACTCACTACAGCACCACTAACCGATTCGGCAATTGATTACGTGTGCCAGTTTTGGGGACGTGTTTCTCGAGCAGTTCAGCACTGGCGTCGATACAGGCGATAAAGCCTTCTGCGGTGTGCCCCAGTGCCACGCGGCGCACGAAGTCGCTGACGATGCTGCCCCAATCGCTGTTGTCCAGGCGCTGAGAGATGCCTTCGTCAACGATGATCTCGACATAGCGCTCAGCTTCACTGACAAAAATCAGCACCCCGGTGCGGTCTTGGGTGTGGTGCAATTTTTGTTCGAGAAACTGACGTCGCGCCAGGTTACTGGCCCGCCAATGGCGCACCCGGGCCGGGATCAGAAAGGTGGTCAGCACCGGGATGCGGAAGATCAGACTAAGAAATACAAAAGTGGCCCATTGCAGCATGAGCAATGTGTAGATCGTCATGTCGCTGTTTATAAAGTGCACCAGCGCCGGTACCACCAGGGCGATCAAGCTGGCCCAAAGTAAAGGGATGTAGCTGTAATCGTCGGCGCGCGGCGCCAGGACCGTGACGATTTCGGCGTCGGTACGCTGTTCAGCGCGGGTCACGGCCTCTTCAACCTGCCGTTTTTGCTCTTGCGTGAGTAAAGCCATAAGTGTCGATGCCCGTTTAAAAATGAATTACCAGCCGCCCGAAGCGCCGCCGCCACCAAAACTGCCGCCGCCTCCGCGAAAACCACCGCCGCCACCGCCACGTCCAAAACCACCGCCGCCAAAACCACCGGAACGTGAGCCACCGCCGCCGCCCGAGTTGCAAAAACCGTAGAACTGGCAGGCCGCGACCACCACCACGAACAGTACAAACAACAGCAGCACTACGCCGGGGTGTTCGGCCATGAAGTCATCGCCCTCGCCCTGCCCGCTGGTGTAAGCCGGTTCGGCCAGCGGCGTACCGCCCAGCACCTGCAGCATGGCGGCAGTGCCGTCGCTGATGCCCTGGCTGAAATGGCCGGCTTTAAACGCCGGGGTGATGATCTGGTTGATGATGACCGAGGCTTGCGCGTCCGTCAGACGGTCTTCCAGGCCGTAGCCGACTTCGATCCGCAGTTTACGGTCATCACGGGCGACGATCAGCAACGCACCGTTGTTTTCATCCTTTTTGCCAATGCCCCAGGCGCGGCCCAGTTGGTAACCGTAGTCTTCAATAGGCACGCCTTGCAGGTCCGGCACGGTGACCACCACCACTTGTTCGCCGGTGGCTTTTTCGTGGGCTTGCAGGGTTTGAGTGAGTTGTTGGCGGGTGGCGGAATCGAGCATCTGCCCCTCGTCTACCACTCGCCCACTGAGTGTAGGAAAGGTCAGCGCCTGTGCTGTGGCTATTAATAGACACAACAGCAGGCCAACGGCCAGCTTGGATACGCGCATCAGTACCTCGTGTGTTTATTGATACGGTAGGAGCGAGCTTGCCTCGCGATCTTTTGATCTTTAAAAGCAAAAGATCGCGAGGCAAGCTCGCTCCAACAGTAGGTAACAAACCGTTAGAACTTCACCTCAGGGGCTGTATCGGCGCCCGGAGTAGTGGCCTCGAAGGTCGCACGCACCGGCAAGTCGCTGTACATCACCGCGTGCCACAGGCGACCGGGGAAGGTGCGAATTTCGGTGTTGTAGCGTTCAACCGCGAGAATAAAGTCGCGACGGGCCACGCTGATGCGGTTTTCGGTGCCTTCCAGTTGCGACTGCAACGACAGAAAGTTCTGGTTGGACTTAAGGTCCGGATACCGCTCAGACACCACCATCAAACGGCTCAAGGCGCCGGTCAGCTGGTTTTGCGCGTCTTGAAACTGCTTGAGCTTTTCCGGGTTGTCCAGGGTGCTGGCATCCACTTGAATCGAGGTCGCCTTGGCCCGCGCTTCGATGACCGCTGTCAGGGTCGCCTGCTCTTGCTTGGCCGCGCCCTTGACCGTTTCTACCAGGTTGGGGATCAAGTCCGCACGCCGCTGGTACTGGTTCTGCACTTGCGACCATGCCGCCTTGACCTGCTCATCGAGTGTCGGGATGGTATTGATCCCGCAACCGGCCAGCACACTGCTGAGGGCCAGCAGTGCGACGACTTTCCAACCCACCCATCTTGCATTCTGTAAGTGCATGCGTCTTTGACTCCCTGTTAATTCCATTGCGTTGATTGGCTCGCCGTCAGGATGAAACCTCTGCATCGCCATCGAATATCACCCGGCACCACTGGATTGCACCCGGCGAATCAGCTAAAAGACTGCATCCTGCGCAGGAATACTCACTTTAACGATAGGATATTTCCTTAAGTTAAGTAGTTCATGCGCATTTCCCCGAATAACATCGCTTCGAAAGCGCGGGCCTCCCTTCGCTTTAACCAAGCGGCCGCGTAGAAGAATCTCATGAGAAAGATGTGTGTGCTGGGCATCGCAATCGGCCTGGTCAGTCAGTCGGTGTGGGCCCAAGCCCCGGCCACTCCACTCCCGCCCAAAGACGTGTTTGTCGCTGATCTGATGAAGCAGATGACCGAAGCCGAAAAAATCGGCCAGTTGCGCCTCATCAGCATCGCTACGGATATGCCGCGAGAATTGATTCGCAAGGAAATCGCCGCCGGGCACATCGGCGGTACCTTCAACTCGGTGACCCGTGACGAAAACCGGCCCATGCAAGACGCCGCCATGCGCAGCCGCCTGAAGATCCCGATGTTTTTTGCGTACGACGTCATCCACGGCCATCGCACTATTTTCCCGATCAGCCTGGGCCTGGCGGCCAGCTGGGACATGGACGCCATCGCCCTGAGCGGGCGTGTTTCAGCCCAGGAAGCCAGCGCCGACGGCATCGACATGACCTTTGCGCCGATGGTCGACATTGCCCGCGACCCGCGCTGGGGCCGGACCTCGGAAGGGTTTGGCGAAGACACCTATCTGGTGTCGCGCATCGCCAGCGTCATGGTCAAAGCCTACCAGGGCGTCTCCCCGGCCCTGCCCGGCAACATCATGGCCAGCGTCAAGCACTTCGCCCTGTATGGCGCTGTGGAAGGTGGACGAGACTACAACATCGTCGACATGAGTCCGACCCGCATGTTCCAGGATTACCTGCCGCCCTACCATGCCGCAATCAAGGCTGGGGCTGGCGGCGTGATGGTTGCCCTGAACTCGATCAACGGCGTCCCGGCCACCGCCAACACCTGGCTGATGCAAGACCTGCTGCGCAAGGACTGGGGCTTTAAAGGCGTGGCGATCAGCGACCATGGCGCGATTCTGGAACTGATCAAGCACGGCGTTGCCAAGGACAGCCGCGAGGCCGCCAAGCTGGCGATCAAGGCCGGTATCGACATGAGCATGAACGACAAAGCCTATGGCGAAGAGTTACCGGGCCTGCTGAAGTCGGGCGAAGTGCCGCAGAGCGATCTGGACAATGCTGTGCGTGAAGTGCTCGGCGCCAAATACGATATGGGTCTGTTCGCCGATCCTTATCTGCGCATTGGTAAAGCCGAGGATGACCCGGCCGACACCAACGCCGAAAGCCGCCTGCATCGCCAGGAAGCCCGCGACGTGGCGCGCAAGAGCCTGGTGTTGCTGAAAAATCAGAACCAGATCCTGCCGCTTGGAAAGCAGACACGTATTGCTCTGGTCGGCCCATTGGCCAACTCCAAGGTCGACATGCTGGGCAGTTGGTCCGGTGCCGGGGTGCCAGCGCAATCAGTGACCGTGTATGAAGGCCTGCAAAAGGCCCTCGGCCCGCAAGGTTCGGTTACCTATGCCCGTGGCGCCAATATCACGGGCGATCAAAAAATTGCCGACTACCTGAACCAGATCAATACCGGTGACGTCGACGTGATCAACGACCCGCGCTCGCCTCAAGAGATGATTGACGAAGCGCTCAAGGTCGCCGCGCAATCGGACGTAGTGGTGGCCGTGGTGGGTGAGTCGCGCGGGATGTCGCATGAGTCATCGAGTCGCACCTCACTGGATATTCCAGAGAGCCAGCGCGCGCTGATTACCGCGCTCAAAACCACCGGCAAGCCCTTGGTGCTGGTGCTGATGAACGGCCGCCCGCTGTCGATCGAGCAGGAACAAGCGCATGCCGATGCCGTGCTGGAAACCTGGTTCAGCGGTACCGAGGGCGGCAACGCGATTGCGGACGTGCTGCTGGGTGACTACAACCCGTCCGGCAAGCTGCCGATCACCTTCCCACGCTCGGTAGGTCAGATTCCCAGCTACTACAGCCACCTGAGCATTGGCCGCCCCTTCACGCCGGGCAAGCCGGGTAATTACACCTCGCAGTATTTCGATGCCGAAAACTCGCCGCTGTACCCGTTCGGCTATGGCTTGAGCTACACCGACTTCAGCGTCTCGCCGGTAAGCCTCTCGGCCAAGACCTTGAAACCGGGCGACACGCTCACTGCCAGCGTCACGGTCAAGAACACCGGCAAGCGTGATGGCGAAACCGTGGTGCAGCTGTACCTGCGCGACGTCACGGCTTCCATGAGTCGCCCGGTCAAGGAGTTGAAGAACTTCCAGAAAATCATGCTCAAGGCGGGCGAGCAGAAAGTCGTGCAGTTCAAGATCAACGAAGATGACTTGAAGTTCTACAACGCGCAGTTGAAGTACGCCGCCGAGCCGGGCGAATTCGACGTGCAAATCGGCCTCGACTCGCAAAACGTGCAACAAAACAGCTTCGAACTGCTGTAACTCCGCGCGGTTGCCGGAAAGGTCTGCCACGACCTTTTCGGCCCCTCTTCCAAGCAATTTCCACTTGACCTTTATGATCTTTGCATCCGCCTGAAAATGCGTTCGGAGAGGGCGATTTTTTGTGGTAGGGTTCGCGCCCTCAAAATTCTGACGGTACGATTTGATCCTGCAAAATTCGGTGACAAGCGGTGCAATCCAGCGTCTATGCGGCCTACGTCGTTTATCAACCCTTCATACACACTTTACGCACAGACTTATCCACAGGTCGTGCATTGCACGCTGTCATTAAAACGCATATCTTGTATCAATTCCGCCAAAAAGCCCTACATATAGGGTTTGAGGCCAAAAACCCAACACAACTCAGACGAGAATTTCAAGCCCTTTTCTCGCGCCCGTTGGGTTAAACAAAACGCAGTTTTCAAAGTCCAAACCGCTCATGCGGATGGCAGCAGTTTTCCAGCACCACAGCAGGAAAGCGGCCCGGGTGTTGCAGTAAAAATACTGTCACCCTCGAGGAATACGGTTTGAGGCTGCACGCGCAGACCAAGACTTCGGCACGGAAGCGGCTTAACCCCCCTTTCTGTACGTCCCGAAGTTGTTATGCCCGGTTCATGATCGGTTGTAGTGCTTCAGGACGGAACGGTGGGCGCCCAAAAAGCGCCCAAATAAACATAGAGAATGTGGAGACACCCCCCCATGCAAACCGACACAGCTCGCGAGAACTCGCAGGGTTCCGATTCAAATCTGGATCTGTCTGCGACCGCGCCAGGCCAATTGCGCGTGATCAAACGTAACGGAACCGTGGTTCCTTACACCGACGACAAGATCACTGTCGCCATCACCAAAGCGTTTCTCGCAGTTGAAGGTGGCAATGCAGCTGCCTCGTCACGCATCCACGACACCGTTGCGCGCCTGACCGAGCAAGTCACTGCGACCTTCAAGCGCCGCATGCCATCGGGTGGCACCATCCACATCGAAGAAATCCAGGACCAGGTTGAACTGGCACTGATGCGCGCCGGCGAGCAAAAAGTGGCGCGTGACTACGTGATCTACCGCGACTCACGTGCCAAGGAACGCGCTACCCGCGCTCCGGCCGAGAGCACTGTGGTCGCGCACCCGACCATCCGCATCACCCGCGCCGACGGTACCTTCGCACCGCTGGACATGGCCCGCCTCAACACCATCGTCACCGAAGCCTGTGAAGGCCTGGAAGAAGTCGACGGCGAGCTGATCCAGCGCGAAACCCTGAAAAACCTGTACGACGGCGTGGCCCTGAGCGACGTAAACACCGCCCTGGTGATGACCGCCCGTACCCTGGTTGAGCGTGAGCCCAACTACTCGTTCGTGACCGCCCGCCTGCTGATGGACACCCTGCGCGGTGAAGGCCTGGGCTTCCTGAACGTTGCCGAAAGCGCGACCCACCACGAAATGGCCGACCTGTACGCAAAGGCGCTGCCGGCTTACATCGCCAAGGGTATCGAGTTCGACCTGCTGGACCCGGCTTTGGCCAACTTTGACCTGGAAAAACTGGGCAAGGCGATCAACCACGAGCGTGACCAGCAGTTCACCTACCTGGGCCTGCAGACCCTGTACGACCGCTACTTCATCCACAAGGACGGCGTACGCTTCGAACTGCCGCAGATCTTCTTCATGCGCGTGGCCATGGGCCTGGCGATCGAAGAAAAGCAAAAAGAAGACCGCGCCATCGAGTTCTACAACTTGCTGTCGTCCTTCGACTACATGTCGTCGACCCCGACCCTGTTCAACGCCGGTACTCAGCGTCCACAGCTGTCCAGCTGCTACCTGACCACCGTGCCGGACGACCTGTCGGGTATCTACCACGCGATCCACGACAACGCCATGCTGTCCAAATTCGCCGGTGGCCTGGGCAACGACTGGACCCCTGTGCGCGCATTGGGTTCGTGGATCAAAGGCACCAACGGCAAATCCCAGGGCGTGGTCCCGTTCCTCAAGGTTGTGAACGACACCGCCGTAGCCGTTAACCAGGGTGGCAAGCGCAAAGGCGCTGTGTGTGCTTACCTGGAAACCTGGCACATGGACATTGAAGAGTTCATCGAGCTGCGTAAAAACACCGGTGACGATCGTCGTCGTACCCACGACATGAACACCGCCAACTGGATCCCTGACCTGTTCATGAAGCGTGTCTTCGATGACGGCAAGTGGACCTTGTTCTCGCCGTCCGAAGTCCCGGACCTGCACGACCTGACCGGCAAGGCCTTCGAAGAGCGCTACGAGTACTACGAAGCCCTGACCGAGTACCCAGGCAAGGTCAAGCTGTTCAAGACCATCCAGGCCAAAGACCTGTGGCGCAAAATGCTGTCCATGCTGTTTGAAACCGGCCACCCATGGCTGACCTTCAAAGACCCGTGCAACCTGCGTAGCCCGCAGCAACACGTGGGCGTGGTTCACAGCTCCAACCTGTGCACCGAGATCACCTTGAACACCAACAAGGACGAGATCGCGGTCTGCAACCTGGGTTCGATCAACCTGCCTAACCACATCGTGGACGGCAAGCTGGACACCGCCAAGCTCAAGCGCACCATCGACGTGGCCGTGCGCATGCTCGACAACGTGATCGACATCAACTACTACTCGGTGCCGCAAGCGCGCAACTCGAACTTCAAGCACCGTCCAGTGGGCCTGGGGATCATGGGCTTCCAGGACGCGCTGTACCTGCAGCACATCCCTTATGCCTCGCAAGCAGCCGTTGAGTTTGCCGACAAATCGATGGAAGCAGTCAGCTACTACGCGATCCAGGCATCCTGCGACCTGGCCGACGAGCGTGGCGCTTACGAGACGTTCCAGGGTTCGCTGTGGTCCAAAGGCATCCTGCCGCTGGATTCGCAACAGATCCTGATCGAACAGCGTGGCCAGCAGTACATCGACGTTGACCTGAACGAATCCCTGGACTGGGCACCGGTTCGTGCCCGTGTACAAAAAGGCATTCGTAACTCCAACATCATGGCCATCGCACCGACCGCGACCATCGCCAACATCACCGGCGTATCGCAGTCGATCGAACCGACCTATCAAAACCTGTACGTGAAATCCAACCTGTCGGGCGAATTCACCGTGATCAACCCGTACCTGGTTCGCGACCTGAAAGCTCGCGGTCTGTGGGACTCGGTCATGATCAACGACCTGAAGTACTACGACGGTTCCGTGCAACAGATCGAACGTATCCCGCAAGAGCTCAAAGAGCTGTATGCCACTGCGTTTGAAGTTGACACCAAGTGGATCGTTGACGCGGCCAGCCGTCGTCAGAAGTGGATCGACCAGGCCCAGTCGCTGAACCTGTACATCGCCGGCGCTTCGGGCAAGAAACTGGACGTTACCTACCGCATGGCCTGGTACCGTGGTCTGAAAACCACCTACTACCTCCGTGCCCTGGCAGCGACCAGCACCGAGAAGTCCACCGTCAACACAGGCAAGCTCAACGCAGTATCGAGCGGTAAAAACAGTGAAGACGTAGCAGCAGCGCCAGCTGGCCCGGCCCCCGTGCCAAAAGCCTGCGCGATTGACGAGCCGGATTGCGAAGCTTGCCAATAACCTGAGTGGCCAGGCGGCTTGACCGCCTGACTAAAAACCCCCGTTAAACCCTGGATACAGTTGGGTTTGGCGGGGGTTTTGTTTTTCCAAACACGCAGCGCACACCCACCTGTAGTCGTTGACGAGCCTTGTGAGGCTACGTCCGGCTACGCAGCAGTCGTAAAATCAATCGCCTCGGTACTGCGCCGAGATCAAGAGATCGCGAGGCAAGCTCGCTCCTACAGGTCATCCGACACACACAAACCCTGTAGTCGTTGACGAGCCTTGTGAGGCTACGTCCGGCTGCGCAGCAGTCGTAAAATCATTCGCCTCGGTACTGCGCCAAGATCAAAAGATCGCGAGGCAAGCTCGCTCCTACAGGTCATCCGACACACACAAACCCTTTAGTCGTTGACGAGCCTTGTGAGGCTACGTCCGGCTGCGCAGCAGCCGTAAAATCATTCGCCTCGGTAATACGCCACGATCAAAAGATCGCGAGGCAAGCTCGCTCCTACAGCGGCTATCTAACTCCCCCGCCTAAAACAGTGCACGCGCGCTTCAAAATAAAGCAAAATGCACACCATCCACATAAAAATACAACTCGGTATGTGCACTTTGAACACCCATCGTTATCACTTCTGCCCCCTTTTTTTCGTTATGTTGCCGCGCAATAAAACAGGCCCGGTTATTGCTTTGCCCAAGCAAAACCACCGGTCACGGCCAACCCACTAAAGGCGGAGAAAAACTCATGAGTTCACACGGTGAATTTGCGTTAAGCGAAGCACCCAGCACTGCTCGCAAGGGCCTGCTACCGATTTCGATGGTGTTGTTCAGTTTTACCTTTTTCACCGGCACGATGTTCGCCGGCGGCAAGTTGGGCATGGCGTTCAATTTTGTCGACATGCTGTGGATTGCCGCGATCGGCAATGGGTTGCTGGCCCTGTATGCCGCCGCTCTGGCTCTGATCGCATCGCGCAGCGGGCTGAATACGGTGTTGATGGGGCGCTTTTGCTTTGGCGAAGCCGGCAGCCGCCTTTCCGACTTTATCCTCGGTTTCGCCGAACTGGGCTGGTACGCCTGGGGCGCGGCGACCGTGGCCATCGTGTTGGTCAAAATGCTCGGCCTGGCCGAAGGTTTCACCATCCCGCTGATGGTCGTGTTCGGCTTTGGCTTCAGTATCACCGCCATCATCGGTTTCAAAGGGCTGGATGTGCTGTCGCGCATTTCGGTGCCGCTGATGCTGGTGCTGATGATTGTCTCGATGGCCCTGGCCACTCAGCACGTCGGCGGCTTCAAGGCGCTGGCGGCGGTGATCCCACACGAAACCATGACCTTCTCAGCCGCCATCACCATGGTCTTCGGCACCTTCGCCAGCGGCGCAACACAAGCCACCAACTGGACGCGCCTGTCGCGTACCGGCCGGATTGCGGTCATCGCCAGCGTGGTCAGCTTTCTGCTCGGCAATGGCTTAATGGTCGTGGCCGGCGCCTGGTGTGCCATCGTTTACCAACAGGCCGATATCGTTGAAGTGATGATGCTGCAAGGCCTGTCGTTCGCTGCGGTGATCATGCTGTGCCTCAATTTGTGGACCATCCAGGGCCCAACCATCTACAACGTTTCTGCCGCGGCCTGCCACTTGGTGCGCAGTGAACGTCGCCGCACCATGACTCTGATTGCAGCCGCTATCGGCGTGGTACTGGCCATTGGCGGCATGTATGAAATGCTCATCCCGTTCCTGGTACTGCTCGGCTCGATCATCCCGCCCATCGGTGGCGTGATCATGGCGGACTTCTGGTATCGCCATCACGGCAAGTACCCGCAACTGGCCTCGGTCAGCCTGCCACGCTACAACCTGCGCGGCCTGGTGTCGTATGCCGTCGGCGCCACATTGGCCTACGCCTCGCCGTGGATCGCACCTCTGGTTGGCATCGCCGCCTCCGCCCTGTGCTACGTGGTGCTGCTTGAGATCAGCAAGCACCGCACGCAGGAGGCGGTTTGAGCCTCACCGTCGAAGAAATTCTGGCGCTGCCCGGTCTGGAGGAAATGGCCGTTCGGGCGGGCGCCAGTAACTTGCATCGCACCGTGCGCTGGCCGTACGTGGCCGAGAACGAAGGCATTGGCGAGTGGGTGATGGGCGGCGAGTTGGTGTTTGTCACCGGGATCAACCACCCCCGCGATGAAGCCAACTTGCTGCGCCTGGTGCACGAGGGCGATGCCAGCGGCATCGCCGGGCTGGTGATTCTGACCGGCGAGCCATTTATCCGGCGCATCCCGAACGCTGTGGTGGAACTGGCCGAGCACTACGGCCTGCCGCTGATTGAGCAGCCATACCTGCTGAAGATGGTCATTGTCACGCACCTGATCGGCACCGCGCTGGTTCAGATGGCGCAAGCCAAGCGCTCGCGCCATGACATTCTGGCGCAGTTGCTCAGCGGCGATTACCCAAGCCTGGCCACCGCCCGGCAACGCGCCGCACATTTGAAGCTGCCACTCGACAGCCCGCGACGGCTGGTGGCGTTGCGCCTGTCGGCGGTCAATGCGCTGTTTGACAATCACGCCCCGGATGAAGCAGAACGCTTGCTGCAACAAATCCGTCAAGCTGTGCAGGATCATCTCGATGCCTGGAGCCGCGCCCTGCCAGATGCCCTGCCGGTGGTGGTACAGGGCGACCTGTTCATCCTGCTGCTGGCCGACCACGACAGCATTCGCGCAGACCTGGCGCACCTCTATCAAAAGTTGCAGCCGCTGATTGGCGACCTCGCGTTGTTTATGGGCCTGGCGAGCAAGGTCGACGCCTGTGAGGACTACCCGCAAGCTCTCAACCAGGCCCGCCAAGCGCTGGATGTCGCCGAGAACCTGCGCCCGGCCACCGGCCTCTGCGACTTCAATGAACTGGGCGTGCTGCGCCTGCTGCAGGCCATTGGCGATCGGTCGGTGATCGACCTGTTCGTCAAGCAAACCCTCGGGCGGATGGTCGAGAAACGTCGCAAGCACCCCAACAGCTTGATCGAAACCCTGGACGCCTTGCTCCAGGAAAACGGCAACGCCCTCAAGGCCGCGCAACGTTTAGCCATCCACCGCAACACCCTGAACCAACGAATTCAACGCATCGAGCAGCTCAGCGGCCAAACGCTCGATGACCCACTTTTTCGAATGAACGCTTCGGTTGCCCTGCTGGTATGGCGCATGACCGAAGCCCAACGACAGGATCGAACATGAACATTATCAACGCCACCTTGCGTAAAACCCCCGGCCTGCACACCATCACCTGTGAAGGTGAACGCATCAGCGCCATCACCCTGCAAGCCGGTAGTGTGCAGGCACAGCCTGGCGATATCGACGCGCAAGGCCAATTGGTCATCGCACCGCTGGTTGAGCCGCATATCCATCTGGATGCCACGCTGACGGCCGGCCAACCTGAATGGAACCTCAGCGGCACGCTGTTTGAAGGCATCGAGCGTTGGGCCCAGCGCAAGGAAACCATCACCCACGAAGACACCAAGCAGCGCGCCCACACCACCATTCGCATGCTGGCCGAACACGGCATTCAACACGTGCGCACCCACGTCGACGTCACCGACCCAACCCTCGGCGCGCTCAAGGCCATGTTGGAAGTGCGTGAGGAAGCGCGCCACCTGATCGACCTGCAAATCGTCGCCTTCCCCCAAGAGGGCATTGAGTCGTATGAAGGCGGTCGCGAGCTGATGACCCGTGCCGTGGAGATGGGCGCGGACGTGGTCGGCGGTATCCCGCATTTTGAAAACACCCGCGATCAGGGCGTCAGCTCGATCAAGTTTCTGATGGACCTGGCCGAGCGCACCGGTTGCCTGGTGGACGTGCACTGTGACGAAACCGACGACCCGCACTCGCGCTTTCTCGAAGTGCTGGCCGAAGAAGCCCGCGTACGTGGCATGGGCAGCCGGGTAACCGCCAGCCACACCACGGCCATGGGCTCTTATGACAACGCTTACTGCTCCAAACTGTTTCGCCTGCTCAAGGCCTCGGGCATCAACTTTGTCTCGTGCCCGACCGAAAGCATTCACCTGCAAGGCCGTTTCGACACCTTTCCAAAGCGCCGCGGCGTGACCCGCGTGGCCGAACTGGACCGCGCTGGCATGAACGTCTGCCTGGGCCAGGACTCGATCAAAGACCCATGGTACCCGCTGGGTAACGGCAACATCCTGCGCGTACTGGATGCTGGCCTGCACATCTGCCACATGATGGGCTTTGAAGACCTGAAGCGTTGCCTGGATCTGGTCACCGACAACAGCGCCCGTACCCTCAACCTGGGCGAAGGCTATGGTATTGCTGTCGGCCGCCCGGCCAACCTGGTGATTTTGGACGCAGAAAATGATTACGAAGTGTTACGCCGTCAGGCCAAGGCTCGCGTCTCTATCCGTGCCGGTAAAGTGCTGATGACCCGTGTTCCTGAGCGTGTAGAGCTCATTGGCGGATGATTCAGACCCCATTAGCCGCCGCCCCAGGGCAGCGGCTATCGGGTTATAGAGCCCTGCATGTTTGCTGCATAATGTGCGCCATTGGACAACCCGACTTTGGGCTAACGCACACTAAAAGCATGGATGTATGGATTCCTCCCACCTGTTGTACCTGCTGTACGGCGGTAATGCCGTTTACCGCCAAGAAGCCAAACTGAGCATTCTGTCGGCCCTTCACGAACGACGCGTGCCCAACAGTTTCACCATCACGCTAATGACCGACGAGCCCCAGACCTTTGAGGGCTGGCCGGTCACCGTCATCGCCCTGAGCACCGAGACACTCGCACACTGGGAAGGCGCCTACGGCTACACCCATCGACGCAAAGCCTGCGCCATTGCGGCTGGGGCCAAACTCGCGGACAAAACCATCTTCGTCGACACCGACACGGTGTTTTTCAAAGACCCGGCCCTGCTGTTTGAACGCATCAGCGACCAGCAATATTTAATGGATGAGTTTGAGTGGGAGTGGGCCGAAGCCAAGTTGCGCGCCGACTACGTGGCGTTTTCGGATGAGCTGATCGCCAACGGCAAAGCCCCTGACGACCGCCTCAAGCTCTACAACAGCGGCATCTGCGGCATGACCCGCGCCAATGCAGGGGTGCTGGACAAGGCCATCGTGCTGATCGATGAATGGAACAAGCATTACGACAAGCTGCACACCATTGAACAGATCGCCGTGTCCTTCGCCATGGGCGACACCAACGTGGTGACCGCCAATGACTGCATCCACCATTACTACTCCAAAAAACGCTTTCACCACACGATGAACCAAGGGTTCTTCGACCATCATGGTGAACGCTACCACGCCGAACTGCCGACACTGTCAGCCACGATGCCGGTGCACTTTCCCAAGCCGTCCTTGCTCGACAAGGTCAAGGCCCAACCGCGCCTGATCGCCGTCAGCAAGGCATTCAGGCCTGCGGCCAAGCTCATGATCCAGGGGCAAAAAGTAGCCACGGCAGCCTACCTGCAGCCTTATTGCCGCAAGGCCCTGTGGGTCAGGGCTATCGAATTGCTGCAGCAAAAGCACGCGACCGCCCGGCAAATCGAGCATCTCATCAAGATCTGCATCGCCCCGGCGCAGCGTGCCGAGTTCAGGACGCTGCTCAAGGGTTAAAGCTCGCTCCTGCAGTTAGGGGCGGTTATCAGGTCATCTGAATGATGGTCTGCATGATGGTGCTTTGGGTCGAGATGGTTTTGGCGTTGGCCTGGTAGTTGCTCTGCGCCTTGATCAAATCAACCAGTTCGTTGGTCAGGTTGACGTTGGAGTCTTCCAGCGAGTTGGAAGCAATGGAGCCCAGCGTGCCGGTTTTCGGTACGTCAAAACCGGCCTGGCCCGAGGCGTAGGTTTCTTTCCAGGCGGTGCCGCCCACCGGCTGCAAGCCCTGCTCGTTGGTGAAGCTGGCCAGGGAAATCTGGCCAATGGCACGGCTCTGGTTGTTGCTGAAGTTGGCGAACATGACACCCGAGCCATCAATGGTCAGGTTGTTGATGTGGCCCGTGGCGTAGCCGTCCTGGGTGGGCGGATTACGCGTGGTATCGGTGTTGTACTGGGTGGTTTTCGCCATGTTGATGCCAATGCCCTTCTCGTTGGCCGCTGCGCCGTTGGACACCCACGCACCATTCACGGTTGCGCCCGGCATCCAGTTGCTGACGGTCAAGGTGCTGCTGACGATCGGATCTGCGTCCTCTTCCGGGTTGGGAGTGGTCACACTGACCAGCGCACCGGTCGCATCAAACGACATGGTCGACGCCACCGGCGCCTTGGCGCCCTCGCCAGTAACCGCGCTGCCATCCGGATTACGGCCATCGATCAGTGTGTAGGTGTTCCAGGTGTTGGAACCCGTCTTTACCATGTACTGGTCCATCGGGTGCGGGTTGCCCTGGGTGTCGTAGATGGTGGTGCTGAACTTTTTGCTGTAGGACGCGGTTTCATCAGGGTCAAACGGCGTGGTGGTCTGATTGATCACGTCCGAGTTGGAGTTCAGGTTGATCGTCGACTCCACAGTGCTGCTGGCCTTGGGGGCCAGGTTCGAGGTGTCGATGCGCAGATCGGTGAGCACACTGGTGTTGATCACGCCATTGGCGTCCACGCCGTAGCCCTGCAGGCGCGCGGTGCCATTGGTGTTGGTGATGTAGCCGTCTTTATCGGCCTTGAACGTACCGGCACGGGTGTAGCTCAGGGCGCCGTTGTCGCTCAGCACGAAAAAGCCGCTGCCTTCAATGCCCATGTCCAGCAGGTTGCCGGTGTTGTTGACCGCGCCCTGGCCAAAGTTTTGCGACACGTTAGCCAGGTTGACGCCGCTGCCGATGGTCTTGCTGCCCACGCCCAGCTTGCTGGCCGAGTACACATCGGCGAACTCTGCACGCGAAGACTTGAAGCCGGTGGTGGCGACGTTGGCGATGTTGTTGCCGGTCACGTCGAGTTGTTTGTTGGCTGCATACAGGCCGCTAAGGCCGATATTGAATGACATGTGTCTCTCCTTATGTCGGCTTAGAGGCCAATGGTCTGAACTTTGGATATTCCAATGCTGCCCAGACCTGCGAGGTTGAGCATGATTTCGCCACCGGTTTTGCTCAGGGTCACGCTATTGACCGTGGCTGGCAGGTAGGTGGTGAGCGCCGTGGTACCGGTGTCGGTCTTGGTCGAGGCGGTAAAGGTGTAAGAGCCCTTCTCCAGCAATTCGCCATCGGCGTCTTTGCCATCCCAGGTGAAATCCACATTGCCGGCTTTCTGCACCCCCAGGTCGAGGGTTCTGACCACTTCGCCGTTGGCATCGGTGATGGTGATAGTCGGCCTTGAGTCCGCATCCTTGACCACCACGGTGCCATTGAAAGGCTTGCCGCTGGCAGGGTCGACATAGGCTTCGCCGGTTTGCACGATCACCGAGCGCCCGACCAGTGACGAGGCTTGCAACGCTTGCGAAGACTGCAAGCCGCCCGACAAGGATGTCACGGTATCGTTGAGGGTGGTGATGCCTTCCAGGCTGCTGAACTGCGCCAACTGCGCGACGAACGCCGTGTTGTCCTGCGGGTCGAGCGGGTTCTGGTTTTTCAGCTGGGTCACCAGCAACTGCAAAAACGCGTCCTTGCCCAGCGACTGATTGCCAGTTACCGCACGGGATGCCGCGCCCACACTGGTGTCGGTGGTCGTGGTCCGCGAAGAGTTGGCGAGGATCTGATTCAGGGTCAAACCACTGGTGGAATCGGTCACGCTCATGTGTGTCGCCCCTTATCACTGACCGAGGGTCAGGACCTTCTGCATCATGGTTTTGGCGGTGTTCATCATTTCAGCGTTGGTCTGGAACGAACGACTGGCAGAGATCATGTCGGCCATTTCCTCCACCACGTTGACGTTGGGGTAGTACACATAGCCCTTGGCATCGGCCGCCGGATGGTTGGGCTCGTAGCGCGCTTGCAATTCGCTCTGGTCCTCGACCACGCCCAGCACCTGCACCCCTTTGCCGGCAGCGTCCTGATTCTGAAACAGCGAATCACCGTTGCCGCCCTGCGCGCCCTGGAACAAGGTAGCGAAAACCGGGTGGCGGGCACGGTAGGTCTGGTCGATGCTCGAGGACACGGTTTCGGCGTTGGCGATGTTACTGGCGACGGTGTTCAGGCGCGTGGTCTGGGCGCTCATGCCGCTACCGGCAATGTTGAAAACGCTGGCTAGGGACATGAATTACTCTCCACGCAGGGCTGACATCAGCCCTTTGAATTTGCTGTTGAGCAGGGTGAAGCTGGCCTGAAAGTTGATCGCATTTTCTGCGTAGTTCGACTGTTCGAGCTGAGCGTCCACCGTGTTCTGGTCGATCGAGGGTTGCATCGGCGTGCGGTATTGCAGCGACTCGTCGCCGCTGCTCAGGCCTTGAGCTTCGATATGACGGCTGTTGGTCATGTTCAAGGCAAAGGTGCCGTTCTGGTTTTTATCGTTCTGTGCGGCGAGCACAGACGCGAAATCCAGGTCCCGAGCCTTGTAGTTCGGGGTGTCGGCGTTGGCGATGTTGTTCGCCAGCACTTCGGCGCGTTTGGCGCGAAAGCCCAGGGCTTGCTCATGGATACCGAGCGCTTTATCGAAGCTGATGCTCATGTCGGGGAACCTGTGTGGTCGGGCCTTGAAGTGTTCTTCAGGCGTACATGACATGAATACAGCAAGCTCCGTGCCAGTTTGCACGGTGCCGTTTTTCAAGGGGTTGCGAGCGGATGGGAAGCGGCAACGGCACAAAAGCGGCAACGGATTTCCGCTGCCAGCCGCTTTTCTGCCGTCCAGAGATCAATGCCCCCCCTGTAGGAGCGAGCTTGCCTCGCGATCTTTTGATTTTTTAAAAGATCGCGAGCAAGAGGGATGTCATTTCGCCTGGTAGATGATCCCAGGGCTGCATTGGACCATCTGGTAGTGGTCCGGCAATCCATTCAGTGCTTCGGAGGCACCCAGAAACAGATAACCGCCCGGTTTGAGGGTGCTGTGGATACGCAGCAAAATGTCTTTTTTCACTTCGGCCGAGAAGTAGATCAACACGTTGCGGCAGAACACCACGTCGAATTTGCCAAATCCGGCGTAGCTGTCGAGCAGGTTGAAAGGACGGAACTCGACCCGGCTTTTGATCGGCGCCTTGATCGCCCAGCGCCCCGGCCCCTTGGGGTCGAAGTAACGCTGCAAGCGTTCCTGGGACAAGCCGCGGCCGATCGCCAGGCTGTCGTACTCGCCGGCCCTGCAGATGTTGAGCATCGAACTGGATAGTTCGGTCGCAACAATTTGCACCCCCATCTTCAAGTGCCCCAGGTTGCTGCGCTCGAATTCATCTATGGCCATCGACAACGAATACGGCTCCTGCCCCGACGAGCAGGCTGCCGACCAGATGCGCAGGCGCTGGCCCGGATGGGCCTTGATCAGCTCGGGCAACACCTTGTTTTTCAGCACTTCAAAAGGATAGGTGTCACGAAACCACAAGGTTTCGTTGGTGGTCATGGCATCGACCACTTGCTCACGCAGCCCGCTGCGCGGCTGGCTCTGGATGCGCTGAATCAACTCACCCAGGGTTTTGATGCCCTGCTGTTCCATCAGTTTGTTCAGGCGGCTGGAGACCAGGTATTGCTTGTTTTCACCGAGCAAAATGCCACAGGCTTTTTCCAGGAAGACCCGGAATTGTTCAAAATCCAAATTAGCCGTCGACAAATGATCGAGCCTCTAAAAACCTAGTGATCGCCAGGGGCAACGCCCCTAACTGTGATCTGCTGCCTTGATCCGGTCGACAACCCGGGATGCCAGGTCATCAGGGCGGAATTTGGCCAAAAAGTCATCCGCTCCGACCTTCTTGACCATCGCCTGATTGAAAACCCCGGACAACGACGTATGCAGAATGATGTGCAAATTTTTCATCCGCGGATCGCTACGGATCTCGGCGGTCAGGGTATAACCATCCATTTCTGGCATTTCGATGTCCGAGATCATCATCAAGAACTCGTGCGCAGGGTCCTTGCCTTCGTCGGCCATCTTGCGCAGGTAGTCCAGTGCCTGCCGCCCGTCATTGAGTGAAACCACCTCGACACCCACCGACTGCAGGCAACGGGCAACCTGTTTGCGTGCCACGGAGGAATCATCCACGGTCAGCACACGCAACGACAGGGCCTTGGCCTGGGTATCGACGTCCACGACTCCGTGGGAGATGGTCTCTGGCGATGGCGAGACTTCAGCCAGCACCTTTTCAACGTCGATGATTTCGACTAACTGATCCTCCAGTCGAGTCACAGCAGTCAAATAATGGTCACGCCCGGCGCCCTTGGGTGGCGGATGAATCTCTTCCCAGTTCATGTTGACGATGCGCTCCACCGAACGCACCAAAAAACCCTGAGTCTTGGTGTTGTACTCGGTAATGATCACAAACGGACTGCTCTGGTCCTTCAAGGCGCCAGCGCCAGTGGCCATCGCCAGGTCGAGAATCGGGATGGTTGCCCCACGAATACTGGCCACACCGCACACCACCGGGTGGGACTTGGGCATCAACGTCAGTTTGGGGCATTGCAGCACCTCGCGAACCTTGAACACGTTGATCCCGTAGAGCTGCGGCCCATCCAGACTAAACAGCAACAGTTCCAGGCGATTTTGCCCGACCAGTTGAGTGCGCTGGTTAACCGCATCCATCACCCCGGCCATACTCAGCTCCTTTAAAAATCGTTAAGTTGCGACGCACTGCCCGGTAAACGGCACGGGCTTTGCTATTTATCCGCCATGAAGCCGAAAACGACAAAATCCTGCCACCGCTCACTCCTCCAGCCTTTGCGGCGCTGCGCATTGCGTGTGCTCGCGGCCGGATGCGTGCTGAGTGTAGGCACGCCAGCGGGTGCCGACACTTTTACCTCGCCTGAACAGCTTATCGGCGTGACCCAGGGCTTTCTTGAATTTACCGTCGAAGACTACCTGGCCACCGGTCAAATTGAAGGCCGCTACGAGATCCAGGTCAATCAACTGGACCCCCGCGTTCGCCTGGCGCACTGCGACAAGGATTTGACAGCCACCCTAGAAAGCCCCGCCCAGCCCATGGGCCGCGTGACGGTGCGAGTACGCTGTGAAGGTAGCTCGCCCTGGACCATTTTTGTACCGGCACAGGTCAAGTTATTCCGAGATGTGGTCACCGTCACGCATCCGCTCAAGCGCGGCACGATTATCGACTATGGTGATGTGACCTTGCGTGAGCGCGATGTCGGCCTGATCAGCCAGGGCTTTCTCACCGCCGTTGAACTGGCGGTGGGGCAAAAACTGCTGCGGCCGGTGGTCACCGATCAAGTCCTGAGCCTGACGCATCTGGAGCAGGCGGCGACCGTGCGCAAGGGCGATCACGTGATTATCAGCGCCCGCAGTGGCACATTAAGTGTCAAAATGCCCGGCGAAGCGCTGTCTGACGGCGGGCTCAGCGAGCAGATTCGGGTGAAAAACCTGAATTCCAACCGAGTGATCAAGGCCCGAGTGACAGCGCCAGGCCAGGTAGAAGTGGCGTTGTAGAGCGGCTGGAGCCTTTCTCTCAAGGTTCATTGATCCAGGTCAGTACTGCGTTGTGTGAAGCTATGATTAATCGGGCCTAAAGTTTTCTCGGGGTTGGCCGAAAACAAGGCAAGCGTCCAAATACCCAGAGGTTTTTCGTTATGGTGATCGACTTTAGTCGTCTTAACAGCGCCCCGCCCTTGACCGGCACCACGCGCAGCAATGCCCATCAGGAAACTGGCTCGGCCACGCAAGCGGCGCCTGCGACCCAAAGCACTGAACAAACCAGCGCTGGCGCGCAAAGCGGGGAATCGGTGCATCTGAGCCCACAAGCTCAACAATTGCAGAAAATCAGCGACTCGCTGCGTGATCAGCCAGTGGTCGACAAAGACCGTGTGGCGGCGTTGAAACAAGCCATTGCCGACGGCAGCTACACTGTCGACAGCAACAAAATCGCCAGCAAACTGCTAAATAGCGAAGCCGAGCGCTAGGCCTGACTCACGGCCAGTGCCAGGCTTTTGGACGCCCAATTCCCAGAGCCCGACATGCACGACGAGAATTTGCTGCAACTGATCAATGACGACCTAGCGCCTGCCGAGCAACTGCTGGGCCTGCTGCAGGACGAATCGGTCGCCCTCAAGGGGCGGGACATGGCGATGCTGGAAAACATTCTGGCGCGCAAGCATTCATTGGTTATTTTGCTTGAGCAGCATGGCCGCAAACGCAGCGAAATCTTGGCCAGCCTCGGCCTGCCGACCAACCGCAGCGGTCTCGAAAGCCTTGCCAGCCACTCCAGCGTGGGCGATCAATTGCTCAGCCAAAGCGAGTTGCTGAACCAGTTGCTGGCTCAATGCCAGGCTGCCAACCAGGCGAACGGCCAGTCGATCCAGACGCAGCAGGCGATCACCGCCAACCAGCTGCGCATCCTCCACGGCGGCGAAACGCCGTCCTTGTATGACGCGCGCGGCACCACCTCGCTCCTCAACAAACACCGCGCCTACAGCCAGGCCTGAGCCTGGACTATCTAGACTCGCAACATGATGGCAGAATGCCCTATTTTTGCGCGTTGCCGTTTTTGTCTGGAGATTGATGACCCGTGTTCGAAGAACAAGATGCTCCGCAGCCGCCAAAGGTCCTCACGACCCCTTTGGAAATCGCCTCCAACCTGCGAATGCTGCAAGAGAGCCATGACCCGCTGATCATCACCTTCAACGACCGCACTCAACGCTTTCAGAGTTACTTGGTCGATGTTGACCGTGAAAACAACCTCGTGACTCTGGACGAGATGATCCCACGCGATGGCGAGCGTTTTCTTGAAGCGGGCATCCCCTTTCGGGTCGAAGGTTTCCATGACGGCGTGCGCATCGCCTGGGAAAGCAACGCCCTGCTGACCATTGACAACACCGGTCCGCACCGCTGCTACCACGGTGCACTGCCCAAGGAAGTGATCTACCACCAACGTCGCAATGCGTTCCGCGCCGCCTTGAAACTGGCGCACCTGGTGGACGTGAACGTCGCCGGAGAAAAGCTCGCCAAGGCGATCAAAGGCAAGTTGCTGGACGTGTCGGCAACCGGCTGCAAACTACGCTTTGAAGGTGACATCAGCCAGCACATCCAGCTGGGCCAGGTGTACGAACGCTTCAGCGCCGCCCTGCCCTTTGGCCACATGAGCACCCCGGTCGAGTTGCGCCACCTGCATTTTGAAGAGCGGCTCAACATCACCTTTGCCGGCATGCGTTTTCACAATATCAGCGGTGCAGTACAGCGCCAGGTCGAGCGATTTGTCTACCAACTGCAGCGCGATGCGCGGCGGTTCGACAAAGATGATGACTATTACTGAGTGGCAAAATCTCCTGTAGCCGCTGTCGAAGAATGAAGCTGCGAGAGGTTGCGAAGCGTCACCAAGGCGGCGCTCCTGTGGCCCGCATCGCAGCCTCATACCTGGTCAGCGACTACAAGCTCATTGCTTGGTATCCGCCTCTGGACCGCCAAACTCCGGAGCTATTTCAGGCTCGATCTCAGGCTCTGCCCCTTCAACCATCTGATCCTGTACCACTTGCTCGTCAACCCGCGGGTCGAGTGCTGCGGCCAAGGGCGAAGTGGACATGCTGTCGGGCATGGCAACGTGTTGCAGCGGTGCGTCGTCGACCTGGTGCAGATTGGTGACCGCATTCGGGCGAATACGCCACACCAGGATCAGACTGGTAAGGATGAAGAAGGCGTAAAGCATCTGGCTACCCAGCACCTTCATCAGCACACCCGCCACCAGCGGCCCGACACTGGCGCCAATGCCGTAGGTGACCAGCAACATGGCGGTCAGCGATACCCGGCGTTCACCTTCGATGTGGTCGTTAGCAAACGCCACTGCCAGCGGGTAGATGCAAAATTGCAGCAGCGCACTCAAGAACCCCGACACAAACAACACTTCGACCGGCACCTGCGGGAAGATCGCCAGCGGCAACGCCACCACACACAGCACCAGCGCAAACAGCCGAATCAGCAGCGGCCGGTCATAGCGATCCGACAACCAGCCCAGCGGCCATTGCGCCAGCAGACCGGCAAAAATACAGCAGCCCATGTACAAGCCGACCAGCTCGGTAGACAGCCCTTGCTGTGAGGCGTACAGCGGCGCCAGGCCATAGAACGCACCAATAAGCAGACCCGCCCCCATTACCGCGATCAGTGACTGGGGTACACGCTTGATGAAGAATTTTGGGTCCATCGGCGCAGGCCGCAGCGGCGCCGGGTGAATGCGTCGGGTCATGGCCACCGGCACCAGACACAGCGCGAAGCACATTGCCACCAGCATCAGCAGTTCCAGGCCCAACTGCGGGTGCACTACCAGGATCAGTTGACCGAGCACCAGCCCCAGGTACGAAGCGATCATGTACAGGCTGAACACTACACCGCGCTGCTTGGCGTCAGCCTGCTCGTTCAGCCAGCTCTCGATGACCATGTACTGGCACATCATGCCAAGGCCGACGATCAATCGAAGCAGCAGCCAGATCGGCAGCCAGTCGGTCAACCCGTGGCACAACACCGCCGCGCCGACGATCCCGGCGCAGGTGGCATAGGCCCGGATGTGTCCCACACGGGCAATCAACCGATGCCCCAGCTTGCCGCCCAGCACCAGACCCGAATAGTTGGCCGCCATCAGCGCACCGACCCACAAGCCGTCGACGTGATCGGCAGCCAGGCGCAGGGCCAGGTAGGTGCTCAACAAGCCTGAACCGATCAACATCATCAGCGAGGCGAAATATAACGCTCGAAACGACTTCCAGATTTGGTGCATTGGCTTTCCGTGCGGCTCCTTGTGCATGATCCATGGATTCAAACAGGTTGTTGGCTGCCTGAACGATTAAGCCTGTGACACCAAAATACGCAGCACAGTGCAATAAAAACAAGTAGTCGCTGCCCCAGGCTACCAAGGGTTGCAGCGCAACCCGTAGCTCCTGCCCCCGGCATCCCCATCACAGCCTTCGTACCTTGACAGCCGCTGCGAGGCAAAACGCGCGACCTATGGATAGCGCCCCCCGACGTGAGATACATTGCAAACGCAAGTCAGCACACCAACAGCCCGTCAACGTACAAAGGTGCCACTTGAATAAAAATCAAAAATTGCGAACCTTCGACCTGATCCGCGAGGCGGTATTGCCTGAATACCGCGACCGTGTAGACGATTACCTGACCCTCTACGAACAAGCACTGCATGCCGAACAGGCCGATGCCGAGTACTTGCACACCATGGCTCATCAGCTCAAAGGCTACCTGCGCGGGCTCAACACTACCCGCGTCATCGGCATGGCGGACTTTGAAGCACTCGACCGCCGCGTGACCGAGTCCTGGCTGGAGGTCGAGGCTTATTGAGCGGTTCGGGTGAAGATGCGAATCACCTCATCCAGATGCTCGGCCATGGCCTGACGCGCTGCCTGCGGGTCACGTTGCTGCAGCGCCTGTAACACGCCGCGGTGCTCATCTTCGGAGCGGTGCGGCATGTCATCTGAGGTGTAGTGGCTTTGCAGCCGCTGGAACATGCTGCCGTAGCGATGCCCCAACAGGTGCTGGATCATCAGCGCGTAGGCCGGGTTACCCGAGGCCTGGGCAATACGAATATGGAACAAGCGATCGCCGGGGTGAGTGTGTGAACCCTGGCGGTTGTCTTGCACGTTGCGCTCAAAGGCTTGGCCAATCTCGGCGAGTTCTTCATCGCTGGCATTCAGTGCGGCCAGTGCGGCCGCCTCGGGTTCGATCAAGCGCCGCGCCTGGAGCAGCGCAAAGGGCGGGATCTCTGCACTGAAATCCACCTCAATGCCCAACTCCGGGTCCAGCTCTTTCCATTGATCACGGGTGGCCTGAGCCATCACCGGCTCATCGGACACCGCCTGCACAGGCGGCTCGCACACCAACACGCCGTTGCCGACACGCACGTCCACCAGGCCGATCACTTCCAGGGCGATCATTGCCTCGCGAACCGACGCCCGGCTGACGCCCAACAATTTGGCCAGCTCGCGCTCGGCAGGCAGTCGGCTGCCCGGAGGAAATTCACCACTGTCGATCAAGGCTCGCAACTGATCAGCGATCTGCCGATAAAGCCTTTGGTTATCAATAACTTGGAATGGCATCGTGAAATTGGCTCTGGTCTGTGCAGCGACTCGCGAGTGCTTTTTCAAAAAAAGTCACTTGTTGAAGCTTGAGGTGCATGCTAAAAAAGGTTCAATGGCCTGACCATTGACTGAATAACGTACAGCGATCATAGCTAAAAACGTGTGTCGACGCTGCGTCGTTTTGCCAGTAGTTACGCTCATAATGGCCTGACCATTAGTCCAAAGAGCGACCTGTAAATCGTCAGGCCAACAATAAAAACAATCACATCGTTACGGAGTACTTATGGATCTTTCCGGCAAACGCGTGCTGATCACCGCTGCAGCCCAGGGCATTGGCCTGGCCAGTGTGCAGGCCTACCGGGCCGCTGGCGCTGAAGTCTTCGCCGCCGACATCAATGCCCGCGCCCTCAAGGCCCTTGAAGGCGTTCACACGTTTCTATTGGATGTCACCGACGCCGCCGCCATTGAGCGCCTGGCCAGCGAGCTGGGCCCGGTGGATGTGTTGTTCAACTGCGCAGGCGTGGTGCACAGCGGCAACATCCTGGAATGCAGCGAACAGGATTGGGACTTCGCCCTGGACCTTAACGTGACGGCCATGTACCGCATGATCCGCGCCTTTTTGCCGGGCATGCTGAGCAACGGCGGCGGCTCGATCATCAACATGGCGTCGGTGGCCTCCAGCGTCAAGGGCGTACCCAACCGCTTCGCCTATTGCGCCAGCAAAGGCGCAGTCATCGGTCTGACCCGCTCGGTGGCGGCCGACTTTGTGAACCAGAACATCCGCTGCAACGCCATCTGCCCCGGCACCGTCGATTCCCCTTCCCTGCGCCAACGCATCCGCGAGCAAGCCGAGCGCGAAAATCGCAGCGTGGACGAGGTGTACGCCGCCTTCGCCGCCCGCCAGCCCATGGGCCGCATCGGCACCGCCGAAGAAATCGCCCAATTGGCGCTGTACCTGGGCTCCAGTGCCAGCGGCTTCACCACCGGCACCGCACAGATTATCGACGGCGGCTGGAGCAACTGACTGCCCGCCTTTGACGTTGACCTTGTGGGAGCGGGCTTGCTCGCGATGCTGGCGACTCGGTTTGTCTGAAGCATTGCGTTGAGGCCATCGCGAGCAAGCCCGCCCCCACGGGATCTCACACATTTTTTGTATCCCTGTTGCAAGGACTCTTTATGAAACTGCTGCGCTACGGTGAAAAAGGCCAGGAACGCCCTGCCCTGCTCGATAACAACGGTGATCTGCGTGATTTGTCCGAAGTAGTCGCGGATATCGCCGGCGATACCCTCAGCCCGCAAAGCATCGCCCGCCTGCAAGCCATCGACCCGTCCAGCCTGCCGCTCGTGCAAGGCTCACCGCGCATTGGCGCCTGTGTCGGCCAGGTCGGCAAGTTCATCTGCATCGGCCTGAATTACGCCGACCACGCCGCCGAAACCGGCGCGGCCATCCCGGCAGAACCGGTGGTGTTCAACAAGTGGACCAGCGCCATTGTCGGCCCGAACGACACCATCGAAATACCGCGCAACTCACGCAAAACCGACTGGGAAGTCGAGCTGGGCGTGGTCATCGGCAAAGGTGGCCGGTATATCAGCGAAAGCGATGCGCTGGAGCACGTGGCCGGCTACTGCGTGATCAACGACGTGTCCGAGCGCGAATTTCAACTGGAACTGGGCGGCACTTGGGACAAAGGCAAAGGCTGCGACACCTTCGGCCCGATCGGCCCGTGGCTGGTGACCCGCGATGAAATCGCCGACCCGCACCAGCTCGACCTGTGGCTGGAAGTCGATGGCAAGCGCTACCAGAACGGCAACACCCGCACGATGATTTTCCAGATCCCGAAAATCGTCAGCTACCTCAGCCAATTCATGAGCCTGCAACCCGGCGACGTGATCTCCACCGGCACACCGCCCGGCGTAGGCCTGGGCATCAAACCAGAACCTGTGTACCTGCGCGCAGGCCAGCACATCCGCCTGGGCATCAACGGCCTGGGTGAACAAAACCAACGTACCGTCAACGCCCAATAACCCGGAGCACGCCATGACTACCATTACTGCCGTACGGGTTGAAGACATTCGCTTCCCCACTTCGCAATCGCTGGACGGTTCGGATGCGATGAACCCTGACCCGGACTACTCCGCTGCCTACGTCATCCTCGAAACCGACACCCCGAACCTCGAAGGCCACGGCCTGACCTTCACCATCGGCCGCGGCAACGAAATCTGCTGCGCCTCGATCAAGGCCCTGGCCGGGCTGATGGTGGGCTTGAAACTTGAGTGGATTGCCGAAGACATGGGGCGTTTCTGGCGCTACGTGACCAGCGATAGCCAACTGCGCTGGATCGGCCCGGACAAGGGCGCCATCCACCTGGCCACCGGCGCGGTGGTCAACGCCGCCTGGGACCTGTGGGCCAAGGCCGAAGGCAAGCCGGTTTGGCGTCTGGTCGCCGACATGAGCCCCGAACAACTGGTGCGCTGCATCGATTTTCGTTACATCACCGACTGCATCACCCCTGATCAAGCCCTGACCTTGCTGCGCGAGCGCGCCCACGGCAAAGCTGAACGCCTGGCTTTACTCGAAGCCAAGGGCTACCCGTGCTACACCACGTCGGCCGGGTGGCTGGGCTATGCCGACGAGAAACTGCGCAGACTCTGCCAGGAAGCCGTCGACGCGGGCTTCTCATACATCAAATTAAAAGTCGGCCACGACCTGCAAGACGACATCCGCCGCGTGCGCATCGCCCGCGAAGTGATCGGCCCGGACCGCAAGCTGATGATCGATGCCAACCAGGTGTGGGAAGTCGACGCCGCCATCGACTGGGTGCGCGAGCTGTCGTTCGCCAACCCGTGGTTCATCGAAGAACCCACCAGCCCGGACGACGTTGAAGGCCACCGTAAAATCCGCCTGGGCGTCAGCCCGGTCAAGGTGGCTACCGGCGAAATGTGCCAGAACCGCATCGTCTTCAAACAACTGATCATGCGCGAAGCGATTGACGTGGTGCAGATCGACGCCTGCCGCCTGGGCGGGGTCAACGAAGTGCTGGCCGTGTTGCTGATGGCCGCCAAATACAACCTGCCGGTGTGCCCGCATGCCGGTGGCGTGGGTCTGTGCGAGTACGTGCAGCACCTGTCGATGATCGACTACCTGTGCTTTGCCGGCACTTACGAAGGCCGGGTGGTCGAGTTTGTCGACCACTTGCACGAACACTTCGAAGACCCGTGCGTGATCCGCAATGCCGCCTACATGCCGCCACAGGCACCGGGCTTCTCAATCCAGATGAAAGCCGCATCCCGCGAACAGTACCGCTATCGAGGTTGAATCAAGCGCTTAAAAGTGCAAGGGCTGCTGGCCCTTGCCTGATCCGCTATCACACGTGTTAATCGCTGTATGACTGTTGCTGTACTCCACAAAAAAAATAATGGGAGCAACTCATGTCCAATCCTGTGTTGAATCAGGCGCTTAGCAAGATTCGCTGGCGCATCCTGCCCTTTGTCGCCCTGATGTTCGCAATGGCGATCATTGACCGTTCAAACATTGGCTTTGCCAAACATGCCCTTCAAGCCGATACCGGCCTGAGCAACGCCGCGTTTGCCTTGGGCGCGGGTATCTTCTTTATCGGCTATGCCGTGTTTGAAGTGCCCAGCAACCTGATGCTGCATAAAGTCGGCGCGCGGATCTGGCTGAGCCGGATCATGATCACCTGGGGGCTGGTGTCGGCGGCAATGATGTTTGCCCACAACGAAACCAGCTTCTACATCCTGCGGTTCTTGCTCGGCGTAGCCGAAGCGGGCCTGTCACCGGGCGTGGTGCTGTACCTCACGTACTGGTTCCCGCAGAACAAGCGCGGCGCGGCCTATGGGATTTACTACTTCGGCGTGCCAGTGTCGTTGATGGTTGGCGGTCCGGTGTCGGGCTGGCTGCTGGAAAGCGCACAGTTTGGCCTGACCGGCTGGCAATGGATGTTCGTCACTGAAGGCCTTGCCGCTTCGGTAATCGGCGTGTTTGCGCTGTTCTACCTCACCGATAAACCCCGCACGGCCAAATGGCTGAGCGCCGAAGAAAAAGCCGCCGTCGAGCATGAACTGCAAAAGGAACACCTGCTCAAAGCCGATACGGGCCCGTCGTCCTGGCGCTCGGCGCTGATCAATCCGACGGTGCTGTACTTCACCCTGATCTACTTCACGATCCAGGTCAGCGTATACGGCGTGTTGTTTTACCTGCCGACGCGGATTGCCGAGCTGCTCGGCACCAGCATCGGCCTGGAGGTTGGCCTGCTGACGTCCATCCCGTGGATAGCCACCGTCATCGTGCTGTATGCCGTCACCCGCTACGCCGACCGCAAAGGCCAGCAAACCCGATTCGCCGCGCTGATGCTGGCATTAGCGGCAGCGGGCATGGTCGGTTCGACCTTGAGCGGCAGCCTGGCGCTGGTGATCTTGGCGTTCTGCCTGGCGGCAGCCGGGTTCATCACCGTGCAACCGTTGTTCTGGACCCTGCCGACACGCTTCCTGAGCGGCGCCGCAGCGGCCAGCGGTATTGCCGTAATTGGCGCACTGGGCAACCTGGGCGGCTTCCTGGCCCCCACGGTCAAAACCTGGGCCGAACAACAATTCGACAGCACCCATGCCGGGATGTACTTCCTGGCCGGTACGGCGCTGGTGGGCACGTTGATGCTATTGCGCTCAGCCAGAAAAGGAAGCGCGTCGGGTAAACAGACCAACGCAACTCAAGTGGCGCGATCAGCCTGACGGCTTCAAGTGGGAGCGGGCTTGCTCGCGATGCAAACAACCCGGTCTGTCTGGATGACCGAGTGGATGCAATCGCGAGCAAGCCCGCTCCCACAAGAGATGCGAGGTCCTCCGGGTATTTCCTGAATCAAACGCGTACACTGCCAGCGTTGTTTCAGTATGTTTCGAAGGAAAGAAGTCGGTCCAAATCCGACGCGGTCGCGCCACTGTAGTCGGCATCCTGCCGAGAGCCAGATCTTCCTTTGCCTTTGCACTCTTGCCGGGACGCGTAATCCCAGAGGTAATCATGGCTTATAACGCTGCAACTCAAACCGACACTTCCATTCCTGCCATCCCCCTGCGCGATGTATTGCCGTGGGCGATTTTCGGCGGCCTGTTGCTGCTGCTGGCGATTTATTTCGTCGGCGCTGAACAAGGCGCCACCGCGGTATTCAAGGGCATGTACGTTCACGAATTCGTACACGACGGTCGCCACTTGCTGGGCTTTCCCTGCCACTGATCCGAGGGGTTTCACATGACTGGTCGTTTACTCGTCAGGGGCATGCTTGTCGGTCTGATTGCCGGCCTGCTGGCTTTCAGTTTTGCCAAGGTGTTCGGCGAACCCGAGATTGATCGCGCTATCGCCTTCGAAGAAAGCATGTCCCATTCCCACTCCCACGGTGACGCCGAAGAAGATGAACCCGAGCTGGTCAGCCGCGAGGTGCAAAGCACGTTCGGCCTGTTGACCGGGGTGCTGGTGTACAGCGTATCGCTGGGCGGCATTTTTGCCCTGGTGTTCGCTTACTCACTGGGCCGTGTCGGCAACGTCGGCCCACGGGGTCTGGCCGCCTTGCTGGCCCTGGCCGCATTTGTGGTGGTGTTTTTGGTGCCTGGTCTGGTGTACCCGGCCAACCCGCCGTCAGTGGGCGACCCGGAGACCATCGGCAAGCGCACTCAGTTGTTCTTTCTGATGCTGCTGGTGTCATTGGCCGCCGCGATCATTGCGGTCAGTGCAGGCCGTAAGTTCATTGCCAACTCAGGCCTGTGGAATGGCGCGATCAAAGGCGTGGCGCTGTATCTGGTGATTGTCTGCGTCGCAGGCTTCCTGTTCCCGACGGTCAACGAAGTGCCGGACGGCTTCTCGGCCATGCTGCTGTGGAAGTTCCGCGTAGCGTCGCTGGGTATCCACCTGGTGATGTGGACCGCCCTGGGCCTGATCTATGGCGTAGTGGTCGAGCGTTTGTTGCTGCCGAACAAGCCATACAAAGCCTGACTCAACCCGCAGCTGCCGCAGGACGACGGCTGCGATCTTAGACAAGACCAAAAGATCGCAGCCTGCGGTAGCTCCGGGGTAATTGCCTAGCCATCGGGGGCCATGCCCTGTAGGAGCGAGCTTGTCTCGCGATCTTTTAAAGATCAAAAGATCGCGAGGCAAGCTCCTACAGATCAGGATCAGGGCGAAATGTGTTCGAACGAAGCACAGCGCTTAGTGGCTCTCCCATCCCCCACCCAAACTCTGGATCAAGGCCACGCTGCCCTGGCTCAGTTGCCCTTGGGTGTCGCGCAGGTTCTGCTCGGTCTGCAACAAAATCAGTTGCTGGGTCAGGACGTTCTGCTGGCTGACGGTGCCGGCTTTTAGCTGCGCCTCTTGGCTGCCAAACAATTGCTGGTTGCGCGCATAGATCTGTTGATAGGTGACAGCCTGAACGTTCAGGTGGTTGATCGCCGACAGGTTGTCTTCGACGTTCTGCAAGGCCGACAACACCGTGCCACGGTAGGTGGCTGCGTCCTGGTCGTAGCTGGCTTGCGCCGCTTGCACCGCAGCATCGCGGGCGCCGCCATCAAAGAGCGTTGCAGCCAGCGACGGGCCCAAGGTCCAGATGCGATTGGGCAGGCTGAACAAGTCACCCAGCGCACTGGCGCGATAGCCACCTGTTGCCGTCAAGTCCACGGTCGGGAAAAACGCCGCTTGCGCCACGCCGATTTTGGCGTTGGCCGCCGCCGCGGTGCGTTCTGCGACCACTACGTCAGGACGACGCAGCAACAAATTCGAAGGCAAGGTCAGGGGTGGATGCGGTACCACAAAGCTGTAGTTAGCCACCGGCGCCACGCTGAATTGCGACGGTGCCTGGCCCACCAGCACCGCCAGTGCATGCTCGTATTGCTCACGCGAACGTTGGGCGGTTTGTAATGAAGCAACGACGGTGCTCAGTTGGTCCTGCGCTTGCAACAGTTGATCATTGGCTGCGGTGCCTTGCGTATAGTCGGCCTGGATCATGTCCAGTAATTGCTGGTTGATCTGCTGCTGTTGCTGCAACAAGCCGATGTCGATGTCCTGTTGGCGCAACGCCAGGTAGTTGCTCGCCACGCTGGAACTGATGGACAGCCGCACCCCGGCCAGTTGCGCGTCAGAGGCTTGGGCGGCGGCGCTGCTGGACTCAATACCACGACGCACTTGCCCCCAGAAATCCGGCTCCCAACTGGCGGTCAGGGTCGCGCTAACCGAGTTCTGCGCCCCGCCAGCCGTACTGACACCACCGCCTGAGCCGTTGCCGCCCACCCCGCGCGAGCCGGAAAGCCCAACGCCCAGAGTTGGCCACAATCCTGCTCGGCTAGACGACACTTGCGCCTGTGCCCCGCGATACGCCGCTTCGGCGGCCACGATGGACAGGTTGGCCGTGGCCGACCGCTGGATCAAGTCCGTCAGCAGCGGGTCGTTGTAGGCCTGCCACCACTGGCTGTTCAGCGCGCCCTGCGGGTTGGCCACGGCGCGTTGCCACTGCGTACCTTCCTTAAAGCCCATGGGTAATTCCATGGCCGGTTTTTGATAGTCCGGCCCCACCATGCACCCGGCGAGCGACAGGCCAATGGTCACGGCCAACAGCAGGGGTTTGAAGTTCATTGGGTGGTCTCCTTGGGCGCCCGGCGCAAACGTTGTGACAAGCGGTCCAGCCACAGGTAAATCACGGGCGTGGTGTACAGCGTCAGCACCTGGCTGAACAACAATCCACCCATGATGGAAATGCCCAGCGGGCGGCGCAGTTCCGAGCCGTAGCCGGTGCCCAGCACCAGCGGCAAGGCACCGAGCATCGCCGCCAGGGTGGTCATCATGATTGGACGGAAGCGAATCAGGCAGGCGCGACGAATCGCCTCTTGGGCGTTCAGCCCTAGCGCTTTGCCTTCCGTAATCGCGAAGTCGATCATCATGATTGCGTTTTTCTTGACGATACCGATCAGCAAAATCACCCCCACCAGCGCGATGATCGACAGTTCGGTGCCGGTCAGCAGCAAGGCGATCAGCGCCCCGACCCCGGCCGATGGCAAGGTCGACAGAATGGTCAGCGGATGGATCAGGTTTTCGTAGAGCATGCCCAGCACGAGGTACACCGAGACAATCGCCGCCAGAATCAGCCACGGCTCGCTGGACACCGAAGACTGGAACACCTGCGCCGTACCGGCAAACTGCCCGACCACGCTGGCGGGCATGCGCAGTTGCGCCACGGCGTTGTCCACCAATGCCGTGGCCTGCCCGATGGACACGCCCGGTGCCAGGTTGAAAGACACGGTCACCGCCGGGAAGGTGCCCTGGTGGCTGATGGAAATAGCGGTGCGCGCCACCGACTGTTCAGCCACGGCCGAGAGCGGGATCAACGTGGCGTTGGCGTTGCTCGCCAGATTCGGCGCGGTGTTGGTTTTGCTGGCCGTCGAAGCGCCCTGCGGCAGGTAGATCGACTTGAGCGCGGACGGATCGGCCCAATATTCAGGGGCGATTTCCATCACCACGTGATACTGGTTGGCGGCCCGATAAAGGGTCGACACCTGGCGCTGGCCAAACGCGTCATAGAGGGTCTGGTCAACCGCTGACATGCTGACCCCAAGCCGCGCCGCCGTGTCGCGATTGACCGCCACGTTGGCCTCGAGGCTGTTGTCTTGCTGGTCAGTATTGAGGTCTTTGAGTTGCGGCAATTTGTGCAGTGCTGCGACTACTTTGGGCACCCATACATCGAGGCTGCTCTGGTCGTCGGCGGTCAGCGTGTATTGGTATTGCGCGTTGCTCTGGCGCCCGCCCACGGTGATGTCCTGCACCGATTGCAAAAACAACCGAGTGCCCGGCATCTCGCCCAGGGACTTACGAATCTGGCCGATGATCTGGTCCGCACTGGCGGTGCGCTCACTCAAGGGTTTGAGTGAGATAAACATCTGCCCGGTATTCACCGACCCGCCACCGCCGCCCGCGCCACCAATAAAACCGCCGACCGCTTCCACGTTGGGGTTGCGCATGACCTTGCGGTTGATCTCCAGAAAGTCCTTCTGCATGGCGCCATACGAGATGCTTTGCGACGCCATGATGCCGCCATTCAGGCGCCCGCTGTCTTCCTGCGGGAAGAAACCTTTGGGTACCAGCACGAACAGCACCCCAGCCAGCACGATCACCGACACGGTCACCAGCCCCATCAAAAACGTGTGGTTGATCACCCAACCCAGGGTGCGGTCATAGAAGCGGTGAAACCGCGAATCCGGCGCCGCCTCCGGGTGTTTGGCCGACGCGGGCGCGCGCAGTAACACCGCCGCCAGCATTGGCGTGATGGTCAGCGAGACCAGCATCGACACGGCAATCGACACCGACAACGTGACCGAGAACTCGCGAAACAGTCGCCCGACAATCCCGCCCATCATCAGCAGCGGAATAAACACCGCCACCAGCGACACGCTGATGGTCAGCACGGTAAACCCCACTTCCCGCGCTCCGGCCAGCGCCGCCTGTACCCGCGACTCGCCGCGCTCCAGGTGGCGCATGATGTTTTCCACCACCACAATCGCGTCATCCACCACAAAGCCGGTGGCAATGGTCAGCGCCATCAACGACAAGTTGTTGAGGCTGTAACCCATGAAATACATGGCGCCAAAGGTGCCCAGCAGCGACAGCGGCACCACGATGGCCGGCACCAGCGTGCTGCGCCAGTCGCGGAAAAAGGCGAACGTCACCAGCGTCACCAGCAGGATCGAGGCGATCAGGCTGATTTCCACGTCGTGCAGCGAAGCGCGAATGGTGGTGGTGCGGTCCATCAGAATGTTGAGTTTGATCGAGGCTGAAATCGACTGTTGCAGAAACGGCAGTTGCGCCTTGATCGCGTCCACCGTTTCGATGACGTTGGCCCCCGGCTGCTTGAAGATCACCAGCAGCACCGACGGGTTGCCGTTGTACAAACCGAAGTTGCGCAGGTCTTCAACGTCTTCACGCACATAGCCCAGGTCGCTGATGTGCACCAGGTCGCCATTGTTCTGCTTGACCACCAGCGCGCCGTAGTCCGGCGCGTTGTAAAGCTGGTCATTGGCGGCCAGCACGTCGCTCTGTGCGCCCATATCAATCGTGCCTTTGGGCAGGTTGACGTTGGACGCGGCGATCACCTCGCGCACCTGCTCAAGGCTCACGCCGTAGTGGTTGAGCCGGTCCGGGTTGAGTTCGATCCGCACCGCCGGCAACGCCCCGCCACCCACCGTCACGTCACCGACGCCACTGGTTTGCAACAGCTTCTGTTCGAGCAGGGTCGAGGCCACGTCATACATTTGCCCCGGCGTGGCCGAATCCGAGGTCAGGCTGATGACCATGATCGGCGAATCGGCCGGGTTGACCTTGCGGTAGGTCGGGTTGCCGGACAGGTCGCTCGGCAAGTTGCTGCGCGCGGCGTTGATAGCGGCCTGCACATCCCGGGCGGCGCCGTCGATGTCGCGGTTGAGGTCAAACTGCAAGTTGATCCGGGTCGTGCCCAGACTGCTGGACGAGGTCATTTGCGTGACCCCGGCAATCTGCCCGAATTGACGCTCCAGCGGCGTCGCGACCGAGGTCGCGACGGTGTGCGGGTCGGCTCCCGGCAACTTGGCGCTGACGCTGATAGTCGGGAAGTCCACCTCCGGCAGCGGCGCCACCGGCAACAGGTTGAACGCCAGCACGCCAAACAGCGCGAGCCCGACAGCCAGCAAGGTGGTGGCGATGGGACGAGTGATAAACGGCGCACTGAGGTTCATCGCGATCAATCCCCCCTGGCTGCGCGCCGACCGCTCAGGCGCTGCCCGAGGTCATGCATCGCGAGGAAGATCACCGGGGTCGAGAACAGCGTCAGCAACTGGCTGAGCAACAGCCCGCCGATGATCGCGATCCCCAGTGGATGGCGCAATTCAGAGCCGATGCCCGTGCCCAGCGCCAGCGGCACGGCGCCGAACAGTGACGCCATGCTGGTCATCAGAATCGGTCGAAAGCGCAGCTCGGCAGCCTGCTTGATCGCCTGCACCGGGCTCAAGCCTTCGCGTCGCTCCAGGTCCAGGGCGAAGTCGACCATCATGATGCCGTTTTTCATCACGATGCCAATCAGCAGCACAATGCCGATCAAACCGATGATGTCGAATTGCGTGCCGGTGACTAGCAGCGCCAGCAACGCGCCCAGCGCCGCCGAGAGCAAGGTGGACAGAATGGTGATCGGGTGCACGAAGCTCTCGTACAGAATGCCCAGCATCAGGTACACCACCACAATCGCCGCCAGCACTAGCACGACCTGATTGGACAAGGACGCCTCAAAGGTCGCCGCCGCGCCCTGCAACGACACTTGCACCGAGGCGGGCATTGCCACTTGCGCCTCGATGGTCTTGAGCCGGGTCAGCGCCGTGCCCAGGGTTTGACCCGGTGCGAGGTTGAAGGAGATGTCGGCATACGGGAACTGCCCCAGCCGGTTGATCATCAGCGGTGCCTGCACCACGTCCATGGTCGCCATGCTCGACAGCGGCGCCACCCCGCCACCAGGAATGTCGACATACAACCCGGTCAGCAAATCAGCGAGGTTTTTCGGCGGATGGTCGGTGGCCATTACCACGTGGTACTGGTTGAGCTGGGTGTAAATGGTTGACACCTGGCGCTGGCCGAAAGCGTCATACAGCACGTCATCAATTGCCTGCGGGGTAATGCCCAGACGCGACGCGGTGGCGCGATCAAAATTGAGCCGGATCTGATTGCCAAACTGCATCGCCTGGCTTTGCACATCGGTAAAGGTCGGGTCTTGCTTGATCGCCGCCATCAACTTGCCGGTCCACGCTTGCAACACATCAGGGTCGGTGGCCTGCAAGCCGAGCCGATAACTGGTGGTGGCCACGCTGGCGTCCAGGGTCAGGTCTTGCACCGAGTGCAGGTACAGGCGAATCCCGGCCACATCGGCGTTGGCATCAGCCAGGCGCCGAATCACCACACTGGCGCTGTCACGCTGATCGCGCGGCTTGAGGTTGATCAGTAAGTTGCCCTGGTTGATGGTCGGGTTGGTCTGGTCGATACCGACAAACGACGACAGGCTCTGCACCGCCGGGTCACGCAGAATGCGCGCGGCCAGGCGCTGTTGCTCGACCTGCATCTGCTGGAAGGAAATGGTGGGCGACGCCTGGGAAATCCCCTGAATCAGCCCGGTGTCCTGATCAGGAAAAAAGCCCTTGGGCATGGCCGTCAAAGTCAGCACCGTGAGTACGGCGGTGAATATCACCGACAACAGCGCCAATGTGCGGTGCGCCAACACCCAGTTCAGCCCGCGCACATAGTGATGGTTGATGCGATCGAAAAAGTCTTCGCGGCGCTCCTGCAGGTGCGCCTTGAGCATGCGTGAACACATCATCGGCGTCAGGGTCAGGGTAATCGCCGCCGATATCACGATGGTCACCGCCACGGTCATGGCGAATTCGCGAAACAACCGCCCGACCACATCGCCCATAAACAGCAGCGGGATCATTACCGCAATCAGCGCCAACGACAGCGAGATGATGGTGAAACCGATTTGCGCCGAACCCTTGAGCGCCGCCTGCATGGGCGTCTCGCCCTCCTCCAGGTAGCGACTGATGTTTTCGACCATGACAATGGCATCGTCGACCACAAAACCGATGGCAATGGTCAGCGCCATCAACGTCAGGTTGTTCAGCGAAAAGCCCAGCGCATACGCCACCGCCAACGTACCCAGCAAGGTCAGCGGTACGGTCACGGCGGGAATGATCGTGGCCGCCATGTTGCGCAAGAACAGGAAGATCACCAGCACCACCAGCACCACCGCCATGGCCAGCTCGTACTGCACGTCGGTGACCGAGGCCCGAATGGTCTGGGTGCGGTCGGTGAGCACGGCGACCTTGAGCGTGCCCGGCAAACTGGCGCGCAACGTGGGCAGCAGTTGCTGCACGCGATCGACCACCTCGATCACGTTGGCCCCTGGCTGGCGCTGAATACTCAGCACAATCGACGGGGTTTCGTTGGTCCAGGCGGCCTGGCGCGGGTTCTCCGGCCCCTGGGCGGAGCTGGCAATCTGTGACAAGCGGATCGGCGCGCCGTTTTTATAAGCGATCACCAGATCACGGTATTCCTCGGCCGATTGGAGTTGATCGTTGGCGCCGATGGAGTACGCCTGATACTTGCCGTCAACGCTGCCCTTGGCCTGGTTGACGTTGGCGGTGCCCAACGAAGTGCGCACATCGTCCAGCGACAGCCCTAGGCTATTGAGCGCCGAGGTATTGGCCTCGACCCGCACCGCCGGGCGCTGGCCGCCGCTTATCGTCACCAACCCCACGCCGCTGATCTGCGAGATTTTCTGCGCCAGCCGGGTATCGGCCAGGTCTTCGATTTTGGTCAGCGGTAGCACGTCCGAGGTCAACGACAGCGTCAGCACCGGCGCATCGGCCGGGTTGACCTTGCTGTACACCGGCGGGTACGGCAGGTTGGCGGGCAAAAACGTGCCTGCTGCGTTGATTGCCGCCTGCACTTCTTGCTCGGCAACGTCCAGCGACAGCGTCAGGTCAAACTGCAACGTCACCACCGACGCGCCATCCGAGCTGGTAGAACCCATGGACTTGAGGCCGGGCATCTCGCCCAACTGGCGCTCAAGCGGCGCGGTAATCGACGAACTGATCACCTCGGGGCTGGCGCCGGGGTACTGGGTGTATACCTGAATGGTCGGATAATCGACCTCCGGCAAGGCCGACACCGACAACAACCGATAGCCGAGAATCCCCAGCAACAGGATCGCGACCATCAGCAAACAGGTCGCCACCGGGCGTTCGATAAAGGGGCGAGAGACGTTCATCAGCGGCGACTCACTGTGCGACTACTTTAATGGCCGATCCCTCATCGAGTTTGTCTGCACCTTCCGTGATCACCTGCTCATCCGGCTTGACCCCGGCGTCGAGAATCGCGGTGACATCGCCCATCGTCGGGCCGGATTTGACGTTGCGCAGGCTGGCCTTGTTGCCCGCCACCACAAACACAAAATCCCCTTTGCTGCCGTGCTGAATGGCCCGGGTCGGCACCACCGGCACCTGGCTCAGGGTCTCAGCCTTGAGCCGCGCATTGACGAACTGATTGGGAAACAGCGCATTCTGGGCGTCATCAAACTGCGCCTTGACCTTGATCGTGCCGGTGCTGGTGTCGACCTGATTATCCAGCGCCAGCAACTGCCCGCTGGCCAGCAGGTTTGTCTTGTTGCGGTCATAGGCCAGCACGCTGACAGCGCCTGCAGCCTTGGCCTGATTGATCGCCCCCAGATAGTCCTCGGGCACGGCAAACACCACCGTGGCGGGCTTCATCTGGGTGATGACAGCAATGCCGCTGGTGCTGGCGGTGGTAACGTAATTGCCGGGGTCAACCTGACGCAGGCCGACAATCCCGTCCACCGGCGAGGTGATGGTGCAGTAACTCAACTGCACCTCAAGGTTTTGCACACTACCCTGATCGGCCGCGACCGTGCCCAACTGCTCAGCCACGCTGGCGACTTGTGTATCGAGGGTTTGTTGGCTGACAGAGCCGGCCTTGATCAACTCGCGATAGCGCGTCAGGTCACGCTGGGCGTTGCTCAACACCGCCTGATCGTGAGCCAGAATGCCTTTGGCCTGAGCGAGCTGGGCTTTCAGCGCACGGTCGTCGATGCGGGCAATCACCTGCCCTTTGCGCACCTGCTGGCCTTCCTTGAAGTCCACGGAAGACAAAATGCCGTCGACCTGAGTGATCACCGTGACGCTTTGCGTAGGGATGACCGTGCCGAGTGCATCGATATACACCGGCACGTCTTGCGCCACCACCGCAACGGCCGCCACCGGCTCGGGCCTGCCGCCCATGCCCATGCCCATGCCCATGGGCCGATTGTTGTGCGGCGCGGCGGGCCCGTGGGTATACACCGCCGCAGCAATTGCCAGTAAAACCAGCGCACTGAGCGCCCAGATAAAAGTGTGTCGTTTGCTCGTGTTCACGTGCGTCACTCAGCAAAAGTAGGCTGAGGTCAGAGTATCGAAGCGGCGACGCGTGAAATTAAATTCGGTGACAGCTTACAAAGGTTTTACAAAACCCTGACAACGGGCTGCCTGAGCTGCCGCAGGCTGCGATCTTTTGATCTGGCTGTTGCTGTTGCTTTGGCTTTTGATCTATTCGCCCCTTCGGGAGGCCGAGTGGAGGTTCTGCGTAGTGGGTGTCCCGGCATGGAT
>NZ_JANLNV010000025.1 GCF_025465935.1 Pseudomonas sp. 7P_10.2_Bac1 | reverse complement strand
CGCCGCGCCCCGCCCCCCCTTATTAACACACCCCCCCCCCCCCCCCCCCCCCCCCCCGCTCCTACAGGTTGGGGCCTCAGGCCTGGACGGCTTCTTTGTGTTTGTGCGCGCTGTGCAGCACTTCGATCAGGCAGTCTTCAAGCTCAAAGCGCTCATCGAGCAAGGCTCCCAGTGTCTTGAATTCCTGGGCGAGTTTTTCGCAATCGGGGCGATGGGCTTTACCGTCGCAATGGTCGTTAAAGGCCAAGGCCGCTTCGGTAATGACATTGATGCGAGGGTAGATGGTCTCGGCTAATGCGAGCCCGCGCTCATCATTGAACGCTTTGGCTTCCGCGTTGAGCTGCTCGTAAATGCCAAAGTGCCCTGCCGATACGTAATCAACCAGCAGTCGGCAAAACTCTTTTTGAGGCCCGCGCTTGGGGTTGTTCTGTTGATCTATGACCGCCACGTAAGCTTTTACAAGGTCACGACGCTCATTCAACCAGCGGTCTACCAACTGATGAACCCCATTGAAGCGTTCCTGAGCACTCTTACATCTTTCGAGCATGATGATCTCTCTTCCCTAATGGGCCCCTGCCAGTCAGCGTGAGCCGGGCCTGTGCGGGCCAAACCTGTGCGGATACACCGACAGTGAGCGACATAACTCCAACAATGCGTGCGGGCCAGATTATGCCCGCCGAGCAACTGCTTCAAGGTACGCACGAGAGAAAGTTCATACAAGCGTTTAATACAACGTGCTACTTCACGTCGCAGGATGCGGCTTTTTGCCAAGCAATCCAGAACGCCGCCACTGCAGCAGGCTCAGCACTGCCAAACCCGCAAACGCCAGCATGCTCAGTTCGGGAATGCTCAGGTCAAAGAGAGTCCACTGGATTTGCGCACAGGCTTGTGTACCGCGGTAGACCGACATGAACAGTTCGCTCAGTGACAGGTTGTTCCACAGGTGGGCCAGGCTTGGCTGGCAGATCATCAATTGCTCTGGCGGAAAGCGCTGTGTGAGCACTTGCATGGTTGCACTGGCCAACCCGGCCAGCGCCAGCAGCAGGGCGAGCAATGAGTAAACCCGCACGCCGACGGAACGCGGCGCATGGACGAAGGCGATGAGGTTGACAGCGCAAAAAGCCAACATCAAATAACGTTGCACAAGGCACAGCAAACACGGGGTCAGCCCGAGCCCGCACTCCAGATACACAGTGGCACCCAGCACCAAGGCGCTGGCCAGAAAAGCCACAAAAAATATGAAACGTGAGCAGGCCAAAAACATGGCTTTTCCGTAACAAATAGACAGACAGTTACGGTAGAGGAAAGCCATTCCCCCTTTCAAGGCCGGCCAATACGGATACTTCCGTAAGCCTGTAGGGAATCACCAACTGCTACTGAAAGACCTTGGAGAAAACAACGTGGGATGTTTCTTTTAGCGAAAAAAAACACTGTGGGCCACTGTGAAAGCTGCCAACGGCAACACTCACAGTGGCGCTCATGCAGCGCTCTATTGCGGTAAAGGCAGTGCCAGCAGACGCTCATCCAGCAAGTTCAGGCCTTCCTGAAACAACTGGTTGCTGCGAGCTGTGTCACCCAGCTGCGCCAAGAGCCGTGCAAGCTCTGCGCACGTCTCCGGATTACGCTCAAGCTTGAGGCTGCCTTCAAGGTAGTCCCGAGCTTTGCCCCACAGACTGTTCTGCAAACACAAGCGGCCCAGGGTCAGCAGCAAACTGGCGTCCGCCGGGTGCGCCTTGAGCCACCCTTCTGCGGTGTGCAACTGCTTGGCCGGATCGCTGCCACGCAGCAAGCCATAGAGACGCACCAGATGGGTGTCGTATTGACGTTTGAGGGCACCGCGCACCACTTCTTCAGCCTCGGACTGCGCGCCCAATTGGCGCAGTTGTTCGGCATAGGCCAATACCAGCGTCGGCTCCTGACGCTGTGCCGAGGTCAGTTGCTGCCATGCCAGTGTCAACGCTTGCAGACGACCCTCGCCTTCAGTCTCCCGTTGCGCCGCCAGCCCCAGGTTTTGGCCCCAGGCACGGCGCTCAAGTTCAGCCAGCTCCTGAGCCGGTAGCACTTTGTCTTTACGCAACTCAGGCAGTAAACGAATCAGGGCGCCCCAATCGCCGCGCTGTTGATGCAGGCGCTGCAGTTGACGAAGCACTTGCACGTTGTGCGGATGGCGCTCGTGCATCGCTTGCAGGGTGTTGAGAGCGCCTTCGGTGTCTGCGCGATCAACTTGCAGTTGCGCATGGCTCAGCGCAATTGCCAATTCCGCCTGCGGCTGACGCTCTAGCGCACGTTCGAGCAGGCTGTCGCTCTCTTCATAACGCCCCAGTTCGTTGGCCGCACGAGCCGCCCCCAGGTAGTGCAGCAACGGCTGACGCTCGGCTTCTGCAGCACGGGTCAGGTGCTTTTGTGCGCTGGCCCAGCGGCCTTCGGCGAGGTCCATCTGGCCGTGCTCGATCGCCAGTTGAGTCCGACGGCTGCGATTACGGCGTGACCACGGATTGACCAGCCCGGTCGAGACGCTGAACAACTCGACCAGCAGCTTGATACCCCAGATCACCAGCCACAGGATCACCAGCACCGCCAGGGAAGCCCACAGGCTGGATTCGTAGCGGAAGTTTTTGTAGGCCACCAATACGTAGCCTGCGTCCTCGGAGATTGCCAGGCCGATGCACGCCGCGGCTGCAATCAACAAGAACACAATCACATACAGACGCTTCATGGGCTGGTCTCCTGCGCAGGTTTGGCAGCCGCACGCCCTGGCTCGTCCGCCTCGACATGACGGCGCTCAAGGTAGGCCTGCATTGCACTCAGGGCGCCTGCAAGGTCAGGCGTCTTGACCGTGACCGGTTGCTTGCTCAGCTCAACCACTTGCTCCAGCATCTTTTTACTTTGCGCGTTGTCTTGGTTGAAGTTGCCTTCGAGCACCTCTTGAGCCTGGGACAGCGCCTGGGTATAGACCGATGCCTGACCGTTAAGCGCAGCCCATTGCGCCTGCTCCAAGGCCAGGCTCAATGCCAGTCGCACTTGTGTCAGGCTTTGCCCGGCCAGCAGCGGACGCACGTTTTTGTCGGCGTTGAAGTCGATACGGATGTAGTGCGAAATTTCGTCCCACCACTGCTCCCAGCGGCTGGCGCCATCGCCGTCGGCGGTCAGGCCCAGCAATGACTCGCCCGAATCCTTGAACTCAGGCGCCAGCGCGGTGAGCTGCGACACTTGATCACGCAAAGCCCCCAACTGCAGGAACAACCCCGTGCGGTCCGGCTGCTCAACACTGCGCATGGCCGCCAGGCTCTTGGCCAATTGCTCGCGGGCAGCGAAGGAGCCCGGATCGTTCTGCTCGCGCAAAATGTCATCCGCGCCCTGCACCAATGCCTGAGCGCTGCTGACGTCTTGTAGCGCCGACAAGCGCAGGCTGGCCAGGCGCAACAAGTGCTCGGCCTCGGCCAGGCGCCAGTCTTTGCGGCTCGCCCCCAGTACCGTCTCAAGACGCTGATTCAAGCGTTGCTGGTCGCCTTGCAGTTGCACCACCAATTGCCGCTGGTTATCCAGATCGTTGGCCGACGGCAACTGATTGAACCGGGTCAGCAACTGCTGCTCGCTCTGTTTGATCGACAGAGTCTGCGCGCCCAGCGCCTGGACTTCAGCCAGTTGCTCGGCCGTGCTGGTTTCCAGGTGGCGGACCTGCCACACACCCCAACCGCCCACCGCAATACCGGCAGCGCCCAGCAACAGTGCAAACGCGGCCAGGCCATTGCCGCGACGCTCAGGCTTGATGACAGGCTTTTCAACCGGCGCCTCGGGCGCGGGCTGCACGTGTTCTTTTGGCAAGACTGTTTCGCTCACGTATCCATCCTTTGCGTTAGAAAGCAGGTACGGGCTGTGCCCGTAGCGCCGCCAGCAAAGCCGCGGCGCTCGCGCCACGACAATCCACAACGTTTTTGGCCCCGGCATCGCGTGCTATTTGCGCAACGCGAGGGCTTGGAACAAACAATGTCATACCGCTCAGTTGCGGCCAGGCATCACCTGCCAACTGGCGCAAATGTGCGAACCCCTGTCCACTGCTGACCACCAGAGCGTTCAGGCGTTCCGCTTTTACGCGTTGAGGCAGTGTTTCAGGCGGGTAAGACGGCAACGACCGACGATACAGCTCAAGGTAGTCGACCTGTGCGCCGAGGTGACGCAGACGCTCGGCGAGCAGTTCGCGACCGCCCTCGCCCCGCATGATCAGTACCTTGGGCACATCACAGGCCACGGCCTGGGCGAAGGCCGGCAAAGCCAGCAAGGCCTCGCTGTCATCGGCAGATAGAGGGTAGCTAACATCGAGGCCATGATCGGCGAGAATCTGCGCGGTTGCGGCGCCCACACTGAACCACTTCTGCACAGGCGCTTGCGGCCAGTACAGGCGGACCCATTCAAGGCCCAGGCGCGCAGCTGGCTTGCTGACCACGATGACCGCGCAATAGCGATCCAGGTGGGCAATGACCTCGCGCTGGTCATCGCTCAATGCCAGCGGCTCGATAGTCAGCAGCGGGAGGCGGCTGCTGAACACTCCGGCGTCCGCCAACTCGCTCGCAAGCGCCGCCGACTCTTCAGTGGGGCGGGTCAGCAACAGGCGCCAGCCTGTCACTCGTGCCCCGCCTCGCCGTAGACCGCCTTGAGGATTTCTCCAGCGCCTTGCGCCAGCAAGTCTTCAGCGACTTGTACCCCCAACGCAGTGGCCGCACTGTGCGCTGCGCGCGCCTGGGCGCTCAACAACACACCACCATTAGGCTCGCCGACCAGGCCGCGCAGCCAGATCTGCTCACCTTCGAGCACGGCATAACAGGCGATCGGCACCTGACAGCCACCATTGAGGTGTTTGTTGAGGGCTCGCTCTGCGGTCACCCGCACCGCCGTTTCGGCGTGGTGCAGCGGCGCCAGCAAGGCATGAATTTCGCTGTCAGCGCTGCGGCATTCAATGCCCACGGCGCCCTGGCCACCGGCCGGCAGGCTGTCTTCAACGCTGATCGCCGAGGTAATGCGGTCTTCAAAGCCCAAGCGGATCAGGCCTGCTGCCGCCAGGATGATGGCGTCGTACTCCCCGGCATCGAGCTTGGCCAGGCGCGTGTTGACGTTGCCGCGTAAAAAGCGGATCTCAAGATCAGGGCGACGGGTCAGCAACTGGGCCTGGCGGCGCAGGCTCGATGTGCCCACCACGCTGCCAGGCGGCAACGCTTCAAGGCTGGCGAAGGTATTGGAAACAAAGGCATCGCGCGGGTCTTCGCGCTCGCAAATGCAGAACAGACCGAGGCCTTCGGGGAAGTCCATCGGTACGTCCTTCATGGAGTGCACGGCGATGTCAGCTTCGTTTTCGAGCAGGGCGGTTTCCAGCTCTTTGACGAACAGGCCCTTGCCGCCGATTTTGGACAACGGCGAGTCCAGCAGCTTGTCGCCACGACTGACCATCGGTACCAGCGTCACCACAAGACCTGGGTGAGCCTGCTCCAAACGGGCTTTGACGTATTCGGCCTGCCACAGAGCCAGGGCGCTTTTACGGGTAGCGATGCGGATTTCGCGAGAGGACATGGATCAATCCGTACTGAAAAGATACGGCCGATAATAACAGCTCAGCCCAAACAGCTTTGACTTGTATCTGAAAGTACGTGGCCTCCCGTTCCCGAAACCGCCCCCCGTGCGCTATTTACCGAAGCGCTCTAAAGCTGCTGCATCATTTTTCGCACGCCCGCCACATGGCGCCGGCTCACAATCAGCGCATCACCGTTAAGCCCCTTGAGGAACAACTGGAAGTGCCCCAGCGGGGTACGTTGCAGGCGTTCGATACGATCACGCGCGACCAGCGCGTTACGGTGGATGCGCACAAAGCGCTCCCCGAATTCGTCTTCAAGGGCTTTGAGCGGCTCATCGAGCAGGACTTCGCCACCCTCGTGACGCAAGGTCACGTATTTATGGTCGGCGATGAAATAAATCACTTTGTCGATGGGGATCAGCTCAATGCCTTTTCGGGTTCTGGCACTGATGTGGGTGCGCGGGCCACTGCCCGTCTGGGCCGCCGGGCGAGTCAACGCTGCCAGTTGCACACGATTAGGTCGATGCGCGTCTTTCAAGGCCGCAGTGAGGGCCTCAGCGCTGACCGGCTTGAGCACATGGCTGACGCCGCTGTCTTGCAGCGCCTGCACGGAAAACTCGTCAGGCGCCACACAAAACACCACAGCGGGTGGCAGTTCTCGCTCGCATAATTTGGCTGCTACCTGCAATCCATCGAGCCCCGGCATCTGGATGTCGAGCAGTACGACATCCGGCTTCAGGCTTTCGATCAGGCTCAGAGCCTCTTCGCCATGAGTCGCGGCGGGCTCCAGCAGCGTATAACCCCCAACAGCAGTAAGCAAACGGCTCAAGTGCTCTCGGGCCAAGGTTTCGTCATCAACGATCAGGACATTCATATAGCGCTGTATTCCTGCGTGAGTCTCGCACAAGGATAGCGTAGACAGGTGAAGTGACGGCTGTCACGGCGATCCACGCTAAGACTAGCGCGAAGGCCAAAAAGTGCCGCAAGTCGCACAGCAAAATTCACCTGTGTCTGTTGCTCGATTTAATACCGGATGAGTCCAACAAGCTACAAAGACCTGCAAAGACCTGCAAAGACTGATCCATATGACCAACTGTAGACGGTTGCCAAGACGAATGGGGCCAATCCATACATTTCGTCCAGGTATTTTGTTTATACCTCAATTGCGTGAAAACCTGCCGACCTGCGTCAACGCCTTGAATGGCAACCCTGTTATGATCCGCAGTAACTTTTTATGTACTCACCCTCAGCCGATTACGAGCGAATCCATGAGCACCGACAAGACCAACCAGTCCTGGGGCGGCCGCTTCAGCGAACCCGTCGACGCCTTCGTTGCGCGCTTCACTGCTTCCGTCACCTTTGACCAGCGCCTTTATCGCCACGACATCATGGGCTCTGTGGCCCACGCCACCATGCTGGCCAAGGTCGGCGTGCTGACCGATGCCGAACGCGACAGCATCATCGACGGCCTGAAAACCATCCAGGGTGAAATCGAAGCCGGCACGTTTGACTGGCGTGTCGATCTGGAAGACGTGCACATGAACATCGAAGCGCGTCTGACAGACCGTATCGGTGTTACCGGTAAGAAATTACACACCGGCCGTAGCCGTAACGATCAGGTCGCTACTGATATTCGCCTGTGGCTGCGAGACGAAATCGACATCATCGTGGCTGAAATCACACGCCTGCAAAAAGGCCTGCTGGAGCAAGCCGAACGTGAAGCCGAGACCATCATGCCGGGCTTCACACACCTGCAAACCGCCCAGCCGGTGACGTTCGGTCACCACATGCTGGCCTGGTTTGAAATGCTCAGCCGCGACTACGAGCGTCTCGTCGACTGCCGCAAGCGCACCAATCGCATGCCATTGGGCAGCGCGGCACTGGCGGGCACGACCTACCCGATCGACCGTGAGCTGACCGCTCAACTGCTGGGCTTCGACGCCGTGGGCGGCAACTCGCTGGACAATGTGTCGGATCGCGATTTCGCCATCGAATTCTGCGCTGCCGCCAGCATCGCGATGATGCACCTGTCGCGCTTCTCCGAAGAGCTGGTGCTGTGGACCAGTGCACAATTTCAGTTCATTGACCTGCCTGACCGCTTCTGCACCGGCAGCTCGATTATGCCGCAAAAGAAAAACCCTGACGTGCCCGAGCTGGTACGCGGCAAAAGCGGCCGTGTGTTCGGTGCCCTGATGGGCTTGCTGACCTTGATGAAAGGCCAGCCATTGGCCTACAACAAGGACAACCAGGAAGACAAAGAGCCGCTGTTCGACGCTGCCGATACCCTGCGTGACTCGCTGCGTGCCTTTGCCGACATGATCCCGGCGATCAAGCCAAAGCACGCGATCATGCGTGAAGCGGCGCTGCGCGGGTTCTCGACCGCTACCGACCTGGCCGACTACCTGGTGCGCCGTGGCCTGCCATTCCGTGACTGCCACGAAATCGTGGGCCATGCCGTGAAGTACGGCGTGGAAACCGGCAAAGACCTGGCCGAAATGAGCCTTGAAGAACTGCGCCAGTTCAGCGATCAGATCGAAGAGGACGTGTTCGCAGTGTTGACCCTGGAAGGCTCGGTCAATGCGCGTAACCACATCGGCGGCACAGCGCCGGCTCAGGTTAAAGCGGCAGTGGTTCGCGGCAAGGCGTTGTTGGCCAGCCGTTAAACACATCTGCTCCCTGTAGGAGCGAGCTTGTCTCGCGATCTTTTAAGGTCAAAAGTTCGCGAGGCCAGCTCGTTCCTACAGGCCGGATGCCTTGGCGCTCTTATTTTTTGCTGCTAATCCATGCCAAAAATTGCGGCATGGCAGCGTCTTTGTCTGCAGCGATCTTCTGGACATGCGGGTTTTGCTCAAGGTGTTGCAACAGCGCCTTGGCGGCTGGCAGCTCGGCCAACAGGTCCAGACCAAAGACTTTATGACCGACCGCGCAGGCCAGGTTGACGCTGTAGGCGAAGTAAATATCTGCAATGCTCAGCGTTTGACCCGCGACATAAGGCGCGAATTTACCGTGGCGCGCCAGTGACTCAATGCCGTGCAGCAATTCAGCCTTGGCTTTGGTCTTGATCGCCTCGGGGACTTGCGCACCGAAGAACGCTTCAGCGTAGCAAGCCCGAGCCGGCAGCTCGATGTACAGCTCGATTTCCTTGGCGATAGCCAGCACTTGAGCCCGCTCGAAAGCATCGCTCGGCAGCAGCTTGGGCCCCGGCTGGGTCTGTTCGATGTAATCGAGGATAACGCTGGTTTCGTTGATGTATCCCTGCTCGACACCCAGCACCGGCACTTTGCCGCAAGGGCTAACGACGAGGGCCTCCGGCGTTTTTCCAGCAAAAAACGCGACCTCTTCAAAAGGCACGCCCTTTTCCAGCAGCGCCAGCTTGACCATGTTGTAGTAGTTACTGACCGCGAATCCATAAAGCTTGAGCATTACAAAGCCTCCAGGCCATGTTGGGGTTGGCAGCAGGTGTTATAGAGCTTCTGCACAACGCTGACCAGCAGCATCATTAAGGTGAATACAGCTAAACTGCGGCCTTAACTTAAGGAGCCTGCCCATGAGCGAGCCAACTGACATCGACAACGACGAAGAAGAATTCACCGAATCGACGCTGATCCAGGCGATTGAAAACCAGATTGAGAGCGACAACCCGCCTGCCGCCAAAGCCACGTTCAACAAGCTGACCCTGGTCGGTTACGAGCGTGATGAGATCTTGAACTTGATGGCCCACGTACTGGCCATCGAAATTGACGCGATGCTCGATGAGGACCGCGCCTTTGATACGCAGTGGTACGAAACAGCTCTGCGCGCGCTGCCCGAGTTGCCGCCCGAGAAGCAGTAAACCCGGCCTCAGGCGCGAATGACAGGCGCTCGTTGCCAGTCCAGTTCACTGGCCGGCATCGGGCGGCCAAACCAGTAGCCCTGGCCCAGATCGCAGTGGTAGTCGAGCAGGAACTGCGCCTGCTCGACGTGTTCAATGCCTTCGGCGTGCACCTGCAAGCCCATGCTTTGGGACAATGCGATGACCGCCCGGACAATCGCCACGTCGTCATTGTCTTGTGGCAACCCGGCGACAAAGCCCTGGTCGACCTTGAGCTTCTGCACAGGCAATTGCTTGAGGCGCAGCAAAGAGGAAAAGCCGGTTCCAAAATCATCAATCGCCAGTCGCAAGCCCAGCGCGCGCAGACGGTGCATCTGCTCCAGCGCACCTTGGGAGTCTTCCATCACCGCACTTTCAGTGACTTCCAACTCCAACAGGGCCGGGTCCAGGCCTGTATCGGTCAGCACGGTTGAAACCAGCGTGTAAAGCTCCGGACGGGCAAAAAGACGGCTGGAGATATTCACCGCCACAAACGACAAATTCACGCCTGCCGACTGCCATTGGCACATTTGCCAGCACGCCTGCTCCAAGACCCAGGCATCAATTTCCGCAATCAGGCCGGTCCGTTCAGCGATCGGAATAAATTCCCCCGGCGGTACCAGACCGCGTATCGGGTGCTGCCAGCGCACCAGCGCCTCAACGCCGATCAGACGGCTGGTTTTGAGGTCATGCACCGGCTGGTAATACACCCGCAGTTCGCGCTGCTCCAACGCCCGGCGCAAGTCACTGGCCACCTCGATCCGGTTCAGCGCGTGTACGGTCAGCTCTTCGGTGTACAACGCGTAGCCTTCACGCCCCGCACTCTTGGCCTTGAAGAGTGCCGAGTCGGCGTTGCGCAACAATTGCTCGGCATTCAGTGCATCGCCCGGGAACACACTGATGCCGACACTGGCACTGACAAACAGTTGATGCGTGTTCACCTCAAACGCGGCCTTCATGGCTTCCAGCACGTGTTGCGCCAGCACTTCGGCCTGACTGGCCTTGGAGCAGTTCTCGATCAGCACGGCAAACTCGTCGCCGCCCAATCTGGCCACCGTATAGCCTTTGCCGAAAATACTCTGCAAACGCCCGCCGACCGCCTTGAGCAGCAGATCGCCAACATTGTGGCCAAGGCTATCGTTAATAATTTTGAAATGATCAAGGTCGATCATCAGCAAGGCGCAGCCTGTCTTGTGACGCTGCGCGGTGGTCAATGCCTGTTCGGTACGGTCGGTGAACAGCAGGCGATTGGGCAAGTCCGTCAGCGGGTCATGGTGGACCAGCCGCGCCAGTTCGGTCTGTGACTTCTTGATCGCCGAAATATCCGTGAACACTGCGACATAGTGGGTGAGTTGACCTTTGCTGTCGGTTATCGCCCGCACGGTTTGCCATTGCGGGTAGATCTCACCGTTTTTGCGGCGGTTCCAGATCTCGCCGTGCCAGTCGCCGGTGTCCTGCAAAGACTTGAAAACTGCTTTATAAAACTCAAGATCATGATGGCCAGACTTGAACATGTTGGGCCGTTTGCCCAACACCTCCTCGACCGTATATCCGGTGATTTCAACCAACGCACGATTCACATGCACAATCAGACCATTGCGGTCGGTGACCAGTACGCCTTCGCGGGTGCAGTCAAAAACCGCCGCCGCTTGACGCAGACGCTCGCGATCCTGGCGTTGACGTTTCAAGCTGGCCCCACCGCCCAGAAAGCTCAGCAAGCGGGCCCGGGCGACAAAGATCAGGACGGCGCTGACAAACACCCAAACATAGCCATTGATGAGTTGCCAGTGCGCCAACTGTGCCGAATCATCAAAAAAACTGCTCAATAAATGATCAGTCATTTGCAGCCAGACTACCGATAACAGCCCGTAAAGCAAGGCTGCACGCAAGGCATCGCGAGAAGAAACCGACATGAGAAAGTTATAGCGCCTACAAAAAAGGGAGAATTATAGTGTAAGAAACATCCAGCCACTCTTATCTGAAAGGGCGACTGGTTTTAAATGTCTGCATGGTGATAATGCGTGTTGCAGTTTTTTCATCTTCCCGAGGGCCAAACAGCCTATGTGGTACAACGGTTTACTTGACTTGTCAGCCTGGCAACTGGTTGCAGTCACCCTGTTGATGACCCACGTGACCATTATCGGTGTCACGGTTTATCTACATCGCTACTCAGCTCACCGCTCACTCGAACTCAACGGTGGCCTGAAACATTTCTTCCGCTTCTGGCTGTGGCTCACCACCGCTCAGAACACCCGTGAGTGGACTGCCATCCACCGCAAACACCACGCAAAATGTGAAACCGCAGATGACCCGCACAGCCCGGTCGTCAAAGGGTTATCGACCGTTTTGCGAAAAGGTGCAGAGCTGTATCGCGAAGAAGCACGAAATCCTGAAACGTTGCGTATTTACGGCAAGAACTGCCCTGAAGACTGGATCGAGCGCAATCTTTATTCGCGCTATAAGCTTCTGGGCGTGGCCCTGATGCTGGCGATTGATCTGCTGCTGTTCGGCGCCATCGGCCTGACGATCTGGGCCGTGCAGATGATGTGGATCCCGGTGTGGGCGGCGGGCGTGGTAAACGGCTTGGGCCATGCCGTGGGTTATCGCAACTTTGAGTGCCGCGATGCCGCGACCAATCTGGTGCCGTGGGGCATCATCATTGGCGGTGAAGAACTGCACAACAACCACCACACCTACCCCAACTCGGCCAAGCTATCCGTCAAGAAATGGGAGTTCGACCTGGGCTGGGCCTGGATCAAGGTATTCAGCTTTCTGCGTCTGGCCAAGGTTCAGCGGGTTGCGCCCATCGCCCATCGGGTCGAAGGCAAAGGCAGCCTGGACATGGACACCGCGATGGCGATCCTCAACAACCGTTTCCAGATCATGGCGCAGTACCGCAAGCTGGTGATCGCACCGCTGGTGCAGCAAGAACTGGCCAAGGTCGATCACTCGGTTCGCCATCAGTTCCGCCGTGCCAAGCGTTTGCTTTCGCGGGAAACCAGCCTGCTTGAAGAGCGCCATCACCAGCGCATCGAGACCCTGCTGGAGCACAGCCACTCACTCAAAGTGATCTATGAGAAGCGCCTGGCGCTGCAACAGATCTGGATCAAGACCAGCACCAATGGCCACGACATGCTGGCCGCCATCAAGGACTGGGTTCACGAAGCCGAAGCCAGCGGGATTCAATCGCTGCGTGAATTTGCCAAACAGCTGAAGACTTACTCGCTGCGCCCTGCGGCGGTGTAAGAGCGGTTACAGGCAGCGATTACTCTGTAGTCGCTGCCAAGGCAAGAATGGGTTACGAAGCGACCCCAAAGGTCCGCCCTACAACCCACATCGCAGCCTAGCTCCTCGTCAGCGACTACATACCTTGCTTACCAACCGCGACAACTCTGCAGTCCCGACCCGCAGCAAACGCGCGGTCTTGCTGTTAGCCAGTGCCTCCAGGCCTTCTTCTGACTCCAGAACAGCCAACTGCCCCGCCAGGTTCATGACCAGTGCTTCACGCGAATACACCCCGCCGCCCAGGTGATACACCGCCGCGATCAGCTCGCGCAGCTCCAGCGGCAAGCGCCAGCGTGTGCGCAACGCGGAGCCGAAGGCGGCCCCGAACTCGACCAGCGACTCGTCAATCACCTGCGTATCCAGTTCGCCACCCGCCTGCTGCCACTCCTGCAAGCAGCGCAACACGGCCAGGTCGCCCAAGCGATACAGCAAACCCGCGCAGTAGCAACGCGCCTGATCCAGATTCAGCATGCCCGCCAGCGTGCGCCCATAGTCTGCCGCTCGCAGCGACACAGCCCACTGGTGTTCGGCGTAGGCCGCCAGACGCGGGTCACTCAATTGCGCGCTGTGCTTGAGCGTCAGCCCTTGCACCAGGTTCATGCTTTGAGCCGGGCCTAACCGCTGCAAGGCGTGGGCCAGCGTCTGGGCGGGCCGTGCGAGGTGTTGTGCCGCGCTGTTGGCCGCGGCTATCAGCACCGCGGTGATTTGCGGGTCCTTGCGTACTTCCTGCTCCAGCGACGCCAGATTGAGCCCTTCAGGGCTCAAGCTACGTTTGACCGCCGCCCGCGCATCTACCCACAACGGAGCACCGTCTGAAGACTCCCGGCGCTGCGTCAGAAAACTTTTGAGCGTCATGCCAGGGGCCAGTGCCGGAATGTCACATAACACCTCCTGCCCTTCACTCAGCAGCAGGCCCTGCAACCGTTTGGTCAGCCCGTTCAAGTCCAGCGGTTTGGTCAGGTAAGCGGTCGGCGCCAACGGCAAGGCTTCGCGCACACTGGCGCTGTCATTCCGGCTGCTCAATAAAATGAACGGTAACGCGGGGCTGCGACGGCGTTGGCGCACACTGCGCAAAATGTCCAGGCCACTGACGCCCGGAAGGTCCCGGTCGGAGATCACCAGGTCATAACTTTTTTGGCTCAGCAGCAGGAGCGCTTGCTGACCTTCACCACAGACATCCAACTGCGCGTCACACCGTACGCTCAACACCACTTGCTTAAGCAAGTCGCGAGACCACGGATCGGCCTCGGCAATCAATACGCTCGGTACTACGGATAAATCTACAACAGCCATTCAATTTGCTCCCAGCGCAATGCCTGCACCTTAAGACAAAGGCAACGCGTGGATATAGAAAAATCACATTTTTGGATCGTCCAAACCAAAAAAAACCGCCGAAGCGGTTTTTTTGTCTATCGAGTCACATCTTCACTGCCAGCTTATGCCAGCTCAGCGAAGCACTCTTCAAGAATGGCCAAGCCCTTGTCCAGTTGCTCGTCCGGTGCAGTCAACGGCACCAGAACACGCAGAACGTTGCCGTAAGGGCCGCACGACAGCAGGATCAGACCTTTGTCACGCGCCTTAGCAACCACTTGAGCCACTGCCGCTGCGTTTGGCTTATGGGAGTCGCCGCCTTCGAACAGCTCAACCGCGATCATGGAGCCCAGCGCACGAACGTCGCCGATCACCGGGTACTTGGCCTGGATAGCCTTGAGGCCCGACACCAGACGCTCACCCACCGCGTTGGAGCGATCCAGCAGTTTCTCTTCTTCAAACACTTCCAGTACAGCCAAAGCAGCCGCACAGGCAATCGGGCTACCGGCATAGGTGCCGCCCAGGCCGCCTGGAGCAATGGCGTCCATCAGTTCAGCCTTGCCGCACACACCGGCCAGCGGGAAGCCGCCAGCGATGGATTTAGCAAAAGTGGTCAGGTCAGCAGTTACGCCCATCTGTTCCATGGCGAAGAAGGTGCCAGTACGGCCAGCGCCTGTTTGTACTTCGTCAGCGATCAGCAGGATGCCGTGTTTGTCGCACAGTTCGCGCAGGCGAGCCATGAACGCTTTCGGCGCCACGTAGAAACCACCTTCGCCCTGAACGGGCTCGATGATGATCGCAGCGATATCTTTAGGCTCGGCATCGTTTTTGAAGATGCGCTCGATGCTGGCGATGGAATCGTCAACGCTCACGCCATGCAGTTCGCATGGGTACAGAGCGCGGAACACGCCGCCTGGCATCAGGCCCATGCCGGCCGAGTAAGGCACGACTTTACCGGTCAGGCCCAGGGTCATCATGGTACGACCGTGGTAGGCGCCGGTGAACGCAATCACGCCAGCACGACCAGTGGCTGCACGCGCTACCTTGATGGCGTTTTCAACGGCTTCAGAACCGGTGGTCACCAGCAGGGTCTTCTTGTCGAAGTTGCCAGGTACCTTGGCGTTGATTTTTTCGCACAGTTCTACGTACGGCTCGTAAGCCAGTACCTGGAAGCAGGTGTGGCTCAGCTTGGTCAGTTGCTCTTGTACGGCAGCAACGATTTTCGGGTGCAGGTGACCGGTGTTCAGTACCGCGATACCGCCCGCGAAGTCGATGAATTCACGACCTTCAACGTCAGTCACGGTCGCGTTTTTAGCCGACTCGGCGAAAATCTGGTGAATCTGGCCAACGCCGCGCGGGACAGCGGCTTCACGGCGTTTCATCAAAGATGCGTTGGTCTTGTTGCTCATGGTGTTCCTCATTCGCCGTTTATCTAACGGCGTGGTTCAAGGCTGACGCGCCTGGGAAGCACCGATGCCAGCATGCGATGATCGACTGGCATGGCGCACCCGGCCACAAAAAATTACAGTTTGAAACACAGAGGGAGCATCGCTCTCGTGCCCCTTCTGCTGAACCACCCGCCGGGCTTAGATGCCCAGGCAGAGATATTTGATTTCCAGGTAGTCTTCGATGCCGTACTTGGAGCCTTCACGGCCCAGGCCCGAAGCCTTGATGCCGCCGAATGGAGCGACTTCGTTGGAAATAAGACCGGTGTTAACACCAACCATGCCGTATTCCAGGGCTTCTGCCACACGGAAAACGCGGCTCAGGTCGCGCGCATAGAAGTACGACGCCAGGCCGAACTCGGTGTCGTTGGCCAGTTCAACCACTTCAGCTTCGTCTTTGAAACGGAACAGCGGTGCCAGTGGGCCGAAGGTTTCTTCTTTTGCCACAGCGGCGTCTTTGGATACGTTCACCAGAATGGTCGGCTCGAAGAAGCTGCCTTCCAGGCTGTTGCCGCCTGCCAGCACGGTTGCGCCTTTGCTCACCGCGTCAGCGATGTGCTCTTTGACCTTGGCCACAGCCTTGTCGTCGATCAGCGGGCCGGTGGTGGTGCCTTCTTCCAGGCCGTTACCAATCTTCAACTTGGCTACGGCAGCTTTGAGTTTTTCGGCGAACGCATCGTAGACGCCGTCCTGAATGTACAGGCGGTTGGCACATACGCAGGTCTGACCGTTGTTGCGGTACTTGGAGATGATCGCGCCTTCGACGGCCTTATCCAGGTCTGCGTCGTCGAACACGATGAACGGCGCGTTACCGCCCAGTTCCAGGGACACTTTCTTGATGTCTTTGGCGCATTCAGCCATCAGTTGACGACCGATCTCGGTCGAACCGGTGAAGGACAGCTTGCGCACGATCGGGTTGCTGGTCAGCTCGCCACCGATGTCGCCCGCGCTGCCTGTTACCACGCTCAGCACACCTTTTGGGATACCGGCACGGTGTGCCAGCTCAACCAGGGCCAAGGCCGAGAACGGGGTTTGCGAAGCAGGCTTGATCACCATGGTGCAGCCAGCAGCCAGTGCCGGGCCGGCTTTACGGGTGATCATGGCGGCCGGGAAGTTCCACGGCGTAATGGCTGCGGTCACACCGATCGGCTGTTTGATCACGATCAGGCGCTTGTCAGGCTGGTGGCCTGGAATCACATCGCCATACACGCGCTTGGCTTCTTCAGCGAACCACTCGATGAACGACGCCGCATAAGCGATTTCGCCCTTGGCTTCGGCCAGTGGCTTGCCCTGCTCCAGGGTCATCAGGCGGCCCAGGTCGTCCTGGTTTTCAATCAGCAGCTCAAACCAGCGACGCAGTTTGGTTGCACGCTCTTTGGCAGTCAGAGCACGCCAGGCTGGCAGCGCCTTGTCTGCGGCTTCAATTGCACGACGGGTTTCAGCCGCGCCCATTTTTGGCACGGTACCGATGATTTCGCCCGTAGCCGGGTTGTTAACCTTGATCGTCTGACCACCGTCCGCATCCACCCAAGCACCGTCGATGAAGGCTTGCTGGCGGAACAATTGTGCGTCTTTGAGCTGCATGTTGGCTTTCCTTAACAGCACCGCGCAGAGGCGGGGCGAATTATTGATAGAAGAAAGGCGCCATAGAAGGCTGCCGTCAGGAAGTCACTCCCTAGCCAAAGTACTTAAAGGCCGCACAAAGAATAAGCCGTGCGATTCAGCACTCAGACAAGAGCGTTTGAAATCTCAAACGAATCCTAGGGTCAACAGGGGTAAAGGACAATAGGCTGTTCGAAAAAAAGAACAAACGGCCCTATTTCACCCTTTTCACACCTAGTCCTCATTAATACCCCATAACGCACAAAGAAACACCCGACGAATCAGCGGCATGGACGGGCGACACGCAGATGAGTATCATGGCGCCCGCGTTGCACCAGTAGCTCAGCTGGATAGAGTACTGCCCTCCGAAGGCAGGGGTCGTGGGTTCGAATCCCGCCTGGTGCGCCATCTTTTCTTTGTATTGAGCCTTGCTTACGGCTCAGCCGACTCAACCCCCGAATCGGTCACTTCCCCCACAGTCTCTTTCTTGTCCCCCTGGAGCCGGTAGCTCCAGTACGTTCGTGCGCGTCAGGTACGGCACTTTGCCGGAAGGCACCAGGGTGGCGGCGGCTTCCAGGTGGATGTCTTGATCGTCGAAGAAGATGTGCGGGTTGAAGGCGGTGAGTACTTTGGCTTTGCCGACGCCGCCGAGGAAGAAGGCTTCGTCGACGTAGACGCCCCAGGCGCGCAGGGTGTTGATGACGCGCATTTCCGAGGGGGAATTGCGCGCGGTCACGATGGCGATTCGGATGGGGGAGTCTTTGCTGCCCGTGGGCAGGCGTTCTTGCAACTTGGCGAGCTTGATCAACAGGCTGGCGTAAGGCCCTTCATCCATGGGCGTATGTTGAAGCGCATCTTCTTGGGCTTGGAAGGCGTCCAAACCCTTGGTCTTGTAGACCAGCTCACTGGCGTCGGAGAACAGGACGGCGTCGCCGTCGAAGGCGATGCGCACTTGGCCTTCGGGGATTTGCGGGGCGTTGGCCGGAGGTGCGGTGAGGATCGCTGCGGCGCACTGCCTGGAGTCGATGACCTTTTGCGCGTCTTCAACATTGGTGGTCAAAAACAGGTCCACATCGAAGGCGTCGATGTAATCGGCCACTGACTCGCCGCCGGTGAAGGCCGAACGGGTGATTGCCAACTGGTCACGACGAATAGTCTTGAGCACGCGAATGCCGGTATCCGGGCTGTTGCGTGACATCACCACGACCTCGACCAGCGGCGATTGGTCAGCGCTTTTGCGATGCCGGTTAAGGTCCAGCAGGGCTTTGACGAGGTAGTAACCGGTGCCCGGCGTTAGCGGCTCGTCTTCACGCTCCTGCATGTAGCGGCGGTACTTGTCGATCACGCTGGTAGGGTCGTCTTCGAGCCCGTCCTTGAACATCTGGTCGGACTCACTCATGTCGAACAAGGCGGTAGCGGAAATACCAACGACCAGGGTGTTACTCAAATCAAATGCCATGGGGACGTCCTAAATGCCGCTGCGCGCTTGCTGAGGCTGCGAGGATAGTCGATTTAGTGCTGTTCATCTGTAGGAGCTTGTCTCGCGATCTTTTGAGCGTTTAAAAGATCGCGAGGCAAGCTCGCTCCTACAGGGTGGGGATGGGTTAGAGGTCGTGCAGGCACAGGTCGTCGATGACGGCTTTGCCCATGTCGCACAGGTAGTGCGAAGCCCAGGCATGGCGTTCGCCGTCGTGTTCCAAGGCAGCATCAAGGGCCAGCTTTTTGGCGCAGAACAGTAAGGCAGACACCTGTTCCAGCGCCTGGCGCAGCGGGATGTCCGGGTTTACGCGAAACAGCTGGTGGTCGTCTGCGCCGCAAGGGCCGAAGGTCACGACGCCAAGGGTTTTGATCGGGGAAGAGGTGGTCATTGGATATGTTCCTAATTGGGTTAATGACTATCTCTTTTGTTTCCAGGCAAAAGGCGACAGCCGTACGCGGGCTGGAAAACCGGGACAATTAGGAAACCCGGCAGGTCCGAAAACCTCCCGCGCACAGCCGTCATAAGATGAAGGCTGACGCACAAAAAACGCCAATCCCCTAAAAGGCGAATGGCGCTAAAGCGCGTAATTGTTACCCGGCTTTCCAGGGCCGACCACTGTTTTTTTCAGCGGCGATGCACAGTACGCCTGCACTCAAAACCAAGAAGCCATCCATTGCCGCAGTTCACGTAGGAGCGTGCGCTTTTCTGTGCCCGCCTCTCAAACTGCGCGCTGTAAAAATCCTTCAGGCCTAAGTCTGTCGGCCTACACACATTGCCGATCAAGCTGATTTCAGCCGCATTTTGATGCCGATACCGTGCGCCGCTCTCCTACTGGAAGGCGCCCTATGAGCAGCAAGCAAGGTGTGACGCAAACACTAAGGCGTGTAGGTGGCGATGGCGGCCAAGGCGCTTCGTATTTTGATGACATGACCCCCGCCGAACTCAAAGAGCGTGATGCCGGGATCAAGGCCTACGAGGCCATTCAGGCCCGGCAAGATGCCTACATGGCGCGCCGCCAAGCTGAAGCGGCCGCTCAGCAAAGCCACCAGAAACCTGAGCGGCGGGGCTGTGTGTTCGCCAAGTGCAGCAAGCTGCCCGATGCCGTTATCAACTACAGCGACCCGGCGGGTTTCGTACCGGTTGATAGCCTGAATGACTACGGCAATTTTGCGATTTTGGGTGGGTCCCAGACCGACAGTTCCGGGTTGGTACCACTGGCATTAATCAGTGGCGCGGTACCGGCGGGGATCGGTGGTCTGGCCTTGAGCGGCACCGCCACTGGAACGACAGCCACTGGAGGCGTTGCCGCCGTTGGCGGAACGATGATTGCCAGCACGTTGTTGGGCGCGCTCGCCTTTTTATGGCCGTCTTCACTGGCTGACAGCGCCCTGTACACCGAAGACCAACTGCGCTCACTCAAACAGGCTCGCACCCGCATGCGCTTGTACGTTGAGCAACAGGCAGATGGTTCGCTCAAGGGCTATGGCTTTTACACCGGCACAAAGCCCGAATGGGAAATGATCGACGTTATCCAGTTCAGCCCCCGCGGTTCGCAGCAGGTGGCGGACTTTGGTGGCGGCGCGGAGTTGATCTGGACGCCTGCGATTGACCCAACAAACACGCTCGGTATCCCGCCACTAAACAGTGCACCACAGGCACCGCAGATCTGGATTTTCCCGCCGACCAAAAACGCCGACACGATTATCGTAAACCCGATCTACCCGCCGGACTACAAAGACTTCATTCTGGTGTTCCCGGCTGACTCGGGTGTGGCGCCGCTTTATGTTGTGTTGAATGTGCCGCGTAAAGGAGTCACTGAGTCCGGTCACTCGTATCATGCACCTCCTGAAACAGAACACATACTTGCCTTTCCAGGACTTAAAGATGTTAAGGATAAAACGCCGGTGCAAGGTGGGGGTGGTTACAGAAAGCGCTGGATTGATGCTAAAGGTAGACGTATTTATGAGTGGGACTCACAACACGGAGAACTTGAAGTTTATCGTGCAAGCAACGGAGGTCATTTGGGCGCTTATGACCCGATAACTGGAAAGCAAAATAGTCCTCCTAAGAAGAATCGGAATATTAAAAAATATTTGTGAGGTGCGTAATGGGACTCAAAGTCAGGCTGGCTTGGTATGACAAAAACACAGAGTATGGAGAGGGAAAAGAAGACTCCAAAGAATTAGGGGATGATACGAGCGTTATGAACCAACTGAATCTTTCAGTCGACAACGACATAAATAATGGCAGCTTTGACGTAAAAATAGATTGGCTCGACAATTTACAACCATTATTTGCTCATCGCATAGATTTAAAAGTCTACGACTATCAAGTCTCATTTAACTACAGAGATTGATATAAAAAGTCGGCATAGGGGTGAAGACCTTTACGAAGCAGACGAACGCTATTTATCTTTAGCCCCTACGAAAAGTATTGAGCCATGTACCATTCTGTTTTTATTGTCGACAAGCTCACTGAGGAGGTGCTCAGTGAAATTTTAATTCCTGTCAGGTATGCATCGCAGCTTAAAGCGTTAATGGGATGGACCTCAGACGAAGATGCAGTCTATGACTACGCCCTTCTCCCCTCTCAATTACAGGCCATCGAGCAGTTAATTAAGAGGACATTAGAAACACCGGACTGTATTTATTATCTATCCAGCTCAGAAATAAGGGATGAAGGCAATGAAATTTTTTGTTGAGGCCTTCGATAAAACGACTGAATTACTGGTTTTTGAATGTGTTATCCCTGCGATACATGACGAACAGGTGAAAGCCATTATGGAGTGGACAACTGAACAGCAAGGTTGGGAAGGCTACGACCTCAGAGCAGACCAATTAGTAGCGCTAGAGAAGCTCGTAAACAAAAAGCTCGATACATCGGCTTATGATTTTCAGCTCACTGTTAATGTATAACTTTCAGTTGGTTTTCCTCGCGATTTTTTAAAGATCAAAAGATCGCGAGACAAGCTCGCTCCTACAGGACGGGTTTGGTCAGAGGTCGTGCAGTCAAAGGTTTTGATCGGGGAAGATGTGGTCATTTTTGAAACTCCTATGGGATTCAGAGCTGCCACTGTCGAAATATATGACAGCATGAGTGCCATCGAATAGATGACAGCAGAGGTGAGTAAACGAAACCCACCAGGAAAGTAGAACCATGAACCATTCTGTTTTGATTTTCGACAAGACCACGCAAGTGCTGATAAACGAAGTGGCTATCCCTGGCGAGCATGCTGAACAGCTCAAAGCGCTCATGGGATGGGCTTCGGATGAAGAGGCAATCTATGAGTACGACCTCACCCCAGCGCAGGTGCGGACTATCCAAACATGGGTAGAGAGCAGACTGGAAACCCCGAATGGTCTCTATCAGTTGTCTTGCTCAGCTTAAAAACTGTAGGAGCGAGCTTGTCTCGCGATCTTTTCAAGGTCAAAAGATCGCGAGGCAAGCTCGCTCCTACAGTGGGTGGGGTTAGGTGAATAGTTTGCTAAGGCAGGTGAGTTTTTTCTTGTAGGAACGCCGGGCCTCCAAGGCTTGGTCCAGGGTGACGGGGACGAAGCGGGCCTTTTGGTTGGGTTGCATTTGGCCGATCAGGTCGAGGTCGGCGCTGATGACGGTGCCGATCATGGCGTAGCCGCCACCCGAGACGGCGTCGCGGTGCAAAACAATGGGTTCAAGCCCGGCTGGGACCTGGATCGAGCCAATCGGGTAGCAGCTGTCGACGATGTTGGACGGGTCGGAACCGGCGCCAAACGGTTGCTCGCGCGGCTGGAAGCTCAAGGCGCTGCCGCCCTTGAAGCGGTAGCCAATACGGTCAGCCTCGGAGCCGACGGTCCAGGGTTCGGCGAAGAAGCTTTGCGCGGCGGCTTCGCTGAGGCGCTCGTAGTACAGGCCCGGTACGACCCGCAGGGTGATTTCGCCACCAATGGCCTGGCGCAAGGCCATGGGCAAGCTGGCACCCGCGCGGCCTTTGCCGCTGGCAATGCCCACGGGCAGTTCGTCGCCCGCAACCAACCGCCGACCATTGAAGCCGCCCAAGCCGCCGAGGGCATATGTCGAGCGGCTGCCGAGCACGATCGGCACGTCGATGCCACCCGCTACCGCCAGGTACATGCGGGCGCCGACCTTCGGAAAGTCAAAGCGCAGCACTTGCCCGGCCTTCACCGAGAACGCGGTGTCGGGGTGCATTTCTACGCCGTCGAGGCGCGGGGTCATGTGGGCGCCGCTGACCGCGACCAGCGCGTCTTCCTGGAACTCCAGTTCTGGCCCCAGCAGTGTGCATTCCAGCGCGGCGGCTCCGGCCGGGTTGCCCACTAATTGGTTGGCTGCGCTCAAGGCGTATTGGTCGAGCGCGCCGGACGGCGGGATGCCCAAGTGGTAATAACCTTCGCGGCCCAAGTCTTGAACCGAGGTGGCGAGTCCGGGTTTGAGTACCTTGATCATGCCAGTACCTCCAACAGCGATTTTGGATAACCGACAGGGTCGGCCAGAAACGCGTCCAGCGAGAACTCCACCGGCCTAATCCGCAAATCGAAACGCCCGGCGTCGACCTCGGCCACCGCGTGGTCGTAGTCTTCGCGGTTCATCGGTTTGAATTGCACGATGTCACCGGGACGGAAAAACACCATGTGTTCTTTGAGGTACGCCAGGTTCTGCTGCGGGTCGTAGATCGGCGCGGGGGTGACGCCGAACATCTGATAGCCGCCCGCACCGCGCACCGAGTAGATACAGCCAAAGCAACCGCCGTGGCCGAGGGTCAATTTAGGCGTGTCGGTACGTGGACGAAGATACTTGGGCACTTGCAATTGCCGTTCGCGCTCAACCATCTGGAACATGAACGGCAGCCCGGCCACAAAGCCGACCATCGAGACAAACCACGGCGCGCCGCTGTGCGCCTTGATGAAGGCTTCGACATCGGCCAGTCCGTTGATACGAGCTGCGTATTCCAGGTCGGTGACGCTCGGGTCTTGATGACGGTCGCGAAAACGCATCAGGGTTTCGTGTGTCCACGGGTCGTTGTAGAGCACCGGGATTTCGATGATGCGGGTGTGCAGCGAGCGCTCGGCGACGGCGCCCGCCTCGGCACTTTGCACGGCTTCCAGCAGCGCGTGCGGGGCGATGCGATCCGGGTCAAAACGGATCTGGAAGGACGCGTTGGCCAGGCACACATCGAGCACGCCATCGAGTGCCATCTGCTCGACGGCGCGGGTGACCGCCATACCTTTGAAAAACGCTTCAAGAGACATGCTGTCGCTGACTTCGGCAAATAAATGCTCGTCAGCGCCGAAGCTGTAGCGGATAGGGTTGTTCATGCCTCACCTCCATTAGAGTGCTCTGCCAACCAAGCTTCCAATGTGCCGGTGTTGAAATCAGCCTGGTGCAGCCATGGCTGTTCCAACAGTTGGCCATGCAGCGACAACGTGCTGGCCATGCCCGTCAGCTTAGTCTGCTCAACTGCGCTGAGTGCCCGGGCCAACGCTTGCGCACGATCAGCGCCATGCACGATCAGTTTTGCCAGCAACGAGTCGTAATACGGCGGCACGCGATAGCCTTGATACAGGTGCGTATCGACGCGAACGCCCTCGCCTTGCGGCCATTCCAGCGCCTCGACCACGCCCGGGCTGGGGAAGAAGTTGCGCGCCGGGTCTTCGGCATTCAGGCGCATTTGCACGGCGGCGCCATGGAGGCGGATATCGCTTTGGTGCAAGCCCAACGGCTCGCCACCGGCAATGCGCAACATGGCCTGGACCAAATCAATGCCAGTGATTAATTCCGTGACGGGGTGCTCGACCTGAATCCGCGTGTTCATCTCGATGAAGAAAAACGCCCCCGTCTCGTCGTCGTACAGGTATTCCAGAGTACCGGCGCCCTTGTAGCCCAGTGCTTCAGCCAAGCGAACAGCGCTGTCGCAGAGGGTTTCGCGCTGTGACTGAGTAAGCACTGGCGACGGGGCTTCTTCAAAGACTTTTTGCCGACGACGTTGCAGCGAGCACTCTCGCTCAAACAGGTGCACGGCGCGTTGGCCATCGCCCAATATCTGGACTTCGATGTGCCGCGCCTTGCCGATGAAGCGCTCCAGGTACACCGCGCCATTGCCAAACGCAGTCTGCGCTTCGCGCTGGGCACGTGGAAACTCTTCACTCAGTTGCTGGGCGTTTTGCGCCAGACGAATCCCGCGCCCGCCGCCTCCGGCCGAAGCCTTGATGAGCAAGGGAAAGCCGACGGACTCAGCAGCCTTGAGCGCCGATTCGACGTCAAACAGCTCATCGGGCGAGCCCGGCACCACGGGCACGCCCGCCGCTTGCGCAGTGCGGCGAGCTTCGGCTTTGTCGCCCATGCGTCGAATGGTGTCGGGGCTCGGGCCGACGAAAATCGCCCCCGCCGCGAGCACCGCTTCAGCGAAGTCTGCATTTTCCGAGAGGAAACCATAGCCTGGGTGCACCGCATCGGCGCCAGTAGCTTTCAGCGCGCCGATCAACGCCTCGATGCTCAGGTAGCTTTTGTCGGCCCGGGCCGGACCCAGCACGTGGACTTCATCAGCCATGCGCGCAGCCAGGGAGTCGACGTCGGCCTCGCTGCAGGCGGCAACGGTGGGGATCCCCAGCGCTTGGGCGGCGCGGATAATCCGCACCGCGATCTCGCCCCGGTTGGCGATCAGTAATTTACGAATGCCTTGAGTCATGGTTCCGCCCTTACGCGTCGTCGAGCGTGGCGATGACTTGGCCCGGCTCGATCGGGTCACCGTCTTCGACCAGAAAGGCGCTCAGGCGGCCGGCGGTTCCGGCGGTCAACTCAGAAAACTGTTTCATGACTTCGATCAAGCCAATGACCGTTTCGGCACTGACCTGCGCGCCCACTTCAACAAAGTTGTCCGACTCCGGCGAGGCTTTGCGGTAGAAGGTGCCGGGCAATGGGGTGATGACGGTGTGTTCGGCCATGTCTGTTCCTCTTGGAATAGTTGTAGAAAGGCAGGCAAAAAATGAATCGCTAGGTAAACCCTGGTTCTGAGACCAGGTGTTTTCGGGTATTAGCGCGGGGCGCGTACCGTGACGCCGGCGCCATCCAGCGCCGCCCGCACGGCTTCGGCCAGCGCGAGGGCGCCCGGTGTGTCGCTGTGCAGACAGATGGAGTCGAACTCGATGGCCAGGTCTTGGCCTTCAACCGTGCGCACCACACCTTCCTGACAGGCACGCAGCGCCCGTGCAGCGACTTGGGCCGGGTCGTAAGCGCGCACAGTGCGGGTGAAAACGATGGAGCCGCTGAGGTCGTATTCGCGGTCGGCATAGAACTCGCGGATCACCGGTTGGCCCAGCTCTTTGGCGATGCGGTAGATCACCGAGCCCGGCATGCAAAACAACAGCAACTCCGGCTCCAGCCGCTGAAGGTTCTCGACCAGCAAGCGGGCCGCTTCTTCGTCGCGGGCCAGGTGCATGTAGAGCGCGCCGTGGGGTTTGATGTGTTGCAGCGCGACGCCTTGAACACGCGCCAACTCACGCAGGGCACCCAGTTGATAAAGGATGTCGTCGACCAGTTCCTGGGCTGGAGCGTTGATGTGGCGGCGGCCAAAACCGACCAGGTCGCGAAACCCTGGGTGCGCGCCAATGGCCAAGCCCAAGCGCTTGGCTTGCTCAATGGTGCGACGCATGGTGCTGGGGTCACCGGCATGGAAGCCGGTCGCGATATTGGCCGAGCTGATAAAGCCCATCAGTTCGGTGTCGACGCCATCGCCGATGGTCCATGGGCCGAAGCCCTCGCCCATGTCGGAGTTGAAATCTACGGTGTGCATAGGTGTTGCTCCTGAGGCTGATGACTGCATGCAAACTACGTTAGAGTGCTGCCTACCCCGTGGAAAGATCTATTAATAGATAGGAAGCCTTCTGAAAAACAGATAGAGGTTTCTTTGGAGTGCCCATGTCACTGACCTTGCGCCAAGTTCGCTATTTCGTCGCCGTTGCCGAGATCGGGCAGATTTCTCAAGCGGCGATTTATTTGAATATTTCCCAATCGGCGGTGACCACGGCGATCAAGGAACTGGAAAGCATCGTCGGAACGCTGCTCTTCCAGCGCTCCGTACAGGGCATGGCCCTGACCGACGCCGGGCGGCATTTTCTGAACCGGGCCTACGTGATTTTGCGCAGCGTCGATGACGCCTTGAACAGCCCGTTGCCAGACATCCGCGCCAGCGGTTTATTGCGTTTGGCAGCGAGCTATACGGTGATCGGTTACTTCTTGCCGCACCATTTGCAGCGCCTTGAACACTGGCATCCGGACGTGACCATCGAGGTCCATGAACAAGAGCGCACGGCGATCGAGCAAGGGTTGCTGGAGGGCCGTTTCGACATGGCGGTGGTGCTCACGGCAAACCTGACGCACCCGGACATCGTCTCGGAAACACTCTTCAACTCTGAGCGCCGGTTGTGGCTGCCCAGCCATCACCCGCTGTGCGAGCGTTCGGCCGTGAGCTTGGCCGACGTCGCCAAAGAGCCCTACATTTTGCTCACCGTGGATGAGGCAGAACAAAGCGCGATGCGCTATTGGGAGCAGGCGCACCAACAACCGCATGTGCGGGTGCGGACCAGCTCCGTCGAAGCGGTGCGCAGCATGGTTGCCAATGGGAGCGGTGTGGCGATCCTGTCAGACCTGGTGCACCGTCCTTGGTCGCTGGAAGGCAAACGCATTGAAACCGTCACGGTGACCGACACCGTGACGCCCATGAGTGTGGGGTTGGCGTGGCACCGAGAACGTGATTTCAGCCCGGCGATGCAGGCGTTTCGTAATTACTTCCACGACGCCTTTTTGGCCCCGCAGCAGATATCGGCGCGGCGCTGATGCGTAGGTGTAGGAGCGAGCTTGCCTCGCGATCTTTTGATCCAAGCTCCCCCTCACCCTAGCCCTCTCCCGAAGGAGAGGGAACTGATTGGGGGGATGCTGTCGATTATCGGCGGCCTGCTTGCTGCGCGACAACGCGGTGTCGAAGACGGGGTTTGAAGATTAGAACTGGTATTCGACGCTGCCTTGCAAGGTTCTGCCGCGACCCAGGGTGAAGGCCAGTACGTCGCCCAGCGGGACGAGGTAGGCGCGGTCGGTGACGTTTTCCATGGCCACACGCAGGTTCAACTGGTCGTTGACGCGGTAGCTGCCGTACAGGTCGTAGACGGTGTAGGGCTTCCAGTCAGCCGGGTAGACGCCGCCCTGGGAGACGGTTACGTCCGGGCCGCCGGCGATGGAGTAGCCGCCGCTGTAGCGGGCGCGGGCGCCGATATCCAGTTTGCGCTCGAAGAAGCGCGCGCCCAGGGTGAGGGTGCCGCGGTCCATCGGCATGTGTTCGGCGGAACCGAGGATGGCGCCGCAATGCGAGGAGCCGTTGGCGATGTCATCAGGGACCATAGCGTCTACCGGCTGACGGCTGCCGGGTTTTTTGACGATTTTGGTGACGCCGCCCAACCAGGCGGTTTTGCTGCAGTAGTCGTTGGTGCCGATCATGTGCGTGTAGTTGAACTGGCCATAGGCGCGGCCCGCGTCGTAGTCCAACTGGTACTCAATGCCCTTGAAGCGGGTTTCTTTGAGGTTGTTGACGTAGGCGCTGTTGCCCAGGCTGGCCATGCCATAACCCGGCTTTTGCAAGGCCATGTTCATGAAGATGAAGTCGTCGATCCGGGTGTCAAAGTAAGACACTTTGGCGCCTATGCGGTCGCCGTCCAAGAACAGGCTGTCTTTGAATACGTTGACGCCCACTTCCCAGGTGGTCGAGGTCTCGGGCTTGAGGAACGGGTTGGGGTAGGTGAATTCTGCGCCCCCGCCATGGGGCCGTCCGCTGATCAGGGTTTCGGTCACGGCCGGTGGGCGCCAGCCCTTGCCGTAAGTGGCGAACAGTTGCATCCAGTCCAGGCCCGGCTTGACCGATAGACCGAAGGTGGGTGAGAAGCGGCCTTGCTCTTCGTCAACGTCGTAGTGCACCGACTCCCCGATCTGTTTGGTGGTACCAATCACGAACGTGCGGGTTTCAAGGCCGGTCTTGCCGCGCAGCCGGTAACGGTCGTAGCGCAAGCCCGCGTTCACGTTGAACCAGTCGTCGTAGTCGTAATCCAGACGCGTGAACAGGCTGGCCACGCCACGATCGCCCTTGGGCGTCATGTTTTCTGAGTCCGGGCTATCGAGCACGGCGCCTTCAGCCACGGATTGGGTCGAGTTGGGGCGCACTTTGTCGTAGAAGAACTCCAGCCCGTAGTTGGCTTTGATGATCGAGCGTTCACCCAGTGCAAACAGCGAGGTGTTCTGCGCTTGCAGGCCGTAGGTGTCGGTTTGGTAGGTGACGTTGTAAGCCGGGCTGATGCCGCGCGCCAGGGTGCTCTGCTGGTTGCGGTTGTCGACGTGGTAGACCTTGGCCTTGAAGTCGATCAGCGGGTTATCCGGCGTGTAGCTGTAGTCCAGGGCCAGGTTCTGCGCCCTGACGCTGTTGCTGCCCAGCTTGTCCCAAAGGTCGGCCTTCTCGACGTTCATCATATTGGCGTCGGTGTAGTTGACGTTGGTCACCAGGTAGCTGAGTTGCAAGCGCTGGTCTTGTGGCAGGTTGAGGCCGAGTTTGATCAGGCGTGAGCGCATCACCGAGCCTGAATAATCCACCGGGGAGTTTTTGAGGCGCGTGGCGTTTTCCGGGTGGGTGGCAGAGCCTGTGCGCAACTCGCCTATGGAGCCTTTGGTGCCGGGGTCATAGTCGCCCAGATGGCGCTCGCTCGCGGCCACCAGCATGTCCCAGACTTCACCGCCGATGGCAAAGGCCGAACTGCCGATAAAGTGGGTGCCATTGCCCAGCCCGCCCAGGCCTGTGGTGGCGCGGATACGGCCGCCGATTTCTTTGCCATCGGTGAGCAGGTCCGAGGCTTCAAGGGTGCGGAAGTTGGCAATACCGCCAATCACCCCCGCGCCGCCCATGGTGGAGGTGGCGCCCTTTTCAATCACGACCTGGGAGAGCAAGTCGGGATCGACATACAGCGTGCCGTTGCGTTGCTGGTGGCCGCTTTGTTGATAGTTCTGGCGCATGCCGTCGACCGACATGTTGACCCGGCCATAGTCCTGAATGCCGCGAATGTTGACGGACAAACCGGGGTCTTGCTGGCTGACCGCCGAGTACACGCCGGTGGTTTCTTCGAGCATGTCGGCGGCGTGGCGCGGCGGGTTGCGGTCCAGTTGTTCGCGGCTGACGACGCTCACCGAGCGCGGCGCCTGGTAGACCCAATCCCCAGGGTGCGCGGCGTTGACTTGGGTGGCCGACAAGCTCAGCACATTGCCTTCGTGCACCGGCAGCTGGAACAACTGCACGGACGGGCGTTTGCTGCCTTGTACCTGGTTGTGTTCGAAGCGGATACCGCTGCCGTCGAGCAACTGGCTCAGGGCGCCAGCGATGCTGTAGTTACCCTGGACGGCGTGGCCCGTGCGGCCTTGCAATTGTACGTCGCCGACCAGTAGATCAATCCCGGCTTGAGCGGCCAAGGCGTAGAGGGCGGTGTCCAGTGGCTGAGCGGGCACGTTGAACGGACGAACGCTGTCGAGCGTGGCCACCTTGCCCGGCGCCCCCGTTGCCGTGCTTTGCTGAGCGGCCACCTGGCCTGTCGATACCGCGCCAAGCAGCATGATGGCCATGCCTATAGCCCGTCCCAGACGACTGGGGATCGGTCGTTCTACGTTCATCCTTAACCACTCCTTGAATGCTAATGAATTGCATCTGCATTAGCATTGACGGATGGTCGCGCACCCTAGGTAAAAATAATTTCCAGCGCGTGGTCGGGGCTTAATACAGCACGGTGATGCCTGCCAGTTGGGCGACCTGAAGCTGGCGTTCAGCCGCCAGGGTACGGATGGCGGCATCGAGATTGTCGAGGTGGAACAAGCCGCTGACCGGGGTGTGCGCCTGCTCGCTGGCGACCAGTTTAAGCACGCCGGGGCGAAAGTCCGAGAAGCGTTGCAGCACCTGACCAAGGGGCACATTGCGAAAGATCAGCACGCCCTGCGCCCAGTCGGCGCGCTGTGTCGGGTCGTCGTTGAGGGCGACGATGCCCTGGCCGCGTTGGTAGCGGGCGGACTGGCCTTCATTTAGCCTCAGCTCGCTCTCAGGCTGTTGCAGGCTGACGTTGACGCTGTGTTGCAGCACGCCGACCCAGGCGTTGTCGCTGTCTTGTCGTTGCACCAGAAAGCGCGTGCCCACTGCTTGGGTTCGGCCGCCGGAGGCTTCGACGACGAACGCACGTTTTTCTTCGCCCTGACGCGGCGCCGGGCTGAACAGTGCCTCGCCCTGGATCAGCCGCACGCGGCGCTCATGGCCGTCGTAATCGACGTCCAGGGCGCTGCGCGAGCTGAGCAGCACTTGGCTGCCATCTGCGAGGGTCAAGGTGCGAACTTCGCCGGTGCCGGTGTGGTAATCGGCCATCAATGGGGCAAGTGTGTCGCGGCTGTTCACGGCCAGCATCACCACCAGCAACACGCCTGCAACGCCCGCCCAGCGCACGGGCATCCGCGGCTCCCAAGTGAACAAACCGCGTAGCAAACGCCGCACACGGGTGGCCCGCGCCACAGGGACGGGGGTGGCAAACAGCGGATTGGCGCGCAGGGTTTCGGCCATCTCCCAGAGCATTTCAGCGTCGGCCAGAGCATCGGCATGGGCCGGATCGGCGTCCAGCCAACGCTCCAGCGCGTCCATTTGTTGCGCATCCAGCCGCTCCATGCGTTGGCGTACGGCCCAGTCAGCGGCCTGCTGACGGATTCGCTCAGCAGTGGCGTCAGACGTCATCACAGGAGGCTCTCTTTTTTGGGCGTATAGGGGATATGACGGGCAAGGCGGCCACATCCGGTAAATAAACACGCATACGGTGCAGGGTTTTCATCCGCGATGCTCCATTTTTTGCGCGACGAAGCTGACGGCCATGGCCAGATGCTTCTGTACGGAGCTGGTGGAAATCGCCAAATGTTCGGCAGCCTGTTGATAACTCATGCCTTCGAACCGACACAACTGGAACACCTGACGCGTGCGCAGGGGCAGCGCGGCCATCGCCTGCAACAGGCGTTGCATGTCTTGCTGGGCCTGGGCGCGCATGTCCGGGCCGGGCATCGGGTCGACGACATCGTGGAGGGTTTCAAGCGGGACGCTGTCGGTGCGGGTCTGTTGATGGCTGCGCCGGTGGTCAATGACCAGACGGCTGGCCATGGTAAACAGGAACGCCATGGGTTCTTGCAGGCGCTCTTCACTCTCGCGCATGGCCAGGCGGGCAAAACACTCTTGAGTGAGGTCATCCGCCAGTTCGGGCTGGCGTGTTTTTAATAGCAGAAAGCGCCGCAGACGCGGCGCGCACTCGGCATACCATCGCTCCAGTTCGGTTTCAGAGGCCATGGCGCCTGCACTGCTCGATTTAAATGAGGTTGATATTCTTTATCATTTGCGCAATTGGAGGCAAGAGGCTATTACGGGTGAGGGGGCTCTTAGGGCAAAAGCCAGATCACGTGATCGCGAGGCGAGCCGGTGGGTTGGGCGTTGCGTTGCCGGACGCAATCGTGAATGATACGACTTCTCATTCATGACTGTTTCTCGTCTGGGCCTTCCGTTCATGCCTTCGCCCTCCCCTTCAACGTTGCTGACCAGCTTTCAGGAGCATTACGACGATCTGTTGTCGTTCCTGACTAGGCGCTTGCGGGATCGGCATCGGGCGGCCGATGTGGCACAGGAAACCTGGATCAAGCTGGCGAAGATCGACCCCGACTCGGTCACGGTGTTGAATGACCGGCATTTTATTTTCAAGGTGGCCGGCAATCTGGCCATTGATGCGCTGCGGGTTGATCAGCGCCAGACACGTAATTTGAGCGCGGAGCCGCCTTCACTCGACATCGCCGATCCGGGTTTGCCGCCCGAAGGCGTATTGCTGGCCAAGGAGCGCATCGGCATTTTGGATGAAGCCCTGCAACAACTCTCGCCTAATGCCCGACAAGCGTTATTGCTGAGCCGTATCGATGGTATGACTCAGGCGCAGATCGCGGCGGAACTGGGCGTGTCGCCGAGTATGGTGGCAAAATACATCGGCCAGGCGTTGCGCCATTGCCGTGACTGGCTCAAACACAATCATGCCTGAGCCTGCCGCAATGCCTTCAACCCCTTCCTCTGACGACCTCGACGATCAAGCCATCGATTGGCAAACGTTGCTGCATTCTGGCGAAGCCAGCGCGCGTCAGCGCCTGGAATACCAGCGCTGGCAACAGCTGAGCCCGGCCCATAAAGCCGCCGCTCAAGAGGCCGAAGCGTTGTGGGGGGACATTGGCCTGACCGCAACGGCCGAGCAGCACCGTGCGCGCCCGCGTCGGCGAGCGTTTCGCTGGGCCAGCGGGTTGGCAGCAGGGCTGGTCTTGGCCGTACTGGGCTATGGCGGCCTGACCTACATGCCTCATTGGTCGGATACCTACCACACCGGGGTCGGCCAGCGTCAGCAATGGTTGTTGAGCGACGGCACACGCGTGACGCTGAACAGCGCCTCGGCATTGTCGGTGGACTTCACCACCACCCAGCGGATCATCAAGCTGCGCAAAGGCGAAGGGCTGTTCGAGCTGGCAGATGATCCGTCCAGACCATTTGTAGTTGAGGCCGGCCAGGATCGGGTGCAGGCCAAGGACGCCACGTTCAGTGTGCGCCGCGATGCTGACCAGACCCGCGTGCTGGTAGCCACTGGTGCCGCGCAGGTTGAACATCAGGCGCAGACCCTGGAACTGCGCCCCAATCAGCAGGCGATGTATCGCGCCGGGCAGCTCGTTGCCGAGCGCCAGCAGGTAGACGCCCATGCGCTTACGGCCTGGCAGCGCGGCAAGCTGATTTTCAATCGCAAGCCGTTGCAAGACGTGCTCAGCGAGCTGGAGCGCTACCAGTACGGGCGCATTGTGCTGCCGGATACGGCCTTGGGCGCGATGCAGATCAGCGGGGTGTTTGACCTCAACGATCCGCACAACCTATTGCGCACCCTTGAGCAGCGTTACGGGCTAAACATCACCTATTTGCCGTTTGTGGCGTGGGTGCACTGAAAATAATTTCACGCGGGCACTGCAAGATCCTGTCGGGCATATCGTCGTACTAAGACCAAGAGCGAATCCGTTCTCATTAGCGACATAAACACCCAACCAAGGATTAACACTGCAATGGTCCAGCACGTCAGAAAGCCGCGTGGCGCCCTCCCAAAAGAACAACGACTGCGCCAGACCTTAGTGGCCACAACGTTGCTGGCAAGCCTGGCAGGCACCTTGCACGCTACGGCCAACGCGGCACCGGCAACACTAGCCAACGCCGCAGTGAGCACCCGCCAGGTCAGCGTTGCCGTGCCGGCCCAGGACCTCGATCAGGCGCTGACGCAGTTTGCCGACCAGGCAGATTTGCACCTGCTGTTCACCTCCGCCGAAGTGGCCGGGCTGCGCAGCCAGGCGCTGAACGGCCCAATGAGCGTTGAGCAAGCGCTGGACGCACTGTTGGCCGGCAGCGGCCTGAATTGGGCGTTCAGCGACGAGCGCACGGTCATTTTGCGCAAGCCCGAGGCGGCGGCCAAAGGGCTGCAACTCAAGGCACTGGAAGTCAGTGTCGGCGCGCGCACCAGCACCGCCATCAGTGAAATTCCCGGTACGGTTTGGGTGGTGGATCAGGTGCAACTGCAAGAGCAACTGGACACCGGCGTCACCCTCAAAGAAGCCATTGGCAAGTTGGTGCCTGGGCTGGATCTAGCCCCCGAAGGCCGCAGCAACTACGGCCAGAACATGCGCGGGCGCAACGTTCTGGTGATGATCGACGGCGTCAGCCAGAACAGCTCGCGCGGGCTGTCGCGCCAGTTCGACAGTATCTCGCCGTTTAACGTGGAGCGGGTTGAGGTGTTGTCCGGCGCCAGCGCTTTGTATGGCGGCGGCGCCACGGGCGGGATCATCAATATCGTGACCAAGAAAGGCACGCCCGGCCCCGCACAGTTTGAAACCGAGCTGTCGGCCACCAGCGGTTTCAACAAGAGCGATGACCTGTCGAGCCGTATCTCGCAGTCTGTAAGCGGCGGGACTGATCGAGTGTTTGGACGCCTGGGGATTTCCGGCGAGCAGAATAAAGCGTTTTACGACGGTAAAGGCGACCAGATCTTTATCGACAACACTCAGACTGACCTGCAGTACAACCGCACGCTGGACCTGATGGGCAGCTTGGCGATCAAGCTTGATAATGCGCAAGACCTCGATTTGCTGGCGCAGTATTACGACTCGGGCAACAACGGCAACACCGGGCTTTACTTTCCAAACCTGCACGACAAGGCGCCCTCTAACTTGGAAGACGCCGAGATCCGCAGCGGTTATCACACCGACCTTGAGCCGCGCTCCAAACGCGTGCTGCTCAACGCCAACTATCACCATAGTGATCTGCTGGGCCAGGACTTTTACTTGCAGGGCTCGTACCGCAAGGAAGACAACAACTTCTACCCGTTCCCGTATTACAACGCGGGCAAACCCCAAGGCGTCAACGGCGTTTACTTCGCCGCCTCGCAACAAAACTTTGAAGTCACCAGCCTCAAGGCCTTGTTCGCCAAGCAGTGGGACAGCGTGAAGCTGACCTATGGCGTAGACCTGGATCGCGAACGCTTCAACGCCACGCAGAGCGTGTTCGACTCGGCCATTTCGTCCGAAAGCGGCGGCCTTGATCTGGACACCCAAAACAAAGCCCCGCGCTACCCCAGCTACCGCGTCGACGGCCACTCGGTGTATGCCCAGGCGGACTGGAAACTCACTGACGCCCTGACATTGTCCGGGGGCGCGCGCCGCCAGCAAATGGACGTGGACGTAGGGGTGTTCAAAGGCATCCCGGGCGGCAGCAACGATTACGCGGTCAATCTGTTCAATGCGGGCGCCATTTATGACTTCAAGAACGGCCACCAGACCTGGATCAACTACAGCGAAGGTTTTGACCTGCCGGACCCGGCCAAGTATTACGGCAAGGCAGGCTTGAGCGTTAAAGACAACCCGCTGGCCGGGATCAAGAGCCGTCAGGTGGAAACGGGCTGGCGTTTCGCCGATGTGGATTGGGACGCACAAGCGGCGGTGTATTACATCTGGTCGGATAAAGTCATCACCACCGACAGCGCAACGCTGACCATTGATGTGGTCGATAAAAAGAGCCGTGACTTTGGTTTCGAGGGTGCGTTAACGCGCCACTTCAATAACGGTTGGGATGCGGGGGGCACCTTGCACCTGGTGCGCTCAGAGGAAGAAGACGCCGATGGCGACTGGATGAAGCGCGATGCCCGGTACGCGTCGCTGTCCAAGTCCACGGCGTTCGTGGGCTGGCATGGAGACGGTCGCAATGTGCGCTTGCAGGGCAACCACGCCTTCACGCTCAAAGACGACTCTGATCACAAGATCAGTGGTTACACCACGTTCGATTTGATGGGCAGCCAGGAGACGGAATTCGGCACTTTCAGCGCCGGTATACAGAACCTGCTGGACAAGGAATACAGCACGGTGTGGGGCCAACGCGCCGCGTTGTTCTACTCGCCAACTTACGGTCCGGACTATCTGTATGACTACCAGGGCCGTGGTCGGACGTACACGTTGACTTGGTCGATGGCGTATTGAGTGCAAACAGGCTGCGAAAGGGGTAACCCTTCGCAGCCTGCGGCAACGACTACGTTTACTGGGGCGCTACGCCGCCAAAGCGGGTGCCCATCAGGTTGATGAAGTCTTCGAGGCTCATTTTTTCCCCGTTGAAGTTCACCATACCGGCGGCGTAGTTGAGCGATGCGAGGATGTTGCTGCCCTCCACGGTCGCCAGCCCGGTTTGCACCGCCATGACACCCGCCAATTCGCTGGTCATGTTGGCGATCTGGGCGATTTCTTTCGGGTCGGTCTGCCCGGCCAACTGCGCCTGAACACTCGCCAGGTCAGCAATCATTGGCTTGGACAGTTGCAGTTTGGCGTCCAGCGACGTCAGCGCTTGCTTCAAGACATCCAGCGGCTGTTGATCAAACGAAGCCGGCTTCGCCAGGCTGGCCGCGATGTTCAACTGGCTCTCGCCATTGGTGGTCTTGATGCTGAGTTTTTCCAGCGCCAGCTTGGGATTGGCCGCCAGCAAGGTGCTGACATCGGCTTGCACCTGGGTGTCTTCGGCCGGGGTCAGTTGAACCTTGGGCAGGGTACCGTCGGCTTGTGGCTGGAACTTGTTCTGATAGATCTGCACTAACGACTGCATGGCCGGGATATCCAGGCTGCTGGCCGACATGACCATTTCTGCGCTGCCCACCGGTTTGTCGTTCAAGGTGACGTCGCCCAGGGTGTAAGTCAGGCGCCCGGACATCAGGCGGTCCTTGGCCGAGGCCGAACCGGTGTATTCGAAGTTCTTGACCTTGAGCACCGACTGGGCAAGACCGGACGTCAACTGGCCTTCGCTCAGCTCCAAGACGTTTTGGCCCAGGTAGAAGCCATAGGCACTTTTGGTCAGATCGCTGGCCAGGGTCAGCCCGCTCAGCTCGACCGAGACAGGCGCTGAATCGGCAGGCACTGCATGCAGCTTCAGGAAGTCCATGTAGCCTTTGGCTTTGAGGTGCTGTGCACCGTCATCGCTTTGAGCATTCAGGTTCAGCCCGGAGAAGCTGATGCTGGTCTTGTCTTCCAGCGTGACGTCGAATGGCAGCAAGTCCATTTCGCCATCCACCGAGCGGCCGTAGCTCAAGGTCACCTGACCTTTGAGCGGCGCCTGGTCTTTGGTGGCTGCGAACCATTTTTCGGTAAACGGTGTTTTCTCAAGTGCGTAGTTGCTGACGGCCATGACCGGCGCCCACTTGAATGTCTTGATGCGCGACCACGGCAAAGGACCATGCTCGATGTGATCGACAAACAGCAGCTCCACCGGTTCAGGGTCAGTACCTGAGGCATCATCCTGAATTTTCAGGCGGTAGTGAGCGGTGCTGCTGTAGAGATGAGTCTCAATGGACACCAGTTCGAGGGTGCCGTGAGTGGCCGAGCCTTGCAGCTGAGAAGCCAGCTCTTTGTTGGCTTCTTCGATCGAGGTCTTTAACTCACCTTCAATTTTGGTACCGGTGTACCACGCGCCAGCCGTGTTCAGTGCCCCTGCAATAACAACAATGCCGACCAGTACGCCTAATGGTTTGTTCATCAAGTTGACCCGTTCAATGTCCGTTGTGTTGAAAGATATGAGGTCTTTACTGAGCCCTTCATGGGCCGAAAAGTGGCAGCAGGTTATCACTCGTGACGAACCGACGCAGTGTTTCGACCCGACCAACTCTATCGATCGAGCAAACGCCGTTCGCACGTGCCTGTGAGCGTAGCGCCACAATCAAGTGCCCAAAGGGCTTTCTACGTGCCTTGGCTGATGACTGCGCGGAATTCTCCTACGAGATTAAAAGCACAATCCTAGGACCAGATAATAGTCCTCAGCCAGCAGGAATTTCGTGACATTGCTGTCATGGTTTTGCCTCGCCTGCCGGTTGTGCACGGCTACTTTCCCAGCCGCCTCCCAGGGCCAAAAACAGATCGATCTGGCTCATCGCTACTTGGGTGTTGGCGGCGGCCAATTGGGCCCGCACATCGGTGTAGGTGCGGGTGGCTTGCAGGTCTGCGAGGAACGATTCGCGCCCGGCGGCAAAGAACTGATGGGTCTGATCGGCCGCCGTTTTGGCAGACGCATCGGCTTCGGCCAACGCATCACGACGTTGCAGCGCAGCGGTGTATTGCACCAGGCTGGTCTGGGTTTCGCGGACCGCGTTCAATACCACGCCATCGAAGCTTGCCAGCGCGCCTTGGGTGGCCGCCTCGGCCTCACGGATCCGCGCCCTTGAGCCGTTGGTGGGGATGGTCCAGCTCAGCAACGGGCCGAAGCCCCAACGGTTGGTCGAGGCCGTGCCGAGGTTATCCACAATCCCGACCGTGCCAATGGTGGCACCGATGCTGATGTCCGGGTACAGCGAGCCGGTGGCGACGCCGATTTCAGCCGTTGCGGCGGCCAGATGCCGTTCGGCCTGGCGCACATCAGGGCGACGCTTGAGCAGCGTGGCGCCGTCACCTACGGGCAGCAATTGCGCAATGTGCGGTAACTCATCACAGGTGGCGACATGGGCCGGCAGCTGATCCAGCGGCTTGGCCAGCAGCATCGACAATCGGAACAACCCGGCCTGGCGCTGAGCCTCATAGCGCGGCAGTTCGGCACGCAATGATTTGACTTGGGTTTCAGATCGGGTGACCTGGGTTTCATCGCCTCGCCCGGCATCACGCAGACGCTGAGTCAGCGCGGTGGTTTGCGCCTGAAGCTTGAGCGACTCCTTGGCGATTCCGAGCTCTTCATTGGCGGCGCAGACCTGGACGTAAGCCCGCACTACGTCTGCAACGACAGTAATACGTGCCGTGTCCGCCGCCGCCTGGGTGGCATCGGCGTTGGCCTGGGCGGCTTCAATGCCGCGTTTGAGAGTGCCCCACAGGTCGAACTGGTACGAGGTACTGATGCCGAGATCCCCGACATTGGCCACCGGCACTTTTTCCGTCAGCAAAAAGGCTTCGCCCGATTCCTGCAGACGCTGCGCCCCGGCTTTGACCGAGCCGCTCCAGCCTCCCGCCGACTCGGCCTGTTCAACCTGGGCTCGGGCCCGGGCCAGGTTCGCCGCCGCGACGCGCAAATTGGTGTTGGAGGCCATGGCCTGACGCACCAGATCATTCAGCGTCGGGTCTTGGTAAAGCCTCCACCAATCAGTGGGTACCGGTGCCGAGACGACGTTGTCGCCCTCGCCCGCCAACGTGCCTTGCAGGTCTGGGCGCTGCAGGGCCGCGTCTTTGGGCAGGTGATAATCCGGCCCGACCATCTGGCAGCCGGCCAGCAGCAATCCGAGCCCTACGGCTGCCAGAGGAACCGCTTTCATTGCGCCTTCTCCTGTGTCGGCTTGGCTTTGGGCGAGTCCGGGATGATGGAAACGGTCGCCGTGCGGCCTGCGATCATGCGGAAGTCTTCAGGGACGTCATCAAAGACGATGCGCACCGGAATCCGTTGCGCCAGCCGCACCCAACTGAAGGCCGGGTTCACGTTGGGCAGCAGGTTCTGGCCGCTGGTGCGGTCGCGGTCTTCGATACCGGCCACGATGCTTTCCACATGGCCCCGCAGACGGGCGTCATCGCCGATCACGCGGATATCAACGCTTTGGCCCACGTGGATGCCATCGAGTTTGGTTTCTTCGAAGTAGCCATCGATGTGGAAAGAGCTGCTGTCGACAATCGACAACACGGGCCGCCCGGCCGTCACGAATTCGTTCACCCGAGGGGCGCGGTCGTTGACGTAGCCATCAACCGGGCTACGCACCACGGTGCGGTCGAGGTTGAGCTGGGCGCTGTCGACGGCCACTTCGGCTTCGGTGAGCGCGGCCTGTGCGCGCATTTCTCGCGACTGGCTTTCTTCCAGTTGTTCACGGGCAACGAGATTACCCAGCCCACGGTTGCGGCGATTTTCACGCTGGGCCTGGGCCAATGTCTCTTTGCGGTCTGCCACGGTGGCCTGGGCCTGACGCAGGGCCAGTTTGAAGCGGTCCTGGTCGATGACAAACAGCACCTGGTCGCGCGTGACAGGCTGGTTGTCACGCACATCGACTTGCTTGATGAGACCCGACACATCGGGGGAGATCTGCACCACGTCCGCGCGAATGTGGCCATCGCGAGTCCAGGGAGCAAACATGTAGTACATGGTCATGCGCCAGACCACGACGCAGGCAAACGCCACCACCAACAAGGTGAGAACAACGCGGCCCAAGGTCAATAAAGGTTTTTTCATGTCATCAAATATCGACTAAAAGAATCCACAACGCCGAGTAGCAGTGCGTAGAGACCGACGTTGAACAAAGCCCGGTGCCAGACCAAGCGGTAAAAGTGCAGACGCGTAAGAACCGCGTGTACCCCTAAAAACAGCAGGTAGGTAATGCCCATCAATACCAGGAGCGTAGGCAGAAACACCCCGCTGATATCGATATCTCCGATCATAGCGGCGCTCCATCAATGCCTTGCACGTGCGGGTGCTGCAGGTCGTCGTTATCCACAATGAACTCCACACCCGGCAGCAGGGCCAGACGCAAGCCGCTGAGGGCATGCAGCAAGTGAACCCGCGCATCGCTTTCGTCTTGCAGGGCATTGGCGTTGAGCGCTCGCCGGGTTCGGTCCATGGTCATTTGCAGGCCGCTCGGGATGGGCAAGCGTTCACCCGCCGTCAGGCAGGCGCGGAAGTAATCACCCACTTCGCCAACCACTTGGCGCAACAGCAATTGCGGCCCGCCGGTCACGCGGGGGGCGTAGGCCAGCAAGTCGAGCAGGTTCAGCGCCACGCGCAGTTCACGCAGGGCAACGCCGGTGTCTTGCCCGGTCATGGCCAGGCGCGGCAGGTGCTGCATCAAACGATCGAGCATTTGTGCGCCCATTTGCCGGTGCTGGGCCAAGGTCGCAGGTTTGGTCAGGCGCACGATGTCGCGCCAACTGAAGCGAGTGAGTCGTTTGGCAGCCAGTTCTGCACCAAACGGACGGGCGATCAAGGTCCAGATGAAGGCAAACAGCAGCCCGATGGGGCCGGCCAGGTTGGCGTTCATGAAGACCTGGAAGTCTGCATCGTAAGCACCCTGAATACTGATGAAGGAGGCGGTGTTGACGATGGTCAGCAAGGTGCCGAGGTAAAAGCGCGGCTGCACGGTCAGAGTGCCGACGCAAATAAACGGCACGGCAAAGGCCAGCACCAGCATGGGGAAGTCATGCAGGTTGGGCAGGATCACGAACAGGTACAGGCTGGCAAACAGCACCGAGAGCGAGGTCCAGAAAAAGAACCGGTAAATCTGCGGGGCCGGGTCGTCCATGGCGGCAAAGAAGCTGCAGGCGACGGCTGCCAGAATGACCGCGCTGGCGCCGTCGGTCCAACCGAGCAGTATCCACAACACACAGGCAACCACGATCGCCGTGACGGTGGATAACGCGGAATAGAGCATCAGGCCGCGGTCCAGGAACGGTGTCAGGCGACCGAGCCGCCAATGCCGGTAAACCGCACGCCAGACTTCCTGGTCGCCCGTTGCGATTGCCAGTTGCAGGCTGCGGCAGTCTTGCCACAAGTCGATCCACTCACCCAACCGATACAGCACGTTGGAGAGCAATAGCTGGCGTCGATCATCCAGGGCTTCGGGACTGGGTTGCAGTTGTTGCAGTTCATGGCGCAGCGCTTCCCATGGCTGGACAGGCGCGCCGTCGCTGGTATTGGCCAGCCATTCACGTGCGTGATCCAGCAGCGGCGTAACTTTCTCGACCAGTTCCGGGGTACGACGTTCCAGGGCGTAGAGGGCATCGTCCAGGGCATCGACCACCGGCAGCAAATGGATCATGCGCCCGCGAAGTTCTTTGGTGTTGCGCACGGTTTGCGGATGCGCGCCTTCGTGGGGCAACTGACCGATCATCAGTTCCAGGGTGTTGAAGGTCGAGACCATGGAGGCACGCAAGCCGCTGGCTTTACTGGGCTCTACTTCGCGGGACAGGAAGTACTCGCTGTAGTTGGCGGCGTCGGTGAACCATTTGGCTGATGAGTCGACAAACACCGGCGTCAGGCGCCGAGGCCAGAACATGCTCCCCACCACCGCAGCACAGACGATGCCGAGCATGATCTCTTCGGTACGAGAGATGGCGATGTCAAACACGTTGAGCGGGTTATCCACGATCGGCAAGGCGATCATCGGCATGGTGTAGCCCGCCAGCATGAACACATAGCTGTTGGCGGTGCGCAGGTGCAATGACAGGAACAGCAGGATGCCCGTCCACAGCGCAATAGCCAGCACCAGCAGAAACGGTGTTTGCACAAATAGCGGGACGAAGAACACCGCCGCCGAAGCCCCCAGCAGAGTCCCGATAGCACGGTAGATGGCCTTGGAACTGGTGGGGCCGACAAAGGGGCTGGAGACGATGTAGACCGTGGCCATGGCCCAGTAAGGCCGGGGCATTTCCATCAGCAGGGCGATGTACAGCGCGATCATGGAGGCGGCAAAGGTCCGCACGCCGTAGAACCAGTCGCGGGCGGGCGGCATGCTACTGAAGAAGCCGTTCAAGAAACGGCTCCATCAGGCCGTTGGCCAGCGGCTTCAAAGGCTTTGATCACTCTGAGGGCGGCTTCCTGGTCGGCGACGCTAACGTCTGCCAGCGCTGCACGCCTGAGTTGCACCAATTGCGCCTCGATCGACTGCACCAACGTACGGCCGGTCTCGGTGAGGCTAAGGGTTTTGGCGCGGCGATCACTGGCGTCTTCGTGCCGCACGACGTAACCCGCCTTGCACAGTTGGTCGAGCAATCGAACCAGGGACGGACTTTCCATGCCCGCCGCTTGGGCTACGGTCACTTGCCGCACGCCCTCACCCAGGCGGCCGATGATCAGCAGCGGCATGGCACAGGCTTCGGAAATTCCGTAATTGACCAGCGTGGTCTGGCAGACACGTCGCCAATGGCGAGTCGCAACCACCATACCGGTGCTGATGCTCATTTGGAGTTGGTCAAGAGAGTCAGGCAAGAGGCATCACATAATGTTAGTTTGCTAACTATTAATACTGCTCGGCCAGATGATTACAGTCAAGTGTTACTAATTAATTCTGACGACCCGTAATCGGTTTTTTGCGCAGCATGAGGTTCAACTGATCGACTATCTCGGCCCAATCAGCGTCTTCTAAAATTTCGTTACGCAAGAACTCAGCTTGCGATGGCGTCCAAAAATACGCATCCGCCAGCTTCACATCAGCCTTGAGCGGCGAGTGCGACGTGACAAACTTTTCAATATCGGTGGGCCCAGACGGCAGGCCCAGTTGTTTGAACAATGACGGGAGGCTATGGGTGGGCGCTTGCATGCAGTGAATTCCCTTCAGGATCGTGGCCGCAGTGATCGGAACCGCAGGTCAAATATAGTCGAACCTGCGTGTCATCGATGGTCAGATCCTGGGTTTTGTCCCACTGCGTCGGGATGGGCGCAAAGTCATCCGGTTGTACGCTGCTGCTGATCAGCCAAACGCGCCCTGGCCCGGCAGGCAAGTCGGCCAGATGATCGATATAAATCTTGGCACCTTGTGCATTGACCAGCGTACCGAAACCATAATCCGTCGGCCGCCCGGACAGGCCTTCAGGCGTGGGCGGCGTGTAGAGCATGGGCTGGGCGTTGGTTGTGTTGTAGTAGACATAGCTGAAGTACCAGAACAGGTCACTGACGATAATCCGGTCTCCAGGCAGGAACTGCTGATTCACGTGCTCGACCAACTGGTCAAAGTGATCAGCTTCGCCGCTGAAGTTACTGCGCAGCCCCACACACTCAACCCCCATGAACAACGCAAACACGGCAATCGCCACAGTGCGTTTGTGCTCAAGCAGGTGATCGACGGCCAAGGCGATCAGTAACGGCAAGCCCAGCGCTGCAAAGCTCACATAGCGCTCTATGAACAGTGGCGAGATAAACGACAGGGCGTAAATCACCAGGATAGGCAGCAGGGTATAGATCGCGATCAGGGCGTGGAATTTATAGGGCGAGGTGTCGCGCACGGCGATCCAGATCACCCCCACAAACAGGGCCGAGGGTGCCAGCCAAAATACCGGCCACGGTAGTTTGTCGCCCTCGTCCTGTGTCAACAATTGCCAGATCATGGAGGGCAAAGAGCGAGCATCCACCGGTGGCTCCCAGCCCACATCGCCTCCAGCTTTGAGCTCATTCATGTGCTGCAGCAAATCCACCAGACCCGGAAGCCAGGGCAGGAATAGGACGACGATGCCGGTGTTGGCGAGCCACCAGGTCGGCCGTTTGATCAAAGTGCCTGCCGGACTGTGACGGGCACTCAGAATCAGCAGATATAACCAATGGGCCAGGACGCAAAAAGCCGCGAAGTAATGGGTGTAGAACGCCGCAGTCATCAGCGCGACATAGATGGCCAGGAAGCGCGTTTTATCGGGGCTTTTTACCCAGTAGACCAAGGCGATGGTTGCACCGATCAGCCACATGCCCAGTAACGAATACATACGTACTTCCTGGCTGTAGCGCACGGCGGTCGGCAACAAGGCTAACAAGAGGCCCGCCAGCAAGGCGGCCCGTTGGGTGGCGACCAATCGCACCAACCACATCCCAAGAAAGACAGTGGCGATGCCTGGCAAGACGCTCAGGGCACGGATCGAAGCCAGACTGTCACCGAACACGTCAATCCAGCCATGCAACAGCATGAAGTACAGCGGAGGATGAACATCGTGTGCCGCATGAAGCCAGATGCCGCTGAGTGAGTAGTTGCTCAGCATCAGGCTGGAGCCTTCGTCGCACCAGATGGACGAACTGGTGGAGCCATAGAACCGGACCGCGGTGGCCACGAGCACGATGCACCACAGCCACGGCTGGAGAAAGAGTCGAGTCAATGCGTTACGGGACGATTCAGGACGTTGAAACGGTTGCTCGTCGACATCGCTATTGCTGAGTACGCCCATGCTTCACCTGCTGTGCATAAAGACTACGACTGAAGCCGTATTAACTGTCGCGATTGTAGGGCACAAACTACAAAAATAGGGGAACCGTCAGCGCCGAACGCAACAAGAAAAAAGGCAACAGCCAACTGCAATCGCTTGCCTATAGCCGCGTTAAACTTATGCTCGTGCGATAGGCCCTTAGAGGTACTGCTCGATCGAGCGGCCTACTCATTACAAGGTTTGACAGGGAGTAAGTCTCTGCCCAATGGACATTGGATCTCGATCAACGTGCTGAATTTCCTTTGTGGGTAGCGCCAACGTGGCCGTTAAAAAGAATCCATTAAGTAGCATTGAAGTATCCGGGCCCATCCCAGCCCATCTCGCGCGGTCTGTGATTGAAGAAACTTTGCGTAGCGCCATTCTCGATGGGCGATTGCCTTGCGGTACGGCCATTCGGCAGGAAGCTCTGGCTGACTTGTTCGGTGTGAGTCGCATGCCAGTTCGTGAAGCCTTGCGGCAGCTTGAATCTCAAGGGTTGCTACAGGTCGTCCAGTACAAAGGGGCGGTGGTCGCACCTTTGCTTCAGGACGACTCGCTGGAAACCTATGCGCTTCGTTTTTTGCTCGAAGCACAGGCCTTGCGTTTGTCACTGCCTTTACTCGACGAAGAGGATTTCCAGGCGGCGTCTAAGTGTATTGATGCACTGGAGGTCGAGACTGATTACGGAAAAATCGGCACCCTCAATCGACTCTTTCACCAAGCGCTTTACGGAAAAGCCCCCAACAAAAAGCTGCTGACGCTGGTTAAGGCAGGGCTTGTGGAAGAGGAACGCTTTCTGCGTTTTAACCTTGAGCAGATGGGCTTGGGGACATTGTGCCAAGACGATCACCGGGCGTTACTGCGTCATGCTCACGCCAGGGACATTGAAGGCTGTATCCATGAACTGGAATTACATCTGCAGCGTGGGGTAAATGCGATTATTCGCTACCTCGAGAGCCAGAAACCAAAACAGCCCTGACATTCGAAATGCCAGGGCTGTGGATAACTCGTTGATGAGTACGACGCTCAGATCTTGAAACTGTCGACCAACTGTTTGAGCCGACTGGCTTGCTGGGAGAGTGCATCGCAGTCTTTGAGGGTTTCGTTGAGATTCACGACACCCTGTTGATTGAGCAAGTTGATGTGGGTGATATCCAGGTTGAGGCTTTCAACCACTGAGGTCTGCTCTTCAGTCGCTGCGGCCACCGATTGGTTCATGCCGTCAATTTCCTCGATACGCTGAGTCACACTGATCAATCGAGCACCGGCCTGATTCGCCACCTCCACGCTGTCGGCGCTCGAGACCTGGCTGGCATTCATGGTGCTGACAGCCTCGCGAGAACCGATTTGCAGTGAGCTGATCATTTTATGGATCTCTTCAGCCGACTCCTGAGTGCGGTGGGCGAGGTTGCGCACCTCATCCGCCACTACGGCAAATCCACGCCCGGCTTCACCTGCACGCGCCGCCTCAATGGCTGCGTTGAGGGCCAGCAAGTTGGTTTGCTGGGAGATACCTTTGATGACGTCGAGTATGTGACCGATGTTGTCGGTGCTGGCGTTCAGGGTTTCTATTTGCGCACAAGAGACGCTGATCTTTTGCGAGAGTTCGGTCATGGCCAGAATGGTCTGCTCAACCACTTTGCGACCGTCATCGGCCTGCTCACTCGCACCGCTGGCATGCTGCGAAGCATCGGCGGCATTGCGGGCGATCTCCTGGGTGGCGGCGCCAAGTTCATTGATGGCCGCGGCAACACTGTTGGTACGTGCGCTTTGTTCGTCCGAACCAACGATGGAGGCATTGGACGAGGCCATTACACGCTCGGACAAATCATGCACTTGGCGCGTTACCGAAGACACTTCAGAAATGGACGCATGAATACGCTCAACGAATTGGTTGAAGGCACCTGCCAATTCACCGAACTCGTCTTTATTTTCGATCATCAAACGACGCGTCAAGTCGCCTTCACCCTGCGCTATATCTTGCATCGCGCGACCCATGGTGGTCAGCGGACGCATCAGCACCCGAATCAGAAGGCTCAACAAGACGGCAATGACCGCCACTGCAATGACCATTGCGATTAAGGCTGAAGTACGGAATTTGGAAAGTGATGCGTAGGCTTTTTCTTTACTCAATGACTGACCGATGTACCAGTCTGCGGACGGCAAGCCTGTTACCGGGGTAAAAGCGATGATTCGCTCTTGGCCATTGAGCGTGACTGTTTGAATGCCCTTCTCAATTTTCAGAGCACTGCCCGGATAAATATCCCGCAGGTTTTTCATTACTTGGTCTTTGTCAGGGCTGACGATCACCTGGCCATCACCGCTCACCAGAAATGCGTAACCCAAGCCTCCCGAGTCAACGGCGTTAATGATGTTGACCAGGCTATCCAGGCTCAAGTCGCCTCCGACGACACCTAACAACTCGCCATCCTTTTTGACAGGCATGGCGATGGTTACGATCAGACCTCCTACAGCAGCCATGTAGGGCGGCGTAAGCATTGTCTTACCGGCAGTGACACCTTGTGTGTACCAAGGCCGCTGACGGGGGTCATAACCTTCCGGCATCTTGGCGTCCGGCCGTTGAGTGAACACGCCATTGGCCTGGCCGATGTAAGTAAATTGAAAATTCGAAGTGAATGCTGGCTGATCGATGAGCCCGGCGAAATCGGCTTGATTGCCTTGGTGGGCGATGTTTTGTGCAAGGCTTTCCAATACCAGGATACGACCGCTCAACCAGTTCTGAACACTGCTCGCGGTCAAGTTGCCGGCTTGCTCCACTGACGAATCGATGTCCTGCCTGATGGTATTTCGCTGCAGATAGTCGTTGTACAAGGCGAACAGCGCGAACGCCAAAACGACAACGCCTGAAGCGGCCAGAAGAATTTTATGACTGAACTTAAGATTCATAGCATGGGACTTCTTATGCCGAAAGGATGGATGCGGGTGAGGCATTCTTGGGTAATCAAGCAGTCGATCAGGCCCAACCGACGTGCACATCAGGCTGTCGGCATCACTGGCTGAAAAGTTAGCGGATTACGGCGGCTATTTATTTGGCCCGACGAACGTACTGTCGCAACGGTAGGAATGATCTGAGGACTATTAGGACGTATGGGAATTAACGTCGCGCAAAAAACAAAACCCCTGTCTGCGTGAGCAGACAGGGGTTTTGGAATTC
>NZ_JANLNV010000091.1 GCF_025465935.1 Pseudomonas sp. 7P_10.2_Bac1 | reverse complement strand
ACAAAGCCGCCCCGCCCACCCCCGCTCCTACAGAGTTTTTTACTTACCGGCGTTACGAATGTTGGCAGCAGCTTCCTGGGCCAGGTCTGGCGGCAGGAAGTCTTTGTCCGGGTTGTAATCGGCTTTCAGATAACGCGACAACGCATCCAGATCGCCTGGGTTCAAGGTGCCCGCCGCCTGTTTAAGGCGCAGGTTGTCGAGGATGTAGTCATAGCGGCTGTTGTTGTAGTCGCGCACCGAGTTGTACAGCTGACGCTGGGCGTCGAGCACGTCAACGATGTTGCGTGTTCCCACCTGATAACCGATTTCCGTGGCTTCCAGGGCGCTCTGGTTCGAGATGATCGACTGCTTGCGTGCTTTGACTTGCTCGACATCGGTATTCACCGCGCGGTGCAGGTTGCGGGTGTTTTCTACCACTTGGCGGCGCAGTTGCTCACGCTGTTGCTCGGTCTGGTCCAGTCGTGAATACGACTCGCGCACCTGTGAGCTGGTCAGGCCGCCGCTGTAGATCGGGATATTCAACTGAATGCCGATGCTGGTCTGGTTGACCGGGCCACCGTAGCGCTGGTTCAGGGCGTTCGGGTTGGTCAGGCCGAATGCGTCGTTGTCACCGGATTTGTATTGCGCCACGGCGTCTACTGTCGGTGCATGGCCGGCCTTGCGCTGCTTGAGGGTGTCTTGCGCGGCGTCCACCGCGTAGTTACTGGCCAACAAGTTAAGGTTCTGCTGCGCGGCGGTGTCGACCCAGGCTTTGGCGTCGTTCGGCGTCGGCGGCAAAATCGGCAGGCTGTGGCGCATGCCCTCAATGGCGTTGTACTGGCGGTTGGTCAGCGTGACCAGCGCTTCAAAGGCGTCTTCGACCTGGCGCTTGGCAAGCATGCGGTTCGCCCGCGCAGTGTCGTAGCTGGCCTGGGATTGAAGCACGTCAGTCTTGTCCGACAGACCCACATCAAAACGCTCGCGGGACTGGTCCAGTTGACGCTTGAACGCTGCTTCTTCGGCCTTGGTCGCGGCCAGGGTGTCCTGGGCACGCAACACCGAGAAGTAAGCATTGGCGCTTTGTAGAATCAGGTTTTGTTCAGTGGCCGAGAGTTGCAGCGCAGCCTGTTCATTGATCGACTCGGCGGCCTTGAGCTGGAACCAGCGGTCAATGCGGAACAGCGGCTGGGCCAATGTGGCCTGGTACACCACCGCGCTGCGGTTGGTGGTCATCGACGGCCTGTCGATGGAGGTGCGCACATTACTCGACTCGGCGCCGCCCGACAGATTAGGCAGCAAGCCGGCGCGGGCCTGGGGTACAACTTCCTTTTGTGCCGAGTAGCTGGCACGTGCTGCCGCGAGATCGGCGTTATTGTCGACAGCTTCCTGGTAAACACTGACCAAGCCGTTCTGGCTGGATAAAGGAGCGGGCGAGTCCACAGCCAAAGCGTTGGTCGCCCAAGACACGGCGATAGCCAGCGTGAGTTTGCGCAGCATGAGCGATCCCTAGTTCAATAGTGCGAAATTGATTAGCGAGGCCGTGTTCTGGCTCTCGTTCTTGCAAGACGTAGCGAGTGTAGTAGCTTTGGGTGCAGAGAGCAGCCGCAAGTTGCAAGCTATAAGCGGCAAGTCAGATCCACACCAAAATCTTCCCGCGTGTAGCTAAAAGCTTGCCGCTGACATATATTGGCCGTGTTCTTGTCGGGGTGCCTTGATATGAGGCTGAGATCGAATAATTTCGGATCCCGTTGAACCTGATCAGGTTAGCGCCTGCGTAGGGAACAAGATTTCTCGTCTCCCGGCGAGTCCTCTTGAGTGCCGTCCGGGATCGATTGTTCAAAAAATGATCAATCGTTCGAGGTCGCCACTCAGCACCCAGTCCTTGGGTGCGTCCGTGCTTTTTTCAGGTTCTCCCTCCGACAATCCACCTGGATGCAGTCTGGAGAGCCGTGATGAGTACAACACTAAAAAACGCGATCAATCTCAGTGATTCGGCCAAGGTCGATGAGCAGTCGGTCAAGCCGTTTACCCGCTCGCAAAAAGTTTACGTACAGGGTTCGCGCCCGGACATTCTGGTGCCGATGCGTGAAGTCAGTCTCGATGTCACGCCGACCGATTTTGGCGGTGAAATCAACGCCCCGGTATTGATCTACGACACCTCCGGCCCTTATACCGACCCATCCGTGCAGATTGACGTGCGCAAAGGGCTGGGCGATGTGCGTTCGGCCTGGATCAACGACCGTGGCGACACCGAGCGCCTGTCGGGCTTGAGCTCCAACTTCGGCCAAATGCGCCTTGAAGACCCGGAGCTGACCAAACTGCGCTTCGCCCATGTGAAGAATCCGCGTCGCGCCAAGGCCGGGGCCAACGTGACCCAGATGCACTACGCGCGCCAGGGCATCATCACCGCCGAGATGGAATACGTTGCCATCCGCGAAAACATGAAGCTGCAAGAGGCGCGTGCCGCGGGCCTGCTGGACCAGCAACACGCCGGTCACAGCTTCGGCGCCAACATCCCGAAAGAAATCACCCCGGAGTTCGTGCGCGAAGAAATCGCCCGGGGCCGCGCAATCATCCCGGCCAACATCAACCACGTTGAGCTGGAGCCGATGATCATTGGCCGTAACTTCCTGGTGAAGATCAACGGCAACATCGGCAACAGCGCGCTGGGCTCCTCCATTGAAGAAGAAGTGGCCAAGCTGACCTGGGGTATTCGCTGGGGTTCGGACACGGTCATGGACTTGTCCACCGGCAAACACATTCACGAAACCCGCGAGTGGATCATCCGTAACTCGCCAGTGCCCATCGGCACCGTGCCGATTTACCAGGCGCTGGAAAAGGTCAACGGCGTGGCCGAAGACCTGACCTGGGAATTGTTCCGCGACACCCTGATCGAGCAGGCAGAGCAGGGCGTGGACTACTTCACCATCCACGCCGGCGTCTTGCTGCGCTACGTACCACTGACCGCCAAACGCGTGACCGGCATTGTGTCGCGCGGTGGCTCGATCATGGCCAAGTGGTGCCTGGCGCATCACAAAGAGAACTTCCTCTACACCCATTTCGACGAAATTTGCGAAATCATGAAGGCCTACGACGTCAGCTTCTCGCTGGGCGACGGCCTGCGTCCGGGCTCGATTGCCGACGCCAACGACGCGGCGCAGTTTGGTGAACTGGAAACCCTCGGCGAATTGACCAAAATCGCCTGGAAGCACGATGTGCAGTGCATGATCGAAGGCCCTGGCCACGTGCCGATGCAGTTGATCAAAGAGAACATGGACAAGCAGCTGGAGTGCTGCGACGAGGCGCCGTTTTACACCCTCGGCCCGCTGACCACCGACATTGCGCCGGGCTACGACCACATCACCTCGGGCATTGGCGCGGCCATGATCGGCTGGTTCGGGTGCGCCATGCTTTGCTACGTAACGCCCAAGGAACACCTGGGTTTGCCGAACAAGGATGACGTGAAGACCGGGATCATCACCTACAAAATCGCCGCCCATGCTGCCGACTTGGCCAAAGGCCACCCCGGAGCGCAAATCCGCGACAACGCCTTGAGCAAGGCGCGTTTCGAGTTCCGTTGGGAAGACCAGTTCAACCTGGGTCTGGACCCGGACACCGCGCGTTCCTACCACGACGAAACCCTGCCCAAAGACTCGGCCAAGGTCGCGCACTTCTGCTCCATGTGCGGGCCGAAATTCTGCTCGATGAAAATCACCCAGGAAGTGCGTATCTACGCCGCCAACCAGCGCATTGAAGCGGTTGACGTCGACGTGGCCAAAGGCCTGGCGGAACAGGCCGAGCGCTTCAAGCAGGAAGGCAGCCAGTTGTATAAAAAAGTCTAGCGACAGGCTTTTAGCTGCAAGCGGCAAGTTAGAAGCCAAAGCAGGTCCCGCTTCTTCTTGCCGCTTGTGGCTTGTGGCTAACCACTCTTTTCGAGACTGCATCTTTGAACATACAGACTGATAGCTATTCCCCTGGTAAAGCGATACCCCTCGAAAAGCGCGTCTTCGGGGCCCGCGATCTGTTCTCCCTGTGGTTCTCCCTAGGCGTGGGGCTGATGGTGTTGCAGACCGGTGCCTTGCTGGCGCCGGGGCTGGGCCTGTCGGGTGGGTTGCTGGCGATTTTTCTCGGCACGCTGGTTGGCGTGGCGTTATTGGCCTCGGTCGGGGTGATTGGCAGCGATACGGGGCTGTCTTCCATGGCTGCTTTAAGCCTGAGCCTGGGCAGTCGTGGCGCCATGCTGCCCGCGCTGCTCAACGTATTGCAGCTGATTGGTTGGGGGGCGTTCGAAATTATCGTCATGCGTGACGCTGCCAGCCTGCTGGGTGCCCGCGCGTTCAGCGAAGGCAGCGCGTGGAGCAATCCCGTGCTCTGGACACTGGTCTTCGGCGCTTTGGCCACGTTGCTCGCGGTCAGCGGGCCGCTGGCGTTTGTGCGCAAGATCTTGCGCAAATGGGGCATTTGGCTGCTGTTGGCAGCATGTCTGTGGCTCACCTGGAACCTGTTTGCCAAGGCTGACTTGCCAGCGTTATGGGCGCAGAAAGGCGACGGATCGATGCCTTTCGCGGTGGGTTTTGACATCGCCATCGCCATGCCGCTGTCGTGGCTGCCATTGATCGCTGACTATTCTCGTTTCGGCAAACGCGCCAAAAGCGTATTCGGCGCTACAGCGCTGGGCTTTTTGATCGGTAACTTCTGGTTGATGAGCCTGGGCGTGGCCTACACCTTGGCATTCGCGCCGAACGGCGAGGTCAATGCGCTGCTGTTGGCGCTGGCAGGTGCGGGGCTGGGGATTCCGTTGCTGCTGATCCTGCTCGACGAATCTGAAAACGCCTTCGCCGATATTCATTCGGCAGCGGTCTCCAGCGGGTTTTTGCTGCGCTTGAAGGTTGAGCATCTGGCATTGGTGATTGGCATCATCTGCACCTTGATCGCCTTGCTGGCGCCGCTGGCGCAGTACCAGAACTTCTTGCTGTTGATAGGCTCGGTATTTGCGCCGTTGTTCGGCGTGGTGCTGGTGGACCACTTCATTGTGCGTAAACGCAGCGCCGACGTAACGCCGGGCCTGCTGCGCTGGCCGACCTTGCTGGCCTGGTTGGGCGGAGTGGCGACGTATCACCTGCTGGCCAACTTCTACCCGGATGTCGGCGCAACCTTGCCGGCATTGTTGCTGGCCGGGCTGCTGATGTGGATGTTGGGCCGAAAAGCCTGACTCACAACCCACTGTAGGAGCTTGCCTTGCGATCTTTTGATCTTTTTAAAAGATCGCGAGGCAAGCTCGCTCCTACAGACGTTTGAGGTTAGCCGCGGCCCGGCAACCACTCCGGCTTGATAATCCCGTTCAAGCGCGAATAAGGGATGCTCAGTTCAACGTTGCCTTCAGAGTACGGTGCAATGCTGTACACGTCGTACTTGAGCACAACTTTGTCTTTGAGCAGCGCCACATTCGGGGTTTTCTGGAATGGCCAGTCTTTGACAAATTGCGGGTCGTTGCCAAGGTGTGAGTTGATCAACCAGCTGTTGTGCGCCACTTTGGCCGCACCCCAGAAGGCGTTCTCCTGGCCCGGGAGGAGCATGTCCTGCAGGGTCACTGCTTTCTGGTCCTTGCGTGACCAGTTGATGAAGCCACGTCCCGGCATGCCGTGTGCGCCGCCGGTGTCCAGGTAGCTGATCAGTTCAATGATCACCAAGTCGTCATGCTGCTCACGTACCTTGGCCTGCAAGTACATGCTGTTGCGGGTGTCGGCGTTACGCAAGAACTGCTCACGGTAGGCACTCAGCGACGGCGCGAGCTTGTCGTCGGGCGAGTTGACGGTCATTTTCAGCAGACTTTGTTCGATCAGGGCGTCCAGCTTCGGGTCGGCCGCAAAGTGAACGGTTTCAATGTTGACCAGCGGGCAGTCATCCCCTTTGCAGCCGGCTTTGACCTGTTCGGAGGCATCGGGAGTAAACGCCAACGGCTTGGGTTGGAAAACACTCTGGCAAGCACCCAGCGCCAGGGCGATGCAAGTCAGGGAAGCCAGTTTTAACAGTGACATGGTCGTCCTTCATCAACGAAAGAAAGGTGAACGTAGGCTCGTTCGACTGCCAACGCGGGCGTCAGTTCGCCGCTAAGCTTTAAGGTGCCAATTAGAGTTGGTTTGCAGGCAATCCGTCTATCCCCACGTTATAAAAGGGGCTGCATCCAGAACCACAGGCGCGTTAGGATGCGCGATGCCGTGGGGGCCACCCCGGTGTGAATCTGCCAGCAAGAGGTTTTACATGACTGATATCACCAAGGCCACGCCCAGCGCTGTCGAGATCGTAAAGCGCGAGAACGGCTATCAGGGTTTTTACAAACTGGACCGGGTCTTCCTGCGCCATGAGCTGTTTGACGGTGGCATGAGCCGTGAGATCAGTCGTGAAGTGTTTGTACGTCATGATGCGGTATGCGTGTTGCCCTATGACCCGCAGCGCGACGAGGTGGTGCTGATTGAGCAATTTCGCGTCGGCGCCATGGGTAAGATCGAAAACCCGTGGTTGATCGAACTGGTGGCCGGTCTGATCGACAAAGAAGGCGAAGATGACCCTGAAGACATTGCCCGCCGCGAAGGCGAAGAAGAGGCCGGGCTGACGTTCTCGGCGTTGTGGCCGATTACCCGCTATTTCCCGTCACCCGGTGGCAGCACCGAGTTCGTGCATGTGTTCCTGGGGCGCTGCGACAGCTCTGACGCAGGCGGTATCCACGGCCTGGACGAAGAAGCCGAAGATATTCGAGTCACTAAATGGGCGTATGAAGATGCGCTTCAAGCAGTACGCGATGGACGTATTTCTAACGCGGCGAGCATTATTGCCCTGCAGTGGTTGGCGCTTAATCGCGCTGAAGTGAGGGGGTTATGGCTGTAAATGGGGTCCGTGAGCGTTACCGAGTTGACTTGATTGGCTTGCAGGCTGCCTGCGAGGCCAACTATGCGCGTTTGATGCGCTTGTTGCCCGATATGCGCGAGCAACCGAGCGCGCGACAGATTGCGGTCACTCAGGGCGAACAGATGCTCGGTGTCTTGACCCTTGAGGTGATGCTCGACTGCCCGTATACCAGCACTTTGCGCGTGCGCCAGGAACACAGCCTGCCGTGGCTGCCGGTGCCGGAACTGCAGGTGCAGGTGTACCACGATGCGCGCATGGCCGAAGTGATCGGCGCTGAGCATGCGCGGCGCTTTCGCAGCATCTATCCTTACCCGAATGATGCGATGCATCAGCCAGACGAAAAGGCCCAGCTCAATGTGTTTCTGGGTGAGTGGCTGAGCCATTGCCTGGCCTGCGGGCACGAGTACGCCGACGTCCGCTAGGGACCTTTATCTGTAGGAGCCTCGCGATCTTTTAAACGAACAAAAAGATCGCAAGGCAAGCTCGCTCCTACAGAGGGATAGGCAGTGGCATAATCGCGCCATTCATCGACCCACCGGGAGAACGCCTTGCCCAACGCTTCCACGCTGACCACCGAAGACCCGGTGTTGCTGGTGCAACTGACCGACAGCCATTTGTTTGCCGACGCAGACGGTTCGCTGCTGGGGCTAAACACTGCGCACAGTTTGCAACGGGTGGTCGACAAGGCGCGTGCCGAGCAGCCGCAGATCGATCTGCTGCTGGCCACCGGTGATTTGACCCAGGATGGCAGCGTTGCAGCGTATCGGCGGTTTCGGCAATTGAGTGAGCCGCTGTGCGCGAAAGCACGCTGGCTCCCCGGCAATCACGATTATCGACTGCATATGCACGAGGCGGCCGTGCAAACCCGTCTGCTGGACCCGGTACTCGATATCGGCAACTGGCGCATTATTCTGCTCAACTCGCTGGTTCCCGGCGAGACGCCCGGTTACCTGGAGAGCGATCAATTACAGTTGCTCGCCCAAGCGTTGAGCGAAGCCCCGCAGCGTCATCATCTGGTCTGTTTGCATCACCACCCGGTGCCGGTGGGCTGTGAGTGGATCGAACCCATCGGCCTGCGCAATGCCAAGGAATTCTGGGCTGTGCTGGACCGCTTCCCACAGGTCCGTGCCGTGCTCTGGGGGCATATTCACCAGCCGTTCGATCAACAGCGCAATGGGGTTCGCCTGCTGGCCACACCGTCAACCTGTGTTCAGTTCACCCCTGGCAGCAAAGACTTTGATGTGAGCGGCGAGGCGCCCGGCTATCGCTGGATTCGGCTTGAGCCAGAAGGCTCGCTGGACACCGGGGTGTCGCGGCTGGAAGACTTTGTGTTCACGCCCGATTACAGCGCGAACAATTATTGAGTGGCCCGGCCCGGAATCATCTTGAAACGCCAGCACGCCCTTGAGTCAGGCTAAACTGCACGTCTTTAGGGATACTGCGTTCGGCTAAATCTGTACTCGGGAGTAAATGCATGTCGGGTTCCATCTTGTATATCCATGGTTTCAATAGCGCTCCCGAGTCGAAAAAAGCCACCCAGCTCATCTCGGTGATGGAGCAACTGGGCTTGGGCGATCAATTGCGGGTGCCGGCCTTGCACCATCATCCGCGTGAGGCCATGGCCCAATTACAGGCGGCAATCAGCGAGCTGGGCCGTCCGCTGCTGGTCGGCAGCTCGCTCGGCGGCTACTATGCGACCTACTTGGCCGAACAGCACGGGCTCAAGGCCTTGCTGGTCAACCCGGCCGTCAGCCCGCATCGGATGTTCGACGGTTACCTGGGCACGCAAACCAACCTGTACAGCGGTGAAACCTGGGAGTTGACCCACGACCACGTGGTCACCCTGGGCACTCTTGAAGTGCCAGCGCCACAAGACCCGCAGCGTTATCAGGTATGGTTGCAAACCGGCGACGAAACCCTGGATTACCGCCATGCCGAAAAGTACTACGCAGCGTGTGCGTTGCGCATTGAGGGCGGTGGGGATCACAGTTACCAGGGCTTTGCCCGGCAACTGCCTGCATTGCTGAGTTTTGCCGGCATTGCTTCACATCAGTTTCAAGCCATCGACTTCGCAGCCCTTTAAGGCGGCGGTCAGATGGACCTTATTTTTATTGACGACTAACGACGAGACCCTATGGCCACTCCCAGCGCTAGCTCTTATAACGCAGACGCCATCGAAGTCCTCTCGGGCCTCGACCCGGTGCGCAAACGCCCCGGCATGTACACCGACACCAGCCGGCCCAACCACTTGGCCCAGGAAGTCATCGACAACAGCGTCGACGAAGCCCTGGCCGGTCACGCCAAATCGGTGCAAGTCATCTTGCACGCCGACCACTCGCTGGAAGTCAGCGACGACGGGCGCGGCATGCCGGTGGACATTCACCCGGAGGAAGGCGTTTCAGGTGTCGAACTGATCCTGACCAAGCTCCACGCGGGTGGCAAGTTTTCGAACAAGAACTACCAGTTCTCCGGCGGCCTGCACGGCGTTGGGATCTCGGTGGTGAACGCCTTGTCGACCCAGGTGCGGGTCAAGGTCAAGCGCGACGGCAACGAATACCAGATGACCTTCGCCGATGGCTTCAAGGCCACCGACCTCGAAGTGGTCGGCACGGTCGGCAAACGCAACACCGGGACCAGCGTGTACTTTGCGCCGGACCCCAAGTATTTCGATTCCCCCAAGTTTTCGGTCAGCCGTCTCAAGCACGTGCTCAAGGCCAAGGCAGTTTTGTGCCCGGGCCTGCTGGTCAGCTTTGAAGACAAAGGCGCCGGCGAAAAGGTTGAGTGGCACTACGAAGACGGCCTGCGTTCGTACCTGGTCGATGCGGTCAGCGAGTTCGAGCGCCTGCCGGACGAGCCGTTCTGCGGCAGCCTGGCGGGTAATAAAGAAGCCGTCGACTGGGCGCTGCTGTGGTTGCCGGAAGGCGGCGACAGCGTGCAGGAAAGCTACGTCAACTTGATCCCGACCGCTCAGGGCGGCACGCACGTCAACGGCCTGCGCCAAGGCTTGCTCGACGCCATGCGCGAGTTCTGCGAGTTCCGCAGCCTGCTGCCGCGAGGCGTCAAGCTGGCGCCCGAAGACGTGTGGGAACGCATTGCCTTTGTGCTGTCGATGAAAATGCAGGAACCGCAGTTCTCCGGCCAGACCAAAGAGCGCCTGTCGTCCCGTGAAGCGGCGGCGTTTGTTTCAGGTGTGGTCAAAGACGCATTCAGCCTGTGGCTCAACGCCAACCCCGAACTGGGCATGCAATTGGCGGAGCTGGCGATCAACAACGCCGGTCGTCGTCTCAAGGCCAGCAAAAAGGTCGAACGCAAGCGCATCACCCAAGGGCCGGCCTTGCCGGGCAAACTGGCCGATTGCGCCGGGCAGGACCCGATGCGCTCCGAGCTGTTCCTGGTGGAAGGTGACTCCGCAGGCGGTTCGGCCAAGCAAGCGCGGGACAAAGAGTTCCAGGCGATCCTGCCGTTGCGCGGCAAGATCCTCAACACCTGGGAAGTGGATGGCAGCGAAGTGCTGGCCAGCCAGGAAGTACACAACATTGCCGTGGCCATCGGTGTTGATCCCGGTGCGGCCGACATGAGCCAGTTGCGCTACGGCAAAATCTGCATCCTCGCCGACGCCGACTCCGACGGCCTGCACATTGCCACCTTGCTCTGCGCCCTGTTTGTGCAGCACTTCCGGCCACTGGTCGACGCCGGTCATGTGTACGTGGCCATGCCGCCGCTGTACCGGATCGACCTGGGCAAAGAGATTTTCTACGCCCTCGACGAAGCCGAGCGCGATGGCATTCTCGACCGCCTGGTGGCCGAAAAGAAACGCGGCAAGCCGCAGGTCACGCGATTCAAGGGGCTGGGCGAAATGAACCCGCCGCAACTGCGCGAAACCACCATGGACCCGAACACCCGGCGCCTGGTGCAGCTAACCCTGGAAGACTTTGCCGCGACCTCGGAAATGATGGACATGCTGCTGGCGAAGAAACGCGCCGGTGACCGCAAGTCCTGGCTGGAATCCAAAGGCGATCTGGCGCAGGTGCTGGCCTGATGCGCAGTGCCTTGTTGGCACTGCTGTGTGTGAGCGTGGCCCCGGCCATGGCTGACACATGGCCGGAGCTGGCATTGAAATCCGAGCATCCGGTCGACGGCATGCGCGGGGGCAACCTGTCCGGCCTGGCATTGTGCCAGGGCGAAGTCTGGGCGGTGTCGGATCGCGATGATGATCAGATTTACCGTCTGGACACCCGTAACACGCAATGGCAGGCCGAGGCGGTGGCCATTGACGTGCCGCCTGCGCCCGAAAGCGGCTTGCCGTGGGGCGTGCGCATGATGGGGAAGGTCGTCAGCTCGATGCGTGGTGGCCACCTGGATTTTGAAGGCATCACGTGTGATGACGCGGGTAACCGTTACGTGGTCAGTGAAGGCCATGCTGCGGTGCTGTTAGTGCCGCCGATAGGGGCGCCTTCGTGGCTGAAAATCGATCCGTCGCTGGTGCGTCAGGCCCGTGCCAGCGGCATGTTGCTGCACTTCAATGCCTTGTTTGAAGGCATTGTGGTCAACCCGCAGGGCAATCAGATCTGGCTGGCGGCCGAGCGCGAGCGCCGGGGGCTGCTGACCATTCGCAAAAAACAAAGCGTGTGGGACTGTGAAAACGGCTGCGTGTTGATGAGCGAAGGCGGGCCTGAACAACCGCCGCCGCAACTCAAGGCCAAACCCCAGCAGAAGGACTTTTCTGATCTGGCGCTGTTCGAGGGCAAGCTGTTCACCCTCGAGCGCATGGCTTACCGCGTGTGCCGTCGCACCCTGGACACCGGTGAAGTCGAGCGCTGCTGGTCGTTTGCCAACGACGCCCTGACCCCGGAGCGCTTGTACAAAAGCCCGTATGGCAACGCCGAAGCCTTGATCATCGATGCCCAAGGCGCCTGGATCGGCGTGGATAACGGCAACCATGTGCGGGCCGATGGGGAAAAACGGCCCATCGTTTGGCGCTTTGATGCGCCGCAAGGTGGCTGGAGCGCCAAGTCATGAGCCAGCAAGCTCCGGGCAAGGGCGTGGGGCGCGTCTTCATGATCGTGGCCTGGTGCGCTGGCCTGTACCTGGCCACCCAGTTTTTCGGGCGCTGGGAACAGCGCCAGCAAAACCCCAATAGCGAAGTCACTTCGCAGCAGGGCGAGGGTTATATCGAAGTGACCTTGCGTGGCAACGTGCAGGGGCATTTTGTCGCCAGCGGCCGTATCAACAACGTGCCGGTGGAGTTTTTACTGGATACCGGGGCCACCGATGTGGCGGTCCCGCAGGAACTGGCCAGGCAACTGGCCTTGCCCAAAGGTGTACCCGTGACCCTGAGCACCGCCAATGGCCGGGTTCAGGGCTACCGCACCCAGATCGACCGCCTGCAACTGGGCGCCATCGTGTTGCGCGACGTGCGTGCAGTGGCGGCCCCGGGGCTTGAAGGCGAGCAAGTGCTGCTGGGCATGAGCGCGTTGAACAAACTTGAATTTACCCAGCGCGACGGCACCATGCTGTTGCGCCAGACAACGAACTGAATGAGGTCCGCATGAGCGACTCCCTTGATCTCAGCCTGGACGGCGTAGAACGCCGGTCACTGGCCGACTTCACAGAACAGGCCTACCTCAACTACTCCATGTACGTGATCATGGACCGGGCCTTGCCGCACATCGGCGACGGCCTCAAGCCGGTACAGCGGCGTATCGTGTACGCCATGAGCGAGCTGGGGCTGGACGCCGACGCCAAGCACAAGAAATCGGCGCGTACCGTCGGTGACGTGCTCGGCAAGTTCCACCCGCACGGGGACTCGGCCTGCTACGAAGCCATGGTGCTGATGGCCCAGCCGTTCAGCTATCGCTACACGCTGGTTGACGGGCAGGGCAACTGGGGTGCGCCGGATGATCCCAAATCTTTCGCGGCCATGCGTTACACCGAGGCGCGGCTGTCGCGCTATTCCGAAGTGCTGCTCAGCGAACTGGGCCAGGGCACGGCGGATTGGGTCCCGAACTTTGACGGTACCCTCGACGAACCGGCGGTGTTGCCCGCACGTTTGCCGAATATTCTGCTCAATGGCACCACCGGCATCGCCGTGGGCATGGCCACTGACGTACCGCCGCACAACCTGCGCGAAGTCGCCAGCGCCTGTGTGCGTTTGCTCGACGAGCCCAAGGCTACGGTCGAGCAACTGTGCGAGCACATCAAGGGCCCAGACTACCCGACCGAAGCAGAAATCATCACCCCGCAGGCTGATCTGCTGAAGATCTACCAGACCGGCCGTGGCTCGGTGCGCATGCGTGCCGTGTACCACGTTGAAGACGGCGACATCGTTGTGACCGCCTTGCCGCACCAGGTCTCGGGCGCCAAGGTGCTGGAGCAGATCGCCGCGTTGATGCAGGCCAAGCCGACCAAGCTGGCGATGGTGACTGACCTGCGTGATGAGTCCGACCACGAAAACCCGTGCCGCATCGTGATCATCCCGCGCAGCAACAAGGTGGATGTCGACGAACTGATGCAGCACCTGTTCGCCGTGACCGATCTGGAGTCGACCTTCCGGGTCAACATCAACATCATCGGCCTGGACGGCAAACCGCAGCTGAAAAACCTGCGCTCCCTGCTGGTGGAGTGGCTGGAGTTCCGGGTGCAAACCGTGCGCCGCCGCCTGCAGTTTCGCCTCGATAAAGTCGAGCGCCGCCTGCACCTGTTGGACGGCTTGCTGACCGCTTACCTGAACCTCGACGAAGTGATCCACATCATTCGCACCGAGGAACACCCCAAGGCCGAGCTGATCGCCCGTTTTGACCTGTCTGAAACCCAGGCCGATTACATCCTCGACACGCGTTTGCGCCAATTGGCCCGCCTCGAAGAGATGAAACTGCGCGATGAACAAAACGCGCTGTTGAAAGAGCAAGCCAAACTGCAAACCTTGCTGGGCAGCGAAGCCAAGCTGAAAAAGCTGGTGCGCAGCGAACTGCTGGCCGACGCCGAAACCTATGGCGACGACCGTCGTTCACCGATCGTGGCCCGCGCAGAAGCCAAGGCCTTGTCGGAAAACGAACTGATTCCGACCGAAGCCGTTACGGTGGTGTTGTCTGAAAAAGGCTGGGTGCGTTGTGGTAAAGGTCACGACCTGGACGCGACCGGTTTGTCTTATAAAGCGGGCGACGGTTACAAGACTGCTGCGGCCGGGCGCTCCAATCAGTTTGCCGTGTTCATTGACTCCACCGGGCGTAGCTACTCGGTGGCAGCGCACACGCTGCCATCGGCCCGTGGTCAGGGCGAGCCACTGACTGGGCGTCTGACGCCGCCGCCAGGAGCTACCTTTGAATGCGTATTGCTGCCTGAAGATGACGCGCTGTATGTGATCGCCTCGGATGCCGGTTACGGTTTTGTGGTTAAAGGTGAAGACCTGCAAGCCAAGAACAAAGCCGGTAAAGCCTTGCTGACCCTGCCAAAAGGCGCGCAAGTGATGCTGCCGCGCCCGGTAGCTGATCGTGAAAACAACTGGCTGGCTGCGGTGACCACCGAAGGTCGGCTGTTGATCTTCAAAGTCAGCGACCTGCCGCAGTTGGGCAAGGGCAAAGGCAACAAGATCATTGGCATCCCGGGCGAGCGCGTGGCCAGTCGCGAAGAATACGTGACTGACCTTGCCGTGCTGCCGGGCAACGCCACGCTGGTGTTGCAGGCGGGCAAGCGCACCTTGTCGCTCAAGGCCGACGATCTTGAACACTACAAAGGCGAGCGTGGACGTCGCGGTAACAAGCTGCCGCGTGGCTTCCAGCGCGTGGACGCGTTGTTGGTAGAGACGCCTGCCTAAGCGCAGTGCGCCGATCTGCGTTTTTTCGCGCAGATCGGCGTTACGGTGCTGGAGTCATGCCCGATATTCACGGATGATATGGCGCTCTTTCGCACAGCTAATGGCGATTTGCCCTAATATTTTCTGAGAATGACACTGTGGCGTGCCGAGCGGCGGCCACCTGGATGGAATGATGAACGTTCTGCGCCTTCCTTTAATTGCGTTGCTGGCCGGTGTGCTTGGCCTGGCGGGGTGCAGCGTGCACCAGCCAGCGTCCCTGTACCAACTGGACAGCGGCAACCCTGGCCAGCCTAAGCAAAGTGCTGGCATGGCAGTACTGCTTGGCCCGGTGACCGTTGCGGACTACCTGCAGCGCGAAACCCTGTTACAGCGTCAAACCGATGGCAGCCTGAGCGCAGCGACCGATGGTCGTTGGGCGGGCAGTTTGTCATCAGACATTGACCAACTGCTGGTCCGCCAACTGGCATGGCGTTTGGACAGCCAGCGTGTAGTGTTGGCTCCGGCCACGGCGGGTTTTGCCCCGGACGTACAAGTGCTGCTGTCGATCACCCGGTTAGACTCTGGCAAAAGCCAGCCTGCGATCCTCGATGCACAATGGCGCTTGCTTGACCGTCGCGGCCAGGTGCGTGACAGCCGCATGGTGCACCTTGAGCAAAAGCACGATGGCAGCACGGCTGATCAGGTCCGCGCCCAGGGTGAGTTGTTGCAGCAACTGAGCGAGCAACTGACCGTGGCGCTCAAGCCGTTGGCCAACCAGCCGCCCTTGATCGAACCGCGCAAGCCCGAAGCCAAGCCAGCGCCCAAGCAGGATGTGAACAGGCCGAAAATCCCGACGGCTTCACCGATTCGCACCGACATGGAAGTGTTTCGCTTCTGAGGTGATGGCCAGAAAGCAAAAATCCCGCATGTGTGCGGGATTTTTTTTGTAGATCCAAAACCCCTCACCCCAACCCTCTCCCGGAGGGAGAGGGGGCTTTGCGAGGTGTTCTCAGGTTTAGCGCAAGAGCTTCAGGTTGCTGATGCCCTTCAGGGGCCGCCAATCAGTTCCTCGCCAGAGGGAAAGGGCTTTGCGAGGTGTTCTCAGGTTCGGCGCAAGAACTTGAGATTGCTGATGTCCTAGGGTCCGCCAATCAGTTCCTCGCCAGAGGGAGAGAGCTTTACCAAGGTGTTCTCGGGTTCGGCGCAAGAACTTGAGGTTGCCGATGTCCTTCAGTATCCCCCAATCAGTCCCCTCTCCCTCTGGGAGAGGGCTAGGGTGAGGGCTTTGGCTTTACACGCGGTTCTCATGCATCCGCGCCAGTTGGCGTTCAAGCATGGACGGATAAGGCTCCATCAAGCGCTCAACGCAGCAGGCGCCTTCAGGGCTGGCAATCGGGCGGATGCGGGCACGCTGGCGGATCAGCGCGTCGTCACTGATCTTGCGCTCTACCAACAACAGGTTGCGGCTGTGCTGCGACAACGCCAAGGCGTCTTGGGCCGTCTCTGTCAGCAGCAAGTCGATCTGGCTCATGCCGCTCAAGCCTTCGCCCAAGACCAGGCCTAACTGCAGTTGCAATGTTATGCCGCTGTCCGCGACTTCAATTTGCAAGGCATGGCCCAGCGCACGCAGCAATTCGCCGCAGCAAATGGCGTTGGTGAGGTAGTCTTCGCCGCTGTCGTCACTGTGAAATAGCATCAGCGTGCTGCCATCGTTCAGCGTGTGCAGTTCGCTCTGGTACAACGAGGCTGCCTGATTCAGGCAGTCGCGATAGCGCTCCAGCAGTTCCATCAGGCGGGCACGTGGCAGGCGGCGCAGTTGCTCTTGAGCGCCCAGTTGCACGGCCAGTACAGCGCTCGGCTGCGGTGCGACCGGCTTGGTCGGCTGCGGTTTGGCCACCACCGCCGGTGCATCCGGAGCGGTGTCGCGCAAGTCGGCAAACGGGTCTTCGTCGTCGTTTTCGTCTTCTTCAGCAGTGATGACCTGGCGTGGCGCAGCTTTGGGCGCCGGTGCAGGCGGGGTTTCATCAAAGCCCGGGTCACGCAGATTACGGACTTCAAACGCCGGCTCGTCTTCTTCGGCCTCTTCGTAGTCGTTCTCGTCGTATTCCGGTTCTGGCTCGGGTTCCGGCTCAGGCGCTGGCGGGGCCAGGCGCGTGTGCAACTGACGGGCGAGGTCGCCGATTTCATCCTGGCGGTTGATGGCCGGAGTGTAAGGGTCCGGCTCGCGCAGCCAGACACGCAGCTGCAACAATGGTGTCGTAATGTTTCTGCCCAAACGCAAGCTCAAGGCCAACGCCAGTGCCAGCAAAATGGCACTCAGGATGCCCATGCTCTGCAAGCTGATGGTCATCGGCTGTTCGAACTGGTGCATGTCCAGGCTGATACGCAAATGCCCGGCTGTCACATCCTGAAAGGTGATCTTGGTCTGATACACGCCTTCGGTTTCGCCCAGCAGACTGCTTTTTGGGCGTTGTCCGGCTTCGGCGAGGATGCGGTTGTCGACGCTATAAATGGCAGCGTGCGCGACCAGCGGGTTTTTGGTCAGGTTATTGAGCAGCACATTGAGGCTGAGGATGTCGTTGGACACCAACAGCTCTGTCGCCGAGGTGGCTGTTTGAGTGGTCAGGCTCTGACCCAGCGCATCGGCTTGTTCGTGCATGGCCTGTTTGAACTGCAAGCCCATGACTACCGCATAAATGACCAACGCCAACGCGACCAGAATCACGTTGTGGCTGGCAATACGCAGAGCAATCGGAACGCGTCTATCGCGCAGGGCCCGGAAGATCAGCAGGAAGAAGTTATCGGTTTTGACAGGCGATGGCCGGTTCACTGAGCGCGGCTCTTAGTCCGTTAAGTTGGTGCGCAGTATAGCGAGCAGCCCTGAGGCGGCAAAGCCTTGGCGATGCCCGATGGTCACTGAAAGTGGGTAGAATGCGTTTTTTTTAGCGAATGGGGGTGTGCCTTGCGCGAAATCGTCCTGATAAACATCACCGGTGAAGACCGTCCGGGTCTCACTGCGGCCATCACCGGCGTGCTGGCAAGCAATGGTGTGAATATTCTCGACATCGGTCAGGCCGTCATCCATGGCGTTTTGTCGTTGGGTTTTTTGGTGGATATTCCCGAAGCCGAGCAAGTCTCCGCCGTGCTTAAAGACCTCCAGCCCTTGATTGCCAATGAGGGGCTGCAGCTGCGTTTTGACCCGATCACTGAAGAGCATTACCAGCGCTGGGTCAGCGAACAGAGCCAGAAGCGCCATGTGGTCACGCTGATGAGCCGGCAGGTGACGGCCACTGAGTTGCAACGCGTGACGTCGGTGATCAGCCAGCACGGGCTGAACATCGAGCAGACCGATCGTCTGTCGGGCCGCGTACCGCTGGATGCTCCGACCGAGTTGAGCAAAAGCTGCATCGAATTGCGAGTGGTCGGCGAACTGGCCGACATCGACGCCTTGCGCGCAGCCTTCTTCAACCTGGCGCAAGAGCTCAAGGTCGACATCGCCTTGCAGGAAGACACCCTGTTCCGTCGCAATCGCCGCCTGGCGGTATTCGACATGGACTCCACACTGATCGAAGCAGAAGTGATCGACGAGCTGGCCAAGGCTGCGGGCGTGGGCGACAAAGTGTCGGCCATCACCGAGCGCTCCATGGCCGGTGAGCTGGACTTCAAGGCCAGCTTCAAAGAGCGTCTGGCGCTGCTGCAAGGCCTGGACGTGAGTGTGTTGGACTCGATCGGCGCTTCGCTGCGGCTGACCGAAGGGGCAGAAGTGCTGTTTGCCGAGCTCAAGCGTCTGGGCTACAAAACCGCCATTCTGTCGGGTGGCTTTACCTACTTCGCCAAGCAATTGCAGGCCAAGCTGGGTATCGACTATGTGTTCGCCAACGAGCTGGAAGTGGTGGATGGCAAAGTGACTGGCGTGGCAGTCGAGCCGATTGTGGATGCACAGCGCAAGGCAGATTTGCTGACGGAGCTGGCGCGCAAGGAAGGCTTGAGCCTGGAGCAGACCATTGCGGTCGGTGACGGCGCCAATGACCTGCCGATGCTGGCCATTGCGGGTTTGGGTGTGGCGTTCCGCGCCAAGCCGCTGGTTAAAAAATCGGCTAAGTACGCGATCACGACCCTGGGTCTGGATGGCGTGTTGTACCTGCTGGGCCAGCGCGACCGCAACAGCCAGGGCTAAGCGTTGACGCAGCCCCTGTAGGAGCGAGCTTGTCTCGCGATCTTTTGATGGTTAAAAAGATCGCGAGGCCTGCCCGCTCCAGCAGAGGTAAAGGCGTTATTCGCCGATCTTCTGGCCCATCATCACCGGCGAACCTGCCGCCAGGCTTTCAGCCCATTTCACTTGCTCCGGGCCAAACAACACGATGGCCGTCGAGCCCAGTTTGAAACGTCCCAGCTCTGCACCTTTTTCCAAGTGGATCGGCGCACGGGCAGCTTCGTCGTAACGGAAGGTTTTCAGCTCGCGTTTAGGCGGCGTCACCAGACCGGCAAATACCGTTTCAATCGAGGCCACGATCATCGCGCCCACCAATACCACGGCCATTGGGCCGCGTTCGGTATCAAAAATGCACACTGCACGCTCGTTGCGCGCGAACAGCTCTGGCACGTTTTCGGCGGTGGTCTGGTTTACCGAAAACAGGCGGCCTGGCACGTAGATCATCTCGCGCAGGGTGCCCGCCAAGGGCATGTGCACGCGGTGGTAGTCTTTTGGCGACAGGTAAATCGTGGCGAATTCGCCGCCCATGAACTGCGACGCAACGGCCGCATCGCCGCCCACCAGTTCCAGCACGCTGTAGCTGTGGCCTTTGGCCTGGAACACGCGGCCGTGTTCAATCGCGCCCAGCTGGCTGATTGCACCATCGGCCGGGCTCAGGATGGCTCCCGGGGTTTGGTCTAGTGGGCGGGCGCCGTCTTTCAGGGCGCGGGTGAAGAACGCGTTGAAGTGCTCGTACGCCGTTACGTCCTCAATCAGCGCCTGGGACATGTCCACTTGGTAACGCTTGGCGAACCAGGTGGTGAACGCATTTTTGAACCAACGCACGCGGCATTCGGCAACACAGCCTGCCAGGCGCGACAACAGGTGATGCGGCAACAGGTACTGACTCAAGAGGAACAAACGCTTTTTCATGCAAAATCCTTAGTGTTTTACAGACGGCTCAACAGGCGTGTCAGGGTGGTTGCCCCATTCGCCCCAGGAACCGGCATAGGCTTTGACGCGCGGGTAACCGAGCGCTTTTGCGACCAGATAGGTAAAGCCAGAGCGGTGGTGGGTCTGGCAGTGGGTAATCACTTCTTTGTCCGGCGTGATCCCGAGGTCCTTGAGGATTTCAGGCATGTCGGTGCGGATGCGCAGGCTGCGGGTTTGATCCATGCCGGCGGTCCATTCAAAGTTCTTCGCCCCCGGAATGTGGCCGCCCTTGGCTGCCAGCACTTTTTCACCGCGGTATTCCGCTGCGCTGCGGGCATCCCAGATGGCCAGGTCAGCCGCGCCCAGACGGCTTTGCAGGTACTCGCGGGTGGCGGTGGGTGCGTCGTTAATGGTCAGAGCAACCGGACCGCCCACGGCAGGCGGTACGTCTTGAGTGACCTCGTAGCCTTCAGCAATCCAGGCGTGAATACCCCCGTCCAGGTAGTGATAGGCACCGTGCCCGATTACATCCAGTAACCAAATAAATCGCCCGGCCCAGCCACCGCCTTCGTCGTCATAGACCACGTACACCGCGTTGGGGTTATGCCCCAGTTCACCCAACAGCGCTTCAAGCGCTGCCTGGCTCGGCATCAGCCCCGGGGCCGGTGGCAGGCCCAGTTGTGTGCGTTTTGGCTCGACAAAACGGGCGCCTGGGATATGCCCGGCTTCGTAGCGTGCAGCGCTGCTCAGGTCGACCACGATCAGATGGGGCGCATCGAGCCGGGCGTGCAGGTCCCGGGGTTCGATGACTAACGGCAAGCCAGAGAAGTCAGGCATGGGTTCTCCAGAGCAAAAAAAGGGCTCAATTGTAGCGCAAGCGCTAGCGCCCGCGAGTAGTAAAGGTGTGCAGCGCCCGCTCGATGCATTGAGCAGTTTTACCGAATGCCTGCACGCTGGTTTCCGAAAACGGTCTGCCATCCTGGTCGGCCAGCACCAGCATGACTACGCGCCCGTTATTGCTGAGCGAGCGTAACAGCAGATGCTCACCGGGGAACAGGCTGCGCAACTGAGCGGGCAGGGCGGCCGAAATCACGGCGTTGTTCTCGGGTGTCAGGCGCACTTGCACCGGTTGCGCCATCAAGCGTTGCAGAGCGGCACTGTGGCTGACATTGAAAGTCAGGTCGAACGCTGACGTGGGCAGCCCGAAGAGTTGAAAGGCCCGCAGGGCGCTCGAGGTTTTATCGGCCATCAGCACCATGATCCGGCGCATGCCGCACGCCTGCAGCGCTTCGCGGGCGCACAGGGTCAGGTGCATCGGGTTGGCGAAGGCCGTTGGTTCTTCCAGCAATTGACCGCAGAGTTTGCGCCAGGTCTTCAAGTCTTGCGCCGACGGTGGCGGAGCGGGTTGGCCGTGGGTGTTGACGCGGCGTTCATCCCAGGGCATGAGCAAGGCCAGAGCCGGGTGCCAGAGCCCCGGTGTTGAATGATAGCGGGCACTGCTCGCGGCATTCTGGTGCACTTGCTGCTGCACGTCATGCAAGGGCTGTTGCAGGTACAGGCTGGTCAAATATTGCCAACGCAGATTATGCGGCGTGTCCCAGCCCTGTTGCGCCGACAGTGCCAGGCCATTGGCCAGCAACAGGCTGTTGGCGGGGTGTCCCAGCCAGCGGCGCAGGGCCGGATCGGCGTCCAGATGTTGCTGCTGCAGCAATGGCCGATGGTTGTCGCGGGCAATATGCAGCACGCGAATCAGCGTGCGTTTGTCATCAGTGATCACCGCGTAGCCCTGCATCACCCAGTCGGGCAACCGCCACAGCTGGGCCAGTGCGCGGCAGATCTCGAACAGACGTACGCCAAACAGCGCCCTTTCAACTTTGCTGGCGCACTCGCCTTTGTGAATCACCCGGGCTTCCCATGCTTCAAGCTGCTGGGGATGGCTCACGGCCATGGCCCACAACGGCGAGAAGAACAACAAACTGCCCCAGTACACTTCTTGCCACAATCTGGCCAGGCGGTTGCCGAACAGGCCAATCCCTTGCTGGGCCGCGTGCTGGCTGATGAGTAGAACTTGGCGCAAGGCGACAGGGATGTCTTGCGCCGGCAGCACGGGCATGCGCTCAAGCAGTTCCTGGGTGCGTTTCAAACCCAGCCGGTTCAGCGCCACTTCTAGGCTTTCGGCCGGCTCGGTCAGGCTATTGTGGGTGTGTTGATTAGCTTCGCGGATCAGGCTCAGCGCCAGTGCCGGGCTGTCTTGCATGACTTCGGCAATGTCGCGCAATGAACGGCGACTGTCAGCGAGGGTCTTACTCACCAGCGTGTGGCTTTGCTGCGGGATCGGCAAAGGCACCGCGTCCAGGAGGGTGACCCACGCATCCAGGGAAGAAGGTGTGACAGTCGATGCAGCGTTTTCATTAGCCATGATGGTCGCACGGTCATGATCAAATGTTGAAAGGCCTTACAGGGCCAAATGGCTTTTCGCCTTGAACGGCTATAGTCTGGCGCAGATTTGCCGATAAGAATAAGAAGAGTTTTAGCGACGCTGGAATATGACCTTGAATCGGACTCAATAAGTACCCTATGACCTATGGCTAAAATTATCGGCATCATCGTCGTGTTTGCGAGTGTGCTCGGCGGCTACGTACTCTCTCACGGCAAGATCGGAGCGCTGATTCAGCCTTTCGAAGTCATGATCATTGGTGGGGCCGCGTTTGGTGCATTCCTGCAAGCCAACCCCGGTTACATGACCCTGCACGTGATCAAAAAATCACTCAGCATGTTCGGTTCGCGCTTTACCCACGCTTTCTACCTGGACGTGCTGGGGCTGGTGTACGAGATCCTCAACAAGAGCCGCCGTGAAGGCATGATGGCCATTGAGGCGGATATCGAAGACGCGGCGGCCAGCCCGATCTTCGCCAAATACCCGGCTGTATTGAAAGACGAGCGCATGACCGCGTTTATCTGCGATTACCTGCGCATCATGTCTTCGGGCAACATGGCTCCCCACGAGTTGGAGGGGCTGTTCGATATGGAATTGTTCAACCTCAAAGAAGAACTTGAACACCCTTCCCACGCGATTACCGGCATTGCCGACGGGATGCCCGGCTTCGGCATTGTGGCAGCGGTACTTGGCATTGTTGTGACAATGGCCTCGCTGGGTGATGGCGACCAGGCGGCGATCGGCATGCACGTAGGGGCGGCGCTGGTGGGGACGTTCTTCGGTATTCTCGCGGCCTACGGCTTCTTCGGCCCCCTGGCGACCTCGCTGGCGCATGATGCCAAAGAAGAACTCAACGTGTATGAGTCGATCAAAGCTTCGCTGGTGGCCTCGGCTTCTGGCATGCCGCCGTCGCTGGCGGTCGAGTTTGGTCGCAAGGTGCTTTACCCCAAGCACCGGCCGAGCTTCTCGGAGCTGGAACAAGTGGTTCGCGGTCGCTGAGTTATGGAAAACAACCAGCCGATCATCATCAAGCGCGTCAAGCGCTATGCCGCAGGCCATCATGGCGGCGCCTGGAAGATCGCCTTTGCTGACTTCGCCACGGCAATGATGGCGTTCTTTCTGGTGTTGTGGCTGATCACTGCGGCGACACCAGAACAGAAACTGGCCATCGGCGGTTACTTCAAAGACCCGATCGGCTTCTCCGACAGTGGGACGCCGTATGTCATCGACCTGGGCGGCACGCCTGCCTTGGCGCCGGAAAAAACCCTCAACCCCGACGAAAAGCTGGAACCTGTGCCGGACAAGGTCAAAATTGACGAAGACCAGATCCAGAGCATGGCCGAGCAGGTTGAGAAAGAGCGCCTCGAGCTGCTGCTACAAGAGTTGCAGAACAAGGTCGAAGAGAACCCTCAGCTCAAAAAATTCAAAGACCAGTTGCTGTTTGAAATCACCCCGGACGGCCTGCGGATTCAGATCATGGACGCCGCCAACCGGCCGATGTTTGATGTGGGCAGTGCGCGCCTCAAGCCGTATTTCGAAGATATCTTGCTGGCCATGGCCGACACCATTGGCGCGGTGCCCAACAAGATCAGTATCAGCGGCCACACCGACGCGACGCCGTATGCGGGCACCGGTGATTTCGGCAACTGGGAATTGTCGGCCAACCGCGCCAATGCGGCACGGCGTACGCTGGTGGCGGGCAGTTACCCCGATAGCCAGGTGGCGCGTGTGGTGGGCTATGCCTCTTCAGTTCTGTTCGACAAGGCCAGCCCGACCAACCCGATCAACCGCCGGATCGACATCGTGGTGCTGACTAAAAAGGCCCAGCAGGCGATTGAGGGCGAGCAGGGGGCTGAGCCGGTCAAGGCTGAGCAACTGCCCAAAGCGCCGGCAGACCCGATCACCTTGCCGCCCGAACAACAGCCAAAGCCGATGCATGAAGAACGCCAGAAGCTGAACTTGTTTGATGACCCGGCGCCGCCCTCACCCGGAGGGAGAGGAGGCTAACCGAGTAAATTTCGAGGGCGCCGCCAGGCGTTCAGACCAGAGAAAATCTGCCGGAACCCCCAATCGGTTCCCTCTCCTTCGGGAGAGGGCCAGGGTGAGGGCTCTTGATCTTTAGTAACTGCTTTCCGGCAAGCTCGCAATGATCGAGCGATAGCTGTTCATGCGCTGTTGCTGCACACGGCCATCTTCGAGGGCCATCAACAGCGCGCAGCCCGGCTCGCGATCGTGCTTGCAGTCGCGGAATCGGCAACGGCCAATCAGGTCGTTGAACTCGATAAAGCCCGCTTCAACATCGGCGCGGCTCACATGGCCCAAGCCAAATTCACGAATACCCGGTGAGTCGATCAACTGGCCGCCGCCCGGGAAGTGGAACAATCGCGCGGTGGTGGTGGTGTGCGTGCCTTGGCCAGAAAGCTCCGACAGCGGCCCGACCCGCAGGTTGACCTCAGGTAGCAAGCTGTTGACCAACGAAGATTTACCTACGCCCGACTGCCCCACAAACACACTGATACGACCGTTGAGTTGCTCTTTTAACTGCTGCATGCCGTCGCCGTGGTGTGCGGACACTTCCAGCACCGGGTAGCCCAACTGACGATACACATCCAGCAAGGCATTGAGTGCCGGGGCGTTTTGATCATCGATCAAGTCAGCCTTGTTCAGCAGCAGGAACGGGCGGATGCCGGCGTGCTCGGCGGCGATGAGGTAGCGGTCGATCAGGTTGGCGTGAGGCTCGGGCATTGGCGCGAACACAATCACGATCATGTCGACGTTGGCGGCTACCGGCTTGAGCTGGCCGCGGTTGTCGGGGCGGCACAGTTCGGTTTTACGCGGTAGCTGGGCGACGATAACCCCGATGCCCTGATTGCCTGCGCGCCACACCACGGTGTCGCCGGTAACCAGCGCAGGCAGGTTGGCGCGCAGGTGGCAGCGGAACGTCTGGCCTTTCAACTCGCCTTCCTGAGCCTCGACTTCGACCTGCACACCAAAGTGCGCGATCACCAGGCCGTGTTGCTCAGGGCCCAAATCGCCGCCCTCAAGCGCTTCGAGGGCGCTGGATTCACGTTTGGCGGCGCGGGCAGCGCGCTCGCCCTGGATCTTTTCGATGCGCCAGTTTTGGCGACGGTTGAGCTGGCGTTTGGCCATGGGTGTTCCGTGTTGATAAAACGATAAGAAGGGTAAAACGCCGGGGAGTTTAGCACGTGGGCCGGGCGCCTAAGCTAAACTGCGCGACTAAGCTCTGGAGGCCTTTATGAACAACGCGCAGAACCTGATCTGGATCGACCTGGAAATGACCGGCCTTGATCCGGACAACGACGTCATTATCGAAATGGCCACCATCGTCACCGACAGCAATCTCAATACCCTGGCCGAAGGCCCGGTAATCGCCATTCACCACAGCGACGAAGTGCTTGCCCGCATGGACGAATGGAACACCCGCACCCACGGTGCCAGTGGCCTGACCCAGCGGGTCAAAGACAGCACCATCAGCATGGCTGAAGCGGAAAAACAGACACTCGCGTTTCTGGAAAAGTGGGTACCCAAAGGCAAATCGCCGATCTGCGGCAACAGCATCTGCCAGGACCGGCGTTTTCTGTACACCCACATGAAAACCCTCGAAAGCTACTTCCATTACCGTAATCTCGACGTGTCGACCCTCAAGGAACTGGTGGCCCGCTGGGCGCCCGAGGTGCGCGACACCCTGAAGAAGAACGGCGCGCACCTGGCACTGGACGATATTCGTGAATCGATTGCCGAGTTGAAGCACTACCGCGAGCACTTCATCAAGTTCTAAAGACGGCTGTTTGCTTTAAAGATCAAAAGATCGCGAGGCAAGCTCGCTCCTACAGGGGGTGTGTTTTTTGCCCCCTTTTGGTGCTTGCGCCAAGTGAGTAGACTGCGCGCCTTCTTGCAAGGATCGCCGCCATGTTGCTGATGCTCTATTTAGTTGCCATTACTGCTGAAGCCATGACCGGCGCGCTGTCTGCCGGGCGTCGCGGCATGGACTGGTTTGGCGTGGTGCTGATTGCGTGCGTCACTGCGCTGGGCGGTGGTTCGGTGCGTGACGTGCTGTTGGGGCATTACCCGCTGACGTGGGTCAAACACCCGGAATACCTGGTGCTCACCACCTTTGCAGCTTTGGTGACGATTTTTATCGCCCCATTGATGCGCCATTTGCGCTCGCTGTTTTTAGTGCTCGATGCACTGGGCTTGGTGGCGTTCACCTTGATCGGCTGCATGACCGCCCTGGAAATGGGCCAGGGCATGCTGGTGGCGTCGGTGAGCGGGGTCATTACCGGGGTCTTTGGTGGCATCCTGCGTGACATCTTCTGTAACGACATCCCGCTGATCTTCCGTCGTGAACTCTATGCCAGCGTGTCCTTTGCGGCGGCGTGGTGCTTCCTGCTGTGTACCTATCTGAACATGCCTAACGAACAGGCGATTTTCGTCACGTTGTTCGGCGGCCTGTTGCTGCGTCTGTTGGCTATTCGCTTTAACTGGGAAATGCCCAAGTTTGTGTACAACGACGAGCATTAATAGGCCAGTAGCGAATTCGCCAGAGCGGGAAGGCTGATTGGGCGATCTGGGTGAGGGCCAGAGATTTACACAGAAGCCCGCTCAGCATGCTGCTTTAGCGCCCATTCCACATGCTCTTGCACCAGCTCGGAAGGGTATTCACGCCGCGCTTTCAACGCCTCCAGCACCGGAATGGTCGACGGTGCATTGCCCAACCCCACGGCCAAATTGCGCAGCCAGCGCTCGTAACCGGCCCGACGCAGGGGCGAGCCTTCGGTGCTGCTGAGGAACGTGTCTTCGTCCCACATAAACAGTTCGGCCAACTGGGCGTTGTCCAGGTTATGCCGGGGCTTGAAGTCACCCTCACTGGTGCTGCGGGCAAAGCGGTTCCACGGGCAGACGATCTGGCAGTCGTCGCAGCCAAACACCCGGTTGCCCATCATTGAGCGCAGCTCTTCAGGGATCGCGGTTTTCAGCTCAATGGTCAGGTAAGAAATACAGCGCCTTGCATCCAGCACATATGGCCCTACAAACGCATTGGTCGGGCAAATGTCCAGGCACGCGCTGCAGCGTCCGCAATGCTCGGTTTCGTGCGGGGCGTCCACCGGTAGCGGCAGGTCCACAAACAGTTCGCTCAAAAAGAAGTAACTGCCGGCCTTGCGATTGAGCACCAGAGTGTTTTTGCCGATCCAGCCCAGCCCGGCTTTTTGCGCGATGGCTTTTTCCAGCACCGGAGCGCTGTCGACAAAGGCACGAAAGCCGAAAGGGCCGATATCCTTCTGAATGCGGTCAGCCAGTTGCTGGACGCGTTTGCGCACCAGCTTGTGGTAGTCGCGGCCTAATGCGTAACGCGATATGTAGGCTTTTTCGGGTTGGGCCAATACTTGCGCCATATGTGTGTCGCCGGGCAAGTAGTCCATGCGCAGCGAAACCACGCGCAACGTACCGGGCACCAGTTCTTCAGGGTGCGAACGTTTGCTGCCGTGAGCGCCCATGTAATCCATCTCGCCGTGATAACCCGCGGCCAGCCAACGTTCCAGATGCTGTTCGTGTTCTCCCAGGTCAAGGCCGGCAATGGCGACTTGTTGAAAGCCCAACTCGCGGCCCCATTCCTTGATGGACTGAGCGAGAGCGGGGAGGTCGGCGGTAATAGCAGGCATGAGGCAAGAGAAACCAGAGCTGAGATGCGTATAATTCTGCCAGACATCGGAGCCCGACACGCATGCCGCAGACCAAACACACCTTTGCTGACCCAAAACCGCTCATGGCGGACACGCTGCCGCGACTGCCTGCGCGCCCATCTGACGCCCATAAAGGCCAGTTCGGGCATGTGTTGCTGATCGGCGGAGACCGGGGATTTGGCGGCTCCATAACGCTCAGTGCGCAGAGCGCCTTGCGCTGTGGAGCGGGCCTGGTGTCACTGGCGACCCGCCCTGAGCATGTGCCGGTGGCCTTGACCCGCTTGCCGGAGGTGATGGCCTTGGGTGTGTCGTCGGCTAATCAACTGATGGGTGCGCTGGATCAAGCGTCTGTGGTCGTGGTTGGGCCAGGCTTGGGGCAGGCGGCCTGGGGGCGCAGCCTGCTGTCGGCGGCGGCCCAGGCAAAAATGCCGCAAGTCTGGGACGCCGATGCGCTGAATCTGTTGTCCAACGCAGGCTTTACTGCGCCGGCAGGCGCAGTGCTCACCCCGCACCCCGGTGAAGCCGCGCGTTTGCTGGGCGTGAGTACCGCGCAAGTGCAGGCGGATCGCCCGGCGGCTGCACGTGCGCTGGTTAAAAAATACTCAGTGGTGTGCGTTCTTAAAGGCGCGGGCACTTTGATCGCAGGGCTGCAGGGCGAGTTGGCACTGTGCACCCATGGCCATCCAGCCATGGCGACCGCGGGCTTGGGCGATGTGTTGGCCGGGGTAGTCGGCGCGTTGTTGGCGCAAGGCATGAGCGCATTCGATGCGGCGTGCCTGGCGGTGTGGCTGCATGCCCGTGCAGGAGAGCAACAGGGGCAATTGGGCCGTGGGCTGGCGGCCAGTGATTTGATTCCAGCCATTCGTCAGTTGTTGGAGGAGCAAGCACCGTGTCTGAATTAACACTGCATCTGGCGGATGAAGACGCCATGGTCGCTTTTGGCGGGCAATTGGCGCGTATCACCCAGGGGCATGGCCTGATTTTTCTGGAAGGGGACTTGGGGGCGGGTAAAACCACCCTGTCACGCGGCATTATTCGCGGTCTCGGGCATACGGGGGCTGTAAAAAGTCCTACATTTACATTAGTCGAGCCCTATGAGATTGGTGCGATCAAGGCATTCCATTTCGATTTGTATCGCCTGGTTGACCCGGAAGAGCTGGAGTACATGGGGATTCGCGACTATTTCGACGAGGACGCCCTATGCTTGATCGAATGGCCCCAGCAAGGTGCGGGCTTTTTGCCAAAGCCCGACCTGACCATTACCATTAGGCCGCATAACACCGGGCGCTGGCTGACGTTGTCGCCCCAAGGCGCGCGTGGCGAGTCTTGGTGTGCCGCAGTGGCGCTGGAATACAAATAATGATGGGGTTTGGTATGCGCTTTCGCGCGTTAGTGAGTGTCGTGGGTGTGTTGCTGAGTGTCATGGCGGTGAATGCCATGGCGGCCACTCAGGTAAAAAGTGTGCGCTTATGGCGTGCCCCGGACAACACGCGGCTGGTGTTTGACCTGACCGGCCCGGTACAACACAGCGTGTTCACGTTGACGGCGCCTGACCGACTGGTGATTGACATCAACGGCGCAACCCTGGGCGGGCCCTTGAACGTGGCGACGGCCAACACGCCGATCACCAGCTTGCGTTCAGCCCAGCGCACACCGACCGATTTGCGGGTGGTCATCGACCTGAAAAAAGCGGTGACTCCCAAAAGCTTTGTACTGGCGCCCAATGCCCAGTACGGCAACCGCCTGGTGGTCGACTTGTTCGATCAGGGCGCAGACCTTACCCCGAGTTTGCCAGCGACCACCGTGGCCAAGGCTCCCGCTGTGCCGGTTCCGGTGCCGGTCACGCCAGCCCAGCCTGATATCAAACTGCCGCCCGTGCCGAGTGGCAAGCGCGAAATTGTCGTGGTAATCGACCCCGGTCACGGCGGTGAAGACCCGGGAGCCTCAGGTTCTGCGGGCCAGCACGAGAAGAACGTGGTGCTGGCGATTGCCAAAGAGTTGCAGCGCCAAATCAACGGGATGCGCGGCTTCCGGGCTGAGCTGACCCGCACCGGCGACTATTTCATCCCGCTGCGTGGCCGCACCGAAATCGCCCGCAAGAAGGGCGCTGACCTGTTTGTCTCTATTCACGCTGACGCTGCGCCGTCCAAGGCGGCGTTTGGTGCGTCGGTGTTTGCCTTGTCTGAACGCGGGGCCACGTCGGAGACGGCGCGTTGGTTGGCAGACAGTGAAAACCGCTCTGACTTGATCGGCGGCGCGGGTAACGTGAGCCTCGATGACAAAGACAAAATGCTCGCCGGCGTGTTGCTCGACCTGTCGATGACCGCCTCGTTGACCTCCAGCCTCAATGTGGGGCAGAAGGTGTTGAGCAACATTGGTCGGGTCACGCCGCTGCACAAGCAGCGTGTGGAACAGGCCGGATTCATGGTGCTCAAGTCGCCGGATATCCCTTCGATCCTCGTCGAAACCGGGTTTATCTCGAACGCCAACGAAGCCTCGAAGCTGTCGTCGGCCAGCCACCAGCAAGCGCTGGCGCGGTCGATCAGCAGCGGCGTGCGTCAGTTCTTCCAGCAAAACCCGCCACCGGGCACTTACATTGCCTGGCTGCGTGACACCGGCAAAATCGCCCAGGGCTCCCGCGAGCACACGGTTCGTCCTGGTGAAACCCTGGCAATGATTGCCGTGCGCTACCAAGTGGGCGTGGCAACCCTGCGCTCCAGCAACGGTTTGAAAAGTGATGAATTGAAAGTGGGCCAAAACCTGAGCATTCCGGCGACTGAGCTGGTGACCAAGCAATGAGTGATGAGGTCATGAGCAGCGCACGCATTGAACTGCTCAGCCCGCGCCTGGCGAACCAGATTGCCGCGGGTGAAGTGGTTGAGCGCCCGGCCTCGGTGATCAAGGAGTTGCTGGAAAACAGCCTCGATTCGGGCGCCAAACGCATTGATGTGGACGTCGAGCAGGCCGGGATCAAGCTGCTGCGGGTACGTGACGATGGCAGCGGTATTTCCAGTGACGACTTGCCGCTGGCGCTGGCGCGCCATGCCACCAGCAAGATTCGCGACCTTGAAGACCTCGAGCGGGTGATGAGCCTGGGGTTTCGCGGTGAAGCGCTGGCATCGATCAGTTCGGTAGCCCGCTTGACCCTGACTTCGCGCACCCGGGGTGCCGATCAGGCGTGGCAGGTCGAAACCGAAGGTCGCGACATGGCCCCGCGGGTTCAGCCAGCGGCGCACCCGGTCGGTACCTCGGTGGAAGTACGCGACCTGTTTTTCAACACCCCGGCGCGGCGCAAATTTCTCAAGACCGAAAAAACCGAGTTTGATCACTTGCAAGAAGTGATCAAACGTTTGGCCTTGGCGCGTTTTGATGTGGCGTTCAACTTGCGTCACAACGGTAAAAGCATTCTCAATCTGCACGAAGCCCGCGATGCCACAGCCCGCGCCAGGCGTGTGGCGGCGGTGTGCGGCCCGGCGTTTCTTGAGCAGGCGCTGCCCATTGAAGTGGAGCGCAATGGTCTGCATTTATGGGGCTGGGTGGGCTTGCCGACCTTTTCCCGCAGCCAGGCCGACTTGCAGTACTTCTATGTGAATGGCCGTGCGGTACGCGACAAGCTGGTGGCGCACGCGGTGCGCCAGGCCTATCGCGATGTGTTGTTCAATGGTCGGCATCCGACCTTTGTGCTGTTTTTTGAAGTCGACCCCTCGGTGGTCGACGTGAACGTTCACCCGACCAAACACGAAGTGCGCTTCCGTGACGGGCGCATGGTGCATGACTTTTTGTACGGCACGTTGCACCGCGCCTTGGGTGATGTGCGCCCCGAAGATCAGTTGGCAGCACCTGCGCCGGTGCCGGGGGCTGAGCGGCCTACCGGGCTTGAGGCCGGTGAATTCGGCCCACAAGGCGAAATGCGCCTTGCCGCGCATCTGCTCGAGCCGCCTCAAGCGGCGCCGGTTGCGCACGTGCCCGGTTCGGGCGCAGGGGCGGGTTATCAGTCGTACTACCGTCCACCGGCGGCAACGCCATCGGTGTCGACCGCTGAAGCGAAAAATGCCTACCGCGAGTTTTTCGCGCCTCTGCCCGAGGCCTCGGCAGCGCCGATGCCCGAAGGCCAGGGTGATATTCCGCCGCTGGGCTTTGCCCTGGCGCAGCTCAAGGGCATTTATATCCTCTCTGAAAACGCCCATGGGCTGGTGCTGGTGGACATGCACGCGGCCCACGAGCGGATCATGTACGAACGCCTCAAGATCGCCATGGCCAGCGAAGGCCTGAGTGGCCAGCCGCTGCTGGTGCCGGAATCGATTGCGGTCAGCCAGCGTGAAGCCGATTGCGCCGAAGAACACGGCGACTGGTTCCGCCGCCTGGGGTTCGAATTACAACGTCTGGGCCCGGAGTCTCTGGCCATTCGCCAGATCCCGGCCCTGCTCAAGCAAGCCGAGGCGCAGCGGCTGGTGCATGACGTGTTGGCGGACCTGATGGAATACGGCACCAGTGACCGGATACAGGCGCACCTCAACGAATTGCTAGGCACCATGGCGTGCCACGGCGCGATCCGCGCTAATCGCCGTTTGGCGATACCGGAAATGAACGGCTTGTTGCGTGACATGGAAAATACCGAGCGCAGTGGTCAGTGCAATCATGGTCGTCCCACCTGGACCCAAATGGGCCTGGACGACTTGGACAAACTCTTTTTGCGCGGTCGCTGATGACAGGCTCCAAGGTTTTACCCCCGGCCATTTTTTTGATGGGCCCCACGGCGGCTGGCAAGACTGACCTGGCGATTGAGCTGAGCAAGGTACTGCCATGCGAGCTGGTCAGTGTCGATTCGGCGCTGGTCTATCGCGGCATGGACATCGGCACGGCCAAACCGTCCAAAGAAGTTCTGGCGGCGCATCCGCACCAGTTGATCGACATCATTGACCCGGCCGAGAGCTATTCTGCGGCCGATTTTCGCCGTGATGCGCTCGCGGTCATGGCGGACATCACCGCGCGGGGCAAGATTCCGCTGCTGGTGGGCGGCACCATGCTCTATTACAAGGCGCTGCTAGAAGGGCTGGCCGACATGCCGGCCGCTGATCCACAGGTGCGTGCGCAGCTCGAAGAAGAGGCCCAGCGCCTCGGTTGGCAGGCACTGCATGACCAGTTGGCGGCGGTTGATCCTGAGTCTGCGGCGCGCATTCATCCCAACGATCCGCAGCGTCTGACACGTGCTTTAGAGGTTTATCGGGTCAGTGGTTTGAGCATGACCGCACATCGTCATAAACAATCTGAAGAATCTACTAAAGCAGCAGCTTCTGGTGGCGGGCAATTGCCCTATACTGTCGCCCAACTGGCCATCGCTCCGGCGAACCGGCAGGTGCTGCATGAAAGAATCGCGCAAAGATTCGTGCAAATGCTGGAACAGGGGTTCATTGACGAGGTCTTAGCCCTGCGAGATAGAAGTGACCTGCATGCCGGGTTGCCGTCTATACGTGCAGTGGGCTATCGCCAAGTCTGGGATTATCTGGACGGCAAGCTGACGGCAACCGAGATGCAGGAGCGCGGCATCATTGCTACGCGCCAATTGGCCAAGCGTCAGTTCACCTGGTTGCGCAGTTGGGATGATCTACATTGGCTGGACAGCCTGGACTGTGACAATCTGCCACGAGCCTTGAAATACTTGGAATCGGTCTCCATATTGAGCTGAGTCCCGGAAATTGCCGTCTATCCTATGGGTATGGCGACACAGCCATCTAATTTTTGTTTCTATTTTTTATCCTTACAGGAGTGCGGCACATGTCAAAAGGGCATTCGCTACAAGACCCTTACTTGAATACTTTGCGTAAAGAGAAGGTTGGCGTTTCCATCTACCTGGTCAACGGGATCAAGCTGCAGGGGACCATCGAGTCTTTCGACCAGTTCGTCATCCTGCTGAAAAACACCGTGAGCCAAATGGTTTACAAACACGCTATCTCGACAGTCGTACCAGTACGTCCTATTCGTCTGCCTAGCGCTAGCGAATCTGATCTGGCAGACGCTGAACCAGGTAACGCTTGATAGGAGTCTCCTTTGTTCTTTGAGCGCCACGGAGGTGGTGAGCGGGCTATTCTCGTTCACTTGGAAGTTCAGGACCCTGAGGCGCACGAAGATCCGCAGGAGTTCCAGGAGTTAGCTGTATCGGCTGGCGCCGAGACCGTCGCGTTTTTTAACGTGCCGCGTCATCGGCCATCGGCCAAGTACCTGATTGGCAGTGGCAAGGTCGAGGAGTTACGCGACCTGGTCAAGGCCGAGAAGGTCGATATCGTGATTTTCAATCACGTCCTTACGCCCAGTCAGGAGCGTAACCTGGAGCGCGTGTTCGAGTGTCGCGTGCTTGACCGTACCGGGCTGATTCTCGACATCTTCGCTCAACGCGCCCGTACCCATGAGGGCAAGCTGCAGGTCGAACTGGCCCAGCTTGATCACATGAGCACGCGTCTTGTGCGTGGCTGGACTCACCTTGAGCGTCAAGGGGGCGGTATCGGGATGCGTGGGCCGGGTGAAACCCAGCTCGAGACCGACCGCCGTCTGTTGCGTATCCGCATCAGTCAGATCAAGTCCCGCCTGAAAAAAGTCCGCAGCCAGCGTGAACAGTCCCGCAGAGGGCGCCAACGCGCCGATATTCCTACGGTGTCGCTGGTGGGGTATACCAACGCCGGCAAGTCCACGCTGTTCAATGCAGTCACCCAGTCTGAGGTGTTTGCCGCAGATCAGTTGTTCGCCACACTCGATCCGACCTTGCGCCGTGTTGATCTGGACGACCTGGGGCCGATTGTACTGGCCGACACGGTGGGCTTTATTCGTCACCTTCCGCACAAGCTTGTTGAAGCATTCCGGTCTACGCTCGAAGAATCGAGCAATTCGGATTTGTTGCTGCATGTGATTGACGCGCATGAGCCTGAGCGCATGCAGCAGATCGAACAGGTGATGGTGGTACTCAACGAGATTGGCGCGCAGGACTTGCCGATCCTTGAGGTCTACAACAAAATCGATTTGCTTGAGGGTGTAGAGCCGCAGATCCAGCGTGATGCCGATGGCAAACCGCAACGGGTCTGGTTGTCGGCCCGTGAAGGCCAAGGCCTGGAGTTGCTGGAGCAGGCCATTGCCGAGTTGCTGGGCAGTGATTTGTTCGTTGGCACCTTGCGCTTGCCGCAACGTTTTGCTCGACTGCGTGCACAGTTCTTCGAACTGGGGGTTGTGCAAAAAGAAGCGCATGACGAAGAGGGCTCCAGTCTGTTGGACGTACGCCTGCCGCGTTCCGAGCTCAATCGCTTGGTCAGCCGTGAAGGGATGCAGCCGCTGGAATTCATCGAAGAACACACTTTGCAATAAAAGCCTCTCAAAGCGGTCGTGCCGCTGTGGTAGGCATTCTGTAGCATTGGTCGGCGCGCCGTGGGCGCGTCTTTGCTTTATCAGATGGAGAGCGCTATGGCTTGGAATGAGCCGGGTGGCAACTCGAACAATCAAGATCCCTGGGGTAGCAAACGCCCTAAAAATGGCGACCGCAAGGGACCACCGGATCTCGACGAGGCCTTCCGAAAGCTGCAGGAAAGCCTGAATGGGTTGTTCGGTGGTGGAAAAAAACGTACCGGTGGCGGTGGCAACGAAGGTGGCTCTGGCGGTAAGAGCGCCGGCTTCGGTGTGCTCGGCCTGGTATTGGTCGTTATGGCAGCCATCTGGCTGTACAGCGCGGTCTATGTTGTCGACGAACAGGAGCAAGCCGTGGTGCTGCGCCTGGGCAAGTACTACGACACGGTGGGGCCGGGTCTGAACATCTACTTGCCGCCGTTCGATAAAAAGTACATGGAAAACGTGACGCGTGAGCGTGCGTACACCAAGCAGGGCCAGATGCTCACTGAAGACGAAAACATCGTCGAAGTGCCGTTGACCGTGCAGTACAAGATCAGCAACCTGCGCGATTTCGTGCTGAACGTTGATCAACCGGAAGTCAGCCTGCAGCAAGCCACAGACAGTGCCTTGCGTCACGTCGTGGGTTCCACGTCGATGGACCAGGTGCTGACCGATGGTCGTGAACAAATGGCGGTAGAGATCAAGGAGCGCCTGCAGCGTTTCCTCGATACCTACAAAACCGGTATCACCGTAACTCAGGTCAACGTACAGAACGCGGCTGCCCCGCGTGAAGTGCAAGAGGCCTTTGACGACGTGATCCGTGCCCGTGAAGACGAGCAGCGTGCCCGCAACCAGGCTGAAGGCTACGCCAATGGCGTTGTACCGGAAGCTCGTGGTCAGGCTCAGCGCATCATCGAAGATGCCAACGGTTATCGGGATGAAGTGGTTTCTCGCGCCAAGGGTGAAGCGGATCGCTTTACCAAGCTGGTGGCCGAGTACCGCAAGAACCCAGACGTGACCCGTGACCGTCTGTATCTGGACACCATGCAGGACGTCTTCAGCAACACCAGCAAAGTACTCGTGACCGGCAACAAGAACGGCCAGAGCAACCTGCTGTACTTGCCGTTGGACAAAATGATTGAAGGCCGTACTGGCAGTACCCCGGCAACGGGTTCGGCAGCTTCGGCAAGCAGTTCTGATGCGATGCCGCATATCAACACTGATCTGCCGACACCACCGCGTACCAGGGAGAGTCGCTGATGAGCAATAAATCGCTGATCGCCCTTATTGTTGCCGTTGTCGTGGCGATCGTTGCCTGGAACAGCTTCTACATCGTCTCGCAAACCGAGCGTGCAGTGCTGTTGCGCTTCGGCCGTGTGGTTCAGGCGGATGTTCAGCCGGGCCTGCACGTGAAGATTCCTTACGTCAACCAGGTGCGCAAGTTCGACGCCCGCCTGATGACGCTGGACGCGCCGACACAGCGTTTCCTGACGCTGGAAAAGAAAGCCGTGATGGTGGATGCCTTCGCCAAGTGGCGTGTGAAAGATGCCGAGCGCTTCTATACCGCGACCTCGGGTATGAAGCAGATTGCTGACGAGCGGTTGTCGCGTCGTCTGGAATCGGGCCTGCGTGACCAGTTCGGTAAGCGCACCCTGCACGAAGTGGTGTCGGGTGAGCGTGATGCACTGATGGCTGACATCACCGCATCGCTGAACAAAATGGCCGAGAAAGAGCTGGGCATTGAAGTGCTCGACGTTCGCGTCAAGGCCATTGACCTGCCCAAGGAAGTCAACCGCAGCGTGTTCGAACGTATGAGCACCGAGCGTGAGCGTGAAGCACGCGAGCACCGGGCCAAGGGTAACGAGCTGGCAGAAGGCATTCGTGCTGACGCCGACCGTCAACGTCGTGTTCTTTTGGCCGAGGCTTATCGCCAGTCTGAAGAAGCGCGCGGTGATGGCGATGCCCAGGCAGCGGCGATTTACTCCAAGGCTTACGGTCAGGATCAGGAGTTCTACAAGTTCTATCGCAGCCTGCGCGCTTATCGCGAAAGCTTTGCGAACAAGAGCGATGTATTGGTTCTGGACCCAAGCAGCGAGTTCTTCCGCTACCTGGACAAGTCCAAGGCGCAGTAAACCTGCAGGAGCGAGCTTGCCTCGCGATCTTTTGATCTTGAAAGCTCGCTCCTGTAGCAAAAAAGCATCCTCTACATGCGCTCCGCCGGGCGGGCAAATTGCCTCGCGGGGTGATCCTTTTAGAAAACGTGTGTATGATGCGGCAGCCGGGAAATTCCCGGCTTTTTTGCGTCTGCATGTTTGATTGACCGAATGGCTGTGACAGCGTCGGTAGATTTTTCGAGGAATGTGCTGAGCCTGTCATTCAGGCTTTTTTGCTGTGCGCGCTAAAGACGCAGCCACGTTCTGCTTTACTCAAGGCTTGCCTGCTGGCTGGCCACCCGGATCATAGGGGAATGGCGTAATGGCAACGGTAGACCGCTGGCTTCTGCCAGATGGCATCGAAGAAGTACTTCCACCTGAAGCGGCCCGCATCGAAGTTGCGCGGCGTCAGGTGTTGGATCTGTTCCAGAGCTGGGGCTATGAGTTCGTCGTCACCCCGCATATCGAATACCTGGAGTCCCTGCTGACAGGGGCCGGCCAGGACCTCGACCTGCGGACCTTTAAGGTTATTGACCCCAAGACGGGTCGCCAGATGGGTTTTCGTGCCGACATCACGCCGCAAGTGGCGCGCATCGATGCGCATACCTTGCGTCATGAAGGCCCAAGCCGTCTGTGCTACGCCGGTAGCGTGCTGCATGCTCAGCCGCGTGCGTTGTCGTCCTCGCGCAGCCCGATCCAGTTGGGCGCCGAGTTGTATGGCGATGCCAGCCCGAGCAGCGACGTAGAAGTGATCAGCCTGATGCTGGCGATGCTGCAACTGGCCGATGTGCCGGACGTGCACATGGACCTGGGGCATGTAGGTATTTACCGTGGGCTGGCCCGTGCGGCCAACCTGTCGGTGGAAGTGGAACAACAATTGTTCGACGCCCTGCAACGCAAGGCGATCGATGAAGTAACAGCCTTGACCGAAGGTTTGCCGGCTGAATTGGCCGACATGCTCCAGGCTTTGGTGGGGTTGTGTGGCGGCCGTGAAGTGCTGGTTGCTGCACGTGAGCGTCTGGCCAAGGCTCCGGCTCAGGTCATGGCGGCTCTGGACGACCTGCTGGCGATTGCCGAGCGGTTGTCTGTGCGTTTCCCGCAGTTGCCGCTGTATTTTGACCTGGGTGAGTTGCGTGGGTATCACTACCACACAGGTGTGGTGTTTGCGGTGTTTGTTCCGGGTGTTGGGGATTCCATCGCCCAGGGCGGTCGTTACGACGATATCGGTGCTGTATTTGGGCGTGCCCGCCCGGCGACCGGATTTTCGACCGATTTGAAAACCCTGGTGACCCTGGGGCGTGCTGAAGTCGAGTTACCGTCTGGCGGTATCTGGATGCCTGACAGCACAGATGCGGCACTCTGGCAGCAGGTCTGTCAGCTTCGCAGTGAAGGTCAGCGTGTGGTTCAGGCATTGCCTGGCCAGCTTCTGGCCGCCGCCCGTGATGCGGACTGCGACCGCCAATTGATTCAGCAGAACGGCTTGTGGCAAGTCGTGCCGCTGGCTTCTTGAGTTTTCCTGCCGGCGGTTGCCGGCACCAAGTTTGCGCGAATGAGGACAAGTGTTATGGGTAAGAATGTCGTAGTCCTGGGCACCCAGTGGGGTGATGAGGGCAAAGGCAAGATCGTTGATCTGCTGACCGAACATGCTGCCGCTGTAGTGCGCTACCAAGGTGGCCACAACGCTGGCCACACCTTGGTGATCGACGGCGAAAAAACCGTTCTGCACCTGATTCCGTCGGGCGTACTGCGCGAAGGCGTGCAGTGCCTGATCGGTAACGGCGTGGTGGTTGCTCCCGACGCTCTGTTGCGTGAAATCGTCAAGCTGGAAGAGAAAGGCGTACCGGTGCGTGAGCGCCTGCGTATCAGCCCGTCCTGCCCGCTGATCCTGTCGTTCCACGTTGCACTGGACCAGGCCCGTGAAAAAGCCCGTGGCGAGCTGAAGATCGGTACCACCGGTCGCGGGATTGGCCCGGCTTACGAAGACAAGGTTGCTCGTCGCGGTCTGCGCGTGGGCGATCTGCTGAACATGCCGCGCTTTGAAGCCAAGCTGCGTGAGTTGGTGGACTACCACAACTTCATGCTGGTCGGTTATTACAAAGAGCCAGCCATCGACTTCGACAAGACCTTGGCCGAGTGCAAGGAATACGCTGAGCTGCTCAAGCCGCTGATGCTGGACGTGACCGCCGAGCTGCACGACCTGCGTCGCGCTGGCAAAGACATCATGTTCGAAGGCGCGCAAGGTTCGCTGCTGGACATCGACCACGGTACCTACCCGTACGTGACCAGCTCCAACACCACGGCCGGTGGCGTTGCGACTGGTTCTGGCGTTGGCCCGATGTTCCTGGACTACATCCTGGGCATCACCAAGGCTTACACCACCCGCGTAGGTTCGGGCCCGTTCCCGACTGAGCTGTTCGACGACGTCGGCGCTCACCTGGCCAAGCAAGGTCACGAGTTCGGTGCAACCACCGGTCGTGCCCGTCGTTGCGGCTGGTTCGATGCCGTTATCCTGCGTCGCGCTATCGATGTGAACAGCATCTCGGGCATCTGCCTGACCAAGCTGGACGTACTCGACGGTCTAGAAACCATCAACATCTGCGTCGGCTACAAAGACGCCAACGGTGTTGAAGTGGCGCCGACCGACGCTGACAGCTACGTCGGCCTTGAGCCTGTGTACGAAACCGTACCGGGTTGGACCGAATCGACCGTGGGTGCCAAATCCCTGGAAGAGCTGCCAGAAAACGCCCGTGCTTACATCAAGCGCGTAGAAGCACTGATCGGCGCGCCGATCGACATCGTCTCGACAGGTCCGGACCGCAACGAAACCATCGTTCTGCGTCACCCGTTCGCGTAACACGTCGCGATGTAAAACACAGGGCCCTTCGGGGCCCTTTGTTGTTTTCGGCTACCCCTCGCCCCACGGCACGACCCTTGCTTTGAAAAACGCCATAAGAGTGCCATCAAAATAATGGCACGGTTGTGGAGGGGTTTTCTGTGTCTGCCGTACTCTCATTGTTACAAAGCCGTTTGTTGCGGCCGGTATTCGTTACCCTAGGTATCGCTCTTTTGGTGCAAGTGCTGGTGGCTGTAGCGCTGACACGGAGCACGGTCACGGCCCTTGAGGCTGATCTGGATGCGGGGCTCAGTGCAGACAGCAACCATCTGACCCAGGAACTGGAGTTGGCTGGCCGTGAGGTCAAGAGCAACCTTGAGGGCTTGTCGGTGAGTACTCGCCAACGCCTCACAGCCGGGCTTGAGCCGCGTCTTAAAGACGAGCAGATGCAGCTCTGGGAAATGCTTGAACAGAGCCTCAAAGATTCAGCGAACGACATGGCGCAACTCTTGGCTGCCGTCTCGCCGCGTGCCATTTGGGACAATGATGTTCCAACGCTGTCAGATTTCGCTCGTCGTGCTCAGCGCAATCCCAATGTGCTATTCGTGGTGTATGACGACGCCGCTGGGCAGCATCTGACGCGCTACCTCAACCGAGATAATCCGATCAACAAGGCGCTGCTGGAGAAGGGCAAGGGCGACCGTGCGCTGGATAAAGTGCTCGATGCGGCGCGCAATGATCCGGCGGTGTATTACCTCGAAGCGCCGATCAGCCCGAACGGCGTTGAGATCGGCAAGGTCTTGATGGGTGTTTCCACGGCCAATATCGAGCAGTCGCTGGCGGCGCTGGATAAGCGCTTTGCAGCGCTGATTGTGAATAGCGACAAGCTGGTCGACGAAAGCCTGCAAGGCGCGGCCAGCGACAGTTCCAAAGCCTTGAGTGCGCGTTTGGAGTCGGCGCAAAAGGCGGCGGCACAGATGCAGGGCAATACCGCACAAACCGTGCGCGAAGCGGCGGACGCCTTGCGCTGGCGAATTGGCTTGAGCCTGGCGCTGGTCGGGCTTGGCGTTTTGCTGTTACTGGCGGTCGTGCTGGGGCGGCGTGTGGTGAGCAAATTGCTCCTGCTCAACGCGGCCTTGAATGACTTGGCGGCGGGCGAGGGTGACCTGACCAAGCGTGTAGGTCTGAACAGCAAAGACGAGATTGGCGACATGGCGTCGGCGGTCAACCGCTTTGTCGACAAATTGCAGCCCATCGTGCGCGAGGCGGGGGATGTGGCGCAGCGAACGGGGGTTGAGATAGGCGTGATGACCCTGCGCAATGCCGGGGCGGATGCAGCGGCGCAGTTGCAGCGCGATGAGGTGGCGCAAAGCCTTGAAGCGCTATCGACCATGGCCGATGCGGCGCAGTCTGAAAGCCAGGCGATGCAGGCGGCGCTCAAACAGGTGGTGGATATTCGTCAGGCCACGGATGAAAACACTCGGACCTCGGCGCAGGTGGGTGGTCTGATTGAGGCGTTGGCTGGGCAAGTGGGCGAGGGCGCGAAAGTCATCGAGCGGCTGGCGCAGCAAAGCCAGCAGATTGAAGTGGTGTTGACGGTGATCCATGGCATTGCCGAGCAGACCAACCTGCTGGCGTTGAATGCTGCCATTGAGGCAGCGCGGGCGGGTGAAACGGGGCGTGGCTTTGCGGTAGTGGCCGATGAAGTCCGTGCGTTGGCGAGCAAAACACAAAGCTCTACCGGCGATATTCAGGCGCACATCGTGGCCTTGCAGCAGGGCGCTAAAGAAGCGGTCGCGGCGATTGCGCGGGCGGGGCGTCAGGCGGATGAAGGTTTAGCGGTATTGCGCGGCAGCGTGCAGCTTCAGAAGACCGTGCAAGCGTCGGTGGAGCAGGTACACACGGCGATAGACGATGCGACCAAGGCGGCAGCGCATCAAGCTCAGGGCGCCCATGCGGTGCGCGGGCGGGTCGAAGTGATCCATGCCCAGGCCGAACGCGCGGCCGAGGCCGTGACGCAGACCACGGCCAGCGGCAAGGTGCTGGACAGTCTGGCGGGGCAGTTGAAGGCCAGTTTGGGGCAGTTCAGGGCTTAAAATCAGAAGGCCCTCACCCTAGCCCTCTCCCGGAGGGAGAGGGGACTGATTGGGGGATCTTGGTGATGGTGTGCGGTCTGCAAGCAATGGCGTTGAATCCGAACATAGCTCGGTAAAGCTCACTCTCCATCTGGAAGAGGGCTGGCGGGTACGCAGAAGCGCATCCATGGTGTGCATTAATCAGTCAGCAGCGAGTCCACCAGTGCTCGGGCCATTTCCATGCTGTGGATAACATTCCACAGCTGCTCGGCTTCAAGGCCTGAAAGGTGGGCGCTTATGTCATCGGCGTTTAACTCTGCACCTTTGAGCAGCAGCGAAACGTGTTCAAGTGCGTCTCGTGCGGGGATGCCAGGGTGTGTGGTGAACAGCAACGTGCCGCGATGGGCGCTGGTGTGGAAGGTGTCTAGGGGTGGGTCGGGGACTGGTTTGTTCATATGCGCATACCTTGAGCAGTCTGAAAGAGGCTGCCACTGCCCGCTGTCATACGGATAAGGTGGCAACTGCATGCGGGTGACAGACCGGGAAGGTATGCAAGCCCGGTGCACTCGGAAGTGCCCCGCACACAGCCGCCATAACGCGTGCTGGCATTACCTTGTTCGCAGTCTGTCAAAACCGGCCACTGAAATCAGTGACCCGGCGAGACTATCCGCGCAGCTCCAGCGCCACAAGGCGGTGAGGATTCTCTAGGAAAGGTCCTGCGAATGAAAGGGACGAAGCTGGTGCAGGCGTTGCGAATTGTGTGGGAAAAAGCCCCTCACCCTAGCCCTCTCCCGGAGGGAGAGGGGACTGATTGGGGGATCTTGGTGATGGTGTGCGGTCTGCAAGCAATGGCGTTGAATCCGAAACCACCTCGGTAAAGCTCCCTCTCCCTCTGGGAGAGGGCTGGGGTGAGGGCGGTTTCAGCGGCTCAAATACATCCGCGTCGTCAACAAATACACCGGTAAGCCCGACACCACGATCAACAGCGCCGCATAAGGCGCCGCTGCCGCAAACTCGACGTTCGAGGTGTGCGACCACACTTGTGTAGCCAGAGTGTTGAGCCCGGTCGGGCTCAGCAGCAAAGTGGCGGTCAGTTCTTTCATGGCGTCCAGGAATACCAGCGCAAACGCTGCGCCCAGCGCCGGGAAGATGATCGGCAAGGTGACCCGGCAAAAGGCTGTGAACGACGAGGCGCCCAAGGTGCGCGCAGCCTCTTCCAGTTGGGGGGCCGCCTTGTTCAGCGCCGTACGGATCGGTGCCTGCGCCAGTGGCAAAAACAGCAGCGCATAAGCAATCAGCAGCAACGCCGATGTCTGATACAGCACCGGCACGTAATGCAGCGAGAAGTACACCAGCGCCAGCGCAATCACCAGCCCCGGCAGGGCATGCAGCAGGTATGGCAGGCGCTCGGCCCAGATCGCCAGTTGGCCTTTATAGCGCACCACCAGCAGCCCCACCGGGACTGCTAGCACCAGGCACAAGGCAGCACCACCAAGCGACAGCGCCAGCGACGAGAACAGCGCCTCGCTAATCGCCGCCACCGGGAAGGCAGCGGAACTGCCCTTGATCAGCCAGTACGCCAGCATGCCCAGTGGAATGCCGCTGCCAATCACGGCCAGCAACAGGCAATACACTTGCCCCAGTGGTGCCCACTTGCCCAGGCGTACTTGCTCGGCATGTCGCGCCGCGCCCTGGCCGATACGAATGTGACGGCCTTTGCCGCGCACTTTCAATTCCAGCCACAACAGGCTCAAGCACATCACCAGCAGCACCGCAGACAGCATCGCCGCATTGGCGTTGCTGAATTCCAGTTCAAATTGCTGATAGATCGCCGTGGTGAACGTTTGCAGGCCGATGATCGACAGCGCGCCGAACTCCACCAGCATGTGCAGGGCAATCAACAGCGAGCCGGCCAACAGCGAGGGCCAGAGCAATGGCAGGGTGATTTTGAAAAACACCCCCCAACGGTTCTGCCCCAGGGTACGGGCTGACTCTTCCAGTGCCGGGTCAAGGTTGCGCAGGGTGGCGGCGACCGGCAGAAAGATCAGCGGGTATTTGGACAGGCTCATCACCAGAATGGCGCCGCCCAAGCCTTCGAAGCTGGCACTGAGTGACACCCAGGTGAAGCTGCTAACGAACGCCGGGACGGCAAACGGCAGACACAAAATCACGCCCCACAGGCGCCGCCCAGGCAAGTTGCTGCGCTCCAGCAGCCAGGCCAGCGACAGGCCGACCAGTGCGCAGGTCACGGTGACGCCCACCATCAGCAGCAGCGTGTTGCGCATCAGGCCGAACACGTAAGGGCGCCACAGCAGGTTGAGCGCTTGCGTCCAGCCGGCTTGCCAGGCTTTGGTCGCGACATACAGCAACGGCAGCAGGCTGAGCCCGATCAGCAGCAGGACCGGTAGCAGCAGCCAGATCGAAGGCCGTTTGCGTGTCAGGGCGTGGCGCACGGTATGGGCGGCGGTTAGCATCAGAGCAGGCCGGTTTCGCGTTCGAGGTCCAGCGCTTCTTCGGCATTGCCCAAGTCGGCCGGGGTGATTTTCGGAGCTTGCAGCTCATCGAAAGGCTTGAGACCCCGCTCCGACACCATGCCTTTGCGCATCGGGTATTCGGCGGTGGTGTTGGTGATCACGCGCTGGCCTTCTTCGCTGGCCATGTAGGCGAGCAATTGCTGGGCCTCTTTAGGGTGCTTGCTGGCTTTGAGTACACCCGCGCTGGATACGGTGATCAGGCCGCCGGCATCACCGTCGGTGAAGTAGTGCAGCTTGGAGTCCAGCTTGCCTTTTTCTTTTTCCAGGGCGAACCAGTAGTAATTGTTCACCAGCACGGTGGCGACCTCGCCGTTTTCTACGGCTTTGAGCGCCACCATGTTGTTGGTGTAGGTCTTGCCGAAGGCGCGCAGCCCGGTCAGCCATTCTTCTGCAGCATCGCGCCCGTGCAATTTGATGATAGCCACGGCCTGTTCCTGGAACGCGCCGCTGGTAGGAACGAAGCCGACTTTGCCTTGCCACTCGGGGTTGGCGAAATCGAGAACCGACTTGGGCAGGTCTTCTTCCTTGATCAGCTTGGGGTTGAACGCGACAACACGGGTGCGCGCCGTTACGCCGATCCAGGTGCCGTTGGCGGCCACGTATTCCTTGGGCAGCGCTTGCAGAGTGGCGTCGTCGGCCTTGGCCAGAAAGCCTTGCTCGCCAAGGTTGTTCAGTGGCGGCGATTCTTCGGCGTAAAACACGTCAGCCGGGGAGCGGTCGCCTTCTTCCATGATCTGGCTGGCCAGTTGGTTGCTGCTGCCCTTGCGCACATTCACGTGAATGCCGGTCTTGGCTTCAAAGGCGGCGGCCAGGTTGTCGCCTACTTCTTTGTGCTGGCCGTTGTACAGCGTCAGAGTGACGGGGTCGGCTGCGTGGGCGGGAGAGGTCAGTACAAGACCGAGGATGGAGAGCGTCAGGCCACGCAGTAGAGCGCTTGCAAGCCGGGTATTTCGGAGCATCATTCGCTGGGTTCCTCACTTTGGTACTACAAAACTTGTAACAATGATAAACGATATTGTTTCTCAAGTACGCTTGAAGGTTGGGGCGATAGTCGTATAGGGGGAAGGCTTGGGAGCATTGAGGTTGGGTATTTGCAGACCCCGGAAACGCAAAAACCCGCTTTCGCGGGTTTTTGTGAGGCTTCAAATGTTTTGAGTCAAAACACTTGAATCTTGAATTGGTGCCCAGAAGAAGACTCGAACTTCCACGGCCTTGCGGCCACCAGCACCTGAAGCTGGCGTGTCTACCAATTTCACCATCTGGGCAGTATCAGCAGCGTTGCCGCTGTTGATGTGGCGCACTATACGGAGAGCAGTTTGATCTGTAAACCCCTGTTTTGATTTTATAAATCAAATTTTTTAGCGGGCTCCGAAATGCAAAAAACCCGCTTTCGCGGGTTTTATGTGAGATGAAGAATGTACTAATCTTCAACTCTAAATTGGTGCCCAGAAGAAGACTCGAACTTCCACGGCCTTGCGGCCACCAGCACCTGAAGCTGGCGTGTCTACCAATTTCACCATCTGGGCAGTATCTGCAACGTCGCCGTTGTCGATGGCGCGCACTATACGGATGGCCCTTTGACCTGTAAAGCGTTGTGATTAAAAATATTGAAAATATTTCGCGAATGGTTGGTCAAAGCCAGCAAAGTGTGCCGGAACGGGCTAATACGGCGCCGTATGAGTCTGAAATTTCCCGTTTCAATACGCGTATGCCAAACTAACCGCATATAGACAAGGTGAAAACTATCTAATGGCCGATTGGCAGACCCTCGATCCCGAGGCCGCACGTGAAGCGGAAAAATACGAAAACCCTATCCCAAGTCGTGAACTGATTCTTCAGCATCTGGCTGAACGCGGTTCGCCTGCTGCTCGCGAGCAGTTGGTCGCAGAGTTCGGGCTGACGACCGAAGACCAGATTGAAGCCTTGCGTCGTCGCCTGCGTGCGATGGAGCGTGATGCTCAACTCATTTATACCCGTCGCGGTACCTATGCGCCGGTCGACAAGCTTGACCTTATTCTGGGCCGCATCAGCGGTCACCGCGATGGCTTCGGCTTTCTGGTGCCGGATGACGGCAGCGATGACCTGTTTCTGAGCCCGGCGCAAATGCGTCTGGTGTTCGATGGCGACCGCGCGCTGGCTCGTGTGTCGGGGCTGGATCGCCGTGGCCGTCGCGAAGGTGTGGTCGTTGAAGTGGTATCCCGCGCTCACGAAACCATCGTGGGTCGTTATTTTGAAGAAGGCGGCATCGGCTTTGTCGTGGCCGATAACCCGAAAATCCAGCAAGAAGTGCTGGTGACTCCGGGGCGCAACGCCGGTGCGAAGATCGGGCAATTTGTTGAGGTGAAGATCACTCACTGGCCGACTCCGCGCTTCCAGCCGCAGGGCGATGTGCTTGAAGTCGTGGGCAACTACATGGCGCCCGGCATGGAAATCGACATCGCGCTGCGCACCTACGACATCCCTCACGTCTGGCCAGAGGCGGTGCTCAAAGAGGCCGGCAAGCTCAAGCCAGAAGTCGAAGAGAAAGATAAAGAGAAGCGCATCGACCTGCGTCATCTGCCGTTCGTCACCATTGACGGCGAAGATGCTCGCGACTTCGATGACGCGGTGTACTGCGAAGCCAAGCCCGGCAAGCTGCGCCTGTTCGGCGGTGGCTGGAAGTTGTACGTGGCGATTGCCGACGTTTCCAGCTATGTGAAGATCGGCTCGGCGCTGGATGCCGAAGCCCAGGTTCGCGGCAACTCGGTGTACTTCCCCGAGCGCGTGATCCCGATGCTGCCTGAGGAACTGTCCAACGGCCTGTGCTCCCTGAACCCGAAAGTCGACCGTTTGGCGATGGTGTGCGAGATGACCATCTCCAAGACCGGCGAAATGACCGACTACCAGTTCTACGAGGCGGTGATTCATTCGCAGGCGCGTCTGACCTACAACAAGGTCAGCACTATCCTCGAACATCCGAAGACCAACGACGCCAAGCAACTGCGCAGTGAATACGCTGATGTGGTGCCGCACCTCAAGCAGCTGTACGCGCTGTACAAAGTGTTGCTGGGCGCCCGTCATACCCGTGGCGCGATTGATTTTGAAACGCAGGAAACCCGGATCATCTTCGGTTCCGAGCGCAAAATTGCTGAAATTCGCCCAACTACACGTAACGACGCCCACAAGCTGATCGAAGAATGCATGCTGGCGGCCAACGTGGCCACGGCCGAGTTCCTCAAGAAGCATGAAATTCCGGCTTTGTACCGTGTGCACGATGGTCCGCCGCCTGAGCGTCTGGAAAAACTCCGCGCGTTCCTCGGTGAGCTGGGTCTGACCCTGCACAAAGGCAAGGATGGCCCTTCGCCGAAGGACTATCAGGCGCTGCTTGAACACATCAAGGATCGCCCGGATTACCACCTGATCCAGACCGTGATGCTGCGCTCGTTGAGCCAGGCGGTGTACAGCGCTGAAAACGAAGGCCACTTCGGCCTTAACTACGAAGCCTATACCCACTTCACGTCGCCGATTCGTCGCTACCCGGACTTGCTCACCCATCGGGCGATTCGCAGCGTTATCCACTCCAAGCTGGATACGCCGCACGTTCGTCGGGCTGGCGCGATGACCATCCCGAAAGCGCGCATTTACCCGTACGACGAAGTGATTCTGGAACAGCTCGGCGAACAATGTTCCATGAGCGAGCGCCGTGCTGATGAAGCGACCCGTGACGTGGTCAACTGGCTCAAGTGCGAGTTCATGAAAGATCGCGTGGGCGAGACCTTCCCGGGTGTGGTGACTGCTGTGACCGGCTTTGGTCTGTTCGTGGAACTGACCGACATCTATGTCGAAGGTCTGGTCCACGTGACGGCTTTGCCGGGCGATTACTACCACTTCGACCCTGTGCATCACCGCTTGGCGGGCGAACGCACCGGTCGTAGCTTCCGCTTGGGCGACACGGTTGAAGTGCGCGTTATGCGGGTTGATCTGGACGAGCGCAAAATCGACTTCGAAATGGCTGAGAAAACCCTCAGCGCACCGATTGGTCGTAAAAACCGCACCGACGAAAAGCCTGTACGCAAAAACGCGGGCAAATCCGGGACCAAGGCCACTGAGCCGCCTCCGGTCGAAGCGGCTAAACCCGCTCGCCGCAGTGCGCCAGCCAAACCCGTGAAAACCTCTGATGGTGCTTACCGTTCCAGCGACGCGGCGGCCAATAACGCCGAAGTGCGCAAGAGCCGCGAAGTGAAAAAGGCGCTCTTGGCCGACGCGAAAAACGGCGGTCGGACATCGGAGTCGGGAAAGTCGGGGAGGGCAGCACCCGCTAAAGACACGGGCAAGCCTTCCAAACCCAGCAAACATCGTAAAGGCCCGCCAAAATCGGGCGCCGCACCAGCCAGCAAAACCGGCGGGTCGCGCAAACCTAAGGCCAAATCATGAGTCAGTTGGAAAAAATCTACGGTATTCACGCCGTAGAAGCGTTGCTTCGTCACCACCCAAAACGCGTCAAGCAAATCTGGTTGGCTGAAAGCCGCAACGATCCTCGCGTCCAGACCCTGGTCGCGCTGGCTGCTGAGAACCGGGTCGATGTCGGCCAGGCTGAGCGTCGCGAAATGGACGCCTGGGTTGAAGGCGTACACCAAGGTGTTGTGGCTGACGTCAGCCCGAGCCAGGTGTGGGGCGAGGCCATGCTCAATGAATTGCTGGACCGCACCGAAGGTGCTCCGCTGATTCTGGTGCTGGACGGCGTGACTGACCCGCACAACCTGGGTGCTTGCCTGCGTACCGCTGATGCGGCGGGCGCTCTGGCCGTTATTGTGCCCAAGGACAAGTCGGCAACGCTGACTCCGACTGTACGAAAAGTAGCCTGTGGCGCAGCGGAAGTGATTCCATTGGTGGCCGTGACCAACCTGGCCGCGACCCTGAAAAAGCTTCAGCAGCGCGGTTTGTGGATTGTCGGTACGGCGGGCGAAGCCGAGCAAGAACTGTACGACCAAGACCTGACCGGCCCGATCATCATGATCATGGGTGCTGAAGGTAAAGGCATGCGCCGCCTGACTCGCGAGCACTGCGATTATCTGGTGCGCCTGCCGATGTCTGGCAGTGTTAGCAGCCTGAACGTCTCGGTGGCGACGGGTGTTTGCCTGTTTGAAGCCCAGCGCCAGCGCAGCGTCAAAGCCAAGGCCCCTGCCAAAAAGAAATAAGCCCCCCGCCCTCAACTGTAGGAGCGAGCTTGCCTCGCGATCTTTTGATTTAAAAAAGATCGCAGCCTTCGTTGCTCGGCATTTCCAGCAAATAAAGAGCTGCGTGGTTTTTGGTCTTGATCCGGGGCGCCGAAGGGTATTTGTAGGAGCGGGGGGGGGGGGGGGGGGTGTTAATATAAAAAAAAAAAGCCGGC
>NZ_JANLNV010000001.1 GCF_025465935.1 Pseudomonas sp. 7P_10.2_Bac1 | reverse complement strand
GTGGCCGAAGTTGTTCGAATGTATATCTTTGTTGCTCAGGAGGCCAAAATGAACGATCTAACACTGCATCCAGGTGGTCGTGATCCGATACCAAAATTTCAGTTTTGCTATACAATAGTGCTGCAAGCAGTGGACGCTGAGTATGATGTTCGTGGCTATTTACTGAGTCAACTGGTCAAGCTTTGCCTTAAGAATCGCGCTGTGGTACCGCCAGAACAGCGGTCGTATTACGAGTGCTATGTTTCTCAGCGCGCTTTGGCTTACTTGGAACGCTGTACTGCCCAGCTACTGTTCGGTCCAGGAGGGCGATTTTCTCCGCACGAATATCGTTACGTGGTTAGGAAAAAAATTTAGCCGATATTAGTGTGGTGAACGCAGCGTGACATCTTAATGAGCGTAAGCACCAGTGTTGGCATACGTTGACTATAGAGGTGGTCAATTGAGATGCCGCTTTCAGTGCTAAACAACAGTCCGCAGAAAATTTATCGAGATAGGCCTTCACCGATTGTCTCAGTTAACTGGAGAACGAATCTGGTAAAATTCTGTAGTAAAGGGGCCTCACTCGGCGCAGTCATACCACGTGTAAGCGTTTGCAGCGTTGATGAGATTGTCTGGGGTTGAAAGGCCCTGGTGTAATCCGCCAGATCGTAGCGAGCACCAAATTTCACTGGAACCTGCCTCAAGTGGACAGAACGGCACCTTATGCTGACCAATCGATTGAAAAGAAAAATCAGGTGTGGCTCAATGATATCATCCATTTCCATCAAGAGTCTTTACTTTGAGCAAAACACTTCCCTCCGCTGAAGAACTCGAAACCGCATACATAGAGTTTGCATGCTTTTCACTTCAGCTGTTTAAAGAAGCAGCCAATGATCCCAAAAAATTTAAATTCGCTGCGGTTAATTCCCAAATAGCCCTAGAGCTTTTCTTCAAATATTATTTTACGAGCTCGGGCAAAGTGAAGGATATCACGAAGATCAAGAATGGCGTTGCTGCGAACGACTACGTTGATTTTGCACAAATCCTCAATCATTACTTCAATACACATCGTCTGAATCTGGGTGGGAAGACTGAGTTTAAAAATTTGATCCACTGTAGGAATGCATTGGTGCATCGAGGGCAGCTAACTTTGCCGGATGCGGAGCTGGCGAAAATTGTGGTTCGCTCTTTTTTCTTTATGCATGCCATTTCGCGGTTCCATTTCGGCAAAGAGCTATTCAGTCAATTGAAAATGCCTTCGGGACTAGCGCGAATGAAGGCATGGCGCGAGGGTGTGCATGAGTTTGTTCAAGACCTAATTTGTACTGCTGATACTCCCTTATTTACTTGCATACATTGCCAAGCTGATTCCATGGTCAGTGGCGAGGCATTTCAAATAGATGACTGCTTTGATGAGGCCCTTATTTGCTTGACTTGCTTTGGACAAGTGAACATTGAATTTCAAACTAATTTGTTGGATTGTTATAGGTGTGGTGATAGAGCCTATTTGATTGATATTTTAAATCCGCAGGAGTGTCAGACTTATGTGGGGAAGTGCTTGGAGTGCGGTGTCAATACCCGCATGTTTAAATGCAGCTACTGCGAAGAATTTTTCCATCCGAGTGAAACGCCTCCGGTGGAAAGAGATCAGCATATCTACTGTAGTCACGACTGTAGTCATTACTACGAGTGACGCTCTTGGCGTTTTGGGCGGGTTGATTAGGCTATGTACGAAATCCTGAGAAGCCCTACAATCGCTCTCGAATGCTGAGAATTTTGTAGAATCCCCAGCCATCGACGGAAGAACTCTGTGATGGCAAAGCGTTAAGAGTTTTCGGATGAGGCCTGAGCAGAGGTTGATGATCTATTTACCAAAACTCCAGGCCTTCTAAAGCGGGACGCTGTGCTCTGGGGGCTTCGTGACGAGATAAGCGCTGCAAATGGTTGTTTGCTAGCAGATACGACGCCGAAACACGATGCCGCTACTGCGAGCAAGACCGAAAGCAATCCGTCATTCCGCTGGCCACGATGCAGCGCTAACCCAAGCCAGGCTTAATCGGACTGTGCGATCGGTCCAAGTACCGGCAGCGCAACACTACCAAGCACATATTTGGCAGGCTGGAAGAGAACCACCGGATCGTGACGCGCTTCGACAATCTAGCGAGAATTATGTATATACTCCATATTCGATTCGGATCAAGAGTTCATTGACTGCTGAGAATCCGGTTTGCTCGGCTAGTAGAGAGTAAGGTGGATTATGGCCAAGAGCGATCGCAGGCTTGATAAGCCATGACTTCGCAATCTCTGTGCTGCCAAGTACATGGTGAGCCTTGGTTACAATATAGTGTAGTCTTGCCAGGTAACTGTAGTGATCTGCACTCCAACATTCAGTTGGTGTTGAAGTGCAGGGTACAAAGCTTATGTAGGTCATTTACAATCTCCGTGAGTGCACAAGGATAACGTCTGCTGCATCTGATTGCGTCGGAGAAGATAGCGAGCTCAATAGATTGATAGGATTTCAGTTCTGAAGCCGGATGTGAGATCGATTTGATGGCATCGATGATTATCTATTTCGGAATTGAGAGTTAGGTTTCTACGTTCAGCCTTGGCTGTATGGATAATGTCCTCATCACTGACGGCGTGTTCTTCAATGGACTGAGATAGATCAATCAGCATAGTTGGTTCAACTATGTCTGTATTGATAGTAGGAATCAGATCTACTACTGCGTAGTCATCTGGTAGGTCTGAAGCGATCCGATGTGAGAAGCGAAGCAGTGATGGTTCAGCTAGGACATAAAGCCACGCATGGTCATCGAAGGTCCCAGTGCGCCGAAGTACACGGCCAAGCACTTGCCTATAATGGAGTTCAGTTCTGATTCTGCTCAGGTAGCAACAGACTCGGAGTCTCGGGATGTCAGTGCCTTCACTGATCATACCAACCGCGACGATCCAGCGACCTGCGCCGTTTCGAAATGTATCAATAATTGATTGTGCATCTGTAGTGCGATTGGTAACTACCCGGCATTCCTCATTCATGTTTCTGAGTGCCGCGGCCACTTGATAAGCATGATGAACGTTTGATGCAATGACAAGGCCGCCAGCACTTGGATCGCTTGATAGAAGGCTATTCAACCGATGACATCCTAAAGATAAAATTTCTTTTACTACATCATTATGGGAAATCAGATCTTCGAAAGTAACAGGTGAGTCACTCAACAGCTCTGCGATGCTGGAGTAATCGGATATCGACGGAGTGCTTTCGCTGACAGTCTCTACCCGAATACTATTAACTTCCACGAGCGCTATGCGTGGGGTGCGGCATACTCCATCATTAATGGATTCTCGTAATCCATACCGGTAGTCACAAATTAGATATCCATGGGGGGTTGAGTAACGAGCCAGAGCGATAGCTTGCTCATCTGAACGCCAGGGTGTGCCTGAATGCGCAAGTGTGTAAGTTGCCCGATCCTGAATACGTTGAAGCACGGTGTGCCCCCACGAATTTCCAAGAGTGTGCTCATTTCCTGAGCAATGGTGGATCTCGTCAAAAACGGCAAAAACCCGATAATCATCTAAGAGTTGCCAGAACGAATCACTCTGGAACTCCATGGCTTGATACGTAATTGCTTCACCTATGGCTCCTAGACGTCCGTCAAATGGTTTACCCAAGACCTTGGAGAACGTTTTGGCTAACCCATTAACGATTTGGCAGGATGGGCCAAAGCAGAGCACGAAATCTATTGCATTTTGTGAGAACAATTGTTTTGCAGTTTCTGCTGCCATACGGCTTTTGCCAGCCCCTGGAGTTGCTTGACAGAAAAAGTGTGGCGACGCTCTATAAGTGAGAAGGGCAGCGTCAATGCACAGACGTTGCCATGTACGAAGCTTTGTCATTCTTTCACCAACAACTTAAGCGTCTTTTCTACTGCTCTTAAATGGCCTAGTAGGCGTGACGATCTATCTCTGGCTGCAACGTAGTCGTCCTCGACCTGGGCCTTGAGTTGAGGCATTTCGGCTATTAGCTGCTTGAAGCGCTCCGCTTCTCCAACTGAGGAGAGCATGTCAAGACGTATTTCTTTCGCTAGTGCCTGAAGACGCAACACTGGCTTTGAGATTGAGGTAGTGGAGTCAGCGGAAAGCTCTGGCGTCTGCTCGGTAGTGGAAAGCTCTGTACGAGATGAGTGCCCATCCACTAGGTCAACGTTCAACGAGTCTGGGATTGCCTCCACGAAATAGAGTTGATCTCGTCGGCGGCGAGCAGGATCTAGGCGGACCCAGCCCACGCGCTTCAATCGTGTGACCTGGTCGTAAACGTATCGCCAAAGCCCGCTCGTAGAAAATCCTACGCAGCCGCTTTTGCTCGCGTATGCATCCCGCAGCTGTCGGATTGTGAAACGTTGCAGATCTCCATCCTGGAGCAGGGCGTAGAGGCACCTGTCTAGCTTAAATGTCGCGGGTTTCATACAAGCACCCAGGATTAGCAGAGTGGCACAAAATGCGGATTATAATCCGTAGCGCGATGATCAGTAAACGACCGATAGTTTCGCCTTGTGTAAGGCGAGGCGGTTATGCGGCAGGAGATAGCACACTCTCTGGGACAAAATATCCGAGAGCAGAGATTGTTGATTGGGTTATCCCAAGACGCTCTAGCACTCGCCTGTGGGATGGACCGCAGCTACGTAGGTAGGATTGAGAGAGGTGAAGTGAATCTGACTGTAGAAAAACTTTACCGTTTGGCAGAAAATCTGAATTGTCGCCCGCAAATCCTTCTGCCTGAGCTTTCTCGAAAGCGTAGTGATCCAGACTCCCTCGTCTAATATCCTCTAAAGCGGGCGGTCTCGACTGCTCGTTGCTTAACTTTAGTATATTGATAACAGCTTTCTTGGCTTCAAGGGAGTTGTGGGTCAGGTATGTTATTGCACACACGAGTCGATTAAGAAAATAAGATGATTTCTCTCGCAATTGATTGGAACGTTATTGTGACGGGGCTGATTGCGCCTAGCTCTGTGCTTCTTGTTAAAACATTGCTTGACTTTAGCTTATCGCATTATTTTGTAAAGTATTTGCACTGATTGCCAGTCCGAGGATTCTTTAGAGATAAGCCGCCAAAGCTAGCGGGGAAATGGGAGCAAGTGTGGGAGGCGCCAGGTAGTCCAAATTTCACAGCGGTCGTAGATCGTCACAGCTATACGTACATAAAACAATTTGGTCGCTATATATATGCAGAATTTGATGCCAAGGGTAAGAATTACTGTGTGTTTGGTGTGATTAAAAATTCGTATATCACAGGTGAGTGGTATGACCGAGAAGATCATCACGCGTATTTTGGGACGTTGCAGTTAAGAATAATAGACGCTAGCAACCTCGAGGGTCTCTATATCGGGCATTCGCATCGTACCAGTTTGGTTGCGAGTGGAGGTTGGGTATGGCGACGAGTAAATAAGTAAATTTTCATGTGGCGTGTAAAACACGACTGCAGAAGAGTTTGCTATTCTATTGCCTTTCCGTTGTTGCTGTAATTGGTCTGGGGTGTGTTAGTAGAAAAGTTTGATGTAGATGAGGTGTAAAGTAATGCCTCAGCTTGTGTTGAGTTGCACTAGGCTGGCGCCAAGTGCAACGAAATTTGCTCGTTTTGATTGTTTCTACAGTAGCGACTCATCTGCGTAATAATGTCCCTCATCAGTCTCTGTCGCTGCCTCAGCAAGCATTATTCTAGTTTTCTTTTTGTGGCTGAGGTTCAAAAAGCTGTTTCGTGGCCAATTATACTTTACATAGGCATCCACGATGCTGAGTCTCAGTCGCAGGCCAAGGTCCCAACCTTTGAAAAATCCGACGCTCGCCAAGTGCGGTAGAAGAAAGTCTACTGTCTTTTGGTTCAGGTCGGAGTTCATTATTTTTGAGTGCAAGGTATCGAAAAAACGTTCGACAACACTCAGTCCCGACTGTTTTCCTGTGTGTAGGGCGAGGGCTGTGAAGAAGGCTGCAAGATGCTCCTCTTTTTTGCTGAGTAGGCTCGGATTTAATTCAGCAATCGCGTTCGCCCATGGATCACACCCGGCCTTCAGTACCTCGGGTGAAAGCCAGCCCAACGCATTGACGCATTCTAGGATTATGTCTGGGGTTGTTGCTGACTTGAGAACATCACAGTCCAGCAAGAGATTACGACGCCTAAGTAGCTCAGTTATCCAAATACTATTGGATGGCAAGCCAAAATCGGACGCTCTGCTAAGGACTGCGGATGCAGTTTCTTGTGGGGTAAGATCAAATAGAATTGTGGCAAGCTCTTTGCTTTCACGAGACAATAGTATTCCCATAATTGCTGCCAAGGAGTCAGGGCTGTTGGTGATGTATGGTAGAGCATAAATTAAGTCGTCATCGCTCAATCGGTAGAGTGTTTGCTCTGTAATTAAGCTCGGTTTGTTTTTACAGAAAAACTTTGTAATGTTGCTAGTCGAGTTTTCAAGAAGCCAAGTTTGAGAAAAAATAGAAATTTTATTAATCAGTAGGTCCTGGATCGCCAAGCCAATTGGAGCGGTCGATGCTATAGCCCGTTCTGCAATTTCAACCAGTTCAACTGAGCTTCTAGGATCAATGTTGGCAATACGAGCTAGGCCATTTACATTTGGCGTGGGTAGAATGTCAGTTGAATCATTCGCTAATATATGAATTACCAGTCCAGGTTGCGCACTTGGAATCAAGTCACCATTTATAAGGTCTTCCTTAAGCCTTTTAGCATCTTCCACTGAAGGGAAGGATTTTTCGAGTATCAGTAAAACTTTGCCAGATACATCTGTTGTTGACTTATGATCAAGTAGGCTCAGCTGGACTAAAGGTCTGAACGATGCTTTCTGCCTTTTTACATCACTTCCATATTTTCGCAGGAATGATCGTAATGGCCCACGGTGGCCATCATATACATCTTGCTGTGCAGCGCATACCCACTCCGGCCTTTCAGGGGCGACATTGGATACTTCTGCTGAAGAGGCCAGTGTGGTGGTAATGTCCATTCGGACAGAGCTGGTGCTCGCAGCGCTTCTAGTGAGAGCTGTTTGGAATTTAAAATTTCGCCGAAGTCGCGGCCACTGCTGGGACCAGACCGCAAATAGTGGTTCAACTAGTTCACCCGGCACGGCAGTTTTTATAATTGCTTCTTTTTGCCCATAGAGCTTAAGAATTAAATCTGAAATTAGTGCCTCGTCAGAATGATAATGCGATGCGCTGTGGTTTGTTGGCGGGATCTCAATCGTATGCTTATATCGCTCCATATCTAGCATGTTCTTTGGACGGCTTGCCATGCTCTGGAGAATAGAGAGATCTTCGAACAGCTCAAGTATTTTAGGGTCAAGCAGTAATGCATGAGTCCAAACGCACCCAGGTCTCGGCATCTCTGGCGCAGGCCAAGTACGTAATAGTGCATATTTCTTTAGAGAAGGAAGAGGTAGTCCAGTCCAATAACCATCCCCATTGCCAAAAATCGAGCCGGGTACTACGTCACTTAGCTCTGTTAGGAGTGGGGCATCAGGTCCTAGGGGTAACGAACTGGCCAGAAGCCTGTGTCCGCCATCATAGCCAAACAAAGCTTGATCTATTTTCATACTGCCGTCGACATCAGCCAAACTAGGGGTCTAGTCAAGTCGTGTTCGTTGGCATCAATGTCTTTGCCAACAATCTGAATTCGTTTGCTAGGTGTAATATCAGCTATTTCTTCAACTGCGTCATCATCATCAAGTTTAACACCCTGTGCAGAGAGTCCATATACCCTATGCTCGAACAACTCAGGATTTGACCTCAGAAACTGATCAACTAATGGCATGTTTACTGCCAGCCATGCATCTGGCGTTAAGTGTTGATCTCTTGCGAGATCCCAAGCCGAAATCATCAAAGCCAAACGCCTGCGGCGGCTTGTAAAAGGTGCCCTGAGGAAATCGCTCAAGAGTTGCACAATTTTTACTTGTGCTGGAGCATATTTAGGTTGCCATTCAGGTGTTTGAATGGGTTGAGCCGCTTCATGCTGAGCGCCATCGGCATGGTCCGCATCCTGTTCGGCTTCTGGGATCCTAGCGTTTAGCTCATTAATAGTCAGGCCATCTTCCTTAAGGTTGGCATTCACGAAGAATAGAACACCATCATCAGCAATAGCTTGCTCAATGAATTCGGGGCGGCACTTGCGCTCTTCTACTTGAAGCTCAAAGGTCTCGCCTGCTAAATCTGGGAACAAAGCAGTCCCACGGGCGCCACTTTCGCGGTCTTTTAAATAAATTACGACATCAGTATTTCCAACCTGCGAAGTGCGAGGCACTTCCTTGAATGTGCGCCATGCAGTGGAAATTAGCCTCAGATAGACCAAGTCTCCTCTGTAGCCATCCATGGTTAGACGGCAGTCCGTTTCTTGAGACTCGATAAGGTGCCATAGAGCTGCAAGAAAGGTAGTCTTACCAGAGGCAGGTAGACCCATGATGACGAAATTGGCGTTCAATTCGAGGTCCTTCTGAGTGCTAATTTGTCGAACTCGCTTACTAGAGCTGGAATTTTCAGACTGCTACCAGGTGCTGCTACTTTAGGCTGTAGCCAAGATCTAAGCAACTCCGCAACGCCATGTGCAGGTCCCATGCGCCGCTTAGGATCCCTTGCAGCCACGTGATACGTAGAAAGGTGGTATCTATTTTCCAATATCTTTAAAATGGCTTCTTCAAAGTTTACGAGCGCTTCAAGAGCTTTGGGGTAAGTTTCTCCTTTCAGTAAGTCGAATTTTGTCGTGACTAGTTGTATTCGGGCTTCTGGTTGGATGCACTCCGATTCTACAAGTGCTCTTGCGATATTTCGGATTGATGCGAAAACCTCAGCTCTTTCACGAGGGTTGCATACGCGCTCGCCGTCAATTATTAGTGCGATGATTTCAGATTTGGTGATTTCTAGCAGGCTCGCGGCTATCTCAGGCTTGTCTCGGATGTCTTTGTAAGTTTCACCAGCTCGCTCGGATATAAGTAGGTCTTGCTTCTTTAAGTTGGATAGTGGGTCCGCAATCTGTAGGTGGAAGAAACGGAGGCCTTCTTGTGCTGAAGTTCTTGGTGTGTCAGGAACTTCAAGTCCTGACTCGGATCTGGATTGGAAACTTTTTTCTTCAAAGCCCATCAAGCTGAGGCTGTGAGAAAACATCAAGTCTGCAAATTGTCCTTTGAGGAACTGTGCATATATTTCTGAAATTAGTGTTGTTTTTCCACCATTCCTCTCACCTATGATTGCAACAATAGATGCTCGCCGCCAGCGCAATAGTGCGTCTGCATCTTCCACAGATAATAGGGTTGCTTGGGGCAGTTCGCGTAAAGCATTAAGGCTTTGCGAAACCTCCTCTGGAGACTGTTCAAATACATCCAGGTCTTCGTCTAATTCATCTATGTCGTCTAATGGCTCAGTCACAGGTGTTGCCCCAGTAGATGTTCGCAATAGAGCTGCTCAGCCAGATCAAGTGGGTCAAGCGTCACCGTGGCATCTAAGCCTGTTTTTTCTTGGAACAAATTACCCCATGCACCTACTCCTAAAGTCCGAGCCAGCTCAAGAGCTGTTGCGATCGGTGCGATGCGGGCTGGCAGTTTAGAGTGATTTATCTCCAGCCGCTGCAAGTCAGCTTTAGAGAAGCTGTCGAGTACTTTGCTGAGTTCAGTGCTCTGGGCGCCCTTTGGACGTTTAGATAGGCTTAGTACACGTTCTAACATTGCCGAAGCAGCAATTGGCCCATAATTAGAGGTTGTTAGTATCCCTAGGTCAATAGAGCCAACGAATGCAGTCTGATGTGGGGTAAAGGTGCTGAAGCTTGCTTTCAGTGATGAGCTATGGCCTCCGAATATCCACCACAACATCTGAGACTCTTCTCTCAGGTACTCGTTTTCTTCTTTCAGTGCTACTAGGGCATTTGTAGCTTGGGTCGACATGTTAGACATTGACTGCTGGCTTTCCGTACGGATTTTTCCGAGGATTGCAATCAAGGTTGCCCAATCGTTTTCAGCTAGGGCTGCGACTTCTTCTTTAAGTTTTATCGTCTGTGTGCTACTGACTTTCGGTGTGAACTTAATGGGCTTCCTATCTTCGACTGAAAGATTTATTCGCTTTTGTTTCGCGAGTTGAAGCAGCCAGGTACAGTCTACTGGAGTGCGCAGCCCCGCTGCGGAGCAAGATATCAAGGCGAGTATGGCTACAGCCTCTTCATTTTCTACTAAATCACTCAGTACTAGAGCAGAGAGTAGAACGGTCTCGTTCTCGTTGTTGATTAGACTGAAGCTTGGGTCATCTTTTTGAAATTCATCTCTGAACCAAGAAAAATCGAAATCATGTATGCCGTAGTATCTTCCAACCAAACCAAAAATTTGATCATTTGTAATATTTTCCACGATCCGCTTGGCTGGCTCTTGGCGAGACGCAATCAGGGTTGGGTTGGGTGCTAGCCCAGCAGAAGCGTAGCGGTCAGCGAACGTCATGCTAGTCATTTGTTTTCCTCTTATTTATCGTTCTGCTTCAAGCACTGCCTGCTTGAGAAGTTCTAGCTGCCCACGCTCGTGAGCTCTTATGATGACTTGTGTGAAGCGCTCGTGGTCTGGAAGGGTCATGTCTTCGGCTTCGAGAAGTTGAAGTCTTCCCGCAATTTCAGATTTTTTGCTGAACGAAAGCCGGAAGAAACGAAGCGCAACATCACGCATGGTCGTGATGGCTGGTTGTTCCTCTTCTGAAGGAGCGGCTCCATCTGTCATTGAGGAGGCCAATGAAGGATGTGAAACAGTTGTTAGTGGCAGCGGCTGTGTTGGTGAGCTCCAGCTTTCTAGGGGGATAGTCAACTCGAAAGTATCTGAATCGCCTCGATCTCTTTTCGCAATGAAGCCTCCTGGCGCTGTCTGCCATACCCTAACATGCGCTTTTATACGGAGTTCGCGAGATGAGTTTTCACCATTAACAGAAACACGGATAAAATTGTATCCAGGCTCCCATGCAGTTTCGCCACGTTCAGGTTGCGTTGCGCTTGCTGTCAGACGTATATGATCTCGGTACAGATCTATTCGATTGGTGTGCACGTGACCGAATATCTGTATAGGCGCCACATCATTTAGGTGGTCTTCCAGTTCGCGGTCTTGTCTAAGCCAAGACAGATGGTGGTGGGCCATCACGAGATTGGTTACACCTGGTTCGCGAGTGATCTGAAAACTAGCACTATCAACGAACATGTCTCTTTGTTTATCCTGGCTGCTGGATACCAAAGCAGTGTTCAATCCCCAAAGTCTTAATGTTGAGCCATCGTTAAGTGTTAAGTCACGACTTGTTCGAGTTCTATCGGGGGGGAGTAGATTGCAAAAAAACTGTCCTGCAAATTGATTGTAGTTGTCCAAGGCACCATACAAGAGCCTGGCTTCATCGCGATTTGCGAGCTGTTTTGAAATTTGCCAAAGCGGATCCGGAGAGTTTTTTATTTGACTGTGAAGAAGCTGGACCAAGTTTTGGTCGGCATGGGTGCGGAGCACATCGTGGTTCCCTGGGACGACAAAGATTGACTTCATATCGCAGCCTGCGACATCGCAAAGCTTAGCAAGCCAATTCGTAGCGTATTCGTACTCCTCAGGTGCGGCGGCGAATGCGATATCTCCAGAAATAATAACAGCGTCAACTGCGCCAAGTTTGACGCGCTGCTGGCCAACATCCCTTAACAATTCGTTGCGTAGGTGGAAATTTGGATCTTGGACTGTATCGATTTCAGATTTCCTGAAATGGATATCGGAAAGATGAAGCAATAGCATATGGCCACTCCTTGGTTTTTCGTATGCTATCGAATCCTTTCTCCGCTGAGAATCCCGAAATTCTGTTTCTTGGGGTTTCGGTGATGCCTCTTACGTAGCGTGTCACCTTGGGGCTTGAAATCTCGGTCAGAATATCTTCATTGCAGGCCGCTTGATCGATCGCGAACGGAGAAGATGTTGACATCTTCGAGCGTCAACAATGACCTTATCGGATAACTTTCCTATGCGCCGACTTTACCCGTGCAGCATGAATTTTCGGAATGATATCTCGCTTAAAGGTCGTTTGTTAGCGGCGGGTTGGGCAGCTACAACTAAAGCCCAAAAGAATCTTTTATTTGAGTCTAAGGAGTGCCCCATGGTTGCTGCATTACTGGATCGTCTTGGCGTCAACCCTGCGCTGTACCAACACGGCAAGCAGCCGGTTCACACACCGATTGATGGCAGCCAGATAGGTTCGGTGCACTGGGAAGGGGCCGCGCAGGTCGAGCAGCACGTCACCCGTGCGGAGCATGCGTTTGAAGCCTGGCGCAAGGTCCCTGCACCGCGCCGGGGTGAACTGGTGCGCCAGTTCGGTGACTTGTTGCGTGAATATAAAGCTGACCTGGGCGAGTTGGTGTCGTGGGAAGCCGGCAAGATCACCCAGGAAGGCCTGGGGGAAGTGCAGGAGATGATCGACATCTGCGATTTCGCCGTCGGCCTGTCGCGCCAGCTCTACGGTTTGACCATTGCCTCGGAGCGCCCTGGCCACCACATGCGTGAAACCTGGCACCCGCTGGGCGTGGTCGGGGTGATCAGCGCTTTCAACTTCCCGGTTGCCGTGTGGGCGTGGAACACCACGCTGGCGCTGGTGTGCGGCAACGCGGTGATCTGGAAACCTTCCGAAAAAACGCCACTCACTGCGCTGGCCTGCCAGGCACTGTTTGATCGCGTGCTCAGTACCTTCAACGACGCGCCTCAGTACCTGAGCCAAGTGATCATTGGCGGCCGTGACGCGGGCGAAGCGCTGGTCGACGACCCGCGTGTGGCGTTGATCAGTGCCACCGGCAGCACCCGCATGGGCCGTGAGGTAGCGCCTAAAGTGGCTGCCCGTTTTGCCCGCAGCATTCTTGAGTTGGGTGGCAACAACGCGATGATCCTCGGCCCAAGCGCCGATCTCGACATGGCGGTGCGCGCCATTTTGTTCAGCGCCGTGGGCACTGCGGGTCAGCGCTGCACCACTTTGCGCCGTTTGATCGCCCATGAATCGGTCAAAGAAGACATCGTTACCCGACTCAAGGCGGCGTATTCCAAAGTGCGCATTGGCCACCCGCTGGAAGGCAACCTGGTCGGCCCGCTGATCGACCGACACAGCTTTGAAAACATGCAAAACGCCCTGGAACAAGCGTTGAGCGAAGGCGGGCGAGTGTTTGGCGGCGAGCGTCAATTGGCCAGCCAGTACCCAGATGCGTACTACGTGGCCCCGGCGATTGTGGAAATGCCCGAGCAAAGCGAGGTGGTGTGCAGCGAGACGTTTGCGCCGATCTTGTACGTGGTCGGGTATAGCGACTTTGCCGAGGCGTTGCGCTTGAACAACGCCGTGCCGCAAGGCTTGTCGTCGTGCATCTTCACCACTGATGTGCGCGAGGCCGAGCAGTTCATGTCGGCCACGGGCAGTGATTGCGGTATTGCCAACGTCAACATTGGCCCGAGTGGTGCAGAGATTGGCGGAGCTTTTGGTGGCGAGAAGGAAACCGGTGGCGGCCGAGAGTCTGGCTCCGATGCATGGCGCGGTTACATGCGGCGCCAGACCAACACCGTGAACTACTCGTTGGAGTTGCCGTTGGCGCAGGGGATTACTTTCGACTGAAGCCTGCCCTCACCCCAACCCTCTCCCGGAGGGAGAGGGGGCCGATTGGGGGATAGTCCAAGTCTTCTGCGTTCTGACAGTGCTATATGGAATCCATAGTCGACGGGGCTTTTAAGGTCGCAGGAATTTTACAGGCGACCCGGTCGATCCCTACTCCCGGAGGGAGAGGGGGCCGATTGGGGGATAGTCGAGGTCTTCTGCGTTCTGACAGTGCTGTTTGGAATCCATAGTCGACCGGGTTTTTAAGGTCGCAGGAGTTTTACAAGCGACCCGGTCGATCCCTACTCCCGGAGGGAGAGGGGGCCGAACGGGGGATAGTCCAAGTCTTCTACGTTCTGACAGTGCTGTTTGGAATCCATAGTCGACGGGGTTTTTAAGGTTGCAGGAGTTTTACAGCCGACTCGGTCGATCCCCTCTCCCTCCGGGAGAGGGCTAGGGTGAGGGGCTTTTGATTCTGGTTAGGTTTCATCTTTGGAGCTTGGCATGCCATTACAAGAACAATGCTTATGGGAAACCCTGACACCTCAACGTCCTCAAGCGCCTGGCTTTAAAGGCGAATTGAACGCCGATGTGTGCGTTATCGGCGCCGGGATCACCGGCCTGTCTGCCGCCATTCATTTGCTCGAACAGGGCAAAAGCGTGTGCGTACTCGAAGCCCATCGCACCGGCCACGGCGGCTCAGGGCGTAACGTCGGTCTGGTCAACGCCGGCATGTGGATTGCGCCAGATGACATCGAAGCCGGCTTTGGCGAAGCCATCGGCAGTCAGCTCAATCGCATGCTCGGCGCCGCACCGTCGCTGGTGTTCAGCCTGATCGACAAGTACCGCATCGACTGCCAGTTACGCCGCGAGGGCACATTGCACATGGCGCACAACGCCCGCGGTGAAGCAGACTTGCGCAGCCGTGAGCAACAATGGAAACGCCGGGGAGCACCCATAGAACTGCTCACCGGCGCCGCCTGTGAAGCCGCCACCGGCACGTCAAAAATTGCTGCCGCCTTGCTCGACCGACGCGCAGGCACGCTTAATCCCATGGCCTACACCTCGGGGCTGGCGAAAACTGCCAGCAATCTCGGAGGATGGCTGTTTGACCATTCACCCGTCACCGGGCTGGAACGGCAGGGCTCACGCTGGTCGGTGCAAACCGCAGGTGGGGCGGTCAACGCCGAGCAGGTGGTACTCGCCTCTAACGCCTACACCGAAGGCGAATGGACTGACTTGCGGCGTAACTTTTTCCCCGGTTACTACTACCAAGTGGCTTCAAAACCCCTGACCGATGACGCCGCCAAACGCATCTTGCCCGGCGGCCAAGGGTCGTGGGACACGCGCCAAGTGCTCAGCAGCATTCGTCGAGACGTCGACGGTCGTTTATTGCTCGGCAGCCTGGGCAATGGCAATCAAAAGCCAGCCTGGTTTCTGAAAGCATGGGCCGATCGCGTGCAACAGCATTACTTCCCGTATTTGAAAGACGTTGAGTGGGAATGCACCTGGACCGGTTGTATCGCGTTCACCCCCGACCACTTGATGCGTTTATTCGAACCCGCGCCCGGTCTGGTGGCGGTCACCGGCTACAACGGCCGGGGCGTGACCACGGGTACGGTGGTGGGTAAAGCGTTCGCTGATTACTTGTGCAATGGCGACGCCAAAGCGCTGCCGATTCCGTTTTCAACCATGCAAACGGTGCCCCACGCCGGGTTGCGCAGTTGTTTGTACGAGGCGGGCTTTTCGCTTTATCACGCCGGGCAATGCCTGAGAATCGTGATTTGAATGATCGTCTATCCACCCCAGGTGGTGCGGCATGTAGCAAAGACGCACCGTGAGTGTGCAGATCGGTGACGTGATGGGTTACAAGGAGGATGTCCGGCGCAAAGCTGCCCGGTTGCGACATTTGTTGCAGCAGGTAGCACCTTAAACAAAAAAAGGTTTTACCTTCCTCGGTTTAGATGGTTGCACGCCCAATGAAAAAGGGCTCGAAACAGTCGACATAACAATAAAACAACGGCTTTTCCAAGAATAAAAAACCACTGGCACGCGCCTTGCTCAGCGCTTTATGTGAAGTCGCAGTGCCAACTAAAAAAACTCAGGAGCACCACCTCATGTCGCAGACGTTCTACAGGAAAGGTTTTCTGGCTCTCGCGGTAGCAACTGCGTTGGGCGTTTCTTCGTTTGTTCAGGCCGATGTAAAAATTGGCGTAGCAGGCCCGATGACCGGTGCCAATGCGGCATTTGGCGAGCAATACATGACCGGGGCGAAAGCGGCGGCCGAGGTGATCAACGCCAAGGGTGGGATCAACGGCGAGAAAATCGTGCTGGTGGCGGGGGATGATGCCTGTGAACCGAAGCAAGCGGTGGCTGTGGCCAACCGCTTGGTCGACCAGGACAAGGTCGTCGGGGTGATCGGTCACTTCTGTTCCTCCAACACCATTCCGGCGTCTGAGGTGTACGCCGATGCTGGGGTGATCATGATCACTCCAGGCTCCACCAACCCACAGGTCACCGAGCGTAACCTGCCCGCCGTGTTCCGCATGTGCGGGCGTGACGACCAGCAAGGCATTGTGGCCGGGGACTACATTGTCGATGTGCTCAAGGCCAAGAAAGTCGCGGTGATCAACGACAAAGACACTTACGGCAAAGGCCTGGCCGACGCCACCAGTGCGCAATTGACTAAACGTGGCCTCAAGCCGGTACTTGAAGAGGGCCTGACCCGCGGCGAGAAAGACTTCAGCGCACTGGTGACGAAAATCCGCGCTTCCGGCGCTGACGTCGTGTATTTCGGCGGGCTGCACCCGGAGGCCGGCCCGCTGGTTCGTCAACTGCGTGAAGCGGGCCTCAAGGACGTGAAGTTCATGTCCGACGACGGCGTGGTAACTGACGAGCTGGTTTCGACCGCAGGCGGAAAACAGTACGTCGACGGCGTGTACATGACCTTCGGCGCCGACCCGCGCTTGCTGCCAGACAGCAAGGCCGTCGTCGAGGAGTTCCGTAAAGCTGGCAAAGAGCCTGAAGGCTACACCCTGTATGCCTACGCCTCGCTCCAGGCCCTGGCCGATGCCTTTAATGGCGCCAAGTCCAATTCAGGTGAAAAAGCTGCCGAGTGGCTCAAGGCCCACCCTGTCGAAACCGTGATGGGCAAGAAAGAGTGGGACGCCAAGGGCGACCTCAAAGTCTCTGACTACGTGGTTTACCAGTGGGACAAGGACGGCAAATACCACCAGCTGGAACAGCAGAAGTGAGATGAGCTGCTCGCTTGAACGGCGCTGTGCGTCCGTTCAAGCGGGAATCAATCTGCACCACCTGCCTTTTTTCCAGGAGCTGCGTAAACCGCATCACCCAAGGCCGCTTTGTGGCGGTGTGGCGGGTGTGTGTTTGCGCAATCGCTCAACTGCGTGAGATTGCGTTATGGACGGTATTTTCCTGCAGCAACTGCTGAACGGCCTGACCCTCGGGTCTGTCTACGGCCTGATCGCCATCGGCTACACAATGGTCTACGGCATCATCGGCATGATCAACTTCGCCCATGGCGAGGTGTACATGATTTCCGCTTACCTCGCGGCAATCAGTCTGGCTCTGCTGGCGTACTTCGGTATCGAATCCTTCCCATTACTGATGTTGGGCACCCTGATCTTCACCGTGGTGGTCACCGGCGTGTATGGCTGGGTCATTGAACGCGTGGCCTACAAACCGCTGCGCAATTCTACCCGGCTGGCGCCGTTGATCAGCGCCATCGGAATTTCGCTGATTCTGCAAAACTACGTGCAAATCGCCCAAGGCTCACGCCAGCAAGGTGTGCCGACGCTGCTCAGCGGCGCATGGCGCGTCGATATTGGCACCGGCTTTGTGCAACTCACCTACACCAAGGTCTTTATCTTGATTGCCGCGTTCGCCGGCATGGGCCTGCTGACCTACATCATCAAGTACACCAAACTGGGCCGCATGTGCCGGGCTACGCAACAAGACCGCAAAATGGCCTCGATTCTGGGGATCAACACAGATCGCGTGATCTCCTACGTGTTTGTCATCGGGGCGGCCATGGCGGCGTTGGCCGGTGTGCTGATCACCATGAACTACGGCACCTTCGACTTTTATGCCGGCTTCATTATCGGTATCAAAGCATTCACTGCAGCGGTACTTGGCGGGATTGGCTCGCTACCCGGCGCCATGCTCGGGGGGATCATCCTGGGGGTGTCCGAATCGCTGTTTGCCGGGTTGATTAACTCGGACTACAAGGACGTGTTCAGCTTCTCACTGCTGGTGGTGATTCTGATTTTCCGTCCCCAAGGCCTGCTGGGTCGTCCACTCGTGGCGAAGGTGTGAGTATGTCTGCAGCCATTAATAAACCGATTGATATCAAAAAGAGCGTCGTCGATTCGATCCTGGCGGGGTTGATCTCATTGATTGTGTTCGGTCCCATCGTGGGGGTCGTGCTCGACGGCTACAGCTTTAATCTGCAACCAGCGCGGGTCGGCTGGTTGGTGGCGATTGTCATGGTCGGGCGCTTTGCCCTGAGCCTGTTCTTGCAAACGCCCAGAGGCCTGAAGATTCTCCACAGCTTTGAGTCCACCGGTTCGGGCGTGCACGTATTGCCGCCGGACTACAAATCGCGGCTGCGCTGGATCATCCCGCTGTTGATCGTGATTGCCATCGTGTTCCCGTTTTTCGCCAATAAATACATTTTGACCGTGGTCATTCTGGGCCTGATCTACGTATTGCTGGGCCTTGGGCTGAACATCGTGGTGGGCCTGGCGGGGCTGCTCGACTTGGGTTATGTGGCGTTCTACGCCATCGGCGCCTACGGACTGGCGCTGGGCTATCAGTACTTGGGGCTGGGGTTCTGGTCGGTGCTGCCGCTGGCGGCGATTGCGGCGGCGATGGCGGGGTGTATTCTCGGGTTCCCGGTGTTGCGCATGCACGGCGACTACCTGGCCATCGTGACCCTGGGTTTTGGGGAAATCATCCGTCTGGTGCTCAACAACTGGCTGTCGTTTACCGGTGGGCCGAACGGCATGCCGGTGCCGTCACCAACGTTCATGGGCCTGGAATTCGGCCGCGTGGCCAAAGAGGGCGGGGTGCCGTTCCATCAGTTCTTCGGTCTGGACTACAACCCCAACGTCAAATTCCTGTTCATCTACATCGTGCTGTTTCTGGTGGTCTTGCTGGTGCTCTACATCAAGCATCGCCTGACCCGCATGCCGATTGGCCGAGCGTGGGAAGCCCTGCGCGAAGACGAAATCGCCTGCCGCGCCATGGGCCTGAACCACGTGCTGGTCAAGCTTTCGGCGTTCACCCTCGGGGCGTCGACCGCCGGCCTGGCTGGGGTGTTTTTCGCCAGCTACCAAGGTTTCGTCAACCCGTCCTCATTTACCTTTTTTGAGTCGGCGCTGATCCTCGCAATCGTTGTGCTCGGCGGCATGGGCTCGACAGTGGGCGTAGTGATTGCCGCATTCGTCCTGACCGTGGCCCCGGAACTGCTGCGCAGCTTTGCCGAATACCGTGTGTTGCTGTTTGGCGTGCTGATGGTGCTGATGATGATCTGGCGACCGCGCGGCTTGATCCGTATCAGCCGTGTCGGGGTAACACCACGCAAAGGAGTGGCGCCATGAGCAATCTTTCGATGGACAAAGACGTGGTGCTGTCAGTCGACAAACTGATGATGCACTTCGGCGGGATCAAAGCCCTGAGTGACGTCAGCCTCAAGGTCAAACGCAACTCGATCTTTGCTTTGATCGGCCCCAACGGCGCAGGTAAAACCACGGTCTTCAACTGTCTGACCGGGTTTTACAAGGCCACCGGTGGCAAGATCGAAATCACCGCTCGGGGTGCCCACACCAACGTGATCAAACTGCTCGGCGAGCCGTTCAAGCTCACCGACTTCATCTCGCCCAAAACCTTTGCCAGCCGCCTGTTCTACAAAATGTTCGGCGGCACTCACTTGGTCAACCGCGCAGGCTTGGCGCGCACTTTCCAGAACATTCGGCTGTTCAAGGAAATGTCCGTGCTGGAAAACCTGCTGGTGGCGCAGCACATGTGGGTCAACCGCAACCTGCTGGCGGGCATCCTCAACACCAAGGGCTATCGCAAGTCGGAAAGCGACGCCCTCGACCATGCCTTTTACTGGCTCGAAGTGGTCGATCTGGTGGACTGTGCCAACCGCCTGGCTGGTGAATTGTCCTACGGTCAGCAACGGCGCCTGGAAATCGCCCGGGCCATGTGCACCCGCCCGCAAATCATCTGCCTTGATGAGCCTGCGGCGGGGCTCAACCCACAGGAAACCGAAGCCTTGAGCGCCATGATCCGGCTGCTGCGCGATGAGCACGACTTGACGGTGGTGCTGATTGAGCACGACATGGGCATGGTCATGAGTATTTCTGATCACATCGTGGTACTCGACCACGGCAACGTGATCGCCGAGGGTGGGCCGGAAGCGATTCGCAACGACCCTAAAGTGATTGCCGCCTACCTCGGTGCTGACGAAGAGGAGCTGATATGACGAGCCCGATCCTCGAACTCAAGGAACTGGATGTGCATTACGGGCCGATTCAGGCCCTGAAAAAAGTTTCGCTGCACATCGACGAAGGCGAAACCGTGAGCCTGATCGGCTCCAACGGCGCGGGCAAATCTACGCTGCTGATGTCGATCTTCGGTCAGCCCCGCGCCAGCGGTGGGCACATTCTTTACCGGGGCGTGGACATTACCCAAAAGTCCTCGCACTACATTGCCTCCAACGGCATTGCCCAATCCCCGGAAGGGCGGCGGGTGTTTCCCGACATGACGGTGGAAGAAAACCTGATGATGGGCACCATCCCCATCGGCGACAAACACGCCAGCGAAGACATGCAGCGTATGTATGACCTGTTCCCGCGGCTCAAGGAACGGCGCACCCAGCGGGCCATGACCATGTCGGGCGGCGAGCAGCAAATGCTCGCCATCGCCCGTGCATTGATGAGTCGTCCCAAGCTGTTGTTGCTGGATGAACCCAGCCTGGGGCTGGCGCCGATTGTGGTGAAACAGATCTTTGCCACCTTGCGTGAACTGGCCAAGACCGGCATGACCATTTTTCTGGTCGAGCAAAACGCCAACCATGCGTTGCGCTTGTCGGATCGGGCCTATGTGATGGTCAACGGCGAAATCCGTCTGACCGGCTCCGGCAAGGACCTGCTGAGCAACCAAGAAGTGCGCAGCGCCTACCTGGGCGGGCACTAAGCAACCACACCTGTATGCAGGAACGAGCTTGTCTCGCGATCTTTTGAGTTTTTAAAAAGATCGCGAGGCAAGCTCGCTCCTGCAGGGGATGCCGCGCATTGTGGAAAACAATATTGCAACCCTACGAAAGCGCGACATATAGACGCTATAAATCCCTGTTTTGTCATCATTTTGACTTGTCCCCGTTTGCTGTGGAGGTGGCTGTGGGTAACGTGGGAGTAGTTGGCTATAGCCCACGATTTACAAGGCGTCCAGGCTGATGGCTGTTTTTTGATCAGCTATTTTTACGGGGCGTTCTACGTGATTTGTCAACAGGTTTATTGGCCTGTGCGGCCTTTCAAAAACCTGTCGCCTGCCTGTGGATAAGTCTGTGATTAAACTCTGGAAAGAACGCGGTAGGCGGCGTAGTAACTGGCTTCTGGCTATCGATGAGCTGTAACTGTTCTGCACCCTTTTGGGGCGTTTGCATGCCCGGGCTGTTCTGGTCAAGTTAAAAACACTTCAAGTGACGCTGCAGGCCGTGTGCATAAAGGCTTCGACGGCTTTCGAGTTGCCCCCAAAGACTGTGGGCGGGGCTGTGGATAAGATGAGTGTAAACAGCGCTAGCCCGTACAGGGCCTGGCCTACAAAGGTTTGTTCATTTTTCGTACAGCGGGACGGCCTTGATGCGGGGTCGCGAGCCGGGCATTCTGCTCTGGATCTTATTTCAACGGCGGCTCAAGCCCGTCAGCCAAGGAGAACACGATGACTTCCACGCTGTTTATTACCGGCGCGACTTCCGGATTTGGTGAGGCCTGCGCGCGTACGTTTGCGCAAGCTGGTTGGAAACTGGTCCTCACTGGCCGCCGCGAAGAGCGTCTGAACGCGCTTTGTGAAGAATTGTCGCAACACACCGAAGTGCATGGCCTGGTGGTGGATGTGCGTGATCGTGCCGCCATGGAGCACGCTATCGCCAACCTGCCGCCTTCGTTCAACAAGCTGCGTGGACTTATCAACAACGCAGGTTTGGCCCTGGGCACTGACCCGGCGCCCAAGTGCGACCTCGACGATTGGGAAACCATGGTCGACACCAACATCAAGGGCCTGATCTACACCACCCGCCTGCTGCTGCCACGCTTGATTGCCTACGGTCGTGGTGCTGGCATCGTCAACCTCGGTTCGGTTGCCGGCAGTTACCCGTACCCGGGTAGCCACGTGTACGGCGGCACCAAAGCCTTTGTTAAGCAGTTCTCGTTGAACCTGCGCTGCGATTTGCAGGGCACGGGCGTGCGGGTCAGCAACGTCGAGCCGGGCCTGTGTGAAAGCGAGTTCTCGCTGGTGCGTTTTGCCGGTGATCAGGCGCGTTACGACGCGACCTACCAGGGTGCAGAGCCGATCCAACCGCAAGACATCGCCGACACGATTTTCTGGGTGCTCAACACCCCGGCGCACGTCAACATCAACCGCCTTGAGCTGATGCCGGTGACTCAGTCGTGGAGTGGTTTTGCGATTGAGCGCAAGGCCAAAGACTGAGGTAACCCTCTGCGGTGGGGAGAGGGCGGTTTAAAGGCCCAAGTACTGCGCCAGCCCGCTGTAGCAGGTGGCCAGGTGATAGGGCGTGGTTGATGGCATGTCTTCGCGGCTGACCTGGCCTTCGCCGTCGCGGCACTCGTACCAGCCGCCTGTGTATAAAAAGCGCTGCTGCAACGCCTTCAACTGGCGTTGCACGCGCTCTGCGCCATCGGCGCGCAAGGTGAGGGCGCGCAGGTACTCGGCTTGCGCCCAGATACGCTGGGTGCCATCGCGCAAGGTGCCGTCCGGCGCCAACATGCCGCATACCGCGCCGGTCTGTGGATCAACGCCCACCTGCTCGGCAAAGTCGAACGCGCGGTCCAGCGAACCATGCAAGGCGGTTTCGCGCAGCAGCGGCGAGGAGGCCAACAAAAACAGCCATTCAAACTGATGACCCGGCTCAAACCAGTTATCCACAGCGCCGCGTGGCTTCTCCAGCATCACGTTATGCACAGGCTCGATAAAACGCTGCTGCATGCCGTCAGCCAAGGCCAGCAAGGCAGCCTGCACCGGCGCATCGTCGCGTACCGACAGCGTGGCCAAAAAGGCTTCGGCCAGGTGCATCAACGGGTTTTGCAATGGTCCGCTGCCCAGTGACGACCAGTCCTGATCGAGGCTGGCCTCATACAAGCCGTTGCCATCGCTGAACTGCTCGGCCACCACTTGCAGGGCGGCATTGAGCACTGACTCCACCAGCGGCTCTCGCACTTTGGCCCAGTAATGGGCGCAGGCGAAGATGATAAACGCGTGGGTGTACAGGTCTTTGCGTTTATCCAGAGGCGCGCCGTGCGGGTCGATGCTGTAGAACCAGCCGCCATGTTCGGCGTCGTGGAAGTGGCGCTGCAATGAACGAAACAGCGCGCCCGCGCGCTCGTCGGCGTCAGGGAAGGCCGGCTCGTCGATCAGGCTGGCAAACACATACAACTGACGTGCACAGGCCATGGCGCGATAGCGCTGGGGCGGCAAGGGTTGATGGTCGGGGCTGAGTGCCTCGTAAGGCAGCGCCAGTTCGGCGTTCCAGCCGGGCCCTTGCCACAGTGGCACGATGACCTGGCGGAAATGCGCTTGCACGGCCGCAAAAGTGGCGGTCAGTTCAGGCGAAAAAGCGGAGTTGGCTACATCAGGCATCGGCGGGTGTCGTCACGGCTGGGGCGTTTGTGCGACATGATACACCGTGAGCCTAAACTCTGTAGGCGCGAGCTTGCCTCGCGATCTTTTGATCGTTTAAAGCGATCGCGAGGCTAGCCCGACAAAGGGTTCAAGGCACCAGCAGGCCCTGTTTTTCGATAAACGCCACGATGGTGTCCAGGCCTTGACCGATCTTTTGGTTGCTGAACACAAACGGCTTGCCGTTACGCATGCGCCGGGTGTCGCTGTCCATCAGCTCCAGCGAAGCACCGACCTGCGGTGCGAGGTCGATTTTGTTGATTACCAGCAAGTCCGACTTGCAGATCCCTGGCCCGCCCTTGCGGGGCAATTTATCCCCAGCCGACACGTCGATCACGTAGATGGTCAGGTCCGACAGCTCCGGGCTGAAGGTGGCAGACAAGTTATCCCCACCCGATTCGACCAGAATCAGGTCCAGCCCCGGAAAGCGTCGATTCAGTTGATCCACAGCCTCCAGGTTGATCGAGGCATCTTCGCGGATTGCCGTGTGCGGGCAGCCACCGGTTTCCACGCCGATGATGCGCTCAGGCGCCAGCGCCTCGTTGCGCACCAGAAAATCGGCGTCTTCGCGGGTGTAAATGTCGTTGGTGACCACCGCCAGGTTGTATTTGTCGCGCAGCGCCAGGCACAGGGCCAGGGTCAGTGCGGTTTTGCCGGAGCCCACCGGGCCACCGATGCCGACACGCAAAGGTTGTGTGTTCATTACATTCTCCTAGGAACGAAACAGGCGGCTGTACTGGCGCTCGTGGGCCATGCTTGCCAAAGACAGTCCGAAAGCGGCACTGCCAATGTGGGATAAGTCGATAGAACCAGCGTGCTGTTGAGCTTGCTGCAGCACGGGCGACAACTCGCTGGTCATGCGCTGCGCCGCTTGTTGGCCCAGCGGCAGGGTTTTCATCAGCACCGCCAATTGGTTTTCCAGCCAGCTCCACAGCCAGGCGGCGAGAGCATCCTGTGGGCTGATACCCCAGGCGCGGGCGGCCAAAGCCCAGCCCAGCGCCAGATGCGCCTCGCTTTGTTGCGCGAGAAACTGGCGGGCCGGGTCATCCAGTTCGGGTAGGCCGTTGAGCAATTGCTGCAAGGAGTAGCCCATCTGCCGGCTTTCTTGATGCAACTCGCGGGTTTCACGGCTGGCGCGGTGTTCGTCGCACAAGCGCTGCAAGGTGCTCCAGTTCTGTTCTGCGGCGGCCTGGCAGTGGGCGAGCAGCAGCGGCGCTTCAAAGCGTGCGAGGTTGAGCAACAGCTGATCGCGGATCCAGCGTGCAGCCGTGATCGGGTCATTGACGCGACCTTGGTCCACGGCCATTTCCAGCCCTTGGGAATAGCTGTAGCCGCCTATCGGCAACTGCGGGCTGGCCAGGCGCAACAGCGCCCATGCCGGATTCACAAACGCACACCAAACTGATGCAGGCGCGGGGCGTAATTGAAGTCTTCTTCGCCTGCACGGGAGTGATGATGCCCGCCGCCATAAGCACCGTGTTCAGGCTGGAACGGGGCTTCAATGGATTCGGTGGTGGCGCCCAACTGTTCCAGCATCGCCTTGAGCACATAGTCGTCCAGCAGGCGCAGCCAGCCATCACCGACCTGCAAGGCCACGTGGCGGTTGCCCAGGTGGTAAGCGGCGCGGGTCAGCTCAAAGGCGTTGATGCAGGTGACGTGCAGCAGCTTTTCGGGGCTGGCGCATACGCGCACGATGCGCCCGTCCTGCGCTTGCAGAAAATCGCCGTCACGCAGCGGCGGCTGACCGCGCTCCAGAAACAGGCCCACGTCTTCGCCTTCACTGCTGAAGCAACGCAGGCGGCTTTTACTGCGGGCTTCAAAATTGAGGTGGAGTTCGGCGCTCCACACGGGGTGGGTGTCGACTTTGCGATGAATCACCAACATTGGAAGGCTTCCTGCAATTAACAATATGACAGGCACAGCAAGGTGCTTGCCAACGTGGGGCAGACAGCGAACTGTAGGCCCAAACACGGTGCGCAAAGATGAAGATGTACTAAAAAAGTGCGTGATGGCTATTTGAATGCACCAAACGAGTGCGTTCGGTTATTCCGTGCTGCCCAGCCCTTGCCAGTGCTTGAGCCCGATGAAGATAAAGCGCAACTGCTGGCTGATCTTCGCTTGTGGTTGCAAGTACTCAGGCAGCCCCTCGGCGGGCGGGTCGATGATGTCAGGCAGGGCGGCGAATACGCTTTTCACCACCAGATCGGCAATGACCGTCAGCGCCGCCGGGTTCAAATGCTGCAGCTTGGGTTTGGAACCGAGGTCGGTCGCCAGGTCCGACGTGATGTCTTCTCGCAGTGCTGCAATGGCCTGGCGAACCGGCTGGGAGCCGCCGTACTGCTCGCGGGCCAGAAACAAAAACTGAGAGCGATTGGCTTCGACGACATCCAGGAAGATGCGCACCGAGGCGTTGATCACGCCGCCCATAAACAGCTCGTTATGCCGCACCAGGCGAATGGTTTCGCGAAAGGTCTGGCCCACTTCACTGACCAGCGCCAGGCCCAGTTGGTCCATGTCGCTGAAGTGGCGATAAAAGCCGGTCGGCACGATACCCGCGGTTTTAGCGACTTCTCGCAGGCTCAAGCTGCCAAAGCCGCGACCCGATTCCATCAAGGTGCGGGCAGCATCCATCAGCGCTAGGCGGGTTTGTTGCTTCTGTTCGGCGCGAGGCAGCATTGGGGCGGGTGTTCCAGACAAGTACAGCGGGGCACTCTAGCAAATCGGCTTTGATGACGTCGAACGGTGTGTCATCTCAACCCCTTGTAGTCGCTGCCGAAGGCTGCGATGGGGTGCGTGACAGCCTCAGGATCTTGAAGGTCCTGCGACCCTTAACGCAGCCTGGCGGCAGCGGCTACACGTGCTGAATCAGCTCGCACGTTGATTGCGCTCGGCCAGGCGATCCGCGCCGCCTTCAGCGACAAAGGTGCTGCTCTTGGTGCGATCGTAGCCGTCTTCAGCCACACGTTTTTGTTGATCCAGCGTGCGCTGTGCGCCGTCTTCGGCCAGTGAATCCAGGGGCTGGCTCAAGGTGCTTGCCGCCGGTTGAGCCATTGGCGTTGGTTCGTCGTCTGCGGGCATGGCGAATGCGTTGAACGCCAGCAGTGAGAGAGAAAGGCTGAATAAAACAGGGCGTTTCATGGTGTGTGCTCCGTAGCAGTGCAACTCAGTAGTGATGGCGGCAATGCTACGCTGGGAATATCGATATCCAAGTTCATACGGCCAATGGTGATAATCGACACAATTGATATTTCGACACGAATAGCTCTAGCCTGCGCATCTCAGGCCGTTGATGGGTGAGGTTTCATTGAGGGTCGTAGCTTTTTTCTTATGAAAACCACCCTCGGATTAAACCTTGGGTCGTCTTTATCAGTCGTACTTTCATAGTCACCAGGACGTTCAGTTGCCTTAAAAGGAGCCGCACCATGACGCGCACCCGTAAAACCCTTGCCTGGATTGGCGGTATCTTTGTCCTGCTGGTGGTCGTGTTGGTGGTGATCATTTCTACCTTCGACTGGAACCGCCTCAAGCCAACCATCAACGCCAAAGTCTCCGATGCACTGCATCGCCCGTTTGCCATTAACGGCAATTTGGCCGTGCGCTGGCTGCGTGAAGAAGGCGAGGGCGGTTGGCGTGCGTGGGTGCCGTGGCCGCACGTGATTGCCGAAGACCTGACCCTGGGCAACCCCGATTGGTCCAAAAAGCCTGAAATGGCCAGCCTCAAACAGGTTGAACTGCGGATTTCACCGTTGGCGCTGTTGGGCCAGACCGTGGCCATCCCGCGTATCGACCTGACCGAGCCGCAAGCCCACCTCGAGCGCCTGGCCGATGGTCGGGCGAACTGGACGTTCACCTTCGACTCTGCTGATCCGGACGCGGAGCCTTCCAGTTGGAAGGTGGACATCGGCTCCATCGGTTTCGACAAAGGCCATGTGACGTTGAACGACCAGCCCCTGAAAACCCGGCTCGATGTGCTGATTGATTCACTGGGCAAACCGATCCCGTTCAGTGACATCGTTGGCGAAAAAGAAGCGAAAAAGGCCCAGGAAAAGGGCGCTGTGCCGCAAGACTATGCCTTCGCCTTGAAGGTGAATGGCGAGTATCACGGCCAGAAACTCAACGGCACCGGCAAAATTGGCGGCCTGCTGGCGTTGCGTGACGCGAACCAGCCGTTCCCGCTGGAAGCCCAAGTGAGCATTGCCGACACTAAAGTTGCACTGGCCGGTACCCTGACCGACCCGCTGGACCTGGGTGCGCTGGACTTGCGTCTGAAACTGTCGGGCAGCAGCTTGAGCAACTTGTATCCGCTCACCGGCGTGACCTTGCCTGACTCGCCGGCGTACGCCACCGACGGCCACCTGACCGCCAAGCTGCGCGAGGCCAGCGGCGCCACCTTCACCTACGAGGGCTTCAACGGCAAGATTGGCAGCAGCGACATTCACGGCGACCTGAATTTTGCGGCGAGCAAGCCGCGTCCCAAATTGTCCGGCAAGCTGGTGTCCAACCAACTGCTGATGGTCGACCTGGCCCCGCTGATTGGTGCGGATTCCAACGCTAAACAAAAGGCCCGGGGCGGCGAGAGTAAGCAACCGGCGGAGAAAGTGCTGCCGGTCGAAGAGTTCCGCACTGAGCGCTGGCGCGACATGGACGCCGATGTTGAATTCACCGGCAAGCGGATCGTCCAGAGTGCCGAGTTGCCGTTCACCGACCTGTACACCCATGTGGTGCTCGACGACGGCGTGCTGAAGCTTGAGCCGCTGCGTTTTGGCGTCGCCGGGGGCAAGCTGGACGCGCAAATCAATCTCAATGGCCGTAACACACCGTTGCAGGGCCAGGCCAAACTCACGGCGCGCAACTTCAAGCTCAAGCAACTGTTCCCGACCTTTGAGCCGATGAAAACCAGTTTCGGTGAACTCAATGGCGATGCCTCGATCTCCGGGACGGGCAACTCGGTGGCCAGCTTATTGGGCACGGCGAATGGCAATTTGAAGATGCTCATCAATGACGGCGCGATCAGCCGCAGCTTGATGGAAATTGCCGGTTTGAACGTCGGCAATTATGTCGTGGGCAAAATCTTTGGCGACGAAGAGGTGAAGATCAACTGCGCGGCGGCTGATTTCGGGATCAAGAATGGTTTGGCCACGTCCCGGTTGTTTGTCTTCGATACCCAGAACGCAATTATCTACATCGACGGCACTGCCAACTTCGCCACTGAGCGCCTTGACTTGAAAATCACCCCTGAGTCCAAGGGTTTTCGAGTGTTCTCGCTGCGTTCGCCGTTGTACGTGCGTGGCACCTTTGCCCACCCCGATGCGGGGGTAGAGGCAGTGCCTTTACTGCTGCGTGGTGCAGGCATGGTCGCACTCGGCGTGATCGCCGGCCCGGCTGCCGGGCTGCTGGCGCTTGTTGCCCCAAGTGGCGACGTGCCAAACCAATGCGCGCCGCTGCTGCAGCAAATGCAGCAGGGTAAAGTGCCTAAAACTGTGAAATAGAGCTGCCCTCACCCCAACCCTCTCCCGAAGGGAGAGGGGGCTGATTGGGGGATGCTGTAGAAGTGCGGCGTTCTGAACGTGCCGTTTTTTCAGGTATTGAGCATCACCCAACCTGTGTCACTGGGAGTCGGCTGATCGGACCCAGATATCAAGCACCCCCCAATCAGTCCCTTTTCTTATTAGGAGAGAGTGAGGGGGGTGTACTGAACGTGCCGTTTTTTCAGGTATTGAGCATCACCCAACCCGTGTCACTGGGAGTCGGCTGATCGGACCCAGATATCAAGCCCCCCCCCCCAATCAGTCCCTTTTATTATTAGGAGAGAGTGGGGGGGGGACTGAACGTGCCGTTTTTCAGGTATTGAGCATCACCCAACCCGTGTCACTGGGAGTCGGCTGATCGGACCCAGATATCAAGCCCCCCCCCAATCAGTCCCCTCTCCCTCTGGGAGAGGGTTAGGGTGAGGGGCTTTTTGCGAGGTATGCAGCCTTACAGGTCTTGCAGAATATCCGCCATGTCGTCGGCGTGTTCTTCCTCTTGCGCCAGGATGTCTTCAAAGATCCGGCGTGTGGTCGGGTCTTTGTCGCCGATGTACTGGATGATTTCGCGGTAGCTGTCGACTGCAATCCGTTCCGCCACCAAGTCCTCGTAGACCATTTCTTTCAGGGTCTTGCCCGCCACGTATTGTGCATGGGCGTTTTTGGACAGGTGATCGGGGTTGAACTCCGGCTCGCCACCCAACTGCACAATGCGCTCTGCGAGCTTGTCGGCGTGTTCCATTTCCTGGTTGGCGTGCTCCAGGAACTCGTCGGCAGCCACGCTGGCCTTGAGCCCGTTGGCCATGAAGTAGTGGCGCTTGTAACGCAGCACGCACACCAGTTCAGTGGCCAGGGATTCGTTGAGCAGCCGCAGGATTTCTTCGCGGTTGGCGTGATAGCCCTCGGTGACGGCACCGTCTTCGACATTCTTGCGAGCGCGGTCACGCAGGGTGTTTTTATCGGTCAGATGGATCTCGGTCATGTCTTTCTCCTCACTAATCCGGTGGCCGCTCCGCTCTCTTGGCGGGGTCGGTTCGTTAGTTGTGAGTTCAGCGCGCCGAGAAAGTTTTATCTAATTTCAACCGGCTTGGCTTTTCCCAGCGGAGTCGTCCAGCGCTCGGACAAAATCACCCCGCCCAACGTCAGCGCGCCGCCAATCAGGTGGTACAGGTGCAATTGCTCCTTGAGCACCACCGCCGCAATCAGCGCCGTAATCAGCGGCAACAGGTTGAAAAACAGCGTGGTGCGGCTCGGCCCCAGCACCGCTACGGCTTTCATCCAGGCCAGGGGCGCGAGCATCGACGCGAGGATGCAGGCATACAGCACCAGGCCAATGTTATGCACGCCAAGCCCGGCCTTGGGGGACAGCAAGTACAGCGGGAACAACACCACAATCGCCACCAGTACTTGCAGGTAGAGCATCTGCAACGGCGGCAGGCGCAACTGCCATTTCTTCAGCAGGGTGCTGTAGATCGCATAGGCCAGCGTAGCGATCAGCATCATCGCGTCGCCCAGGTTCAGGCCGTGGGCGAGCAGCACGCTCAAGCTGCCGCTCGACACCACCACCAGCACCCCGATAAACGACAGCACGGCGCCGATCAGCGCGCCGGCGGTCAGGCGCTGCCCCAGGCTGATGATCGACATGGTCAGCACCATCAACGGCATCAACGACAAGATGATGCCCATGTTGGTGGCGCTGGTGAGCGCAGCGGCGAAGTACGCCAGGCTCTGGTACACCGCCATGCCAAGCACGCCGAGGATGAAAATTTTGCCCACATTAGGGCGGATCACCGACCAGTTGGCGATTACCGGCTTGAGCAGGAACGGCGTAAACAGCAGGCCGGCCAGCAGCCAGCGGTAAAAGCCGATCTCGGCCGGAAAGATCGCACCAACGGCCAGTTTGTTGACGACGGTGTTGCCAGCCCAGATAAAAATGGCCAGCAGAGGGAAAGCGTATTGCATCAGAAACGACCACAAGGTTAATGAGCGGCGATTATCTTCCTGTCTGTCTGCAAGCCTATACTGCGATCCAGACAACCTAGACTTGAATCCAGACAGCATGCGCAAAAAACTGATCAGCGTACCCGAGTTCGACCGTTTACCCGCGCCGGTGTACTTCCGGTATGCCGAGTTTGATGCCGACAGCCATTCGCCCTCCCATCTGCACAGTTGGGGCTCGTTGAGTTATGTGTCCAACGGCGTCATACGCTATGAAGTCGGTGGGCGGCGCTTTATGTCACCGCCGCAGTACGCACTGTGGGTGCCGCCAAATACTGAGCACAGTTCCTACAACTCCCATGCGATTGTTTACCGCTCCGTGTATCTGGATGCCGCGCTGTGTGAGCAATTGCCCCGTGAGCCGGTGACGCTGGTCATCAGCGATATTCTCAAAAGCATCCTCAGCGACTTTGCCCGCCGGGACATTCATATCCCGCAGACCGAAGCGGATATCCGCCTGGCGCAGGTGCTGGTTGACCAACTGCAACAAGCTGCGGTGCACCAGTGCTATTTGCCGTATGCCAGCCATCCGGGGTTACAGCGGGTGCTTGAAGAGTTGCAGGCTCAGCCCGGCGATAACCGGCCACTGGGTGTGTGGGCAGAGCAGGCGCATGTCAGTGAACGCACCCTGGCGCGCTTGTTTGTACGTGAACTGGGCATGAGCTTTGGTGAGTGGCGCCAGCGTTTGCGCTTCCTGGCGGCGATTGAGGCGTTGGAGTCTACCCGTAGCGTGCAGGATGTGGGTTTTGACCTGGGTTACAGCACCTCGTCGGCGTTTATCGCCATGTTCCAGCGCCAGGCCGGGTGCACGCCAGAGCAATATCGACGCCAGTTACGGCCACATTAACGACCCGGACGGTAGCTGTAACAGAGTTTGTCTACACTGGAATACATGTCGCTGCCACTCGGTGCGGCCATCCAGGAGAAAACTCCATGAAAATGCTGCGTGTCCCTCTGCTGCTGATGGGTTTAGTGCTGTGTTCACACAGTTTTGCCGACACCGCCCAACAAAACAAAATGACCACCTGCAACGCTGACGCCAGCGCCAAAGCTCTTAAGGGCGATGAGCGCAAGGCGTTCATGAGCAATTGCCTCAAAGCGGCACCGGCAGCGGCCACGACCCCGCAAGAGCGCATGAAAAACTGTAACGCCACCGCCACCACCCAGGCCCTCAAGGGCGATGCGCGCAAAACCTTTATGAGTGATTGCCTGAAGAAAAAATAATGGTTCATCGTGTGGGAGCGGGCTTGTTCGCGAAGGCTGCGACGCGGTTTTACTGAAGCAACGCAGGGTGTGTATCGCGAGCATGGCCGCTTCCACGGGGTTCCGTCAGTCACATTTTGTAGTGATCCCCGCTGAAGGCTGGCAGACTGCCCTTCCTTTTGTGCTGCTAGTTTTGAGGCTGTATGCCATCGTTTTCCCAGCGTCACATTTTGTTCGCCAGCTACCTCATCATGGCTGGCAGTCTGTTACTGGTCTTTCCGTTGCGCCTGTTACCCAGCCTGCTGGCGGGCCTACTGGTTTTTGAGCTAGTCAACATGCTGACCCCGCAACTGCAACGGCTGATAGCCGGGCGGCGTGCGCGCTGGCTGGCCGTGGCCTTGTTGGGCACGCTGGTGGTCAGTTTCCTGGCCTTGATCTTTGCGGGGGCCATCAGCTTTTTGCTGCATGAAGCCGAAAATCCCGGCGCTTCGCTGAACAAGTTCATGGTGGTAGTGGACCGGGCGCGCGGGCAATTGCCGCCGTTTCTGGACGGCTATCTGCCCGCCAGCGCAGCGGAATTTCGCATCGCCATTGGCGAGTGGATGAACAAACACCTGAGCGAACTGCAACTGGTGGGCAAGGACGCGGCGCACATGTTCGTGACGTTGCTGATCGGCATGGTGCTGGGGGCCATCATGGCCTTGCAGCGCATCCCTGATGTCAGCCGCCGCAAGCCACTGTCGGCGGCCTTGTTCGACCGCTTGCACCTGCTGGTGCAGGCGTTTCGCAACATCGTTTTTGCCCAGATCAAAATCGCCCTGCTCAATACGCTGTTTACCGGGATCTTTCTGGCGCTGATCTTGCCGATGTTGGGCGTACACCTGCCGTTGACCAAAACCCTGATCGTGTTGACCTTCTTGCTGGGCTTGTTGCCGGTGATCGGCAACCTGATCTCCAACACCCTGATCACCATCGTCGGCTTGTCGCTGTCGATCTGGGTGGCGGTGGGCGCGTTGGCGTACCTGATCGTTATCCACAAGTTGGAATACTTTTTAAACGCCAAGATCGTGGGCGGGCAGATCAGTGCCAAATCGTGGGAATTGTTGCTGGCGATGCTGGTGTTTGAAGCCGCCTTCGGCCTGCCCGGCGTGGTAGCCGGGCCGATTTACTACGCGTATCTGAAGAGCGAATTGAAGCAGCTGGAGCTCGTCTGAATCTCTGTAGGAGCGAGCTTGTCTCGCGATCTTTTGATCTTTGAACAGATCGCGAGGCAAGCTCCTACAGGTTGAAGGCCCCGTCACCCATACCGCTTTTTAGCTTCAATCGCCAAACCACTGCCGATGCTGCCGAAGATGTTGCCTTCAACATGGCGTGCATTGGGCAACATGGCCGAGACGCTCTGGCGCAAGGCTGGAATGCCGCTCGAACCCCCGGTGAAGAACACGGTGTTGACCTGTTCAACGCCGACCCCGGCATTGGCCAGCAATTGCGTCACGCTGTTGCGGATACGCTCTAACTGGCCGTCGATGGCGGCCTCGAACAGGGCGCGGCTCAGGTCGACGTTCAGGCCTGCTTCGATGCGGTCCAGCGGCACATGGCGGCTGTCGCTGTGGGTCAGTTCGATTTTGGTTTCTTCGATTTCCATCGCCAACCAGTGACCGGCACGCTGTTCGATCAACTTGAACAGGCGGTCGATGCCGCCGGTGTCTTCGATGTCGTAGCGCATGCTGCCCAGCGCCAACTGGGATTTTTGCGAGTACACCGAGTTGATGGTGTGCCAGGTCGCCAGGTTCATGTGGTGGCTGGTGGGCATGTATGCGCCGCTTTTCATGCGGCTGCCGTAGCCGAACAGCGGCATCACGCCTTGCAGGCTCAGTTGTTTGTCGAAGTCAGTCCCGCCCACGTGCACACCGCCGGTGGCCAGGATGTCGTCCTGGCGGTTGTCCAGGCCACGACGCTCAGGTGACAGACGCACCAGCGAGAAGTCGGACGTACCGCCGCCGATGTCGACAATCAGTACCAGCTCTTCGCGCTCGATGGTCGACTCGTAGTCGAAAGCGGCAGCGATCGGCTCGTACTGGAACGAGACTTCCTTGAAGCCCACAGCGCGGGCCACTTCGGCCAGGGTGTTTTCGGCGTCCTGGTCGGCCAGCGGGTCTTCGTCGACGAAGTACACTGGGCGGCCCAGCACCACTTCTTCGAATTCACGACCGGCGGTTGCCTCGGCGCGCTTTTTAAGCTGGCCGATAAACAGCCCCAGCAAGTCCTTGAACGGCATGGCCGTGCCCAACACGCTGGTGTCGTGCTTGATCAGCTTGGAACCCAGCAGGCTCTTGAGCGAGCGCATCAGGCGGCCTTCGTAGCCTTCCAGGTACTCGTGCAGCGCCAGACGGCCATACACCGGGCGGCGTTCTTCCATATTGAAGAACACCACCGAAGGCAGGGTGATCTTGTCGTCCTCCAGCGCAATGAGGGTTTCCACGCCGGGGCGCAACCAGCCGACGGTGGAGTTGGAGGTGCCGAAGTCGATGCCGCAGGCACGGGCTGGAGAGGCGCTTTTCATGTCTTTCGAGTTCCGGTTAAAAAACGGCCGCGCAGTGTATGTCAGACGCTGACAGAATCGAAGTACGTGGATTCTTTAATTCGCAGGTTTTAATCCACTTGAAAGACTATCCTTCATCCCCAAACTTTCAGACATTGGCGTGGCAGCGTGTAGGCTGCCGATAAACTTTCGCTGCGCTGTTCAGTCACAAGGTTGAGACGGGTCAATAGACAGGCCGGTTGACCAGAGGATTCTGGAGCATTGTGCGGCGCGATTTTGATAACGGATGGTGAGCCTTACATGGACTTCAAAGACTATTACAAGATCCTGGGTGTCGAGCCCACGGCTGACGATAAGGCGATCAAGACCGCCTACCGCAAGCTGGCGCGCAAATATCACCCGGATGTCAGCAAGGAAAAGGATGCCGAAGAGAAATTCAAGGACGTCAACGAGGCATATGAAGCGCTGAAAAGCGCCGATAAACGTGCCGAATACGATGAAATTCGTAAATACGGCCAGCATGGCCAGCCGTTCCAGGGCCCACCGGGCTGGCAGGGCCATGCCGGTGGTGGCTTCGAGGATCAGGGCGATTTCTCGGACTTCTTCAGTTCGATCTTCGGGTCGCGCGGAGCCGGTTTTGGTGGCCAGTCCGGCCGCAGTGCAGGCCGTCGCGGGCAGGATGTCGAGATGGAATTGCCGATCTTCCTTGAAGAAACCCTGTCTGGCGAGTCCAAGCCGATCAGCTTCCAGATTGGCGGCGTGAGCAAGAACCTGAACGTGAAGATCCCGGCGGGCGTGACCGACGGCGAGCGTATTCGCCTTAAAGGTCAGGGCGGCCCTGGCATGGGCGGCGGGGCCAATGGTGATCTATACCTGATCATTCGTTTTGCGCCGCACCCCAAGTTCGACGTGGAAGGTCACGACCTGGTCATCACCGTGCCGGTGGCACCGTGGGAAGCTGTTTTGGGTACCAAGGTCGCCGTGCCGACCCTGACCAGCAAGCTGAACCTGACCATTCGTCCGGACAGCCAGAACGGTCAGCGTATGCGTATTAAGGGCCACGGTCTGGCGGACAAGAAAGGCCAGCGTGGTGATTTGTATGCCCAATTGAAAGTGGTCATGCCTAAAGAGAGCGACGAGGCGGCTAAAGCCCTGTGGCAGCAACTCGCCGACAAAGCAGCATTCGACCCGAGAGCCCAATGGAGTAAGTGATCATGAGCAGCACCCTGATCGTTCAGCTGGACATGGAAAGGTTCTGCGAAGAGGCCAATATCCCGGCCACTTACGTGATAGAGATTGTCGAACACGGAATTATCGAACCTCAGGGCCGCACGCCGGACGTGTGGCGTTTTGAAGACTATGAACTGGTCGTGGCAAAACGCGCGGCCAAGTTGCACAAGGATCTGGAGATGGAGTGGGAAGGCGTCGCCCTGGCGCTGGAACTGCTGGAAGAGGTGCAGCAACTGCGCTCGGAAAACCGTCGCTTGAAGCAGCAACTGGGCCGGTTTGTAGCGGAGTAAGTGCCTCTAACCCTGTAAGAGCACACTCGCTCCTACAGGGTGTATTGCCCACCACGCCTACGGGTGTGGGGGCACATGGCGATTAAAACAGGAAATAGCGTTGTGCCATCGGCAGAACATCGGCCGGCTCGCACCACAGCAACACGCCGTCGGCCTTGACCTGATAAGTCTGCGGGTCGACGTCGATGTGGGGCAGGTAGCCGTTGTGAATCAGGTGGGTTTTCTGGACATCGCGGCAGCCTTTGACCACGCCAATCTGCTTTTTCAGCCCCAGCTTTTCGGGCACCCCGGCCTCGGCGGCGGCTTGGCTGATAAAGGTCAGGCTGGTGGCGTGGCGGGAGCCGCCGTAGCTGGCGAACATGGGGCGATAGTGGACCGGTTGCGGCGTTGGAATCGAGCCGTTGGCGTCGCCCATCAGGCTCGACGCAATGGCCCCGCCTTTTAGGATCAACGTTGGTTTGACCCCAAAAAACGCCGGGCGCCATAGCACCAGATCAGCCCATTTGCCCACTTCAATCGACCCCACTTCATGGCTGATGCCGTGGGTGATGGCCGGGTTGATGGTGTATTTGGCGATGTAGCGCTTGGCGCGGAAGTTGTCGTTGCCAGGAGCGTCTTCCGGCAGCGGGCCGCGCTGTTTCTTCATCTTGTCGGCGGTTTGCCAGGTGCGCGTGATCACTTCGCCCACACGGCCCATGGCCTGGCTGTCGGAGCTGATCATCGAGAACGCGCCAAGGTCGTGCAGGATGTCTTCGGCGGCAATGGTTTCGCGGCGGATGCGGCTTTCAGCGAAGGCCACGTCCTCGGCAATGCTCGGGTCCAGGTGATGGCAGACCATCAGCATGTCGAGGTGTTCGTCGATGGTGTTGCGGGTAAATGGCCGGGTCGGGTTGGTTGAACTCGGCAGCACGTTGGTCAGGCCGCAAGCCTTGATAATGTCGGGTGCATGCCCGCCGCCCGCGCCTTCGGTGTGATAGGTGTGGATGGTGCGGCCCTTGAACGCCGCCAGGGTGGTCTCGACAAAGCCGGACTCGTTCAGCGTGTCGCTGTGAATCGCCACTTGCACGTCATACTGGTCCGCAACGCTGAGGCAGGTATCGATGGACGCGGGCGTGGTGCCCCAGTCTTCGTGCAGTTTGAGACCGATGGCTCCGGCTTCGACCTGCTCGATCAGCGGTTGCGCCAGGCTGGCGTTGCCTTTGCCGGTAAAACCCATGTTGATCGGGAACGCGTCGGCGGCCTGGAGCATGCGCGCCATGTGCCACGGGCCGGAGGTGCAGGTGGTGGCGTTGGAGCCTGTAGCAGGGCCGGTGCCGCCACCGATCATGGTGGTCACGCCGCTGTTCAGCGCTTCATCGATCTGTTGCGGGCAGATGAAGTGGATGTGGGTGTCGATGCCACCGGCGGTAAGGATCATGCCTTCACCGGCGATCACTTCGGTGCTGGCGCCAATGGCGATGGTCACGTTGGGCTGGACGTCCGGGTTACCGGCTTTGCCAATGCTGTGGATACGGCCGTCTTTAAGGCCTACATCGGCTTTGACGATACCCCAGTGGTCGATGATCAGCGCGTTGGTGATCAGCGTGTCGACCACTTCAGCGGCGAGCAATTGGCTCTGGCCCATGCCATCACGAATCACCTTGCCGCCGCCGAACTTCACTTCTTCACCGTAAGTGGTGAAGTCCTGTTCGACCTCGATCCACAGTTCGGTGTCGGCCAATCGAACCTTGTCACCCACAGTAGGACCGAACATGTCGGCATAAGCCTGGCGGGAAATTTTCATTGCACGTTCCTAAGACAGTTAGACCGAACCTGTAGGAGCCTCGCGATCTTTTGGAAGATCAAAAGATCGCGAGGCAAGCTCGCTCCTACAGGGGTGAAGAGCGGTTAATCCAGATTTCCCATCACTCGTCCGGCAAAGCCGAACACGCGACGCAGCCCGGCCAGTTCCACCAGTTCCACTTCGCGGGTTTGCCCGGGCTCGAAGCGCACCGCTGTGCCTGCCGGAATGTTGAGGCGCATGCCACGGCTCTCGCCACGCTCAAACATCAGCGCGTCATTGGTCTCGAAAAAGTGATAGTGCGAGCCGACCTGAATCGGTCGGTCGCCTCGGTTGGACACGCTCAGGGTGTGGGTGCGACGACCGACGTTGAGTTCGATCTCGCCCGCTTCAATCCGGTATTCGCCTGGAATCATTGCGGTTCACTCAAGGTTTTGTAGTAGATGGCCGTGGGGGTGTACGCGCCATTTGGGCTTTGACAGTAGTTGGGCAGTTCCCCGACGCGGGTGTAGCCCAGCGCGCTGTAGAAGTTCTCGGCGGGTGAGCCCGCCTCGGTGTCGAGGTGCAGCAGGCCGCGTTTTTGCTCGCGTGCGCCTTGTTCCAGCGCATGGATCAGCACCTGGCCCAGGCCACGACGCCGCGCTTCGTTGAGCACCAGCAGCTTTTGCACTTCGGCCCGGTTCAGGCCGTTGGCCCGCTGGCACAACGCCAATTGCACACTGGCCAGCACGCGTTGGTTTTCAACCAGCACCCATAGCAGCAAGGTGCCTTGGGCCAGTTGTGCGTGAACCTCGTCGAAGTAGCGATTGGCTTGGGCCTGATCCACATCGTCCATGAAACCGACCGAAGCGCCATGCTTCACGGCATCGAGCAACAGCACGATCAAACCTTCACGGTACTGCGCCAGGGTGTGCGCGGTGACTTGAATCACCTGTTCAGCGTTCATTGGGTGCATTCCTTGGGTGGCAGCGCGCCGGGGTTGAGCATCAGTTGCATAAAGGTCAAATCGAGCCAGTTGCCAAACTTGATACCCACTTGCGGCATGCGTCCGCTGGTGACGAAGCCCAGCTGTTTATGCACATGAATTGACGCCGCATTGCCGCTTTCGATGGCCGCGACCATCACGTGCTTATTGCAGGCGCGGGCGCGCTTGATCAGTTCGGCCAGCAGTAGCGGGCCGAGGCGTTTACCGCGTTGTTCGGGGTGGATGTACACCGAGTGTTCGACGGTATGGCGAAAGCCCTCGAAGGGCCGCCAGTCACCAAACGAGGCATAGCCCAGGGCCACATCGGCGTCGTCAACGATCACCAGGATCGGGTAGCCCTGCGCCTGGCGAGCGTTGAACCATTGCTGGCGGTTATCGAGGTCGACGGTGTGTTCGTTCCAGATCGCCAGCGTGTTGAGCACCGCGTCGTTGTAGATTTCGCGAATCGCCGGCAGATCGGCCGGGACAGCATCACGAATGACGTAAGACATGATGCGGCCTCAGGCGATGGGTTGGTGGACAGTGACCAGCTTGGTGCCGTCCGGGAAGGTGGCTTCGATCTGGATGTCGGGGATCATTTCCGGGATGCCTTCCATCACCTGATCGCGAGAGAGCAGGGTGGTGCCGTAGTGCATCAACTCCGCGACTGTACGGCCATCGCGGGCGCCTTCGAGCAGGGCTGCCGAGATATACGCGATGGTTTCCGGGTAATTGAGTTTCACGCCGCGGGCCAAGCGACGCTCGGCCAGCAGACCGGCGGTGAAGATCATCATCTTGTCTTTTTCGCGTGGTGTCAGGTCCATGGTGGGTCCGTGTTCGGCAGTTAAAAATGGTGTTGGGTTTTCAAGATCCAAAGCCCCTCACCCTAACCCTCTCCCGGAGGGAGAGGGGACTAAAAGCAAAAGCAGATCTGCGCCATAACACAAATCAGCTCCCTCTCCCTCCGGGAGAGGGTTGGGGTGAGGGCTCTTCAGGTACTCCAAATCCTCGGTGCGAGCGCCTCGCGGCCCAGCAGTGCCGGGCGCAGCAAGCGCCATAATTCAATCAACCAGCCCCGCGCCTGCAAGGCTTCAGCGGCCAGGCAACGGGCCACCAGCAAACCCGGCAATTGGGTCAAATCCCCGCGCACCGGGTTCGGCAAGCTGCGGCAGGTGTCCAGCAGTTCAGCGCTGATCTCACCGGTCACCAAGAACGTGGCAAAGACCGGGTTACCGTCCAGACCAATCGGCGAGTCCAGCAGACCATCGTCGCCGACAATGCGCTGACGCTCATGCCAGAGCAATTGGCCGTCGCGGCGAATATCCAGGTGTGATTGAAAATGCCCGCGCTCAAACCGCTCGCCACTGGCCATGCGGCCCAACGCCACCATATCCCAGTAAAACAGCCGCGCATCGCCTTCAAGTTCAATACGCGTGCTGATTTCGGCCTGGGCTGCGCTGAAGACGATGGTTTCTTGGGGCAGCCATTCGAGGGTCGCCCCGGCAGCGACTTTGAGTTCGACGGTCTGGTAGGCCGGGCCCGCCGCGCGATACCACTTGGCCGCGCCGGGGCTGGTCAGTTGCGCCCAGGCGTCAGGGCCGACGCTGGCGCTGATGTCGAGCCGGTCGCCACCTGCAATGCCGCCGGGCGGGTGGACGATGATGTGCTGGCACACTTCGGGGCCTTCAGCGTACAGGTGCTTTTGCACCCGCAATGGGCCAAGGTGGCGGCGCAGGGTCGGGCGCGTGCTGTCGCCAAAACGCCCATAACCCAGCGCCAGCTCAGCATGCCAGCTGGGGGTGAACAGCGCGGTGTTGGCAGGCAAGTTCATATGTAGGACTTTTTACCCAGAAAGAGTGACAGATTAAATCGTCACCAGCCCGCGCACACCTTCTGTTTGCATATTTTCACCTTGGCCTTGCTGAATGATTTCCCCCCGAGACATCACCAGGTATTGATCGGCCAGTTCTTCGGCGAAATCGTAGAACTGTTCCACCAGCAAAATCGCCATGTCGCCGCGTGCCGCGAGCATTTTGATCACCGCGCCGATCTCTTTGATGACCGAGGGCTGAATGCCTTCGGTGGGCTCATCGAGGATCAGCAGGCGCGGGCGGCTGGCCAATGCGCGACCAATGGCCAGTTGTTGTTGCTGACCACCGGACAAATCGCCGCCGCGCCGGTGCTTCATTTGCAGCAATACCGGGAACAATTCGTAGATAAAGGCCGGGACTTCGCGGGCTTCGGAGCCGGGGAAGCGCGACAGGCCCATCAGCAGGTTTTCTTCCACTGTCAGGCGTCCGAAAATCTCCCGGCCCTGAGGCACGTAGGCAATGCCTGCATGCACTCGCTGGTGCGGTTTGAGCGTGGTGATGGGTTTGCCTTCCCATTTCACCTCGCCTTCCTTGACGGGCAGCAAGCCCATCAGGCACTTGAGCAGTGTGGTTTTGCCCACGCCGTTTCGCCCCAGCAGGCAGGTGACTTCGCCCACTTTGACCTCAAACGACAGGCCGCGCAGGATGTGACTGCCGCCGTAGAACTGGTGCAGCTTTTCGACTTGAAGCATGTTCAGATTCCTTCATTCCTTTGTAGGAGCGAGCTTGTCTCGCGATCTTTTGACCTTCTAAAAGATCGCGAGGCAGCTGGCTCCTACAGGGGGATTTGATCTAGCGGCCCAGATACACTTCGATCACCCGTTCATCCGCCTGCACCTGCTCCAGCGAGCCTTCGGCCAGTACGCTGCCCTGGTGCAAGACGGTGACGTGGTCGGCAATCGAGCCGACAAAGCCCATGTCGTGCTCCACCACCATCAGCGAGTGTTTGCCCGCGAGGCTTTTGAACAGCTCGGCGGTGAACTCGGTTTCGGCGTCGGTCATCCCCGCCACCGGCTCGTCCAGCAACAGCAGTTGCGGGTCTTGCATCAGCAGCATGCCGATTTCCAGAAACTGTTTCTGGCCGTGGGACAGCAAACCCGCCGGGCGCTGCGCCGAGCTGCTCAGGCGGATGGTCTCGAGCACTTCGCTGATACGGTCTTTCTGCTCGCCTGTGAGCTTGGCGCGCAAGCTGGCCCACACTGATTTGTCGGTTTTTTGCGCCAGCTCCAGGTTTTCAAACACGCTCAAGGCTTCGAAAACCGTGGGTTTTTGAAACTTGCGGCCAATCCCGGCCTGGGCGATTTGCACTTCGCTCATGTGCCGCAGGTCCAGGGTTTCACCAAACCATGCCTGGCCTTCGGTGGGCCGGGTCTTGCCGGTGATGACGTCCATCATCGTGGTTTTACCGGCGCCATTCGGGCCGATGATGCAGCGCAATTCGCCCACGCCGATGTACAGGTTGAGGTTGTTCAGCGCCTTGAATCCGTCGAAGCTGACGCTGATGTCTTCCAGGGTCAGAATCGTGCCGTGGCGGGTATTCAGGCCTTTGCCTGCAGCATTGCCCAGGCCGATGGCCTCGCGGCTGCTGCCGGCGTCCATGTTAGGGTCGAGTACAGGTTCGAGCATGACGTTCCTCATTGTTCATCCCGTTTCTTCAACAGGCCGATGATGCCCTTGGGCAGGTACAGCGTGACGACGATGAACAGCGCACCGAGGAAGAACAGCCAGTATTCCGGGAAGGCCACGGTGAACCAGCTTTTCATGCCGTTGACCACGCCTGCGCCGAGCAACGGCCCGATCAAGGTGCCGCGCCCGCCCAGAGCGACCCACACGGCGGCTTCGATGGAGTTGGTCGGGGACATTTCACCGGGGTTGATGATGCCCACTTGCGGCACATACAGCGCCCCGGCCAAGCCGCACAGCACGGCGCTCAACACCCAGACAAATAGCTTGAAGCCGCGTGGGTCATAGCCGCAGAACATCAGGCGGTTCTCTGCGTCGCGCAGCGCGGTCAGCACACGGCCGAACTTGCTGCGCGCCAGGCGCCAGCCCACAAACAGGCTGGCGACCAGCAACAGCACGGTGGCCAGGAACAACACTGCACGGGTGCCGGGTTCGGTGATGCCAAAGCCCAGAATGCTGCGGAAGTTGGTGAAGCCGTTATTGCCGCCAAAACCGGTTTCGTTGCGGAAAAACAGCAGCATCCCGGCGAAGGTCAGGGCCTGGGTCATGATCGAGAAATACACGCCCTTGATCCGCGAGCGAAAGGCGAAGAAGCCGAACACCAGCGCCAGCACTCCGGGCGCCAGCACCACCAGGCACATCGCCCACCAGAAGTGCTCGGTGCCAACCCAGTACCACGGCAATTCAGTCCACGACAAAAAGGTCATGAAATCCGGCAGCGCATCCCCCGAGGCCTGGCGCATCAGGTACATGCCCATGGCATAGCCGCCCAGCGCGAAGAACAAACCATGGCCCAGTGACAGCAATCCGGCGTAACCCCACACCAGGTCCAGCGCTAGGGCGACGATGGCGTAACAGAGAATTTTGCCCACCAGCGTCAGGGTGTAGGCCGACACCTGGAACGGGCTGTCGGCGGGTAATAGTGAAAGCAGCGGCATGGCCAGCAGCACCAGCAGGATCAGGCCGCCGACCACTGCGGTCACGGTAGGCCCGGCTTTTTGTGTGGCGGTAAGCATCAGAGGCTGATTCATCAGTCGATCACCCGTCCTTTAAGCGCGAAGAGACCTTGCGGGCGCTTCTGGATAAACAGAATGATCAGCCCCAGGATCAGGATTTTGCCGAGCACGGCGCCGATCTGTGGTTCAAGAATCTTGTTCGCGATGCCCAGGCCTAAAGCCGCATACACCGTACCTGCCAGTTGGCCGACACCGCCCAGCACCACCACCAGGAACGAGTCGATGATGTAGCCCTGGCCCAGGTCCGGGCCGACGTTGCCGATCTGGCTCAAGGCCACGCCGCCCAACCCGGCAATCCCCGAGCCCAGGCCAAAGGCGAGCATGTCTACGCGCCCGGTGGGCACGCCGCAGCAGGCGGCCATGTTGCGGTTCTGGGTGACCGCACGCACGTTAAGGCCCAGGCGGGTTTTGTTCAGCAGCAGCCAGGTCAGGAACACCACGGCCAGGGCGAACACGATGATCACCAGGCGGTTGTATGGCAGCACCAGATTGGGCAGCACCTGAATCCCGCCCGAGAGCCAGGCCGGGTTGGCCACTTCGACGTTCTGCGCGCCGAACAGCACGCGTACCAGTTGGATCAGGATCAGGCTGATGCCCCACGTGGCCAGCAGGGTTTCCAGCGGGCGGCCGTAGAGGTGGCGAATGATGGTGCGTTCCAGAACCATGCCGATGGCGGCGGTGACGAAAAACGCCACCGGCAAGGCCAGCAACGGGTAGAACTCGATGGCCCCGGGCGCGAAGCGCTGAAACAGCAGTTGCACGCAATACGTGGAGTAGGCGCCGAGCATCAGCATTTCACCGTGGGCCATGTTGATCACGCCCAACAGGCCGAAGGTGATGGCCAGGCCGAGTGCCGCCAGCAGCAGGATCGAGCCCAGCGACAAGCCGCTAAAGGCTTGGCCGAGCAGGTCGCCGATCAGCAGTTTGCGTTTGACTTGCGCCAGGCTGGTTTCGGCGGCAGTGCGCACAGTCTGGTCGGCTTCGACGTCCGGTTGCAGCAGATTTTCCAGACGGGTGCGGGCCAGCGGTTCGCCGGTTTCACCGAGCAGACGCACGGCTCTCAAGCGCACGGCCGGGTCTGGGTCGACCAGTTGCAGATTGGCCAGCGCCAGGCTCAAGGCTGTGTGTACATCGCTGTCGGTTTCTTCGGCCAGTCGCTGGTCGAGGAATGTAAGTTGCGCCGGTTTGGCGGATTTTTGCAGTTGTTGGGCGGCACTCAGCCGCAGCTTCGGATCGGCAGCCAGCAGTTGGTGGCTGGCCAGGGCGGTTTCGACCAGACCGCGCAGGCGGTTGTTCAGGCGCAAGGTTTTGACTTGGCCGTCGACGGTGATCTGACCTTGTTGCAGGCTGTTGATCAGCTCAACACGAGCCGGTGTGGGTTGCGCGGCCCAGCTTTCGAGAAGCTGTGCTTGCGCGGAATTGTTGGCAGCTGCGAAGTCGCTGGCGTCATCGGCATAAGCGGCCAATGGCAATAACACCAAGAGTGCGCAGATAAAACGAAAAAGGGCAGTGGGCATAGTTTTAGCCTTGCGCAATCTGTAGGAGCGAGCTTGCCTCGCGATCTTTCAGGCAGATCAAAAGATCGCGAGGCAAGCTCGCGCCTACAGGGAATTACGGGGGTTAGTTACTTTTCACCGGGTAATCCGGTTTTTTGTCATTGCCAGGAATGAACGGGCTCCATGGCTGGGCGCGGATCGGCTCTTGGGTCTGCCACACAACGTTGAACTGACCGTCATCCTGAATCTCGCCGATCATCACTGGCTTGTGCAGGTGGTGGTTGGTCTTGTCCATGGTCAGGGTGTAGCCCGACGGCGCAGCGAAGGTCTGGCCGGCCATGGCTTCGCGGACTTTATCGACATCGGTGGACTTGGCTTTTTCCGCCGCCTGCGCCCACATGTGGATGCCCACGTAGGTGGCTTCCATCGGGTCGTTGGTCACGGCTTTGTCCGCGCCCGGCAAGTTGTGCGCCTTGGCGTAGGCTTTCCAGTCGTCGACAAATTTCTTGTTGACCGGGTTATCCACAGACTCGAAGTAGTTCCAGGCGGCCAGGTTGCCCACCAGCGGTTTGGTGTCGATGCCGCGCAGCTCTTCTTCGCCCACCGAGAAGGCCACCACTGGCACGTCGGTAGCTTTCAGGCCCTGGTTGGCCAGCTCTTTATAGAACGGCACGTTGGAGTCGCCGTTCACAGTCGAGATCACCGCGGTTTTGCCTTCGGCCGAGAACTTTTTGATGTTGGAAACGATGGTCTGGTAATCGCTATGACCAAACGGGGTGTACACCTCTTGGATGTCCTTGTCGGCCACGCCTTTGGAATGCAGGAACGCACGCAGGATCTTGTTGGTGGTACGCGGGTACACATAGTCGGTGCCCAGCAGCACGAAGCGCTTGGCGCCGCCGCCATCTTCGCTCATCAGATACTCAACCGCCGGGATCGCTTGCTGGTTAGGCGCTGCACCGGTGTAGAACACGTTGGGCGACATTTCTTCGCCTTCGTATTGCACCGGGTAGAACAGCAAGCCGTTGAGCTCTTCAAACACCGGCAGTACCGACTTGCGCGACACCGAAGTCCAGCAGCCGAACACCACCGCGACTTTGTCCTGGGTCAGCAACTGGCGGGCTTTCTCAGCGAACAGTGGCCAGTTGGACGCCGGGTCGACGACCACCGGCTCAAGCATCTTGCCGTTGACTCCGCCCTTGGCGTTGATCTCGTCGATGGTCATCAAGGCCATGTCTTTGAGCGAGGTTTCAGAGATCGCCATGGTCCCGGACAACGAATGCAGGATGCCGACCTTGATGGTTTCGGCAGCTTGCACCGTCCAGCTCAGGCCCATGGCAGCAATGGATGCCGAGAGGGTGAACGCTTTGATCAAACTACGACGCTTCATGGGCCGATCTCCAGATGTCTCGTTGTTTTAAGGGGTCGATACGAACACTGAGAGGGTTTTTGCAAGGTCTGTGCCGAAATGGTGCAAAGCGTCTAGTGCAGGGTTTTGGGGCGTCAGGCGGGGGGTGTGCGCATCAAGATGGGGCGGTTGGCGCCAGGTGTGCCCGGGTATGCCCGGTCTTGGTGCTGGCTCGGTAACTAAATACCACCAGCAGGTTTGGGGCGTTGCTGAAAATGAGGGGACGCAGCGTGGCTGTGTTGGCCGTGACCTCGTTGCCACGGTCCAGGGTTTGAACAGGAAAATCGAAATGATCGACTTTATAAGCAAACGAGTAGCGCGCAGCGTGCAGGCCGCTTCTGTGCCATTACCTGAACTGAGCCCCGCCTTTCTGACGGCCGATGATGCGGCCCGTTACGCCCATGACTTGATCGGTGATCAACGTGACGTTGAATACGGTGGCGTGATTTTACGCAGTACCAAAGGCAAGTATTACGCTACCAAGCCCATTAAGGGGCAGAGCCGCTTTTTCGAGCCTGAGAAGGTGTTGTCCACCGATGCGCGCGGGCATTTCATTACGCCTGCGGGATTTACGTGCTTGGGGTTCTACCATTCGCACCCGCTTAACTTTGCAGAGATCAAGGACTACTTCACCGGCTGGAGCAAAGAAGATGCAGTGACCGCGCTGAGCTTTTTTTCACCGGGTGATATCGCTTTTACGATCCAGCACAGCTTCTTCACGAGAACCCATTATTTGTCGGGTCTTAACGGTTCGCTGATCAAGTATGTCAGTAGCGGCTCTAAGGAAGAGTCTGACTATTACCCGAAACTCACGAACTTGACCGACCCCAATACGCCTTACCCGGTCACGAATATGCAGGACTATATTTTGAAGGTGGCCAGCATCGGTCAATTGACGGTGTTGCAAACCAGCGAAATATGGGGCGGCAAAATCGGCAAGGTAGATCAAGGCTTCAAGATTTATTCGACGGCAGCGAGGTTGGACCTGCCTGAGAAAGTGCTCAGCATTCCCGCCTACAGCTCAGTGTTTTCAAGCCTTAATGGGGTGTTGCGGTACATGCGTCAACGTGTGCTTTCTATTACTGAGCATCAATACGGGCTGATACTCAAACACCTGACCAAAAACGAATATGTGATCACCGAACCCGTGGTGGGCAAAGACTTCAAGTCGCCCATGGACCATATTTTCCAGAAGCACAGTGCCGGTGCTTTCTCTTATTACATAGACCCTGAGTTCAGCATTTTCGGCATCTATTACGGCTGCGCCACCTACTATGACCCCAGCCAGGTGCCGGCGGATGAACAGAGGATTTTCAAGAGCTTTATTCCTCCTGAACCAATGGCGGGCGCCTTGAGCATGGCGAGGATGGCCCGATCGAGCCCGCAGGCTGCGGCATTACCGATTTTTATTGCAACCCGCGACGGTGCGCTGGTGCAGTACAACTCGCTGTTATCAATCGAGGAGACCAAGTACCTCGACTTAGCGGTCGGCAGCCAAGATCTGCAGATGACACGCGATGTCCTGGCCGGGCATGTGAGCCCTGCCGAATACATTCGTGGGCTGGCCCGTGCCGGGCAAATGAAGGTGGTGTACGGCAGTGATCTGTGGGGCCCGCCTGGCCCGGTGACCGGCCAGTGGAAAGCTTATCGAAAATTCCAGCGCCGAACGCACAGCCCGCTGTTTAACTCGGCCGATGATGCCGCTCGATATGCCCATAAAAAAATTAAAAGGCGACACGTCGTCGTGTCAGGCGGGCTGATTTACAAGCGTGCGGATCAACGTTTTTTTATCACTGAGCCAGTGAGGGCCGAAACCGAGTTCTTTGATGCCGATCTTGTACTGCCCCGGCCCATGGCAGCGCTTGCCCCGTGGGGATGCGCGGTGGCCGGGGTCTATTTCACGCACCGTGCCAGTACGCTTCAAAGCACCTGGACCGATAGCGAAAATCTGCTCTATCGCGCCATGTTTACGCCGCACGAACTGAGCATTGCCATTGAAAATCGGGCGCAGTATCCCGTCCGCTATCTGTCGTGCGAGGACGGCTCACTGATTAAGTATTCGCCCAGTGGCTCAGAGGCAGAGCGTCTTCTGTTAGCGCAGGTAAAACCGCCTGCAAACAGCCCCGAAAAAGTCCATCGCAGTGCCACAGAGTTGTCGTTGTTCTCTGGCGATCTCAAGGTTAATGCCTTTATCACCGAGGTCGCGCGCTCTGGAGATTTGCAGGTGGTTGAGCCCAGCAAGGTGTGGGGCCCCAAAGGCGTGATCAAGGGCGACACGAAGTTTCCACGACCTGCTCCGGCATCGTCCGATGCCATGGTGCAACCGGCGTGCGGTCCGATTTTTACCCAAGAGCGGGATGCCGTTCGGTTTGCCCACCGCCAAATGGGGGAGCGCGACAAAGTGCAGTACGGCTTTGTGCTCAAAAGTGACGTGGGCGAAGAGTATGTTGCGACCCTGCCGGTGACAAATGGGTACATCAGCCTGCAGCGAATATTCCCTTACTTGAGCTCGACTTCATCCTACGTTTTGCCTGAGGGGTTCCATCTGTGTGCGATGTACCTTGGCGCGGCTAAAAAAGAGCGGGTGCTGGAAACGGACGCGGTGTATCAGGACTTCCTCTCGCCTGGCGATATTGCCACTGCGCTGGTGACGCTATCGACGATCAAGGACCTGCGATACCCGCTGGCGCTCAATCCGCCGGTCTACTTCTCAACGGCCTCCGGTGCCCTGTTGAGTTATGTGCCGAGCAGTATCCCAAAAGTACTGGGGCTGGATATCTTTCGCGACGGTGGCCAGGGGATGCTCGACAAGCTGGCCAAGCTGGACCTCACCGCTGTGAGCTACATACGCAAAGTCGCGGCAAGCGGTGACTTGAGCGTGTTAAATGTCAGTGATGTGTGGCGTAACGTGGGCCCGGTGTCTGTGACGTGGCAACCGTATGTGCAGGAGCAGATGCTCATTAATCCCATCCAGTACGCATTGTCCCCGGTGTTTGCGTTTGCTGACGATGCGGCGCGTTATGTCCATCGCCAACTCAAGACCCCACATACCTTCAACGTCATGAGCGGTGTGCTGAGCCACTCGACCACGGACTCCCATGTGGCACTGGAGCCGGAGGTGAGCAGCAGCCTGTTTGCCAATGTCGCGGAGCAGGTGTTGAGGACTCACCGCAACAGGCCGCAGGAGCGCTGGCACGGCCCGACGTTTCCGTCCGGCTATCAAGTGCGGCGCTTGCATTTCTCCCGTGATATGAGGGCCGTCAAGGCGAGCAGCGTGGGGGAAACGGCGCGGCTGAAAAATACGCCTTGGCCCACCGATCTCTGTTATGCCGAACGTGTGCAGGATGAGATGTCGGCCAATTTGCCCCGAACCATCACCTACGCTAATGCGTATGTGTCCACCGATGATGGCGCGTTGTTGTTGTACCAAGGTGTGGGTAACACCGAAGCGACAGACACGCTGTGTGGTCGTTCGTATGGGCTTTTGAGTACATCGCAGGCTTATTTTGAAGAGCGGTCGCATGCCACCAGCACCAGCAAGAGGACCGAGCAAATGCTCAAGGAGATCTCGGCCTCGGGCAATCTGTATGTGCTCATTACCAGTAAAACCTGGCCGGAATCCGGGCGCCTCTTTGATCCGGTGTTTGAGCCGATACCTGACGATGCCTTCGATTGGGCCGGTGCGCTGCCCCCGTGGCGCTCAGGCCCGGAACGTGACGAGCTGTGATGTTTTCAGGGCCACTTGATAACTCAATAGCTACGTCAGCAGACCTTCAGGCAGGGACGTTGCGCGATGTTTAGCGTTTGCGCATCAAGCCAATGAAGAACAAGCCACCGATGGCCGCCGTCGCCACGCCGATGGGCAGGTCTTCGGGGGCGATCAGGGTGCGGGCGGCCACGTCGACCCACACCAGAAACACGCTGCCCAACAGGGCCGACACCGGCAACAGGCGCCGATGTTCTGCGCCCACCAGGCGGCGGGCGATGTGCGGGATCATGAGGCCGACAAAGCCGATGGAACCGCTGATGGCCACCAGTACGCCGGTCATCAGTGAGGCGATCAAAAACACCTTGAGGCGCACATTGCGTGCGTTCAGGCCCAGGGTCACGGCGGTTTGTTCGCCCGCCATCAAGGCGTTCAACGGGCGCGCCATGCCCAGTAGCAGTAACAACCCCAGCATCACCACGGCGCTGGGAACCGCCAGCAGTTCCCAACGCGCCAGGCCAAGGCCGCCGAGCATCCAGAACAGCACGGCGGAGCTGGCGCGATGGTCGCCCATGAACAGCAAGGTATTGGCCACGGCCATCATCACGAACGACACCGCCACGCCGCACAGCAGCAGGCGGTCACTGTCCAGGCGCCCTTGGCGGCTGGCGATGATCAGCACCAGCAGCATGCTCAGCAGGGCGCCGATAAAGGCGGCAATCGGTAAGGTCAGCAGGCCGACGATTTCGCCCACGTGCAGCACCACAATCACCGCACCCAAGGTGGCGCCGCTGGTGACGCCGAGCAAATGCGGGTCGGCCAGCGGGTTGCGGGTCACGGCTTGCAACACGGCACCGATCAACGCCAGGCCCGCTCCCACCAGCGCTCCGAGCAACATGCGCGGCACGCGGATCAGCCACACGATATGTTCCTGACCGGCGCTCCAGCTCACCTCGCCGATGCCGAACACCTTGTTCAGCAGAATGTGCCACACCACGTCCACCGGCACCCGCGCCGGGCCAAAGCCCAGCGACACCACGCACGACACCAGCAGCAGGGCGCCAAGGGCCATCAAGAGCAGGGCGTAGCGGCGAGCCATCATTGTGGGTGGAACCCTTTGGCCAGGGTTTCAATGGCCAGCACGTTGTCGATGCCTGGTGTGGCTTGCACGTAGGGGATGACGATAAAGCGTTTATTTTTGATGGCGTCCACCGATTGCAGCGCAGGGTTAGTTTCGAGGAAGCGCTGCTTTTGCTCGGCGGTGACTTCGCTGTAGTCGACGATCACGATGACCTCGGGGTTGCGCTCGACCACGGTTTCCCAGTTGACGCGGGTCCAGCTGGCCTCGATGTCGCTGAGGATGTCATCGCCGCCTGCTGCTTCAATCAGTGCGTGGGGGATGCCCAGCTTGCCTGATGTCATGGCCCGGTCTTCGCCGCTGTCATACAGGAACACCCGGGGCTTGGTGGCGGGCAGGGTCTTTTGCACGTCGGCGATTTTTTGCTGTATCTGGGCGATCAGCGCGTTGGCGCGCTCTTGCACATCGAAGATTTTGCCGAGATTGCGCAGGTCGTTGTAGGTGTCTTCCATGCTCGCCGCAGGGCGCTTCATCACAAACGCGCAGGACTCGGTCAGCTCATACACGTTGATGCCCAGCGGGGTCAGGGTCTGCGGCGTGAGGTCACCGCCCACGCGCATGCCGTAATCCCAACCGGCGAAGAAGAAATCGACGTTGGCGTTGAGCAGGGTCTCAACCGACGGGTACTTGCTGGCCAGCTCGGGCAGGCCGTCGAGAATGGCCTTCATTTCAGGCGTTACCGACTTCCAGCCACTGATCCCGCTGTACCCGGCCATGTGCGGCTTGAGGCCCAGGGCGAGCATCATTTGGGTCATGTTGATGTCATGGCTGACGGCATGCTTGGGCGCTTCGTTGAAGGTCACGTCGCGGTTGCAGCTTTTAATTGTCAGCGGGTATCGGGTGGCGTCGGCGTGGGCCAGTTGCACACCCAGGACAGCACTCAGGCACAGGGCAAGACGGATCAGCTTCATGGTTGGGTTATCCAGGTAATGCGGGGGTAGCCGGACAGTGGATGGTCGTCGACCAGCGCGTCTACGCCGAATACGTTGCGTAATAATTCAACAGTTAGCACCTCCCGTGGCGTGCCGCTGGCGATGATCTTGCCGTGATTGATCACGTACAGCCGGTCGCAGAAGGCCGCCGCCAGGTTGAGGTCGTGGATACTGGCCAGGGTGCCGATCTGTAGACGCTTGACCAGTTGCAGCAACTCCAGTTGATAGCGCGGGTCGAGGTGGTTGGTCGGTTCGTCGAGGATCAGCAGGTCCGGTTGCTGGGTCAGGGCGCGGGCCAGGATCACGCGTTGTTTTTCACCGCCGGACAGGGTGGCGAAGGCATGGTCTTCAAAGCCGTGCAGACCCACGGATTCGAGTGCTTTTTTCGCCAGATCGCGGTCGGTTTCGGTATCGCCGTCGAACAGGCCTTTGTGCGGGGTACGGCCCATGGCGACCACTTCATCAACGGTCAGGCCAAAGGCGTCGGGGAATTCTTGCAGGACCACCGCGATGCGCTGGGCGCACCAGCGTGGTGACTGTTGCCACAGGTTGTGCGGGCCGAGGTGAACCTCACCTGATTCGGGTTTGCTGAAGCGATAAGCGCAGCGCAACAGGCTGGTTTTACCGCTACCGTTTGGCCCGATCAACCCCACAAATTCACCGGCTGCAACGTGCAGATTGGCATCACGCAGCTCGAACTGGTGATGACAATGGCCGTGGCCCAGAGGCGTCCAGGCGAGTTTGGTGAGGGTGAGCTGAGTCATGCATTTACCGGTCAATCCTTTAGGAGCGCGGGGGGGGGGGGGGGGTTTTTTTTTTTTTTTTTTTGGGGGGGGGGGGG